>CADECP010000010.1 GCA_902825875.1 uncultured Acidobacteriota bacterium
GAACACCTATCATTACAGGTCAAAGCTAATTTTCAAAACTTGCAACCAGTTCATATTTAAGCTTAAATAACAATCAGCTTATTGAAGTACCGCGCCATTTGGCGAACTTATACTACTCACGAAAGCTGGCTTCATCTGAAGATCAGTCAAAGTGGCCGTTATTATTTCTAGTAGGCGCAAACCCACTACGTTACCCGCCTGAAATAGTTGAAGGCGGCGATGAAGAAATATGGGCTTACTTACGTTCCCTCGACGGAGCCAACCGTGAATGGGTTTCCAAAGCCGTCGTCGTTGGTGAAGGCGGTGTCGGCAAAACCTCGCTATTGCGCGCATTGCGCGGAGAAGAATTCATTGCCGATGAAGAAACAACGCACGGCATTCAAATCAAACAACTCCTGCTCGCACATCCCACTGAAGCCGACGTCACAATGCAACTCAACACTTGGGATTTCGGCGGGCAGGAAATTTATCACGCGACGCATCAGTTCTTTTTGACCAACCGCTCGCTATACGTGCTGGCCTGGAATGCGCGGCTGGGTTACGAACAGGGCAAGCTCAATTATTGGCTCGACACGATTGCCGTACGCGCGCCGCAATCGCCGGTCATTTTGGTCGCTACGCACACCGACGAGCGCGAAGCCGATTTGCCACTGGCCGAACTCAAGCGCAATTATCCGAACATCATCGGCCACGTAGAAATCAGCAACAAAACCGGCGACGGCATCGAACGCTTGCGCCAACTGGTGACGGAAACAGCCGCTGCCTTACCGTTGATGGGCGAAGAGTGGCCTGCCGCGTGGGCGCGCGTACGCCACGCCGTGCGCGATCTGGCCGCGACGCTCAATCACATTACGCCGAATGAACTAGCCGCCCTGCTCGACCAGCACGAAGTCACTGGCACACAGGCGCGCGTGCTGACCAAATGGCTGCACGAACTCGGCGAGATTCTCTTCTTTCAGGACGAAACGGAACTCAACGACACCGTCATCCTCAATTCGCAATGGGTTACAGAAGCCATCAGCCACGTGCTGGAAAGCGACGACGTGATTCGGCAGGTCGGCGTCTTCACACGCGAACACATGAACCGCTTGTGGCAGGAGCATCCGCCGTGGCTGCGCGAACACTTTCTGCGGCTGATGGAACAGTTCGATTTGTCGTACCGCATTCTGGAAGACCGCGACAAAAGTCTTGTTGTCGAACGCATCCCTTACGACCCGCCCATTTATGAATCGCGCTGGGACGCGCATCAAACAACTGTGCCCTGCCGCGAAATCAAGATGCGCTTCAAACTTGACGCTACGATGCCCGCTGGCATTCCGACGTGGTTCATTGCGCGTTCACACAGGTTTTCACTGCGGACACATTGGCGGCACGGCGCATTACTCGGCGATGACCGCGAGAATCCAAACCATCTTGGATTGATTCAAGCATTCCCGCACGACCGTTACGTTACGCTGACGGTGCGCGGCCCCGCGCCGCAGAACTTTTTCGCCCTGTTGCGCGACGGATTGGAACTGACCTTCAACCGCTTCCCTGGTCTCGGCTTGACGCGCAAGGTTCCATGTTGCGGACACAACAACGAAGCTTGTCCGCACGAATTCGACTTGAAACATCTCGAACGCGCGCAGGCCGCCAACGTAGACGAGATTCAATGTCCCGAAGTCTTTCAACTGGTTTCCATCGCGCGGTTGCTTTACGGCATTGACCGCGACACGACGCAACAACGGCTGGATGAACTGGCGGCTTATGCGCAACGCGCCGATGCGCAACTGGGCAAGATCAGCTTCGAGTTGCAGGAGTTGACCGATTACGCCCAACGCGAATTCACCAAGTGGTTCAACGCCGAACAGAACAAGGAAGAGTCGCGCTGTCCTTACGTCTTCGTCTTGCGCGCAGGCGTGAGTGAACGCGAGTTGATCGGTTTATTCGAGGGGCTGCCTTCGCCGGGGATGATTGATCGTATGCGCGAGGCGACGTGGAAGCGGCGCATGGAATTGCAGCTTTATTGCCAGGCGCCGGGCGATTGGCATCCGGTAGGTTACGCGCGCGGCAAAGACGAACCGGCGACGGGCTTGTATCAGATCGAAGTCAATTCGGAATTTCTCGCCACGATTGCGCCAGGCGTGAAGGCGGTGGCGAAGATGCTTAAATACGTACGCCCCGCCTTTGCATCGTGGATGACGTGGGCGGATGAAGATGCGTACCTGAAACAGTTCGAGGAAGACGTCGCCCGCATGCAAAAGCTTGGCGAGAAAATTCCGGAAGGGTTTGAGGAAGCACGCGCCGGGATGTTGGTGAAAACTTCGCATGAAGGGCTAACGTCACAGCAGGCTAGCGGCGCAATGCTACGCGCACTAAAACTCCTGCTCGAAGAAAAAGACAAACAACAAGTCTGGGGCGGTCTCAAACGCATTCTCACCAAAGAAGGTCATCATTTGTGGCTCTGCCCGCATCATCTGGCTGAATATAAGCTGTGATTTTTCTTTGCGCCGGTTTGTGTTGAGATCAGTAAATTTCCGGCTCGTTTTCAGGACGAGTGCGCCAGCGGCGATGAATCCACAGCCATTGATCGGGGTGGCGGCGCACGATGGATTCGATGACGCGGGTATAATTGGCCGTGTTGGTCAGCACGTCTTCGTCGCGGTTGCCGGTGGAGACGGTTTCAATCGGCGGTTCAAAATGCAACCGATGAATCTTTGCCGCTTCGTCCCAGACGATGTAACCAGGCAAAACAACCGCGCCGGTTCGCAAAGCCAGCGTCGCCACTCCGGCAGTTGTACAAGCCGGAATGCCGAAGAAATCGCAAAAGACGCCTTCTTCGCGCGAAGCGTTCAGGTCAGCCAGAATGCCTACGACGCCACCGGATTTCAGCGTCTTCAGAACTTCGCGGACGGAATTCTTTTTATCAATGCTGCGATTGCCAAAGCGCGTGCGGTTCGATTCGGCTAGTCGCTCAACCAAAGGATTGTCCACGCGCCGAGCTAGAAACGACATCGGATGGCCGTAAATCGAATGTGCGAACACGGACAATTCCCAAGCTCCGATGTGACCGGTCAGCAAAATCACGCCTCGGCCTGAAGCTTCGGCTTTCAGATAATTTTCCAGCCCGACATAACTAACAACTGATTCGATGTTTTGCCGATTGAGTTTCGGGAACTGGCTGACTTCGCCCAGCAAGCGGCCAAGATTGCGGAACGTGCCGCGTTTGATTCGCTGGCGTTCGGCGTCGGAAAGTTCGGGAAATGCCAGTTGCAAATTGGCTTCGGCGTGGCGGCGCAGGTGCGGCAACACGGCGTGAGCGATTGCTCCAACAGCCTGACCACCTTTCAACGCCATCCAGCGCGGCAGCAAACGAACTCCATGCAGAATCGCCCAGGCGACGGCGAATTCGACGTAAGTCCGCACAAAACCGCGACGACGAATCACCTCTCTGACTGCTTCGGAATTGTTTTGATGGTTTTCCAATGCCACTTGATGCAAGCGCGGCGAAGCTATCACGCGCCGCAAAAAACTGTCAATTTGCGCTGGCTTCGGCGTTGCGGGCAAAATGCGCGCTCATTCCAACTCACTCACAAAGGCATTTTTTCGATGATCAAAGCCGTTATCTGGGATTTGGATGGAACGCTGATTAACTCCGTTGACCATCACTGGGAAGCCTGGCGCGAAGTCATGGCTGCCGAAAATATCACCTTGACGTTTGACGATTTCGTCGCCGATTTCGGCAAACGCAACGACGAAATTTTGCGCGGACGAATTGATCCAAACATGTCCGACGCCGAAGTCGCCCGCATCGCGCTGGCGAAAGAAGAAGCGTATCGCCGCTTCGTTCGCACCAAAGGGTTGGTGTTGTTGCCGGGCGCGGAAACCTGGTTGCGGCAATTGAAAGCAGACAATTGGCGACAGGCGCTGGGCACGTCGGCTCCGCAGGGAAACATTGACGCGGCGTTTGATGTTCTGAACATCGAACAGTTTTTTGATGCGGTGATGTCGTCCGAACAGGTCAAAGCCGGAAAACCTTCGCCGGATGTGTTTTTGGCGGCAGCGGAACGCATGCAGGTCGCGCCGGAAGATTGCATTGTTGTTGAAGATGCTCCGGCGGGCATCGAAGCAGCTCGGCGCGCCGGAATGAAATCAGTCGGTGTGTTGACGACTCATGACGAGTTGAAAGGCGATTGGGTCTTCAAGACGCTGGAAGATTTGCCGAAGGATTTTTTCGCTGACTTGCATCGCTAAACCCGCTTGCTACCGCGCGCGGTACTGATCCGAAACATGAATCGCACAGACAGATTGCTGGCCATTGTTCTGGAGTTGCAGCGATACGGAGCGCGGCGCGCCGAAGATTTGGCCACGACGTTTGAAACCAGCAAGCGAACGATTTACCGCGACATTCAGGCCTTGTGTGAATCCGGCGTGCCGGTTGTCGCCCAAGCTGGTGTCGGATATTCGCTGGTTGAAGGTTACTTTCTGCCGCCGCTGAGTTTCAGCACAGACGAAGCGACGATGTTGCTGTTGGGCAGCGAACTGCTGGCCGGTCATTTCGACGATCAATACGGCGAAGTGTCGAAATCCGCCAGTAGTAAGATCGAGGCCGTGCTTTCGGAAAAGCTGCGCGGCGAAGTGAATTTCCTGCGCGAAAGCATCGTGCTGGTTGCGCCGCAAACGCTGGCCAGCGGAATTTCAGCAACATTCCTGCCTGCGATTCGCCGAGCCATCATCGAACGAAAAACCATCCGCTTTCATTACCACACGCGCTATTCAATGGATCGGGCGCAAGCGAAAAAGACGCGCGAAGCCGATCCTTACAGTCTGGTGCATTACGGCGACGCCTGGTATTTGAACGGGTTTTGCCATTTGCGGAAGGAATTGCGGCAATTCCGACTCGACCGAATTTCCGACCTGAAATTGCTGGACAAGAGTTTCGTCCGCCCAGCCGATTACAAACTCGAAGCTCCTGACGAAGACGACCGCAACGTGACCGTGCGAGCGTTATTTCATCCCGACGCTGCCCCCTGGGTGCGCGAATCACGTTCGTATTACGTCACAGACATGCAGGACAACCCCGAAGGCCATCCGGACTGCTTGCTGGTGACATTGAAGGCTCATTTTGAAACCGAAGTGATTTCCTGGCTGCTAAGTTGGGGATCCCGCGTAGAAGTTCTGGAGCCGGAATCCCTGAAACGCCGTTTGGCAAACATCGCCAAAGAAATTTACGAAAAATACTCCGACTGAAAATCCTGCTGACATACTGTTGTCACTCGGCTGGTTTACATTGCTCGCCGTTGCAATTCACTCGGCGAACAGATTGCCGAAACTCAAATCTCGATTCAGGAAGGAATTCAAAATGAACAAACAAGCACTTCTAGGACAACGCGAGTATTTCAAAATGATTCACGGCGTGACGCTGCGGCTGATGGCCAGCTTCGGCGACGACGGGTTGGATTTTCGCCCGAAACCGGAAATGCGTTCGGCGCGCGAATTGTTCGCCCACATTTACTTAATGGAAAAAGTCTGGGCTGAAGACATTCGCAAAAGCAAAATCACGCAGGAATCGGAAAACCGCGCCATCCCGGAATCCGCCGAAGGCAAGGCTGAAGTGGCCAAACTGAAAACTGTCGCCGATTTGCAAGCTTTCGCTCGCGCCGCACATCAGGCTTTGGACGACGCCTTGAACGCCATCACCGACGAAGAACTGGCAAACAATGTCGAAACTCCGTTCGGAACTTATCCAATCTGGCAAATGATTGCCTTCGCTTACGACGAACACTGGCATCATCGCGGCCAGCTTTACACCTACGCCCGACTGGCGGGCAAAGACGCGCCAATGCTTTACGATTACGAAAACTCTCCGGCGTAAATGAGTTTGGCTGTGAAGCCAAAATAGCAGCTCGCAGCCAATTTGTGGTTTCGGGCTGCTTTTCGTTTTTTAGATGTGGAGTAGAATGTGCTCGTATTTGAAACGCTATAAGAGAGACGGCTCGCCACTATGAAACCTGACATCAAAAGCCTTTACTACATAACTCACATCGAAAATCTGCCATCAATTATCGAACACGGGATTTTGTCTCATTCAAAAGTTGAGGAGATGAATATCCCTTTTACTCGGATTTACGACGGCAATATCGTAAGCAAGCGCAAAAACAAGCTGACTCCGAATGGGAAAAGTCTTTGGGAATACGCGAATCTTTATTTTCAAGTGCGAAACCCAATGCTGTACCGGGTAATTCACGAAGCTAAAAACAAGGAAGACATTGCCATCATCGGAGTCAGTCCGCAGGTTTTGAATGAACCCGGAGTGATTCTGACTGACGGTAATGCGGCGAACGAACCAACGCAGTTTTATGACGTTGCCAAAGGCAGACAGGTTTTGCTGGCTCAATGGAAAACCATTAACAGCGAATGGTGGAACGATCTTGATGGGTCAAAACGCAAAATCATGTCGGAATGCCTGATCCCAAATTTTATCCGAAAGGAGTTTGTGCATTCCATCTTTGTTGCCAATCACGCAGCCAGAGAGCGGGCGCAAAAACTGCTCGGCGCAAACTCAATCTCAGCCGTGCCCGAACCTCACATGTTTTTCCAACCACGGTTTTCTAGCCAGATTGGAAGCAACATTTCTTTGATTGACGGAGATATGTTCTTTTCCAACTTGCAGACGCTGACCATAAGCGTCAATTTGCAAGGAATAATGGGAAAAGGACTGGCTTCGCGCGCAAAGTATCAGTTTCCCGATGTGTATGTGGTTTATCAGGATGCTTGCCGCAGCAAACGCATTACAGCAACCAGACCGTATTTGTACAAACGCGAGTCATCGCTTGACGAGGAATTGGCTGATTTAAGCACACCGCTTTCCACTCCAAATGCCGTGAAATGGTTTCTGCTGTTTGCGACAAAACGCAAGTGGCAGGAAAACTCCCGCCTGGAAGACATCGAAGGCGGCCTGGACTGGATAAGGAAAAATTGGCAGCGTGAAGGAATTACCTCTTTAGCCTTACCTGCTTTGGGTTGCGGTTTGGGCAATTTGAGTTGGGCAGAAGTTGGTCCGCTGATGTGTCGCTATTTACATGGCTTGGAAATCCGGGTTGCCATTTACTTGCCGCGTGAAGTCAAACTTGAGGCGCAGTCGCAATACCTCAGTGAAACTTATTTGCTTGGCCGCTGATCCACCAATTTAATCCGCCGCCATTTGCATCGGGCGATCCAAAGCTTGCGGCAACGCGCTGCTCCAAATGCTTTCCAGATTCGCAACGGAATCAGCCACCAAAGTTTCGCCGTTACAGGTGATGGTCAATTCTTCCCCGCCGACTTCGCCGATGACCACGATGGCAGCGCCCGTTTCGGCGGCAATCTGTTTTACCTGAGCCACGTTTCCGGCTTTGACGCTGAGCACAATGCGCGAAGGCGATTCGGCAAACAGCAGCGTCGCCGAATCCGCCAGACCACTAAGTTTGGCGTGTTCGGTCAGGTCAAGTTTCGCTCCGATGGCGAAGCGCCCGTAGCTGGAAAAACAGCTTTCGGCCAGCGCGACAGCCAATCCGCCTTCGGAACAATCGTGCGCCGAACTGACCAATCCGGCTTGAATGGCTTTCAGACAGGCTTCCTGAACTTTCTTTTCTTCAGCCAGATCAAGTTTCGGAACTCCACCTGCGGCCTCTCCGGTCAACACGGAAAGCAATTCGCTTGCTCCCAGATCGTTGCGTGTCGCGCCGAGCAACAAAACGACATCGCCCGCTTCTTTGAACCATTGCGTGGTGATGTGTTTGGCGTCTTCGATCACGCCCAGCATGCCTATGGTCGGCGTTGGAAAAATTCCGCGCCCTTCGGTTTCGTTGTAAAAGCTGACGTTACCACCAGTGACGGGTGTGCCGAATGTGCGGCAAGCTTCGGCCATGCCGTCAATCACTTCGCTGAACGACCACATGACTTCGGGGCGTTCCGGACTGGCGAAGTTCAAACAATTCGTCACCGCCAACGGGCGAGCGCCGCTGCACACCACGTTGCGCGCGGATTCGGCCACGGCCAGCTTTGCCCCTTCGCGCGGGTTGAGTTGGACATAGCGCGAATTGCAATCCAGCGACATGGCCATGCTGCGGCGAGTTTCTTTGACTCGAATCACCGCCGCGTCCGAACCGGGCAAGACCACAGTGTTCGTTCGCACCATGTGATCGTACTGGCGATAAACCCACTGTTTCGACGCAATGTTTGGCGAAGCCAGCAAATAGCCGAGCAATTCGGTCATCATTCCCTTGCCGGATTTAGGATTTAGGATTTGGGATTTAGAAGCGATCGCAGCAGCAATTTTTGGCGAAACGTCTTCGCTGGCGACGGCGAATTCCTTCATCGGGCGATTGTATTTCGGAGCTTCGTCGGTCAAGGCCAGGTTGGGAATGTCGGCCACCAATTCGCCGTTGTGGGTCACGCGCAACCGCTGTTCGGCAATCACTTTGCCGATGATGACCGCGTCCAAATCCCAGCGATGAAAAATTTCCAGCACCTGCCGTTCGTGGCCGCGAGCGGCAACGATCAACATGCGCTCCTGCGATTCGGACAGCATCATTTCGTAAGCCGTCATGCCGGTTTCGCGCTGCGGAACCAGATCGAGATTGATTTCGACGCCGTTGCCTGCGCGCGCGCCCATTTCGCACGACGACGAAGTCAGTCCAGCCGCGCCCATATCCTGAATGCCGACAATCGCGCCTGAACGCATGGCTTCCAGACAGGCTTCAAGCAACAGCTTTTCCGAAAACGGATCGCCAACCTGCACAGTCGGGCGTTTTTCCATCGCGGCTTCGTCGAATTCGGCAGAAGCCATCGTCGCGCCGTGAATGCCGTCGCGTCCGGTTTTGGCTCCGGCGTAAATCACCGAATTGTTTACGCCTTCGGCTTTGCCGTAAAAAATCTGTTCGCGCCGCACCAGCCCCAACGCGAAGGCATTGACCAGCGGATTCAACGAATAACACGGATCGAAATACACTTCGCCGCCGACTGTGGGAACTCCAAAGGCGTTGCCGTAATCGCCAAGCCCTTTGACTACGCCGGCCATGATTCGACGATTACGCGCGACGGTTTTGGCAGAAATCTGGTCATTCGATTCGTTCGCCTCTTCATCACGGATCGGGCCAAACCGCAAACTGTCCATCGCCGCCACAGGCCGAGCGCCCATTGTAAAAATGTCGCGCAGGATGCCGCCAATGCCTGTCGCAGCGCCTTGATATGGTTCGATGAACGACGGATGGTTGTGCGATTCAATCTTGAACGCCGCACACCAACCATCACCGATGTCCACAATGCCTGCGTTTTCGCCCGGTCCTTGCACCAGACATTCGCCCGTCGTCGGCAAGCGGCGCAGATGAACTTTGGACGATTTGTACGAACAGTGCTCCGACCACATCACCGAAAAGATGCCCAATTCGGTCAGGTTCGGTTCGCGCCCCATCAACTGTTTAAGGCGTTCGTATTCGTCGGAAGTGATGTTGTGCTGATCCAGAATTTCACTCGTAATAGTCATAAGCCGTGTTTGATTTGGAAATCAAAAGGCAAATATCAAAAGGCAAATATCAAAAAATCAGAAGGTCTTCTTTTCATTTTTAACTTTTGATATTTGCCTTTTGCCTTTTGCTTTTTTTAAGCGCGCGCTTTCAACAGTTGAACCAGCGCGTCGGCCATCGAAAGAAACATCGCACGTCCATCTTTGCAGCCGAGCATGCTTTCGGCGGCGCGTTCGGGATGCGGCATCAACCCCAGCACATTGCGCTGGCGGTTGCAGATGCCCGCAATGTTTCGCAGCGAGCCGTTCGGATTGGCTTCGTCGGTGATTTGGCCATCGGCAGTGCTGTACCGAAACACCACGCGGCCTTCCGTTTCCAACTCGGCCAGCGTTGCGTCGTCACAGAAATAATTGCCTTCGCCGTGGGCAATGGGCAGGCTCAGCACTTGGCCGGGCTGATACGCGCCAGTGAACACGGTGTCGGTTTGTTCGACGCGAACATTGACGTGTTCGCAAATGAATTTCAGATCGCGGTTTCGCAGCAACGCGCCCGGCAACAAACCCGATTCACATAGAATCTGAAATCCGTTGCAGATGCCCAACACAAACCCGCCATCGTTGGCGAATTCCACGACCGATTTCATGACCGGCGAAAACCGGGCAATCGCGCCGCTTCGCAGATAATCGCCGTAAGAAAACCCTCCGGGCAGAATGATCGCGTCGTAACGGTCAACATCGGTTTCTTTGTGCCAGATGAAGTCAACGGGTTGGCCAATCACCTTGCTGATGACGTGGTAAGTATCGTGGTCGCAATTCGAGCCGGGAAAGATGACAACGCCAAATTTCATTGGTGCGAAGTCCTTTGTGGCTTTAAGGTGAGAACTAAGGCGCTTTGTACAACATCAACTACTGATTGTCTAGGCGAGTGGCTGAACGGCTGAATGACGGAGCAAAGGAAACGTGGCGCAATCAATCTGTTTGATCGCGCCACTTCAGAATCAGGCTCGCAAAGCCGCCGAGGCTTTTTGCGCGCGAACGTAACGGCGATTCACCTCTTCCCAATTGACGTTTTGCATAAAGGCTTCGATGTATTTGGCCGCCGCCGAACCGTAATCCATGTGGTAGGCGTGTTCGTACATATCCAACGCCAACAACGGCATTCCGGTCGGAGCGTTGTGCATGTGATCCCACGCCCAATAATTGTGAAGCCCGTTCGTATGGAAGTTCATCGCCAAAATCACCCAGCCCGATCCGCCCGCCAATCCAGCGGCGGTCTTTCTGAACTCGGCTTCCCACAATTCAACACTGCCCCATTGTTCTTTCAATCCGCCAAGCACGTCTCCGGCAGCTTTGCCGTCGCCGCCCAAATTGCCGAAATACAATTCGTGCAATACTACCGAACCGGTGCGAACCAATTCTTCGCGTTTGAGATCGGTGTACACATAACCCGGAGTTTCTTTGTCGGCAATCAACGCCGCCAGTCGTTTTTCGATGTTATTCAATGCGCCAACCGCACCGTTGTAGTTGTTTTCGTGATGGGATTTGATGAGCTTTTCTGAAATGCCTTTGAGTTTTGCCGGATCGAACGGCAACGGTTTGGTTTTGTGTTCTCCGGCAAACGCTTTCGGTGATGCCGATGGAACGGCAGTTTGTGCCTGAGCTTCGGTCAAACTGCCAAACGTTAATCCTGCACCGCCAAGCGCAATGGTTTCGATTGCTTCTCGTCTTGAAATCATAGTCACCTCATTTTCCTCCGGGAGCCTGCTGATTTGGTTGTTTGATATTCACTTTCGTGCCTGCGCGTAACTCGTCTGTTCCGCGCGCGGCAATGGTATCACCTGCGGCAAGCTCGCCGAAAACCTCAGCCAGATCAACGCCTTTCTGATTCATCGAAGCGCCGCGCTTTACGTCCACCCACTCGGCAACCCCATCACGGATGCGAATAACGAAGCTGCGTTCGGTCGTCGTGGCAATCGCCGTGGGTGGAACGAACAGCGAAGGCTGTGGCCGTCGCGTTGGCCATTGGACTTCGGGAAACATGCCTGGAGCCAATTTGCCTTTAGTATTCGCCACGTCCAATTCAATCGGCATCGTCCGCGTTTTGGCATCCAGCGAGCGGCTGTTGCGGCTGACCGTTCCGCTGAAAGTTTCCCCTGGAAAAGCCGGAAGCGTGAAGTTGAGTTTTGCTCCGGGATTGATTCCGGCAATTTCGGTTTCGGGAACTGCGACGACCAATCGCAAACGCGAAACCTGCTGCAATCGCAGCATTGGCGTTCCAGTCGGCGTTGCCAAACTTCCAGGATGCGAATTGCGTTCGGTGATGACGCCGTCGAACGGAGCGGTGATTCGCAAATAAGCTTCGATGTTCGACGCCGAGCGAACGGCTTCTTTCAAACCGCGTTCGTTTTCGTCAAAGGTTTTGACCTGAGCTTGCGCGGCGCGTTCAGTTTCGTTCAGCGCCTGCACTCGCGCGCGACCTGATTCGACAGTGCGTTCGGCAATTTCGACATCGTTGCCCGCAACCACGCCGGGAGTAGCCGACGCAGCTTTCAATCGTTTGAAGGTCGCTTCGTCAGAGGCCAGACGAGCTTCGGCTTCAATGCGTTGAGCGCGAATCGAAGCAACACGCGCCTGAGCTTCGACGCGCTGCGAACCGACGGCGCTGACGCGGGCTTCGGCTTCGCGGCGCTGCGTGTCGAGTTCCGGCGCGCGCAATCTGGCCAGCAATTGTCCGCGTTTGACCATTGAACCTCGATCCACAGTGATCGTTTCCACGAAACTCTGCACTTTGGCGTAAATCGCCACGTCTTCAAACGGCAACAATTCGCCCGGCAATCGCAATTGGCGATTGAGTTCGTGCGATTCCACCGTGACGACGTTGACCGTCGGAGTTTGCGGCACAGGCGATGGCGACGTTTGCGGTTGAGTTTTGGGCGCTCCGCCGCAAGCGGCTAATAAAAGCGTCAAACTGAGCAGAAGTTTTTTCATCGGGTTATTCGTTGGTTGAAAGATTTTCCGGGTGAAGCGAAACAGATGCGCGTCCGGCTTTGCGTTGAGCGATTGAAAACACCAGCGGCAACACAACCAGCACAGCCACTGTCGAAGCCGCCAAGCCTCCGATGACTGCTCGTCCCAGCGGCGCAGTTTGCTGGCCGCCTTCGCCCAGAGCCAACGCCATCGGAATCATTCCGGCAATCATCGCAAAGCTGGTCATCAGGATTGGACGCAAACGGCTTTTTGCTCCGTCGGTTGCAGCGTCAATCGCTTCCAAACCTTCGCGGCGACGCTGTTCGGCGAATGTCACCATCAAGATGGCGTTCGCCACTGAAACTCCAATGGCCATAATCGCGCCCATAAACGATTGCACGTTCAGAGTCGTGCCGGTCAACCACAACGCGATGGCGACTCCGGCCACGACTGCCGGAACCATCGCCAGAATCGTCAGCGCCACGCGCAGCGATTGGAAGTTCGCCGTCAGCAGCAAAAAGATCACCGCCACGGCCAGCAACAATCCGGTTTGTAAACCGCCCAGCGTTTGTCGCATTGGGGGAATTTGCCCGCGAACGGCGACGGTGACTCCGCGCGGAACTTCGCCTGCGCGTTTGATCGCCGCGTCAATTTCGTTGCTGACGCTGCCCAAATCTTTCCCGTCAATGTTGCCGATGATCGTCACCATGCGTTGTTGGTTGTAACGGTCATATTGGCCGACTGTCGTTCCGTAACTTATTTCGGCCACGTCGCCCGCCAAAGCTTGAACGCCGCCCGGCGCGTTGACCGGAACGCTTTGCACGTCTTCAATTGACGACATTCGATTTTGTGGGATTTCGACCTGAACTTGATAGGCTGTGCCGCTGGCCGGATCGCGCCAATAAACGGGTTGGGTGAATCGGCTGGATGAAGTCGCGGCAACCAGCGAACGTCCAACCTGCTCCATTGTCACGCCAAGCTGTCCGGCGCGTTTGCGATCAACTTTTATGTCAAGGCTTGGGTAATCCAATGCCTGATCGAATTGCAGATCGCGCAAGCTGCCGATCTTTTTCATTTCGCCCAACAGTTTGTCGGCGAAGGCTCGGTTGGCAGTCAGGTTCGGGCCGCTGACGGCGACTTCAATCGGCGTTGGCGAACCGAAATTCATGATTTTGGTCACCACGTCGCCTGCTTCAAACGAAAACAAAACGCCGGGCAAAGTTTCTGGCAATTTCTTTCGCAACCGTTCTTTCAGTTCTTCGACGCGAATGCCGGAACCGGATTTCAGCGCGATGGTTATGACGGCTTCGTGCGAACCGCTCATCCACAAATGAATTGTGTTGATCGGATAACTGGCGGGTTGAGTTCCCACATAACCGAGCGAAAATCCGATGTTGTCGCCGGTTTCAGCTTTGATGGCCTCCAGAGCTTTGAGAGCGACCACTTCGGCGCGTTCGACTCTGGTTCCAACCGGAGCGCGCAACCGAAGTTGAAACATTCCGGTATCAACGTTCGGAAAAATGTCCGTGCCGAGTCTGCCGCCGACAAAGTAGATCACTCCGAAAGCGATGAGCAGATAAGCCGCCAAAATCGGCCAGCGAAGTTTCATCAACCCGGAAAGTAACGATTCATAACCAGAGCGCAGCCGGTCAAAAGCGTTCGTAGTTCCGCCTTTAGGCGGCTGAGCTTCTAAGTCGGAACTCTGACCGCCTGAAGGCGGAACTACAAACGCGCTTGCGGATTCGCCTTTTAACAACCAGGCAGCCAAAACAGGAACCAGCGTGCTCGACAACAAATACGAAGCCAGCATCGCGAAGCCGACTGACAGCGTCAGCGGAATGAACAGCGACCTGGCCACGCCGGTCATGAAAAACGAAGGCACAAACACCGCCAGCACCGAAAGCATCGAAAGAAAACGCGGCATCACGGTTTGCCGAGCAGCGTTGAACGCGGCCTGACGCGGCGATTCTCCGCGCGCCAGATGCGAATTGACGTTTTCGATTTCAACAGTTGCTTCGTCAACCAGAATGCCTACGGCCAAGGCCAAGCCGCCCAACGTCATGACGTTGATCGTTTGCCCGCTTAGCCACAAACCGACCACTCCGGCCAATAACGAAAACGGAATGGTGACAACGACGATCAACGCGCTGCGGAAACTTCTCAGAAACAGCAGCACCATTAAGCCCGTCAGCAAGGCTCCGATGACGCCTTCGACAATCAAACCGCGCACGGAGTTTTTGACGATGGTGGATTGATCGAGTTCAAAACTGACTTTGATGTCTTCGGGAATCAGCGATTGAAAACGCGGCAGAGCGGCTTTGACGTTGTTGACCACATCCACAGTCGAAGCCTCAGAGCGTTTGGTGACGGGGATGTACACGGAGCGTTTGCCGTTGACCAACCCGTAGCCGGTCAAAATGTCGCTGCCGTTTTCGACTCGGCCAATGTCGCGGACGTAAACGTTCGTGCCGGAGCCGTTGCGAATCGGAACGTCGGCCAGTTCCTGAATGTCGCGCACCACGCCGTTCATCGGAGCGAGGCGATTCAAATCTCCAGTGCGAACATTTCCCGAAGGCAAAATTGAATTGCCCGCGGCAATGGCTTTGGCGACTTCTTCAGGCGACATTGAAAACGCACGCAGCTTTTCCGGTTCGACGCGAACGACGACCGTGCGCTGGTTGCCTCCAAACGGCGGAGGCGCTGAAACTCCGGGCAAGCCGGAAAACTGCGGACGAACTCGGAACAGGGCAAGATCGGAAATTTCCGCTACACCGCGCGTGTCGCTGGAAAAGACAAGCTGGCCGACGGGAACGCTTCCCGCGTCGAATCGCATAATGAACGGATTGACGGTTCCCGGCGGCATGAAACCTTTCGACCGTTCGACATAAGCGATGACTTGCGACAACGCCTGACTCATATCCGTGCCGGGATGGAAGAAGAGTTTGACCAGGCCTACGTTTTGAATCGAACGCGATTCGACGTGCTCGATTCCGGCGACGTACAGAAAGTGATACTCGTAATAAGAAACGAGAAAGCTTTCCATCTGCGCCGGGTCCATGCCGCCGTAAGGCTGAGCGACGTAAATCACCGGCAGGTTCAGGTTCGGAAAAATGTCCACAGGCATTTGTTTGATGGCCAGGCCTGAACCGAGCGCAATGCCAAGAACCAAAACCAGAATTGTGAATGGGCGACGAAGCGCAGTGTTAATCAGCCACATAAGCGGTAAAAATCAAAAGGCAAAAGGCAAATATCAAAAGTCAAAAATGAGCGTTGAAGAGAATCAAAATTGAAAGAGACAGGCTCTGAAAAACAAGCTCTGGCCTTTTGTTTTTTGATATTTGCCTTTTGATTTCTCTTTGGCGCAATTACTTCGCGCGTTTGGTTTGTTCGATGAACCCTGTCATATCGCCCTGAAGTCTGGCGCCAGCCAGCATCGCTCGCCAGACGGCCAACTTGGCCACAGCCGCGTCAATTTCCGCCTGAGCGACCAATCGCTGCGCGTCGGCGACTTCGACAATGTTGGTCAGGCCGTATTCGTAACGGACTTTGGCGCGCGTCAGAGTTTCCTGAGCCGCTTTGACCTGGATTTCGTTGTTGGCGGCGATCTTGCGGGCGGATTCGGTCAGGATGCGAGCGCGCGCGTCTTGAGCTTTGAGCGTGTTGACGACTTGATCGTACCGAGCCTGTTCGGCCAGCGTCGCATTCGCTTCAGCTTTGCGCCGAGCGCGCACGCCGAAAAAATCCATGACCGGAAAGGTCAGCGTAATGCCCGAAGCCCAATTGAACGTGTCGGGATACAACCCTCTGGCGTTGTTGAACGTGCCGTCCAGTCGCGCTCCGCTGCCTCTGCCATAAACAGCCGATTGCCAGTTGAAGCGCGGAACCCACAATTTTTCGGAAACTTTTTCTTTGGCTTTGGCGGCGTCAACGGCTGCGGTTTGAGCCATCGTCAACGGATGCAGCGAAAAGTTCAGTGCGGGCGGCGGAGCGACAGGCGGCAATTCCAACAGCTTGCCCGATTCGATGAAAACGTTGGTTCCGCCTGCTCCAATTGCTTCGGCCAGATTGGCGCGGGCGAGTTCGGCGGTTTGTTCGGCTTGAATCAGTTGGTTTTTGGCGGCGGCCAATTCGGCTTCGGCGCGCGAAGAATCCACGCCGGGACGAAGCTGATTTGTCACCAACACGGCGACGGCTTTGGCCAAAGTTTCAGTTCGTTCGACGTTGGCTTGCGCCGCGCGAACGGTTTGTTCCGCTGCCAGCAAGGTCAAAAACGCATCGGCGGCGGCAACACTGACTTCCAGTTGCGTCAGAGCTTCGGCGGCGGCGGCTTGTTTGCTTTGCGCTTTGGCCAGGTCAATTTGCGACTTTCGCAATCCGAAATCGAACGGCTCCCAAGAAACCAGCAAGCCTGCGGCGCTGCCCCACGCGCTTTCCAGCGAGGTGCTGTCGAGTTGCGGGCCGGAAATCGAAGGCAAGGTCGCTTGCGGCAACAACAATCCGAACAGGTTGTTGCGCGTGGCGCGGTTTTGCTGCCACAGCAAATCTGCGCGCGGCAACAAAACGGTTTTCGCTGATTCGATTCCGGCTTCGGCAGATTGCGATTGAGCTTTGGCTGCGCGAATTGCCGGGTAGTTTTTCAGCGCCAGTTCGACGGCTTGATCGAGCGTCAGTTTTTGCGGCGAATCCTGAGCCAGCGTCGCCGCCGCAAACAACAGCGCGAAACCAGCCAGCCAGAGCAAGTTTTGCTTTTTGGGCATAACGTGTGGAGTGCGGTGGCTCGACACCGCTTTTCGTTCTTAACCGGAGTGTTGACGGGCTTTCAGTATTCTGCAAATGAAAGCAAAGCTGCGTCGAGCCGCAGCACTCCAAAGTCAATCAAATGTAATCGCAAACGCCGCCCGTTTGTGACCTCGCAGCTTGGCGAAGAAATTCAGGATGCGTTTGCTCAGTCCGTATTTTTGATTCAGCAGATTGTCCGCGTGTGAAGCTTCGGCACCGTCCAACAGCCGCGCCGAAGCGTCAACCAAATCGCCTTTTAAATTGCCGCGAATGTCGCACGGAGCAACACGACAGCGAGGATTGTTTTTCAGCCGCGTGACCTTGAACGAATGCGCGACGGTGTAAAAATACAGCGTGTCGCCATGCTGAACGAACCACAGCGGCGTGCGGATGGCTTCGCCGGATTTGCGGTAACTTTCCAGGTTAAAGTAGTTCTGATTGGCGAATTGCTCCAGTTTGTCGCTCATCGCTCCCTCCAGTGGAATTGACCAAGCCTCGAATTCTCCCGGATTTCGAGACATCGCCTGTGAACACTTTTGCTGATTTTTGATTGGATAAAACTTGATCGCGCCTTGCTGACAAGGCGCGGCGCATCGTAACACAAGCCTGCGGGAATGTGCGGCAGGGCTTGGCTGGCCAAACCAAAAGGTGGCAGGCATAATACCGACGTTGTTCAGAGAAACGGTGTTTTTACAACTGTGGTGAACGTTAAAAAGACGCTAGAGGGAGTCAATGAGTCAGATTCTCGTAGTTGACGACGATCCAGCTTTACACGAATTGATCGAAGGCACGCTGACCGGCGAAGGCCATTCGTTGCAGCACGCTTTCAATGGTCGTGAAGGCTTGGAAATGTTGCGGCAGGGCAATTTCGATCTGGCCTTGATTGATTACGTGATGCCGGAAATGGACGGCGGCGAGTTTTTGGAAGAATTGCGTCACGATCACCCAGACCTGAGAGCCGTCATGATTACCGCTTTCGGCACGCCCGAAGCCGTTCTGGTAGCCATGCGAAAACGAGTCTGCGATTTCATCACCAAACCATTCAGTATTGCCGACCTGAAAGCCGCCGTCGGCTCTGCGCTTGGCAATGAATCTCCCGTCGAAATCGAAGTCCTTTCCGCTGATCCGCATTGGGTTCAACTGCGCGTCCCCTGCGACCTGGCTGCCGTGCCGATCCTGCAAAAACTGTTGATGCAATTGAAAGCCGATCTGCCCGAAGAAACCCGCGAAGCGATGGCCTATGCCTTCCGCGAAATGCTGAACAACGCCATCGAACATGGCGGCAAGCTCGACCCAACCAAGTCGGTCGAAGTCGCCTGCATCCGCACCAAACGCACGATCATTTACTGGATCAAAGACCCTGGCGAAGGCTTCAACCCGGCGCAATTGGAACACGCCGCCGTCAACAACCCGGCGGGAGACCCGTTCCGCCACGTCACCATCCGCGACGAAAAAGGCTTGCGCGCCGGAGGTTTCGGCATTCTGATGGTCAATCAACTGGTGGACGAACTGGTTTACAACGAACGCCGCAACGAATTGATGTTCATCAAATATCTTCCTTGAACCTGGCTTGAAACCTTCCCCTGAATTCCCGCAATGCAACTGGAAACATTCATCCGCCGCATGCCCAAAGTCGAACTCCACGTTCATCTGGAAGGTTCGATTCAACCCGAAACGCTGCTCGAACTCGCTCGACGGAATCAAGTCACGTTGCCTGCGACAACCGTCGAAGGTTTGCGCCAGTGGTACAGCTTCACGAACTTCGCGCACTTCATCGAAATTTACATCACGATTTCTTCGTGCATCTGTTCGGCAGACGACATCGAATTGATCGCGCGCGAATTCCTGCGCGGGCAGGCGGCTCAAAACATCCAACACAGCGAAGTCACCTTTACGCCCTACACTCATTTCAGTTTGAACCGGCGGATTCCATTTGCGGATCAACTCGCCGCGCTGAGCCGAGCGCGCGATTGGGCGGCGGCAGAACTCGGCATCAGCGTCAATTGGGTGCTGGATATTTCGCGCAACGTCCGCCCGATTGAACATGGTTTGACCGTCGCCGATTGGGTCATCAGCGGCAGAGATCACGGAGTTGTCGCACTGGGTTTGGGCGGCCCGGAAAACGGTCATCCGCCGGAATTGTTTGCCGCAGCCTTTGACCGAGTGCTGGCAGCGGGAATGGCCAGCGTGCCTCACGCCGGAGAAGTCGCCGGAGCCGAAAGCGTCTGGGGAGCTTTGCAAACTTTGAAAGCCCAGCGCATCGGACACGGAGTCCGCTGCCTGGAAGACGCCGCGTTGGTTGCCGAGTTACGCAAACAGCAAATTCCGCTGGAAGTTTGCCCCACCAGCAATGTCTGTCTGGGCGTAGCCGCTTCGATTGCCGAACACCCTTTGCCGCGCTTGCTGGCCGCAGGCTTGTACGTGACGATCAATTCCGACGACCCGCCGATGTTCAACACCACGCTGACCGACGAGTATCTGAAAATCACCGAAGCCTTCGACTTCAGCCGAGAAACCATCGAACACCTGGTCTTAAACGCCGTACGCGCCAGCCTGTTGCCAGAACTGACGCGCACAGAAATGGAAAAACGGTTTCAAAGTGAATTCGCAGTGTTAGGGCTTGGCTGATTCGCGGTTGAAAACCAGCGTGGCTTCATCCCAACCGGCCAGCAGATTGACAGTGCGTTTGATCTTCAGCACTTTTCCGCCTTCGGCCAATTCCCAGATTTCTTTGACGTACGAAGTGAACTGATTTCCCTGCACTTCGAAATCGCGTTCCAGATGAATTTCCAACGTCTTGTCGCCTTTTTTCCACGAAGCCCGGCGTTTGAGTTTGCCGGGCGTCAAGCCGACGGTTTCGCGCACGCTGACTTTTCCATCCAGGTCGCAATTAAACCGGCGAAAGACCGTCGCCAACGCGCGTCCGTGAGCAAACACGACTTTGTTGCCGCCGGAAGTGGCATCGGTCGCTCCGCCGCCAACCGCGCCTGTGCTGCTGCCGCCGGTGGCAACGGCGGTATTGATCGCATTTTGCGCTGCGGTTTGAGACGGGCGGTTTTGATCTTGCACTGTGGCGGGTGTCAGGCTTCCTTCGATTTTGGATTCCACCGAAATTTGTTTTTCATCCTGTTTGACCGTCAGGTGATAGCTTTTCAAATCGGACGGCACGTCGCGCGTTTTTTTCACATCCAAAACCCAAGAACCTGAAAAATCCGCATGAGTTTGAGCCGCAACCAAAACGCTGACAGCCGACAGCAAAAAGCCGCAAAAGGTGATTCTGGCAAAAAGCTTGTTCATAGCTTGCCTCCTGATTTGTTCGACAGTTAATAGAATCTGCGGAGTGTTCGTCGTTGGCGGGCATTGTACTGCACAACAAATCGCCCGTCATTGGTTCGGCGGAGATCGGCGGAAAAGAGTTCGGTTATTGAAAAAGATCAGCTACGCGGCATTTGAAACCGGGCAGCAGCACTTCGCTGGTCAGGTCTTCGTCGGGCGTCACGATCCGAATTTGCGTCGGCGAATCGTAAATCATCACTTGTTGTTGAAGCTGCGAAACCAACCAAACCTGCTGAACACCTGCGGCAAAATACTCCCGAACTTTCTCATTCACTTTTTCCCAAACGTCGTTCGGCGAAATGACTTCGATGGCCAGATCGGGCGCGATTTCCCACTTACCGGAAGGCGAACCTTCTGCCGGAATGCGAGCGGCGGAAACAAAACTCATATCTGGCATTCGTTCATTCGAGCCAATCTTAAATGTCGTGTTGCCACTGTAAATTCTGCCAATGCAATGTTGAGTAAGATAAATCCCGACTTCCGCTGTTACTCGCGCACAAATTTCCCCATGCCTTGCACCGCACATCTTGACTACTTTTTCGCCGTCAACGATTTCGTAATCCAGGTCATCGTCAAATGCCATTTTTGCAGTAGCCGTCATGGTTTGCCTCCTTTTGAGAAAAAGTATCGAAGTGCCGCCATTGTAGTTCCGCCGCAACTGACCGGCAAAGCAAACGGGAGCAGCCATTTCGACTGCTCCCGTTTACATTTGGTGAATTGAATTGCCTGCCTATTGATCTTGCTCGCCGTTTTGTCCGGCTTGCGGCGGGCGAGCAGGCCGAGCCGCCTGACGGCCAACGTGCAAGTGGTCGAAGTTCAATGCCGCGTTGAACAGCAGCGCAAAACTGCCGTGCGTTTGATGTCGCCACATCGGATTGTTGGCGAACATCACCACGTGACCTTTGCCTACGGGGACATCAACGACAGCCGGTTTGCCGACGAGTTCCGAACCGCCTGCCAGCATGCCGCTGACCAGCAAATCGCGTTCGTTCGATGCAAAGCGCAATACCACGCGCGGCTGCGATTCCGGCGGAGGCAACTGGCCTTGCACCATTGCGCGGAACTCTTCGGGAATACCATCCGTGCTCGGCGGTCTGGGAGCAGCCGGTGGCAACGGCGGACGGCCTTGCACTTCGTCGGGATCGTTCAAACCGCCACGTCCGGTCGGACGCCCTTGCGTTTGCTGACCAAGCGCCGCTCCGCCACCACGCCCACCGCCAAATCCGCCAAGCCCGCCGACCTGAAACAGCGGCGATTGGTTGAAATACACCGCCAGCTTTTCATCGTAACCATACGAAATCGGACTCTTGCGGTCGGCGAAGCTGGCGCTCATCACCGAACCGCGAGCATTCAACGCGCGCGATTCCTGAATCGAAACGCCTTCGGTGATGCCGAAATCAATCGGGATCGAAGCGTTGTTGCCGATGGTCACGAACAATCCGCCGCCTTCGATGAATTTCTGCAAGTTGGCCACGCCGACGACGCCCATGCCGCCGCGCATATCGGCTGTGGTGTCGGGCGATTGCCCCATGTTCGGAGTCACATCGGATTTCTGCCAGGGAACCGCCGGTTCGTTTTCGCGTTTGGCAATGCCGCGCACCAACGATTGAGCCGTTCCGCCAACAGGCCCCCAGATAATCACGTCGAATTTGTCGCGCAGATTCGCCGTGTCACGAATTACGTGGTCGGAAATGTAGCTGTACGGAATGCCCAGCCGGTCGAATTCAATCCTGTACCAGCCTTCGTTTTGAGTGTTCGTCCAGGTGTGAACCAACGCAATGCGCGGCACGGCCAAATTGTGTTGAGCGACTTTTGGCAGTTCATCAACTCCAACCGCCGAAATGCCGAGTTCGGCGACTTCTTTGGTCAAGCGAGCAGCCACATCCGCCGGATTGCCTTCGGTTTTAATGATGTAAGAACCTGCGTTGAAACTGCGTTCGCCGACTTTGAACGTGTCTTCGGCGGCGGCGATCTTCACGTCTTTCAGCCGGAAGCGAAGCTGAGCCAGCGCGCTTTCGGCGTTGTGATTGATGATCCAACCGGCTTTGCCAGCGCCCGCGACATTGCCCGTGACTTTGGCCATGCCGTTAATCAACGTCATCGGAGCGTCCAGAACTTTCACGTCTTTGACGCGAACGGTTTTGACGTTTCTGAGCGGCCCAAGCGTCCAGCCGGTGTCATCGTAAGGGCGCGGATCGTTGACGTTGTAATACTGAGTGTCCAACAGCATGTCGGCCATACGCGAATACGGCTGATCCATGCGAACGACGTAACTGCCCGCCGGGAACTTGCCTTCTTTGGTTTCAAATTCCTTATCGGCTTTGTGAACTTCGCAACCTTGCAGTTTGAGCAAGTTCACCAAGTCGGCGGCTTCGTTCGGACGCGGGTCATTACCGGGCAAAACCCACGCCGCAGGGCCTTCTGTGCGAGCCTTTGCCACAGAGCGTTTGCTCTTCAGGTAAAAGTTGTTCAGGAATTTATCTTTGTTGTTGGCGACGTGATTCATTGCCAACAAAATGCCGCTCTGCTGCATGTTGACGTTGTTGCGGAGCGACCATTTCACGCGCGCCAGCGGCGGGTTCGGGCGAAACCAGGTGCGCTCGCTCTGAGCGCCAACGACGCGGTCTTGAGTGTCGGCTCCGCCATTGCCGAAAGTTTCATAAAACCGGCCAATCGAGTTGTGGCCGTTGGCAACGTAAAACATGTAATTCGGCGCCCAGCCATCATAAAACCCGTGCGTCCACACGCCGGGCACGCCACGTTTCGTCATCTCTTCGATCTCGTGATAAGCCAAATCCTGCCACTCGCTGACGACAATCGGATCAAGCCAGGAGTTGTATGGCCCTGTGCCGGTTGAGGTGTAAAGGAACGGAACCGATTCGTGCAGGTCGTGCAGCACCGTCGGATGGTAATCCAGAAAATGCGCCATCTGGTTGCGAGTCAGTGCCAAAGCCATTCCCATCGAATCGCGGTTGTTGTCGTGGGCGACGTATTTGCCCCAATACAACAAACTCGGCGCGCGTTTGCCTTCGTTCGCTTTGCGCCAGTTGTACAGGTCAACCATCATGTCGCGCCCGTCCACTTCCAGCGTCGGCGTAATCAGCACAATCACGTTTTTGCGAATCTGCTGAATGAACGGCGTTTCTTCGACGGCCAGCCGATAAGCCATTTCCATCAACATTTCAGGGCTGCCGGTTTCGGGCGAATGGATCGAACCCGAAGCCCAGTAAATGGCCTTGCCTTCGCCGATCAACGCTTTGGCTTGTTCATCGTTGGTCCGGCGAGGGTCAGCCAACCGAGCCGTGATTTCCTTGTACCGGTTGAGGTTTGCAATTGAAGCTTCATCGCCGACGGCAATCAACAACTGTTCACGGCCAAGCTCGCTCTTTTCCGGCGAAGTAAAAACCTTGACGCGCGGCGAAGCCTTTTCCAGTTCGCGGTAATACCGAAACTGATCTTTGGTGTAAGTCAGCTTGTTCGGCGTGCCAACCGGATAGCCAATGACTTTGGCCGGAGTCGGAACTTTGTCCGAAGCGGGCAGATGGTCAACCAACTCCGTCAGGAACTGTTTGTCGGTCGTGTTTTTCAGAATGGAGTCGGTGTATTCCTTGTCAATTTGCTGCGGCTGATCGCTTTTGGCAGCGGGCGCAACCGTAGCTTTTTTTGCTCCTTGAGCAAACGCCGGGTTGGCGACAAGCGAACCGAGCAAAGCGACAAGCGCAACATGCGCGAGTGCGCTTCGCAGCTTGAATGGCGAGCGAGTCATAACGGGCCTCCGATGGAAATATGGTTTCGTAGTTCGCGCTACAGAACGGCGCGGTTTGATGAGTTCAATTGCTCAGACGGGCGGCAGTATCGTGCGGTTACGAGCTTTTAGGCAAGACACGGCAAAGCTGGTTTACAACTCATCGCGTGAAGTGCCAGAGTTCATAGCGAGGAACACACAAATGAGCAACACAACCAAACAACCATTCATTTTTTCCGATCTGGCATTGTCGCGGCGTCTGGAGCGCACCGAGGCCAGCGCCAATGCCGAATTTGTCGAAACGCGCGCCAAATTCTTTCCTGACAGCGGAGCTTGCTGGATGGAAGCGGCGGGAGCTTATGCGATGTTTGATGGCGTGGGTTCGCCGTTGACGCAAACCTTCGGACTGGGCGTGTTTGAACCGGTGACGGCGGATGTGCTCGACCGCATCGAGACGTTTTTCCGCGAACGCGGTTCGGATACTTTTCACGAAATCAGCCCGATGGCTGACCAATCATTGCTGGCACTGCTAAACGAACGTGGCTATCACCCGATGGAGTTGACCAGTGTTATGTTTCGCCCCATCGAACGCGGCGTGAAGCTGGCCGCTCAGCTAAACGACAAACTCACAGTGCGATTGATTGGCAAAGACAACGACGCCGATCACGAACTTTGGGCGAACACGACGATGAAAGGCTGGAGCACGGAAGGCGATTTCGGGGATTCGCTTCGAGACTTGTTTCGATTGACGGCGAAAAAAGGTATCGCGCCTTCGTTTCTGGCGGAGTTGGACGGGCAGGCGATTGCCACTGGCGCGATGAGCATCACGGATGGCGTCGCCCTGCTGGCCGGAGCCAGCACCATTCCCGAAGGCCGCAAACAAGGTGCGCAACTGGCGTTGTTGGATGCACGGTTGCGTTATGCGGCGGAACAGGGTTGCGATCTGGCGATGATGTGCGCCGCGCCGGGCAGCGCTTCGCAGCGCAACGCCGAACGGCAAGGTTTCCGCATCGCGTACACACGAATCAAATGGCAACTGACATCCTGATTGATTGCCGTTTGTTACCCGACGTTGGCCAAGCCAAAGCGCGGCTGGCTGCGAACGTGCTGAATCAGTTTGGCCGTTTCTGCCGTGTTGGCGCGTTCGGTCAGCAGGTAATTGGCTTCGCGTTTGGCAACCTCCAAAATCTTCTGGTCGCGGACGATGTTGGCCACGCGAAATTCCGGCAAGCCGGATTGTCGCGTACCCATGACTTCGCCGGGGCCGCGAATTTCCAAATCCTTTTCGGCAATTTTGAACCCGTCGGTCGTCTCTTCCATGATCTTCAGTCGTTCTTTGGCTTCTTTGGTTTTTGAAAATTGCGCCAGCAAGATGCAGTAACTTTCCGCTGCTCCGCGCCCGACGCGCCCGCGAAGCTGGTGCAGTTGCGACAAACCGAACCGTTCGGCGTGTTCGATCAACATGACCGAAGCGTTCGGAACATCCACGCCGACTTCGATGACGGTCGTCGCCACCAGAATCTGCGTTTCGTTGGCGCTGAACGCTTTCATCACTTCTTCTTTTTCGGCGGACTTCATCTTGCCGTGCAGCAATCCGACCTGGAATTCCGTGAACACGTCTCGGCGCAAATGTTCGTACATTTCAGTCGCGTTTCTCAGATCGAGCTTTTCAGATTCTTCGATAATCGGATACACGACGTAAGCCTGACGCCCGGCTTGCAGTTGTTGACGAATGAATTCATAAATTTTCTCGCGGCGGTCGTCGCCTCGCACAAAAGTTTTGACCGGCGTGCGACCGGGCGGCAGTTCGTCAATGATCGAAACTTCCAGATCGCCGTAAACAGTCATCGCCAGAGAGCGCGGAATCGGCGTCGCCGTCACCACCAACACGTCGGGATTTTGCCCAAGCTGGCGAATGGCGGCGCGTTGCATCACGCCGAACCGATGCTGTTCGTCAATCACCGCCAGACCGAGTTTATGAAACTCTACCGCTTCCTGAATCAGCGCGTGAGTGCCGACAACGATGTCAATTTCGCCGGACTTCAGCGCCTCTTGAATCTCGCGTTTCTCTCTGGCTTTGGTGCTGCCCAGCAATAGTTCGACGCGGTAACGAGTTTCAACCAGCCATTTTTTGAAGTTGCGCGCGTGCTGTTCGGCCAGAATTTCGGTCGGAGCCATCAACGCAGCTTGATAGCCGTTTTCGACTGAAATCACCATCGCTTGAACGGCGACGATGGTTTTGCCGCTGCCGACATCGCCTTGCAGCAAACGATTCATGGGTTCGTCGCCGGTCATATCGGCAACGATTTCCTTGATCGCTCGTTTCTGCGCGTTGGTCGGTGTGAACGGCAAAATGCGGCGAACGGCTTCGCGCACGCGGTCTGTGATTTCGATCAATTCGCCTTTCGGTTCTTTGACTCGCTCCAATCGTCGAAGCCCAATGGCAAAGGTCAGCCAGAACAACTCCTCGAAGATCAATCGCCGATGCGCCGCCGATTTCATCTGGTTGTAATCGTCAACCGGAGCGTCGTCCGCCGGAAAGTGCGCGTTGCGCAGAGCCGCATCGCGCCCAAGCAGCGCGTTTCGTTCGACAACATCGGCTGGCAAAGATTCGGCAAAGGTTTCAGGCAAATTCGTCAGCACGTGATGAAAAATCGAACGAAGTTGCCGCGTGCGAAAATCGCCGAGCTTGCGATACACAGGCACGCGCCGAGCGGTGTGAATGACATCCAATTCGTCGTCGTCTTCATCGGCCAGCGGCTCATATTCGGGGTTTTCAACTTCAAAAAAGTTTTTGTATCGGTTCCACTTCCACTGACCATAAAGCACCACGCGCGAACCTCGCGTGAAGACTCGATTCAGAAAAACCTGATTCCACCAAAAGGCGCGCACCTGCCCTTCGCCGTCGGTGGCAATGAATTCATACATTTTCAACCGCCCGCCTTTCAGCGGAACAATTCCGCCAACGCGAACTTTGACTTCGACCGAAGCCATCACGCCGTCTTGCAAATCGGCGATCCGAGCCAGATTCGACCGGTCTTCGTATCGCATCGGCAAATAATGCAGCAAGTCTTCGACTGTGGATTTGTACGGATTGGCCTGGGCAGTGATCGCGGCAATTTCAACGGCCAAAGACTCCGACGTTTTCTTGCCGATGCGCGGCAAGCCGTGATGATGAAGTTCAATCAGAGGAGTGCTGAGTGTAAGCAAGATGAACTCCTGAATCGTGACATATCAATGCCCACTGGCTTTTGCCAGATTCAGCATTTCATCCAGCAAATCCTTGAGTCGCTGACATTTTTGATAAGCCAGGTTGGGATCAAGCCTGCCGAATAACTCGTTTCCATCAACGACTTTTTTGTACGGTCGTTTCAGTTTTTCCGAGAATAGCTTTTCAAGTAATTTGGCTGGCGGTTGGTTGAAATTGACTGACTCTGGTTTGGCGACTGCGCTTGGGAAAGCATTTTTCACTTGCGCGGGGAACAGCGTCGGGTCGCTCAGCGCCCAGGCTTCAAGCTCGTGAACTGCAAAGAATTGGCGAAATTTGGAATGGTTGATCCGTTTTTCAATGTCCTGCTTCGCCCAATCGTACCGCTCTTTTGCATCGCTCAGATGCGTCGGGAAATTCAAACCGTAAAGATCGAGCAATCCAATGACAGCAATGACATCTTGATTGAGAAGGTAAAGCCTTGCCCTCTTTTTGACTTCGGTAAGATATTTGTCGTTTCCGTGAAAACAAACTGGGCTGATGCCGACAGGTTTGGATAATCTGGGATCAAGCCATTGCTTGAAGAATTTAGGCAGCGATTGTCGTTCAGTCTCGCCTTCCACAAACAAGATGAACTTCATGCAATTGCCTCCAGGTCTCCATCATGAAACAACGTGCCAAGCGAATACTCGGCGAGCCAGTAATCCAGTTGCTCACCTTTCAATGTATGCAGCGAAGTTTCGCCGTTCTCCCACCTGGCTACGGTTGTCGTGGGTTTGGTGTCGGTGAAAGCGTCCAGGAACTGTGGTGAATGGGTAGTAAAAACGATTTGAGTGCGGGTTGATGCCTCGACCGCATATTCGGCAATGATCGGAAGCATTGACGGGTGCAGACCGGTTTCCGGTTCGTCAATCGCAATCAGGCTTGGGTGGTCTGGAGTTGCCAAAATTGCGATGAGCAAAAGAAACCGCAATGTGCCATCTGAAAGTTCGGACGCATGCGAATCGCGGTTGAGTGTTTTCCAGCGAATGCGAAGTTGAACTCGGTGGTCGGCATCCGGCGGAATCACCAGCTTTTCATAGACCGATCCAAAGGCCGCGCGCATCGCCAAGTCTACGTCCCGCTCGAAGTCACGATTGCCGACGTAAAGAGTGTGTAACACTTCCACCAGATTCTGACCGTCCGGCTCAACCTGCCTTTCGGAGCGCGCGATGACAGCTTGCCTGATTTTGGAATTCTGGCTGACATTCAAATCGTGATGAATCGCCAGCTTGCCAAGGTAATTGCGAAGCTGTTGAGTCGCAGCGTTAGAGATCGTAGGGATGAATGGGAAAGATAAAAGAGTCTCTTCTTGTGGGATATACCCGAGTGAATTAACCAGAGTCTCAGCGTAATCAGACTGAAGATTTATTCGCTCAATGTGTTTAATCAGAGACGACTGAAGATCATTCTTACCCAATGGTTTGCTTGAGAAAACTTCTCGCTGAACAACACCCGAACTTGTGAGACCCAACCGAGCTAGTTCAATGTCGTAATCATTCTCAGGCGAAGAAGTTTTCAATCCAAGATGGATTGAAGGCGAAGCCCCATCCCAGACAATTGCACCCATCCCACCAACCGAAAGAATGTGCTTTGACAGACTGCCTTGTGCCGAAGCCGAGAGCAATTCCAACGCTCGCAGTAAATTCGATTTGCCGCTTCCGTTTTGCCCGATCACGACGTTCAAATCGCCCGGTTGCCAACTCACATTCCTGAGCGACCTGAATCCAGCGATGTCTAGTTGTTTGATCTTCATTGGTTTGTTTCCTTCGGCGTTCAACTTGTTACGGCCCGAATTCTAAACTTGCTTTGCCATTGCGGGCTACTCATTTCCGGCTGCCGAAGATTGTCGCCACGATGCGCCGCGATCCGACATGGTTGCGATGTTCGCAAAGGTAAACACCTTGCCAGGTTCCCATCCGCAGCCGTCCCCGATGAATCGGGATAGAAAGAGACGCGCCCAGAATCGAAGCTTTGATGTGAGCGGGCATGTCGTCTGCGCCTTCCAGCGTGTGTTCGTAATACGGCGCGTTTTCGGGCACGAAGTGGTTGAAGTGGCGCTCCATATCGCCGCGCACGTCAGGATCGGCGTTTTCGTTGATCGTCAGCGAAGCCGACGTGTGTTGAATGAACAGGTGCAGAATACCGACTTCGATGTCACGCAGTTCCGGCAGATGTTCCAGCACTTCCGGCGTGACCAGATGAAAGCCACGCGGACGCGCGCGGAGCGAAAATTCTTTCTGAATCCATTCCATGCGGGCAGCTTAAAACAAGTCGGCAGGCGGTACAAAAAGCCAGTAGCGAATCAGAAACCCAAACTGCGGCACATACCGCATTGGTCGCAGGGTTTGCCTTTTTCGATGGTGCAGTTTTGGGCAGAGGCGAATTCCAGCAGATTGCCAAGTTGGGCGGTTTGATTTGCCAAAAGGCTGGATGCCTCGGCGATGTTGAGTTTTTGCTGGCTGGGGTGCGCTTCGTAACTAACGCCCGTCCATGGCGCGAAGTATTCCGACGGCGATGGCTTGCCGCTGTCCGGCCAAGCGGCGACGCCAGCATCGTTCAGAGCCTGGCGCACGGCTTCACGAATTTGAGTTCTCAGATCGGTTTCGTTCACGCGAATTTTCCTAACTATGATTTTCGACAAAATCCACGACACCAACAATGGCGGAATCAATGGCGGCTCCGGCTTCGCCGGTTGAAGCGGTCGAAGCTGACCAGCCTTCCTGAACGACGATGACCAGATCGCCTTCGCCTGCGTCTACGGAATCCAGCGCCAGCACAGAAGCTCCGCGCGGCGTGCCGTCGGGATTCACTGGCTGCACGAGCATGATGCGCGCTTCGCCGTATCGAGCATTCTTTTGCGTCGCCACCACGTTGCCCAGAACTTTTGCCAGAATCACGCTTCGCCTCCAATTGATTTGACGTGAGCTTCGGAATCCACAATGCCGATGATCGTGCAATCGGTCGGGACTTCGCTGCCTTCAAAGGGAAAGCTGGCTTCTTTGCCGCGACACCAGAACACCAATTCACCCGCGCCTGCGCCAACGGAATCCACGGCGACCAGCGATTTGCCGACAGCTTTGAGATTGCCGTCGAGCGGTTGAATGACCATCAACTTGCGGCCTTGCAGCGTAGAGTTTTTGATCGTCGCAACGACGTTTCCTTTGACGCGAGCCAGTTGCATAGTTTTGATTGCGGATTGCAGAATGCGAAGTCGAGAAGCGATTCTCGACTATCGAACCTCATTTATCAAAAGGAATCTGGCCGCTTCCGACCGGTGGCGGCAATGGCTAACAAGAATGTTCAAAGCTGTTATTTTTGATTTCAATGGAGTGATCGTTGATGACGAACCGCTGCATCTGGAATTGTTTCGCCGCGTGCTTGCCGAAGAAGGCATTGCGCTGACCGACGAAGACTACCACGCGAAATATCTGGGCTATGACGACAAAGGCTGTTTCACTGCGGCATTGGCCGATTACGGACGAGCCGACCTTGCCAACCCGGACTTCATCGCCGAACTGATCGAACGCAAAGCCGGTTATTACCGCCAAGCTATCGAAGAACAATTTCTACTGTTTCCCGGCGCGGTTGAATTGGTGCAAAAACTGTCAGCGAAATTTCCGCTGGCGATTGCTTCGGGCGCGTTGCGTGAAGAAATCGAAATCGTGCTGCGACGAGGCAAAATCCGTGATTGTTTCCACGCCATCATCGCTTCGGAAGACGTGACCGCCTGCAAACCCGACCCCGAAGGGTATGTAATGGCGCTGGCGGCGTTGAACGCTTTGCGCAAAGACCCGATTCACCCCAGCGAATGCCTGGTGATTGAAGATTCCATCGCCGGAATCGAAGCTGCCAAACGCGCCGGCATGTGGTGTTTGGCGGTGACCAACAGTTATGATGCCGACGAACTTACGAAAGCCGATTGGATAACGGCTTCGCTGGTGCATTGCGATCCCGAAACCTTGTTTGCCGCGACGACCGAAAATCCGCGCTGAGTCGTTGCCTAACTACCCGAAAAATTGCTGAAGCGAACTTAGAGCCTGTTTTGAAATTTGGTAATACTCTTTTTACAGCCTGCGAAGCAGGCGTCAGGCAGTAGCTCCGTGCGAGAGCCCGGAGAATCGAGGCCAATTTTTTCTCCAAGCTCCGCAAGGAGCGACAGCCGATCATGATCTGTCGCCCCTTGCGGGGCTTGGGCGGCCCTCTTGCCTTCGACCCCGCGCTTCGCACGGGGCTATTTTCTGGCGCTCTTTCAGAGCTAAGTCGGAACGAAGCCAGCTTCTCTTATTTCAAAACACCCTCTTACTTCCTTACGAGCTGTTTGCCAGGTTTTGATGAAAACGCCATCCCTCACGATTCGTTTTCAATTTGGCCGCGTAACGTGTCTGCGTGTCGGCGCGATGGCATACGCCCTGATAGCTTTGGTTTGGCTGGCGAAATCGTCCGATGCTTTCTTTCAGCAATCCACAAATTCCAATCCTGAAATCGTCATCAGCCAGATTTACGGCGGGGGCGGCAGCAGCGCCAATGCTTTCAAAAACGATTTTGTCGAACTGTTCAATCGCGGAGTGGTGACGACCAGTCTGGTGGGCTGGTCGTTGCAGTACGCTGCGGCCAGCAGCGGAGCCTGGCAGAAGCTGGAATTGTCGGGTTCGATTGCGCCGGGTCAGCATTACCTGATTCAACTTTCGCCGGGCGCAACCGGTTCGCGGAATTTGCCAGCGCCGGACGCCTTCGGAACGATTGGCATTGATGCCGCAGCCGGAAAAATCGCGTTGGTCAAAAACAACCTGCTGATCGTCAACGCGCCGAACAGCCTCTGCCCGTCCAGTCTTTCTCAAGTCAGCATCGTTGATTATGTCGGTTATGGCAGCCCTGCGACCTGCTTTCGCGGAAGCTCGCCCGCGCCGTCGGCGAACAATGCTTCGGCGTTGGCCAGGAAAAATGAAGGTTGCACAGATACTCGCAACAACAATGCAGACTTTTTGATTTCATCGCCGATTCCGCGCAACAGCGGTTCGCCGTTGAAGCCTTGTGCCGCAGTCAGTTCGGAGCAGGCCGATGTGATCGTCAGAACTCAAACTTCGGGCGCAGCCGTCGCTCCTGGAGCAGTTATTTCTTTTCTGATCGAAGTGCTGAATTCCGGCCCAAACGCGGCGAACAACATCGTAGTGACCGACGCTGTTCCCGAAGGATTCACGGAAATCACTGGCGAGAGTGTCATTGGCAACAGCGTCGTATTCCTGCCGGTAGAAACTCTGCCGCCGGGCGAAAAACGTTCATTCAACATCTCCGCACGCGCGCCAGAGGTTGCGGGCAAATACTTGAACCGAGCCGTCGCCAATCACGACACTTTCGACCCAGACACGGCGAACAACTCTTCGCTGACCGAAATTCAAGTTGTTGCCGGAGCGTTTTTTGACGCCGCGCAAACCGTCGCCACCATCACCAATGACAGCCAGTGCAGCGACAGTTACACGGTCGAAACCATCATCAAAAACATCGGCGTGACTCTGCAAAGCGACAACAGCGGAGCGGAATTTCTGGCGCAGGCTTCGCCGGAAATCATAGTCGTTGATGGTTCGTGTTTTGCCAGCAAAGGTCGCTGTCGCACCAGCGCGCAACCCGGCAGCAGCACAGTGCAATGGGACGGCGATGTCGAAATCAGCGAAGAAGTAACGATCACATACAACGTGCAGGTGTTGAGTACCAAAAAATCCGTCGTCAATTTTTGCGTTGAGGAAAACATCTATTTCGATTCAAACAACGACAACCAAAACGATGCGACGACGACGGTGACAATCTGCGATTCGTACAACTCCACGTGCGACATCAATCCGCCAATTGATCCGATGATGCCGCCTTCGTCGCCGGTCAGTTCGACAAAAGCCGGTTCGATTCTATTTTTCAATTTGTACAGTTCGTCCGGCACTGATTCGATCAGCGAAAACACGCTCATCAACATCACCAACACGGCAGACAAAAACGTCACGCTGCATCAGTTTTTTGTGGCCAGCGACACGTGCAGCGTCAGCGACAATTTTCTGTGCCTGACCGGCAACCAGACGACCAGCTTTATGGTTTCGGATGTTGATCCCGACGTGACAGGATTTTTGATAGTCGTAGCGGTGGATGACGTGACCGGCTGCCCGATCAATTTCAACTATTTGATTGGCGACGAATACATTCATCTGGCCAGTGGCCACGCGGCGAATCTGAGCGCCGAAGCCTTTGCCGCTGTGGACAAAGCTCCTTGTCAATGCGACGAAACCAGTTTGTCGGCGAACTTGCTGTTGGACGGCGAAAAATACAACCAAGCTCCGCGCGTGTTAATCGCCAGCCATTTGCCGAGTTTCGCCGACAACAACTCAACGCTTGTGATTCTGAATCGAGTTGGCGGTGATCTGTTTGAAAGCGTGGACAAGATCGGCGACTTCAACGGCTGGTTGTTTGACGATTTGGGGCGCGGCTTGAGCTTCGTCGCCAGTGGTGGATGCCAGTTTCGGCAATTGCTGAACGGAACCTTTCCGCGCACAACGCCGCGCTTTCCACAGTTTGTGCCGAGCGGTCGGTCGGGCTGGATGAAATTTGCCGCTCAGGAAGGCGTGGCGATGCTGGGTTCGATGATTGTGCTGAACACGGAAAAGGAATTTTTCTCAAACGCTTTCAGCGGCGGTCACAACCTGCACCGCTCCACATTCGCCGCCAGCGCATCGTTCAAGATGCCTGTCTTTCTGCCGAAATGTTGATTGCCGGTTTCGCAGTTCAGTTATTTGACGACCAGCAATTTGTGACTGCCTTCTTTGATTTTGAAGCTGGCTGCCGCTCCGGGCGAAGTGCTGCCAAGAACTTTGTCGTCCACCGAAGCAGTTATTTTCTTTCCTTCGGCGGCAGGAATGATGGCGCGGACTTCGGTTTTGGTTTCGACCACACACGCCAGCGCGCGGTCGTTGCTGCGGTAAGTCCGCAATCGCACCGGGGCTTCAAATTCCAGTTCGACTTTTCCATCGCGGCGAATGATTGTGCGTTTGGGTCCGATGATGATGTCCAAACTCGCTCCGGCAAGTTTCACACGCTCGATACGCGCGTCGTCGGTCGCGTTTTGATTGCCGAACGTCAGCCCGAACCATGGGTCTGTGGCCAACACCTCTTCGATGGCAGGCAGATACAGCAACGGCGCAAGCGAAGGTTGATGCACAGACAAAGCTGATGACAACGAATGCTTTTCTACCATCTTCAAATTGTGCCGAGCCAGTTCAGTCGCTTCGGCGGCAAATCCGTAACGCTTCAACCCCAGATACAACAGATAACTCAACGCTGGTTGTTCGGCGCTCGGTTCGGCAACCTGTTTTTTCCAATCGCGCAAAGATTCCAGCATCAATTTGGCGCGCGCCGGTTCGGGAATTCCGGCAATCAGCGGCAGCAACAAATCGGGCGCTCGGCGATTGGAAAACTTCCCATCCCAATGCCGATCCAGAAACAAACCGTCTTCTTCGCTCCACAAATGTTCATTGACCAGTTGTTTGATTTCGTCCAGCCGACGTTGCCAGCGGTCGGCTTCGGCGGTCAACCCGATTTCGCGCGAAATCTGAATCATCAACTCCGTGTCGAGCGCATACAGAGAATTCAACGCAACAGGCGAAAGTTCCAACGTATGAGCCAGGTCATTGAAACGCGCTTCGCTGGTGGGCAGTGCGGCTTCGGTCAGCGCCCGTTGTTGTTTGTTCGGATTGGTCAACGAACGTAACCCCAGATCGCCAACTTCCAATTCGGGATCGAAACCGTGTTCCAGCAATCCATCACGATTGCCGTCGCGCCACCTTCTGCCGTCGCCGCGATTGGCATGCCACCAATCATTCCACTGTTGCAATCGCGGATACGCCCACGCCAGAAACGATAAATCCTGCGTGGCCAGATAAACCTTCAACGCAGCCAGCGCGCCCAACGGCGGCATCGAACGCCCGGCCAAAACTGGCGGTTCGCCGTTCGGTTCGGTTTGCCAAAATCGCCGCAACGGAATTCGTCCGTCCGGCGTTTGCGCCGAAAACAGAATTCGCAAACTGGCTGTGGCGCTTTCGCCATCGGCCAGGCCGGTCAACGAAGACATCAACAACGAATCCCAACTGAGCACGTCGCCGCGCAACCCGACGCCGGAATGTCTGTGCCCGGCAACGTATTCATATCGCTGACCGAAGGAATAAAACCGATTCCACATTGTCGCGCGCGTGATGGCGTCTAAGCTGTTGCCCAACGCTCCGCCGCTTTCCGTGCCAATCGCTTCATAAGTTTTCTCGGCTTTGTCGAGCAATCCCGCAACCGGCTGGCTGAGTTGTTTGTCAGCGTCGCGTTCCATCGCGTCAAAGTCTTCGCCGACAACGGCGACAAATCCAAGCGGCGCAGTTGGGTTTAGCTCAAAAACCAGCGCACCGCGCGAAGCCTGAGCTTGATCGCCGTTTTTTGCCGATTCGGAATCTTTGGCCAAACCGGCTTTGTCGGTTCGCAGCAAAAAACGATTGAGCGGCGCTTTGATTTTCTGGTTGTGAACCTGTTCGCCCAAAATCGTCCGGCGGTCAGGTTGTTCGTGATACGCCGCCCACGCCAACCCATCGCGCGAATCTGCCCACGGGCGATAAGTTTCCGCCATCAATTGAACAGTCGCCGATGCCGTCAATTGCCCTACGACAAGCTGTTTTCCCGCGCGACTCCAACGCAAAGTAACGGTCGTTTTCGGATCGAATTCCGGCTGCCAACTTACGCTGGCAAACGAACCATCCGGCGCGTGGCGGCCAAGTTCAAATTTGCGCGGACTGGATTCGGCGTTGCCCGCCCGCGAAACGATGAATCGCAATCCGAAGCAATTTTGTTCAATCGCGTTTTGTTGCCCCGTGATGAACACCAACCCGTTGACGTGCGCGGCATCGTAAGCGTCAATCAACACTCGTTCGGCGGGAACGGTTGCAGGCTCCTGCTGAGTTCGCGCGGCCAGCGGCGGCCACAGCGCGATGGCTGAAATCAAAATTGCTGTCAGAATTGCTTTGCTCATAACCACAAAAATCCAAACGGCACGCGCGGCAGCTTAAGTTGCCTCCGATGGCTTGGCAAGCATTTGGCCTGACCGGCGCATCGCGTACAATCCGCGCGGCAATTCCGCCGCACTCATCAAAAACTTCATGGCAAATTACAGCGACTTGAGTCTGCACGTCAGACTGTTTCTAAAAGGCTATCCGTTTTCGCGGTACGCCATCGAACCCGGATTATGCGCGAAACTGAGCAAACCGCTCAGCCAGTCGCGCGTGGCTTTGGTGACAACTGCCGGATTGCGAACGCCCGATCAACGCGGCTTCGATCATTCCAACAAAAAAGGCGATTCCACTTTCCGCGAGATTCCTACTGCAATTGAAGCGCAAACGTTGATCGAATCGCATCGCAGTTATTCCTTCGATCATCTGGGACTGGCCGCCGACACCAATCTGGCCTTTCCGCTCGACCGTTTCCGCGAACTGGAATCGCGCGGCACGATTGGCCAACTCAATCATCGCCATTTCAGTTTTATGGGTTCGATTGTCGGCCCCCGAATGTTGATCGAAGAAACCGCTCCGCAAGTCGCCCGGTTGCTGCGAGAGGATGGCGTTGACGTGGCGTTTTTGACTCCCGTCTGACCGATGTGCTGCCAGACAGTTTGTCTGGTTCAGGCCGCATTGGAACGCGAAGGCATCACCACAGTTTCGATTTCCCTGCTGCGCGAAGTGACCGCGCAACTGAAACCTCCGCGCGCGCTGTGGGTTCCCTTTCCAATGGGTTATCCGCTGGGCGAACCCAAAAACCCGGACTTACAGCATCAAATCATCGCCGCTGCGCTGCGACTGCTGGCACGCAATGACGTACCTGTGCTGGAAACTTTCACCGTAACCAATAACAAACCAAACACCCGATGACTAATCTGCTCGAACAAATTTTCAAACTCCGCGAAAACAACACCACCGTCCGCACAGAAATCGCCGCCGGAGTGACGACTTTTCTGACGATGGCTTACATCATCTTCGTCAATCCTTCGATCCTCAGCGAAGCGGGCGTGCCGTTTTCCGGCGCGCTGTTCGCCACATGCGTTTCGGCGGCGATCGGTTCGTTGATGATGGGTTTGATCGCCAATTATCCGTTTGCGCTGGCTCCGGGAATGGGGCTGAACGCTTACTTCACCTATTCGGTCGTCAAGGTCATGGGTTATGACTGGCGCGTGGCGTTGGGCGCTGTGTTCATTTCCGGCGTAGTGTTTCTGGTTCTGACTATGGCACGCATCCGAGCCATGATCGTTGACGCAATTCCGATGACCATGAAAACCGCCGTCGCCGCCGGGATTGGTTTGTTCATCGCCTTCATCGGATTGAAAAACGCCGGAGTGATCGTCGCTTCACCGGCAACATTCGTCACGCTCGGCCACGTCATTTCTAAACCGACGCTGCTGGCGCTCGGAGGCTTGCTCATTACCGGAGTGTTGATGGCACGCGGATTCAAGTCAGCAATCATCATCGGCATTCTGGCGGTGACGGCGGCGGCAATCGCTTTCAAGTTGACCAAGCTGCCGACCGGCGTCGTTCAATGGCCGGACTGGCGTTCGACGTTTGGCCAGTTGGACATTCGCGGAGCGTTGAAACTCGGTTTGTTCGACGTGGTGTTCGTCTTTCTGTTTGTGGATTTGTTCGACACGATCGGTTCGTTGATGGGTTTAGGGCGGCAAGCAGGATATTTAACTGCCGACGGCAAGATGCCTCGCGTCAATCGTGCGCTGTTTGCCGACGCGATTGCAACGGTTGCCGGTTCGTTGTTCGGAACTTCGACGGTGGTGACTTACATCGAAAGCGCAACCGGCGTCAGCGAAGGCGGGCGAACCGGTTTGACTGCAACCGTTGTCGCCGGATTGTTTTTGCTGGCCGCGTTCTTTTCGCCGATTGCCGGAGCGATTCCGCCATTTGCGACGGCTCCGGCGTTGATTATCGTCGGCGCGTTGATGATCAGCGCCGTCAAAGCCATTGACTGGGACGACATCACCGAAGCCATTCCGGCGTTTTTAACCATCCTGGCCATGCCGCTGACGTTTTCCATCGCCAACGGCCTGGCGCTGGGATTTATCTTTTATCCGTTGATGAAGCTGCTGACCGGTCGCGCGCGCGAAGCCAGCCCGTTGGTGTATGTGCTGGCCGTGCTATTTGTGCTGCGGTACATCTATCTGGGAACCGAGTAAGAAAAGCCCGCGAATCACACAGATAAGGCGGATAGAAATCATCCCTTTGGAAGTTTCGATTCGCGTCATCAGCGTGATTCGCGGAGAATTGTTGTTAGCTGTACCGCAACCACCGAACCAGTTCCGGAATCGTCGGGCGTTTACCATACATCAACACGCCGACGCGATAAATCTTCGCCGCCAGCCAGACGACGCCGACGATCGTCGCCACCATCAATACAATCGAAAGCGCAATTTGCCAGGCGGGAGCAGCTTCCAAAGCGATTCGCATAAACATCAACGAAGGCCCAAAGAAAGGAATCAGCGACAGAATCGTCGCCGCCGTTCCGCTGGGATTTTCCAGCACCAGAATCGAAAGTATCCAGGCGATCATAAAAGTCATTGAAATCGGCATCTGAGCTTGTTGGCCGTCGTCGTCGTTGGAAACAATCGAACCGACCATCGCATACAGCGTCGCATACAAAAAATATCCCAGCACGTAATACACGACGAAAAAGACCATCAGCGAAATGCTGAGTTTCGGAACTTGATCTGAATACAACGCCATTGCCGGCAACGCCGCCACACCGCTGAGCAGCACTCCGCAAATCGCCCAGAACACATATTGGGTCAGACCGACCAAACCGATGCCGACGACTTTGCCCATCAACAAATCGAACGGCCTGACCGACGACAACAGAACTTCGATGATGCGATTCTGTTTTTCTTCGGTGACGCCACGCATAACCGTGATGCCGTAAATCAACACCGTCAGGTAGATCATAATCATCAGCGACATCGCCAGCATGATTCGCCCGCGCCCGCTTTCGCCACGTTCGTTGACGACTTTCAGCGTAATTTCTTTTGTCAGGTTGCGAACCTGCTCGGCGTTCAATCCGGCCAGTTCGATGCGCCGTTCTGAAGTCGCACGACCGATGGCGTCTTCCATGCGCGCGCGTCCGGACAAGCTGCCAGCGTTTTTGGCGTAGTAGGTGATTTCTTTTCGGCTGAGCACATCGGCGGGCAAAATCAGGTAACCATCAATTTCTTTCTTCGCCATTCGCTCGGCCAGTTCCGGTCGCCGAGCTTCGATTTCGGCTTCGGAAGCCACGGTCAGATGCGTGAATTCATATCGAGCCTGTTCGCGGCGTTTGGGTTCCAACAAAGCTTCGATTCGTTTGACCAACACCGCATCGCCCGATTGATCCAGCGCGACCACGCGATATTTGTCCGGCCCGCTGTATTTACCCAGCAGAAAAGGAACGACGATAAACGAAGACATAATCAGCGGGCTGAGAATCGTTCCGATGATGAAGCCTTTGGATTTTACGCGCGTCAGGTATTCGCGCTTGATGATCGTCAACAGTTTGCTCATGAGCTGCCGCTCCCCGAAATTTTTGAAATTGATGGTTTGGAAATCACAGCGTACTTTGTCGCCAGCAAAATCCCAAACAACTGCCGTTTTGCGCTCCGACTCGTTGCCGCCCTAAAATCTCGCCACAACCAAATTTCATTTTTAAGGCTGACAATGAATCAATATCTAAACCTGTTGACGCACGTGCTGGAAAACGGCGTAGAAAAAACCGACCGCACAGGCGTCGGAACCATCAGCGTGTTCGGTCATCAAATGCGCTTCGATCTGGCCGAAGGCTTTCCGGTCGTCACAACCAAAAAGCTGCACCTGCGTTCGATCATTTACGAACTGCTGTGGTTTCTGCGCGGAGAAACCAACGTCAAATATCTGAACGAAAACCGCGTCACCATCTGGGATGAATGGGCTGACGCCAACGGCAACCTTGGCCCGGTTTACGGCAAACAATGGCGAAGCTGGGGCACAAGCGACGGCAACACAATTGACCAGATCAGCCAGGTCATCCAGCAAATCAAAACCAATCCCGATTCGCGGCGGTTGATCGTTTCCGCCTGGAACGTTGGCGAATTGGAGCAGATGGCGCTGGCTCCGTGCCACGCTATGTTTCAGTTTTATGTCGTCGAAGGGCGACTGTCGTGTTTGTTGTTTCAACGCTCGGCAGATTGTTTTCTGGGAGTGCCGTTCAACATTGCCAGCTATGCGCTACTGACGCACATGATTGCCCAACAATGCGGACTGGAAGTTGGCGAATTCATTTGGACCGGAGGCGATTGCCACATTTACCTGAATCATCTGGAACAGGTGAAGCTACAACTGTCTCGGCAGCCGTTCGCGTTGCCGACGTTGGCAATCAAACGAAAGCCGAATTCGATTTTTGATTACCGCTTTGAAGACTTTGAACTACTGAATTACCAATCGCACCCATCCATCGCTGCGCCAATCGCAGTATGATTCATAAGTTTCTTCCACAAAGGCACACGAAGAAGGCACGAAGATTTTTTTGACAGGATTTACAAGATTGCACAGGATTCATTGTCCTTGAACTTGCCCCCGTTGCCGATTTTTCATCCTGATAAATCCTGTCAATCCTGTCAAAATTTCTTTCTTCCTTCGCGTGGCTTCGTGGGAGGAATCTGCTTACTTCGCGTGAGCGTGGGGATCGCCTTCGGCCAAGATCAAATCCTCCGGCCAAGCCAGTTCAACGCCTTGATTCACCAGCCGCCGTTGAAAATCAGCCAGCAACGATTCATCACGATAAACCTGACGCGGCGCAAGTTTGTGTTTCAAACATTCAGCCGCCAACGAACCGGCGGCTTCGCCGATGTTCCATTCCACAGGGTGCAACCGGTAACAGCCGTTGGTGATGTGCGTTGTGCCGATGTTTTTACAGGCGGGCAGCAGATTTTCCATGCGGTGAGGAATCAACGCGCCAAGCGGAATCTGAAACGGCAGCGAACCAACGTCAATGTAGTTGTCGCCGACACCCTCTTGCCCGGAAGACGGATGCAGGTCAATGCGGTAATAACCGATGCCGACGGAATCGGGGTAGCGTTCGGCGTGCGTTTGATTCGGGCGAAAGGCTTCAGCCACGTGTTGTTCGACAATGGTGAATTCAGCCCGGATGCGGCGCGATTCGCGGATGTAAGGCATCTTGGCCAAGCCATCTTCAGAACCGGTCAAATCGCCTCGCAACCGCAAACCCGGAAAGCCCGCGCCGCCATCCGCTCGCGGAGCTTCAGTTTGCAGCCAGTAAAAAAATGACAGGCTCAATTCTCTGGCCTGGCGAATGTGTTGTTCGCGCGTGGCTTCGTCAGCGTCAGAAATGTCGCCGAGCAAATAATCCAGCATAGGCACATTCATCAGCGACACGTCTCCAGCGTAAAAGCCAGGAGCGAAATTCGCCCGGTCAATGATGCGGCGATACGTCCACAACCCAGCAAAGGCGGTTGAAGGTTCGCGGTGCGGATCGAAATGGTAACGATGCGGTTGCATCGTTCGCGGGTGAGTGATTTCCCAACTGAGCAATCGCCCAGGCCAGGCAGGCGAAAGCGTCGGCACGTAATCACGCCAAAAATCGTAATTCGCTGGGCGTTCGATGATGTGCTGTTCGCCTTCGCGGAATTCCATCGCAAAGCACATTGAAAAGGCCTGGACGTTTTTTGGCTGCGCTTGACGCGGCGCGCTGGGTTCACCGGTTTGCGATTGAGCTTCAGCGCCGGTGACGTACTCGGTTCCGGTCAGCGGCAGCAAATCGCCAAACTCCGTCGCGTCTAAAACATAATCCGCGTGAATCGTCAGTTCGTCGCCCGTGCGCTGATTTCGCAGCGTCACCGAGCGCACTTGGTCGCCTGTGACATCGGCGGCAACCGCGCGATGATTGAGCAATACAGTCAAACTGCCATTGCTGATGTACGGTGCAAGCATCGCGTTGAGAATCGCCAACGCTACGCGGGGTTCGTGACAAAGCGGCGAAACCCATCCGTTGCCAGGATTAAGCAACGGATTGTTTCTGGCCGTTTCGGTCAACGGATAATTTCGGCGGTAATAATTCCGCACGCCTTCACGAAACTGCCTGTAAGTCGCCGTACAGCCGAATCGTTCAATCCACCCATGTTCATCAGGCGGCACGGCTTGCGAAGTGAACTGGCCGCCCAGCCAATCGCATTCTTCGGTCAGAATGACTTGATGGCCTGAACGCGCGGCAGCCAACGCCGCCGCACAACCACCGACTCCTCCGCCAACAATCAAAATGTCTGTCTTTCTCTCTTCCATTCATTTGCCTTTCAAGGAAGCGATTGTTCACCAAGCATGGAAAAAAAGATAACGGAACAAACGGAAATAACGGAACGGACGGAAATTCAAGTTTTCCAGCTTTCCGTTTCTTCAGTTATTTCCGTCTGTTCCGTTATCTCTAAAATCTTCACCGCAGATCGTTGCTTCTGAAAAGTAATCAGGCAACACGATTGAGCATCTCTTCCCCATCAACGAATCGCCGGAAGTTTTCCAAAAAGTGTTCAACCAACCGCTCCATTTCGTCGGAATGACCTCCGCCGCTGTGCGGAGTGATGAAGCAATTCGGAGTCGTCCACAACGGATGATCCGGCGGCAAAGGCTCCGGTTCGGTCACGTCCAAATACGCAGCGGCCAGTTGGCCGGAAAACAACACTTCGCGCAGAGCCGTTTGATCCACAGTCGTGCCGCGCCCGACGTTGTACAAAATCGCTCCGCGTTTGACCAAGTTCAGCCGGGCGGCGTTCAAAAAGTTTTTGGTTTCTTCGTTGGCGGGCAGGATGTTGACGACGTGATCCGCCGTCGGCAGCAAGCTGTCCACTTCGCTTTCTGGAAAAACGCGAATCGGTTCATCGCCAGTGACTCGGCGACGAACAGCGACGATGTTCATTCCCAAAGGAGCCAACAATTCGGCCACGCGACGTGCGATGTGGCCGAAACTGAGCAACAACACAGTTTGCCCTTTCAACAACCGCGAAGCCGCTCGTGTTTCAAAATAAGGCCAGCCGTGATCGTTCAACTGGCTTTGCATTGATTGCGGCAACCGTCTGGCCAGCGCGTAAATCAGCGACACCGTGTGTTCGGCAGTCGGTTCGGAATACACATCGGAACTGTTGGTCAGTATTTTGTTTTGCTGTTTGAAAGCTTCGCGCCAATCGGCACGGTCATAAGCCGTGTATCCCGCGCTGCTCAGATGCGCCCAACGCAATTGTTTGCCACGAATCAACTGCTCCGGATCAGGCTGGCCAAAAGCAATCTCAGCGTCATCGGGCAACGTCGCTGATTCACCACTGTTTGCCCACGCAGCCAATGTCCCGTCACCGAAAATGACACGATGTTCGCCAACGGCTTCGCACAGTTTGGTTTTCGATTCAGCATTAAGAAAGGCATTACACCAGATGTTCATTGTTGAATTTGATTACCTCGAAAAAAAATTGAGATCAGTTGCAGATACAGCAAAAGAAAACGCGCCGGTCACCGAATTATCGGCAATCACAGCGCGCTGATTGAAACAATCGTCAGAGGTTCAGATCAAAACTCCAGTTTGTCTTTGTACATCATGTCGGCGATTTTGAATCGCATGTTGAGTTTGATGGTAGAGTTAATTTCCGAATAAAACCGCACGTAACCGCTGTCAGCAGTCACAAAAGGTTCGCCGTTGACCATACGCGGAAAGACGAATTTTGCGCCCATGCCGTCGTTGCTCGGTTGCATGTATTGATCCAGAAAGACGCGCTTGCCGTCTTTGATTTCCAGATACGTCGTGGTTTTCATCTGGCCGGGATTGGCGGCGGCAAAAGCCTGCATTGCCGGACCGGATAAGCGGCGGTCAGACGAATCGAAATCCACGGCAACGACAATGTATTTGTCGGAAGTCTGTTCGGCAAAAGCTTTCAACGATTCAGTCATTTGCGGATTTTTCGTCATCACCTGTTTGGCAAAAGCTTCGCGGATTGGTTTGGCTGACAAAAAACGAATGCGGAAGTTCAGGTTGACCGCCTGATTCAACGCGCCCTGCTGTCCACGGCTGCCGCCGCTGCCCGAAGTCGGGCTGTAAAACATTTCCGACGTGTTGGTGTCGGTTTGAGTTTGTCCCCACGGAGAATCGTTCAACATCTTGGTCACATCTTTTTCCGACCATTCCATCCAGGGTTTGTATTTTTTTTGCGCTACGGCAACGGCGGACAAGGCAAACACACAGATCAAAATTACAGCAAGTTTTTTCATAATTCCTCCAAGTCGAAAACGTCAGCCAACTCGGCTGAAACAGGCTGACAGGTTATTGGCAAACAAAATCTTGAAACGTCGAAAAGCGATCCGAACCGTGATCCAGCGCAATGTCTCGGCGTTCGTGGTCAAGGTGCATAACGGACATCAGCAAAGTCGCGCGTCCGTCAGTCAATCGCAAACTCAACGCTTCGTAGCTTACTTCGCCAGCCAGCAATTCTGAAAGCAGGAAGTGACGACAAGCGAACGGCGGAATCGTTCCCAGCGAGATACGTTTTTCCAATCCGCGCGAACTAAAAAGCTCAAGCTGCGGGCTGGCCTCCAATCCTTGATCGTCAATGTTGACCATGCCGATCAATTCATCGAATCGAATCGTTGTTTTGGTTTTGACCAGGCGTGCGCCCGAAGCGATGTAATCCGTCGCCAATCCGCCGCGCTCTTTCGGTTTTTGATAAAGCCGCGCCGAACGTAATCCGGGTCGAAAATGCGTGAAAGCATAAGCGTTCCATTCGGCAACGCGCACTTCCATTTTCATCAAGGTGTGATTCGTATCCGGCGCAACAGCGACGGCCAATGCGCCCGCGGCGAAATCCGACGGCAACGACAACTTGTTGAAATCCAGCGCACAGCTTTGATTCGCGCTCAATCGAATGACGCCGCGTTCGGTTTGAGCGGGCAATGCGACGGGCAGTTTTTTATCTGTCAACGCCGACCAGACGACTTCGCCTTGCCCATCAATGGCGAACGGGTAAAGCCACAGCGATTCTTCGAGCGGCAAACCGGCTCCAAGATAAACCCGCGAATCAAGCGTCAGGTTGCCGATCTTTTTATTGCGAAACAGCAGCGGCGTGTAAAGCACATTTTTCGCCTTGAACTGATTCTTGTCGTCAAACGGCGGAGCGGCGGAGCGTTGTTTGAACACACTTTGATGAATCGGATGTTCAACGCTGAATCGTTTTTGCTCGCCGCGACGAATCATCAAATAACCAAAACTCTTTGCCGTGCCTTGTTCGTTGACGACGGTCAGTAATCCGTTTCGGTCACTGGCGGATGTTTTTTCCCGTCCCCACGGCGAAGAAATCGTTTTGCCGGAATTCAAATCAACCAACAACGACGCATGCGGTTTCAGTTCGTAACGCTGGCTGGAGATTCGTTTGCCCAACGAATCGTAAACATTGAATTCTCCGGCGCTGCGTTCGTTGTTTGGGTTGAACAAACTGAACACGTTTTCATAACCGAATGGAAACGGCATCGAGTAAAAATAACTGTCGGTGTTCTGCCATTGCACAGGGTCGGGATTGGCGTGGACGTTATCGAAACTGTTTGCCGTTCGCCAACGCACAAAGGCCGAACTGAACAAATCGCTGGCGTGGGGCATCGCCGCTTCAGCCGCCGCCGGACGCAAACGAACTTTCAATCCGCCGAAAAACTGTTTGGCATCGCCGATCAAATCTCGAATCGAGATGACGGTCGTTCGCATCGCTGGAACGGTCATTCGTTTGGTGACGGTTTCGCCGCCGACTAATCGCCCGGTCGAATCGTACAAACAAATTTCGTAATCGGTGGAAAACTTGCCGTCGGCGTGTCCGCCAATTCCGGCAAAGGTGTCTGAAGTCAGCACCAGTTCGCATTCCACACCGAGTTCCGAATCCACAAAAACAAACGGCGCGGCGACTTCCAGCCAGCAACCGGCGATGGAAGGTTCCGACGATTTCGAGTTGACGATTTTTGCAGGAAGAACTGCTCCGGCCAGCGAGCAGGAAATCGAGGCGAGAAAACTGCGACGGTCAAAGTGAGTCATCAAATCAATTCGCACTGAAGCGCCGTGCAAACGGCGCTTCAGTGCGGCAAAGGTTAAAAGTTTACTCGAGCTTCAAGAACTATGATGCGGTTGCCACTTGCACCAGTGATGCGTCCGAAGTTGACCGAGTTGATGTCCGTATTCGGGTTGCCCCATTGCGGCGTGTTCAACGCATCAATGAAGTTGGCCGTGAATTGGAAATCAATCTTCTCCCGGATTTTCACGCGCTTCAGCACGTTCAGGTCCAGGCGGAACGTGCTCGGCCCTTCGATGTAAGCCGGGGACAGCGTGCCCAACAGGCCGGGAGTCGGATTCACCAACAATGCCCTGCCGCTCGAATCGGCGATGGCCATCATGGTGCTACGCGCCTGCAAGCCTGCAACGTGGTGATGTTTGACCGCGAAGGATCGGCTATTTGCGTGTAGTTCGTGAAATACCGGACGCCATTGGCATCCACCACGACGTTGCCCGCGCCCTTCGGAAAATCGCCGACCAGAATCGGCGTGCCGTCCGTGAACTGGTTGAACGAACTGCGCGCCGCTGAAATCGTCAGCGGCGCGCCCGAAAAGACGTTGTAAATCGCGCCGATCTGCCAATTGCCGACCAGGCGCGACAGGAACCCGTTCGACCTGGTCAGGAACTTGCCGCCCGGCCCGAACGGCAGATTGTAAATGCCGCGTATGACGAACGTCAAAACTCAGACGCCGTTTGTCCAACCGAATGTTGCGAAGAGCGCGACGATTTTATACGTCACTATTGAGATTCAAGCTAATCTGACAGCAAAAAGCCAAGCACTCTCGGAAAATCCCAGAGTATTGTTAAACACGTAGACAGAACCTCAATAATTCGTTTGTCTAATAAGCAGGTAGGCATAAGTTTTGAGGGATAAAGAACGCGGACGGCCATTGGCCTGCGCGGTTGCCCCGATTCATAATCCCGCAAAATTTTTGCCCATGTGCTTATTCTGAGTTCAGGATTGCCTATGATCAATATTCCCTACGATCAATGTACGCGCTACCATCATTTCCAGGCCAACCATCTGTTCCAGGATATCCAGGGAAACCGCCTAAGCCATTTGGTGTGCCAGGACTACCATTGCTACCTCCCGATCCATCGCAGAAGCCTCCGACTGATGATCCACCTCTTCCCCCTGTCCCACCTGAACCAGCTGACCCGTCACTTCCACCATCACCACCGTTGCCACGATTACCACGATCTCCGCCACTAACATTAATGTTAAAACTTGTAGTTACACAATTGGGTACTGATATCATTACAGATCCTCCATCACCTCCATCACCTCCATCACCTCCGTTTCCGCCATTTCCACCAATACCACCACTTGCGCCATTACCACCATTACCACCATTACCAGGCCCAGTGCCTGGGGTGCAACACATCCCATTGGAACAACAGAAATCCGCACCGTTACCACCATTTCCACCATCTCCACCACTTCCACCATTTCCACCTTTGCCACCACTTCCACCATTTCCACCTTTGCCACCACTAACATCTATCGTAGATTCTTCAATATCCGGGCAGCTGCCACCAGAGGGGTCGCCAACCCAAAGCATGAAAGTGCCTCCGTTCTGTCCATCACTTCCACTTCCCCCGTTCCCACCGTGGCTACCAGGGTTACCAGGATTACCAGGACTACCATTGGCCCCATCTGGCCCAGAAAAACAAACTCCGTCACTACCTGGCGTTCCATCAATGCCAGACTGTCCATCACTTCCGCCCGTGCCTTCGCTTCCGTTCTGACCATCGCTGCCTTTAAGTTGAACGATAGGGCGAGCAGCAAAAAGAGAAGCAGACGCAAAAAAATTGCTTGCTCCAAAAGCTTGCCAGCCATAAATATAATTTTTGTAGCTATTGGTAAAACCAGTGTAACTCGGTGTTAATACTTGCCTTGAATTGTGATTACTAGGAGTGGGGAAGTACCCTATTTTGTTTTCTGTTGCCGCCTGGCTTCCTTTACCGCTTAGATTAATTGAAAGGCGCCCTTTCTGCGTCGACTTTCCATCATTTCCCTTGTACGCAACGCTGTTGACAAAGATTGAGAGATTGAAATTTCCACGAATTTCAACGTTTTCTCCCATAAAGTGCAAACTATTAACCCATATAACCGTGTCACCTGTGAGAGTAACGTTTTCAGGGAGACTGAGGGTATCAGCTATTTCTACATCATTAAGAAACTGTCGGTACTCAAAATTATTCAATCGCAACTCTGGAACCTCAGTTTTTAAAGCATCTAGCTTTGCTTTTAGCTTTTTTGGTGACTGCCAAAGCAAGTCAAAGTCAAAGTCGAAATTTGAGTTTTTGCCTGCCAACATCTTTCGTGCATGATTCAATAATTCTCGACGTTTTGCCTCAACTTGCTTAGAGCTTTTCCCTTGAAAGATAACTGTCTTTGGCCTCTTATCTTCTGCCTGTTGCTGCTCTTTAGCAATAACATTAGCCTGACTATGCCAATTAGCAGGGGTGTTTATACAGCAAGCAATAGTCAGCACAACGACGCAAAGTTTTTTAACAATTAGCTTATTCATTTGTTTCTCCTTGAAATGTAAATGGATAATCAAAGAAACATTTTCAACTGAAAGCCTCCTTAAGTAGTCGAGCAAATGTTTCTCAGAATGTAGAACCCACTAGCGACCAGACACCACATAGCTTATTCTGAAATCAGAAAACATATGCTTGGCAGTTTCTGTGACCACACTGATGGACGAAACCACTAACACATTCAAGACATAGGCTCGGAGCAATTGATACCTCACGCAAGCCATTTTTGACCTTTGACCACAGCGTTTCAAAAAATTTTATGTGGGTTTTATGGGCAATCTTTTTTGAATTTTGTTATTGGTAAAATTACATAAAGCAATTGGCGATCCAATTAACTAAGTTACTGTTGGAAAGCTCGAAGCACTTTTTAGGCATGGGCGCATCTACCTGAAATTAAAAAACTTGCGCGACTTCAAAAAGTACCCCAAACTTTTCTCAACCTAACTTCAGCATTAGGTTAATTGCATTTAGCTATCAGTAAGCCTGGAGACCGTAAAAAAAAGTATAAAAAAATGGCACAGGCGTGTATTTTTTACCACATTAGGTAACTACAAGTACAAGTTTGTACATTGCAACCGCTGCTTGTGATCGCTGAAATCAGATTAGGATCGCGAGGGGTGTTTGCCCAAAATTGCTGCAAGTATTGAGAACGAAATGGTTACAAAAGTAGATTGAAACTCGCAGCTTGAGGTCTTCTGATTTAGGTGTGTGACTAGCTTTTAAGCTGGGGGTACGTAAATTTTTCCTTCGGGTTTAGAATGGCTAAATTGTGTTAGTTGGTTTTTGGCCAGATCGTAAGCCCTAGGCGGATCAATACATTGCGCGGAGAGATTTCGGCGCCGTTGGCGTCGCGTCCGCGTTGGTTGTTGAACCAGGTGTTGGCGTTGAGCGCCGTATTGCGATGGGATTCAAAAACGCTGCCATGAAAATCGTTCGTGCCTGACCGAGTAATCATCTGAATCTGACCGGAACCGCGCCCGAATTCGGCATCAGCGGGCGAAGTCACAACACGAACTTCCTGCACCAAGTCCACACTGGTGAAAATGGTCGAAGCGACGCCAACGTTAATGCGTTGATCCTGCACGTTGACGCCGTCGCGGCTGATATTCAGTGTGCCGATGCGTGATCCGCTGAAGTTGTCTCCGACCAAACCGGCTTGAGTGAAAACTAAACCGAGCGCGTCGCGGTTCGGCAACGGCAGTTCTTGAATCTTTTGACCGGTGATGACACCACCAACCGAGTTGTTGCCCAGCGCCAGCCGAGTGTCCACAGCCGCGTTCACTTCAACAGTTTCAGAAGCGATCGTTCCGATTTCAAGCGCGAAATTCACTGTGATGCGGCTGGACAATTCCAGCGTGACATCGTTGTAAATGAATTTTTTGAATCCGGTTTTTTCCGAAGAAACGCGATATTGACCGGGTTGCAAACTGGGGAAGTTGTACACGCCCGATTCGTTGGTTGTAGCGGTAAAGGTCAAACCGGTGTTGGCGTTTGTCGCCGTCACGGTCGCTCCGGGCACGGCGGCCTGATTGGCGTCTGTGACAGTGCCGGTCAGTGCGGCGTTAGTGCCTTGGGCAAATGCGATGACGGCCAATGCCAGCATCATCGTAAGCCCCGCGGATAGACTGATAAGGCTTCGTCTAAAAGGCATGATTTCTCCTTACGTGAAAATTTTTGGCAGGGCGGGTCGAAAAACCCGCCCTTAGATTTGGATGTTAGAAATTGAATCGAGCGACGATTTGAATCAATCGTCCACCAGGATCCTGCGTGTTGTTTGCATCAGTAAAGGCCGATGTGACCTGACCGAACAGTTGGTTGTTGTAATTGGTCAGGTTGGTGCTGGCCAGGAAATTGATGTTGTTGAATGCGTTCAGGAATTCACCGCGCAATTCAAAATTGACCTTTTCGGTAATCTTGAATCGCTTGACAGCGCTCAGGTCGAATCGGGTGAACATCGGGCCGGTGACGAATAAATTTTGCTGGGCGCAGTCGCCAGCCACTACTTGAATACAACTGGCGTCGCTGGCCGGAGCCAGATACCGTCCAGTCGGCGCTCCCAATGCGCCATAACCGCTTGTCGAAGTCGGGCTGGTGCTGAAAGCTTTGATCGTGTTTTCGACAATGTCTTTCGGCAGGTGATAAACCACTTTGGCCGCATCGTCGAAATAAAGCCCGAAAGATTTGCTCAAATCTTTTTGCGTCATGCCGACCAGTTTGACGTTGCCCAAATCCTGGATGCGCCCTGTTTGGACACGCCCGGTTCCATGGAATTCCCAGCCGCCGACAAACTGGTTCACCAGATTGCCAACGCCGCCGAACAACGATTTACCTTGTCCGAACGGCAGTTCATAAACCCAGTTGACCTTGAATGAATGGGCGATGTAACCCGGTGTGCCGGAATTCAACGTGTTGACGCGCGGCGTGCGGAACGAAAACCGCGACGAACTGAAGCCTTTAGCCCAGGAGTAGTTAGACTGGATCAGCAATCCATTCGCCAGACGGCGGCGGAATTCGACCTGCATCGAATCGTAACGAGTGTAACCTCCGTTGCCGATGAACAAGGCTCCACCGCGCAAATCTGGATTGGTCAGGAACAGGTTTGCCGGCAACCCCGCCGCCAGCGCGTTGGCGCGGCGATTCGCATCGGTGTGCAAATTGGCGGCATAAGTCAGCGGTCCGGGATTATTCCGCGCCAGTGTGTTGACGAATGTTGTGCTGGTAAACAAATTGGCCGCAGTTGCGCCGATGACCGCTGCCGTGTAATTGGCGGCGACGTTCGGATCGCGTCTGCCTGCAAAATAAGCCAGCGTAACCGGCAATGGCGAAGTGCCTGTGTTCGGCCCGAAATATCGGAACGTGTTTCCGCGTCCGGCGGCAATGTTGGCTTGTAAATTGGCCTGAGCCAGCTTGAATTCATTCATCATGCCGTTTTCCAGAATGTTCTGTTCAACGTCATTCAAATTGTATTCCGTCCAGCCGCGCAGATTGCGCGTACCGACGTAACGAACTTCAAACGCCATGTTTTTGCTGATTTCGCGTTGAATGCCGAACGTCCACGATTGGGAATACGGAACTTTGGTGTTCGGATCGAAAATTTGCACATCGCCCGTGATGACATCCGACAACGGATAATTCGGCGTGCTGGCGAAACTCGGCGGGCCCAAACGGCTGCGGTCGCGCAACAACACTGGCAACGAACCCAGACTGCCGCCAACCAGATTGCCGATGGTCAGATTGCGGTCGGCGTTGATGGCTGAACCGGGATTGGCTCCGAACTGGCCGGAAAAATCTCCCAATCCGTTTCGGTTGTAAGCAATGGAATAGCCCGTACGAATAACGGTCTGGCCGCCGTCGCCGATCAGCGATTTCAACCAGCCGCTCTGCGCGCGCGGCGTCCAGGCGATGCCGAAATTCGGCGCGAAATTGCCGTAATCGGTTTTATAAGATTGATCGCCTTTGCTGAACGGGATGAATTGCGGCTGACGCCCGGTCAACGTTCCGGGTTTGAAGAGGTTGCCCAAACCGGAAACACCGAACAAATCAGCAACAGTGGCTGTTGACCATCCTTCGTTCAACGCGGTGAACGGCCCTTGCACTTCCCAGCGCACGCCGAAATTCAGCGTCAGATTCGTGCGAGCGCGCCAGGAATCCTGCACAAACAAACCGTATTCACGCTGGCGACCGCGATTGACCGATTCGCCCAGATAAACGTATTGGCCGGACTTTTCATCCAGCACCGCGTTGGCCGCAATCGAAGTAACGCGCCCGGTCAAAACCGCATAAATGTTCTGAGCGGCAGTCAAATTGGCTGCCGAAGCTCCAGGAAAATTCGCAGCCACGAACATGGCAATAGCCGGGTCGTTGGAATTGACTCCAAATCCGATGTTTGGGGCCAAACCCGGTCGGCTGTGCAAAGTCAGATTGAATTGCTGGAATTGACCGCCGAAGCTCAGATTGTGAGAGCCGCGTGTCCAACTCAGCGTGTCGCTGAATTCCCGCAGCAACGGATTGCGGCGGCTGGTGGCAAAGGTTGAAGTGGCATTGTTGATTCCGGCGACGGTCAATCCGCCAGTGCCCGCCGCCGAACCAAAGGTGAATCCACCCTGATTGGCAATGCTTCCGTTGTAAGTTGCTGCGCTGGCTTCGGGATTGAAGCGCGACGGACCGCCGGACAATCCGGTGCGGGCTTCGTTGACCAGTGTCGGCGACAAGGTCGAACGCACAGCCAACGACCCCGTGTACCGGTCGCCGATCTGGCTGCCGGAGTTCGGAAAGCCAGGAAATGCCGGATCGCGTCCATTCAGGAAATCGGGTTCGGAAATGATTTTCTGATAATTCCAGGTCAGTTCCAGGTGATGTTTGTCTGTCAGGTTGACATCGAATCGAGTGGTTGGGAAATAAGTTTTGTTATTGCCGGTCGCCACGTAAGCGAACCTTTCCAGGTTTGGATCGGTCAGCGCCGTAATCCCTCCGCTCTTGGTCGAATTGCGTATATCGGCCAGCAGTTTGCCGATGGTCGGATCAATCGTCGCGGTTTGGTTGTTGCGCGCAGCCAGTTCCAACAGGTTCACTTCGCGCACCTGAGTTTGCCCGCCGACCGTTGCGTTGTACCGGAAAAAACCTGCCTGCGTTCGTTCGTTGAAAATCGTTCGCGTGCGATTGGCGGCGTTGGGCAACCGGAACTCTTCGTAATTGATGAAGAAGAACGCTTTGTTGCGACCATCGAAGCCAAGCGGCCCAAAAGCTTTTTTGGGAAACAGAAACGGCCCGCCAACGCGGAATCCATATTGGTTGAGCAAAATGCGAGCGCGTTGGGCTTTGCATTTTTCCGAATCAAAGGACTGTGCAACCGTGCCGCAAGTCAAACCGGTGTCTTTGTGAATCGGAGCGCCGTCGCGGTTGTTGAACCAGTAATTGGAATTCAGCACCGGATTGCGGTGATATTCGTAAACGCTGCCGTGAAATTCATTGCCACCCTGTCGAGTGACGAATTTGATCTGAGCCGCTCCGCCGCCGCCGTTGTCGGCTCCGGGCGTTGCGGTCGAAACCGTCACTTCCTGAATCGCGTCCAATCGCGGAGCCACACGAGCAAAAAATCCGTCACCGGTTTTGTTGAAATTGTCCTGCACGTTGACGCCATCCAGCGTGATGTTGATGGCGCTTTCCGGCAAACCGTTGATGGTGGCATCGCGCGCCAATCCGGGAGTGTCTACTCCGGGCAGGAACACCAGAAAATTCAGCGCGTTCCTGGAATTGAGCGGCAGGTTGATGATCTGGTTGACGCTCAACGTGGTCGAGATATTCGCCGACTGGGTTTGTAAAACTTCAGCGCCGCCTTGCACGGTGACGGATTCACTGGCTGCGCCGACTTCCAGCGTAATGTTCAAATTGGCGGGTACACCGGCGTCAATTTTCACTTCGCGCACGAGCACTTGTTTGAATCCCGGCGCCGAAACAACCACGTTGTAGGTTCCTGCGCCCAACGACGGCACGGTGTAACTGCCACTGCCGGAACTGGTTGCGCGGAACTCAGCACCCGTGGCGCTGTTTTTGACTTCGATGATCGCACCGGAAACCATTGCTCCGGTGGGGTCGGCAACAGTTCCTGACAGCGAAGCCGTCACTTGTCCGTAGGTAGTCCCGATGGCGGAAAACGCCATCAAAATTCCTAAAACAATTGCAAAACTCCAGGCTACAACTTTGCGCTTCATAGACAGTGTCCTCCTTGGTTTGAGTGGCAAAAGTAACTGCTCAGATGTGGCATTTGGTTTCTCGTCGCGTTCGCCCTTACACGGCATTGAAACGCCGGGTTAAGTTCAACCGTCGCTACCGCAACGAAAATGGCTGAACAGCTACTCGTTTTGTAATGCTTTTGTTCTGGAACGACGGCTTTGTGGTGATTCTGCATCTGCCGCCAGTGCTATCGGTAACTGATACGCCAGACCAACAAATGCGGATACGGTTTTATCTTCACGAAAGGGCGCAAAAAGCGAAGAGGGGTCTAGCGCCAAAGCCAGACCCCTCTCCCGGATGAACCAAAACCGAAATTCGGTTTTAGAAGTTGATACGACCGACCAACTGGATCAGGCGTCCGCCGGAATCGTTTGTTGTCGAAAGATCGCGGTAAGCCTGCGTCACCTGACCGAAAGTCGCGTTCGCAAAACCGCCAATCACGTTCGTGTCGTTCGCCGGGTTGCCGACGATGAAGTTGATGTGATTGAAGGCGTTCAGGAACTCAGCGCGGAATTCAAAATTCACGCGCTCGGTGATGCGGGTTTTCTTGACGATGCTCAGGTCGTAACGAGAGAACCTCGGCCCATAAAGAACCAGATTCGTCGAACCACACTGCCCCGTGAACGATTCGATACAACCGCGGCTACTGGCTGGTGAAATGAACCGTCCAGTCGGCGCGCCCAACGTGCTGAATCCGGTGGCGCTGGTTGAACTGACGTTGAACGCACGGCGAGTGTTGTCAATGATGTCCTGCGGCAGGAAGTAAGCAACACGTCCGGCGTCATCGAACCGCATTTTGACTTGCTCCTGCAGGTCTTCGCGGGTCATGCCGACAAGTTGAACGTTGCCGAAATTGAACGGCGTACCGCTTTGCACACGAGCAGCGCCATGGAATTCCCAGCCGCCGATCATGCGATCAAGCGCCTTGCCGGCTCCGCCGCCGATCAACTGTCCTTTGCCAAACGGCAATTCATAAATCCAGTTGACCTTGAAAGCGTGAGTTACGTTGAACGGTGAAACGGTCTTGCTCAGCGACATATCGCGGAACGTCGAGGGCTGCCCGGAGACGACCGAACTGCTGGCAAAAGCGTTGGTAAAGGCGTTGGCAAAAGTGTAATTGCCCTGCACCAACAATCCTTTGGACAACCGACGGCGCAATTCAACCTGCAAGGAATCGTAGGAAGTGCGTCCATTGTTTTCAATGGAAAACGCGCCGCCCAGTTTACCAGGGTTGACGATGAAGAAATTGGCAGGCAATCCAGCCGCAATACCATTGCCACGGAACCCGGCGTTAGTGATGAAATTGTTTGTGAATGTTCCAACCGCTGGGCCGTTCGCCGCCAAAGCATTAACAAAAGTTGCATTGGCAAAATTGGCGCTGCCGTAATTTGTAGCAACACCTGCCGCCGAAGCAGCCTGACCGGTCATGAAGGCCAGCATGATTGGCAACGGAGCAGTGCCAGTATTCGGTCCGGCGTAACGGAAATTCGCTCCACGCCCAGCCGCGATATTGGCTTGCAAGTTGGCCTGTGCCAGTCGGAACTCATTCAAGAAGCCGTTTTCGACGATGTTGACTTCGTTCAAATTGAATTGCTGCCACAGCTTGACGCCGCGGTTGCCGACGTAACGCGCTTCGATGACGGTGTCTTTGTTGATTTCGCGCTGCATGCCGAAGCTCCACGACTGGACGTAACCAAGTTGCAGATTCGGATTGAAAGCATTCGCCGAATTGGTGATTGCGCCTTCGTTCGGGAAAACCGGTTTGGTTTGGAACGATGGCGGAGCCAGACGGCTCTTGTCGCGGAACAGAACCGGCAATGTGCCCAGATTTCCGAGCGCCAGGTTTTTGCTGGCAACAATCGAAAGTCCGGGGTTGCTGGCCAAAATGCTGGTGAAAACGTTCAGGCCTTCGCGGTTGAACGCGATGGAATATCCACCACGAAACACCGTTTGCCCGCCGTCACCAAAGACTTTGCTCATGATTCCGCCACTGGGACGGGGCGTCCAGGCAAATCCCAGACTGGGCGCAAAGTTGTTGTAATCAACGTTGTAAGGGTTGGTTTCAGCCGAAAACTGAGTGAACTGCGTCACTTTGCCCGTTTGGGTTCCGGGCTTGAACAAATTACCTGGGCCGGAAATTCCGAACAATTCATTGAACGAGGTCTGGGAATACACATCGGTTTTCGCCTGGAAAGGCATCTGCACTTCCCAACGAACACCACCGGTCAGCGTCAAATTCGGATTAACGCGCCAGGAATCCTGAGCGAACAAACCGAATTCACGTTGGCGACCACGCTGAACGTTTGCGCCGAGATAGGTGTATTCCAACGACTTTTCGTTCAAGATGGCATTGGCCGTAACCGCCGTCACACGACCGGTCAACACTGCATAAATGTTACGAGCATTGGTCAGGTCTGTGGCAGAAGCGCCGGGGAAATTGGCAGCCGTGAACATTGAGACAGCCGGATCAGTGGCATCCACTCCCAACGTAATGCCGGGAACCTGCGCCTGCGACCAACTCCAGAAATTGATGTTGGTGAATGAACCGCCGAAGCTCATCGAATGCGAGCCGCGAGTCCAAGTTAAAGTGTCGGTAAAGGTTTGAACAGGAGCGTTACGACGGCTGGGCGTGGTCGAAACCGTTGCGGAAGTGATGCCCGCCGCTCCGATGCCGATGTTGAAACCATCCTGATTGGCCAACGAACCGGTGAATTGCCCCCGGTTGACGTTCGGGAAGAACAGCACTGTGCCGCCGGTGATGCCGAATCGCGCTTCGTTGACGATGGTCGGCGTCAGAGTGGAACGCAGAGCAATCGTGTTCGAGAAACGATTCGATCCCTGGAATCCCTGGTTCGGGAAGTTCGGGAATGTCGGGTCGGTTCCGTTCAAGAAATCAACCAAACCGGTGAAAAGCTGGTAATTCCAAACGTTTTCCAGTTTGTGTTTTTCCGTCAGGTTGAAATCCAAACGGACAGTCGGGAAATAACGGGTTTGTCCGCCCTGATTGGTGAAGGTGAATCGTTCGAGGTTGGGGTCTGCCAGGGACTGCACAGCGCCGGTTTGTGTCGTCGAAGTGCGAATATCCTGCAACAATTTGGCAATCGTCGGATCGGCGGTTGAAGTATGACCGTTGGCTGCTGCCAGCGTGTACAAATTCACGCTGCCGTTTGTGCCATAACGGAAAACGCCGCTGCGCGCCTGTTCGCTCAGAATTGTGCGCTGACGAGTAGTTTGTTCCGGGATGCGGAACTCTTCGTAATTGACGAAGAAAAATGCCTTGTCTTTGCCGTCGAACAGCTTGGGAATTTTGATCGGCCCGCCAAAACGTCCGCCGAACTGATTCAGAATGATGACATCGCGCGGCGCAGTGGTGAAACCCGGCTTCGGCGCGGAATCGCGGTTGTTGAACCAGTAATTGGCGTTCAACCAGGGATTGCGATGATATTCGTACAAACTGCCGGTGTACTGATTGGTTCCGCCACGAGTGACGAATTTGATCTGAACCGCGCCTTCGCCCGCGCTTTCTGCGCCTGGGGTGGCGGTCGAAACGGTCACTTCGTCAACGGCATCCAAACGCGGACGAACGTAGGTGAAAAATCCGTCGGACGATTTCAGGATGTTGTCCTGAACGTTGACGCCGTCCATCGTGATGTTCAGCGAACCTTTGGGTAGACCGTTGATGGTCGAGGTACGCGGGCGTCCGGGCGTGTTGGTTCCAGGCAGCAACAAAACCAGATCAAGCGCGTCGCGCGAAGCCAGCGGCGTTTCTGTAATCTGGCGACCGGTAATCGTCGTGCTGACGTTCGCGGATTGAGTTTGCAGAACTTCCGCGCCGCCCTGAACGACAACCGATTCGCTGGCCGCGCCGATTTCCAGTGTCACGTTCACCGTTGAAGGCACGCCAACGTCCAGTTTGACATCCTGCACAACGGCTTTTTTGAAGCCTTGAGCTTCGACCGTCACGGTGTAAACGCCTGATCCCAGCGAAGGAACGCTGTAAGCGCCGCTGCCGGAAGACGAAACTTTGAATTCCGCGCCCGTGCCGTTGTTTTTAACAGTCACGGAAGCGCCGGAAATGACAGCACCGTTCTGGTCTGTGACAGAACCGGCAATCGTGGAAGTTGTTCCTTGCGCGAAAGCCGCGACGCTGGCCGACAGCGCAAGCAACATTACGGTCATGAACCTAAGCAAATTGCTTTTCATTGTGATTCCCCTCTTTAGAAGATGTTTTGTAAGAGTTTACTGTTCCCACTTGGCCTTACCGGCTAACGCATTGCTCTTTAATCACCTGAAATCTGAATCAATTGAGCGTAAGCGCGAATGGCCAATACTTGCTTAACGTAAATTCCTTCACCTGAAAATCTGATTTTGTGTAGATAGTTGTTTCGTTCGGACGAACTGTGAGAGTAAAACGTCAAATTTCAGGCAAGCACTATGCCCCAGACATGATTGTGACAGCGAGATTGATAGAACAAGATTTACAGGCTTGAGGTGTTGATTGACCTGAGCCACATGTCCATTTTTCTGAACAAGATTGATTTTTTCGGATTTGCCACAAAATGGAATCCATTTTGTGAAGCTCAGTCAGACTGAATCACGAAAATTTCACCATTGATGGAGAAGCTCTTTCCGAACCGGAAATTCGTGTGTTATGGTGCAGCCCGTCTTAAACCGGCGTCTGAAAATTCCGCGAGGCGCTTGATTACTATCTCAAAAATTCAGAATTAACTGTCCGTCACGGTAGGCGTGGTGCTGCTCTATGAACCCTACTTTTGTTCGGGCAATGGCTATTTCAAAAGTTTTCATTCATAGCCTGTTCGCCCGCTCAAGCTCTGAATCACATTTCGGGAAACCTGCTGCGTCCCCAGTCTACACAGGTCCCGACAGTACACACCTGCGCTCAATCAAACTCCCCTGCCAATTTCCACATCGGATAATGGCTATGATTTTCGAAGCATCGCGTTCCGCAGTAATTCGCTCCATTGTGTTTGTTTCTTTGTTCGGCTGGCTGATCGTCCAGCTTCCCGCAAGTTTCAACTCCTCGCATTCACAAGCCCGGCAAAACCAACTGGAAAAGGTGGAAGAATTTCGCGTGGCGCTGAATGTGGTCAACGCGGCTTTACCGGTCACAATCGGAGTCCCGCTCGGCGAAGCGGCCAATGTCACGGATGTTGCCGCGCTGTCCGTAACCGACGGCGCAGGCAATGTCGTGCCTTCGCAATTCAGAGTCCTGGCGCGTTGGGCAGCGCCCGCCAGTCAAACCGCCCGACCGATCAAATGGCTGCTGACGGATTTCAAACCGGTTTCGACAGGAGCGCATTTTCTGACGCGGGCGACTCAATCGGCACAGCCAAACAAGACGATTTCAGTCAGCGAATCCGCAGGCGTTTTTCGCGTCAGCAATTCGCAATTGGCGATTGAGTTCACGCGGCAGGGCGATTCTCTGCTGAACAGTTTCAAACTTGGCGGTACTGAACAACTTCGCGCGCCGGTGTCGGCGCAAATGAGTTTGCCGCGTCGTGTTTTGATCAATCAATTGAACGCCACACCGGACACGGTGACGGTGACAGACACGACGCTGCTAAAAGTTGGTGACGAGGCGAGATTCGAGCACGTCTCCTTGCTGCAATGGGATGCAACAGCGGGTAGTGCCCGCCTCGTCACCGCTGATAAAAGCTTCGCCGCCGGTCGTCGTTACCGCGTCGGCGAAGGCAGCCAACAAGAAGAAGTCACAGTCAGCGCAGCCGATCCCGGGGACCTGAAAACTGCCACGCCGCTGCGGTTCAATCATCCGGCGGGAACCGTCATACGCGATCTGAGCATCGAACAGGAACGCGCCACCATCAGGGAAATCAACGGCCAGATTGTCCGGTTCAATGCGCCGCTGAAAGTCGCACATTCGCTCGGCGAAAAGATGATCGTCGTTGGCGCGCAGGATGAAACCGTCACTGCCAGCGTCGAAAAAACTTCGATCGAAGAATCGAACAACCTGCGCGTCGTCGTTCGCCAAGACGGCGTGTTCAAAATCGGCGGCCAACGAGTTCCGCCCAAACTGGCTTTCACCATTCGTTATTACCTGTACGCCGACCAACCGTTTGTTCGCGTTCGGCTGCGAATTATGAACAACGGCGCTTTCGGATTCGGCGCTTACAGCGGAGGGCCTTCGCCATTTGCCGAACACGTTTTGCTGCGAAGTTTGTCCGTATTGTTGCCGACAGCTTCAGCGTCGAACGACAAAGTTCAGGTGTTGAAATCCGGCGAAGCTCGTAACCGATTGGCCAATCGGCAAAGCGGCGCTTCGTTGGTGGCTGGCCAGATCGAAATCGCCGTGCCGGAGTTTGTCGAAAACTATCCGAAAGCCCTGACCGGCAACCGCGAAGGTCTTCGATTCGACATTTTGCCTGACACTGGCGAAGACCACATCTTCGACGGCGCGCGCGCCAAAACTACGGACTTTTATCTTGGCCGCAACACGATTGCCGCTCGCGCGTTGACCAATTCGCCCAACGCGACGCTCGAACCGGCGTACATCGCTGCGACCGGAGCCGTTCGCGCCGCTTTTGTCGAACGCCGAAACTGGCAAACGACTTTTGAAAATGACCCGCGACTGATTGAAGCCGCCGCGCGAATGGAACGCATGCTGGCTGTCAGTTACTCGGTCGAATCCGCCGAAGCCGCCGGCGGAGTTACGGCTCAATCGGCATTTGAATATCGTTTGCGCGGCGAACAAGGCGAACAATTCGGCTGGCGCAATTTTGGCGATTTGGCCTGGGGCGATGGTTACGCGAACGTGCATTACGATTTGCCGTTTGTCGTGTTGCGCGAAGCCTTGCGAACCGGCGACGTTCGCGCGTTTCAACTGGGCGGCGAAATGGCTCGGTATCGAGCCGATTGGGGACAATTCCGCGCGGACGATTTACCGAACGAAAACTGGAATTTGCGCGGAATGGCGTTTTACGAAAAAGGCGATCACGGCAGCGCCCGCGAACCGGTTCCCAGTCACACCTGGATCGAAGGCATGTGGTTGTATTGGGCGTTGACCGGCGACGAAGCCGTCCGCGAATCCGCGCTGGAAGGCAGCGAAGCCTTTGCGCGCGTCAATTTCACTTACGACAGCGCGCTCAGTTGGAACGAATCCCGCTGGATCGGATGGCCTACGCTGGGATTGATGGCGGCGTATCGTTACACCGGCGAATCACGTTACCTCAACAAAGCCCGCGAAAACGTCAACCTGATCGTCCAAACCGAAGAGAGTTTTGGCCGCAAAGGATTTTATGTCGGCAAAAACCCTGGCCAGCCGAACATTCAACCTTGGATGTGGACTGGTTACACGCAACTCGGCGTGATTGATTATTGGCGAGAAACCGGCGACACGCGCGTAGCTGAATATCTGGTTCGACTGGCTGATTGGCTTGTCGCCAAAGGCAGCGACAATCCTCCGCTGAAACCCGGCGTGACGCTCAGCGACGGCAGTTACCTGCCCGCGGGAATGTCTTATTTCTGGTATCAGGACAAAATCGCCGAAGACCGTTCGGTCGGATTGGCCGGATTCAGTTTGCCCGTGCTGACCGCCGCCGCGCGAATTTCCGGACGCGAAGATTTCCGCGAACGCGCCAAACAACTTTTCCGCGATTATGCGTTTTACCGCGACCTGCCCGATGGTCGAGCCGTTGCGCCATCAACGCGCGCGGTCATCAATTTTCGTTCGCTGCAATTTCCAGGCTCTTCGCCCAAAGCCTACGGCCAGATGGGATTGATTCTGTCCGACGTGTTGCCGGAATTTGCCAATTCGATTGTCACGCCCAAAACAATTCCGCTTGGCCCAACGCCTCGCCGCGAAGACCCGAAACCGGTTGATCCGGCGACGTTGGCGAATGTGGCGTTGAATCGTCCGGCAACGGCTTCCAGCACGCGCGTCTGGCCGGACACCATCGGAATTCCCGCTGCGGCAAACGACAATCAGCTTCGCGCTTCTGGCAAGTTGTCCATCTGGCATTCCGAATCGAACACAGGCAAAGCCGAATGGTGGCAGGTTGATCTTGGCCGGGCGTACAAAATCGAACTGATAGAAATTCTTTTCCGCGCGGATCAGGATCAACCGCTGACCCGCCGCAATTTTGAAGTGCGCGCGTCGAACGATGCGGCGTTTGGCAGCTTCGCCGTGTTGGCCGCGCAAAACGAACTCGCAGTTCCCCCAGGACAAAACTGGCGGGCCGAACCGACCGAACTCGGCAGCTATCGGTTTGTGCGGGTACAGAAAACGAAGATTGATCGTGACCCGTTCGGCAACGCTTTCTTCAATCTGGGAGAGGTGCGCTTGATGGCGCAACCCTTTCGTGAAGCCACGCCCACTCCCACGCCGCCGCTCGCCTTTCCGCCGACGACCTTGGCGCAATTGAAAGCCGCTCGGTTGCTGGTCGGACAAAGTTTGAGTTTCGCGCTGGCCACCAAAAATCAAAATGGTCAGCCGCTGGAAATCACCGCTTACAACCTGCCTGAAAATTCCAGCTTCGATTCGGCCAGCGGAAAGTTCTGGTTTACGCCAACTTCCGCTCAAGCCGGCAATGTTTATCAAATCAGTTTTCGTTCTCTTGCGGCTGGCAATCAGGATTCGCTGGTGCGAATGGACGTGGCAGTAACGATTGACGGAGCGCCGGTCGTGAAATTGATTTCGCCGAATTTCAGCACGCGACTGACCACAGACCAGAAAACGCTGGTGGCGTGGGCGATTCCGCAATCGGCGCAAATTGTCGGAATTCAAGTGCGGCTTTCGACTGACGGCGGAGCCAGCTATCCGACGGTGATCGCCAATCTGCCCGGTTCGGCCAATCAATTTCAGTGGCAGGTTCCACGTCTTGCTGCCAGCAATCGCTCGTCGGTAAGGTTGTTGGCCAAAGCCATTGATGCCGAACAGCGCGTCGGCGTGGATTATTCAAAACAGGATTTGCGCGTCACGCTGGGCAGTCCGCAGCGGTGAGGCGGGTAAATGAGTGAAGTGATGAAAGGGTGAAAAGGCGGTGTCTTGTATAACTTGATGTTACGCGCTAAAGAAACGGTCGTTAGACTTGACCCGGTTTTCGTCCCGGTAGGGACGGCTTGATATTAGCGCGGCAGTTTACTGCCGGGAAAAGCAGCGAATGAATCGGCGTCCTGTAGGGACGCTTGAGTTTCCGCCAAAACAGGATTCAAGCGTCCCTACAGGACGCCGCTGAGAAAGACTCCGCTACCCGGCGTTGAAACGCCGCGCTAAGTTCAACCGTCCCTGCCGGGACGAAGAAACTGTCATTGCTTTGCCTGATCTGCCATCGCACAGGCTTCAGCTATCTAAAACAAATCCAGGCAAACACGACCAAAGCGATGACGCTGAGTAGCAGCAATTGCACGGCAGTGGAAAAATATGGCGACTTGCCGGGTGAATTCGGTTTCGCGCCGCTCGCCGCAGAAAGATTCTGGGGCGGATTTGGCTGGTTGTCAGTCGCTGGTGATTCGTCCTTGTCCTGAAACTTTCCTCTACTCAGAACGCGCGCTCTGGCCGATTCGACCTTGTCTTTCAACAGTGCCAGTTTCTTTTTGCGATCTTCTTCTCCGCTAAGAACGTCCAGGGAAATGATCGAGGTGTTGCGATGTCGCCGACTTGGTAATTTCAGCGGCCAGTTGATGGCGACGATGTCTGAATCGGGTTGCAAACGGCGGCTGTCTGATTCGGCCAGTTCGTAAACTATCGGCAAAATTATCGCATCTTCGTTTTGCCGCCAGGCGTGCTGAGAATCAACGCGCGCCGTCGGCGTACGAAATTGAAACCCGCTTTTTGACCTCCGCTGCGTCATTACCACTTCTCATCAGGAAATGGGTAGGACAGGTTCCGAACCTGTCCTACCAGTTTCCATCATTTCAGGGCATCACTACGCGACAGGGAAAACTCCAACGTACAAGCTCAGTTCTCATTGATCAGCTTTTCAATCTGTTTTTCCAGTTTGCGATATTCGCCAATGCCGCGTTTGACGTGGCGAACGTTGCCGCGCCGATCAATCAAAATCACCGTCGGCAAACTGGTGATGCCGTATCGTTCGTCATTGGTCACGTCATCCATTTTGCCGACAGCCAAAGGGTAATTGAGTTGGTTTTTAACTTTGAAATTCCGAAGCGCGTTCAACTCCTGCTCACGCTTCAAACTTTCTTCGGTGTCGGAACGGCCAAACAACTTGGTCACGCCGATGATTTCAAATCCTTTTCCGGAAAACTTCTTTTGAAATTCGCGCAATTGGGGAAATGTCGTGGCGCATTGGCTGCACCACATCGCCCAAAAATTCAGCAGGACGACTTTGCCTCGCAAACTGGCGAATTTGATCGAGTCGGAACCGATCCATTGCGGCGCATCGAGTTCCGGCGCGGGATTGAACATCAATCGAGCCGCCGCCAGTTCCGATTCGTAAAACGATTTCAGCACTTCTTGTTCGTTGAATTCGGTTTCGAGAACTTTTTTGTGCGAATCTTCGGCGTCTTTTTTGAAACCGAGCCGCTCTTGCGCGGAAATGAATTCGGCGGCCAGCGTCAGGCGACTGCGGCTGATTAAATCCGAAGTGCGTTCGTCGAACATCGAAAACCGGCCTCTGGCCATTTTCAGGTCGTACCCTCGCCGGGCATATTTCGATACCAAATCGTATCTTCCGCGTTCGCGCCAAACAGTCGCCAAAATCAAAAACAATTCGACTCGCGTCCCCAACTCAAGCTGACTTCTCGGCGGTTCCTTGAACAACTCGTCCAGAATTTTTTGAGCTTCTTCTACCTGCTCCAATTCCACCAGCGCGCGAACCATTCCGCTTCGTATATTGTCGGCAAGTCGAGATTTCGGTTCGTTTTTCAAAAATTCGCGGCTGGCTTCGATTGCCTGAGCATGCATTTCTGCCAATCGGTACAGCGAAATCAGCGCCAGCAATTCCCCGCCTTTCCAGTCGGCGATTTTGAATTCCGCCGCTCGCGTCGCAGCCGCTTTTCGCAATAACTCGGCACGGACTTCCCATTCGTGTGTTTGAACTTTTCCGTTTGCAACGTCTCGGTCAAAATCGTCCTGCGCTTTCAATTGCTCTTCCTGCAATTGGCGCAAGGCTTTGGTCGGTTTACCGCTTTGAACCGGAGCAGCCCAAACGGACTGCTGCCCGACTGACCAGATCAGCAACAAAACAATTCCGCCGACACCGATGAACAAGATTTTTTTCGACATAAGCAAAATTCACTTGCGGGACATTTGGACTTGGCGGGCATTCTATTCGCAGCCATACGGGCGGGCAAGAAATTCCTACGACCAAAATGAAAGGCCAGAGCATTTCTGCCCTGGCCTTTCAGGTTTGCCAATCGTATGGACGCAAGATTTCGCGTCAAACGATGTCGGTTAGCAGCTTGGCGGGAACACCGGGATGATGTAACCGCTGGCAGCGTTCAGTGTCAGATGATGCAGGTTATGCCCATTGTTAAAGGCTCCTGCTGAACTGGCCGCGTTGGCGTTGAAGTTGATCGCCGCTCCCGTCATACCGATTGCTCCGGTTTGGTTGAAGACTTTCGCCCAGCCAGTACGTCCGGCAGGAATGAAGGTTTCAAAACGAGGCGTCGTACGCGGGAAGTTGTTGGTAATCGAATTACGCAACTGGCAGCCGCCCGTAACTGAGAAGCTCAGCGCATTTTCGGCGTCGTCATACAAAATACCGAACAACGTGCCGAGCGTTGCGGCTCCGATGCCCAGGTTGCCAGCGATACGGTTGATAATCACCAAAGTATCGTTGCCGTCCGCGCGCGAACCGACGTTGTCCAACGCCAAAGCAGCCGGAACGCGGTTGTATTGGGTATTGCCATCAAATGCCAGCACAGCAGTGAAAGCACCGCCATCGCAACCGGCAACATTTCCTTCATACAAAGCGGCAATCGCTTCTGCACCCAGATTGGCCGCGTGACCGGAAGCGAACTTCACGTATTCATCGCCAATCAGGTAGTTGAATCTGGTCGGACAGCCGAGTCGCCCGTCCACAGCAACCGCAACCAAGTAGCCGGTTGTGCCCGGATCAAGGTCGGAAGCCAGGAAGCTGGCAGTCTGATTCGCCGTCAAGCAAATGTAGCTGTCGGCAATCGCGCAGCTTTCCGCCACAAAGAACAAGTGAACCCACGCATCTTGTTGAGGATTTGTGTTGGTAATGTTGATGCGGGTGTTTTGCGCGTTGCCGCTGGTCGCACCCGAAGTGTAGACGTTGTAAATCAAAACTGAACCGGCTTTCTGATCGCTCAATTCAGACTGCGCCGGATAAGGAATGCCAGGGCCAACCGGAGGTTCAACAATCGCCGGATTGTCCAGACCGTCCAAACGGAAAAGGAAATCCGGTGAAGCTCCGCCGCCAACGCCGCAGGTGGTTTGTCTGTCAAAGTTGGTGCAGCCCGTGGCAAATCCGTCGCCAGGATTGCGCCAAACGCTGCCGTTGCCGGATTGCGTGGAGCGGTTCGACCAGAAATGCTGGCCGAAGCTGCCGAAGTTTTGATTGACCTGAACGCCAACCCAATACGTGCCAGCAGGCAGAACGCATCCGCCGCTGCCCAATGTCGTTGTGGTGTCGCCAGCAGTCACGACAGCAGCAGAACCATTTCGCTGACAAACGACCCCACCGGGGACTCCGGCGTTGTTGCTGTAAAAAGTAACGTCGCTGGTTTGGTTGCCGCCAGAACCTGTTGTGCTGACTTGATAAACGCTCTGAACCGTCCAAACGCGATTGGCCGGAACGACGAAATCGTCTGCGCCTTCTGAATCGTAAGCGTCGAACCCAGCTTCGAAATCCTGATCGGGAGCGCCATTGTTGGATGCATTGTCGGTCTGGTTATACAAAACCGCGCTGGGGTTATTCGGTGAAACAGCCGTTCCACCTTTGCCAGCGGATTTGCCAGGTTTGTTCTGGGCTTCGGCGGCGGCTCTCCAATCAGTTCCGGTGACCGAGCCGGCGTTGACCATGTTGTAAAGCTGGCCCGTCACTTTGGTATCGGCAAAAGCCGTGTTGTGTTTTTTGATTAAAGCCGCTGCTTTTTGCGGCTCGATGGCGAGTGCGAATCCAACTGCGACCAGTACACAAATTGCCAAAAGCTGGTACCGACGCAACTTGTTCATGAAAGTCTTCATAAGGATTTTTCTCCCAAAACCCCTTAAGGGGTGTGTGTAGGTTGATGATTATCGCTTTGGCGCAAAAATGTTCCGCGCTGACAGTTCCCACACCTAAGCGACAGTGGGTGGCGATTGAAATGAGTAAGACGTTGTGAGGATGCAGGGCAAATTAGTCAGGAAAGACGCATCCAAAAATTATTTAAGGCCATTTGAGCGGGTAAATTCCCGTCTCAATTTCCGTCAAACTATCTGCTTTTACAATTCAAATGTTGTTTCGTATCAGAAGAGTTGTCGAGGATGTGAGTAAGTGAAGTTCGCTCGACAAAAAAATTGTAAACCATGAGTTTCGGTCTTGTCAGGTGTTTTTTGACAATCCGGCAAAAAAAAATTGGGATTGCTCATCCGGTACGGAACGGGAAGCGGTAGCGCCCGGTTTCTCGTGATAAGTGAGCTTCGCAAGCATCCCATCGCTACCGCTCCGGGTTCCGTACCGAGTTTTTGGCTCCAGGCTGAGCAGTTACAAAAATTAAACAGGTCGAGACGGGAAAAAAATCGGATCATTTGCCAGCCAGGGACGACGACAGGGTTTTTGCCGTTCGTAAAGCTTCAAATCTTCTTTCATCATCTTCAGCAAATCGGCCAGGTCTTCAGAACCGGTTTTCACCAGATTTTCGACCGTGTCCACGACCGACCGTTGTTTTTCCAGAGCTTTGGCAAAATCGCCTGCTTCGGCATAAGCCATCGCCATCGTCTGAACATAAATGGGTTTTGATTCTTTAGTCAGTCTTTCTTCAGCCAAAGCGACGGCGCGTTTGCCATCACGAACGGCGGAATCAGGGCAGGCGGCCAACAATCGCACCATCACCATGGCCACGTCGCGGTGCTTCGGCATTCCCTTGACCAGGTGCTCCATCTTGTCGCGGCCTGCGGCGAATTTTTTCTGTAAAATCAGCGAAGGAACCAGTTTCATATGCGGCGATGGATTTCGCGGAGTTAGTTCCGTTTGTCGCAAATATGCAGCTTCGGCTTCGGAATACTTTTTCAACCGCATCAACGCATCGCCCAACACCAGATTGGCGTCGGCCAGATTTTTGTCCACCGCCAGCCCGGTGCGGAAATGTTTGACGGCTTCCTCATCCTTTCCCAACTGAGCCGCCAGCATGCCCAAACTTTGGTGCGCTTTGGCGTAATTTGGTGAACGTCGGAGCAATTCATTCAATTGCGCTTTGGCTTCGTCGTATTTTTTCAGCAAGACAAAAGTCGAAGCGTAATTTATTCGCGCCGTGATGTTTTCCGGGTCGGATTCAACTGCCAACCGGAATTCTTCATTCGCTTCGGGGTATTTTTGGGCGCTCATCAACCCAACTCCGCGCGAAACGTGACTGTAGGCTCCAGAAGTCATATCGCTCAACGCCGCCATCAGGTCATCGCCGAATTTCACTTCGCCGGTTCCGCGTTTGGCCAGACTCTCTTCGGCTTTGGCGGTGTCGCCCAATCCGCGATAGCCTTGCGCCAGCGGGTAATACAACTCGGTCGCTTCGGGCATTTCTTTCAGCGCCTGCTCGAAACTCAGAATCGCCACAGCGTAATTGCGATTGGCCAGCGCCAGATCGCCCATTCCGGCCAGCGCAGCGCCTTTGGTTAAATTGAAATTGAGCGCCTGTTTGAAAAGCGGTTCGGCTTTGTCGCTCTGATTCAGTTTCAAGTAATTGCGCGCCGCGCCGATCATCGCCGGAGCGTAATCCGGTTTCTGCGCCAGCGCCGTTTGAAAACTGCTGACGGCCTGTTCCGGCTTGCCCGAATTCTGATACACGTAACCCAGATAATGCGGCCAGCGATAATCTTTCGGCAGCAACGTTTGAGCGTTTCGGTAACAGGCTTCGGCGGCAGCAAACAGTTTGTAAGCGTGATACATCTGGCCGATTTCGCCGAAGGCTTCGCCCAAAAGATCATCGGATAAATTTGCGTTGATCGCTTTATCCAGGTCGGCCTGCCCGGTAGAAATTTGCGTTTTGACCGCCGGTTCCAGCGCATTCAAATCCTGCGCGGGAATGGGCAGCAAGACTCTGCCAGCAGGCGCGGGCGGATTGTTTCGGCAGCCGGTCAGCGCCAGCCCTAAAAACAATGTCACAAGAATCAGTTGATATGGTTTTCTGAATAGCATCCGTTTTTCTGAAATCGCGCAGTCTTATGAAGTGCTGTGACTCGGCGCAGCTTTTGTGTTCAAGACCAATGTGCTACGAACCGGCCGGCAAGCGGAATTCTCACGAACAAACGAAAAGCTGCGTCAAGCCGCAGCACTCCAAAGCTATTGAACCGGTTTGCCGCTGCCTTCGTGCAAGGTGGTGTATTTGTCGGCGGGCATGTTCGCCCACTCTTCGGTTTTGCCGCTCGGCCAGTTCACGCGAACCGCACCGATTTCCGTCGTCGCTCCCAAGCCAAACAACACGCGCGGATCGTTGGCAGAAGCGTAACTGCCGTCGGTTCTGGCTCGGCGCAACAAGACCGGTTTCTGGTTGCGAGTCAGCGTCACGCGCGCGCCCAAAGCGTCTCGGCCTTTGGCGTCAATCAATCTCAACCCAGCCCAATGCTGGCGATTGCCGACTTGATTCAGCAACAACCGAGCGCGTCCGTTGTTGTTGGTAATCAGCACGTCCGTGTCGCCGTCGTTGTCCACGTCGCCAAAAGCCGCACCGCGTCCGACTTCGGAAAGTTTGAACGCCGCGCCTGCTTGATCTGTGACTTCGACAAAAGTCGAATCGCCTTTGTTGCGGTACAACTGATTCGATTGATGAAACGGAAACGGGTCTTTGGCGGCGGCCTGAGCTTCGATGACTGTGACTGCTCCGTTGACGGCCAGAATGTCCAGCCATCCGTCGTTGTCGTAATCGAACATCAACGTGCCGAAACCTGTGCTGTTCATGCTGGCCGTGCCGATGCCGGTTTCAAACGAACGATCCTCGAACGTGCCTTTTCCGATGTTGTAATAAAACGTGCTCTTTTCGCCGGACAGATGAGTGATGAACAAGTCTTCGTCTCCGTCGGCGTCGAAGTCTCCGGCGTCAACGCCCATGCTGGCTTCGGGTTTTCCGTCGCGGCTGACGGCGCATCCGGCCAACAAAGCATCGTTTTTGAACGTACCGTTTTGCTGGTTGATCCACAGGAAGTTTTCGCGTTGATCGTTGGCGACGTAAATGTCCACCCAGCCGTCTTCGTTGAAATCGCTACACACCACGCCGAGCGCCGAACTGGCTTCGCCCGCGATGCCGGATTTGGCTGAAGCGTTTTCAAACGTTCCGTTGCCTTTGTTGTGAAACAGCATCGAAGGCATTGGCGAATAAGCGCGCGGCGCGCAGTAATCCAACCGGCTGGTCGGCGAATAACATTTCTTGTTGTTGGCGATGACAAAGTTGACGTAATTGCAGACGAACAAATCCAGCGCACCGTCTCGGTCATAATCCACAAAAGCTGCGCTGACGCTCCAATCGGTGTCGGCGATTCCGGCTTTTTTCGTGAAGTCGGCAAAGGTTCCGTTGCCATTGTTGCGCCACAATTGAACTTCGCCCAATCCGGTCAGCAGCAAATCCGTGAATCCGTCGTTGTCGAAATCTCCTGTGGTTGCGCCCATTCCGTACAGCCGGGCGACTATGCCGCTTTGCGCGGTCACGTCTGTGAACCGAAGTTGTCCGTTGTTTAAGTCGTTTCGATAAAGGCGACCTTGCAACGCCCCCTGAGGTTTGTCTGTGGCATCGCTGATTGTTTTGCCCGGCCCAAGCATCGTCCCTTGAACCAGATACACATCCGGGTCGCCGTCGTTGTCGAAATCAAACAAGGCCGCGCCCGCTCCCATAATTTCAGGGAAATAAAACTCGCCGGACATGCCATTGAAGTGGACAAAATCAATTCCGCTGGTTTGAGCGGCTTCGACGAAGATTTCGCCGCCAGAAGAAGGCTGGCTTTGGTTGATGGAAGGCTGAGTTGGCATCTGACAACCTGCCAGAAACACAAGGCCAACAAACAGAAGAAAAAGAGAGCGAGCCATTGTTGAATGAAATCCTTTATTGCCGAAAACCCGCTCCCTACCGGTCGCGGTACTGATCCTTACAATCCGACACAGCCGAAATCTGCAGACGGGTAATGCCTGGCCAAAGCTGCGATGCGCGCTTTTTGGTTGGCTGTCAGCAATTCGCCGCGCCCGGCAACACCTTTGTTGAAACGGTTGCGCCGAGTGTCGCCTTCGGTGTTGGCGACGACATGTTCAATGGTTGGGCGTTCGGCGCTTAAACCATAAAAGCTCAGCAGCCGTTCGGCGGTTCCGGCTTTGTCGCGGATCATGTCTTCGTAACGCAACCAAAAGACTTCTAAACGCTTGTCCGTTTCGGCGCGTTGCCACGAAGAAATGAACTGGAAATACCATGGCAAAACGTTGTCAATAATCAGGTCGGTTTGCTGCTCTTCGGTGGATTTGTCGAAATCTTCGCGGTTGTAATAAGTCGTTTCGGTGAAGCCCGTCCGATAAAAATCGCGCAAGCTGATCGTGGTGTCGTAAATGTTTCGCACCAGGACGATGGGGCGAATGCCGAAAGCCTGCATCAATTGAATGTTCGCTTCAGAAGCTCGGCAGTGCTGCTGCGTGACGGTGTTCGTCTTGCCGAACTTGACCCAGACTGGCAGATCGAGTTCGTGTTCGTTTTGCAACGCGGCAAAGACCGAAAAGATCGGACGAAATTTGGTCAGGGCGACCATGACGTTTTTCAAAAACGTCGAACCGCTTTTCGGCGCGCAGGCGATGAAAATGTGTTTTCCCAACTGTTCCGAGCGATATGCAGTCGTGAAATCGCTCAGCCTCGCCGGTTCTTTGGTTCCAGCAAGCGCGTTGGCCAGGCTGACGTAATACGTCGGGCAAGGTTCGATTGAAATAGCTTTTCGCAGAATCGGCAGCGAAATCGAATAGTGATGATTGCGGCTGAACAGCAGCGCGATGTTGTGAAAAACGTCGGCGAAATGGCCACGAAACTCTTTGTCTTGAAGCCAGGCTCCGCGCAATTCCAACGTCATGGCTTCCTGCGCCAATTGGCTGGTGACAGCCAGATCGGCGCGGTCACGAACCAATTTATCAATTCGCCGTTTGTAGGCCGTCGCCAGGTTTTGAACGATGGCGTCATAAACCGGCAAACGCGGTTGGGCTTTTTGCAGCAAACCTTTGAACAAGATCAGAGCAGTTTCGGCATCGCCTTGATTCAGCTTGGCCGTGGCGATTTCGAAATCGTTTCGGATTTGCATGGCCAGCCCTTGATCCTGTCGCGTGGCGGCAAAATGCGGTTGTCTTCCCTTTCCCATAACTTCACTTCCTGAAAAACGCTTCGACGCGCGGACGCAGATTGGCGTCAATCGTCGCTTCGGTGGTTTCTGAAGGCATGCCTTTCAGCAGTCGCCAGCGTTCAACGTGTTCGATGGCTTTGCCGGGCGCGATTTTTTGCAGCGGGCCAAGCGTTTCGACTTCCAGCATGTCTTTGTTCGTGAACGTCTCGAAATTGCTGCCGCCATCGGGGTAAGACTTGCCTTCCTGATAATCGAAGGCTTTGACGAATAACGTGCCGCTGTTCAGATACCCGACCCAACCCATTTTGTGCGCCAAACCAAGCTTGGTTGGCTTTTTCGCCGCTTTGTCCTGCTTCAAGGTGATGTATCGAGTTCCAAATCGCCAACGCGGATCGGCCAGATCGGTAAACGGCCAGACGATCAAATTCTGGTTCGGAACGAAGCCTCGATAATCCGGTTTTTCGCCCGGTTCCAGCGAACCCGGATGCGCGATTTTTTCAGGCAGCGGAATGATCGCCACGCCTCCCTGAGCCATGACGGTCAACACCCACGGAGCCAGTTCAATGGCTTTCGCGCCTTTGTTGCGAAGCCTATGTGTCAACGTCACGCCCGTGCCTTCGGCGTCGAGCGCGACATCAATTTCTTTTTGAATGCCGGTAAGTTTTTCGATGGATTGAATCAACCGGACTCCGGTTTCGCCCAGCTTTTCGTGTTTGATCGGCGAATTGTCCAGCACGTAAGTTCGCACGGAATCTTCGGGCGCGTGCCACAACCGATGCCCACCGCGAATTTGCCAGGCATCTTCGCCGGATTTGCCCATCTGTTCTTCGTACTCTTTGAACACGTTGGGTTCGCCAACGAAACCGTACCGCACCACACGCGGCCCGACATCCAGCGTCAAAATCAAATCAACCGTTCCGTTGGTCAGTTGCAGATTGTTTTGCCAACCTTTGTAAGCGACGTTTTGCATGGTGACTTTCAAATTTGCCCTTGTCGAAGGCGAGAAATTCAACGCAGCGATTAAGGCCAGCACCACCAAGACAAATAACCAGATCAGATGGCGGCGGCGCGAAGTGAAATGACTGCGAAAAGTGTTTTGCACGGGAGCTTCCTCAAAATGGGTTTTCCGCCCAGGTCATTCCGAATCGGGACGCGGACGAACTCGTGGTTCTTCGTTACCGGAAGTCTGGTTCGGCGGCGGCGTGACCGAAACAGGCGTGGGGCTTGGTTCAGGTTTCGGAGTCGCGTCGGCAGCAGTCTTTGCTTCTTCGTATTTTTGCTGAGCCTGCAAAGCGTTTTGTTTGGCCGTTGGCAGGTCTGCGTTTTTTGAAGCCGTTTCCGCCGCGCGTTTCAGGTTTTCCGCTTCCTGCCACGTGGCTGTGGCGTATTGCGGAGCCTGTGCCGTGCGCGCCGCTTCGCGGGATTTGTTCATTTCGTCCAAAAACGTTTGCACGTCTTTGCGCTCGGTTTCTTTCAACGCCAGTTCGTCGCCGACGGCCAGCAAACGGCGATAAATCGGTTCGGCCTCTTTGAACTTGCCTTGATTGAACGCGATTTCGGCGTCGCGCCAGGCGGTCTGAGCTTCTATGACTTTGGAAGCGAACAGCGGTTTGTTGCCGTAACTTTTCTGAATGGTTTTCAGCGCGGTTTCGGCCTGAGTCCGCGTGATGCGCGTTTCTTCTTCAGAGCCGTAAAGTTTTTCCTTGCTCAGATGCCAGACTGGTTTTGCCAAAAACAGAACGGCTGCCAGCAACGTCACGAAAATCGCAATGTTGCGAATCGTGTTGGTCGAAATCTTGTGTTCTGGTTGTTGAGGGGTCATGGTCGGCCTTGGGGTAACTTTGGTCGTGTACGACGGTGACGGATTAACCGCGGCAGTCGGCGTCAACGGCATGGAACTGGTCGGCGCTGACTGGTCGGCGGAACTGAAATTCGGCTTCGGTGGCGCGGGCGGCAATTGCGAAGTCGTAACGGCTCGCGTCGGAGCCGAAACGATTTCGGCTGGCGTAGCGAAAGCTTCCAACCGAACGCTTTGCGGAACATTCGAGTGATTGCGAAGCTCTTTTACAGCCTTGAACAAATGACTGACGGCGCGTTTAATCTCGGCTTCGGTCACGTCTGTGGCTTTGGCGTGAACGATATTGTTTCGCACGCCAATGCCGAAAAACACATCCGGCGGATTGGCGAACAACGCTCGATTGGCGTCCACACGTTCGCCGACCGTCGCCGGTTTACCGTCTTTGCCAAGCTGAGTCGGGCTGACAAAATTCAGCAGAAATTCCAGCAACGACACCAGTTGGATGACTTGCGAAACAGGATTTTTTTCTTGTTCGATCTGCGTGACCGAATAAACTCCGGGGGGAAGCATTCTAAACCTCTCGATTTTGTTTCCAATGCGGTTTGGTTGGCCGGGTGATGGCCGCGTGAACGATACTGACCGACCGGGAATTCGTCAATTCCGCCCAAACAGCAGACGCGGCTTCTCAGAAAGCGGTTTTCTGCCGCGCCAAAACTCCGGTTCAACCAAAAAATTGTAACCATAAAGGGCGTTTCCGCGCCTTAGTGCATGCGGAACGATGATTTATTCTCCCGCAAAACGACCTTGTAACCCGTACAGAATCAACTGTCGGAAGACATGGAAAACCAGACTTGATGATTCGAATGGCTGAAAAAGCTGAACCTGAGGTCGTCAGGATGTCCCAACCGCAGGTTCGAGAAAAAACAGACGACGAACTGGTCGCAGCGGCTCGCACTGGCGACGAAGCTGCGTTTACGCAGCTATTCAAACGGCACAACGGTCTGGTTTCCAGGCTGGGTTACAGGTTCTTTTCCCGGCGCGAACAGGTCGAAGAAATCATTCAGGAAGCTTTTGTCAAAGCGTACCTGGCGTTGGGCAATTATCAGGGAGGTCACGAAAAATCCTTTGTTTCGTGGTTGGCAAGGATTACAGTTCACGCTTGTTACGACGAATTGCGACGGATCAAAAAACGCGGAGAAAGCCGTTTGGGCGATTTAAGCCAGGAGGAGGAGGAGTTTTTGACCGAGCGATTACGCGACCTGAGTACAAGCAGCAATGTTGAAGGTGCAACGATTTCCCGCGATCTGGCTGGAAAACTTCTTTCCAGGTTGAAACCGGAAGATAGAGTGGTGCTGACACTGCTCAAACAAGAAGAGCTTTCCATTGCAGAGATCGCCGAACTGACCGGATGGACTTCTGCTAAAGTAAAAATGCGGTCACACCGCGCTCAACAGGGCTTGAGGCGTGTCTTGAAAAAATTTGTGTGAACCGCGATTGACCGAACATAGGAGTGAGATTATGTGGAACAAGAATAAACACCACATTGATGATGAAAAACTGGAACGGTTGAGCGACGAGTTGTTTCGTGCGCTGGAAGCCAGTGAAAGCGAAATCAACACCGCCGCTGAATCGCCGTTTCTGTTTCGCCGCATTCGCGCGCGAATCGAATCGGAGCAACGTCGTCTGGCCGAAGAAAACAATCCATGGCTGGCGTTGCTGACGCAATTTCGACAGGCGATCCCGGTGTTCGCCTTGCTGGCGGTCGTGGCGCTGGCTTCTTCGCTATACCTGCACACAAGCGAAACCGGTACAACATCCAATCAGCCAAATCTGGTGGCCGGTTTGCCGCTGTTTTTGCAGGACGATCAAGATGAACTTGACGCTTCTTTAGTCGGCTGGAACGGCAATGACCAAGCAGGTCAAAACAAGGAGTAATCTATGGACGTAGCAGGCAAAGCAAAAAAACAGGCTTGGATGTTGATGCTGGTCGTTTTCCTGTTGGGCGGCGTGACGGGCGGCGCGGTGGATCGTTTTTGGTTTTTGAAACAGCAAGCTCCGAGCACCCGTTCACGAGGTGAACGCGGTCCAGGCCGAATGATGGAACATCTGACACGGGAATTGAATTTGACCGAAGAACAATCCGCCGCAGTCAAGACCATCTTCGCAAATATGAGGAAGGAATTTCCGCCCAGCCGCATCAACGAGTGCCCTGGCCTGAAAGAGTCTCGTGAAAAATCGCGTGCTCACATCCGCGCAATTTTGACGCCTGAACAGCAGAAAAAATACGACGAGTTCAACGCCAAGCGCGACGCTGAAATGCAGGAGCGTGACAGAAAAGAAGAAACAAAAGCTGAGGAGAAAAAATGAAAACCAATCTGAAGGGTTCTTCATTTTTAACAAGCCGAATGATTCAAAAGCATCGCCAATGTTGGCGATGCTTTTGAGTTTTCAGGCAATGGCACAAACCGCTAATCAAGCATCGTTTGAAGATGCCGACTTCCCCCTTCATCCCCAGACAGCGCGCTCAGTTAGCTCCCCCAACTGGCGCGCTGTTTTCGTTTCGCTTAGTTCATCAACCGCGTGTAATCCGCTTTTCGCTTCACGGGCGTAAAACCTTCTTCGCGGATGACGTTGACCAGCATATCTTCGGTCGCTTTGTGATTGGCTCCGGCTTTTGAAATCACGTTTTCTTCGATCATCGTCGAGCCAATGTCGTTGGCTCCGAAATGCAAACCACGCCGCCCATCAGCCAATCCAACCGTCAACCACGAAACCTGCACGTTCGGAATGTTGTTCAGGTACAACCGCGAAAGCGCCAACCAGCGCAGATATTCTTCGGCAGGCAAACGATCTGGAATGATTTTGCCAATCGGCGTGTTGTCCGGCTGGAACGTCCATGGAATGAATGACACGAAGCCGGGTTTGCCTGCGGCAAGTGAGCGTTGTTGTAACTGGTAAAGCTTTTCCAGGTGCTGGATGCGCTGATCCACAGTTTCGCCGTACCCAATCATCATCGTGCCTGTGGTTTTCAATCCCAATTGATGCGCGGCCTCCATCGCGTCCAGCCATTCCTGCGAATTGCATTCGGTGCGGCGCTTACGGCGAATTTCGTCAACCAGAATTTCTCCGCCGCCGCCCGGAATGCTGTCGAGTCCGGCGTCCATCAACGCTTTGATGACTTCCGCGTAACTCATCCCGAAGGTCTTCGCCATTCCGTAAACTTCAGTCGGCGAAAAACAATGCAGGTGAATTCCGTATCGGCTCTTCAATTCGCTGAGCAGTTTGGTGTACCACTCCAGCGGCAGGTCGGGATGCAAACCTCCCTGCATCAACACGCCGCTGCCGCCGACCGCAATCATCTCTTCGATTTTCTCGTACATCTCTTCGTAACTCAGAACATAGCCTTCCGCTTCGCCCGGTTTGCGGTAAAACGCGCAAAAGTTGCAGACCGAAAAACACACGTTCGAGTAATTGATGTTGCGATCCACGACATAAGTCACGGTGTCATCAGGATGAAATTCGCGGCGCAGATCATCGGCCAAGCGGCGCAAATCTTCGGTCGCGGCGTCGGTGATGACGCGCTTCCATTCGTCGTGCGCCAGATGTTCGCGTCGGGCAATTCGTTCGATCAGGTGAGAAGTTGAAACAGCAGTTGCAGCAGTAGTCATAAGCGATAAATTCAAATCAGGCCGGCAGGCTCAACGCCTCAAGCAAGGCTTTTTGGGCAGCAGCGGGCAACTTAACAAACATAAAAAAACTGTTTGAGTACAAATAATCTTCGCCGGAATCGTCAACGATTCGGACGTAGCCATGTGATTCGGCTTTCGGATCAGGCATTACCGGATAGATTTTGCCGACGGTCAGGCTCTCTCCTTGCCGATCTTCATGAAGGCAAAGCGCAAATGATTTTGTTTTTTTGTCGTGTGTTTGTGGCATAGCTCATTCAAAAACAAACTTGATCTTCATCTTTCGTTTACCGATTCCGTGAGCTTCGTACCAATGAATTTCGGCGGTTTGGATTGTACCATCATCCAATTCGACTTCGGCAACCCCCTTCAATTTGCGCCAGTTCCCTTTGCCATAACGACGATTGAGCAAGGCCAATTCTCGAATGCCGCGACCGACAGCAATCGTTTCAGTGTCTCGAATCTGGCTGACAAGCTTGAAGTTCTGCATGGTTTACTTTCATGGCTTCACCGGCTTGCCTTCATTCGCCGCCGCATAAAGTGCCATGACCAATTCCAGCGACTTGCGGCCTTCGCACCCGTCAATCATCGGAGCGCGGTTTTCCAGAACGGCGTGCAGCATGTCTTCGATCTGGCGACGATGGCCTTCGTTGGAAATGGCTGCCGGATTGGCCGAACCGTCCGTCAACTGTTCAGCTTCGCCTGTGTCGGCATCTTCGCCGTCAATCGCCCAAACGCTGATGGCATCTCCGTCCAAAATGATCGAGCCGCGTTCGCCGGAAATTTCCAGCCGCCGTTTGAAACCTGGCTTGGCCGAAGTCGTCGCTTGAACGACGCCAAGCGCGCCGTTTTGAAATTTCACCGTGCCGACCAACGTGTCTTCGGCTTCGATGTGCGGATAGCGCAGAGCCGATTTCATGGCGAAAGCCAGTTCAACCGGCCCCATTATCCAGCGCAGCAAATCCACAGTGTGAATGGCCTGGTTAATCAAAGCGCCGCCGCCATCCTGAGCCATTGTTCCGTGCCACGAATCGGCGTAATACTCCGGCGCTCGATACCATTTCACTAGCGCATCGCCGACCATCAATTTGCCTAAACGACCATCGTCAATTGCCTGCTTGATGCGCTGAACCGCAGGCAAAAAGCGCGATTGAAAAATCACACCGAGCTTTACTCCCGCTCGGTCGCAAGCCGCAATCAGCGCATCGGCCTTTTCCAAATTGGTTTCAATCGGCTTTTCAGTCAGCACGTGCTTTCCGTATTCGGCTGCGCGAATACCAAGATCGGCGTGCCTGCCGCTTGGCGTGCAGACATTGACGATCTGCAATCCGGGGTGCTGCAAAAACTGGTCGTAATCGGTGTAAGACGCGCAGCCAAATTTCGCGGCAAATTCCGCTGCGCGAGCTTCATCACGTCCGCAGACAGCAACCAACTTTGCTCCGCTGATTTGTTCAATCGCGGCAGCTTGCACCGCTCCGATCATTCCACCGCCGACAATGCCAAAACCGATTTCGTTCATTGTTCTTTTCCCCGTAATTCGAGATTTAAGATTACCGTTGCCCTTCAGTTGGCAGAAAAATGGGAGCAGAAACAAAGCCAGATTTTTTTCTGCCCCACTTTTTCTGCCAGTCATTGTTTTTGCAACTCATACTGAGATTTGTTGTGAGTTTGCGCTTGCCCGAAGTTCGTCGCGCAAGCTAGTCTTGCCGCCTTCGCAAAATCAATCATAGGAGACTGAAATGCCGATCACAATCAACGGCTTTCACCACGCCGGATTTCTGGTCACGGACATCGAACGCGCCGCAGACTTTTACGAAAACGTGTTGGGCTTGAGCAAATTGCCTCGCCCGGAACTTGGCTTTCCCGGACGCTGGTACGATTTGAACAATGGGCATCAACTGCATTTGATGAGCGTTGCCGAAATGCCAACGCATGCTGACCCGCCGCGCCACGACCGACACATCGCCCTGAACGTTCCCGATCCGGCAGAAACCGAACGCCAATTGCGCGAATTCGGCATCGTTGTGAATTACGGCAGCGGGCGCGCAGGCAATCCGCAATTGTTTATCCGCGATCCCGACGGCAACACAATTGAACTTCGCTGCAACCGTTGATTTGGAGTGCGGCGACTTGTCGCCGCTTTTCTTTCTTTGACGAAGGTTTGCTTCGTCAGCAATGCTGCTGAGTTGAGCGCCAAAGCTGCGCCAAAGCGCAGCACTCCACACAATCCTTCAAACCTGAAAATGACTGACACAACAAAATCCTATCGCCGCGTAGCCGCGCTGAAAACCGCTGACGACTTCGCCAACTACCTTTCCGAACTCGGCGTTGAGTTGCCCTTTGACCGTGAACTGCAATCCGGTGCGGAATCTCCGCTTGGGCAACCGTACCAACTTGACGGTTTCACCATCGGCAATCGGTTTTCGATTTTGCCGATGGAAGGTTGGGATGGAACTCCCGACGGTCGTCCGTCCGATTTGACCATTCGTCGTTGGAAAAACTTCGGCGCAAGCGGAGCCAAGTTGATTTGGGGCGGTGAAGCCGTCGCCGTTCGTCACGATGGCCGAGCCAATCCGAATCAATTGTTGCTGAACGATCAAACCGCTGGCGAATTGGATAAGCTGCGGCAGGTTTTGATTGATGCTCACCGCGAAAAATGCGGCACGACAAACGATTTGCTGATTGGTTTGCAGCTTACGCATTCCGGGCGTTTTTCTCGCCCCAACGGCAAGACTCTGGAATCGCGTATCCTGTACCGCCATCCGCTGCTGGATAAAAAGTTCGGCATCACTTCAGACGCGGCGATTTTCAGCGACGCGGAAATTGACGACCTGATCGGAGATTTTGCCAAAGCCGCCAAACACGCCGAAGCCGCAGGCTTTCAATTCGTAGACTTGAAACATTGCCACGGTTATTTAGGCCACGAATTTCTGAGCGCGACGAGCAGGCCTGGAAAATACGGCGGCAGTTTTGAAAACCGAACACGCTTTTTGCGCGAACTGGTCGCCGCCATTCACAGCGAAGCTCCGAGTTTGCAATTCGGCGTTCGCCTGAGCGCCTTCGACTTTCTTCCATTCAAAATGGGCGGCGACAAAGTCGGCGTGCCCGAAGAATTCAATGGTCATTACGAACACGCCTTTGGCGGAGACGCGGATAATCCCCTGGCCATCAATCTGGCCGAAGCCTTTCAATTTTTCGAGTTGCTGCAGGAATTGGGAATCAAGCTGGTTTGCACGACGGCGGGCAGCCCTTACTACAACCCGCACATTCAACGCCCGGCGATGTTTCCGCCGTCGGATGGTTATTTGCCGCCAGAAGACCCGCTGGTCGGCGTCGCCCGCCAAATCAAAGTCACTGCGGAATTGAAAACACGCTTTCCGCAAATGTGCGTCGTCGGTTCGGGCTACACGTATTTGCAGGAATGGCTGCCGAACGTAGGCCAGCATTTCGTTCGCACCGGGCAGGTGGATTTTGTCGGATTGGGGCGGCTGGTTTTGTCGTATCACGATCTGCCGTTCGACGTGGTCAACGGCAACAAGCTGCAAACCAAACGCATCTGCCGCACCTTCAGCGATTGCACCACAGGCCCGCGCAATGGATTGGTTTCCGGCTGTTACCCGCTCGATCCGTTTTACAAAGCTCACCCGCAGGCGGAAGAACTGAAGGCGGTCAAAGAAAAACTCAAAGCAGGTCAGACTGCATAAGCCAGAAGTAACGTCGTTGCCTTATTCATTTGGTTAGAAGCTGATATTACGCGAATAAGAAATGAGCGTTGATCTTGACTTGGTTTTCGTCCCGGCAGGGACTTTTGAAAATAGCCCAGCAGTTCACTGCTGGGAAAAGGAGCGAATGAGTCCGCGTCCTGTAGGGACGCTTGAAATCCTCGCCAGCCAAGACTCAAGCGTCCCTACAGGACGCGGCAGAACGCTCATTGCTTCCCGGCGATGAATCGCCGGGCTATTCTCAAACCGTCCCTGCCGGGACGAAGAAACTGTTAAATCTCGAACTGACTCGTCACCGCGTAATATCAGTTAGGAGTCGAAGGTATGACGTTAATTGAATTGCTCTACCTTATCGCGATGATTGCTATCGGCATTTTCTGCGGCAAAGCGATGTATCCGATTGGCGGTTTTTGGCTCGCAACTCCCGGTTTCATTGCTGGCGTGCTTCTAATTCCGTTTCTCACTTTTGCATACGACAGATACAGACGCTGGGCGTACTTGGGCGACAAACCGATGCCAGATTGTTCATGCGGCGGCTCGGGATACATCTACGAAAAAACCACTGAAGGAAAGTATTGCTTGCTCTGCCAGCAATGCAGAGCAATTTATGAGAAAGACAAAGATCAGGTGTTTGTGTTTGAGAACGGCGTAAAGATTCCCTATAAGCGATTGGTAAAGCATCAAGGCTGGGTCTAAATCCCTACAATCGCGCCGCCGAATTTCTTCTTGCCTCGACTTGGCAAAAGTCTTACCATCCGCCTGCCTTTGAATTGAAAGAATCCCGACCCGGTTCAAAGTCTTTATCACTTCCGCTTTGAACTAAAATCTCGAAAAGTAAAACAACGCAGTACCCCGGAGATGCACATGCCTTTCGACAACGAGTTCACCATCGGAATCGAAGAAGAGTTTCAGATCATTGACCCGCAAACCCGCGAATTGCGTTCGCGGGTGAACGAAATTTTGGAAGAAGGCCAGATGCTGCTCGGCGAGCAGGTCAAACCTGAAATGCACCAGTCAATGATCGAAGTCGGCACGGGCATTTGCCGCGATGTCAAAGAAGCCCGGCAGGATGTCATCAAACTGCGCCGGGCGATTGCCGAACTCGCCCATCGCAAAGGTCTGGCGATTGTCGCGGCTTCGACGCACCCGATTTCGCACTGGGCTGATCAACGCATCACCGAAAATGAGCGGTACTACCAACTGATCGAAGAGTTGCAGCATTCGGCGCGCGCGTTGTTGATCTTTGGCATGCACGTTCACGTCGGAGTCGCCGACCGCGAAGCCGCCATTGCCGTAATGAACGCTGCGCGGTATTTTTTGCCGCACGTTTACGCGCTTTCGACCAGTTCGCCGTTCTGGATTGGCCGCAACACCGGAATGAAAAGTTACCGGTACGAGGTTTTCAAACAGTTCCCGCGCACGGGCATCCCTGATTATTTCAACTCGGTCAGCGAATTCGACAATTACGTCAACCTGCTGATCAAAACCGGTTGCATTGATAACGGCAAAAAGATTTGGTGGGACGTGCGTCCGCATCACGTTTATCCGACGTTGGAATATCGCATCTGCGACATTCCGACCAAAGTCGAAGAAACCATCACCATTGCCGCTCTGTTGCAGGCAATCACGGCCAAACTTTATAAGCTTTATCGGCAGAACATGGGTTACAGGCTTTATCGCCGCGCTTTGATCGAAGAAAACAAATGGCGCGCCGCACGGTACGCGCTGGAAGGCAACCTGATTGATTTCGGCAAACGCGAAGAAGTCCCGCTTCGCAGTTTGATTCTGGAATTGCTGGAATTCGTTGACGATGTGGTGGACGAACTCGGCAGCCGCGAAGAGATCAATTACGTCCACAAAATTCTGGAAAACGGAACCAGCGCCGACCGCCAATTGCGCGTGTATCACCAAACCGGCGACCTGAAAGCCGTCGTTGATCTGTTGATAAAAGAAACGCTGGAAGGCGTGTTTTGATAGAGGAAGTTATGCAGGCATCTTTATCTTTTGGAGCAGTTCTTGAAGCTGCCGATTCTTTATCCTTAGAGGAAAAAGAAACCTTGATTGATATTCTCAGCCACAGAATGGCGGAGAATAATCGTCAAAAAGTGATTGAAGAAATTAAAGAAGCGCGCAAGGACTTTTCGTCAGGCGTCTGTCACGAGACAACTGCTGACGAATTGATGAAAGCGATCCTTTCTTGAAGACGAAGTTTATTAACGAAAGAATCTCGCCCCACACTTCACCACCCCCACACAGATGCCCCGCCGAGAAAAGAGACTGAACTCGTGCCATTGAGTTCGGCGAACTGTTCCTTCAAATCATTTTTCCAGGTTTGCTGCCGCGCGGAGTAGGAGTGTCCCCGCCCGATTTTTCCGCAGTCAAGGTAGCAAACGAAAGTGGTGCCTGTTATGAAAAGATGGTCGAAAATTTCTTTAGTGTTGGTTGCCGTACTCGCTTCGATGTTGATGGCGGCTCGTTTGCTGGTTCCCATGATGGGATTGGGCGGAATCGAAAACGAATGGTTAAGTCCGCTGTCGCGATTGATGCCGTTTGCCGCCATGGCCATGACGACTTCCATCGTATTGCTGTTTTTATCGCTTCGCTGGCAGGTAAAACCGCTTTACCCGGACGCCCGGCTGGTGGATGAAGCCGAAAAATGGAGCGAACGTTTCGTCATTGGCGAAGAACTGGAACGCGCCAACTCGTTCATTCCGCAGATCGAAAACACTGGCGAACCGGCGGTGCAAACCAGTTTTACCAGTTTGCCGATCAGTTCGACGGCAAGAGTAGAAACGGCCACCGAATCGGTAAACCAAATCGAACCGGATTTCGCCGTCGCCGCCACGACACAAACCATGACGCAGGCAATCATGAACTCCACAGCGACCACAGACTGGGAAGCTCCTCACTTCGCGTTTGATGAAGGTGATGAAATACTCGAACCCGAAATTTCAGATGTTGCCGATCAAGACATCAATCGCGTTTTCACTGAACCAGTCGCCAGCGTAAACGGATTTCCGACCGCTTCGACAAATCCGTTGCACCAATTGCCGCCAGTGCTGCCGGAATTCGCCGGGCGTTCGTTTGAATTGGCGGAATTGATGGCGGCGCGTTCCAATTCTGAAAACAAAGTTTTGAGCCTGCAAGGATTGGGCGGCGTAGGCAAAACGACGTTGGCGTTGAAACTGGCACACCAACTTGCGGCGCATTATCCCGACGCGCAGTTGTTCGTTGACCTGAAAGGCGCAAGTCCAAAACCGCTGTCCGTCGCCGAAGCGCAATCGCATGTTATTCGCGCTTACCTGCCTGCCGCGCGTTTGCCGGAAAACGAATCCGAACTCGGCAAACTTTATCAATCGGTGCTCATCGGCAAACGGGCGTTGTTGTTATTCGACAATGCCGTCAACGCGCAACAAGTCGCTCCGCTGCTTTCCGTCAACGGCAGTTTGGTGGTTGTCACTTCGCGCCAGCATTTATCGTTGCCGGGAATGTTCGCCAGCCGTTTGGACAACCTGCCCGCTTCGGAAGCTCAGGAATTGTTGCGGCGTTTGTTGCCGTCCATCGGCGATGGAGCCGCTCGACTGGCGGAACTTTGTGGCCATTTGCCGCTTGCGTTGCGATTGGCTGCCAGCGCATTGACGCAAAATCCTGAACTCAGCGTCGAAGAATACGCTTCCAGATTGGCTCGCTGGCAAACGCAGGAAGGCACTCGCCGTCCAGTGGATGCAGTCTTGCGCGCCAGTTACGAAATGCTGGTTCCCGGATTGCGAAAACTCTGGCGGACGCTGGCCGTTTTTCCTGACACGCTGGATGCCAACGCAGCGGCGGCAGTTTGGAAAATTCATCCTGAACGCGCAGCCCACGCGCTGGAAAGGTTGATGGCTTACAGTTTGATCGAACGTAACCGCGCAACCGGGCGGTATCGCTTGCACGATTTGATGACGCTGTTTGCCGAAACGTCGCTGAACGGACAGGAACGAGCCATCGCGCGGCATCATCACGCGGCACATTACCAAAGCGTGTTGCACGAAGCCGACGCGCTTTACGAACAAGGCAGCGAATTTCTGAAACAAGGCCTGGATTTGGTTGATCTGGAATGGCAGAACATTCAAACGGCTCAAACCTGGGCGGCGACTCAATTTGAACAGAACCGCATGGCTTGCGAATTGTGCAATTCGTTCCCGGACGCCGGGCGGTACGTGCTGGATTTGCGCCAGCATCCGCGCGAGCGAATACGCTGGAGCGAAGCCGCGCTGGCTGCTTCAGGCAAAATGAAACGACGACGGTCGGTCAGCAAACATTTGATCGCGTTGGGAGATTCGTACGCCGATCTGAGCGAACTTCATCATTCGATTGAATGTTATGAACAGGCGCTGGAAATCGCGCGCGAAGCCAAAGACAGGCGTTGCGAAACTGACGCCTTGATCGGACTCGGCACGGCGCATTACCTGAGCGGCGATTTGCCGCGAGCGCGTGAATTGCATGAATTCGCGCTGCAAATCGCGCGTGAGCTGGACGACCCGCGCGCCGAATCAAATACGTTGGGTTCTCTGGGACTGACGCTGTACGCGCTGGGCGAAGCGCGACAAGCAACCGATTTGCTGGAAAAACAATTGCATCTGGCGCGCGAAATCGGTGATCGGCGCAGCGAAGCCAACGCGCTCGGCGGACTTGGGCTGACGCATTACGCGCTTGGAGATGCGCGAATGGCGATTGATCTGCTCAACGAACAACACAGCATCACGCGCGAAATCGGCGACCGTCGCGGCGAAGCCAGTGCGCTGTCGAATCTGGGCATGGCCTGGAGCAGTTTGAACGAATACGAACCCGCGATCATTTCGCACGAACAGGCGTTGACCATCGCCCGCGAAATCGGCGACCGACGCAACGAAGCCAACGCTTTGGGCGGTTCAGGGCAGGCGCATTACCGCAACGGAAACGCTTCGCAAGCCATAGAACTGTTCGAGCGCCAACGAATGCTGGCCACTGAAATCGGCGACCGACGCGGCGAAGTTTTGGCGCTGACCAATTTGGGCGAAGCTTATACCGCAACAGGCGAAGCCAATCGCGCCATCGAATTGTTGCGACAGGCTTTCAACGTCGCCAGCGAAATCAGCGATGTCGCCGGTCAGGCTACGGCCTTGTTCAATCAGGCGCTGGCAATGAACACCATCGGCAATCGCGCCCAGGCGATGGAACTGGCGCAATCCGCGCTTGAACTGTTTGAAGTCGCCCAGCATCCGGCGGCTGAAACCGTGCGGCGGCGATTGGTGGAATGGCAGTAACGTTGTGGGACAATTTTGTAAATTGTCCCACTTCTCATTTCATCAGCACTCCGTTGCCGTCGCTGAAAATTCCGGCAATAGCACCAGTCATCAAAGTTGCCAACGTCGCCGCCAGCAAGGCTCGAAAGCCCAGCGCCGCCAGATCATCTCGCCGCGAAGGAGCCAGCGCAGCGGTTCCGCCGACAAAAATCGCAATCGAAGCCACGTGCGTAAATCCGCACAACGCATAAGTCAAAATCACCACCGTGCGCGGATCGGTGATTTGCCCGTTGGCAATCATCACAGACAATTCCTGATACGAAACCACTTCCGTCAACAACACACGCTCGCCCAGCAATCGCCCGGCTTCGGCAATATCCGCGCGAGCAATTCCCAACAACGCCGCCAGCGGATAAAACACCCAACCCAGAATCTTGACGATGGACAGCGGTTCAGAAAGCCCCAGCCAGCGGCTGGGCCAGCCGACAAATTTATCCAGCAACGCCACCATGCCCAATCCGGCCACCAACAGCGCAGCAATTCCAGCGGCCAATCGCATGCCGTCCATCGAACCTTCGATGATGGCGCTCATCAGATTGCGCGCGTGAGGCGTTTCTTCTTCCTTCGGAATACTGCTGGCGGTTTCGGGCGTTTCGGTTTCTGGCAACAACAACTTGGCCATGACGATGGCCGCCGGAATGGCAATCACCGAAGCCGACATCAAGTGCCCGGCGATTTGCGGAAAACTTTTGCCAAGCAGAATCACGTACAGCCCCAACGTCGTCGAAGCCGCCGTCGCCATGCCTGTGCTCAGCACGGTCAACAATTCCGACCGAGTCATTTTTTCGATATAAGGCCGCACCACCAAAGCCGATTCCACGCCGACAAAGATGTTGGCTGCGCTGGACAACGATTCGGCTCCGCTGATGCCCATCGTGCGATGAAACAGTTTGGCGAACAGCCGCACAATGAATTGCAGAATCCCGAAATGGTAAAGCGCCGCCGCAAACGCCGAAAAGAAAATGGCAATCGGCAAGGCTTGAAAAGCCAGGATGAAACCGAGCGGCGTGCCTTCCTGAGTTTTGCCTGTCGAAAGCGGCCCCAGCAAAAAATCCGAACCAGCTTTGGCCGCGTCCAACAGAGCCAGCACGCCGTCGTTCAACCACAAAAAAGCCTGCCGCGAACCGGGCAATTTGAACACCAGCAACCCGATCAAAAACTGTAAGCCGATTCCCCAGCCGACTGTTCGCCAATCCACTTTGCGGCGATTGGCGGAACACAACCAGGCAATGGCGGCGAACACAAAGAATCCCGCCAGCGAGATCAAATGATTCATCGAGCGTCCTCACTAAATTGTCGTTGGTATTTGAGAGATGATTTCTTGCCTGTTGCAATTCGTTATGGGAAGCTACAGCTTCTTCCCTGATTGCATTACCAAACCACTTCTTGAGAGGCAAAAAGCGCCGTGATTCTAAAAGTCTTCGCTGATAAAAGCCAACTTGGAAAGGCCGCTGCGGAACAGGCTGCCGCAACTATTCAACGCGCCATCGCGGAACGCGGACAGGCTCGCATCATCGCCGCCACCGGCATGTCGCAATTTGAATTTCTGAAATCCCTGATCGCCACTCCGGGCATTGATTGGGCGAAAGTCGAAATGTTCCATCTGGACGAATACGTCGGTTTGCCGATTACGCACCCGGCCAGTTTCCGCAAATATCTGCTGGAACGATTCATCGAACCCGCTGGTTTGACGACATTTCATTTGCTGAACGGCGAACGCGATCCACACGAAGTTTGTCAGGTTATCGGCGAACTGATTTCCGCCGCACCCATTGATGTCGCTTTTGTCGGCATTGGCGAAAATGGTCACCTGGCGTTCAACGATCCACCGGCGGACTTTGAAACCGAAGCGCCATACATCGTCGTCAATCTGGACGAAGCTTGTCGCCGTCAACAAGTCGGCGAAGGTTGGTTTGCTGGACTCGAAGACGTTCCGACGCAAGCCATTTCAATGACCGTTCGCCAGATTTTGAAAGCGCACGAAATTATTTGCATCGCGCCCGACGCCCGCAAAGCCGAAGCAGTTCGCAACTGTTTTGAAAACCCGATTTCGCCGATGTACCCGGCTTCGATTTTGAAAGCTCACGCGAACACAACAATCTATCTGGACACAGACAGTTCTTCGCTGTTGAAACCACACAAAGCAGGAAACTAAACGAACATGAAACTTTTCACCCGATTGCTGACGCTGGCCGCTTCGTTGTTGCTGGTCGCTCATTCGTTCACCGCCGATCACCCCCAAGCCGCCGCACAAGAACCGATCAAGGTCGGAATCATCGGCACAGATACGTCGCACGTTCCGGCGTTCACCAAACTGCTCAACGATCCGAAAGAGCCGGGTTACATTCCCGGCGCGCGCGTCGTCGCCGCGTTCAAAGGCGGCAGCCACGATGTCGAATCCAGCCACACGCGCGTCGAACGCTTCGCCACGGAAATCCGCGACAAATACGGTGTAGAAATCGTCGGCTCCATCGAAGAACTTTTGACCAAAGTGGACGCGGTTTTGCTGGAAAGCGTGGATGGTCGTCCGCATCTGGCGCAGGCGCGCCCGGTCTTCAAGGCCAAAAAGCGCGTTTTCATTGATAAACCTTTTGCCGCCAGTTATGCCGATGCGCGCGAAATCGTTCGTCTGTCGCGCGAAAGCGGCACGCCGTTTTTCAGCACGTCCAGCCTGCGGTACGCCGCTGATGTCATCGCACTAAAAAACAACGACAAGCTCGGCGGGATTTTAGGAGCGATGACCTTCAGCCCTTCGCCGACCGAACCGCATCACCCGGATTTGTTCTGGTACGGCATTCACGGCGTCGAAACGCTGTACACGCTGATGGGCACAGGCTGCGAATCCGTCACGCGCACAAACTCCGCCGGAGGCGATGTCGTCACAGGCAAATGGAAAGACGGCCGGCTGGGCACGTTTCGTGGCATCCGCGATGGCAAACAGGATTACGGAGCGGTCGCTTTCGGAGCCAAAGGAAATGCCGGAGCCATGCCGCCGATGAAAGTTGATTACCGCCCGTTGCTGGTCGAAATCGTCAAGTTTTTCCAAACCGGTGTTGCGCCGGTTTCCCCGGAAGAAACGCTGGAACTGATGGCTTTCATGGAAGCCGCCGATCTGAGCAAAGCTCGTGGTGGCGCGCCTGTGATGTTGAAAGAAATCACTGATAAAAAGTAAGAGGAACACTATGCTGAAAACTTTTCGCAAATTTTCACTCGCTTACCCTGTCGCATTGCTGGCCGTGGCCATACTGGCATTATTGAGCCTGCCGCAATCCGAATCGTTGGCTCAACAAAAAACCAAAAGCAAAGATATGAATGAAGTCAAAATCATGACCCTCGATCCCGGTCACTTTCACGCCGGGTTGGTGCAGAAAGAAATGTACCCCGGCGTTTCGCCTCGCGTTCACGTTTACGCGCCGTTGGGGTTTGACCTGTACGAACACCTGAAACGCATCGCCAATTTTAACAATCGCAAAGACAGTCCGACCCGTTGGGAAATGGAAATCCATGCCGGGGGCGATCCGTTGGCACGCATGCTGGCCGAACGTCCTGGCAATGTCGTCACGATGGCCGGACGCAATCAAGGCAAGATTGATCGCATCAAGGCTTCGGTCGAAGGCGGATTGAATGTCTTGGTGGACAAACCCTGGATCATCAACGCGGCGGATTTCCCAAAGCTAGAAGCGACGTTCAAGGCTGCGGAAAGCAAAAAGCTGATTGCTTACGACATCATGACCGAGCGGTCTGAAATCACGACTATTCTGCAAAAAGAATTGATCCACGCGCCGGAAGTTTTCGGTCAAATGCAAAAAGGTTCGGAAAGCGATCCGGCGGTTTACATCGAAAGCATTCACCACATTTTGAAAGTCGTGGCGGGCGCGCCGAACATTCGTCCGGCGTGGTTTTTCGATGTCAAGCAGCAGGGCGAAGGCGTCGCCGATGTCGGCACGCATCTGGTTGATCTGGTGCAATGGATGCTCTTCCCCGAACAGGTGATTGATTACAAAAAAGACGTGAATGTGATTTCGGGCAAACGCTGGCCGACGGTGATGTCGCTGCCGGAGTTTTCGCGCGTGACGAACGAGAAAGCTTTTCCCGATTACCTTTCCGCCAACGTCAAAGACGGCAAACTGGATTATTACTGCAATGGCGCGATGACTTACGCATTGCGCGGCGTTCACGCCAAACTCGACGTGATCTGGAATTACGAAGCTCCGGCGGCCCAATCTGGTGGGGGCGATACGCACGTGGCGATTTTCAAAGGCACGAAATCCAGTTTGGAAATCCGCCAGGGCAAAGAAGAAAACTGGAAGCCGGAACTTTACGTCGTGCCGAACAGCTCCAGCAGCAAGGCGGAAATTCTGGCTGCGCTGAAAAAGAAGGTCGCCGCGCTGCAATCGAAATTTGCGGGCGTCGGCGTTGAAGAGCGCGGCAACAGATTCTTAGTGACGATTCCCGACAAATTTCGCGACGGCCACGAAGCTCACTTTGCCGAAGTGATGCGCCGTTTCCTCGGTTATTTGCGCGATCCAAAAACTTTGCCCGCGTGGGAAAATCCAAACATGCTGGCGAAGTACTACACAACGACCAAAGGCCTGGAGATGGGTTACCGCTCGGCCACAGCTTCGAAATAAAGGAAACCAAAGCAATGAACCGTAGAGAATTTATTCAACAAACCGCACTTGTCACGGCTGCCACCGCAGCTTCCATCTCTGCAACCGGCAAATTCACAGCCGAAGCCAAAGTCAATTGGCCGGTTGGCTGTTTCAATCGTCCGTGGACGAAATGGTCGTTTGACGAAACGCTGAAACAGATCAAAGACGCCGGGTACAAATACACAGGTTTGCTCAGTCGCACAAAAGACGAACCGTTTATCTCAGCAGATGCCAAGCCTGAATACTTGGACGCGCTGAAAAAGAAATTGGCGGCCACCGGAGTCATCGCCAACATGGGCGCGCTGCGTTCGCGGCACAACATCCCGATTGAAGATTCGATCAAGGAAATGCGCCAGCAGATTGATAACGCCAGGTTGCTGGGGTTGCAGTTCATTCTCAGTTTTGGCGTGGATAAGCCGGATGAGTACGCGCATTACTACAAGGTGATGCACGAATCCGCCGTGTACGCCGCCAGCAAAAAAATCAAACTGGTGATGAAACCGCACGGTGGAGGCAGCGGGGCTTCGGCGGAAATCGTTCGCGCCATCAAGGAAGTCAATCATCCGAACTTCAAGATTTGGTACGACGCCGGCAACATCATTCATTACACCGGCAAAGACCCCGTTGAAGAATTGAAGCCCATCGCCCAGCACGTGACCGGCTTTTGCGCCAAAGACTGCGGAGCCGTGAAAGGCGAAGTGATGATGCAATTCGGCGAAGGCAAGGTGAATTTCGCCGGAGTTTTCAAAGCCATGAAAGCCGCCGGATTCAAAGGGCCGATCATGGTCGAAGGCGTCAAAGTCGGCGCAACGCCGGAAGAAACCTCTGCCAACGCCAAAGCCAACCGCGAATTTCTGGAAAAGGTTCTGGCTTCAGTTTAGGAAGGTATTCAATCCACAAAGAACACGAAGGGACAAGAAGTAAGGTCAACGATCACTTTGCTTTGCTTCGTGTTTCTTCGTGAACTTCGTGGAGGAAAAAAAGTCAGAGCTTATTTTTTATGCTGATCGTCAATCGCAAGAATTCCAAAATCATCAACACGCCACACGGTTCAGAGATTCGACCGCTCGTGGATCGAACGACTTCGCCGATCAATCAATGTTCGCTGGCCGAAGAACTCTTGCCGCCCGGCGCAACTGTTCCGCCGCATCACCACGAAGTTCTGGAAGAGGTTTATTACATTCTGGAAGGCAAAGGCTTGATGACCGTCGGTGATGAACAGCGCGAAGTCGGCGCGGGCGACGCTGTTTACATCCCTCGCCAGCACCGCCACACGCTGACCAACACTGGCTCGGAGCCGATGCGAATCCTGCTGGTCTGCGGCCCGGCATTCTTTTACGAAGATCATCGAATCGAGAAATGAACAATGGAGTTGTTTGACGTTATTGTCATCGGCGGAGGGCCAACCGGATTGGCTTGCGCGATTGAAACTCAGCGCGCGGGGTTCAGCCATCTGGTCATCGAAAAAGGCTGTGTAGTCAATTCGCTGTTCAATTACCCGACTCAGCTTGTCTTTTTTACGACGCCGGAACTGCTGGAAATCGGCGACTTGCCTTTTGTCTGCGAACGCGAAAAACCCAATCGCCAGGAAGCTCTGAAGTACTACCGTCGCGTGGTGGACACTTACAAACTGAACGTCAATCAGTACGAACGAGTGTTGAACGTCAGCGGCGCGGACGGCGGCTTTCTGGTTGAAACTGAAATGGTGATGACCGGCGAACGCCGCAGTTACAGGTCAAAAAAGATCGTCGTTGCCATCGGCTATTTCGACCAGCCGAATTTCATCGGCATCCCTGGCGAAGACTTGCAGAAGGTTTCGCACTATTACAAAGACGCGCATCCGTTTTACGACCGCGACGTGGCGATCATCGGCGCAGCCAATTCAGCAGCCATTGCCGCGCTTGATCTGTACCGGCACGGAGCGCGCGTGACGATCATTCATCGCCAAGCCACTCTGCGCCCAACCATCAAGTATTGGATTCTGCCTGACATTCAAAACCGTATCGCCAACGGCGAAGTCCGCGCGTGCTTCAACACCGTTGTCACCGAAATCACGCCGACAACGATTCGCATTCGCCATCTGGAAACCGGCGAAGAATCCGAACTGCCGAACGATTTTGTCTTTGCGCTGACCGGTTATCACACCGACAACGATTTTCTGCGCTCAGTCGGCATCGAAATTGACTCCGAAACCATGAAGCCGAAGTTCGACGCTGAAACAATGGAATCAAACGTAAAAGGTGTTTATCTGGCGGGCGTAGTCATCGCGGGAAAAGAAACCGGAAAAATCTTCATCGAAAACGGTCGCTTTCACGGCGGACAGATTGCGGCAGCATTGCAGAAAAAGTGAGCGCACGTTGGCTGGCGTGCGCTCACTTGGCAAAAACCGTTTACTTGCGCGCGGATTGCCGAGCCGAATCCAGCGTCACTTTTTCTTTACGGCGATAAGACAAATTCGACAGGTGCGCCGCAATTGCCGAACGATAGCCAAGCTCGACCGATGAGTTCGGCGTTTTGCGCGAACGAACGGATTCGACGAAGTTCGCGTAATGGTTGTCACCTTTGGCATCGCCTTTGATCGCTTCCGCGTTCGGGCGATTCAGTTTTTCTGGCGCGTAGCTCCACCCGCTGGCCGATTTTCCTGTAACCATATCGGTCGTTCCGGCCAACCATTCAATTGTGCCATCCGAACCCAGAATGCGAATGCCCAATCCAAAACGACTGTTGCTGAACGTAGATTGCCACGACACCGTCACATCGCCAGGGAAATCCATGATGACGGAAATTGTGTCTGGGACTTCGCGGCCATCTTTTTCGGAGAAAACTCCGCCTGACATATAAGCCGCCGTCGGCGCAGGCAAATCCAGCACGCCTATGATCCAGCCAATCTGGTGAACCATGTTTTCGGTGACGTTGCCGCCCGAAAATTCCCAGTACAAACGCCAGTTGATGAATTTGTGCGCGTCGAACGGACGATTGGGACGGCCATTTAGGAAGGCTTTCCAATCCACGTTCTGCGGGTTGCAGTCGGCGGGAATCGGGCGCACCCATTGGCCTTTGCCGCGCGGAGTGTTGCGGCTCATCCACGATTCAACCGAAGTCACCTTGCCTACCAAACCATCTTTCACCCATTTGCGCGCGTCCTGAAAATAACCGGCGCTGTTGTGCTGCTGGCCTACACCGATGACGCGCTTCGGATTCTTTTTGACGGCGGCCAAACAGGCGTCTGCTTCGTCCACCGACCAGGTCAGCGTCTTTTCGCAGAACATGTCTTTGCCGGCGGCCAGCGTGTCCAGAAAGTGGCGCGCGTGGCAATGCAGCGGCGTGGCGATAATCACCGCGTCCACATCTTTTTGATCGAGCAGGCTGCGATGGTCTTTGAAAGCTTTGATTGCCGTGCCGTACTTTTTCACTTCTTCGTGGCGGCGCGTGTAAACGTCGGCGGCGGCAATCCATTCGGCGTTCGGAGCTTGCTGAAACTCTCTCATCAACTGCTGGCCTCGGTCGCCGGGGCCGATGATTCCCAAACGGACTCGGTCGTTTGCGCCCAGCACTCTGTCATAAGACGCGGCGGTGAAAGCGGCGGCGGCGGCGGCGGTCGTTGCCTGTTTCAGAAAATCCCTGCGTTCGATTGTCATAGGTGTCTCTCCGTTAAAAGTTATCGGTGAATAAGTTCAGGCGCGAATGACGATGATGTCGCGCCCGTTAGTTGTGGTTGCTGTTTCCGTTGTAGTGCGTTCGCTGATTGGCGGCTGGCCACCGCGCTTATCGAAAATCACCAGCCAGCCGCTGTTCAAATTCAATCCAGCCAAATATTCGTCCAACTGCTCCAAGCCGCGTTTGAGCGGGTCTGGTCGCCCATCGCGCCAGACTTTCAGTTCAATCGCCAACCGCTCCGCGCCGTACCGCAAAAACAAATCCATCCGATCTGAGCCGATGGCGTATTCGCGTTCCAGCGAACCGCCGCCGTTTATCACTCGTTGCAGATAAGCCATCATCACCAGATGCGGCGCGATTTCGTGATAAGGCGCGCTTCGCAACAACGGTTCGCCATGTTGCCGCCAGAAATCCAAAAACGATTCCAGCAACTTGTCCGCGTTCAACGAACCATCCGCGTTCAACCAAACGGGCTTAATCATTGGCAATGAATCCTGCGGCCCGCCGGACAACGCTCGCGGAATCACTTGCTGATAAATCCGATTGGCAATGACCAAACCTTCTCTTAAATCGCGTCTGATGAGTCCCAAATCCAACAGGTATTGCCTGTCATCATCCGGCACGTTTTCCAAACTGCCGCCGGACAGAATTGGCTCAATCACTCGGCGCACTCGCTCTTCGGTCAGCTTGTGCGTCAATTGGTCAAGGTGAGTCGGACGACGTTGGATGATGATTTCTTTGGCTTGTTCGATGTGTTCCGGCGTGATCGGCAACGAACGATCCTTGACCACGTCTTCGACTGCGGTTTTGGCCAGAGCATTGACCAGCCAGGGTTGGCCTTGCGTCAGGTCGAAAACCAGTTGCAAGGTTTCATCGGTAAAGACCTGGCCGGTTTCCGCCGTGTGTTGCGTCAACAGTTCGCGCACTTCATCTGCTGTGAAATCCTGAATGGTCAATGAACGAACGGCGATGTTGAACGGGCTGGGAGTTCCCAACCGCGCGCTGCCGCCGGACAAAACTTTGTAATCGCGCACGTCGCGCAATCCAATCACTGCCAGCGAAGCGGGAAACGATTCCGGGCGAAACGGGTATCCAGAGCGCAATTGCCGCAAAACTGAGATCAACGTTTCATCTTCCAACGAGTCAATTTCATCCAAAAACAACACCAACGGGCGCGATGCGTTTTGTGTCCAGAAGCTCAGCGCCTGGCTGATTCGTTGCCGTTCTGGACCATCCGGCCATTCCGGCGGTCTTAAGTCAGCGGGCAAAAAATGATTCAACGCAATACGCCAGTTAGCCAGAATCGCCGTTTCAGCAACTCCAATATCCTGTTCTCTAGCCCCAACTTCCATCGAAACCACCGCCGAAATGTACTTGCCCGAAGCCGTCAGTTCACGCGCCAGTTCGGTCATCGCTGTCGTCTTGCCAACTTGGCGCGGAGCATGCACCACGAAATAACCGCCCTGTTCGATCAAATCGTAAACGCCTTCGGCGGCCAGCCGACGAGTGGCGGGAATCATGTAATTTCGCTCCGGCTTGCACGGCCCGGCTGTGTTGAAAAATTTCATAACGATTTTGATAAGACGTGATGTTTGAAAGCGTGGCCATTCTATCGGCTTTCAGTTCGCTTTTTCCAGACTTCGCAAATCGCGCTCAATGCTAGTGACCAGTTGGGTCTGTTTCATTGCGGTCGCACTTTTCAAAGCTTGCCGCAAAAGCTGAATCGCCTTTGCTTGATCGCCCGCACGAGCATACGTCGCGCCCAGGGCGTAAGTGAACAGCGGTGTTTGTTCGTCTTCAGGCGTCAAGGTTTTCTGAAACTCTGCGATGGCTTCTGCCAGTTTATCCTGATTGACCAGAATCCGCCCCAAGTGAAAATGCGCCATCCGATGGCCGGGTTTGTTGTTGATCGCTCTGCGGTAATGCGCGGCGGCTTCGTCCAACCGGGATTCGCGTTCAATGATGACCCCAAAATTGAAATGCGCTTCGGCGTTGAATGAATCAATTTGCAAACATCGTTCAAACGCATTTGCTGCTTCCTGTGGGCGGTTCTGCATCGTCAACATCACGCCGAAGTTGTAATGGCTGTCGGCCATGTTCGGATTGATGGCGTTGGCCGATTGGTATCGTTTTTCGGCTTTGTCGAATTGCCCAACGCGGGCGTAAAGCGAAATCAAATTGATATGTGCCTGAATCAACTGCGGATTCGATTCGATGGCGCGTTCGTGATCGGCAATGGCTTCAGCCAGCTTTCCCGCCGATTCAAACATCACACCGCGTTTCAACAACTCCGAACCGGCGGAGTTCAATTCGGCAATCGCTGTCAGCAAAGGATCATTGATCGCAGGCCGCGAATCTTTGAACTGTTGCGATAACGCCAGGTGTTCTTGGGCTTTGGCAGTTTGCCCTAAATTCCTGAGCGCCATTCCCAGCGCATATTGCGCCGCGCCATAGTTTGGAAATTGTTCAATGGCTTTTTTGAAATGCTCAGCAGCGGCGGAGTGATCGCCCGCGGCGGATTTGATCCTGCCCAAACCGTAACTTGCCTGAGCGAACCCGCTCGCCAATTCATAAAGCTTCGCGGCTTCGGCGGATTGCCCGGCGGCCAACAGCGCATCGGCCAATCGCAACTGCGCGGGCAGGTAATCCGGTTTCAATCGAATGGATTCTTTGAACGTCAACGCAGCTTCGGAATGTTTGCCCGCCGCAGCCTGCGCCACGGCCAGGTAATACGCCCAGCGAAATTCCGTCGGAGCCAACATCCGAGCGCGCAGGTAACACGCCGTCGCCGGTTCATACTGTTCGTAAGTTTGCAGCGCCATTCCCAATCGCCCGTTGGCTTCGGCATCGCGCGGTTTGGTTTGAGCTTCAGCAATGGCTTTACGGATTTGGTCGCGGACTTCTGCGCCGAAGCTTTCGACAGAAACTGACGGCAATTCAGGCAAGGTCTGAGCCAACACCGACACGCTCAGCGCCAACATCAGCACAACGAATTTGCCTGAAACTATTACCCAACGCATTGCTGTTCCTTCGCTCTTACGTAATTTGGTGTTTCGGAAATTTTGGCCGCCAATTTACCCACACTTCCTACTGAAACCTGACTTCTCTAAAACTCCCTTCTACGCGGTTGGATTCCTGATTGTCAGATTTCAGGTGAGTGGTTCCGGGTTTCGGGTTCTGATGCGTGCAAAGCGTCATTTCGGTAATGCAAATGCCACATATTTGCCGCCGGATTCTCCGCCACGTTTTCCTCCGCCAGCGGCGATGACGACAAATTGCCGACCGCCGACTTCATACGTCGCAGGCGTAGCGTTGCCAGAAGCTGGCAGCAATGATTCCCACAACAACTTGCCGGTTTTGACGTCGAAGGCGCGAAACTTTTTGTCGTAATTCGTCGCGCCGATAAAGACCAATCCGCCAGCCGTCAAAATCGGGCCGCCGTAATTCCAACTGCCTGTGTCTTTGATCCCTTTGGCCGCCAGTTCGGGATGTTCGCCCAGCGGAACCTGCCAGACGATTTTGCCATTGTTCAGGTCAACGGCGTTCAGCGTTCCCCACGGCGGAGTGATCGCCGGATAACCCTCTTTGTCGAAAAATCGCGTGTAACCCGCAATCGTATATTTCAGATCAATCGCTGAACCACCCTGTCCGACGGGGACTTTGGCATCTTCGCCAGTCAGCAAGAGTTTAGTCACAGCTTTGATGCCTTCGTCGCCCAGCGACGCAAAACCAGGCATGCGGCCAATTCCGTTGCGAACGATCAAGTGCAAATCGGTTTCCTTGTATTTGCTTTCCAAGCCGATCAACGCAGGGAATTGCGGCGGGCTGCCTTGCCAATCTTTGCCGTGACAACTGGCGCAATCGCGCGCGAACAAACTGCGCGCCGTTTCTTGAGCTTTCGATTTCGGACGTTCAACCATTTTCAAAATGCACGGCACTTCGTTGGAATTGATGATGAACAACCCACTTGAAGCATCAAAAGCCCCGCCGCCCCAGCCCGGCCCGCCGTCAAATCCCGGCAAAACAATTGAACCTTGCAAACCCGGCGGATCGAACTGGCCAACGCTGCGAAGTTTTCGGAATCGTTCCAGCGCGTCTTTGTGAACTTCCGGCGTGCGATTCGTGACCATTGCTTCGGTCATCATTTGTCGGCTGATTGGCGCAGGCAGCAGCGGCAACGGCTGAGTGTCGGCAGGTTTTTCGCCGTCCAGGCCAACGGTCGAAACTTTGCGGTATTCAATCGGGAAAACAGGCTTTCCGGTTTCGCGCTCGAAAATAAAGATGTGGCCGGATTTCGTGGTTTGAGCTACGGCATCAATCGTGCGGCCATCTTTTCGCAGCGTCACCAACGCCGGAGCCATAGGCAAATCCCTGTCCCACAAATCGTGGCGAATGGTTTGGAAATGCCATTTGCGTTGGCCGGTCGCGGCGTCCAGGCACAGCAGCGTGTTGGAAAACAGATTGTCCCCGTGCCGATTGGCTCCGTAAAAGTCATAAGTCGCCGAACCCGTCGGCGCGAAAACCAGCCCGCGTTTTTCATCCAGCGCCAAACCTGCCCAAGCATTCGTGCCCCCGCTGTAATGCCAGGCGTCTTTCGGCCAGGTGTCGTAACCGTATTCGCCCGGATGCGGAATGGTGTGAAAGACCCAGCGCAATTTGCCGGTTCGCAATTCATACGCACGAATGTGTCCCGGAGCGGCGGGAAGGCTTTCGCTGACTATGCTGCCGACGATCAACAAGTCTTTGTAAATCACGCCCGGCGTAGTAATGCCAACGGTCAAACGTTCGGCGTCCGGTCGTCCAAGCCCATCGCGCAAATCCACCTTTCCGGCGTTGCCAAAACCGTTGACCGGCTGACCGGTTTTCGCGTCCAGCGCATACAGCGAATTTCGGAAAGCGAAGTAAATGCGCGGCTGTCCATCGCCCGCCCAATACGTCACGCCTCGATTTCGTTGAGCGCCTTGAGGGCGTTGGCCTTCGTTCGGGTCGAAACTCCACTTTTCTTTTCCGGTAGTCGCATCCAGAGCAAACACGCGCAGCTTCGGCGAAGTCGCGTACAGCGTGTCGCCAACTATGATCGGGTTGCACTGCAACTCCGAACCGTCAAACGAATCCTGAGTGTCGTAAGTCCACGCGACTTGAAGCTTGCTGACGTTGCCGCGATTGATTTGCCGCAACGGCGAAAAGTGCGTGTTTTCCGCATTGCCACCGTACATCGGCCATTCGACAGTCGAGTTATTGGCAGATTGTGTATGCCACAGGCCAAATAGAAGAAATGCGATGGAGAGAGATAGCAGCGTGACGATTTGGGTTTTCATTTGTCCTGCTCCAAAGTTTTCGGATCGAGCGTTCGTAATTCCGCCTTCAGGCGGCAGCGCGGCTGAAAGCCGCCTACAGTATGGCTCGTTCCGAGCCGCAACCGCCTGAAGGCGGAACTACGAACGTCATGGCCATTCATTTATTTTGCTCCAGTGATTTCAGGTCGCGCTCAAGAGCATTTACCAATTCATTTTGATTTCGCGCTTTCGCCGACTTCAATGCTTCGCGCAAAGTTTGAATGGCTTTGGTTTTGTCGCCCGCGCGCAGATAAGTCGCGCCCAGCGCATATAAATTGCGCGGCGTGGTTTCGTTTTCCGGCGTCAACGATTTTTGAAATTGCTCAATCGCTTCGCTGAACTTGTCCTGATTGACCAGGATTCTGCCCAGATGAAAGCGCGCGTCGGCGTAACCCGTTTTGTTTTCGATGGCTTTGCGGAAATGCGCGGCGGCGGCGTCCAGTTTGCCTTCACCTTCGATGATGACGCCGTAATTGAAATGCGCTTCGGCGTAATGTGGGTTCAGCCGCAAACAGGTTTGAAACTCTGCGACTGCTTCGTTGAAACGATCCTGCCCGGCCAGCAAGACTCCGAAGTTGTAATGCAATTCGGGAATGTCCGGGTTGATGTCGGCGGCGCGGCGAAACGATTGCTGAGCCTTTTCAAATTGCCCGGCGCGGCCATAAAGCGAAATCAAATTGATGTGAGCCTGCGACAAACCTGAGTCAACCTTTACGGCCAATTCGTGCGCGGCGATGGATTCAGCCAGTTTGCCTTCGCGGTCAAGCGCGACTCCGCGTTTCAAATGTTCTGAAGCTTCGGCGTTGGCTTTTGCTTTGGCGGAGTTTTCTTCGTGTTTGTGTTCGTGCTTTTCGGCTTCAACCTTTTTCATCGGCTGAGTTTTGAAATCGAAGCGCAACAATTCCGCCGCCGTTTTGCCGACGTTGTTTCCGGCGGCGCTTTTGCCAGCGGGGATCCAATGCGTTTGTCCGGGCAGCAATTCAATAGTTCCCTTCCCTATTTTGAATTGCGCCTTGCCGAGCACGACGAACAAAATCGGTTCGCTGGCTTTGGCGACTTCCAGGCAACTTTTGCCAGCCGCACAAACCAGTCGCGTGATGCGAACTTGATCGTTTTCAAACTGAACTTTCTGGAAATTTTCGCCCGGCGGGTAATCTTCGCGGAAGTATTTGCCGCGCAGCGTGTTCTGATCTTTGGCCGGTTCGGTTTTGAGCTCAACGCGCAGGAAATCGCTGGCCGTGTCGCTCATGTTTTCGACGGCGTGAGTTTCCTTAACGGCTTTGTACAACCTGAAGCTGCCGGCTTTGACCGCCGGGCGAGTGACCGCTCCATAAGCCAATCCAACGTGTCGAAAAACCACAGGCCCAGCGTCGTTCAGGTAGACATACGCCGTTCCGTACAGCGCGTGATCGTGTTCAGGCAGTTTGACGCGCGGAGCGTAATGCACCCGTTGAACGCGGACGTATTCGTTTTCAAATTCGGTTTTGTAAGCGGCTGGCGCGACTTTCGTCGGGTCTTGGGCAAAGGCGACAGCGACCAGAAAACAAGCGAAGGCGAGTTGTGGAATCAAACTTTTCATTTCTCATTGACCAAAAGAGTCAACGAGTCGGTGCCGCGACTGGCGGTAAGCAAGTTTTCGCAATTCGCCACTAGATCGGTTTTCACTTGGGGGCGTGGGACAATTTGGAAAATTGTCCCACATTTGCAGTCCAATAGCGCCGGAAGACTCGCTTCTTGCCAGCCGCGGCACTGACTCAGCTAAGGCGTTGTACTCTATCCGAATACAACGCCCACACGGTTTTCGTAAAAAGAGTGGCGGAAGCCAAGTCACAATGCAGGGCGTTATTTTTTCGACATCAGCGGACGCGGGCCGTAATTTTTCAACAGATACTCGACCAACGGTTCTTTTTCGGCATCGGTGACGGTTGCGCCCCAGCGAACCATTTTTTCGACTTCGCGCGTCCAGCCGGGTTTGCCCAATCGTTGTTGTTCGATCAGGTCAACTTCGTGGCAGGTCAGGCATTTGTTTTCAAAAGTCAGTTTGCCGCGATCTGCGCTCGTGCTTGCAACCGCCGGAGCCGCTTTGCGCGGAGCGAAATGTTCGGAAAAGTAATCCACCAGAACTGCTTTTTCGGCATCATTCACCGAAGCGCCCCAGCGAATCATCTTTTCGACTTCGCGCGTCCAGCCCTGTTTCGACAACCGCTGAGCCATAATCAAATCGGCTTCGTGGCAGGTGACGCATTTGGCGTTGGCCAGTTCGACGCCTTTGCCCGGCGGCAAATCCTGCATGATAAATGAAGCGGCAAACGACGATTGCCAGTTCAATGAAACGCCGATGGCGACAATTGCCGCCACCAGCGCCAGCTTGATGAAGTTTGAATTAGGCTTGGACATTGACCCTCACTTTATCAATCACGTTCCACAAATACCCGGACGGATTCCAGTGCGGCGAAACCGGCTGAACGTTGCCTTTGTCATCCGTCGCGCGAGCCATCAACAAATACGAACCCGGTTTGGTGATCGTGAATTCGTATTCGAACGATTGCCAGGCATACCGTTCGCGTTCTTTGCCGAGTTTGGCCAAGACCCAAGAAGCGCCGTTGTCTTTGGAAACTTCGACTTTGGTGATGAACGATTCGCCCGCCCACGCAAAACCAGAGAGTTTGATTTTTCCCGGTTTGAAATTCGTGCCTTCTGCCGGAGCATTGATGAACGATTTGACGACCAAGCCGGTCAGCGGCTCCATGTTTTCGGGCGGCACGGCGGCTCCGGGAGCAACTTGTGTTTTCGGATAGCGGTAAGCAGTTTTGACGAAAAATCCTTCGTGTTCTTTATCAATCACCTGCACGTGAGCCAGCCATTTGACGGCATAAGCTCCCTCCCAACCCGGCGCAATGGCGCGTAACGGAAATCCGTGAATTTGGGGCAACGGTTCGCCGTTCATTTCATAAGCCAGAATGGTATCGGGATGAATTGCTTTGGCCAGCGGCAGGTTGCGAATGAAATCCGGCTGTTTGCCGACGGGTTTGTCCGCACCGTTCAGCGCGACGTATTTGCCTGTGGGTTTAATTCCGGCTTTTTTCAGCACGTCGGCCAGACGAACTCCGCTGAATTTGGCTGTGCCGACTGCGCCTTTTTCCCATTGAATGCCCGGCATTGGCGGATCGAAAAACGCCCGGCCATTGCCAGCACATTCCAGCGTGACAGTGACTGAAGCCTTCGGCATTTTCTTCAGGTCGTCCAGCGACAGCGACAGCGGCGTACCGACTTCGCCATCCACGACCAATTTCCATTCGCTGGCGTTAACCTTGGCGGCGTAAGTGTGGTGGCGAACGTAAAACAGATCGTTTGGGGTGATCCAGGTGTTCAGCAATCCGACCGGAGTTTCCAAATCTTCCGGGCGCAGACTGCGAACAATCAACTTCTCTTTGCCTTTAACGACGTTTTGGGCAAAGGCTTCGGTAAATTCATTCGGCAAAAACTGGCTTAGTGTGATGGCCGCTCCGGTTCTGGCCGCGCTCAGCAACAACTGGCGACGCGACAAGCCCGATTGCGGATTTCGGCTCTCGTTGTTTTTCATTTTGACCTCTTGTTTTTGGGATGCGCGAAGCGTCGCGCGATGATTGCAAAGCGTGGCGATTCTAAGCGTCCGGCGATGGACGGTCAACGCGCGGAAACTTAAGGCTGAAAAGCTGAAACTCGCTCGGTTGCTTTTCCAAATTCCGATTGCTCTAATTGCCGCCTGAAAATCCCAACCAAACACATCGGAACGCAATGAGATTTTTTACGCTTGAAGAGGCTGACGCCTTGCTGCCTGAAATCAAACAGCTTTGGCGAAAGATTGACCGCGCACGCAATGCGATGCGGCGACTTGCGCCCGAAGCACGGCTGGCCAGCCGACAAACCGGCGGCGGCGGAATCCGACATGCAGGCGAATACGTCAAAGCTCTGACTTCTTTTATTGCCGGAGTTCAGGAAATTTTGGAAATGGGCGTTGAAATCAAAGATTTCGACAAAGGGCTGTGCGATTTCCCGCATAAGCGCGATGGCCGCGTTGTGTACCTGTGCTGGATGAAAGGCGAAGAAACCATCGAATGGTGGCACGACACAGACACAGGTTTTTCCGGTCGCCAACCGCTGTAAAGACATTACCCGCCGAACGCATTGCTTGCTGAGTTTGAGAATCCTTCCATTGACGACAACAGAATGGCGGCGTTTCGCTATCGGAATCTTCGGCGGGAAAATTATCGCGTCAACGAAACCAGCGCGGGCGTTGCCAGTTCTTCTCCGGCGTCGCCGTGAACTCCGACGGCGGCATCGAGTTCATCCGCGATGTTGCCCACGCCAGCCGACAAGGATTTGAAGTCGAACAGGTTCGGATCCATCAAATGCGTGTTCACCACGTTGCCCAACGCCGTCAGCATGGATTTGCGGACTTTGGGAATTTCCTGCTGCAAATCGTCAATCAACCGCTTCATGCGTTTGCGCTTCAGATTTTCCTGCGAACCGCACAGATCGCACGGAATGATTGGGAAGTTTTGTGTCGCCGCGAACTCCGTCAAATCCTTTTCCCAAATGTAAGCCATCGGACGAATCACAGTGTTGCGTCCATCGTCCGAGCGCAAAATCGGCGGCATGGCTTTCATAGTGCCGATGAACAGAAAGTTCAGCAGAAAGGTTTGCAGAATGTCGTCGGCGTGATGACCAAGCGCGATTTTGGTGCAGCCTTCTTCAACAGCCACGTCGTACAAAATGCCTCGCCGCAACCGCGAACAAACTGAGCAATAGGTTTTGCCTTCGGGAACCAGTCGTTTGACGATTGAGTAAGTGTCGCGTTCAACGATGCGATATTTGACGCCAAGCCCTTCCAGATATTCCGGCAAAACGTGCGCTGGAAAGTTCGGTTGTTTCTGATCCAGATTGACCGCCAGCAGTTCAAATTCGACCGGCGCTCGGCGCTGCAATTCCAGCAGCAAATTCAACAGTGAATAACTGTCTTTGCCGCCGCTCAGGCAGACCATAATTTTGTCGCCGTTGACGATCATTCCGAAATCGCGGATTGCTTCGCCCATGCGGCGCAGCAGAATTTTTTGCAGGTATTCACCTTGTTGCATTGTGTGGTTGGTTTTCTCCGTCCAAGTTTGATGAACCGAGAGAGTAGGCCACGCGCGCGCGGCTGGTCAAATTCCGAAATGATCGTAGCCTCGAACTAACAGAGGCGTCGTTTCGCCATTGCGCCGAGTCAGTACCGCAACCGGCAAGGAGCGTTCGAGCACTTCGCCAATTCGTGTCAGCCGCAACTGGCAATCGTCAGCCAATGCCATCAACTCGGTTTCGTTGCTTCGATCGGCGGTGAACAACAGCTCAAAGTCTTCGCCGCCGCTGACAGCAAATTCAAAAGCTTCGTCGGCATTCTCCGTTACCAAACTGACTTCTTCGGCAATCGGCACAGCGTCAAATTCAATCACCGCGCCGACGTTGCTGGCTTCGCAAATGTGCGCGAGGTCTTGAGCCAGTCCGTCGCTGACATCAATCATCGAATTGGCCAATCCAAGTTCGCCAAGTTGCCGTCCGAACTTAACGCGCGGCTCCGGTTTCAAATGAGCGCGAATCGCCGATTCAATCGCGTTCGTAGTTCCGCCTTCAGGCGGTTGCGGCTTCAGCCGCCTGAAGGCGGAACTACGAACGTTTTCCTCAACTCGCTCGCCGCCAAGCAACAGCTTCAATCCTGCCGCCGAAGCTCCAATCGAACCAGTGACATAAATCGCGTCGCCAACTTTTGCGCCATCGCGTCGAACGGCTTTTCCAGCCTGGCACTGTCCAATGACAATCGAATCAATCGCCAGTTTGTCCGGCGAAGACGAAATGTCTCCGCCAATCAAAGCCACTCTGTGCTTGGCGGCAAGCTCAAAATATCCTTCAAAAAACTGCTCCCAATCCGCAATCCGCAATCCGCAATCCGCAATCCAACGCGGAATCGAAAGCGTCAGCAAAGAAAACTTTGGCGCGGCGCCCATCGCCGCAATATCGCTCAAGCTGACGGCCAACGCCTTGTAACCCAACCAGCGCGGCGGAGCGTATTCCAGCTTGAAATCTACGTCTTCGACCAACAGGTCAACTGTGATGAGCGATTCGCGGCCAGATTGTTCACGCCAGATGGCGGCGTCGTCTCCGATACCCAAAACAAGATCAGCCGCCGATTGCGCGGCGGCTTTTCGTTGAATGGCTTTGATGAAATCGAATTCGCTGGGCATCGAAAGCAAAAGCGGCGTCGAGCCGCCGCACTCCAAAATTTATCGCAGAAAATCTTCCAGCTTGACCGAAGCTTCGGTTTTGTCGTCGCGGTATTTGATGATGATCGGAGCGTAAACCGACAAACCCCAATCTTTCGCCGCTCCAACCGTAATCGCGCGCGCGCCGGGAACGACGACGGCTCCGGCGGGAACTTCCAGCGGACGGTCGCCTTCGCGGCGATAGATTTCGCCTTTAACCGCGTCGAAGATCGGCGTCGAACCGTTCAGAATCACGCCCGAACCCAGAATCGCTTTTTCACGAACGATGGTTCCTTCGTAAACGCCGCAGTTTCCGCCGACCAGCACATCATCTTCGATGATGACCGGCAACGCGCCGACGGGTTCCAGCACTCCGCCAATCTGTGCCGCCGCGCTGATGTGACATCGCTTGCCGACTTGCGCGCAACTGCCGACCAGAGCGTGCGAATCCACCATCGTGCCTTCGTCAACGTAAGCTCCGACGTTGATGTAAGCCGGAGGCATGATCGTCACGCCCGAAGCCAGAAACGCGCCTTCGCGGACGGTCGTGCCTCCGGGAACCACGCGAACTCCGTCGCTGAGCGTCAGCCGTTTCGTCGGATAAGTTTCTTTGTCGAAGTATCGAAAGTTTTCGTCAATCGAATAATCCACCATCGCGCCAAGCCTGAAGCCGAGCAGGATGCCGCGTTTGACCCATTGATGAACTTGCCAGTTTCCGTCGGCAGAGCGACTGGCAGCGCGGATTTCTCCGGCGTTCAAAGCGGTTTTGAATACGTGAAAAGCGCCCAAAGCCTGCTGGCGTAAATCTCCGGTCAAATCCGAAGCAGGCGTGGCAAAGAGTTTTTCGATCTGAGTCTCAAGAGTTGTCATTGTCATAAGTTCATTTGTTGAGTTGATCTTTCAGCCATTCATCAATCACCGAATACGAATCGCGCGGAACTTCGTGTTTGGCGTCGAAAAGTCTAAGCTCGACTGAACGCGCGCGGCTTTTCAGAGCTTCAGCGCGTTCGCGCATTTGATCCGGCGTGTAAAACTCGTCGCGTTCGGCGGCGATGAACAGCACATCAATTTTGCCGCTGGCGTATTTGCCTTCGCTCTCGTTCCAATCGCCGGGAATGCCTCCGCAAATGGCTACGACACCTTGCACTCGGTCGGCGTGCGTGAAGGCATAACGAAAACTCACCCCGCAAGCCTGAGAAAATCCCATCAGGAAAACCCGGCTGGTGTCGGCCTGCCCAGAAGCGCCAAGCTCATCAATGATCTGATTGACCAAGCGATGATGCAGCGCAACGGATTCTTCAGGCTTGAAATTGCTGAGCCATCCGAAGCCATAACCCAGCTTGGGCGATTCTTTGGTCGGCATGACCAGATGTTGATGCGGGCCTTGCAGCGCGGCGATGACAAAATCTTTGTCGTTGATGCGCCGAGCCAGCTTCATCATCGAACGTTTGTCTCCGCCATAACCGTGCATCGCAATCAACAATGGCTTCAACAATGGTTTCGGCGCATCACTTTCAGGAACGTAAAGATCGTAATAACAGGGGAACGTCTGCTCTATCTGACGCTCTATTGATTCAGCCATTCATTTCTCCATCGTTAGCCTTGCGGCTGTTGTTGAGCATCCAGTTGTTCGCGCACCCATTGGCGAACGTGACGCGCCCAGACAGAACTTTTCATTTCGCCGCTTTCAGATAAAAACTGTGTGGCAATTTCATCGGTCAAAATTGGCAACGCCAGGCTCCTCTCAACTTCCCAGTAATCCTCGCCTTCAAGCTTGTAAATCGTCACTTGACCGTTCTTGTAACGCCAGATTTCAGGAATTCGCAACGCTGCAAAGATAGGAAATTTATTCAACGAACCACTAGTCACATCCACTTCAATAACCAAATCCGGCGGCGGGTCGTTAAGCAAATCAACCTTGTTTTTGCCTCTGACTTCATCGGAGTTCTGAATGTAAAAACAGGAGTCCGGCTCAACGCCCTTCAACAAATCCTTACGCAAAAAAGTGGTTGATCCCAGACGGCGCAAATCCATGTCTAATTCTTCGGTAAGAATTTCAACCAGTAGCGCCAGGGTGCGATTGAATTCTTCATGGCTGAGAGACAACATTTTGATCTCCAAAATTCCATTGTCATAAGCGAAGCGCGGCCCAGCTTGATCGTCGTAATCAGCCAGCAAGCTTTCGTATGTTTCCCAACTGACCTGTTGCAGTCGGACATAGTTTGAAACTAATTCCGGTGGCGGAGCCGCCAATATCAATTGTGTTGCAACCATAACGTTGACTCCTTTGAATTTCAGGCTTTCGCCATCGCGCGTTCGCGCCGAGCGTCCCATTTGATCGTGGTTTGTTGCCGATAAGCGTCAACTCCCATGCGAATCGCCGCCATCACTTTGTAGCCAAGTTCGGCGTTCAGATTCGGGTCTTTGCGACTGCGAACGCAATCCACAAAATTGTCCATGTGCAAATGCATGCCGCGCAAGTTCGGCTGGCATTCGATCAGCAGTTTGTCTTCGCCGGTTTTGGCTTTGAATTCTTTTCGGTATTCGTTGTCGGGGACAATTTCGATGGTCTTGTGGCTGAAGTCTTCGCCTTTCTGAGCAACGATGATTCGGCCTTCGGTTCCGTTGACGGCCAGCAACGGCGAAGCTCCGCTGGCGACGGAACAAGACAGGTTCACGGTGAAAGTTGCGTAATCAACGTTCATCAGCAAGGTGTCGGGGACTTCGCGGTCTTTCTGGACGTAAATACCGCCCGAAGCCGTCACTCGTTCCGGGAACTGTTGCCCAGTAATCATCACGTACGGAGCCAGCGCGTGATAGAAAAGGTCAGTCGCAATTCCGCCGGAATAATCCCAATACTTGCGCCAGCGGAAATAACGTTCCTGGCTGAAGGCTCGCTTGGGCGCGTTGCCCAGAAAAGCTTTCCAATCAATGTTCTTTTCGCCTGCTTCCGGGTCAATCTTGTAATTCCATTCGCCGCCTTCTTTGTTGGCGTTGCGTCCGTAACCGGCGGTCGCCCAAACGACCTGACCGATCAAACCGTCCTTGATCGCTTTTTGCGCTTTGTGGAAATGATCGAAGGACGTGTATTGGCTACCGACTTGCAGGATTCTTTTATTCGCTTTGACGAACTCGGCAATTTCGCGTGCTTCGTCAATCGTGTAAGTGAACGGTTTTTCCAGGTAAACGTCTTTGCCTGCTCTGAGCGCAGCCATCGCGTGAGCGTGATGCCAATGATCCGGCGAAGCAATCACCACAACGTCAATATCTTTACGCGCGCAGAGTTCGCGGAAGTCGTGATGGACGCTTTTGTCCTCCACTCCGGCGCGCTGGCGGGCAAGCTGTTTTCGTTTGTCGTAAATGTCGTTGACGGCAACGGCCTGAACATCGCCTTTGTCTTTGGCTCGGCGAACGACGTAATCAATATGCGTGTTCATTCGACCGCCGCAACCGACAAAACCGACATTGATGCGGTCGTTGGCTCCCAAAATTCGACCAAATGAAAGCGCCGTGATTGCTGCCGTGCCAGCGCCAGCCTGTTTCAGGAAATCGCGCCGGGATTTTGTGTCGCCCATAAGTTTTGCTCCGTTTTTTGTGATTGTTTGTAAAGTGTTTGACGATCACGCCTTAAATGAGTGTGAATCATACTCCATAGCCGCTTGGCCTGACTATTCCAAGCTTGACACTTGGTAAGTCCATTCGGATAATCCCGTCCAGCCGACGAGAACAATCGAGTCAAAAATGACGGTCTTCACCAAGTTATCGTAAAGACAACTCAGTCGGCACTCGCATAGTTCCTTGCTGGGACGAAAAAACACCTTCAATTTAATCCGGTTCTCAAAACTAACTAAAAACTTCGTTGGCAGGCCAACGCCGGCCAATGCAGTTTTACGATACGCGATTGTTTGTCCGCTCAGGCAATCGAGAATTGAACAGCGGTTGGCGTTTGCGAGCGCCTGTCGCCCCCTTCTAAGCAACAAAAAAGGAAGAATCATTATGAGAGACAACAACAAAAACCTGATTGGTAAGAGTCTGGTTGCGTGTGTGGTCGCCACATTGTGGCTGGCGCTCTCGCTGACGGCTTTTGCTCAATCTGACAACGCCTCGATCACGGGCTATGTCAAAGATCAGGCAGGCGCGGCAGTCGCCGGAGCCAAGATCAATATCAAAAACGAAACCCGAGCGTTTGAACGCAACGCCACCACCAACGGCGAAGGCTATTACGTGATTACCAACCTGCCGCCAGGTAATTACACCATCACCATCGAAGCCAACGGGTTCAAAGCATTCAAGGAAACTGGACGTGCTCTGGCTCCGAACCTGCCCGCGACGCTTGACACGGCGCTGCAACCGGGACAATTGACCGAAACAGTAACGGTCACAGCTTCAGTCGCTCAGGTGCAATCAGAAACCGCGACTGTCGGTCGTTTGGTGGAAACCAAACAGGTCGAATACCTGCAGCTCAATGGACGCAACCCGCTGTTTCTGGCTCAGGTTCGCCCCGGTGTTCAGGGCGGCGCTTTGGGTGGCAACAACTTCGGTTTGGGAACCGCCGGTTTGAACATCAACGGCGGACGCACACAGGATTTCCTGCTGACTTTTGACGGCGCGGTCGGCGTTCGTACCCGTTCCAACGGAACATCCATCGGAACCGCCGACGTTGAAGCGACTCAGGAAGTGCAGGTTCTGGCGGCGAATTACAACGCCGAGTACGGACGCTCCGCAGGCGGCCAGATTCGCATCGTCACCAAGAGCGGAACCAAAGATTTCCACGGCGTGTTTTATGATTACCTGCGTAACGCCGTATTCAACGCCAACGATTGGAGCCGCAACCGCAACACTCCGGCCAATCAACCATGCGAAGACGAACGTTTTGAAAAAGCCAACCACTGCCGTCCGAACCCGTTCCGTTATAACCAATTCGGATACAGTCTGAGCGGCCCTGTGATTATTCCCGGCACCTCATTGAACAAAGACAGCAATAAATTGTTTTGGTTGTGGGGCCAGGAATGGGTTCGTCGTCGCCAGACGGCCAACACAACGATTCGCGTGGCTACGCAGAAAATGAGAACCGGCGATTTTAGCGAATTGGCCGATCCGAACAATCCATTGCGCGTGGTGCGTTTTATCAAAGACCCGCTTGTCGCCGGCGCCTGCAACGCGACAGATCAAACCGCTTGCTTCAAAGACGGCGGTATTTTGAACAAGATTCCGGCCAATCGGCTGAGTCCGAACGGTCTGGGTTTCTTGAAAGCGCAACCCGATCCGATTCCGGGCTTTTTCACTTCGACTGGTCAGAATTTCTTCCAGGATCGTCCGACTGAAACCGACCAGCGCAAAGACACGCTTTCGGTTGATTTTTATCCGACTGAAAAACACGCGATCAAATACCGCATGTCGCTGTTCCATTTCATTGATACCAGCGCGTTCCGCGCCGGAACCGACCGCGCTCCGCAGATCATTGATCGTCCCAACCAAACTTCTTCGATCAACTGGACATGGACGTTGTCGCCAACCTGGATCAGTGAAACCTTGATCGCGGGCAGCCGCGACCAGGTGTTCATTTTCGTTGACACACGCGGCAACAAATTCCAGCGCAGCCAATACGGCATCAACTATCCGTATATCTTCCCGGCGAAGGAAATCTTCGACAAAGTGCCGACCATTGATGGTGTTGACCAGTTCGTCAGCATTGACGGCGGCCCGTATCCGGCCAGTTCCACCGGCCCGATTTATCAGGTCAGCAACAACTGGACGAACATTCGCGGCAACCATACCTTTAAGTTCGGCGGTTATTTTGAACGCGCCGGACAAAACGACTTTGACCAGATCAACGTCGCCGGCACGCCGGGCGGAACCAACAACCAGAACGGCCGTTTCGTGTTTTCGAATACGACTCCGAATGCCACTGGCGTCGCCATTGGCAACGTCGCGCTTGGCCTGTTTGAAACCTATGCCGAAATCGGCGAACGTTCGTTCACGCCGTATCGCGGCCACATGTTTGAATGGTTTATGCAGGATTCGTGGAAAGCGACTCCGAAACTGCGCCTGGAATACGGCGTCCGTCATTCGATCATCCAGCCGTATTACAGCTTGTGGCGCAACATGGTTGTGTTTGACCCAGCCAGCTACGATCCTTCGATCGCTGTGACACAGAACCCGGCCAACGGCTTCATCACGTCGGGTGATTTACGTTCTCGTTACAACGGGCTGATTATTCCGGGCGACGGTTGGACGAAATCAGCCGCCGGTCGTATTCCGATTGCGGCGACGGGTGATTTCAACTTCCTGTTCCGCGGCAAATCGAAAGAGTATTCAGAAATTCACGTCCGTAACACTTTCCAACCGCGTTTTGGATTCGCTTATGCGTTCAACGACAGAAACGTGTTCCGCGCCGGCGTTGGCCGCTTCCTGACCCGTTTGGGTGTCAGCGATTCGGTCTTTCTGGGCGGCAACCCTCCGTTGCAACCGACGGTTTCGATCACTCGCGGATCGGTTGATCGTCCCGGTGGAACGGGCGGAAACGCTTTCCCGTTGGCGATTACCACGCAAGACCCGATTTTCAAAAATCCTGAAGCCTGGACCTGGAACGCCACGTTCGAGCGTCAAATCACGTCCAACACTTTGGTCGAAGTCGGTTACGTCGGTCGTCGCGGTTTGCACGCGCAACGTGAACGCAACCTGAACCAACTCCGCCCCGGCACGGTTCAAGCCAATCCGGGCGTCAACGTGGACGTCCTGCGTCCATTCAAAGGATTCGGCATCATCCGTTCGACCAACAACGATGCCAATTCGATGTATCACGGCTTGCAAGCCAGCGCGAATCGTCGTTTTGAAAAAGGATTGTTGTTCGGTGTGGCTTACACACTGTCGAAATCGTGGGATGACGGATCGGCTCAACGCGACGTGGTTCCGAACGCTTTCGATGTCAGCAATCTGTGGGGACCGTCAACCTTCGACCGTCGCCACGTGCTGGTGCTGAACGCCGTGTATCAACTGCCGTTCTTCAGCGATAAATCGAAGCTGACCGGCAAATTATTCGGCGGCTGGACACTCAGCGCCATTTCGCAATTCCAGACCGGCAATCCGACCACCATCGGCACAGGCGACGATTTTGCGGGTGTCGGTACAGGCAGCGGCGCTCAATTGTGGATCGTCAATGGCGACCCGGTTCGCAGCGGCGACAAGAAGTTTTCGCAAGGCACGTCTGATCAGAACTACTGGTTCAACATCAGCCAGGCCGGAAAGACTTGTAACCCGACCAACAACACTGCCACTGGCGGAACGAAAGACCCGTCATCGTGTTTGTTCACCGAACCGACTGCGGGAACTTTCTCGACGCAACGTTCGCGCGGAATCCTGTATCAACCCGGATTCCAAAACCACAACCTGACCTTGTCGAAAGACTTTCACATCACCGAAGGTCATCGCATTCAGTTCCGTGCCGAAGCCTACAACTGGCTGAATCATTCAAACTGGAATGGCGCGAGTACCAATCCGCGTGACATCAACTTCGGTAAAGTCACCGGCAAAGGCGGCAACCGCGAAATGCAGTTCGCGCTCCGCTATCAGTTCTAAAATTTGGAGTGCTGCGATCTGGCGCAGCTTTGCATTCGAGTTTGGCGTAATGGCTGCCAAAGCAGATTTACTCCGACAATGAACGAAAAGCGGCGACCAGTCCCCGCACTCCATATAAAACCAAAGCCTGCCTGGCAAAACCGGGCAGGCTTTTTTTTGTAGCCGAAAGTAGTACGACAAAAAAAGGAGACGCATTCGCAGCGTCTCCTCGTTCCTCTGTCTCCCCATCTCTCTGTCCCTATTTCCCTCCACCGATTCTGAATTTCATCCCGACGGAAAAATTCAGCTTGTACGCCGGGAAACCCAGCACTTCCTGGTAATCCTGATTGAGCAGGTTTTCGATGCGCGCAAACATCGCCATCCGCGAGGTGAAGCGATAGGTTCCGGCCAAATCCAATCGCTGATATGCATCATTGAAAATCGGCTGGCCGTTGGCTGTGAATCGCGCAAAGCTGACCGGGTCGCCATCTCGGCGACGACCGACGAAAAAACCGTCAAGGTTGATTTCAAACCGGTCGCCAATCCAGGCCACGTTCAAAGTTCCCGAATGGCGCGGGCGGCGCAGCAGCGAAAACCCGACTTCACTGTTCGGAACCAGTTTGCCGCTGGAAAAATCAATCACATCTGCAGCGGATTCGAGTTTGGTTTTCAGCAGCGTGTAAGTTCCGCCGATGAACAGTCGCCGTTTGTACGGACTCATCGAAACGGCAAATTCCATCCCGCGCGAAATCGTTCGGTCGTTGTTGACGTAATGCGTCAATCGGCCATCGGCCAGTTTGATCGGCCCGCCGAAGGTCGCAGCGTCGCCGACAAAGGCAATCTGGTCGCGGAAGCGATTTTCAAAGTATGTCGCTTCGAAGCGGTAACGGTCTTTCCAGAAAAACTGTTCGACGCCTATGTCATAACCGCGAGCGCGTTCGGGTTTCAGCAACGGATTGCCCAGAAAAAATGCGGAAGGGCTGAAAGCTTCGACCAGCGAAGGAGCTTTGATGCCTTGCCCGTAATTGGCTTTCAGTCGCGTCATTCCTACGACGGATTGCAGATCGCTGGTCGGCAATAAATAAATTGCGGCGATCTTCGGCATCACTTCGGTTCCGAAACCGACATTGCCGCTGACGCTGGCCGAACCCAATTGCCCCAGAGCTGTCGCCAACGCCGAAGGAACCTCGGCTCGATTGTTTTCAATGCGAATCCCCGCAGTAATCAGCAACTGCGGCGACCACGCAAATTGATCCTGCAAAAAAGCTCCGACATTCGTCCGGCTGGAAGGCACGCGGTTCGCGCCTGCAAAACCACTGTCAAAAACAGCGCGTTCGTGTTCGTAATCCAATCCGGCGGAAACCAGATGATTGCGCGGCAGAATCAATTCGGTTTGATAACGCAGCCCGCGACGTTGCTGGTGATTGTTGAACGCCGAGCGAAAATCATTGAACGCAAACGCCGTGTCAGGCGGGGTGTTCGATTTGGTCAAATCCTGCGCCGCCGGATCGAAGCTGCTGTAATTGCTTTCGGCAAAGGCGAAGGTCAGGCTCTGATGCCAGCGCGCGGTCGTTTGAGTATCTGCCCGCGCCGAAGTCACTATGCGACGGCGGCGAGCGCGTTCGTCAGGATCAGGAAAAAGTTTCGCCGTCGCGCCCGGAACGCCTGCGCCGGAATTTTCGCTGCGCCCTGTGAAACGAAATTGCGTCCGCGCCGTCAGCCTGTAACCCAAATTCGCCGAGACGATACGGTTCTGGTAATCGTCGTTGCGGTCACGCCCTTTGGTTCTGATATGCGTGAAGCTGTACGAATAATCCAGCGGGCCAGTCACGCCAGACAATCGCGCGAACTGGCGATTGAATCCGAAACTGCCGCCTTCGCCGGTGAATTCCAATTCCGGCGTTGTCGTCGAACCGCGATGCGTGATGAATTGCAGTACTCCAGCCATCGCATCCGAACCATAAACGGCGCTTTGCGTTCCACGAATCAGTTCGACGCGCGCGGCGTTGTCCGCAGTGAAGTCCGCAAAATCCAACGAACCGCCAGCATCATTGATCGGCACGCCGTCCATCAGAACTTTGGTGTAATCCGATTCGCCGCCGCGCACGAACAACGAAGTGATGCCACCGCGTCGCGCAGTTTGCATCACAGTCACTCCGGGCGAAGAGCGCAAAGCATCAAACACAGTCACACGTTGAGCGCGCGCCAAATCCGTCGCCGAAATAACATAGGCGCTCGCAGGGCTTTCGCCGGAGCGCGATTCGGTTCGCGTGGCTGAAACAATCACCGAATCTTCAATCGCTGCGGCAACCAGCGGAACGGCAATCTGAAATTGCCGCCCGGCGACGATTTTCAACGGTTGAGCGCCACCTTGTTGCGTCAGTCCATCGGCTTCGACCGAGAGCGTGTAATCGCCCGGCAGCAGATAATCGAACCCAAACTCCCCTGCTTCGTTGCTGGTGGATTCGCGCAAAGCGATTTTGCCGTTGAAAAACAACACAACGCGCGCTCCGCGAATCGCCGCGCCACGCGAATCCACAATTTTTCCGATCAACGATCCGCGCGAAGCTTGCGCGAAAACGCTGATCGCTAGCAGACAGATCAAAGCGATAATTCCAGATAGTTTGAACTTCATGATGATTCCTTACTTTTGGTTTTGCCTTTTGTGTCAGTAGCCCGCGCGTAAGCACAATGAGATTAAGGCAAGCAATTTGCAGAGAAGCGGTGGGACAGGTTCTTAACCTGTCCCATAGGAAATTTGTGCTGCTGAAGCAGTGGGACAGGTTACGAACCTGTCCCACCAAGCCACAAGCAATTCCCTTGCCTTAATCTCATTGCGCGTAAGCAAGGGCTTGGATTTCAAGCTCAAGCACTCCCTTACGGTCGTGCTACTGACACTTCAGATCGTCCACGAAACGCGCGGTTTGCCGCTGATCGGGTGAGCGTCCACAACCAACGAAGTTCCGAACAATTCGCCGAGCGATTGCCCGGTCATAACTTCTGTCGGCGCGCCGCAAGCCAACAGTTTGCCTTCTTTCAACAACGCCACGCGGTCGGCGAAATCCGCAGCCAGATTGATTTCATGCGTGACGACCAACGCGCCCAAAGCGCCTGAATGCTCGCGTTCGCGCGTCAACCCTCGCACCAGAGAAAGCAGCGAAACCTGATGCGAGATGTCCGCGTTGGCCGTCGGCTCGTCCAGCAGCAACAACCGTGGTTGCTGTGCCAACGCGCGAGCCAACACTACTCGCTGGCGTTCGCCGCTGGACAGTTCGTTGAAAAGCCGGTTGGCGAATTGCGCTGCGTCGGTGTCGCGCAACGCTTGCATCGCCAGTTCGACATCTTCGGGCGAATCGAACCCAATCGAATTGGAGTAAGCGAATCGCCCGGTCAGCACGTACTCCAAAGCCGTCAGCGGAAAGCGAACTTCGCCGGATTGCGCGACGACGGCAATGCGAGCGGCGAGTTCTCGGCGAGAAAACTTGTTGATCGGCTGGCCATCGAACAGGACTTCGCCCGCCGATGGTTGTAAGGCTCCATAAGCCACTCCGAGCAAAGTAGATTTGCCCGTGCCGTTCGGCCCCAGCAACGCGACAATTTCTCCGGCGCGAACTTCCAAACTCACGCCGCTCAACACCGCGCGATGGTGATAACCGAAACAAACACTTCTCAAGGCCAGCGCGTTTGTAGTTCCGCCTTCAGGCGGGTGGACTGGCAACTCGCCAATATCCTGCTTGCCAAAGCTGCCGCCTAAAGGCGGAACTACCAACGTTTTTCTCAGCAGCAAATAAATGAACACAGGCGCTCCGACCAACGCCGTAATCGCTCCGGTCGGCAATTCGCGCGGAGCAATCGCCGTTCGCGCAGCAGTGTCGGCCAACAGCACCAACAATGAACCGGCCAACGCGCTGGCAGGAATCACCAACCGGTTGTCGGCTCCGACGGCCAGACGAACCAGGTGCGGCACGACCAATCCGACGTAACCAATCGCTCCGCCCGCTGCGACCGCCGCGCCCGTTACCAGCGAAGCCGCCAGATGAACCACCCAACGCACGCGCGAGGTTTCGACTCCCAAAGCAAAAGCATCGCGTTCGCCAACCATCATCAAATTCAAGGCGCGCGATTGCGTCATCAACGCAATCAAACAAACGGCAACTGCCGCCAACACAAAAATCAAACCTTCGTAACTGCCGCTGGAAAGATCGCCCAACAGCCACAACGTGATTTGGCGCAGCTTGACGTTGGTGGCGACCGAAGTCATCAATGCAATCATCGAAGCCAGAAAAGTCGAAAGCACTACACCGCCCAGCGCCATTCGCGCCGGATCGTCGTCTCGACGACCAAGCCAAAAGACAATCAAAGTAGCGAGCATCGCGCCCACAAAACTGAACACCGGTTGAGCAAACGCCAGATTTGCCGCCAACAAAATTGCCAAAATCGAACCGACGGCGGCTCCGCCGGAAACTCCAAGCACGTAAGGGTCAGCCAGCGGATTACGCAGCAACGCTTGAAACGAAGCTCCGGCCATTGCCAGCGCCGCACCGACTCCGATGGCCAGACCGATGCGCGGCAATCGCAAACTGAACACAATCACATCCTGTTCCAGCGACAAGCTCGAAGCCGCTCCGGTCAGCTTGGCCATCATCGCGGCCAGAATTTGCCAGGCTGCGACATATTCACTGCCAACCGCCAACGCGAACATCGCACAAAAAAGCAAAGCCACGCCCAGCATCAACACAACAAACATCGCGCGTCGTCGGGTCAGGTAAGCGCGAAGCAGGTCAGCCGGGAGCGCAGGCGTCCCGCCAGCGGGCGCGAGCGCAGCAAGTCCGCCTTCCAACTCCAACCTGTCCGAAGTGCTTTTGCTCATTTGTTTGGGTGCAAACCTTTCGCCAATTGTTCCAAACCATCCACGATGCGCGGGCCTGGGCGATCCACCCAATCAGGGTTCACGCGAACAATGTGATTGGTTTTGATCGCCGGAGTCACCGCAAAATCCCGGCGCAAATCCTCTTCTTTGACCAGTTCGGTTCCGTGCGAAGCCGGAGCGACGATCACTTGCGGCGTGCGCGCAATCGCTGTTTCGCGCGACAGTTGCGGATAATCCGTCGTTTCGTTGGCGGTGACAGATTCGCCTCCGGCCAACCGAATCAAATCGTTGATGAAAGTATTTCGCCCGGCGGTAATCAGCGGAGCCGTTTGCAGCACGTACAACACTTTTGGTTTTGGAAAGGCTTTGGTGCGAACCTCTACGTTGGCGATTCGCGTTTGCATCTGCACGATGAGTTTTTGGGACTCAACCGTCGCCCCGGTCACTTCACCAAGTTTATGAATCGAAGCGAGAACTTCGCCGATGCTGCGCGGATTGGTAACGTAAACCGGGATGTTCAATTCGCCCAATTGCCGAGCCAGTTTTTCCAACTGGCTGGCCGTGGTGATGATGACCAGATCGGGTTTCAGGGAAATCAGCCGCTCAGGATTGGGGTTCAGTGTGTCGCCGACTTGCTCTTTCGCTTTGGCGGCTTCGGGAAAATCGCAATAGGCTGTCACGCCTGCGACTTTGTCGCCAAGCCCCAACGCGAACAAGGTTTCGGTGACGCTCGGAGCCAGCGAAATGATGCGTTTCGGCGGAAAAGCGACCTGAACTTCGCGGCCAAGCTCGTCCGTAAAAGTTCGTACAGACGGAATCAATCCAGCCGGTTTCGACTGAGCGCAGGCAGTCAGCCACAAACCTGCCAGCAAAACCAACAGCCAGCGATGATGTTGTTGAATCCGATTCGTCATTACCAAGCAATTTCTCAAAGCTGCGCTCAAGTGGCGGCACTCCAAAAACGCAAAAAAGCCTCAGACGCAACGGATGTAAAAGCGCGCGTCTGAGGCTTGAATGTTCTCGAAAAAACCAAAAGGAGACTTCTGCCTGCGAAAACCAGCCGCCGCGCTCTTTCAGCCGAAGAGCCGTCGAAAATCTTTCAGGCAGGTCTCCTGGCTTGGCCTGCGACGACGGCAACCTTCTCACGCGAATTACGCGCAATGGCGTTTAAGCCTCGTCGGCAAAATATCGGCCTCACAGTGGCGGTGACCACGCGGGATTTGCACCCGCTTCCCTATTCTCTCGTTGCCACAACCGGCAACAAGCACCTGAAAAAGTCATGAAAAGAACTGTCCTGGAACGGCGGCAAACTACCACGCGATTCGAATTGCGGTCAATGAGACAGAAAAATTAAAAATAAAACTTGAGCCAAACCAGCCCGGCGTTGTAAAAAGAGGCTTCGACCTCCTGTGGTTTCTGCACTGACACTGCTGAAAACACCCAAAACATGATGCCGGTTTGATTCGTTTGGCAGGATCAACCCCCCAAAATGCCGATTCCCATTCAGACACAATCATCTCGTTCCATCCCCGTAAACATCAGCACTTTAAGTTATTTAGAAGGAAAATCAGGTGAGTAACAAACATAAACTACTGGAAAAAATTGCTTCGCGCACAGCGCGAGTCGGAGTCATAGGACTTGGATACGTTGGATTGCCGTTGGTAGTGGAATTTGCCGGAAGCGGATTTGAATCCACCGGCTTTGAAGTGGACGCGCGAAAAGCCGACCTGCTCAATCGCGGCGAATCGTACATCCCGGATGTTCCTACGGCTCATGTTGCCGAATGCGTCGCGGCGAAAAAACTGCGCGCGACAACGGATTTTTCCGAACTGAAAGATCAGGACATCATCATCATTTGCGTTCCCACGCCTCTGCGAAAAACCAAAGACCCGGATGTTTCTTACATCCTGGCCGCTTCTGAAAAAATCCAGGCCACGCTCCGACCGGGGCAATTGATTATTCTGGAATCCACGACTTATCCCGGCACGACCGACGAAGTGCTGAAACCCATGTTCGACGAAACCGGACACAAACTCGACGAAGATTACTTTCTGGCCTTTTCGCCTGAACGAGTTGATCCCGGCAACGAAAAGTACAACACCAAAAACATCACCAAAGTCGTCGGCGGCGTCACGGCCATCAGCGCCGAAGTTGCTGCGGCGGCTTATTCGGCAATCGTTGACCACGTGCATGCCGTCAGTTCGGCTCGCGTGGCCGAAACCTGCAAACTGCTGGAAAACACGTTTCGCGCCGTAAACATCGGTCTGGTCAACGAACTTGCTCAGCTTTGCCACACGCTGAACATTGACACTTGGGAAGTCATCGCAGCGGCGGCGACCAAACCGTTCGGCTTTATGCCGTTTTATCCCGGACCGGGCATCGGCGGTCATTGCATTCCGCTCGACCCGCATTATTTGTCGTGGAAAGCGCGCATGCACGGATTTGAAGCTCGCTTTATTTCGCTGGCCGAAGAAGTCAATTCCCGCATGCCGGAACACGTCGTGGATTTGGTTATCAAAGGGTTGAACAGCCAACGCAAACCGGCAAACGGATCCAACATTTTGATTATGGGCGTAGCGTACAAACGCGACATTGACGACATGCGCGAAAGTCCCGCGCTGGCCATCATCGAAAAATTGCAGGAACTCGGCGCTGAAGTCAGTTTTCACGATCCGTATGTGGCAGAGGTTCATCTGGAAGGAAACGGTTCACGAATGAGCGGCATTCCGCTCAGCCAGGAGGTCGTCACCAAATCAGATTGCGTTGTCATCGTCACCGATCACCGCAACATTGATTACGGCTGGTTGGTCGAACACGCCAAACTGGTGGTGGATACGCGCAACACCACGCGCAAATTACGCGACGAACGATCCGACGGCAAAATCATTCGCTTATAAAAACGGCGGGACAATTTTCCAAATTGTCCCGCCGTTTTTGTCAGAAAGCATTGCTGAAATGAAGCGGGGGCAATTTTTCAGATTGCCCCTCTTTCTTTTTATCCCTTCTGTTTCTTGGCGTAATACCCCTGCCGAGTGCGAACGTTGGCCAGCGGTTTGGCGACTTTGACTTCGACTACACGCCATTTGCCGTCATAACGTTCGTTGGTGGATTCATAAGTCAGCGTGTATTGCTGGCGCAATTCGTCAACGGTTTTGACAAACGCATCGCGGAGTTCGCTGCCGCCCGCCGTCCCAAAAAACTTGCCGCCGGTTTTGGCTGCCATGCCTTTCATGACTTCCGCGCCGTTGTCGCGCGGCTGAGATTTGAAAACCGAAGCGTCGCTCAAATCCACGGCATAAATCGAAGCCTGCGCGTCCAACGTTTTTCTCAGGGCTTGATCCAGCGTCGCTTTGCTTTTGGTATCGGCTCCGTCTGAAACGACCAGAATCGCGCGACGGCGTTCGGTGCGTTGAGACAAGGCTTCAGCAGATTTTGTAATCGCGTCGTACAGCGGAGTTTCGCCGTCCACTTTCAAATCCCAGACCGAATCCGGCACATCGCGGACTTCCGTAAAATCCTGCAACTGTTTCACCTTGAACCCGCCGAAGCTGTAAATGGCAAAAGTGTCTCCATCGCGCAAACCTTCGACAAACTTGGCGCAGGCGGCGCGCGCCAGCGTCAATTTGCTCTGCATGCTCAAACTGGTGTCGAGCAAAATCGCCACGGCGAACGGGCTTTCGCTGGCGTTGAAATCCACGATCTTCTGCGGAGCTTTGTCTTCGAAAATCTTGAAATCGTCCTGCTTCAGACCGGCGACATACCGATCAGTGCCGTCGGTGATGGTCACGTTCAACACCACCAGATTGGTTTCAAACTTGAATGTTTCCAGGTTTTCGGTTTTGGGCGGGTCTTGTTTGGGCGGCGGGTCTTGTTGACGCGCGCTGGTCGTGGCCAGCGACAATCCCAAAGTCAGCAACAACAAGAGAACGACTCTGCAAGTCATAACTTCCTCCATAAATCGTCTAACTCAGAGCAAAAAACCTTGAAACAGGATTGCCAGGATTGTTTTCAGAATGAACAGGATTCAAACCTGACCGGGGCCTTGTTGGAATTAAGGAGCCTGTAAATCCTGTCGAAAAAGAATGTCTCAATGTTGTTTGTTCTGATTAGTTCATGAAAGCGCGAAGAGTTTTGACCAGTTGAATGATGTCTGTGCAGCTTTCGACCACCTGGATCGAAATCACCTGCCGCGAAGTTTTCGCCAGCCGGTCATTTAATTGCGCGGTGGTTTCGCTGAGTTGTTTCAGCGCATCATCCAGAGTTTTCGGCGGCGATTCCAATTCGGCGTCCTGCGAACCGCCAAATTGCGAACGAATGTGGCGGGCGGATTTTTCGATCTCTTTCAATCGCTTTTCCGCCGAACGCGGCAACCGATTGTTTGCTGCGTCTTTTGACAGCGATTCGACATCCTCTTTGATCTGAAACCCTTTGCTGAGCAGTTTTTTGTGATCTTCTTCTTCGCGTTTGATCTGCATGCGCTTGAGCGTGTCGCGCATGGTTTCGCTCTGTTCATCAGGCGGAATGGCTTGCTGCGAACTGGCAGACTGCGCCTGAGCCGCAACCGCAGCGACAGCCAGACAGCCGATGATGAACAGAATTTGTCGGGCCATGTTCAATACTCACAAGTCAGTATGCGGCGCGAACTGCGACCACTGCTGTTTTTCTGGCTCAGATCAATGCCGAGAATTTTCCCGGCCAACCCCCGCAACACATCATCTTCCATTCGCCCGTTCGACTGGCAATCAATCCATTTGTTCGGACTCAAGGCATCGGCAATGCGTCCCTGAATGTTGGCGGATACCAGCAACTGGGATGTTTTTTGGTTTAATGGCAAGGCTGTGATTTCCAACGAAGCGCGCCCCTGAATCCAATTCCGAACATCGCCCGCCGGCAATGTGGCCAGATATTCCAAATCGCTTTTCGTCGTCACGCCTTTGGTGAAGACAACCGGTTTCAGCACGATTTTGCCTTCGGCAGGCTTGCTCAGCGTTTCGTCAATTTGCAGGTTGCAGGTTTTCAGCACTTCGCGCACGCCTTCCAGAATCTTTTCGCGCGGCATGTTCATGTTGTAAGGATTGTCGAGCGGCGGTTCGGTCTTCGGACGATCAAAGGTCAATTGCGCTTGAGCCGTGATCGCCGAAACAGCGGCAAAAACAACGGCCAGCAAAAACAGATGCAGTTTCAATTTGTTCATAAAGCGTTTGATTTCTTTCCTGGAAAAAGCGGCGACGGTTGGACGACCAACGCAACTCGTAACTTCAAAAAATGGAGGCAGTGCAGGCGAACGAACAATACCAGCTTCCATCTAACTGCTTCAAGTTACAGACAAGACCTCCAGTCTGACTGAATTGTTTCGGCCTTCGCCAAACAAAAAAATTCCGCCAGATTGTTGCCGTCTGGAATAAAACGGCCAACCGGGCGGATGTTGCCTGTCAGGTGATGGTTTTGCGTTCAATGGCTGATTGCCAGCCGACCGGCGGCGATAAACCCGGCAGCGATTTTTGAAGAACTGAGCGATTGGCGCAGGATTTTCCTGCCGCGATTCAGCCGCGACATCACCGTGCCGAGCGGAATATCCAACGTTGCGGCGATTTCTTTGTACGAAAACTCCTGCACGTCGGCCAGCATGACGACCGCGCGATACAACTGCGGCAGTTTGTCGAAGGCGGCCAAAACTTCTTCGTCGGCCAGACGTTGATTTGGCGCGGGCGTGTAGATGGCGATCTCGGCCAGCGTTTCTTCGGCGACATCGGCTATCGGCAATTTGAACAGTTTGCGACGGTGATGCGACACCACGTGAAACAGGATTTTGAATAACCAGGCTCGGCAATTCGTGCCGGGTTCAAAGCGGTGAAACGATTTCCAGGCTTGCAGGTAAGTTTCCTGCACCACGTCTTCGGCTTCGGTCTGGCTGCCGATCACTCGGCGAGCCGTGCGAAACAAATCGTTGATGTGCGGCAAGGCTGCCGATTCAAAGTCGTTAAAAGTGATTTGAGCGTTCGATTCCGTTTGAGCGTTGTTTGATTTCATTCAGTAACTCTCCTTCGCCGGACTAATGCGGGAAGCAGAAACGAAAGCTGCCAAGTGCGGCAAAATTTTTTTTTCGATGAACGACATCAATCAACAACTTGGCCAACAACCCAGCGAAGTGACCGGCTTGCTGCTGAAATGGAGCGACGGCGACCGGCAGGCGCTCGAAACGTTGATCCCGCTGGTTTACGACGAACTGTACCGGCTGGCGCGCGGGTATATGAACCGCGAACAGGCTGGCCACACGCTGCAAATCACTGCGCTGGTCAACGAAGCTTACTTGCGGCTGGCCAACTGGAAAGAAGCCAGATGGGAAAACCGTGCGCACTTTTTTGGCGTGGCCGCGCAATTGATGCGGCGCATTCTGGTGGATTTCGCGCGGTCGCGGAATTACGAAAAACGCGGCGGAGGTTTGCAGCAGGTCGAATTCAACGAAGCACTGGGTTTGCCAATTCGCCGCGACGCCGATTTCGTTTTGCTGGATGATGGATTGAAAAGCCTGGCGAAACTAGATCAGCGCAAAGCTCGCGTCGTCGAGTTGCGGTTCTTTGGCGGACTGAGCGTCGAAGAAATCGCCGAAGTGATAGATGTGTCGCCTCGCACGGTAATGCGCGAATGGAATCTGGCGCGAGCGTGGCTTTTCCGCGAACTTCGTAATACTGAATTAACCACGGGGGGAACGGGGATCACGGGGAAATTTCAATCCAATTGAACTTGCCGCTCCCCGTGTACCCCGTGCTCCCCGTGGTTCAAAAAATCTTTCGACAGCTTGGCAGCTTTCGCCATCGGTTCCCGCATTAGTCTGCTGAGGTGACTGAAATGAATTCCGACAGGTGGAAACGGATCAACGAAATGTATTACGCCGCGCTGGAACTGAACACGCCGGAGCGCGGCGTGTTTCTGGACGCGCAATGCGCTGACGACCTGGCTCTGCGAACAGAAGTCAATTCCCTGCTGGAATCGAACGACGAAGCCGGTGATTTTATGAACGCTTCGGCTCTGGAGGTCGCGGCGCAAACCGTCGCAGCCGAAAGCGAACAGCCGCAAATCGGCGAACGCATCGGCCATTACAAAATCCTGTTGCAGTTGGGCGCGGGCGGGATGGGCGAAATTTATCTGGCCGAAGACACTCGGTTGAATCGCAACGTCGCGCTGAAAATTTTGCCTCGCCAGTACACGCGCGAAGCCGACCGTGTTCGCCGGTTCAAACAGGAAGCGCGCGCGGCTTCGTCGTTGAATCATCCGCACATCGTCACCATCTTTGAAATCGGAGAAGAGCGCGGCTGGCATTACATCGTCACCGAATTCATTGACGGCCAGACGCTTCGCCAACGATTGACCGCCGCTCCGATCAAGTTGCCGGAAATGATTGAAATCATCATTCAAGCCGCAAACGCGCTGACCGCCGCGCACGAAGCCGGAATCGTTCACCGCGACATCAAACCCGAAAACATCATGGTTCGCCGAGACGGTTACGTGAAAGTTTTGGATTTCGGCATCGCCAAATTGACCGAACAGTTCAACGTAGATCGCCCCACGCGCGAAAGTTTCGCCACGCCGCGCGAAGCCATCAAAACCGATCCCGGTCATGTGATGGGCACGGCGCATTACATTTCGCCGGATCAATTGCTGGGTTTGGAATTGGACGGGCGCAGCGATGTTTTCAGTTTGGGCGTGGTGCTTTACGAATTGCTGACCGGACGTTTGCCGTTTGACGGCACGACTCCCAGCGCAATCATCGCAGCAATCTTGAGCGATGAGCCGTTGCCGCTGGTCAGATTTTCGCGGGCGATTCCGGCGGAGCTGGATCGCATTGTCGAAAAGGCGCTACGAAAAGATCGTGAAGAACGTTATCAGGTCATCAAAGACTTCGCGCTGGATTTGAAATCGCTGCGGCTGGAACTGGAAATGGAAGCAAAGCTCAAACGTTCGAGCGTGGCGTTTGCGGCGGAAGAATCGAAACCGGCTTCGTCGGCGGGAATGCCGACGAACACAATGCCGCCTGATTCGGGAAAACACGCCCGCGAAGTCATCGCCAAGCTCGAACCCATTGGCGGAGCCGTTCCTCTGGATTCGCCTTTTTACATCGAACGCCCCACAGACCGCGAATTCCACGAAGCCATCGCTCGGCAGGATTCGCTGGTCTTGGTCAAAGGCGCTCGGCAAGTCGGCAAGACTTCTATGCTTGCGCGCGGTTTGCAACGAGCGCGCGAACAAGGCGCGAAAATCGTTTTGACCGACTTTCAATCGCTGAGCGCCGATTACCTGACCACGCCGGAAAAACTGATTTTGACGCTGGCCGAAACGCTGGCCGATCAATTGGGATTGGACGTTTACCCCAGCGAAATGTGGAATTCGTTTTTGAGTCCAGGCATCAACTTCGAGCGATTTTTGCGCCGCGAAGTCCTGAGCAAAATCGAAACGCAATTGGTTTGGGGGCTGGACGAAGTTGATCGTTTGTTCAGTTGCGATTTCGGCAGCGACATTTTTGGCCTGTTCCGTTCGTGGCATAACAAACGCGCACTCGATCCCGAAGGACCTTGGCGACGACTGACGATGCTGATTGGCTATGCGACAGAAGCTCATCTGTTCATCACAGATTTGAACCAGTCGCCGTTCAACGTCGGCACTCGGCTGGCGCTGGAAGATTTCGATATGACGCAGGTCGCCGAATTGAACAGCCGCTACGGTTCGCCGCTGCGCGACCGGACGGAAATTGCCCGGTACTTTCGTTTGCTGAGCGGGCATCCGTATTTGGTGCGGCGAGGGCTGCACGAATTGATTGCTCGTAATTGGACGCTGCCCGATTTGGAAGCGCATGCCGATCAGGATGAAGGGCCGTTCGGCGATCATTTGCGCCGAATGCTGGTGTCTCTGGCTCAAGACCCCGCGCTGTGCGAAGTCGTCCAGAACGTTTTGCAAGGTCGCCCATCGGCAAACACCGACAGTTTTTATCGGCTGAGAAGCGCGGGATTAATGGCCGGAGATTCCGTCAGGGATTTAAGGCCGCGCTGCCAGCTTTACGCGACGTACCTGGAAAAACACTTGCTGTAGAGAGTTATTGAGAGTCAGGATCATGGCCAAGCGCCCGCAATTGCGCCGCCAATTTTTCGGCACGTTGCAAAGCAGTTTCTTTCTCAATTCGCTCACGTGCTGCTAGTTCTTTGCCTGTGGGAATCAAGTTTCCGAAATTGTCTGTCCAGCGGAGCCAAGTATTGTGGAAGCCTTCGAATTCGCCTTCCCATAACGTAAGGCCAAGTTGAGTATCAGGCAGTAGCAGTGAATCGTGGCGGCGATAGCTCAAACCGTTCAAGCTATAAATGGTCAGCAAATCGTCGCCAAGCTGTAAGTCCGGATCAAAAACCACGTAATACAAGACATGCATAAAGGCATACTTGATCTTCTTGGAGCTTTGCTCGCCGCCGATTTTGTTCGAGACGATTTCAATGACCACGTCGGGCGCTTTGCCGAATTCCCAAACGCAGTAAGAGCGATGCGCTTTATCCCAAACATCCGGATGAACTTCGACATCGAAACTCAATAACACGTCCGGCACAATCGCCGGATTGTGCGGGGTGTTAAAAACGCCGACGTTGGCACAGGCCAGGAACTTGCGGTCGCCGTTGTGGCCAGCCCAGCCGTTATAAAGCGGCTCGGTCAACAAGCGTTGCTGTTTTTCAGAGAAAATGTTGTCCACCGGCTCATCATCCTCCGTGATCAACTTTGCAACATCGGGCATTGCAACGGGCTGATGTGAAACTGCATGCGACATAATTTGCTCCCTTCATTAGATGATGCGCGAGTTTAGAGTGACCTCCGGGAAGCGTCAACCTATGGTTCTTGTTACTCAATCTACCAAACAAAACTTTTATATCGTCGGCGGAACGCTGCGGCGCGACGCCGAATGTTACGTCGAACGTCGCGCCGACGCTCAGCTTTACGAGGCGCTGAAACGCGGCGAGTTTTGTTATGTGCTGACTTCGCGGCAAATGGGAAAGTCTTCGTTGATGGTTCGCACAGCGTCGCGGCTGCGCGATGAAGGCGTAGGCGTGGCCGTGCTTGACCTGACCGCCATCGGCCAAAACGTCAACGCCGAACAGTGGTACGGCGGTTTGCTGGGCCAGCTTGGGCAACAGTTCGACCTGGAAGACGAATTGTTGGATTTCTGGGCAGAACACATGCAGTTCGGCCCGTTGCAACGGTTGATGACGGCTATTCGGCAAATTGTTTTGCCGCGATACTTTTCACCTGTGGTCATTTTCGTAGACGAAATTGACGCCGTGCGCGGAGTCCCGTTTTCCACAGACGAATTTTTTGCCGCGATTCGTGAACTTTACAATTACCGCACCGAAGACCCCACGTTGGAACAACTGACGTTTTGTTTGCTCGGCGTGGCTTCGCCTGCGGATTTGATCCGCGACACGCGGCTGACTCCGTTCAACATCGGCCAGCGCATCGAGCTAACCGATTTCAACGAAGCCGAAGCTTTGCCGTTGGCCGCGGGCTTGCGCCGTCAGGAACCGCTGGCTTCAGAACTGTTGAAACGAATTTTGTTTTGGACTGGCGGCCACCCTTACCTGACGCAGCGAATGTGCAAAGCCGTTGCCGAAGACAATCACGCCACCAAACCCGCCGACGTTGATAGCATTTGCGAAGAACTGTTTTTCACTCGCCGAGCCAGCGAACAGGACGACAACCTGCTGTTCGTCCGCGAACGAATGTTACGCAGCGAAGTTGATCTGACCGGTTTGCTGTCGCTTTACGGGCAAGTACGCGACGGCAAGCGCGTCACAGACGACGAAACCAATCCGCTGGTCAGCGTGTTGCGATTGTCCGGCATTACTCGCCTTGAAAAAGGTGCGCTGAAACTTCGCAATCGAATTTACGAACGAGTCTTTGACCGCGAATGGGCGAACAAAAACACGCCCGACGCCGATTTGCAGCGGCAACGCGCCGCTTATCGTCGAGGCGTCATTCGCGCCAGCGCGCTGGCCGCCGTGTTGATCGTCATCATCGGAGCTTCGCTGTTCATCGCGTTGAAAAAAAGCCGCGAAGCCAGTCGGCAAATGGAAGCCAACCGAAAGTTGCTGTACGCCGCGCAGATGAATATGGCACAGCAAAACTGGGAATACTTCAACGTCGAACGAGTGCTGGAAACATTGCGGCTGCACATACCGAAACCCGGACAAGAAGATTTGCGCGGATTCGAGTGGTATTACCTTTGGCAGCTTTGCCACAACGAACAAAAATCGCTGACGTTCGACAGAGCGGTTTTTCGCGCAGGATTTTCGCCAAACGGGAAGTTATTGGCGAGCGCCAGCACAGACAAATCGCTTCAGCTTTGGGATTCCACAACCAACCAGGAACTGGCGTCGTTTCCCAATAATTCTCGGCAACAATCTGATTTCGACTTTTCCGCCGATGGTTCATTGATTGCGTTCACCAGCGATTCGCAAACCGTGAAGCTGATCGAAACGGCTACACGGAAAGAACTGCGTTCGTTCATCGCCAAAGAAATGAGCATCTATGCGGTGGCGCTTTCGCCGGACGCCAGGTTTCTGGCGGCGCTCAGCACCGATGGAATCATCAAAATCTGGTCGGTCAATTCGGCAAAAGAAATTTTTCCGCTGGAGCCGTTGGCGGCGACAGCCGGAGCATTTGCCGGATTGGAGTTTTCGCACGACGGCAAATGGTTGGCGAGCTGTTCTGTGGGATGCAAAGTCTGGAACGCCCAAACCGGGCGATTGCATCTGAACTTGCGAGCGGGCAAATCGGCTGGCCGTATTTCGTTTTCGCCCGACAGCAAATTGCTGGTTGTGCCCGGCGTACCAATTACCGCGTTTGAAGTTGCCACCGGCAAAGAGGTCGCGTCATTGACCACTCATCTGGATTTTGTTTTCGGCACGGCTTATTCATCCGATGGCAAATTTCTGGCGACCGCTGGCCGGGATCAATTGGTCAAAATTTGGGACACAACATCGTGGCGCGAACTGGCGACAATCAAAGGCCACAGCAATGCGATCACGTCTGTCGCGTTTTCGCCGGACAATCAAACGCTGCTGACCGCCAGCGTAGACAAAACCGTCAAGTTTTGGCCGGTTTCGCAATGGCTTAGCCAGGCTCCGCTGACGCGAGCCGAAACCTTTTCCATACAACCCTTACCGCCTAAAGGTGTGGTTCTGGTTCCGCTGGCTTTTTCGCCGGACGGTGAACGTCTGGCGTCAGCCGTCACCACCACCAAGCCGGATGGTTCGCGGCAAGTCGGCGCAAAAGTTTCGGTTTGGAATTTGAACACCGAAACGGAATTGCTGACACTGGACGCGGCAGGCGTGATGTTTCGCGCCGTCGCCTTTTCCGCCGATGGACAAAACATCCTGACTGGCGATTCAACCGGAGCGGTAAAACTTTGGGCGGCAAACGGGCAGTTGTTGCGCTCTTTCCTCGGTCATTCCGGCGAGGTCATCAAACTGGCGTGCTCCAGCGACGGAAAGCTGCTGGCGACTGGCAGCGCAGATCGAACGGTTAAACTTTGGGAAATGGCTACTGGCAAGGAATTGAAAACGCTGTCTGGTCATCCGGCAGAAGTGGTTGGATTGGCATTCGATCCCGAAGGCAAACGATTGGCAACACTCGCAGCAGATCACACCGCTGGAGTGTGGGACGTTGTTACCGGACGAACCCTTTGGCTGATTCCGCCTCAACAGCAAACCGAATATCCCGACCTGGTTATAGCGTTTTCTCCAAATGGGAGAAAAGTGTTGATGGCCGGAACGCCCACCGTCGAAATTCGAGATTCCGAAACAGGCCAATTGACAGACACGCTGACCGGCCATTCCAAAGAAGTCGTTTCGCTCTGCTTTTCACCGGATCGTAAGCGGCTGGTGACAGCCAGCACCGACCGCACTATTAGAATCTGGGATTGGATCAGCAAACAGGAAGTCGTCGCTCTGCGAACGGAAATCAACCCGGCAGCCATCAACTTTTCCCAGGACGGTTCCACTCTCACCTTGATTACCGCCCGCCACGTGGTCAAAACCTGGCACGCCGCCACTCCCGCAGAAGTCGCCAAACGCGGCTGGCAATAATTCCAGGCTCACGGGTTTGCCCGCCCGAAACCCAGCCGCTATAGTTCCTTGTCCAAACTTCAACCTGGTGGAGAAATGTCGTATGTCTGTGCAAGTAACGTTGAGTCTTCCCGATAACATCGTCGAAAACGCGAAAAAATTTGGAATTGCGACTCGGCAAAAAATGGAAATCGTTTTGGCCGATGCGCTGGAAATGGCTTTGCCAATGGCTGAAGACTTGCCGGATTTTTTCCTCCAACCGCCAACGTCAACTTTGCCAGACACAGAATTGATGCGGCTAGCCGACTCCAAAATGGATGAAGCTCAGAACCGTCGGCTCGGCGATTTGCAGGCCAAAGGAAAGGCATCCGGCCTAAGCCAGGATGAGCGTTATGAACTCTCCGCCCTGTTGCGAATCTGTCAGATTGGGCAACTTCGTAAGTCTGAAGCATTGGCGGAAGCCGTGCAGCGTGGGCTGCGTGAACCGATGGCTGCGTAATAATGATCTCTGAAATTACTCGCCAATTTGTTCGCCAACGAGCAGGTAATCGTTGCGAATGCTGTTTGAGCCATTAGGATTATGTGATGGGGCAGCTTCAGATTGACCATATTCTGCCTGAAGCCAAAGGCGGCAACGATGACGAAGATAATCTCTGTCTGGCTTGTGAGTTTTGCAATCAACACAAATGGACGAAAACTGATTGGCCTGACCCTGTGACTGGCAAGCGTGTCAAACTTTTCAACCCACGCGAACAAGATTGGAAAGAACACTTTTTCTGGAACAAAGACGGCTCTGAAATCTTCGGCTTGACCAAAGCTGGCCGGGCAACAATTGAAGCTTTGCGATTGAACAATCCGCTAGCCGTTACAGGCCGCAAAAATTGGGTCAAAGCCCAATGGCATCCGCCTGAACTTTAACAACCTTCATATTTCATTCCACTAAAAGTTTTTATGAACGACAAACTCATCATCGCGGGGCGTGAATTCAATTCGCGCCTGATTATCGGAACCGGAAAATATCGCAGCAACGAACAAATGGTTGAAGCTTTCAACCGCAGCGGCGCAGAAATGATTACCGTCGCCGTTCGCCGAGTAAACATCACAGACCGCACGCAACCTTCGCTGTTGGATTTTATTGACCTCAAACGCTTCGCCATTTTGCCGAACACGGCGGGCTGTTATTCCACCGACGAAGCCGTGCGAACCGCCCGGCTGGCGCGCGAAGTCGGTCTTTCGGATTGGGTCAAAATCGAAGTCATCGGCGATCAAAAAACTCTGTTCCCCGACAACGAAGCCACGCTGGAAGCGACAAAAATTCTGGTCAAAGAAGGTTTCACCGTGCTGCCGTATTTCACAGACGATTTGATTATGGCCAAGAAGTTGATTGACGCCGGAGCCGCCGCCGTCATGCCGTTGGCCGCGCCAATCGGGTCAGGTTTGGGAATTCAGAATCCGAACAATCTGCGAATCATGCGCGAAGAAATCACAGCGGTTCCGATCATTGTGGACGCCGGAGTCGGCACGGCTTCGGACGCTTGTCTGGCGATGGAACTCGGCGTGGATGGATTGTTGATGAACACCGCGATTGCCGAAGCCGAAGACGCTGGCTCGATGGCCGATGCGATGAAACTGGCGGTTCAATCCGGGCGCTTGGCCTATCTGGCAGGACGAATGCCGAAACGGCTTTACGCCAGCGCGAGCAGTCCGTTGAGCGGCATTGTTCGTTAAAAACAGGTGACTGTTTCTTCGCCGTTACGAAAATCTTTGTCTGCCGCAAACAAGGTTTTATACTGCGCGCCCTGTCGAATCCGAAGAATCCACCCAAAGTTTTCATCAGCTACAGCCACGATTCGCAGTAGCACATCGCCTGTGTGCTGAAGTTGTCGGATGCGTTGTGCAAGTGGGGCTTTGATTGCCACATTGACCAGTACGAACTGGCTCCGGCAAATTGGATGAGTTGGATGGAGCGCCAGATCAGGGAAGCCGATTTCGTGCTGGTTGTTTGCACGGAGGTTTATTGCCGCCGCTTTGAAGGGCGCGAAACTCGCCCCACCGGAGTCGGCTGGGAAGGTGGCGATCACCACGCAGCTGTACGAACAGCAGCAGGACAAAGCCGCCCGCTTCATTCCCGTCATCTTTTCTCAAACCGACAACGAGCATATCCCTACCTTGCTGCGTCCCACGCATCGTCACGTCATCAACACCGAAAAGCTGGACGCCAAAAATCCCAAGGCAGATTTGAGCACCGAAAACCTGTACCGCCATCTGGCTGGGATGCCCAGAGTGGCTAAACCCAAAATCGGGCAATTGGTCACGCTGCCGCCGATCAACGCTCAGGACGATTTCGAGGAAGCTCGTGGGACTGCTATGGTTACATTTGCCGCTTTGCCGACCGCGGCAGGAACGAATCCGGCGGCCGCAACAGTGATGTCGGTTTTCGTGTTGTGGCATCAGCGCAGATTTAGAACGCTTGACTCTTGTTCTTTACCGTCATTACTCTTTGGCTTCCATCATGGAGCGAGGCGCGTGAGGGTTTTGATCTTTTGATATGAAAATTGACCACATCGTTTGCCCGGCGTATATCGAAGAAAAGCTGGTATCGAAACATCAAGTAACTGTGCGCGAGGCGCGATATGTTCTGCTCAGTCGCCCTCGTGTTCGTTTCGCCCAGAAAGGGCACATTCCCGGCGACGACGTGTACGCAGCCTTTGGGCAAACGAATGGTGGGCGTTATCTGGCGGTCTTTTTCGTCTACAAACCCGATAACCACACCGCCATCATTGTCAGTGCACGTGATATGAGCGACAAAGAACGGAGAGCTTATGGCCGCAAATAATCGCAGCAGCATTTTACAGGCAGAAACATTGGAACAGATCGGCGAGTTCTGGGACACGCACGACTTCACTGACTACGACGACTCGGCGCGCCCTGATGTCGAAATAATCTTTTCCGGCGCAGTGGCGATTGAAGCCGAGTTGCTGGCTGCGCTTGATGAGCAGGCCGTGCAGCGCGGAGTAACAGTCGAAACTCTGGTCAATCTCTGGCTGCAACAGAAACTGGCTGAACAATTACCGACGCAATTGAAGGCGATGGCTGAAATTGCCGCCTGAGAAAGTATGCGGCAGTGATACGCAGCCGCAGACAAACCAGAGCCTCGCCACTTATGACCAAGTGGCGAGGCTCGTTAGTTACAGACCCTCGCCGATTTAATTCTGCTTTCTTTCCAGCAACGCCGGATGCCGAATGCCGAAGCTAATCGGCCATCCTGAATCCGCCAAAGATGTCGTTCCCTGCCCGATGGTCAGCAAGTAGCCGCTGCTGCCCGAAAAGGCTCCGACGGCGATGTAATACTCACCCGCTTTGAGCGTGCCGGACAGTTGTTCAATGATGGTTTGGTCTCTGGTCGAAGAAGCCACGACCACCAAATCGCCATCCACGTTTTCCTGCAACAGAAACAAATCCAGATCGGCAGTCGGCGCAAAACCCAGCGTGATCGTCAGCGGAGTGTCTCGCTCCAAATCCAGATAAAACAGATCGTGGAGCTTTTCGCGCGTTCCGTCGTCAAACTGAATTTCAAGTTCCGCCGGATCGTTCAACGCCGTGCGACCTTCGACAATGATCGGCACGGTGACTTCGGTTGCCGTGTCCAGGGAGTTGTTCGGCTCGTCTTCGTTAATCAGGCGCAAGCTGTTGGCGGTGATGTTGAAATTCACAGGGCTGCTTTCATCGCTGAGCAATCCGGTTTCCAGATCGAAGGTGACTGTGGTGATTTGCGCCTGCCCGATGACCATTCCCGTCGGCACAACGGCAGTCAACTGCGTGCCGCCCTGCGCGCCGGTTGGCAACGCGAAATTAACGAACTGGTTGTTCTGATAAAACACCAGCAAGGTAATAAACGGTTCCTGATTGGCCAGTTCAAGTTGCTGGGCATTCAGAAAATTCAGTCCGAAGTTTGTGCCAGTCGCGCGAATGGTGTTGCCGTCGCGTCCGCTGGGTTGCTGAGTCGCCGCGTTGACGACCGTAGCCAGCGTCGGTTTAGCTGGCGGCCCAGCTTCTTCGGTGACGGTGAAATCCAGCGCGTTCGAGCGATTGCCTCTGGCTCCATCGCTGCCGATTCGTGTGACGATGATCGAAGCCGGACCGCGAACCAGTTCCTGCGCCGGAACCTGAACCACCAGTTGCGTGGCGGTGGCTTGAACGACTCGTGCAAGTTCTTCGTTGCCGCCCTGTCGAAAGATGACGATGTTCTGCAACAACGTCGTGCTGAAATTGCTGCCGGTGATTGTCACACGGTCGCGCGGTTTGCCTTGTTCCGGCGTGACGCTGGTCAACACCGGCGTCGGCACAACCGTCGCATTGATCGTGAAATTCAACGGCGCGCTGATGTCCGACAAAACTCCGTTTGCCTGGTTAATCACCGCCGCACGAATGTTCGCCGCTCCGGCTCCTACAGCAGGAACTTCCAGCCGCACAGAAATTCTGCCGCCGGTGTCGGTCAGCAATTCGTTGTCGTCGGGATCGAAAATCCAGATCAGGTTGTTGCCGCGAAACAATCCGAAGATGTTTTTGTCTGGAACCGAGCTAAAGCCAGTTCCGCTGACGACGATTTTTGCTCCGGCAGCGGCTGATGCCGGATTGACAGCCGTCAAAGTCGGCGCGGGCAACGACACTGTGACTACAGCAAAAGTTTCCAGAGCATTGCCGGCAACCGTTGCGCGAGCTTCCAAAATAGCCGTGCCCGCTCCAACGCGCGTCACGTTGAACGAAGCCGTTGTTTGTCCCGCAGGAATCGTCACGCTGGCCGGAACCGTTGCCACGTTGGTATTGCGGCTGGTCAACGACACGACCAATCCGCCCGCCGCTGCGGGTTGAGTCAACGTGACTTCGACTTTTTTCGGCGCGCCGGAAGAACCGAAATCAATCACGAACGGCGACAAAACCAATCCCGTGGCGTTCGTGTTGCTCAAGGCAATCGTGCCGACTTTGGTGATGCCGCCGGAAACGACGTTCGTCAGCGCAGACGTTCCGCGCGGAGAAGACGCCCATTGGCGAGGCAACACCGCTTCGGCTTGAACCTGCGCGTTGCCCGCCGTCGCTACGTCCACAACGGCAAAACCGCCGTTGGAATCGCTGACGCCTGCGCGTCCGTTGACGGTGACTTTGGCTCCCGAAACGGGCGAACCGAATTCATTGACGACGCGCCCGACAACCGTCGTCACTCCGCCCGGAGCAGCCGCAAACCAGAAACTGGCCACATCCACCACGCGCCCGTCGGAAACCACGCGCGCACGATCTGCCGAAACAGTTGCCGTTCCGCGTTTGATGAATCCGCCGCTCTGAACATCGTAGCGGTACAAATCCACTTTCGCGCCCGGCGGCAAATTGGCCTGGTCAGGGTTCGGAAAAGTCAGGCTGGCGCCCGGCGAAAACTGCGTCCCCAACGGAGTGATTTGCGCGATGGACGACGAATACACTCCCGTTGGCAAAGTCAGTCCAGGCAACCGCGAACGTTGCACCAAAGTCAGTTGCACCGAACCTCTGGTTTTGCCGTCGGGAAATCGCACGGTTGTGCCAATCGGAATTTCCAGCGAAATGCCTTTGTCGGAGATGATCGTGTTTTTGTTGGTGGATTGCTGTTTGGCAGCGAGTAGTCGGGAGTCGGGAGTCGGGAGTCGCAAATCAGTCGCCGACTGGTTTGCGAGCCTGTTCAATCCTGAAATCAGTTGTTTGAGATTCGCCGACCACCGATCACCGGACACCGACAACTCATCACCAGCAGCCGACTCCCGACTCCCGACTCCCGACTCCTCACTGAAACTCCCAACATTGCCGCTGCCGCCATTGACCTGTTGCAAGCTGATCGGCTGGCTGAACAGATTGTCGCGGTCAGCGCGCACGTTGGTTTTCAAGCTGATGGTCGGATATGGCGGCGAACTGTTCGTCGTCCCGCCGTCCACTTCCAATTGAGCCGCGCCTGCCGGAATGTCCGCCACGACAAAAGCACCTTCGCGGTTGGTTCGCACGGTGACGTTTGTGCCGACAACGCGAATCGCCACGCCTTCCAGCGGAGCAGGATTGTTCGTCGCCGAACCTGTTGATTGCACGATGCCGCTCATCGAAGTTTTGATGCGGAACGAGGCGGCGCTGCGAGTTTCGCCTTGCTGGTTTTGAATCAGCACGCGGCCTGATTCGGCTCCGAAGGGAACAATCACCGTCAACTGATTTGCCGTCGCATTGATGATGCGAGCCTGAGCCGCGCCAAACCGCACGACATTGTTTTCCGGCGTCGTCGAAAATCCGTTACCGTTGATGCTGATGGTTTGGCCGACAATGGCTGGTTCGTTGATGCTGAAACTGGTGATCGCCAAAGTTGTGCTGGGATTCCCCGCCAGATTCACTTTCACGGCGTTGGATGAAACGCCTCCGGCAACCAGCGTCACATCCACCAAACCGCGTCCGCTTAACGAAGTCGGAATCTGAACGTTGACCTGATCGAGTCCGGTGAAGCCCGGAGCGGCAACCGGAGTCACGGGAACTTCAATGCCGCCGATGATTGCCCGAACACTGTCCGGCGCGGCGTTTCGCAATCCGGTTCCGAATAAAATCAAAAAAGCCGGTCGGGCATCCGTGCCGACATCAATCGGCGCAGGAATAAACACTCCGGGCGTAACCGGATCGGGTTCAAACGGCGGATTCGGGTCGAACACGAATTGATTGTTGGCATTGACCCGCCCCGTGACTGCGGCGGGAACTCCAGCGCCGTTGGCATTGGCCGTGAACACAGCCGGAGAAGCAGGCGCAACTTTGATCGGCCCGCGTGAAATGACTTGATCGCCGTTTTCCGCTGTCGAAATCACCACGACTTGCGCGTCTCCGGCGGGGACTTCCGTCGGGATCAGATAATTGACCTGTCCCGAAGAAACAAAGAACAACTGAGCGGGAACGCCACCGACGGTGACGGTCGTTCCGGCCAGAGTCGTTGGCAACGGCTGGGTTGTCGCAACCTGAGTGGCAATCGCCAATTGAGTTCCAAACGCGGCGGCGATGGAATTTTGCGCCAGCGTCGCTGGCGAAGCGACAAAACTCGCGGCGGAAACACTGGCCACAGGTACGCTGTTGACCACCGTCACGGCGGCTTTGGTTTTCGGCAACAGGTCTGCGTAATTGGCCAGAACGACCAACACCAGCGCCACGGCTGAACAAATCATCGCCGCGCGAATCCGGCGGCTGGCTCCATGAGTTTTTTTCGTTTTCAACAATTCAGGACGACGAATGGTCGGCATAAAATTCTCCCAGTAAATTACTTCTCGATTTTTTGCGAAATCGCGTCGGTTCGGCTGTACAAGTGGGGAACAACCATAGGTTCAGTGAAGTCAAAAAGCCTGTCGGCCAGGGGGCGGCAAAGTGGCTGGCGAATTATAGGCATCTTCTGCACATCTGGCCATCGCGGAATAAAACATCCTGCTTGAAACCATGCGGAGCCTGCGTAAAATACGTCCGGTTTGTCGGCAGCCCTGGCCGCAATCGTTCACTTGATCGGATCAACACCATGCCTGATTTGTATTCCGTGCTGGGCGTCAACCGCGCGGCCAAAACCGATGAGATCAAATCCGCTTACCGCCGATTGGCGCGTCAGTATCATCCTGACGTGAATTCCGATCCGTCGGCGGCGACCCGGTTTGCTCAAATCACTGAGGCATATCACACCCTGAGCGACCCCAACCGGCGACAGGCGTATGACCGAACCGGACGAACACAGGAATCCGCCGCACGCCAACACAATGCCAATGCCGCTCGCGCCGCACGCCGCGCTTATTACCAGGCGCGCGCCGATCAGGTCGTCAACGAATGGTTGGAACGCGAACGTCTGGAAACTCAGGCTCGCGGAAAAGCCGTTTACACCACAGTCACGCTGTTCATCTCCACGTTTTTCGTTGCGATGTACCCTCAACAGTTCGAACCGAAAAGCCTGCTATGGCAAATCGTTCTGTTCACGCTGTTCATCGTCAGCATCTGGCATTTGTTCAAAAGCCTGAAAGAGCATTTCGATTATTACACCTATCGCCCGGAGCGGGTGTCAGTCACACGTTCGCGCAATCCCGAAAAACCTTTCAAACGCAGCGTGGCCTGGTTTTTCGTCATCACCGGTTATCTGATTTCACTGTCCGCCGGATTGCTGATCGGCATCATGACCTACACGCCCACCGGAGCCGAACCGCCGCCGCCGTTTGATTCTTACCTGCCCGCGCTGTTGTGTCCGCCAATTGCCGTGCTGATCGTGGACACGCTGTACAAAATCAACCTGCATTTCGACAACCTGTGAACCTCAACCTGAAACCACTCATCAAGATTTCAGTGTTGCTCGCTCTGCTGGTTTGTTCGGCAGTTGGCCAGATACGTCAATCGCCGAAACTGGATTGCCTTGTCCATCAAATTTCCGCGACGAATCGTGCGGCGACAATCACCTGCTCTGCAACCGAACTGCCCGTTGGCAAAACAGCCATTCAGTTTGTTGACCGCTTTGCCGGAATCGAACAACTGAGCGAACGAGTTCATTCGTTGAAGATTTCGACTCCCCAAAATTCGACATTGCCGCTGGAATTGCGCGGCAATGGAATGTTTCTCTTCACTGCCAATTCCGGTTCGGCCACAATCAGTTACGAAATGCGTTTGGCGCGCGCCTTCGATCCGTCGCAACACGCGCTGGTTTCCAGCATCGGCGCGGAATCCGCCGTGCTGATGATTTATGACCTGTTGCCGCGAATTTGCGCTGAAGCTGAAAGCTGCGACAACTCCAATTCGGCGACGCTGAAAATCTCTGCGCCGAACGATTGGCGAATTGCGACGAACGAACGCGAACTAGACGGGGCGTATAACCTTGCCGACGCAACAAAAGCCGTTTTCTTTCTGGCTAAATTCAGGGAACAGACGACAAAACTCGCGGCGATGAATTTGCGCGTCGCCGTCGCCGGGCAGTGGAATTTCGGCGACGAAGAAATCTTTCCGCTGGCCGAAACCATCGCCCGCGAACAAGTTTCGATGATCGGCAGCCGCGAACAGGGCGAATTTCTCGTTCTGCTGGCGCCCTTTCCTCAACCGCTGACCGGCTTAAGATCAAGCGCCGTGACCATTGGCCGCACGGTCGTGTTGTTGCTGAATCCAAACAATGATTCGGCTCAGACGGTGAACCACTTTCGTCGCCACCTGGCGCACGAGATGTTTCATTTCTATTTGCCGAACGCCTTTCGCATTCGGGAAAACTTCGACTGGTTTTGGGAAGGTTTCACGCGGTATGTGGCGTTGATGACGCTGGCGCGGTTGAACTTGCTGACGTTGGACGAATATCTGGACGCAATCAGCGGCGAATACGAAGCTTATCTGTTCAATCCGTCGCGGTCGCAGTTGTCGTTAATCGCGGCTTCGCCGGACAAGTTTTCCAGCGCGGCCAGCTACGATCTGGTTTATCGCAAAGGCATGTTGGTTGCGGCGCTCTACGATTTGGAACTTCGCTGGCAAAGTCGAGGCAAGCTTGATCTGACAAATGCGATGAAAAATCTGTACAAGGATTTTGCCGCCACCGGACGCCAGATCGGCAATCGGGAAGTCCTGAACGAATTGAGCAGGCTCGGCGATTTTGCCGCCTTGATCCGAAACGACCTGGAAAGCACGAAAGATATTGATCTGGCCGAGCGGATGAAAAGTTACGGATTGAAGATTGAACAAAGTGCGACGACTCGCGGACGCCAACGGCTAAGGGCTTCACCCAAACTCAACGAACGGCAAAAAACCTTGCTGTCGAATTTGGCCAAATTTTGAATTCGATACGGAACCGGGAGCAACTGGGTACTTTGACAAACTCTATTTCAAACATCCGGCTGCTACTGCTCCCGGTTTCGTTTTTCTATAAAAACGCTGTCGAAACCTCGCGTTGACACTCTGAAACAGGCATTCCTATAATCGCCGCTCAAAAGAACACATCACCGCAAAGCTTGCGACCAACCGAAAATAAACCACCTCTTTGTAAGGAGTTCACCAACTTGCTCGATCAGGACAACGATCAAATTCAACAACGCCGCCGCCATCTGGAAGAGATCGTGGCGCTCGGCCATCCGGCTTATGTCAACCATTTCGACCGTACGCACAAAGTTTCCGAACTGGTTGCGCGCTATCACAGCTTCGCGGGTAAAAAAGAAGAAGCCGAACTGGCGCGCGTCAATGCCGAACTGAAAGCCGCTGAAAACGGCGAAGTCCGCATCGCCGGACGCATCATGACCATGCGGTTGATGGGCAAAGCCGCTTTCGTTCATTTGTCCGACGGGCTGGCCGCGTTGCAGGCGTACATTCGCAAAAACGACGTTGGTGATGCGGCTTGGGAGTTGTATCAAAAACTGGATTTAGGCGATTGGATCGGCGTTACGGGTTATCTGTTCATCACCAAAACCGGCGAGTTGTCGGTTCACATCACGCAACTGCAATTTCTGACCAAAGCTCTGTTGCCGATGCCGGACAAATATCATGGAGTGACGGACAAGGAGCTTCGTTACCGGCAACGTTATGTGGATTTGATTGCCAGCGGCGCGGCGCATGAGCGTCAGCCGGGCGAATTGACTTCGCGTGAAGTTTTCGAGCGCCGCGCGATGATCGTCCGCGAAATTCGACGCTATTTCGACGACCGCGATTTTGTCGAAGTCGAAACGCCAATGCTTTCTCCGCTGGCGACAGGGGCGGCGGCCAAACCGTTTGTCACGCATCACAACGCGCTGGACATTGACCTGTACGCACGCATTGCGCCGGAGCTTTACCTGAAACGATTGACAGTCGGCGGATTCGAGCGCGTGTACGAACTCAACCGCAATTTCCGCAACGAAGGCATCAGCTACAAACACAACCCCGAATTCACGATGCTGGAGTTTTATCAGGCTTACGCCGATTACAACGACTTGATGGATTTGACCGAAGAGTTGTTCAAATTGCTGGCCGACAAAACCTGCGGCGCGCGGCAGGTTCCGTTCAAAGATCACATCATTGATTTCGACAACTGGCAGCGGCTGACGATGCGCGAAGCCGTTTTGAAATACTGGCCGAACGACGCCACGCGGCCTACGGCGGAAGGTTTGATGGATCGCCAACAACTGGAGGACGCGGCGGCGGCGCTGGATTTGGGCTTCGATCCAAAGCTGAACGACGGGCAATTGCTCGGAGCGATTTTCGAGCATGTGGTCGAACCTCATTTGATTCATCCGACGTTCATCACCGAATTTCCGACCGAACTTTCTCCGCTGTCGAAACAAAAAGCCGACGATCCGCGCTTCGTCGAACGGTTCGAGCTTTATATCGCCAACATGGAACTGGCGAACGGATTTTCGGAATTGAACGACCCGGTCGAACAGAAACGCCGCTTTGAAGAGCAAATGAACCAACGCGAACGTGGCGACGAAGAGGCGATGGTCATGGACGAAGATTACATTCGCGCGCTGAGTTACGGCATGCCTCCAACCGGCGGCGAAGGCATAGGCATTGATCGGCTGGCGATGATTCTGACCAACCAGCATTCGATCCGCGACGTGATTCTGTTCCCGCACATGCGACCGGAAACCAAATAGAAAAGTAACTGCTCAGCCTGGAGTCAAAAACTTGGTACGGAACCCGGAGCGGTAGCGACGGGATGCTTGCGAAGCTCACTCCTCACGAAAAACCGGGGCGCTACCGCTTCCCGTTCCGTACCGGCTGAGCAGTTACATAAAAAAAGCAAAAGGCAAAAATGAAGCATTCACTTTTCCTGCTTCACTGACAAAAAACGCCAGAGACTTTTGATTTTTGATTTTTGCCTTTTGATTTTCAGGAGACCCCTTTGAGCAAGCAATCTGCCAAAAGCAAACGCAACCAACCCAAAACCGAAGAGCCGGAAATTCCGGATTCGCCCGCACCTGCAAACCCAAACACACAAAAATTGATTTTGCTGGGTGCAGGCCTGGCCGCGTTGGCACTGAGCCTGACGGTTTACCTGAAGCGGCTGGATTCCATTGTTGGCATGTTTCAGGATGACGCCTGGTACGCGCTGCTTGGCAAAGCAATTGCGACCGGTCAAGGCTACACACTAATTAACTCGCCTTCGCCGGGAATTCTGCCGCTTTACCCACCCGCCTTTCCATTTTTGCTGTCGCTGGCGTATCGCCTGTCGCCGGAATTTCCGCAAAATTTGTGGCTGCTGAAATCGGTTTCGATTGTGGCGATGTTGCTGACCGGCTGGGTTTGTTTTCGATACTTCACGCGCTACCGCAATTTGCCGCAATGGTTGTCGCTGATGGCTGCCACGTGCGTGGCGCTGGCTCCCGGTCTGGTGTTTATGGCGACATCTTCGCTGATGTCGGAATGCGTTTTCGCGCTGGCGCAAATGGTAACTCTGGTTGCGGTTGAACGCTGTGTTCAAGCCAAAGACGGAAACGGGTTTTGGCTGTTTGCATTGCTGGCGGCTGCGGCGGCTTCGTGGGCGTTTCTGACTCGTTCGATGGCGGCGGGTTTGATTTTAGCGGCGTTGATTTATCTTCTGAAAGAACGATTGTTCAAATCGGCTGTCGTGTTCGCTGTCGGAGTGGCGTTGATCGCAGGTTCGTGGATGCTTTATTCGCGCGCCAAAGCTCCAACGCCGGATCAACGCGCTGAGGTCAACACTTACATCATTCGCCCTTACACCGAACAGTTTTGGGATCGAGTCGCAGGCCACGAATCTGCAGGAAAGATTTCAGCCGGTGAGTTACCCGGAAGGTTCTGGAACAACCTAAGCAGCATTGCTGCCAGCGACGCAGGCGGAATAGTTTTGCCTTCGTTCTTTCCGGCGCTCAATCAGGGACTGGCCGAACGCGGAAACGCGCTGCAATTGACCTTGTCGCTGCTGGTCATCGGTTTGGTCATCGCGGGTTTTGTTTCAACCCTTCGCAATGGTCTGACTTATGCCGAACTGGCTTTGCCGTTGTCGTTGCTGGTCATCATCGCCTGGCCGTTTCCGCCTTACCGTTTTTTGCTGCCGTCGTTGCCGTTGTTGCTGTTTTATTTTTTGATGGGATCGAAACTGGTTTTGACGCTGCACAAACGAATGGTGGACTCCAAAACCGTCAGCGAACCCTGGCTGGGATTGACCGTGCTGGCCGGGCTGATTCTGGCGCTAAACCTGTTCGGCAATTTCAGCTACCTGAAACGGAAAAATTCCGATGTGGTTTCGCAACGGCCTCGCTGGATGCGCGTTTTCGGCGAAAACGAAGCCGTGTTGAAATGGGCGAACGAAAACGTGCCGAAATCCGATGCCATCGTCAGCGAAAATCCCGCGCTGGTGCATTTGTACACCGGCAATAAAACCACGACTTTCGACAACCCGGCTGGCAACTGGCAACTCTGGAATCAATTGGGAGTGCGCTACCTGCTTCGCATTTCGCCGGGCCGATTGCCCGATCCCGACCCGATTGAATCGAAATTCCGCATCCTGCACCGCGCTGGCGGAGAGTTGAATTTGCGAGTGACGGATTTTGGCCCAACAACTTCGCGCCCGGCGTGGGGAATTGCGCCGCCGCCTGGCATTCGAATGAACTGATCCGGCAAAGCTGACCGCTCGGTCTTATGGCTTACGAACTTTTTATCGCGTTGCGCTACCTTCGCGCTCGACGACAACAAACCGCCGTTTCGGTCATCACGGCCATTGCCGTCGCCGGAATTGCTGTTGGAGTCGCCGCGCTAATCGTCGCCCAAGCGATGATTCACGGATTCCGCACCGACGTGCAGGAAAAAATCCTGGCCGGAACAGACCACTTGAACCTGCTCAAAACAGACAACAGCGGAATCGAAAACTACAAGGAACTGACCGAGAAAATTCGCCGGGTTCCCGGTGTGACCGAAGCTTCAGCGACGATTTATGCTCCGGTGTTGCTGGTCGCCAACGGTGGCCAGGAACAGGCCGTGCTTAAAGGGACAGATACAGCAAGCGGAGCAACCAGCGATCTTTCCTCCATCACCATCGAAGGCTCAAACCAATTGGCCGACTCTGCCCCGTCACTTTCAGCCGATTCACAGGAAGAAGATGAAGAACCGCCTCCGGAAGGAATCATCCTCGGACAACAACTGGCCAAAGCCTTAGGTGTAAAACTGGACGATCACGTGACAACTGTTTCTGCTGTCACTCGCCTGACTCCTGCGGGAATGCAACCCAGACCGCGGTACACCAAGTTTGTGGTTTCAGGGATTTTTTCTTCCGGCTGGTATCAATACGATTCCAAATGGGCTTATGTCAGCTTGGCGGCGGCTCAGCGTCTGACCGGCAACGGAGACAGCGCAGGAGTCATACGAATGAAGGTCAACAATGTTGACCACGTAAAGGAAATCAGCAGCCAAGTTCTGAACCTTGCCGGTACGGGCTTTATGACAACCGACTGGCAGGAACTCAATCGCCCGCTGTTTGCCGCTTTGCAACTGCAACATCGGGTCATCATCATTTTTTTCGCTCTGTTAATCATCATTGCCGCGCTAAACATCATCACGACATTCACGATGATGGTGATCGAAAAACAGCGCGACATCGCCATTTTGCGCGCGCAGGGGACCACGCCAAAAAGCATTCGTCTGATTTTTCTGCTGCAAGGGCTGCTGATCGGAGTGGCAGGAGCAGGACTTGGCTTGATCTTAGGGATTTCGGCCAGTGCCATCGCCAACCATTACCAACTGATTTCGATTCCAGCCGAAATTTACTCTATCTCACACATAACATTGAGACTACAGGTCTGGGATTGCTTTTGGATTTCGATCCTGGCTTTGGCAATCAGCTTACTGGCAACCATCTATCCGGCGAACTCAGCCGCCAAACTGATTCCGGCGGAAGTCCTTCGCCATGATTAATTAGCAAGATTCACAGCCAGGTCAAAAAATTGATAAAACTGATTGACATCAAAAAACTCAAAGTTTAGACTGCGCCGCGTTGGTGAGTTATCCTCTCACGAGACAGCGTTAGCGATCTTCACAGTCTAATGCTTTCAAAAAGGAAACTCCCTGCTCCACCGCGAACGTAGTTTTCACAGATAGCACGCTTTTTCAATTGTACTGTTAGCGAGAACTACACAAACTCTCTTTATTAGTTTAGTTCGGTTACGAAACATTGCAGACGCTGCGTTGTTTTCCGTGGCCGGTGTCTCGAATCTCACAATTTCTTCAAGGAGAACATCTAAAATGCGAACCTCACGCAAACTTTCACACGCGCTGTTGGCGATCTTCGCGCTGGTTGTTATGTCATCTTTTGCTTTGGCTGCGGATCCGGGCACGGAATATCCTGCTGCTTCCGAAGCGAGCGATCAGAAAGCCGGTTCAGTGCTGTTTTATAACGTTTACACTTCGGGTGCCACTTCCGGCACTGCCGAAAACACTCGTGTCAACATTACCAACACCAACTCCAGAGTCGGTGCTGATGCGTATGTTCACCTCTATTTCGTTTCGGCTGGATGCGCCATCGCGGACAGCTACATCTGCTTGACTCCGAACCAAACGGCTTCGTTCCTGGCTTCCGACGTTGATCCTGGCGTCAAAGGCTACATCGTTGCGGTTGCGGTTGATGGCGTTCTGGGTTGCCCGATCAACTTTAACTATTTGATCGGCGACGAATACGTCAAATTCGCTTCGGGTCACGCTGCCAACTTGGGCGCGGTTGCTTTCTCGCGCATCAGCACCCCGACCACCGAAGATTGCGGTGCCGGTTCTTTCACGGCTGTGATGAACTTCAACGGCATGGATTACAACTGCTCTGCCGCCGTTTTGGCGTTGGATAACGTTGGCAGCCGTGCCGATGGCAACGACACGATGGTCATCATCAACCGCGTTGGTGGTAACCTGGGTATCGGTGCTGCTACTTTGGGTACGTTGTTTGGTCTGTTGTACGACGATGCTGAAAACGTTCTGTCGTTCTCCGTCACCGGTGGATGCCAGTTGATGAGCAGCCTGTCGAACAACTTCCCGCGCACCACGCCGCGTTTTGAAACCTTCATTCCTGCTGGTCGCACTGGCTGGGCGAAAGTTTACAATCAGACTGGTTCGATCGGCATCCTGGGTGCTGCGATCAACCTGAACGCCAACGCTGCTTCCAGCGCGGGCGCGTTCAACGGTGGTCACAACCTGCATCACCTGACGCTGAACTGCACGATGTCCTACACCGTTCCGGTGTTCCCGCCGAGCTGCTAATAGTTGCTTTAGGCGCAAGACTCAAAAAGGCCGAACCCGCTGGGTTCGGCCTTTTTGCATTTTAGATCAGTTTTCAGCGGGACAATTTGGAAAATTGTCCCGCCAGGCATTTACTCCATATACGCCAATGAAAAGCGATCTAGCTCATCGCGTGCAGGCAATCCAGAATCGCTGTCACAGAACGGTCAATGTCGCTTTCCGTTGTTGACCAGTTTGAAACCGAAACGCGCATGGCGTGTTTGCCTTGCCAGGTTGTTCCGCCCGCCCAGCAGGTTCCCTCTTCCTGCACTCGTTGCATAACCGCAGCAGTGAAAGCGTCGGCATCGGCTCCGTCGCGTGGGACAAACCGCACCATCACCTGATTGATAACGACTTCGTTCAAAATTTGGACTTGCGGGTCTTGCGCCAACGCTTCGGCCAGACGACGCGCCAAACGGCAACAATGCGCGACGATCTCGTCAATTCCATTGCGTCCCAACGCGCGCAAAGCTGCATAAATCGAAAAGCAACGTGCGCGGCGCGAAGCTTCGGGCGACCAGTTATGATTTTCGCGCACGTCGTCAGGGCCGGCGATGTAATACGCCGCGCTCAAAGTCATCGCCGTGTAATGCGCCGCCCGGTCACGAACAAAAACCAGCCCGGCGTCATACGGCACGTTCAACCATTTGTGGCAATCCACTGTAAACGAATCGGCCTGTTCGACTGCCGCCAGCAAATACCTGTGCGGAGTTGACGCAGCCGCCCACCCGCCGAATGCGCCGTCCACGTGCAACCAGCCGCCGTTTTGTCGCACCAGCGGAATAATTTCCTGCAAAGGATCAAACGATCCTGTGTTGACGTTGCCCGCTTGCGCGCAGACCAGCGCGGGCGAATTGATTCTGTCCAAAACTTCGCGCAAGGCGTCAGGTCGCATCCGCCCTTGTTCATCGGTCGCCACACGCACGACACGTTCGCGCCCCAATCCCAACATCTGCAACGAAGCGAAGACAGTAATGTGAGATTCGTCGCTGGTGACGACCGGCAACGAAGGCGCGCCAAACAATCCATCGGATTCGACATCCCAGCCCGCACGTTTCAGCAAAGCATGCCGCCCCGCCGCCAAGCCTGTGAAATTCGCCATCGTTCCGCCGGTGACAATGCCCATGCTCAAGTCCGGTGACAGACCCAACAGACTGATGACCCATTGGCGAATGATTTCTTCCAACGCGGATGCCGCCGGAGACAACACAAAGGCTCCTGCATTTTGATCCCACGCCGATGTCAACCAGTCCGCCGCCAGACTTGCGGGCAAGACTCCACCAATCACAAAGCCGAAATAACGAGGACCGGGCGTGGCGACCAACCCGCGTTCGGCATTTTTCACCAGGTGTTCGATCACTTGCAGCGCGTCTTCACCTTCGGCTGGCAGTTCGCCGCCCATTTGCTCCAACAGTTCCGCAAACTTCACGGAATGTGCGACAGGTCTTTCCGGCAATCGTTCCAACGATTCCAATGCGAGTTCGACGGTTCGGTTTAATAACTCTTCGTTCTTGGTTTTCACGCTTTTATCCTTTGGCGCTCATTTGACCGGTTGCCGTGTTCATTTTCCATTTGCCAATTTGCATTTGTCATTGCCGAAGAATGACTCAACGGCAATGACAAATGAAAAATCAACGTAACTGCTCAGCGGGTACGGAACGGGAAGCGGTAGCGCCCCGGTTTCTCGTGAGGCGTGAGCTTTGCAAGCATCCCGTCGCTACCGCTCCGGGTTCCGTACCGAGTTTTTGGCTCTAGGCTGAGCAGTTACAAACTGCTCAGTGGGTACGGAACGGGAAGCGGTAGCGCCCCGGTTTCTCGTGAGGCGTGAGCTTTGCAAGCATCCCGTCGCTACCGCTCCGGGTTCCGTACCGAGTTTTTGGCTCTAGGCTGAGCAGTTACAAACTGCTCAGTGGGTACGGAACGGGAAGCGGTAGCGCCCCGGTTTCTCGTGAGGCGTGAGCTTTGCAAGCATCCCGTCGCTACCGCTCCGGGTTCCGTACCGAGTTTTTGGCTCTAGGCTGAGCAGTTACAAATCAACGATGCAAATGGAAAATGAAGTTATCAGATGAGTTCGCTTGCCGATTTACTTCGGTTCCCGATCCCACCAGTATTGTTTTTCCAGCTTGCGTTGCACAGGCCAGAGTTGATCCATAGTGTCACCTTCGTAAAGCTCGCCGTTTTTCATCACAAAACGAATTGTGTTCGAGTTGCGAATGTCGGTCAGCGGGTTTTGATCCAGAACGATCAGGTCAGCCATTTTGCCGACTTCCAGCGAACCCACGTCCCGATTCAAACCGATGGCTTCAGCGCCGAAAATCGTCGCGCAGCGCAACGCCTCCATCGGCGTCATGCCGCCGGATTGCAGCGCCCACAATTCCCAATGGCAACCGATGCCCTGCATCTGACCGTGGCCGCCAAGCCCGACGCGGCCACCGGCGCGAACGATTTTCGCCGCGCCTTCGGCAATGCCTTTGAAGCCGTATTCTTCCGGCGTGAACCATTGGCCGCGACGCCGCAACATCGTCAGCAACAATTCCTGCGGCACGAAGCGGGCGAGCTTCTTGTCATTGACGACATTCGTGTTCTGGAAAAAGTAGTTTTCAGTCCACGGCGCGCCGTAAGCGACCAGAATCGTCGGCGTGTAAAAGGTCTTGGTCTGGGCGACGAACTCGGCCATGTCTTTGTAAAGCGGCTGAATCGGCAGCGAATGTTCGTTGCCTGAAAACCCGTCCAGCATCTGGGTCAGGTCCAGCTTCATATCCAGCGCGCCTTCGGTCGTCGGCGTGATGCCGAATTCCTTGCAGGCCAGCGCCACCCATTGCCGCACGATGCGGTCGCCGGTGACGTATTCTTTCAACGTCATCGTTTGGTAGGCTTCCTTGTAACGCTTGATGAAATTGCGCGCTGAGTCTTTGTCGTCCAAACCGGAACGGTCAAAGACGCCTGGGCCTGTGGTGTAAATGCGCGGGCCGATGATTTCGCCTGTTTCGACCAAATCGGCGTAAGCGTAAATGTCCGTCGTCGCGCTTTGCGGATCGCGCGTGGTCGTCACGCCGTAAGCCAGATTGGTCAGGTATTGCCAAACCTGAGTTTGATGCACGTCGCGCGGCGGCCACATGTGCGCGTGAACGTCCACCAAACCCGGAATGATCGTCTTGCCCGAAACATCAATCACTTTCACGTCCGCCGGGTAATTCGCTTTGGGAGCTTTGCCTTTGACCAGCGGCATGGGCGTGATCGCCGTGATGCGATTGTCCGTGATGGTGATGTCACCGCGTTCGACGACTTCATCGCCTTTCATCGTCACGATGCGAGCGCCGCTCAGCACGACTGTGCCTTTGGTTTTGGCGCGCGCGGATTCGACCGTCACGTCAAAACTTTCAGGTTTGTCGGTTGAAACAGCTTGCCGATAAAACTTCGCGCCCCACGACCAAGTCACTGACTTTCCGTCGCCGGCCCAAGCCAGATAATCGCCGCCTTCGGCTGACATTTTCTTGAACGGAACCGAAGCCACAGGAGCCGTCACGCCTACGTTCAAAGTCTCTTTGCCGACTTTCGGAATCGTCACCAGATAATGTTTGCCCTGTACTTCGCAAAAAACCTGAGTGCCGTCGGGCGAGATTTTGTATTGGCCGGCGGACACCTGATTCGGCGGAGCGCCGCTGCCCGTCACGCGAACGTGCGTTCGACGATCCTGCCCATCCAACCGAATAGAAATCAGCCCTTGTCCCGAAGACAAATAAACCCGGTTGGCATAACCACTGTTTGGGCTGAAATGCGGATAGCGACCGATCAACGAACTAATCAGCGTCGAAGCTCCGCCGCCCGCCGGGATATAACGAAGGTCAACGCCGGTGTTACCGCCTACGCCGGTAATTTCCTGGTCGGCGTGACCGTGCAGTATGGCTTCGGCTTCGGAAAGGAATTCATGTTCCTGTCGCAGGTCGGCAAACATTTGATCGTCAATCGAAGCCGACGTGAACACGATCTTCGATCCGTCCGGCGAAAACACAGGCGAACTGTAATACGCCGCTCGCGCGGTCAATTGCTGAGGCGTGCCGCCCGAAGCCGCGACTTTGTAAATGTGGCCGCCGTCGCGCGACCAGGTGACGAAGGCAATGGAGTTTCCGTCGGGCGACCAGGTCGGCATGAATTCGCCGACGGTCGAATTCGTCAACCGTTTCGGAGTCCCGCCCGGTAAATCCATCGTGTAGATTTTGTTGAAAGCCGAAAACGCCAGTCGTTTGCCGTCCGGCGATTGCACGGGGTAACGAATCAACCGCGCTTTGACGGTCGGGCTTTCGTCAACGCGATAATCGAAATGCAGCCGCGAGGCCATGTCCACTTCGACTTTGGCGTTGAAGGGAATCGTCGTCGCTTGTCCGGTGGCGAAATCCACGCGCTTGATTTTGCCGTCAATCGGCACGATCAAACTTTTGCCGTCGGGCAAAAAAGCGTAGCCGGGAAAGGTGTCTCGCGTGGCGCGCGATTCCTGGTCGTCGCGCGTGACGCCGTTAATCAGCCAGCGTTCCTGACTGGTTTCCAAATCGCGCACGCGCAAAGCCGTCTGCGTTTTCCAGCGCGTGGCATAAACCAGGTGCTTGCCGTCAGGCGACAGCAGCGGGCGCATGGCGCTGCCTTGAGCGTTGGTGATCGTGGTCGTTTCGCTGGTTTCGCGGTCGAACCGAACAATCTGCCACATCGGAAACTGCGCGTTGTAACTGAAAGCGCCGTTGCGCTGCGCCCAGTAAATGAAGCGGCCATCGTGCGAAGCGACCGCGCCCATCTTGTTCAACGGCGGCCCGGTCGGCGGAGCAGGCTGTCCGGGAGTCGGCGGAGGCGGAGGCGGCGGGCCTACGCTGACGCCCGTGCCGCCGTCTTTGTGGAACAGGTAAACGTGGAAAGTGCCGATGCCGCGTTCGGATTTCGACGCCAGAATGTAATTGCCGTCCGCAGTCCACGAAGGCGAAACCCACATCAACATGCCCGCGCCGCGACCTTTGGTGATGGCTTTCACGTCGCTGCCGTCGGGTTTGCAAACATACAAATGCTCGGCTCCGCTGCGGTCGCTGATGAAGGCAATCAATTTGCCGTCGGGTGAAAACTTCGGCTGCGATTCAAACGAAGTGTCGCCCAAAATGCGTTTGGCCTCGCCGCCGCCGATGGGCAGCGTATAAACATCGCCCGCTAGGTCGAAAACCATCGTCTGGCCGTCGGGCGAAACATCCAACGACATCCAGGTTCCTTCGTCAGTCGTGAAGGAAATTTTGCCTTCCGGCTTCAGAATCAATTCGTCTTTCTTTTCGGCAGGTTTCGGATCGTCTTTCTTGGCATCCTGTTGTTGAGCATTGGCGGTGAATGACCAATCAACGGCAATCGCCGTAAAGGCCACAATTAGACAGGTCAACAGCGCGCAAACTTTTAGGGTGAATTGCCGCATAGTTCCTCCGTGTATTCTGTTGTTTGGGTTTATGGTTGGGATCAACCAGTCAAGCGCACCGGATGATAGCTGCAATGAAAACGAAGTTACAACGCAGCCAAAACCAATTGGATGCGTTCGTTCAAATCGGTGACTTCGCGGCGGATGGTGGTGATTTTGCTGCTAACTCGCTGGTCATAACACAACCCTATCACCAGACTGTTGACGTGTTCGATGTAGGCTTTGTTCAGCGCGGCTTTGCCTTCGGCCACTTCCAGCGGAATGCCGGGTTGAATGACGACCAGCGCGCCGAAAAACCGGTTGGTCAGTTCAAAACAACGATCCAGATATCGGTCAAATTCGGGTTGATGAACTTCGGTTTTACCCAGCACATCGCCCAGCGTGTAGGCCAGAAAATCCACCGGAGTGCGGTCAGTCACAAAATCACCGGTAGCCTTAAGCCAATCATGTTCGCAGGCTTCCAGAATTCGATATTGAATTCTCAGCCGCGTGGCAAAATCCATGTCCTGCGCTGCGTGGAGTCCATGTTCGGCAAAAATTTCCGTCACTCGAGTTCGGACAAATGATTTCCCTGTCAGACGCGCAATTTCCATCGCCAGAGTCGTTTTGCCAGTTCGATGCGCGCCGCAAAATCCAACATTCATATTTCGTCTTCTTGATACAACAAGAGCTTCAACCGGTGGGCGACACAGATTGAAGCTCTTTGAAAAGATGGTTGATTGATTGCTTAACTCCCGGCAGCCGCTGACCCGGAACCTGAAGCCCCCGGCGCAGAGGAAGAACTGGTGCTGATTGGCGGCGGAGCCGTTGACAGGGCTGGGCCGGAAGAATGTCCCAAAGAATGCGACTGAAAACCTTCGGGGCGTGGGTGGTGGAAACTGCCGCGCGGAACCGAAATCGTTGAAATCGCATGTTTGAAAATCAACTGTTCCAGGTTCCCCGATTCCAGCACGAGCGAAAACTTGTCGAAGCTGCGAATCTTGCCAGTCAGTTTGACGCCGCCCATCAGGTAAATCGTCACATTGACACGGTCTTTGCGAAGGTTGTTCAGGAAAGCATCCTGAACATTTTGTTGAGCAGTATTGTCCATTTCCAAAATCGCCTCACTCTCTTTTGATTGTTTATTTGTTGTTGTTTCATTGGAATCAACCGTCTAGCGGCTGTCCTGAACCGGCGCAATACTACCCGAAAGAGTGAATCGTTGCCAATTCATAAGTTTACAGTCAATGGCAGAACAATGAATTAACGCGCACGAGCCATCGGTCCTTCGTGGCTTTTGGGAGCGCCGCTGCCGCCACGACGAACCAGTACGATTTCCGCCAGAATGGCGATGGCGATTTCTTCGGGCGTCAACGCGCCGATGTCCAACCCGATGGGCGCGTGAACCCGGCGAAGCAGTTCCGGCGAGACGCCTTCGCGTTTCAAGCGTTCGCGGATGGTGGTCGTTCGGCGACGGCTGCCGATCATGCCGATGTAGCGCGCTGGCTGGGCAATGACTTCCTGCAAACAGATTTCGTCGTGGCGATGGCCGCGCGTGACGATGACGATGTGCGTCGCCGGAGTGATCTTCAGGCTTTGCAACGCGGCAACGAAATCATCGGCGATCAATCGAATCTGTTCGTCAGGGAATTTGTCCCGCGAGGCGAATTCCGCGCGGTCGTCAATCACCGTCACGTTGAAACCCAAAAAACGTCCTGCTACGGCAACCGCCTGACCGACATGACCGCCTCCGCAAACGATCAACTCCAGCGGAGGCCGCGAAATTTCAAATAGCAGCCGCACATCGCCAATCGGCAGTTCATCGGCTCCAACGACAACGATTTCTTTTCGGTCGTCGGACATCAACGAAACCGCGTGCCGAGCGGCAAGTTCATCCAGCGCGACATCGCCCAATGTTCCCGCAACAGCTTTGCCGTCGCCGTCTACTAACAGCTTTAATTGTCCGATGGCTTGATCGCCTTTGGTCATGACAGAGACAATGGCCAACGGATGGCCTTCTGCCAGAGCTTGTTCAATCGCCGAAGAAATTTCTTTTGCCGTCAGCATCTTCAATCCCTTTTAGGTCCAGACCTCGATCAAAACTTCCATTTCGCCGCCGCAAACCATGCCTTCTTCATCGGGCGGCACGTCGGGGTTGTCGCGCAACGTGAATTTGCACAAACGCGGTTTGTTTTCGTGGATGGCTTCGCGTGCTTCGGCCCAAACGTCGGCTTCGACGCAACCGCCTCCGACCGTACCGAGCATTCGCCCGTCTTCGTAAACCAGCAGCTTTGCGCCTGTGCGCTGAGGCGTCGAACCGGCAGTCGTCACAATCGTAGCCACCGCCAGCTTTTGTTTATCGGCTTGGGCTTTGGCGATTTCGGCGTAAACCTGATGTTGCGTCAACAAACTCATCTCAACTCCTCAAGGTAAACAAGACGATCTCCGGCGGACAATCCACGCGCGTCGGCAGCAGGATCGTTCCAATGCCGCGCGAAGTGTAAATCTGCATTGCGCCATTGCGATTCAACCCGGCGGCGTATCGCTGGCCATAAGACGACGAAATATGAGGCGCTCCGGCCAGCGGAAAACGAATCTGCCCGCCGTGCGTGTGACCGGAAATCATCAAATCGGTGTGCTCACTTTTGGCGGCGAACTCTTCGATAAAGTCCGGGTTGTGGCTGAATGCAATGCGCGCGGCTTCGCGCGGAACATCGCGCAGCAATTGTTTCAGATCGGTCGTGCCGTAATAAAGATCATCAATTCCTGCCAGCCATAGTTTTTCGCCGCGCAGTTCCAGCCGCTCCAGCTTGTCAATCAGCATCGCGCAGCCCGCGCGTTTCAATGCCACCGCCACCGCCGAAGCTCCGACATAATAATCGTGATTTCCCAGCACGGCGTAAATGCCAATGCGTGCGCGCAATCCGCTGAGCACTTCGGCGCAAGGTTCGACGTACCGTTTGCCGCCAAAGGTGAAATCGCCTGTCAGCGCGATCACATCCGGTTGCAAGCCGTTGACGATCTGCACGCAACGATCAATGTATTCTGCGCCAGTGAACATTCCGTGATGAATGTCCGTCAGTTGCGCGATGGTCAGGCCGTCGAAAGCCGTCGGCAAGTTGTTGAGCTTCACTTCAACGCGCGAAAGTTCGACCGATTGGCGAACGGCGCAACCGTAACCCAAAACGCCCAAACCAACTGTCGCCGCCGAAGCCGCAGACAGTTTCAACACATCGCGTCGCGTCCATTGTTTGGGCGATTTGCCGGAAAGCAAATTCAAAACTTTCCTCCCGCAGCCAGTTCCGCTGCGCCAACGTAAATCGAAACCTTTTCCAGTTTGAAGGTGAAGACAATTTGCATCGCCGCATCCACCGTTTCGCCATTGAATTCGGCTGGCAAAAATCCCAACCGTTTGACGGCTTCGATGGCGCGCTCATTCAATCCTTCGCCAAGTCCTTTTTCGACTTTGATCTTTTTGATTTTGCCGTCTCGTTGCAATAACGCGCGAACGATAACTTCGCCTTCAAGCTTTTTTTCGCGCGCTTTGGCGGTGTATTCCGGCAGGTAAATGTGCAGCAATCGCGGATTCTGCGTTTGCGTTTTTGGCGGTTCGGGATTGGCCGTCGGAACCGGAGTTGCCGTCGTTGGTTCGATTGTCGGCACAACGATTGGTTCAGGCACGACTGGCGGTTTGTTTATTTCTTCGCGGATGACCAGCGTTTCAATCACGTCGCGCAGATCAATTTCCGGGCTGAGCTTTCGTTCCGGCACAACGCGCGTGAGTTCCGTCGGCGTCAGTTTTTCCAACACGAAAAACCGTTCGCGCTGACGTTCGATGCTGACGATTCGCCAACGCCCGCCGAGTTCGTCACCGGTTTGCAGTTCGTCGGGTTTCAATCCCATTTCGGAATTCAAAATACTCAGTTCGTCGTCGGCCAGCACCTGCAATTCCGGCAATCGGTCTTCGGCGGATTTGGCGGTGACACGCTGAACGTATCTTCGCACAACGTCCAACCGCTGTTTGGTGCGTTCGTAAACGGCGCGCGTGATTTCTTTGTGGCGAAGTTGAAACTCCAGCTCGGTCAATTCTTCGTCCAGGCCGGTCAAATAAGCTTTGATCACAGGGCCGTAACTTGGCCGTTTAGTTTGCGCGATGGCAGGCGCAGCCAGCGACAAAGCAACCACAAACACAACGACGAAGATTTTGACCATTGGATTTTTCGATTTTTGGGGAAGGAACCTTAAGCCCGCAACGATTATGGCGTATGCTTTCTTGGACGGTCAAACTCGAAGTTTGGCGACTTCAATTGCGACAATTTGCAATGACCAACACCGAAAACAATCTGTTGATTCGTAACGCGCAACCGCTGGATGCCGCAACGCTGGCGGCATTGTCGCGGCAGTTGCTGCTGTACGAAAAATCGCTCAACGAAACGATGGGAGAATTGACCGCGTGGGCTTCCAGCGAAGAAGAAATTCGCAAACAACTGTTGCGACCGAATCATCGCTTTTTCGTAGCGGAAAAAAATGGCGAGGTCGTCGGTTACATCAAAGTCATCGTCGCCGGTCAGCAACTCGCGCGCGAAGAATTGGGAATGTCGCGCTGGCTGTTCGACCGAGTGGAAACCGCCGCGCGCAAGATCGTCAATTTCATGTTGCGCCGCCCTCGCCCAAACGTCGAAGCCATCGGCGGATACATCGCCGGAGCTTTTGTTCACCCGGATGCTCGCCGCGCCAAAGTCGGCCAACAATTGCTGGCTGCCGCCGAAAACTGGCTACGCGCACAAGGCATCGGTTCAGCCGAACTGCACGTGCTGTTCATCAACGAAGGCGCAAGAGCTTTTTGGGAAGATGCGGGATACGAACCGTTGACGTTGGGGATGCGGAAGAAGCTCTAAACTCGAAACACGCTCGATTCAGGCAAAGGCCAGACTCAATTGATTTTCGTTGGCAACGACTTCAATCGCATCGCCGGAGCGGACTGTTCCGCCTTCGACAATGCGGGCGAGTTGTCCGCAGTGACCGAACAGTCGTTTGGGCAACCGGTTGTCAATTCGCGTGATGTTGCGGCAGGGTTTTCGAGCTTCGACAATTTCCAGCACCACTTCGCCAACGCGGAGCCGCGTTCCCAGACGAAGCGATTCGAGTTTGATGTTTTGAGTAAACAGATTAGCGCTGAGGGCGGAGGCAGTGACTTGGAATCCATCAGCGAGAAGCTGGTTCAGCGTTTCTTGGGCGAACAAACTGACCTGTCGGCGCGCGTCACGACCAGCGTGGTTGTCTCCGCGCAGACCGTGCCCGGCAACAAATTCGGCGAAGGCAACTTCGGTTTTGCCTTCGCCTTTTTGTTTGCCGACATAAATGCCGACGATTTTTCCTATCATCACTTGAAATTGCACCGAACCAAAAGCGGTTTGTAACGGATGTGACGCGTATTAGACGGCTCGTTCTGCAAGTGAGATCGCCACAATGCACTTACTCCCCGAAAGCTGTCTCAACTCACAGCGCACGAAAGAACCTGTGGGAAACTGCCACTGCTCGTCTTCGGGATCATGGTTCTTGGACACTATCCGGTAGACCCCGTCTGCAATCAATTCGGCCTCCACAGGGCGCCAAGTCGGCGTGCCCTCGTCGAGGAGCTCCAGATAGATGGTTAAATTGTTGCCCATTGGCAATCCGTTTAATAGCAGTTAGTACGCCGCGATCTCGTGAATCGCTTTCAGCACATCTTCGATTTGGGGCAGCGTGGCGTCTTCGACTTCCGGCGCGTAGGCGACAAAACAATCCAGCGCCGCCACACGTTTGACCGGAGCGTCCAGGTGGTCGAACAACTCACCGGCGATACGCGCGGCGATTTCCGCGCCGTAGCCCCACGACAACGAATCTTCGTGAGCGACAATCACTCGATTGGTTTTCTTGACGCTGCGTTCGATGGCCGCCCAGTCGTAAGGATTCAAAGTGCGAAGATCAATCACTTCGACATCAATTCCGGCTTGAGCCGCTTGCCTGGCCGCCATCAGCGAACGTTGCACCAATGCTCCGTAAGAGATGATGGTCAGGTCTTCGCCCGGACGAACGACTTTGGCTTTGCCAAACGGGATCATAAAGTCGCGTCCGGGATATTGGCTCTTGTTGTAAGTCTGGCGATACAGATGTTTGTGCTCAAAAAACAGCACAGGGTCATCCGAACGAATCGCCGTTCGCAACAATCCGCTGGCGTCCAGCGCGTTGGAAGGCATGACGACCCGCCAGCCGGGAATCTGCGTGAAAGTCGAAACACCTGACTGGCTGTGATAGACCGAACCGCCGGTCAGATACCCGCCAATCGGCACGCGAACCACCATCGGACATTTCCAACCGTTGTTCGTGCGCCAACGCAACAAGGCGATTTCATCGCGCATCTGCATCATCGCGGGCCAGATGTAATCGAAAAATTGAATCTCAGCCACGGGCTTCAATCCGCGAGTCGCCATTCCTAAAGCGCGGCCAACGATGTTGGCTTCGGCCAGCGGAGTGTTGAACACGCGGTCGCTGCCGAAATTGCGCTGCAAATTGGCGGTGACTTTGAACACGCCGCCTTTGCCTTTGACCGCGTTCAGCACGTGAGCGCGACTGGCATCGGCAACGTCTTCGCCCAGCACGACAATGCGCGAATTACGCTCCATTTCTTCGTGCAGGCAGCGGTTGATAAGGTCAACCATCGTGCCTTCGTTGCCGCTGAGTTCGGCGTTGGCTTCGGTGTCGAATTCCGCCGAAGTCGGATCAACGTCCGGCGAATAAACACACTTCAGCGCAGAATCCTTCGGCGGTTGCGGTTCGACCAACACGCGGTCGGTGGCGTTATTGATTTCGGCGTCCACATCGTCGCGCAATCGCTGCAATTCTTTTTCAGTCAGCAAACCTTCGCGGACGATGAATTTGCCCAGCTTCAAAATCGGATCGGTGGCGGCATCGTTTTCGCGTTCTTCTTCGGGGCGATACTGCGATTCGTCGTCCGACAACGAATGCGAATACGGGCGAATGACGTGCGCGTGAACCAGCGCCGGGCCTCGCCGTTCGCGGCAGTATTCAATCGCGCCTTTCAGCGTGTCGTAACTTTCAAACAAATCGGTTCCGTCGCATTCGGCGATGTACAAATCGGGAAATCCCGTCACCAAACGCGAAATGCTGCCGCCAGCGGTGTTCACTTCCACCGGAGTCGAAATGGCGTAACCGTTGTCTTCGATCAAATACAGAACCGGCAGCTTCAGATTGCAGGCCGTGTTCAACGATTCCCAAAACTCGCCTTCGCTGGTGGCGCCGTCTCCGCCGGAAACGTAAATGACTTCGTCATCCTTGAACTGTTCGGCGCGGTCGGCGATTTCCTTAATCATCGAATACCGATAACCGGCTTCGGCATTGCCGACCGCTTGCAGAAACTGCATGCCGGTGCAGGACGAACGCCCGACCATGTTCAGTTTTTTGCTGCTCCAGTGCGAAGGCATCTGCCGCCCACCTGAAAACGAATCCGCGCCAGCCGCCACCCCCGCCAGCAAATGTTCATAAGCAGTCGTGCCAAGATGCAGCGCCAACGCTCGATCTCGGTAATACAAATAAAACCAGTCGTGTCCCGGACGCAGCAACATTCCGGCTGCGGTCAACACGGCTTCGTGGCCTGCGCCACTGATTTGAAAAAAGATTTTGTTCTGTCGTTTGAGCTGAATTTCCTTGTCGTCAATACGGCGCGATGTGTACATCGTGCGGTAGGCGTTGACGATTGTTTTCGGTTCAATCACAAGTCGGCGTTCAAACATAAGTTCTTTCATCATACAGTCGCTTGCCTCCTTAATAGGTATTTGCGAACGAAAAGCTAGCCAGGGGAGGAGTTGTTGGTGTGCTGTAGATGGAATTGCTCCGGTAAATAAGTTGTTTATTTGAGGCGCGAGTGTATACATCACCCATACGTTGCGCAAGCAAAGCTCCGTATGCAAAATTCCGCCTTTGGTAATACCTTCAGACGTTTTGTGTAACTGATAATCAGCAATTCCGGAGGCTGAAAATGAAGCTAAACGAAGAGCAAATCGCCCGGCATTTGTCCGAAACCACCGGCTGGCGACGGGAAGACAACCAGATTATCCGCGACCTGAAATTCGCCGATTTCAAAGCGGCGATGAGCTTCGTCAACCGAGTCGCCGACGAAGCCGAAGCAATGGATCATCACCCGGACATTCTGCTGCACGACTGGAATCAACTGCGGCTGAGCGTGACAACGCACAGCGAAGGCGGGCTGACCGCGAAAGATTTTCAACTGGCTGAGCGAATCAACTCTTTGGACAATTGAGATGGAAGACCTGACAAAGGCGCTGAACGCGCTGAACATTTTGAGCGCAATGATTACTCCGGCGGTGTTGATTTCGGCTTGCGGCACGCTGGTCTTTTCGACTTCGACGCGACTGGGAAGAATCGTTGACCGCGTCCGCGACCTAAGCCGCACCATCGAAGAACTGTCCAAAGACGACGGCCAGATTGATTTTCCCGAAGAGCGCCTGACCGAAGTCGAACGCCAATTGCTGATTCACGCTCGCCGCAGCCGATTGATTCAACAATCCGTCACCAGTTTTTACATTGCGCTGAGCCTGTTCGTCGCGGCAATGGTCGCCATCGGCTACGTCGCCGTGTTCAAACAGGCCGCCTGGATGCCGAACCTGCTGGGCATAACCGGAACGCTGTGTTTGCTGTACGGCTGCGTCATGCTGATTGCCGAAACCCGACTGGCGTTGCGGGCAGTCAATTCCGAAATGGAGTTCACCTTGTTGCTGCGGTCGAAATACCAGGAACGCCGCGCATCTTAGAGCCTGCTTTGAAAGTTGGTAGCTCGCCTTTCACAGCCTGCGAAGCAGGTGTTAGACAGTAGCTCCGTGCGTAAGCGCAGAGAATCGAAGGCAATTTTCCCCAAGCTCCGAAAGGAGTGACAGCCAATCATGATCTGTCGCCCCTTGCGGGGCTTGGGCAGGTCTCTTGCGCCCATCCCCGCGCTCCGCACGGGGCTATTTTCTGGCGCTCTTTCAGAGCTAAATTGGAAGGAAGCCGGCTTTTCTTATTTCAAAACACGCTTTAGCCGCCTCTACTTTTTCTGCAAGCCACAAAACCGTCAGCCGTTCTCTTTTCGCAAGCCGAAAATTCCAAAGACAGTCATTCACACACAGGTTTGCAATTCGCTTTCATTCAGCCGAGCAAGCTGGGATCACAAAACAACAGCCCCGAAAAGACGCTTGGAGTGCGGCGACTGGTCGCCGCTTTTCGTTGGCCGCCGATTGCCTACTGGCCAGACAAGCGTCGCGACAGAAAACCAAAGCTGCGCCAAGTCGCAGCACTCCAAATTGGCCCAGACAAGAGGATACCCTTATGCGTTCACGTCCAACTGCTCTGCTACTGCTCTGCCTGCTTGTAGCGTTTTGGTGGCTGACGCCGTCATCGGCGACAACTGCCAAGCTGCGCGTCAATGAAACCGCCACTCGCGTTTGGCCGCGCGAAGGAAAAACTGAAGTCGCTTTGGCTGTTGAAAACCTGACCGCGCGCCCGCTTCGCGTCAAAGTCGAACTGGAATGGGTTGACCCAAACGACATCGTTGACGGCAAAACCGAACGCCGCGAAACCGTCTCGCCCGGCGCGGGCAAACTGACGATTCCATTCCCTATGCCAAAGGAAATTCACGTTCAGGACAAAACGCTCTGGTATCGGTTGCGGTATCGCATCGCGCCGGAAAGCGGCAATTCGTTCGCTACGGTTTCCGGCATCGTTTCGCTGTCAGAAATCACGCCGGACATTTTCGAACTTCGCGTGACGGCTTCGGAATATCCGATTCCGGGCAAAACCTACCGCGCGCACATTCGCGCCTTGCACCCGTTGACTTCGCGCCCGGTCGGCGGAGTCAGCGTCACAGCTAATTTGAAGTTCGATAACGACCGCAAAGATTCTTTCAAAGCCACCGGCGTCACCAACGTCAAAGGTTACGTCGCGCTGGATTTCAACTTGCCGCGCGATCTGGTGGCCGAAGACGGCAAGGTGGAAATCAACGCCACGCGCGGCGAGTTCACACAGAAAGCCGAATTTGAAACGCGCAACGACCCGCGCGGGATGAATCGAATCATTTTGACTACCGACAAACCGATTTATCAGCCCGGCCAGACACTGCACTTGCGTGCGTTGTTGTTCGATTTCATCAATCGAGCGTTACCCAACGCCAACCTGGAACTGGAAATCAGCGACCCCGAAGGCACTCGGCAATTCCGCGCCGATTTGAAAACGTCGCGCTTCGGTGTGGCGAACGTGGATTGGCAGATTCCAGACAACACTCGGCTGGGCGAATACCGCATCAGCATTGAAATGGACGACGACAAACTCGGTGAAGCGCGAATGGAAACGCGCGTCAAAATCAGCCGCTACGATCTGCCGAATTTCGCCGTCAAAACCAAACCCGACCGCGAGTTTTATCTGCCCGGTCAAAACGCCGAAGTCGCCATCAGCGCCGATTACCTGTTTGGCCAACCCGTCACCAAAGGCAAAGCCCGCATTGTGCGCGAAGGCAAAGAGCGTTGGGATTCCAAGCAGAAAAAATATGTCCGCGAAGAAGCCGAAACTTTTGAAGGCGAACTCGACGCTGCGGGACGTTTCGTCGCCAAAATTGATTTGAGCGAAGCGCACAAAGATTTCAGCGACGACGAAGATGACCGATTTGAAGACCGCACTTATGCCGCTTACCTGACCGACGCCACCACCGGGCGCACTGAACAAAAACGATTCGACCTGCGCGTGACGCGCGACCCGATTCACCTGTACGTCATCGGATTGGAAGATCGAGGCAATGAAAATTTGCCGTTGCAGTTTTACGTTTCAGCTTCGTATGCCGACGGCAAACCCGCCGAATGCGAAGTGACGATCAACGAACTGATCGAAAAATCCGGCGACGATTTGCCCACAGAACTGCAACTGCGAAAGATCAAAACCAACGCGCGCGGCCTGGCCAAAGTCAGCAATCTGCAATTGCCCAAGCGCGAACGTCGCGGCAGCGAATTCAAACTCAGTCTGTCGGCTCACGACGGCAAAGACCGCGTTGGCCATCACAAAGAAAACATCTGGCTGCGTGACGATCTGGCGCTTCGCGTCGAAACCGACAAGGCGATTTATCGCTCCGGCGAAGCGATTGAAGTGCAAATCACTGCCAGTGCCCCAAATCCGTTGGCGATTCTGACTGTCACGCGCGATCTGGAAATTGTCCATTCGCAAGCCGTGCAGCTTCGTAAAGGCAAGGCATTCGTCGTGCTGCCTTATCGAAAAGAATTTTCAGGCGAAGTCGGAATTTCAGCGATGGCCGAAGCTGCCGACGAAGATGGCGGCACAGACAGCGCGGAAGTTTCGCGCGGAGTGATTTATCCGCGCGACCGCGAATTGAAGCTGGACGTGCGAATGAGTTCGGCGCAGTTCCGACCCGGCGATGACGCGCGCGCTAATTTCCGAGTCACCACAGCCGAAGGCCGTCCGCTGGAAAGCGTGCTGGGCGTGACGGTCGTTGATCGCGCCGTCGAAGAACGCGCCCGCACCGACAGCGAATTCAACGGACGCAACCATTACGATTTTTCCGGCTATTACCTGAACACCGGCAGCGGGCTGGCTGGCGTGACTCTGCGCGATTTGCGAAAGCTGGACACGGCTCAGCCGATTTCCGCCCAGATACAATTGATAGCTGAAATTCTGTTGCTCGAATCCGGCTACAACCCGCGCGTCAGAACCAGCGGCGAATACGACCGCGACCAAAAACAAATCTTTCGAGTTTTGATCGGGCGACAATTCATCCCGCTGAGCAACGCGTTGGAAAAACAGTTTCACAAAACCGGCGAACACCCGACCAATCGCGCTAAACTGGATGAAATCTTGAACATTGCCGAACTCGACTTCGCCAAGTTTTACGATCCGTGGGGGATTCCCTACCGAGCGGAATTCACCACCGAACGCGAGCGCGACTTCTTCAGCGCCGTCACCGCCGGAGCCGACAAGAAGTTTGACACGGCGGATGACTTCACGGCTTTTACCGCTGACTGGCCTTATTTCACCAAAACCGGCGATCAAATCCGTCAGGCGATGAAACGGTTCAACGACCGCGAAGTTCGCGTGACGCTGGACGTTTCCACGCTGAAAGAAGAATTGAAACGCGACGGGCTGGATTTCGATGCGCTGCGCGATCGCTGGGGCAGGCCTTTTCTGGTTGCGTTGTCTGTCGCCGGAAATCGCTGGCGCATTCACGTCACCAGCAGCGGTGAAAACGGAAAGTTCAGTCAAACCGTTAACTCACTTTCTGATGATTTCATCGTCTGGACAACGGAGTTGAATTACTTTGAAAACGCCCGCGACCGTATCAACGAAGTTTTGCAGCGTTCGACATTTCCGAACAACGAAGCCGATCTGAAAGCAACACTGAAAGCCGCCAACTTTGATCTGGACAGCCTGCGCGATCCGTGGGGCAATGGTTATTACGCAACTTTTTCGTTCCGCTACGAACACGTCAACCACACCATCGTCAGTTACCAAGACCTGGAAAAGCTGAAAACTTCCGGCCCGCAGCAAGTCGCCGTCATTCAGCTTTACAGCCTGGGAGCCGACGGAAAGAAAGAAACCACCGACGATTTTGCTGTCGCCGAATTCACCCGGCAGACGGTTGAACTGAGCGCGAGAAAACCATTGTCGGCAACCGACAAGATGATGCTGGATGGCGTCGGCGCAATCGAAGGCGTAGTAGCCGATGCCAACGGCGCGGTTATCACAGGAGTCAGAATCAAAGCCATCAACAGCCTGACCAAGCTAAGTCGTGAAGCCAGAACCGACGGGAACGGGAAATACCTGTTCGGCAATCTGCCCAGCGGGCAATACCAATTGGAATTTCAATCAAACGGCTTTAAGCAAACAGTGGTGACGGATGTTTTAGTCAGGACTTCTGTTGTCACGCCATTAAACGTGACGATGCAGGTTGCCGGAACTATGGAAGTAGTGTCGGTCGCAGCCGACGTGCCGAAGGTTCAGACTGAAAGCGCTTCGGTCACGCAATCGTTCGCCGGTAAACAAATTGCTAATTTGCCGATCAACGCTCGAAACGTTGCCAACCTGCTGGCGTTGCAACCTGGCACCCAAGCCGGAAAGTCCGAACTGGCCACGCCGCGATTGCGCGAACATTTTCAGGAAACGCTGGTCTGGCAACCGCAGTTGGAAACCGACAAACAAGGTCGCGCGTTTCTAAAGTTCAAAATCGCCGACAACATCACCACCTGGAAAATGGCCGTCGTAGGTTCCACCACCGACGGCCAGCTTGGCCTGGCCGAAACCGAATTCACAGCGTTTCAGCCGTTCTTTGCCGATCACGACCCGCCGAAAGTCCTGACCGAAGGCGACGAAATTTCTCTGCCGGTCGTGTTGCGAAACTACCTGGACAAATCGCTGTCGGTGACGACCGAAATGAAACCGGAAACCTGGTTCACGCTGCTCGGCGCGGGGCGGCAACAAATCAAAGTCGCCGCCGGAGATTCCGCCAATGCCGTGTTTGATTTCCGCGTCACCGGTTCTGTGGCGAATGGCAAACAGCGCGTGACGGCGTTGTCCGCAACTGCCAGCGACGCGATTGAAAAACCGGTCAGCGTTCATCCCGACGGCGAAGAAATGGCGCAAACCGTCGGCGGCGTGTTTGCCAACAACGGCAATTTGAATCTGACCGTTCCCGCCGACGCGATCAAAACTTCCGTTCGCGCCGAATTGAAGATTTATCCGAACCTGATGGCTCACGCGCTGGAAGGCATCGAAGGCATTTTGCGGCGGCCTTATGGTTGCGGCGAGCAAACGATTTCTTCGACGTATCCGAACGTCATGGCTCTGCGGTATCTGCGGCAGCAAGACGAATCGGCGGCGGCGTTGGCCGCGAAAGCCCGGCGCTATGCCCAAGCCGGTTACGAACGCTTGCTCGGTTATCGCGCGGAAAGCGGCGGTTTCAGTTATTGGGGGCGCGGCGAAGCCGATCTGGCGTTGACGGCTTACGCGGTTCGTTTCCTGAACGACGCGCGCGAATTCGCGTCGGTGGATGACGGCGTTGTCACCAAAGCCCGCGACTGGTTAATTGCTCAACAACAAACGGATGGAAGCTGGAAAGCCGGTTGGTACGGGCAGGAAGACATTCGTCGCTCGACTTTGACGACGGCGTACATCGTTCGCGTGTTGGCGGCGGAGCAGAAACGTTCGGCCAAGCCGGACAAAAAGCTCAACGAATCGTTGCAACGCGCGCTGAAATTCGTCGCCGCTCGCGCCGAAGAAATTGACGAACCGTATTTGATCGCTTCGTTCGCTCTGGCGGCGTTCGACGCTGGCCAAACCAACACCGCGACCAAAGCCGTCGCACGGTTGCGCCAACTGGCGCGCGATGAAGCCGGAACCGCTTACTGGAATCTGGAGTCAAACACTCCGTTTTACGGTTGGGGATTGGCAGGTCGAGTTGAGACGACTGCGTTGGTGGTGAAAGCGTTGCAGCGGGACGGAGAGACGGCGGGACAGAGAGATGGAGGGACGGAGAGAGACGCGCTGACTGATAAAGGGCTGCTCTTCCTGCTGAGAAACAAAGACCGGTACGGCGTCTGGTATTCGACTCAGGCGACGATCAACGTGCTGGACGCGATGATTTCTCTGTACGAAGCCGAGCGGGTCAAAACCAGCGCGGGCGGTCAGGCCGAAATCTTCGTCAATGGCAAACCCGCCGGTTCAGTAGTTATTCCGCCCGGAGAAAAGCTCGGAAATCCGTTGATAGTGAATTTGGCGTCGGCGATTGGCGTCGGTGACAACCGAGTTGAAATTCGCCGAAGCGGCGAAGTGACTTTGGCGACGGCTCAGATTGTCGAAACGCATTACGCAGCATGGAAAGACCCGGCAAAGGAAATCATCGAACCGAACAAATCCAGCTTGTTGCGGCTGGCGATCAGTTACGACAAACCGCAAGCGAAGATCGGCGAAGAAATCACTTGCAACATTGTCGCCGAACGAATCGGCCATTCGGGTTACGGCATGCTGCTTGGTGAAATCGGCTTGCCGCCGGGAGCCGAAGTAGATCGCGCCTCGCTGGAATTGGCGATGAAAAATTCCGGCTGGGAATTGAATCAATACGACGTGCTGCCTGACCGCATCGTCGTTTATCTGTGGCCGCGAGCGGGCGGCACTAAGTTCTCGTTCAAATTCAAACTTCGGTACGGCATACGAGCGCAAAGCGCGCCGTCGGTGCTGTACGACTATTACAACCCCGAAGCGCGAGTCGTGGTTGCGCCTACGCGATTCGCCGTGAAGTAACCAATGTCAGTCTTTTTCAAGGAGGTAAAAATGAAAAGACGAACTTTGCTGGCAGTGTTGTTTACATTGATGGTCGGTTTTGGCTGGGCTTGCGCCAGACAAACGCTGGCCAATCGAACCATCGAACCAAACTCGGTTTTGCCGGTCGCTCAGACCGATTACACCTTGAGCGGGCCACATTCGCACAAGAACCTGACGATCTTCCTGATTCACGGCAAGAATCAAACGACGGACAAATCGCCGCTGACTTTGCAGGAAGCTTTGGAGCAAAAGAAAGTCGTCGTTCACGAAACCGGCGAAGTCAACGAACTGGCGATTGAAAACCGTTCGGACGAAGAGGTCTACGTTCAATCGGGCGACATCGTCAAAGGCGGAAAACAGGATCGCGTGCTGGCCATTGATCTGATCGTGCCGCCGCGTTCCGGCAAAATTCCCATCGCTTCGTTTTGCGTCGAACAAGGCCGTTGGCAAAGTCGCGGCGACGAAAGAGTCGCAGCCTTCGAATCGTCCAACCACGCGGTCAGCGCCAAAGAACTGAAAATCGCCGCCAAATCCAAACGCGACCAGAGCGAAGTCTGGGACAAGGTCGGCGAAACGCAGGAAAAGCTGAACGCCAATTTGTCGGCGATGACGACGCCAAAACCTGCGCCTCCTCCACCCGTGCCTGCTGGCGGTGGAGGCGGAGGCAGAAACGTGTCGGCTGGGGTTTTGTCTACTGAACAAGTTGAAGTCAGGTCGCAGCTTTCTGCTTCCAGCCTGCAACTGTCGCTGGAAAACGAAAAGCTCAAGGACGTTTCCGGCGATTACATCAAGGCGCTGACCGCGATCATCAAAGGCAAACCTGACGTGATCGGATTCGCGTTTGCCATCAACGGCAAACTGAACAGCGCCGACGTGTACGCTTCGCACGCGCTGTTCGCCAAACTGTGGCCGAAGCTGCTGAACGCCGCCGCCGTCGAAGCCATCGCCGAATTCAATCCTAAAGACAAGTTCGACGCGGTGACGGCTGACAGCATCGCGGCGTTTTTACGCGAAGCCGAAACCGGCAAAGCCGAACAAAAAAACGTGACTCAGCGAGTGCTGAGCATCCAACGCGAAAACGACAAAGGCCTGTTCTTTGAAACTCGTGATCGCAAACGCGGCGACGCCTGGCTGCACCGGAATTATCTGGTGAAGTAATCGGCGATTGAAAACCTGACCCAAAAAAACGGCGACCGGCTTTGGTCGCCGTTTTTGTCTCAGCCAGCAAACCTGCCAAAGTTGAATCGAGCGCATCTTCCGGCCATAATCCGCGCTCGACTGGGTTCCCCAGATTGTCTATCCAATTACGAAAAGGAAGTTTTCAATACAGCAATGCAGTCTCCATTCGCGCACATCGAACAGGCTCCGCCTGATCCGATCATTGGGCTGACCGAAGCCTTCAACAACGATTCCAATCCCGCCAAAGTAAACCTCGGCGTAGGCGTTTATCAGGACGCCAACGGCAAAGTCCCCATCCTGAACGTGGTCAAAGAAGCCCAAAAACGCTGGCAGGAACAGGAAGCCACCAAAACTTATTTTGGCATTGACGGAGTTCCGGCTTACATCAAGGAAGTCCCCAAACTGTTGTTCGGCGCAGATTCGCAACTGATTGCTGAAAATCGAGTCGTCACCGTTCAAGCCGTCGGCGGAACCGGCGCGCTGAAAATCGGCGCGGATTTCCTTCGTCGTTTTTTGCCCGATTCGCAACTGTGGATCAGCCGCCCAAGCTGGGAAAATCACCAAATGCTGTTTGAAGCCGCTGGGTTCAAGGTCAACAGCTATCCGTATTACGACGCCGAAACTCACGGGCTGGATTTCAACAACATGCTGGAAACGCTGAAAAGCCTGCCCGCCAAAAGCATCGTCGTGCTGCACGCTTGCTGCCACAATCCGACCGGCGTGGATTTGACTAAAGACCAATGGCGGCTGGTGGTGGATGTCGTCAAACAAGCCGACCTGGTTCCCTTCCTCGATTTCGCTTATCAAGGGTTTGGCGAAAGTTTGGAATCCGATGCTTTCGCAGTTCGAGCCTTTGCCGAATCGGGCGTGCAGTGTTTGATTGCCAGTTCGTTTTCAAAATCCTTTGCGCTTTACCGCGAACGAGTCGGCGCAATGACTTTTGTGACGGCCAGCGCCGACGAATCAAAGCGCGTGCTGAGCCAGGCGAAACGGGTCATTCGCACCAATTATTCCAGCCCGCCTTCGCACGGCGCACAGATTGTGGCGATGGTCTTGGCCGACGCAGAACTTCGCAAACACTGGGAAGCTGAATTGACCGAAATGCGCGAACGCATCTGGCAAATGCGCGGCAAGTTCGTCGAAATGCTCCGCGAAAAAGGCGTCGAACAGGATTTCAGCTTCATCAAAAATCAGCGCGGAATGTTTTCTTATTCCGGTTTGTCGCCTGAAGCCGTCAAAGCTTTGCGCGAAAAATTTAGTCTTTACATCGTCGGCAGCGGACGCATTTGCCTGGCTGCCATGAATGACAACAACATCGGCTACGTCTGCGAAGCGATTGCAGACGTGCTTTAACTTCATCACAAAAGCACCATGGAAAATCACAAACTCACTCGTCGAACGTTCGTTTCGGCTTCGGCAGCTTCAGTCGTCATGACGGCTGCCAGCGCCAAACGAGTCTTGGGCGCGAACAACAAACTTCGCGTCGGCATCATCGGCTGTGGAGGTTTGGCGCAAGGCGCGCACATTCCTTCGCTGACCGGCATGAAAGATTCCGACAACGTGGAAATCGTCGCCGTTTGCGACGTTTACCAAAAACGCCTGGATCAAGCCGCCTCCAAAACCGGAGCCAAGCCGTTCAAGAATTACCACGACCTGCTCAGTCAAAAAGACATTGATTACGTGGCCATCGTCACGCCCGAACATTGGCATGCCAAAATGACGATTGACGCCGCCGACGCAGGCAAACACATTTACTGCGAAAAGCCCATGACGTGGTCAATTGACGAAGCGAAGAAAGTCGTCGCCAAAATTAACCAGACCAAAGTCAAAATGCAGGTTGGCGTGCAGGGTATGTCCGACGATTCGTACGACACGGCTCGGCAGATGATTAAGGAAGGCAAGATCGGGCGACCGATTCAGGCTCAGATTGATTATTCGCGTAATCACAAAGGCGATTTTTGGGTGTCCGACCCGGAAGAAATTGATAAAGACGTGAAGCCCGGCGTGAATCTGGACTGGAATGCTTTTCTTGGCTCCGCGCCGAAACGACCGTTCGACTTGGATCGCTTTCTGCACTGGCGGCGGTACTGGGATTATTCGGGCGGCATTGCTACGGATTTGTTCGTGCATCGCGTAACGCGAATGATTCGCGCGTTGGATTTGAAATTTCCCGACCGCGTCGCTGCTACTGGCGGCAAATGGGAATTCCGCCAGAGCGCGGCTGAAATCCCGGACACGTTCAACATGATGCTGGATTATCCTGAAGGGCTGACTGTGGTAGTGCTGTCTTCAATGGCAAATTCCGAACCGATTCCGCACGTCATTCGCGGCCACGAAGCCACACTGGAATTCACTCGCACCGGATTCGTCATTCGCCCCGAAGGCCGCATGAACAAAGCCGGTGACAAGGAAATCATCACTCACAAGAAAACCGGCGGCGAAGACATCACGCTCCACCATCGCAATCTGCAAAACGCGATTCGCAACGGCGAAGCCATCAAAACCGATGTGATGACAGGTTATTACGGCGTGGTTGCGGTGCGAATGGCGACTGAAGCTTTCCGCAAAAACCGCTACATGAAATGGGACGCCAGGCGCGAACGTCCTTACGCGGCTTAGGTAACGAGGTGGCAGTCACCTTTAAGCGGCAGCCGCGTCAGCAATCTGATACTTTTTGGACGGCAGCACATAGATGTCATCCAATTCAGGTTGGCGCGGTTGCCTGGAAACGACAGTAACTCGCTGTTCTTTCTGTTGGGCCTGATAGTACGCACCGATGGCCTTTACGTCATAATCAAATTGGGCTGCAATTTGATCGCGAACGTTCCGAACTTCATCAATAATTTGATCTTCAAACATATTCATTTCCTCCAGACAATTACTAAACCTCTTTTTCGGCCAACTCCTCTGGTGTGCAGAGAATTGGCGGTTCATAGCCAGCCAGACGGCAAGTTCTGTTGATAGCTTGGCGCATCTGAGCATTGGCAATATGTTTGCAGTTCCAAGTCACCAGGTAATTTATGCCGTGAACGGCAGCGATAGCAATGTGGAGCGCGTCTTGTGCTGCTTTAATTGGCAATGCATGTTTTTCAATCAAATGGTCTGCCAGTTGAATGGCGTCATCTGTAACATCCAAAAGAGTAATTCCAGACAACAATGCCAATCGCTTTGACGCATAACCTGAATCTCCACGAGCTGCCTCATCAACAACAACTTGTGATGCCACCAACTCAAAATCATTACGTCGTTTTTCCCACCATTCAACCGTGAGCTGCTGACGAGATGCCGTGATCAAATCGCGGCTTGGTTTTGCCACAAGATAACTGATCAAACTCGTTTCAAGGTATACGGCTTCCTTTGTCATACATCACTCCCATTGATCGCTAAACCTACGGATTCGGATTTTACTCCCTCAAACAGTAACTGAATCGTCGTCGCTCCCAGTTCGATTCCAACTGGCAACTGAGCGTCAACCTGATAACTGGCAATGTCGGTAACGAAGCCAACAAAAGTCGGCGAGATCAAATGCTCGCCGACTTTGACGTTTACGTTCTGGCAATTCGCCGCGTCGTTCAGCCCTTCCACAAACAATCGCAACAAAGACTTTGGCCCGCTGGCGTGAATTTCGGCCTGATAATCAAACCCGTTTCTGACGGTGACAATTTTCGGAGCGGCGGGTTTGGCTTCAATCAACTCGACTTCGTAACCTGGCGAAGCTTCCACACTTTCAAGAACAACGCTGACCGCAACTTTGCCGCTGGAAGTTCCAGCCGGAATTCGCGCTTCGATGTAAGTCAGTCGCTCGAAAGCCGAACCGAACAGCGATTGCAATGCTTCATCAAAATGCGGGCGCGGCCTGCCGACGTAACGCGGCGTGATGAACTGATTGCCTAAACTCACCTTCAAGTTATTCGCGTCTACGACTTCACGATCCAATCCCGAAACGACTAGCGACAGCCAGGCATCATCGCCTCCCGTCGGAATCGCCTGAATCGCCGAATCGTCGGCCCGCGCGTGAAACTCGATTCGGCAATTGTTCTTCGTGTCTTCTTCGTGTGGCTTCGTGGAAGAAAATGGCTTTCTCGGCTTTTGTATCGTCGTCCAGCAAAACATCGTGTCCGCGCCATAAACGCTGATGAGTTGCGCGCCAAGCTCTTTCACCAATCGGCGAATTTCGCTTTCGGTAAAGGTCGCGCCCGACCAAGTGTCCTTGGCGGCTTCAGCATAACTCTGAGCTTCGACGCCGTTGGTGTGAACGCGCAAGATGCCGCCGGGTTTGACCACGCGATAAGCGTCACGAATGTTCGATTCGATCACTGCTTTGCTGGGCACGTGCTGAAAAACGTAAGCCGAAAACGCCACGTCGAAATAACCATCCGGCAACGCCGCGAAATCCACGCCGCTGGTTTCATGCAGGTGAACATTCGGCAAATGGCCAAGTCGCTCCTGAGCTTGCCGAATCATTTCGCCCGAAACGTCTGTCGAATGGACTTCGCCGAAGATCGCGGCCAGGTGTTTGGTCATGCGTCCGATGCCGCAACCGATTTCCAAAAACTTTAGTTCGCCCAATTCGTGCAGACCGCGCCCGCCGGTCATCAAAATCAATTCAGGCAAAATCAACGTGTTGATTTCGCTCAAACCCGTTGCGTCGAATTCATCTTCGGATTGATCCAGCCGAACAGTGTTGATGTACCAACGGGAATTTTCGCTGGCGCGTTGGTTCCAATCACGCTTCATGACTTCGGCAAATTCATTCGCCTTTGCTTCGACAGTTTGACTACTCATTCTCTTTTATGAATTGTTGGTGGGACAATTTTCCAAATTGTCCCAGTCTTTTCGGAGGTATCAATGTCCAAACGGAAACTCATCTGCTGTGCGTTGGCAATTGTTGCAACCACTTTTGCCGCTCAAGCTCAAAACAAATCAGGCGACGCGCGCGGCACAACTCAAAACTTCTTTGCTTTGCTCAAATCGCAAAAGTACGCAGAGCTTCACGATTTTCTGCCGTCGCAGCTTCAGAAACAAACGACGCGCGAACAACTGGCCGAAAGCTTGAAACGGTTGGATCAGTTTTTGACCATCCAGCGAATGGAAATCACTCGCGTTCAACAGCGCGGAGATTTCGCCGTCGCAGACACAACGATTTACGGTAATCTGAAACGGACAATGAAAATGAACGGCGAAGAAGTGAAGGAAGGCCGAGTTTCTGTGCAGCAATACCTGTTGAAAGAAGAAGGCCGATGGCGAATCACCACCGCCGACAAACGCTCCACCGATTTTTTCCTGAAACGTAACCCTGAATTCAAGCAGCAATTCCAATTGACGCAACCGCAATTCGCCTTGAAGCAAAACGGCAAATGGACGGCGCTTGGGAAATGATGAAGGCGGAATGATGAATGATGAAGGTGAGCCACTTATCATTCATCGTTCCGCCTTTCTACTTTTTCATTCACTTAATTCCGCCGACCGTCTGTTGCCAGCTTATTGTCCGTCGCAATACGCTCAGCCGAGCGCGCTCGCTCGCATCCAACAAACCATCCAATTGGTCGGCGACAGCGGTCAGCAATTGAAACGCGAAATCTCCGGCGTGAGTCGTGACATGAGCGTAGTAACCAAGCTGCACGGCTCCGGCTTTGTCCTGGTGAAATTCGCGGACTTCGTCGTCGGTCATGGTTTCGACTTGAGAGTTGATCGGCAAAACCGCACGCGGAATTCCGTGAAAGCTCTTCTGCCCTTCGCGCCAGCCGAGCAGCAAAACTCCAATCATGACGCCTTGTTCGTTCAGGTAATCGGGGCTGAAGACCGAATTCAACTCTGGCGGAGTTGAAAGCCGAGGCCCGTAATTTCCGAATTCGGGATTGATAAGTTGCGAGTTATAAATGACGCCGACGACTTCGCCATTGCCAACCGCGACTTTGACAAACTGCGCGAAACCGTAATCTTCCGTCTTAGGCGCTTCGCCGGATTCAAACGAATCCAGAACCCGCGCCGCGTAATCAACGTGAGAATTCGATTTGACGATTTTGGCTAACAGCATTCAATTCAACCTTTCGATTTCAACTGATCGAACAGCCAGGATTTGGCAAACGTCCAGTCGCGTTTGATGGTGGCAAGGCTCAATCTCAGGACTTCGGCGACTTCTTCCAGCGTCAGGCCGCCAAAATAACGTAGCAACACAACACGTGCAGCACGAGGATCAATGGAATTCAAACGCTGCAACGCTTCGTCCAGCGCCGTGACTTCAATATCCACCGGACCATTCGGAGACGGTTTGTCGCTGACTGAATCATCCAACGCGACGGAAACATGATTGCCTTTGCCGCGTTTGCGAGCCTGATCCACCAATGTGTTTCTGACTTGCTGGGCAATGACGGCAAAGAAATGCGCTCGGTTTTGCCAATCCACTGGCGTGTCCGAACCAAAAACGCGCAAATAAACTTCGTTGACCAACTCCGTCGCCTGCATCCCGCCCGACTTCCAGGCGCGCAAACGACTGGAAGCGATGCGTTTCAACTCCGGGTAAACGTGATTCAACAATTCGGCTTCGGCGCTGTCATCCCCTGCCCGAACACGCTTTAATAACTTCGTGATTTCAACCGCAGTTTCCATAGTTTTCGCAGTCCAAAATTTTTCTGTGTTTCGTGAGCCAAAATTCTTTTCAGGTACGCTTTATCCGGTGTACTCAGAAATCCGTTCGATTTTGTCACCCAAAACTAACTCTATCAGGAGGCTAAAATGAAACCGACCCTTCAATTTGTTTTCAACCTGTTTTGCCTTTTGCTGCTTGCTACAGCCGTGCAAGCACAATCAGAAGAACAAGTTCGAGACGTTCAGAAAATCTACAAGGATGCCAAAGCTCCGGGACTGGAAGTCACCATTTACCTTCAGGAGAAAAACGGTGCGCTAATTCCAGTGTCGCCAGAACGAGAGTTTCACAAAGGCGAAAGCGTCAAGATTCGCGTCGAAAGCAATTTCAGCGGCTACCTGTACATCGTCAACCACGGAACCAGCGGAAACAAGAGTCTGATTTTTCCCGACGGCAAAGAATCGAATCTGCTTCAACCTGGAAAGACTTACCTGCTGCCGAGCACTTACGATCTGGTCTTGGACGAAAAAGCCGGATTTGAAACCTTGCAAGTCATCGCTGCGCCTCAGCGCCTTCCGGTTCTTGACGCGGCGTTGAAGCAGCCGGACGGCAAGCTGAATTCAAAACAGATTGCCGCGATTGCGGAGTACTGGAACGATTCGGCTCCGGGCAAACCGGGCATTTCGGCAGGGACATCGTCTAATCAAAATCAATCGGTCAGTTCAACCTTCGACAAAGGAAAAAATAAGACAACAATCCTATCGGAAGATGATTCACGAGACCCGACGTTTTGGCCCAATAAGCCCAAATCAAAAGCCAAGAAGAATCTCAACACCACAATCTCTCTGGGGATCAAGCTGAAAAACACGGGACAATAGCAGTTACTTCAGGTGCCAGAAAAAGATTTTGTAAAAGACCACTTTGCGTCCATCAGCCGATGGCGCTTCAGTCGAATAAAGGCCGTTTACTGGCGGATTGATGAAATTTGCCAGTAACGCCTTTTCTTCGACTTCTTTCAATAAGCGCGTGGCAAAAGGTTCCTTGATTCTCGCGTGAGGAAAATTGGCTCCACGGCTTGCCTCTGTCTCTTTGTCCAAATCTGACTGGGGAACCACGCTTTCCAAAGACCACGAAACTCCTGCTGGCACAAGAACCACCGTATAAATCTGCTTCCGGCGGTCTGATTCCTCGTATGGAAACCATACCCCTTCCGGCACACGCAATGGTTTGCCAGCCAACATTTGCTGCGGTGGTTTATCACGTTGCGGATTCATCCAGAACAATTTGCCTTTGCTGTCTTCAAAGAGCAGGTAGCAATGACCGGTAAACGGAGCCGTAAATTCAAACTGAATTTCGTCGCCGGAATGAACCGCGCCATTCGATTCCAACGCGGTTTCAGTTCCCTCCGTCGCACCTTTTTTCAGCACTCGGTATTGCAGCTTCGTCGTCGAATCGGCGGTTGCAAGATTGACTTGCGGAGTCGGCAAAACGACCGGCGCAGGAGAAACGTTTTTCCGTCCGACAACCGCCCAAATGCTGAACGCAATCGCCAACACGGCCCCGGCAACCACAGCCTTCTTTCGCCACAGCCGCTTCTGGGCAGGTTTTCCAGAACGAACCGCTTCGGCAAATTCGTCGGCCAGTTGCCTTGCCGTCTGTTGCCGCTCGGCGGTTTTTTTGGCCAGAGCCTTCATCACGACTTCCGAAACTGCCCGCGAAACCGGAACTCCCGACTTCAATTCGTGCAATGGCGTGGGAAGTACATGCTGATGTTGGTAAAGCACGCTCATAAACGAATCGCCCTGAAACGCCGGAGCGCCGGTCAGCATTTCGTAAATCACCATGCCCAGCGCGTAAATGTCCGCGCGTTTATCAATCTCAGCAAAGCCAGCGCCTGCCGCCTGTTCGGGCGACATGTAACTGGGCGTACCCAGGATCAAGGCACTCTGAGTTTGAGAAGTTGTGTTAGTTGATTGCTGCAATTTGGCGATGCCGAAATCCAGAATGGTGACGTGCGGCTGGCCGTGGCGTTCGGCGACAATCAGGTTTTCCGGTTTGATGTCGCGGTGAATGACGCCGCGTTCGTGCGCCTCGGCCAGTCCGGCGCAAACCTGCTGGACAATCAAATTGATTTCTTCCAGCGACAATGCGCCGCGTTGTTGCAAGACTTCGCGCAAACTCTGCCCGGCGACAAACTCCATGACCACAAACGGCTGGCCATTGAGCGTCCCGCCGTCCAATAGCCGGGCGATGTTTGGATGTTCCAGATCGGCCAATATCTGGCGTTCGCGGCGGAACCTTTGTTTGATCTGTTCGTTGGCGGTTGAGGCGATCAGCTTAATCGCCACCTGTTTGCGAAACTCGCCATCGGCGCGTTCGGCCAGATAAACGACTCCCATTCCGCCTCGGCCCAATTCGCGCAAAACCTTGTATTGGCCGATGCGCTGACCAGCCATTCCCAGCGTCAATTCCTTTGTCGGTTGATCGGCTGTGCTGTCAAAAGCGGCCAGCGCCGGTAGTTCGATAAAATCTCCGGCTTCTTTAAGAGCCTGCAACAATCGCTCGACTTCAGAGCGCAGATCGGCGTCATCACCGCAAACCGTCTCAAGACGCGCCATGCGCTCTGAGGGCTGAAGTTCTGCGACTTCATCAAAGACTTCCCGAATTTTTCCCGGATTGAGCGTTGCCATTTTTATTCAATGAACTGGTTGCAAGTTTCATCCTTCACAAAACTCTCTGAGATTGATCAATGTG
>CADECP010000011.1 GCA_902825875.1 uncultured Acidobacteriota bacterium
CCCGCGCACGACGCCTCGATTTGAAACCTTCATCCCGGCGGGTCGCACCGGCTGGCTGAAGTTGTTCAATCAGACCGGAGCGATCGGCTTGACGGGCGCGGCGATCAACAACAACGCGAACGCGGCCAGCTCGGCAGGAGCCTTCAACCAAGGCCACAACCTGCATCACCTGACGCTGAACTCCGGCATGAACTACATCATCCCGGTCTTCCCGCCAAGCTGCTAAACAGTTAGGCGCCATTCAAAAGCCGCAAGAATGTTGTCACGTTCTTGCGGCTTTTTTTGCATTCGATTGCTTTGACACAAGGAATGGCCATCACTATCATCCCGCCTTCTTTCACCTGAAAAATTCATTCCTTTTCAAAACAGGAGAACTTAAAAATGAGTGTTTACGACAGCAACTCTTTGCTGAGTTACAAGGCTGCCGCGCGCGAATTCGATGTGCCGGTGGTGACTTTGGAATTGGCCGTTGCCAGCGGCTCGCTTCGGTCAATTGACCAGGACGGCGCAAAATGGTTGCTGCGCCACAACGTCGAACAATTCGTCAAACGCACCATCAAACAAGGTGCAGGCAACAAAGTCGTCACGCGAATCAATCGCTAACCCAAAGTAGACAGTAGGCAGAAGACAGTAGTTTTTTGCGAAGGTTGTACCGGGTTGTTGACAGCCTTCCTTGCCGACTTTCTTTTGTTTGCTTTGTCAGACAATCAGTCGTTGACGTTTCAGCTACTGTCTACTGCCTACTGTCTACTGTCTACTTCCCAATGAAGAATCGCATTTCCCAAAAAGCCTCCAGCTTCACCGAATCGGTCATACGCGAAATGACCCGGCAGGCGAATTTGCACGGAGCCGTCAATTTGTCGCAGGGCTTCCCTGATTTCCCAGCGCCAGCCGACATCAAACGCGCCGCTTGCGAAGCCATCGAAGCCGACATCAACCAATACGCCATCACCTGGGGAGCGAAACGCTTCCGCGATGCGATTGCCGCCAAAACCAAATGGCATCTGGGTTTGGACATTGACCCTGACCGCGAAGTCGTCGTCACCTGTGGCTCGACGGAATCAATGATCGCTACGATGTTGGCGGTGATTGATCCCGGCGAAGAAGTCATTGTCTTCGAGCCGTATTACGAAAATTACGGCCCGGACGTGATTCTTTCGGGAGCCGTGATGCGTTACGTCACATTGCACGCGCCGGATGAAACTTCGCCGGTTTGGCATTTTGACCGCGACGAATTGCGCGCGGCCTTCAACGAAAAGACCAAAGCCATCGTCATCACCACGCCGCACAATCCGACGGGAAAGGTTTTCACACGCGAAGAACTGCGCTTCATCGCCGATCTGTGCATCGAATTCGACACGCTGGCGCTGACAGATGAAATTTACGAACACATTTTGTATCCCGATTCGGCGCGAGGAATTGAGCACGTGGCAATGGCTACGCTGGATGGAATGCGCGACCGGACGGTGACGATTAACAGTTTGTCGAAAACTTATTCGGTGACAGGATGGCGAGTCGGTTACGCGATTGCTGCGCCGGATTTGATTAACGGCATTCGGCAAGTTCACGACTTCCTGACCGTCGGAGCCGCCGCGCCGCTTCAGGAGGCTGGCGTTTACGCGATGAGTCTGCCGCGAAGTTATTACGACCATTTGCAAACCGATTATCAAAGGCGGCGCGATTTCCTGCTCGGAGTGTTGGAAGAAGTCGGATTCAAATGCTTCAAACCCGACGGCGCGTATTACATCATCACGGATATTTCGGACTTCGGTTTTGAAAACGACGTGAAGTTCACGCAGCACCTGATCAAAGAACTTGGCGTAGCCGTCGTGCCCGGCAGCAGCTTTTATCGCCGCCCGGAACTCGGCGCTCAGCAAGTCAGGTTCTGTTACTGCAAGAAAGACGAAACGTTGGAAGCGGCGGCAGAGCGATTGAGGCGGCTGAGATGACGGTCATCGGAACTTCATAAACGGCAACCACCAATGGGGCGACAAGCGGCAAAACTTGCGCCCCATTGGCAATAAAGACTATCTGCCGCAACGTCCGAGCGGGTCGTTGCCGTTCAGCAGATCAAAGACCAAAGCGAGTTTGTCCATGTCTGCCGTGCGATTTTGGCGAATCGCCAGTTGAGCCTGCTCGAACAAATCGTTCAGCATCGAAGCCGGGCTGAGCACGAAGCCATTGCTCAACGTCACCGGCGCGAAGGTGATGTTGTAACAACTCAGCATGCTCCAGAACACGTTGTAAGCGACCGGCGAACCGGCTCCGCCTGCGGAATTGATGCTCAATTGCGCGGCAACGAATTCCTGATTCAGCCGTTGCAGCGGCGTCAATCCGAAGCCCATCGCGTTGCCCTGCAACGCCAATCCAATCTCAGTCCGATTGCGAGTGCTGACCGGTTGGTTGTTGTTCGACCCTCCGATCAACACCGTTCCGCCGGGCAGAGAGTTCAAATTCAATAGGTAATACTGAGGCGAGCGGAAACAGATGGTGTCGCATTTGTTGGACTTCGCCATCATCGGAGCCATCGTCACCGTAAAGCTGCACGAAGCCGAACCAACAGAATTCGTCGCCGTGCAAGTCACCGTCGTCACGCCAATCGGGAAAGTTGAACCCGACGGCGGCGCGCAAGTCACAGTCGCTCCATTGGTCGCTGTCGGCGTTGGATACGTCACCACTCCGCCGGTCGAAGTCGTTGCCGTCACGTTCATGTTGATCGGGCAAGCAATCGTCGGTGGCGGATTGCCGGATACGATCACGCGGAAACTGCAATTCGCCGAACCGTTGGCATTCGTCGCCGTGCAAGTCACCGTCGTCGTTCCAACCGGGAACGTCGAACCGGATGGCGGCACACAATTCACGGTGACGCCTACGCCGGTGATGGTCGGATTCGGATAATTGACGACAATCGAAACCGTCGAAGTCACGGTCATGTCCGGCGGGCAATTGATGCCCGGCGGCGTGTTGACCGTCACAGTGAAATTGCATGAAGCCGATGCTCCGGCATTGGTCGCCGTGCAAGTCACTGTGGTGATTCCCGCCGGAAACATCGTTCCCGACGCAGGCATGCACGTCACAACTGCGGTCGCAGGTGTCGCGGTCGGCACGGTGTAATTGACTATACCGCCCATCGGATTGTTGAACGTGAAAGTTTGATTCGCTCCGCAATTGATCGTCGGCGGAGGTTGCGTTTGCACGGTTACTGTAAAGCTGCAATTCGTCGTGCCGAACGAATTGCTGGCTACGCACGTCACGGTCGTTGTGCCAACCGGGAAAGTCGAACCTGAGGGCGGAGTGCAGGTTATAGTCGCCGCCTGTCCGGTGGTTGTCGGCGCAGGATAATTCACCACAGCCGAATTCGATCCGACGACAGTCACCGTTGCCGTGACATTCAGCGGACAAACGATGGTCAATGGCCCGCCTGGCGGAACAAAACCCATATCAAACGTGTGATTGGATTCGCCTGCGCCTCCGGTGGTCAGTTGAATGACGGCATCAATCCCTCGCACGATCGCGTCAGAATCGCGGCTATCGCCGTTCGAACTGCTGTCCAGATTGTTGCCGGTCAGCGTGAAACCGTTCAGCGCCGTCTGGTTACGATCCACCACGATTTCATAATTCATCGTAGGCAACACGCGCGTGCTGACGTTGGAATCGTTGAAATAAAACTCGCCGCGTCCGTTGGTGGTGGTTTCTCCAACCTGAATGCCGTTTTTCAACAACCGAACTCGCAGATTTGCGATGCCAAGTTCGTTCGGTTCCTGAATGCCATTGCCATTGTTGTCCTGCCATACACGGTTGCCGATTTCGATGGGAGCGGCATCGCTTAACACAACGACATCGCTCAAGCCGTTGGCTTTTCCAAACGGGCCGTTCAGCATCGTCAAATCGCCATTGTAGATGCGATAAGTCTTTTTGAGTCCGCCCGTCGTGTTGTTCAACCAACGCGGGCCGCCGTCAAACAAATTGTCAAAATCAAAAATCGGAATCGGGTCAAACGAATTGATGACAACATCCGGGTGTCCCGGAATATGAGCCAGCCCGCCCATGAAAATTTCGTCAGTGAACGGCACGGCTTCGTCGCGGTGATAAAATTCGCCGCCATCAGGGCCTTCACCGGAATTTTGCGGAGATGAACCAGTACCTCCGCAACGACCGTTGGTTTCCAGCGTCCAGCTTGTGCCGTTGCCGCAAGCTTTCAGCGTATCGCCCGCGCTGACGCCGTAATAACGCACAACGGGTTCTGCCGGATTATCCAACGTCGCGTTGCCGAACTGATCGCCCGCGCGGTCGCGCAATCCCAAAATCAAATTGCCGCCTTCAAAGGCCAAATCGGTCAGCCAGGGTTGTGGATAAATTCCGCGAGCCAGATTGGCAATGCCGACTCCGTCGCCGTTACCGATGTTGGCATACACCGGCGCCCACACGCGCCACGCAGCCGAAAAACAATTTGCCGAACCAAGCTGCGCGCTGTCGGCGCAGCGGCGTGGGTAATTCAGCGATGCCTGAAACACCGGCGAAGTGCTGAAATCCAACGTCGCCGGATCAACCGAATACACATAAGCCAGCAATTTGGTCGGGTCGCCGTTGGGTTGCGCCAACGACACTGTGCTCTGAGCAGAGCAGACCATGCCGACAAAAATCTTGCCGCCATTGACGGCCACAGCAAACGGTCGCACGTCCGATGTCGCCGAACAGCCCGGCGGATTCAGCGGAACCGGTTTGCGCCGAACCGTCGCAGTGCTGGGCGTGTTATCCAACGGCAATTCGTAAAGTTGCCGATCGGCCAAATTCATCACATAAAGTTTTTTGTCGTCGTCTGAAACGGCCATTCCGCCCAGCGAAGTTTTGCCGACGGCGTCCCAAGCCGTGTTGCCGTTGTCGCGGTCGAAATCAGTTGCGTCGTGAGCATCCGCTCCCGCCGTGTTCGCGCCGAAGATGGCGTTCAAATCGGCATAAGTCGAAGCTGAGTTATTGGCAGGACTGATCTGATAAATCGCTCCGGTTCCGGCGGGGCCATAACCGGAATGGCGTTTCATAAATGCGGCGGCATATAGAAGCTTCGTCGAACGTGCGTATGCCAAGCCCCAGGTCGTGCCGATTTGCCTGCCCGTCGCCAGATCGCCGTGCGCGGGCTGATCGAAATCGGTGAAAGGCGCTCCGCCGGTTTCGCGCGTGGTTCCGGCGGAATACGGAAACGAGACCAACACAGGCGCGTCATTATTTTGATCTCCGCCGACATAACAGCCCGTCACCATCGTCGGGTTGTCCTGAGAAAATTCCGCTGGAATGACCAGCCCTAAACTGACGTTCGAGGCGCTGCTGTCGGTGATGAATTGAACTGTAGTTTTGGAATCCGCTCCGAATGGGCCCGGCTGAAACCCGGCTGGAATGGTGGTGAATTCAATTCGATAAGGCGCATCGCCTGCGGCATTGAACGAATAATTTCCTTGGGCGTCGGTTTGGGCTGTACCGACGACAGAGCCGGAAGCGTTGAACGCCGTCACCGTGACATCCGCAATGCCACGGTCAATCGCCAGACTGACATTGCCCGAACCGGAGTTGTTGGCGGTTTTGGCCGTGTCGCGCACACCGTTGGAGTTGTAATCCTGAAACACCGTTCCGGCGATGGTTCCGGCGGCGGCGTGCCCCGCTTTCAACCAGTGCGCTCCGAAAATTGCCGTGACACAGATCGCCAACGCCGCTCCGCCGGCCAATCGGCGAGCAGTGAACAGATGCGACAAAAACCGCGAGGGTGAACTCAGCATAGTAAATAGCATAGCCAATCTTCCTTCTTTTCAATCATCACGCCGACTGAGGACGTGAGCGGGGCGATTAAGTACAAACGCGAATCCGCAAGTTCGCGCAAAACAGGGTTTGGATGAAGTTCAACGACCGCCGGGCAATCGGCCTGCACTGAACTGAAATTTCGGGGTTTCAAATTCAGCGGCTCAAATAAGGATTGCTGACCGTCAAAAGGTTCAAAAAGAAATGGGATGCAACGAAACTTGGGAAAAGGCATGCGCCACGGGGAGTTCGGACGACAATTAACGTTTATGCGCTTGCCACAACAACTCTTCACATTCCGACACCAGACCACCAAACTTGCTGTGGAAATCGGTTGGCGAGATTTCAGCATCGCTGACCGATAGAAACGTTCCTGAATTGCATTGCCGAATAAATTGTTTTGATTGAATGCCGAAAAACTGCACCAGGTTTTTCGACCGCGCACAGTCTAAGCAGTTGGCCAAAACCGGTCAACCAAAAAACCGGAGTAGCTGCTCAGCCCGGAGTCAAAAATTCGGTGCGGAACCTGGAGCGGTAGCGACGGGGTTGCTTGCAAAGCTCACACCTCATGAGAAACCGGGCGCTACCGCTTCCCGTTCCGTACCGGCTGAGCAGTTACAAACCGGCTTAAAAAACCAAGGCATTGTTCGCTAACATTTTGTCCAACGAAAAATTCAACAACACGCGAGTTTCAGGTTCGCCGGCAAGCTTGGGATGTAGAAATTCGACTTTGATGGTTTTGTCTTTTTCGCCGACGATTGATTCGCCGTTGAGTTGGCGCGGAAAAGCCAGTTGAAATTCACGGCCTGCGCCTGTCGCTACGACAAAACGCAGCAATGGAATTCGTTGCCCGGCGGAACCGATCAGAAAAGTCGTGTTCTTCAAATTCTCAGTCGTTTGCGTTTGCCAGTATCGAGCCATTTCGCGGTCAAGGTCCGGCAGGTTGGAGTTGTAAGTGACGTGAACCAAAACCGTATCGGCGAAACTGGTGGCCAGAAATTTTCCAATGCGTTCGTCAAACGACTGTTTCTTTTCGGGCGGCAGTTGATCGTACTTTTCAGCCAGCATTTGCTGCCGAGCCATAGCCTGTCGAATCGGCGCAGCGGAACGAAAGTGAACTCGATAGCCAACTGTCCAGTTTTGCGCCGCGCGAGTTTCAATGTTGCCGCCTTGCAAACTGTCAATGCGCGACCGTTTCAGCGTGTAATCCGAAGCCCACGGAGAGTTTTCCAACAGCTTCTTGCACTCTTTTTCAGTCCATTGTTTGTAATCTTTGGCTTGCCAGAACTCTTTGGATTGGGCCGCAACGATGACGACCAACAGGTTCAGCAAAAGCAAGACCGCAATTCGTTTTGTCATACTCGACCTCTGAGAGCCTGTTTTGAAATTTCCATAGCCCAGCCGTTTACGGCTGGGAAAGGTTGAGAAAAGCTTTTTATAGCCCGGTTCACCGGGCTTGGATTGGGCTTTAGCCACGACAATTGTTGGCTAAAGCCCATGAAAAGGACGGTAAACCGCCCTTTCTTTCACCATCGCCAATCTCAGCCCAGCCGTGAACGGCTGGGCTAGGTGAAAAAACGAATTTCAAAACATGCTCTGAAAAAGCCGCAAGCCCCGATGTGAACAGCGGAAGCTTGCGGCTGTGTGTTGTGAACCAAGTGCAGATTGAAAACTCTGCCCTACGAGTTCGAACTAGAAATCAAACCGCGCACCGATCTGAACTCGGCGCGGGCCGGCGTAAAACGGAGCATTCTGGGTGAATTGCGACGTAATGACGCCGAAAGCTGCGGGGTTCTGCAAGTTCAATGCAGGATCGTTGAAGACCACGTTATTGAAGACATTCAGGAAGTCGAACGACAACGTGAAGCCGATCTTTTCAGTGATCTTGGTTTCTTTCTGCATCGAGAAATCGAAGAACCAGCGGTTCAATCCGCGCAAAGTTCCGCGTCCATCGCGCGTGTCACGCGAAATTTCCAGACGGCGGTAACTGTTGAACGCTTGTTCGGGGCTGCTGAAAAGGTTCAGCCCCGATCCGCGACGTGCGGGATCGCCGCTGATTCCGAAGCCATTCGATCCGATGACGCTGGAGAACACTCCGGTTCCGTTGACGATGTCGCGTATCTTGATTGCTCCGGCAGTCGGGCCGAAGATCGCACCGCCGCCAAAGGCTTGCGCGCTCTGCGAAACCGACAACGGGAATCCGGTGTGAGCCTGGAAGATGCCGGACATCGTCCAACCGCCGACGACCTTGTTCAGCGCGCCGTTGCCCATATCGAAGAAACGGCCTTTGCCAAACGGCAGTTCATACGAACCGTTCAGGTTGAACACGTGGCGCAGGTCAAACAGCGACGGCCCGTAATCGAAATCCGGGAAGTAGCTGGTCTGATATTGCGAAACGTTGTTCTGAGTGAAGGTCGTGGATTGATCCAGCGATTTCGACCAGGTGTAATTCGCATCGAAAGCCATTCCCTGCGAAAAACGTTTGCGAACCGTCAGAACCATTCCGTGATAATTCGAGATCGCTCCTGAATGGCGCACGAACAAATCCAGAGATTGCAGGTTTGTCAGAACAGGCGAATTCGCCAGGAAACCGCCTGCGTTCGAATTCGCATCCAGGAAGGTCTGGAAGATGTTGCTGATATTTCCGTTGATGAAATCCGGCCCCAGAGTGCTGGCCAGCCGCTGAGTTACGCCTGCACCGTAAAGATTTTCAAAATACGGTTGAGCGACGACTGAACCAAGACCGCCGCCGCCCGGACGTAGCGAACGCGCCACAGCGTCAAATGCTTGAGCAAAGGTTTGTCCTGAACGATTGTCTTTGTGGAAAAACGGAGCCGAGTTCAGATTGCCGTTGATGTACAGATCACGGGCAAACCGTCCGATGTATCCGACTTCGACCAACATGCGCCATGGCATTTCGCGTTGAATGGTGAAATCCACGATGTGGTTTTTCGGAACCTTGATGAACGGATCAACCGAAAACGACAAGGTTTCGCCAAAAGGTTTGTTTGGAATCACCGGAGCCTGAATTTGCTGCGGAGCGGTCGGCAGCGGAATCGCTCCGTCCACGCCGATGCGATAAGCCTGTCCGGCGGCGTTTTTCGGCCCGTTGACGCTGACCGTTTGCGCGAAGCCCACGCCCAGAGTCGGGATGATGATCGTTTGGACTGTGTTGGTGCGGTCAAAAGTCAGCGAGTAACCACCGCGAACGACTGTTTGACGGTCGCCAAAGACTTTGTTGAACAAACCCGATTTGAAAGTCGGATTCCACGACATTGCAAAACGCGGTGACAGGTTCGACCAGTCAATGTCATAAGCCGTTTTGCGCCCGGCGTCTTTCAACGGCAAGTAAGCAAGGTCTGGGTTGTAGACAGTTCCGTTTTGCGAAGCCGCCAATTTGTCTTTCAAGTATTGTTTGTAATTGACCAGCTTGTTCGATCCCTGAAATACGATGACGGTTTGCTTGCCGGAATCTTCGATTGGCGGTTCCTGCCAGTTGTAATTCAAACCGTAGGTGATGGTCAGCGAAGGTTTCCAGCGCCAGGTATCCTGGAAATAAAACTCCCAGGCTTTCAAAGTCGAAAAAGTCAACAACCCAGTGCCCAGCGGTTGCAACCGCAAATTGGCATCGCGGGTAATCAACGCCGGAACCGTGCTGACCATTCCCAGCAACCCGGCGTACAAAGTGTTGTAACGACCGGTGTCAGCGGCCTGGATAAATCCCGGACGTTCGGCTGCCGGAACCGTCACGAATCCGCCGGTGGTGCTGACTTCGGCCACAGGCGTGGTGATCGAACCGATGACTTTGTCGTCGCGGAAATCAATCGAACGGATGCGACGGATGTTTCCGCCGAATTGCATGTTGTGCGTGCCTTTCGTCCACGTCAGGTTGTCCGACCACTGATAAATGTTCAGTGTGCGAAATTGATTACGGGCGCGTTGCGTGTCCACGTCCACAATGTCGTCAACGACGGTTCCGCCAAAGTTGATGGCCGCGTTCAATCCGACAAACGGTTGCGGAGAAATGACGTTGAATCCCAGCCGATCGTGCAACCAGCTAAAGCGGGCTTCGTTGGTCATATTCGGTTTGATGACCGTGGTTACAGCACCATAAGCATTACGCGGACGCGATGGGAAAGAGTTGGTTCCCTGCTGAGTTCGCAAATCAACCTGGTTGGCAGCGTTTTGCAAAACGCGCTCAGCCTGGAATTTGCCATTGAAGCTCCATTTGTCTGTGATGCGATGATCGAGTCGGGCAATGGCGGCATCCGATTCCAAAACGAGCGGCGCGTTAAACACCAACCCGGCGGTATTCAATCCGTCGCCTTGCGTGAAGTCATTCGCCGCAGGATACAGCCGCAGGTACTCCAGCATTTTCGGATTGACGCCAAGTCCGCGCGGGTCGAGCGCCTTGATCGCGTTTGCGTCAATAGTCTGAATGACTCCCGCCGAATCGCGGAAACGCAACGTTCCCGCTTTCAAGGTATCGGTCGGAACCAGGCGCGTGATTTGTGCCGGGCTGGGATTGCGACGGCCTTCATAACCGACAAAGAAGAAAGTTTTGTCTTTGATGATCGGGCCGCCAACCGTTCCGCCAAACCGATTGTCCAGATGGAATGGGCGCTTCAAACCGAGCCGGTTGTTCGTCCACGAATTGGCGTTGAGCGCGTTGTCCTGGTGATACAGGTAAGCCGAACCATGAAATTGATTGGTTCCGCCTTTGGCGCTGAGCGTGATTTGTCCGCCCGAACCGCGTCCAAACGTGGCATTGGCATTGGCCGACGTGCCGCGAAATTCTTCCACCCATTCCAGCGGAACTGAAATCACCGAACGGAACGTCGCGCCAACCACGTTGTCGGACACGTCAATACCGTCAAGTTGAATCGTTGATTGATCCGAACGTGCTCCGGCAAATTGCCCCTGCGGAGTGACCGCCGGTTGCAAAGCAAACAATGTGTTGGCCTGACGGCTCGCGTTCGGCAACCTTTTCAGACGGACTTCGTCCATCACGGTTCCGATGCTGGCATCGGCGGTTTGCAACTCGGCTTCGACACCGGCTGCGACCTGCACGATTTCATCCACCTGACCGACATCCAAAGTAGTGTTCACTGTGGCCACAATCGTCGCCGAAGCTTTCACGTCGGTGATGACTTTGGATTTGAATCCTTGAGCGGTGACTGTGACTTTGTAATCGCCCGGCGGGATTGTGTAAAAGCTGTATTGCCCGTCGGAATTGGTGGTCGCCGTTCGTTCGGCGTTTGTTCCCATATCGGTAAGTTTGACTGTGGCTTTGGCGATTACTGCGCCATTGGCGTCAGTCACCGTGCCGGACACCGTTGTTGTTGCCGCAGTCTGAGCCAGGGCAGCAAACGGCGTCAGCATTAAAAGCAAAAAAAGCAGGGTAATGCGGTAACGCATACTGAACCTCCAGAAAGATTGTTGAGCGAAAGGCCGGACGGAAATGTCTCGGTCTTGGGGTGAAAAACTAGCCTGTCATTGAATCAGTTAGATTGCCGATTCATCAAACTTCAAATTGCTTATTTTTGGTCGCGCACGGCAGCAAAGACTCACTGCCTTTTGGAAAGCGGGCGAATGGTATAACGAACTTTTGAACTATCGCAAGGTTTTCAGAGAACGCAAGGCTCAAACAGCAAGAAAAAGCCATCGCTCTTCCAAAAAAAGCGAGCGATCAAGGCGCAGATTCTTCTGAAACTTTGAGTATCTGCCAGTCTACGAAACTGTGAGGGCGATTGACTTCGACGCGAATGAATTTCGGCGGCGTTGCGCCTTTGACTTCAAACATCACAAAGCCTTGCCGATTGATGCCGGTTCCGCCGCCATACCGCGAACGCTTCAATTCCAGGTCGTCTTTTTTCCAGCCTCGCTCAGCACAAGCGGCTAAGGCTTTTCCTTCGGGGCCGGGCGTCAGACTGGCCACAGCGGCGTTCAGCAAAAACAAGGTGATCGGCAACAAGATTGCCGCGACAACCAGCCGCTTCAGCGTTTTTCCGCGCGGAGCGGCAACAGCAGGCGAAGAAACTTCCGCCAATTCTTCCGGTTTCAACTGACGCAACAAGGCATCGGTTTTGGCATCGCTGAGAAAAATCAGTTTCAGTTTCGGCAGGTCGTACAACAGCAAAAACGCACAGAGCAACGTGTAAGTCAGGCTGGCATATTTCACGCCGGGAAATTCAAAGGCGAACGTCATCACCGTGATGTTCAACGTAACGGGAAACAGCGCCACGGCTCCGGCGGTTCGCGTTCGCGGAATCAACAGCAACACTCCGGCCAGAAGTTCTCCGAAGCCTGTGAACAAGGCATAAGCTTTCGACCAGCCAAAAAACGACCAGACCAGAAACGTGCCATCCACCGTTTTGCTGTCAATGACGAAATCGCCGTAGTAATACTGCCCGCCGAACAGTTTGACCACGCCATAAACGACAAACACAAAACCCAGCAAAAGCCGGATCAGTAACACAAGGTACGGCAGCTTTTTCATACAGAAGCCTCCGAGTTGTTTTGGGATTTGGTAACGCGCGCGGATAGTAGACCTGCTCAACAGCAGTGACAAGGTTTTCGGCGTCAAAAGAAAACCCGCCTGCTCAGCGTAAACGCTGAAAGCAGGCGGGTAGAGTTTCAACCTGGCGATTGGTTTAGAACCGCACGCGCAAGCCCATGGAAATCGTTCGGCGTCCGCCGTCGTTTTCCTGGAAGTTGAAGAAGTTGACGTTGTCCACATTGGTGTTCGGCGTGCCAAACACCGGATGGTTCAAAGCGTTAATCAGCGTCAACTGATACTGAATGTTGACCGATTCCCACACCTTGAAGGTTTTGAACAAGCTGAAGTCCACGGTTTCGATCCGGTCGCCTCGGGCACTGTTGCGAGCAACTGTGCCAAACGGATTGTTGAACTTCATCGCAGCGCCGGGGCCGTTCACGATGTAACGGACATCGTTCGGCGAAACTGCCGTGAAGACGTTGCGGTTCAAATCCGACATCAGGAAGAAACCGGTCGAACTGGTTCTCAGATTCGGATTGCCTGATGTCGTGCCGCAGCGAGCGTAGAAGATGCAAGCATCCACATCAGTGATCGCCACCGAACCAGCCGCTGCGTTCGGGTTGCCGGCGAACGGGCGCATTTGCGAGTTGCCGAAGAAAGTGGACATAAAGGTGACATCTTCATAAGGATTACGCGCCGGAGACGGATGCGTCGGAGTAAAGCGAACTCCGTTTTGCACGCGAGCGGTCGCATTAACCTGCCAACCGCCGACGGCACGTCCCAGAATTCCTCTCTGGTCACGCATGAACGGCAATTCGTAAATCACATTCATCGTGAACGAGTGCGGCACGTCAAAACCGGAATAGCTCTTTTCACCGCTGGTCAAATTGAGCGGATTTTGCGACACCGCCACAGAGTTGCCACCTGCAAAGTTGAAAACTTCGCTGGCGTTGTCCAGAGCCTTGCTCCAGGTGTAGGTGAATCCGTAGATGAAATCGCGCTTGAAGCGTCCATCAAAACGGGTCTGCAATCCGTGATAGGTGGATTGCGCGCCGTTGATGCGTTCGCGCGCCACACCAAATGGAAACACGCGACCGTTGCAAACGCCTTCGTTGTCCAAAGTCGCGGCATTGTCGGTGCAAGTCTGCGGACGAATACCCGACGGAATGGCATTCGGGAATCCGGGAAGATTCAGTGTCCGAGCCGTGTTCGCTACAGGATCGTGATACGTACGGCTGAATCCATTCACCAGGTTGCCGATAAACGGATTGGCGTTGATCGTCTGGAACAGTCCGACTGAGTGGTTGCCGACGTAACGAACTTCGACCACGTTGCTCTTGATTTCGCGCTGAATGCCGAACGACCACTGCTGCGAATACGGCGAACGCATGACAGGATTGATCGTCGTGCGCGACAGGAAGCGCGGGTCGAATGTGTTGAAGCGAATCAAGCCGCTGCTGGCCGCCGACGCACGAACCACATCGCCGGTCGGAGTGGCATTCGGCACACCGAATTGCGGCGCGCTGGTCAAAAAGACCGTAGGAGCCGCCGTCGAAATGTTCAACATCAAATTATAGAACGTCGCATCGTAGGCAATTCCGTATCCACCGCGAACGGTCGTCTTGTCACTGCCAAAAAGTTTGCCCATCAATCCGCTGTCGAATTTCGGCGAATACACAAACCCCAGACGTGGCGCCCAGTTGTTGTTATCCACGGGAATGCGATTGTTGGTGCGAGCGTCAATCGGCAGGTTCTGTCGCCAGAACGCTTCTGTCGGAATGCTTTCACGCAACACAGTAACGTCATTCAGCAAGTTGATCGGCTGACCGGTGTTTTCATAACGAACTCCCAGGTTCAAGGTCAGGTTCGGCTTGATACGCCAGTCATCCTGGAAGTAATAAAACTGATCGTGTTCGCCGTAACTCAGCGTAGCCGGGCCAAACGCGACTGTGATTTGAGTCGGTTTGTTGTCAATCAATTGCTGCACCGAATCGAATTGGAAGTTTCCGTTGACGTTCGGCAGAAACGGCGCGGTGTTTTGCAGTTTGCGGTAATCGAATCCCATCTTCATCTGGTGATTGCCGCGCGTCCACGTCAGGTTGTCGGTAACTTGATAGGCTTCGACCGAACGGCCTTGCGGCAGGTTGGTCGCAGGGCCAATGGTCAACAATGCCTGGCCGCCCACAGTGAAGGTTGGGTTCAGGAAAGCGAACGCCTTATCAATGTCATCCGGATGCGGAATCTGACCTTTGCCGCCAGCATTTCCGCCGCCGAACAACACGAACAACTTGGAATAGTTGAAACGAACTTCATTGACCAGACGGGTCGTAAGCGTCCACGTCCAGCCGCCGCCAATCTGTTTCGACTGAGCGGGGCTGTCACCCGCCCAACCGCGCACATCGGCCAGCGAATTGATGTTCGGCGTGTCCTGCCAGAAATAACGTCCCCACAAACGATGCTTTTCGGTCAGGTTGGCATCGCCACGGAAAGTGTATTCGTCCTGGCGATTGGTCAGCGGAACCAGACGGCGAACCGCCGCCATCGGAATGTTGACCGTTCCCAGCGTCAAAGTCTGACCAGCAACGTCTGTGCGAGCCGTCGGATTTCCAATTGGCAGATTGAAGGCCGAAAAATCCGCGTAATACTGAAGCGCCGCATTGTTCGGGAAAGCCGCTTTCAAGGCCTGAATGCCAGCAGGCGTCGGAGCCTGAGCGGTGGTTCGCAAATCGGCGACACGCGGGTTACGACGGAAATACCCGGTCGTATAGAAAAAGATTTTGTTTTTGACAATCGGCCCACCAACGCCATACGTGAAAATGTTGTCGAGGTCAGGAGCCGGATTCAACTGGCCTGAACGACGTTCGATGTTGCTCAACGAGTTGAAATTCTTGTTGTCCAGGTGATCCCAGCCAACCGAACCGTGATATTGATTTCCACCGGAACGGCTGACGACGTTCACGATCGCGCCCTGATTGCGACCGTATTCCGCTGAAAAGTTATTGGTCACGACCTGGAATTCGCCGACGACTTCGGGGTTGCGAACGAAATAGTTCGGGCCGCCGATTGACAGGTCATTGTTGTCAACGCCGTCAATCGTGAAGTTGTTGGAACGTGCGCGCTGGCCGTTGGCCGAAAGCGTCACGCCGTTGCCGTTGACGTTGCCAAATCCGACTGTGACGCCCGGCGTCAACAACGCCACGCGATCCAATCCGCGTCCGGGAGCGTTGATCGGCAAATCCTGAATTTTCTTTTGCTCGAAAGTCGTCGAAATCTGCACGGAGTCTTTTTCAACCAAAGCTTCCGCGCCGCCTGCGACAGTCACGACTTCCGTGATTGCGCCGGTTTCCAGTTTCGAGTCAACGACCGCGTCCTTACCGACTGAAACTTCGATGTCGGTCGTTTCCGCTTTCTTGAAACCTTGCGCTTCGACAACCAGCGTGTATTTGCCCGGTTGCATTCATGGAATCGAAAAATAACCTTCGCTGTTGGTGGTGGTTTTGGATTCCAACCCGGTAGCCGGATTTTTGGCCGTGACGGTTGCCCCCGGCAAAGCCGCGCCGGTCACGTCAGTCACCGCCCCGCGTATGCCGCCGGTTGCAGCCTGCGCATGCACGTCAACAGGCATCGCCATCAGAAATGCCAGTCCAAGTGACAGACAGGCAATAATGCCGAATCTCTTTATGGAGTCGAACATAAACATTCCTCCTGAGTAAGTTTTGGATAGGTGGAAGAGCGCCAGGAATTACGTGGACTAGCGTAACTCAATTGACTCTTGTTTGGCATCGTTGAAACCGAACGATTTCAAACGACACGAACAATCCCAACACGGCCAGTGCAAGCTATTTTTTGTATTTTTAGTAATTGGTCGGCGATGCGCCGCCTGTGATCTCTCAAACGGATGTTATAACGGCCAATGGAACGGCTGCAAGCTTGATGGAGAACAATTTGACTTCAATAAAAACAGCGCACACTCACATCCAGTCTCTGAGTCTACGAAAGATGCCTCAACGCTTTCGTGACCAAAATGAGGCTGTCTGATTGCCAATCTGTCTGGCAACGGATTTGGCTTTGGCTGAACTTGTGCGTTTCGGGTCGGCTGCACAGCGGAAACCCAGACTTGGGCCTTTGTCTTCAGGTTTTGCCCAAACGCGAGTCGTCGTCATTGCATATTCTTTGGGATAATCGAACGCTCCACCGCGAACGACTTGATAAGTTCCCTGATACCCTGCTTCGCGCGGAGTCTGGCGGTCACTGCCGGGATAATGAACGAAATCCGTCGCCGTCCATTCAAATACGTTGCCGGACAAGTTCATCAATCCCGTCGAAGTTGGGCGAACGTCGTTGTCCACATTGCGCGGACGTTCCAAACGGGATTCTTTGGTGTTGGCTGTGCCGTCAATCCATTGCTCGCCCCAAGTGTAGAGATTCATTTTGCCGTTCGGCGTTCCGGCGTCTTTGCCGCGAGCGGCGAATTCCCATTCTTTTTCCGATGGCAACCGATAAATAAATCCGTCGTTGCGTTTGGTTGTCAGCCAGGTGCAATACTTCGCGGCATCGCGGTAAGTCACGTGAGTCACCGGCAACGAACCGGCATTGGCGGGCGGCGAAGAACCTTGCCAATGGCTTGGCGGAGCCTGACCGCTTTTGACGAACTCGGCGTATTCGTCGTTCGAGACTTCGGTCTTGGCCAGCAAAAAAGTTTTCACTTCTTCGGGATGAGCGGGGTAATCGTAGCTGAAAATCTTGATCGGCCCGGCTTGCGAATTGATGGCGAATTCTTTCTCGGCATCGGTCAGGTTACGCCCCATCAGAAAACTGCCGCCTTCGATCAAAACCATATCGCCGGGAACCGTCACTGGAGCCGGTGGATTTTTTCCGCTGCCGGACGTGGTCGTTGTAGTTTCGCTACTTGGTCGAAGAAAGATCGCCGCTATCGCCAAAGCCAGCACAACAACCAACGCGCCCATTGCCCAGATCAATTTTGAACCGCCAGCACTCGCAGGTTTGGTGACGGCGGTTCCGCGCACAGCGGTTCCGGGAGTCGTGAATTTGCCGGAATCGGTCAAAGCAACCGTAGCCGCTCCTGTCGGCGCAACTTCCAAACGTTCAGTCGGAGCCGCAGCAGCCACAGCTTTCTCAAACGCGCGCGTGCTTCGTTTGTCCACCAACCCCAATCTCAACGAATCTTCCAGCGTCAGAATCGCATTTTTGAACTCTTCCGCCGATTGGTATCGCTGATCCGGGCGTTTGGCCAACGCGCGCAGCACCAGTTCATCAAGCTGTTTGGGAATTCCCGGATAATAAGCCGACGGCGGCGGCGGCGCTTCGTTGACGTGTTTGCGCCTCATGGAAATATCCGGGCTGGTGTCTGGATCGGGCGCGAACGGCAATCGCCCAGCCAACATTTCATACAGTGTGATTCCCAGCGAATAAATGTCCGAGCGCGCGTCCAGTTCCGCCAGGCCGAATTGCTGCGGCCCCAAAATGGCTTCGGGCGACATGTAGGCGCTGGTTCCCGGCGTCAGTTTTTGCGTGACGGTTTTGGATTGCTGAACTTTGACGATGCCGAAATCGCTGACCTTGACCGTTTCGGCATCCATCATCAGCAAGTTCGCTGGTTTGATGTCGCGGTGAACGATGCCTATGCGCTCTTCGCCCTCCCAGCGATATTTGAAGTTGTGCGCGTACTGCATCGCATCCAGTGCGTGGACGAAAATCTTCAACGCGCGTTTATGCGGAATCGGCCCGGTTTCGTAAGCGATCATTTCGGCGACATTGGAGATGCGGCGACCTTTGTGCTGATAACCGGGCATGTATTCCAGAATCAGAAAGAGTTGATCGCCTTCGACGGCAAACTGAATGACGCTGACAATGTGAGGGTGTTTGAACTGAACCTGTAAATTGGCTTCGCGGATGAAAAGTTCGCGCAACAAAGCCGCCTGGCGTTCGCTGCTGGCATAACCGGTCAAGGTTTTGATGGCGACCTGTTGTTTGTATTCGGTCAGGAATGCGCTTTCCGCCAGATAAACCTTGCCCATTCCCCCTTCGCCGACTTCAGAAACGATTCGATAGCCGCAGACGATTTTGCCGATCAAATTGTTGTTCATAAAAAATTTTCAGTATTATCGCTCTGCTCAATTGATGTTTCGCCAATGAATAAGTCGCACAACATCGGACATCAACTGACGATTCGGAAGCCGAATGCTAGCGTAATTTGCCAAGACACCCAAATGAAACGTCTGACCAAACAACAACTGGTTCTGGAAATTTACGACCGCGAAGCGATGGGCGAAGTGACGGCGGCGGAAATCGAAATCATCAATCGGGCGTTGATCGAAGAATACGGCGAAGGCGGCGCAATGGAACCTGCTGAAATCGCCAGCATCTTGAATCAGGAAGAGTTGCCAATTCGATTCGACCAGATTTTCAGGATGGATTCGCCGACGGAAAAATATGAGCAGATTTTTCGTAGATTGAACGGTTGCGGCAGCTTGAACGAAGCGGAAATGACATTGCGGCGGGTTGATGAACTTTACGGACAGTTTCAGCAAGCGGGCGATAAAACCGGGATGCGCTTTGCTCGTCAGGCGGTAATGCGCCTGAAACAACAAACCGCTGAGCTTTCGCAATCTCCAAAACTGTCTGAACTTCGCCGTATTGAGCTGGGGGAGATTGCTCAATGGGCGACGATTTGGTTGCAGACACCGGGATTGTTTGCCCAGTGGTTGGAACTGCGAAAAGCTTCAGCGGTTTATAAAACGTTGTTTCAGGATAAAAATTCGGGACCAAAATGATGACAATCCAGCCAGACAAAACGAGGCAAATAACAAGGAGCGGGCCATTAACGAGCCTGGTGCCGTAGTTCGCTGACGGCCCGCCCTGGCCCCTAGCTATTCTTTGCTAGGCACAAACAAAACAATCCCAATTCGATAATTCTTCCGAATTTTCCGCCCGTAAAATCAACAAACAGAGCGATTTTAATGTTTCAGCCGATTTTCGCCTGACCAACAGTCAGGCGAAAATTCAGCACTGTTTCTTAATTTCCTGACGGTTAAATTGGCGAGATCGGATTTTTCGATCACATAAATTCTCGAATAACCTTCATAAGTTAATCTTGCCAGACTCTCGCTCAATTCTCTCTGGTGAAGCTCCAGAACTTCAGACGCGACCTGCCGCCCGAAACGAGCCTGATTGTGATCCTGACAGATTTCCAGCGATACGTTGAACACAATGGCCACAACCGGAACGCAACTCGATCGCGCCATTCTCAGCAGCGGTCGCCGAGCGCGAAATTGCAGATTGGTCGCGTCAATCACGGTCAGCTTCTTTTGCTGCAACCGCAACCGCGCAAGGTGATGCACAAGGCCGAAAGTTTCGGCATTGATTGTCTGATCGCTTTCGTCGTCGCAAATCATCGCGCGGCAACGGTCAGAAGAAATAATTTCAGTCGGTTGAAAGTGGCGAGCGGCAAATGTGGACTTCCCTGCACCGGATGAACCAATCAATAAGACCAGCGACGGATCGGGGATTTCTAAAATTGGCGAGTTCATTTGGCGGCGGCACTGGAAATTTTCGGCTGCGGAAAGTTGTTCAAGTTCGTTTTCTCGTCTTTTTCGCTGGTTGGGTTGAAGCCGGGATAACTGATACGTTCGTGATAAACGTTGATGAGCGTGTTGATCAGTGTTTCGCGTATGACTGTCAGTTCGCGCATCGTAATGTCGCATTCGTCCAGTTGGCCGTCCGACACCACAGTGTCAACAATCTTTTTGACGATGGCGTTGATGTTTTCCGGTGTCTGTTCGTCCAGCGACCTGACAGAGGCTTCTGCGCCATCGGCCAGCATCAAAATGACTGCTTCGCGGCTTTGAGGTTTGGGACCAGGATAACGAAAATCATCCACGTTGACGGTTTCGCCGCGCGCTTCGGCTTGAGATTTCGCCTTGTGATAGAAATAAGCCAGCACGCGCGTGCCGTGATGTTGCGGGATGAAATCAATAATTTGTGCTGGCAGATTGGCTTCGCGCGCCATTTCGATGCCTTGCGTGACATGGCTGGCGATGATGCGCGCGCTGGAAATCGGCGGGCGCGTATCGTGCGGATTCGGCCCGCCTTTTTGATTTTCGATATACATATTCGGCGCGGACAGTTTGCCTATGTCGTGATACAGGCAACCGGTTCGCGCCAACAGCGCATTTGCTCCGATGGCTTTGGCAGCGGCTTCTGCCAGCACGGCGACCATAAACGAATGGTGATTGGTTCCGGGAGTGCGAATCGCCAGTTGTTGCAACAAAGGATTGTCTGCGTTCGACAGTTCAAGCAGCTTCATGTCTGTCAAAATGTCGAACGCTGATTCATAAACCGGAATCACAAAGCTGGCAGCGCCCGCAGTCAAAACTGCTCCGACCAACGCGGCCAAAATTCCACCGATGGCTTTTTGCCAGGTCAGGCTCGGCTCAACAACCAGCAATGCCGCCAAGCCCATCAGTACGCTGGCGCAACCAACAGCCGAACTGGCGATGATGACCGCATTACGGGTTCTGTATCGTTGCACGCTGTAAATCGCCGTCACCGAACCGCCAATTGCAAACGCGACAAAAGTCATTCCACCGGGCGCGGAAAACCCAACCAGAATTGCGCTCATCAACCCGGCAACCAATGCCAATTGGCTGCCAATCAACAGCGACAACACCAACGCGCAAGTTGCAAACGGAATGGCAAAACCGAACTCGAATATGCTGCCGAACTGCATGGCTTCGGGGCGAGCGCCCAGCACGGAGGCTCCGAACATTCCCACACGTATCAAAAAGGTTTGCACCATCAGCGCCGAACTGGCTACCCAAAAAGCCGTTCGCGGCCCTAGCCGCGAAGATTTGCTACTGACGGCTGATTTGTACAGCGCAAAAAACATCACTCCAACCAGCGCCAGCAATCCCAACAACCGTCTGGGATTTCTGTGTGCCAGTTGGTAATTGCGAATGGTTTGAATCAGCAGGAGTTTGTCGGCAGTGACTGTTTCTCCGGCGTGCAATAACAACGGACTGCGATTGATTTGCGCCAGTTCGGGTGCGCGTCTGGCTTCGAGCCGGGCGGTCAAATCAGCCGGAACGATGATATTCGATTCCGCCACCTGACCGATTTGATAATCAGGCACAACCGTCAACGGAAAGTGCGAAGCAAAAAACGCAGTCAACGCCGCAAAAACAAACGAAGCGAACAGAAAGCGATTCTTTTGGGGAATGTGGCGATAGTGAGTGGAAATCCATTGTGCCGCTGAACGCGGAAATCGCTGTAGGCGCATCAACCAGTAAAGTTGACTCTTCTTTTTCATTGTTTTTTTCAGCGCCGAATCGGAAGTCAAAGGCTTGGCGCGTCCACGAAGGCGCGGATTATAGCACCGGCCTGCGCGAACAAAGCAAGGCCGAGCCACCTCAAATCCAAAACAAATCTTTTCTGGCAATCGTCTTGAACTTGTCATCAACAAGGCTTTTGTTTAGACTGCGCGCCGTCATCAATCCCCACTTCTTACAACTCTTAGGCTGTCAAAATAACTTTCGTCAGCCTGCCGTTCCGGGTGCTTTGAACCCATCATTTCAACTCGTTACTTTTCAAGGAGGATTCTGTAATGGCCAGTTTTGAAGAACTTCAAGCGAAATACCAGGCAGTTTTGGACAAAGGCCACGATGTCGGCCTGAGCGTCCAAAACGTCAACCTGGAAGGTGACAAAATTTTGATCCGCGGCACGGTTCCGGCGGAACACGGAAAAAATGTACTGTGGGATGTCATCAAAGGCATTGATGCCGGTGTTTCCGACGCCATCATTGACATCAACGTCCAGCCCGGCAGCAGCTACACGGTTGTTTCCGGCGACACGCTGTCGAAAATTGCCAAACGCTTTTACGGCGACGCCAATCATTATCACGCCATCGCCCAAGCCAGCGGCATTTCCAATCCCGATCACATCGAAGTTGGACAAGTGGTCACGCTGCCTTAATTGACAATCACTTTTGTCGGCTAAAAACAAAAGCGCGCTGAGTTCGATCAAGTAACTCAGCGCGCTTTTGTTTTTATCGCCAAACGCCCGCTCTCTGGCGGTCGCTGTGCAGACTGTTACGGCATGGAGATATTCAAATCCTTGCCGAAGTTGAACTGAATCCGTTTGCGCGTCCGCATGGCTTTCGACGCCGTTTGCGAAAGCGCCGTCACCAGCATCGGCATGGCAATCGTCGCGTCGCAGCGAACCGTGACAGCCCGGTTGTTTTTTGACATCTTGCCGAACGATTGCGCCTGATCGAAATCAGCGCCCGAATATCCACCGTAATCCGCCGTGTCTGTCACCACTTGAACAGCGAACTTATGACCGCGAGAAGTGTTGTGCAACATCGCCGCCGCCGTTTCGCTTTGCTGAATGAAGGTTTTCGGAGTCCCGCCGCCAAACAGCACCACGCCGGTGGAGCGAGATTTGGAAACGATCTGCGCCATTTCCACCACGTCCTGAATCACGTCGAACTGGAACTGGTTTTTCTTTTCGATGCGACTCAAACCGATGGCCACTCCAAAGGCACTGTCGGTAATCGCCGGGCAGAAAATCGGCACGCGCGATTTGAAGGCCGAAGTCAGAATGCCGTCTTCGGTGGCAATCTCACTCAACTCGCGGCCAAGCAAATGTAGAAACTCGCGCGTCGAATACGGATGCGTGTTGTCGAGTTCTTTGGCAAATCCGCCAATCCATTCATACGCTTCGCGGAATTCTTCTTCTGAGGCAAACGTGTCGTAAATGCGGTCAACGCGCTCTTCCATCAATTCGCCGTCACTAACTTTGGGATCGCCAATGTAATGATGACGGCCAAGCGTTTCGTGCAGGTCGTGAAAGATATTCGCCCCCGTCGCCACCAACACATCAATGCAACGGTTCTTAATCAAGTACGCGACCAGTCGCCGCATTCCTGCCGGAACCATTGCACCGCTCAAGCCCATAAACACAACCGCATTTTCCTGAAGCATCTGCAACCAGACCTGATGCGCCAGCGCCAGATTGCGCCCCTGGAAAGAAATCTTTTCCATCTTGTCCAGCAAGCCCGGAACGCTGCGATCTCGATCCACCTGTAACGGATCGGTTGGTTTGGTTAGATACTTCGCGCCTTTGATTCTTCGGATCATTGTTTTTTCCAGTTTGGCTGACTCGCTCAGGTTGCAGGTGTTGGGTTGTAGGTTGCAGCTAGAAACTGTCACCTGCTACCTATCACCTAACACCCAAATCAATGCTGGCCGTTCGTGTCCAAATACGTGTATCCATCGAAATGGGTATCGTATTCGTCCATCAAATTGCCTGCATCTTCCTGTGTCAGCTTTCCTTTCTTGATCTGTCTGTCGAGCAGAGTACGGAACCCGCCCTGCAGAAATTCTTTTTCGTAATTGGCGTAAGAGGCCATTTCGCCAACATTGGAGCCGTTGATAATCCGGCTGATGTGATATTCGCCGTCGCCGGAAATGACTACGTGAGCTTCGTTGGTCGTGCCAAACAGGTTATGAAAATTTCCCATCACCTCTTGATACGCGCCGATCAACATCATACCCAAAAAGTACGGCTCGTTGTTTTTCAAATCGTGAACTTCCAACACTTCTTTCACGTCGTGCAGGTCAACAAACCGATCTACGACGCCGTCCGAATCGCACGTGATGTCACACAAAGTGGCGGTATCGGTCGGAACTTCGTCCAGTTTGTGAATTGGAATGATCGGGAAAAGCTGATCAATTCCCCAGTGATCGGGCAACGAGCGAAAGACCGAAAAATTGCACAGATACTTTGCCGACAACAGCTTTCTCAGATCGTCGAACTCCTCTGATTTGACCTGAGTCAGCTTGGCGAAATTGTTTGCGCGATCACAGACTTCCCAAAACAAAATCTCGCCTTTGGCGCGGTCTTCCAGACTGATGAAGCCCAAATCGAAGAGCGTGAACAACTCTTCTTTGTGTTCCAGAGAGTCGTGGTAATACTCCAGGAAGTTTTTGGCATTCATCGTCTTGTACAGGTCGTACAATTCCTTGATGACCTGAGCTTCGTTGCCGGTCATTGTCACGTTGTGAATGCCTTGTACGGTCTCGATTTCGTCAACGATGTTCGTCACCAGCATCGCGTGATATGCCACCAACACGCGACCGGATTCAGTGATGACGTTTGGTTCGGGAACGTGCTCTTCTTCGCAGACGCTCTTAATCATATAAATCACGTCATTGGCGAATTCCTGCAACGTGTAATTGACCGAAGATTCAAAGCTAGTCTTGCTGCCGTCGTAATCCACGCCTGCCCCGCCGCCGACATTCAGATGGTCAACATCAATGCCCATCTTGCGAATCTTGGCGTAAACACGAGCGGCTTCCTTGACTCCGGCTTTGACGCGCTTGATCTGCGTGATCTGCGAACCGATGTGAAAATGCAGCACGCGCAACATGTCCAGCATTTCCGCTTCGCGCAGTTGCTTGATCGCGTGTAGCAATTCGGTCGTCGTCAATCCGAACTTGGATTGTTCGCCGCCGGATTTTTCCCAGCGCCCGGAACCGCGCGTGTACAGCCGAACGCGCATGCCGACCATCGGGCGAATGCCGGTTTGTTTGGCGCGTTCGATGACTCGCGGCAATTCGCTCAGTTTTTCAATGACGATGACGACGTTTTTTCCCGCTTGAGTGCCGACGAAAGCCAGATCAATGAAATTGTTGTCCTTGAAGCCATTGCATATCAGCAGCGAATCCGGCGATTGTTCCATTGCAATAGCGGCATAGAGTTCCGCCTTGCTTCCGGCTTCCAATCCGTAATTGTGCTTGGTGGCTTCTTCCAGGTAAGCCTCGATCACTTGCCGTCGCTGATTAACCTTGAGCGGAAAAACCGCCCGGTGCTCGCCTTTGTAATCGAACTCTTTCATCGCCGCTCGGAAGGACTGGTTCATCTTGCGAACCTGGCTGGCGAAGATTTGCGGGAATCGAAGTATAACCGGCATTTTGACGTGCCGGGCTTGTAGATCATCAACGATCTTTTTAACGTCAACGCTGCGGGATTCGCCTTCTGAAGGCCGGACGACTAAATGTCCGCGCGAGTTGATTCCGAAGTAACCGGCACCCCAGTTTTCGATGCCGTATGTTTGGGCAACCTCAGCGATGGCTGATTTCATTTCTGACCGTTCGTAGACCTCCTCGTGGTGGATTAAAAAAAGAAGTCTTCGCCGGACTTAGTTCCGCTGTCGGGCACACTGCCACGCTGGTTAATAGCCCAAAGAAAAGAATCCAAAGGCCGTTTTCCAAGTCTAACTTGATGCGGATTCAGTAGTTGTCTAGCGAGAGCCGGAATGTAGCAGATAGGTCTCCCGGCTGTCAAAAACTATTTTCCGACAGCCCTTTTGACCTTAAACCGAACAAAAAACTTAACTTAAAAGCCTTTTCACGGAATCTTTCCGTTAAAACTTCTGCTTCAAAAGTCTCGCCATCAAGTCTTCCTTGAATTCCGGCGCGGGCTGGAAGCAATACTTCACCATTCGTTTGGAAGTGATTTCCCGCCCGGCCAGCAAGTATGGCTTTTCGCGCCGCTTCCCAGTTTTACGGGCGTCTCCTTCGGTTTGGGTGTCGTCCGGCAAAGTTTTGATTCCCGCAGGCAGGTCTTCGCATTGAATCATTTGCGGCGAAGTCACATACGCAATGGCCAACGTGTCGAACGGATTGAACCCATCCAGCCGCAAATCGGTTTGCCATTGTTTCAGCCATTTGGCCGCTGCCGGGTACATCCACTGAGTCGCTTCGGTTCCGTCTTTCAATCTTTGCAAGTCGGCTTCGCGCAGCCAGACATGCGAAGACACTTCCCATGGAGCCAGCACGATTGGCGCAGGCGAATCCAGTAACGCCTGAAATCCCGGCGCATCCAATTCAAAATTGAAGTCCCGAAAACCGCGCGGTTGGTCGGGACGCGATTTGAAACTTTGCCCGGGTCGGCGACCGGCAACGGCAATGATTTGTTCAATGTTAGCGACAAGCTCAGGATGTTTTTTGACCAGCGTCGCCACATTAGTCACAGGCCCCAAAGCGAAAATCGTCAGCTTTTCCTGTTTGGCTGCGGCTACTCGCAACGCTTCAGCCATTGCCTTGACCGCTTCTGTTTCTTCGCCAAGCTGTTCGGCTTTGGCCGCGCCCGGAAAGATCGGCAACTTCGCCGGGCCGAATCGGCGAACGATTTCCTGCCCGATTGGCCAGGCCATTTCAAACGGTGCGTTCCCGAACACCACTGTTACACCACGGATGTCCAGTTCAGGCGAATTGAACGCCTGAATCAACGCGAAACCGTCGTCTACTTCTTTGGCGCGTTCGCCTTCGGTCGTCACCGAAGGGTCAGTGTCTATCCAGATTGGCCAGACAGGCCGCAAAACATTTGGCGAAACAGTAGCCGTTGGTTTGGGGAGTGTTTCTTTGGCCTTTTCCGCGCACCCACTCATCACCACCAAACTCAAGATTGCTGCAATCAGTTTTTTCATTTGTGAATTGTCCTCCGTCGCGCGCGGATTATAGCCAGTTCCGTCATTCTGGCTAGATCGGCCAGATCAACGGCGCTGGACGCAAAAAGTGAGCGACAGCCGTTCACCGTATGTTTTCCGCCGCTCACCGGCGAATACCGGCAATTCATTTATTTCCTGATGCGGGCTGTAACCAATCCCTCTTAATATCCATCTGTTTAACACCAAGCTATCAAAATCCATTTAGCAACCAAATTTGCGCGGCTGAGCAAGCAGCCCGCGCACGAAGGAGATTTCATGCAGATTCGTAAACACCTTGTTGCCCTGACGTTTTGTTTGTGCGCGCTGGCCATCGGCGGACTGGCGCAAAGTGGCGGCACGTTGCGCGGCAAAGTCACGCTGGCCAACAACGGCGACCCGGTTCACAACGTCAAGGTCACAATCATTCAGTTGCGGCTTTCAACCGAAACCGCCGAAGACGGCAGTTATGAATTCAAAAACGTTCCGGCGGGCAAATACGACATCGCGGCTCACCTGGAACGCACTCCTGACGTCTTGTCCAAAGCCGAAATCAATGGCGGACAAACCACGACGGCAGATTTTGAAATCCGACTGGAAGCCGTCCGCGAACAGGTCACGGTCACCGCCACCGGTAACGAAGAAACCACTTTCAATTCGATTCAATCCGTCACGATCATTGGTTCGCTCGATCTGGCGAAGAAAAACCCGATCAGTTTGGGCGAGGCTCTGGATCACGAACTCGGCGTGGCCAAACGCAGTTTCGGCCCGGGCAATTCGCGCCCGGTTGTTCGAGGCTTCGACGGCGACCGCGTGCTGGTGCTGCAAGAAGGCATTGGCATCGGCGGACTCGGCTTTCAATCCGGCGATCACGCCGAACCGATTGATCTGCTGTCGCAAGACCGCATCGAAGTCGTCAAAGGTCCGGGCACGTTGTTGTACGGCAGCAACGCCATCGGCGGCGTGGTCAATGCCGTCAGTGGCCACGACGAAGCTCACAAAGGCGTGCGCGGTTATGTCACTGGAATTCTGGGTTCGACGAACGACCAGCACGGCGGCAGCGCCGGAATCGAATTCGGAACCGAACGCTGGCTGTTCTGGGCAAACGGCGGCGGCCAACGCACCACCGATTACAATACGCCGATTGGCCCGATTCAAAATTCATTTTCGCGCTACGGCAACTGGTCAGGCGGTTTTGGTCGCTTCGGTGACAAAGGATTTTTGAGCCTGAGTTACACTGGCGACCGCCGCAATTACGGCATCCCTACCGAACCGGAACACGAAGGCGAAGAAGAAGAGGAAGAAGAAGGTCACGGCCACGAAATGGTTCGGTTGAATCCGCGCCGCGACAGTTTGCAAATCCGCGCCGGATTCCGCGATTTGGGATCGGCCATCAACAGCGGAAACTTCACGCTGCAATACAACAATTACCGCCACGACGAAAGCGAACTGCCTAGTGAAGAAATCGGCACGCAATTCAAAAACAAAACTTTTCTTTATCGCGCAGTTTTCGACCAACGTCGCAGCGGACGCTATTCCGGCAGCTTCGGCTTTTCAGGCTTGCACCGTGATTTCAAATCCGTCGGCGAAGAAGCTCTGGCTCCGCCGACAACCCAAAACAACTTTGCGGCTTTCGGATTGCAAACGATTGATTTTGAAAAGTTCGCGTTTCAATTCGGCGGGCGAGTCGAACGCAACGGCTACAACCCGAACGGCCTGCGCGATCGTTCGTTCACGGGCTTTTCCGGTTCGGCGGGCATCCGCGTGGGTTTGGGCGGAAACACCAACTTCGTAGCCAATTACACTCACAGCTATCGCGCTCCGGCGCTTGAAGAGCTGTACAACAACGGCCCGCACGCCGGAAATTTGACCTTTGAAATTGGCGATGAAAATCTGGAACGCGAACGCGGCAACGGCATTGATCTCGGCTTGCGCCATAACAGTCGCCGCCTGCGCACCGAAGCGAATTTCTTCTATTACAAGATCAACGATTTCGTCTTTCTGGCTCCGACCGGCGCGATCGAAGACGGTTTGATCGAAGCCAATTACGCGCAAGGCGACAGCCGATTCACTGGCACGGAACTGCGCTTCGATGTCGGTTTGACGAACAGCCTGTGGCTGCTGTCGAGCCTGGATTACGTCAATTCCGAATTGACCAACACCAGCACGCCGCTGCCGCGCATTCCGCCGCTGCGGGCGCGCGTGGGTTTTGAAGCCTTCGCCAAAGGCTTCCGCATCAACCCGGAAGTTGTGATGGCGCAGGATCAAAACCGCATCTTCACGACCGAAGAACGCACCGCCGGTTACGCGACGGTGAACCTGAACGCCTCGTACACTTATACGCAAAAACATTACGCGCACATTTTTTCGGTGAACGCTTTCAACCTGAACGACAAACTGTTCCGCAATCACCTGTCGTTCATCAAAGAGTTCGCGCCGGAAATCGGTCGTGGCGTTCGCGTGGTTTACACGCTGCGATTCTTCTAATTCGTGGACAGTGTTCTCCAAAACCGTTTCGAGCCGCAGCAGTTTTCATTCCTGCTGCGGCTCGTTTTTTTTCTGATCAACGCGAAGAAAATCTTGTATCAATCATTGCTGAAGAAATTCGGAATTGCCGCGGCGATTGCCGACGCCGCCGGTGTGGGAATCGTGCTCATCAACAAACTCGCCGATCCGCGCGGCCATGAAGCCTTTGACCTGCTGAAAGCAAAATTCAAAGACGCCGCCGATACGATAGCCACCATCAGCCAATTCGAGGCGCAATTCAAACAAGCGACGACAAACCGCCCAAAGCCCTGACCGACAAGGATCGTTTGCCGTATGCGTGGTTTAGCCACATACGATTCGCTCGGCTTTCACGCTCTTTCAAGGTAGGTCGCTTTTCATTTGCCCTGGCAGTGAGGTCATTGTGGGTTGCTGAGACTTGGCAGTTGAGCAGTCCCTTGATACAGAAATCGCTGAAAGCTGGTGAAAACTTTCCGAATCTGTAGAGCCTCGCCCAAATCGTTGACCGCGTCCGGAATGGAGTCTTTGTATTTCAGCCGCAGCAAAGGCGTCAGCTTTTCCGACGCGAGTTCTTCCACGCCGACGCTGACGTAATGCGTGAGTACGAATTCAAGAAAGACTTGCTGTCTGGTGGTGAAGTGCGAACGAATTTCGTGGCGAGCCTGGGCGGCGCGTTCTTCGCGGGTTAGCGGCCCCAGCGCGTAAGCTACATGCGCCAGCACATCGAAAAGATCACTCTTTTCGGCATCAATGACCTTTTGCATTTCGGCCATTTGCTCTTTGCCGAAGCCTTTTTCGGCCAAGCCCTCTAAGAGTTTGGCGCGGGTTTCCGGCTCGCTCCAAATCTCGCGCAGTTCTTGCTCGTTCTTAAAATATTCGGGCAGGCTGCCGTAAAGCATTTCCAAAAACTGCTGCGCCGACATTGGCGTGCCGTCGGGATGCCAGAAACTGGTCACCATCATGTGTTGGATATTGCGCTCTTTGCCGTCGGCGAGTTTGATCTTGATTCTGGGCGGACGCTGGCGCGGCTCATCATTGCCGCCGCTCGCGGGCTGTTGTTCGCCGCCGGGCTGAACTTCGCCGCCTTCGTCTTCACCCTCAATCGTGTTGTCTTCGGGTTCGCCGTCCCATTCGGGATCGCTGAAATGCTGGTGCGCGCGCACGAAATCATAAATCGTGAAATAAGCCTTGCCGTCGAAAAGTCGCGTGCCGCGTCCGATGATCTGCTTGAATTCGATCATCGAATTGACCGGACGCATCAGCACGATGTTGCGAATGTTGCGCGCATCCACGCCGGTCGAAAGCTTTTGCGAAGTCGTCAAAATCGTCGGGATGGTCTTTTCGTTGTCCTGAAAATCGCGCAGATGTTGTTCGCCCAACGCGCCGTCGTTGGCCGTCACGCGGTGGCAATAGTTCGGGTCTTTGCTCGACTTGATCTGATTGATGTAATCGCGCACGGCCAGCGCATGTTCCTGCGTTGCACAAAAGACCAGCGTCTTTTCCTGCTGGTTGATTTGCTGCATGAAAATCTGGATGCGTTTCTTTTCGCGTGCGGGGATTTCGATGACGCGGTTGAAATCACTTTCGACAAAGCGCCGCCCGGTTTCGATTTCGCCTTCGATGATTTGATCGTCCGGCGTGTAAACGTATTCGTCCAGCGTCGTGGAAATCTGTTTGACCTTGAACGGCGTCAGGAAGCCGTCGTTGATGCCGTCTTTCAGCGAATAGACAAACACCGGTTCGCCGAAATAAGCATACGTGTCCACGTTGTCTTTGCGCTTTGGCGTCGCGGTTAAGCCAAGCTGCACCGCCGGGGCGAAGTATTCCAAGATGTCGCGCCAAGTGCTTTCGTCGTTCGCGCCGCCGCGGTGGCATTCGTCAATGACAATGAAATCGAAAAAGTCCGGCGGGTATTCGCCAAAGTACGGCGTATGTCTTCCATCAACGATGGGGCCGCTCATAAACGTCTGGAAGATGGTGAAAAACAGGCTGCCGTTTTTGGGTACGCGGCCTTTCTTTTTGATGTCGCCCGGTTCAATGCGCACCAGCGCGTCTTCGGGAAAAGCGGAAAAGGCGTTGTAGGCTTGATTGGCCAGAATGTTGCGGTCGGCCAGAAACAGAATGCGCGGGCGGCGCGAAGCTTCGCGGCCCCCCTTCCGGTCTGAAAGATTCCAGCGGCTGTGAAAGAGCTTCCAGGCCAGTTGAAAGGCGATGAAGGTTTTGCCCGTGCCGGTCGCCAGCGTCAGCAAGATGCGTTCACGGTTGTCGCTGATGGCTTCCAGCACGCGCTCGACGGCGATGTCCTGATAATAGCGGCCTTGAAAATATCCGCCGCGATCTTCAAACGGAACCGCCGCGAAACGGTCGCGCCAGTTGTTTTGCGTGGCAAAGGTCATCTGCCACAACTCTTCCGGCGTAGGGTAATGCGGCTGCTCGCCTTCCGTGCCTTCGTGCATGTCTACGGCGTAAATGCCTTGCCCGTTGGTGGCGTAAGTGAAGCGCACTTGCAGCTTGCCCGCGTAATCTTTGGCCTGAGCGACGCCTTCGGTCAGTGGGCAATCCCAGGCTTTGGCTTCGACGATGGCGAGTTTGGTGTTGCGGTATTCCAGCACGTAATCGGCGCTCAGCGATTTACCGCGCCGCCCGTGGCCTTCGATGCGACCGAGTGTGATTGGATATTCGCGGCGAATGCGGCTGCCTGCGACGACGCCCCAACCGGCGGTTTTAAGCGCCGGGTCAATGTGTTCGGCTCTGGTTTCGGCTTCGTTCATAAACGATAAATAGAGATTCCCAAATGCCCCAACGGGGCGTCAGCCAATAGCCAGGGGCAAGGCGCAGCCGCTGCCCCTGGAAACAAGAAACGTTATCCCGCCAAGCCCTGAAGGGGCGCAAGCCAATGGATGTGGCTCACGCACCTTCAGGGCTTGGTATATTTCTCGCCGTGGTTCCCAGGGATTCACGTTGCTTCGCTCCGGGCTGTAGGCTTGTTGCTCTGTTAGGGGGCACACAAATCGTCACAAAACAATGCGCGCTCATCAATCCCAAACATACCGCTCGTCAATTTCAACACCGTATTTCTTGCACAACGACCGGTATTCATCCTGAAATTGCTTTTGGCCGTGATGTTGTTTCTGGTTGGCAATGTAGCTTTTCACTTTCTCAAGCCCGGATTGGCTTACAGAAAATGCGCCATAACCTGCTTGCCATTGAAAGGTTTGCCACGCCTCGCCTTTGGTCTTGATCCATTTTGAAGAACTGCTTTTCACGTCTTCGACAACACTGGCGACGGTTTTGGTGCGGGACAAGACAAACAAAGCATGAATGTGATCCTCCGTTCCGCCAATCAACAACGAAGGACATTCACAACGTCGGAAGATGCCGCCCATGTAATCGTGCAAATCTGGTTCAATGTCTGAGGTGATAAAGGGTTGGCGATGCTTCGTGCTAAACACCAGATGAATCAAAATCGAAGACAAGGATTGTGGCATCGTTGCTCCTTTGTCGAAGGATTGTTGTTTGATGAGGGGCGGGGCGCAGCATAGCATAAATGTTTTCCCAAACCGTTCCAGAAATCCGTCGGCACAACGGTATGAGGAATATCAGCCGGCACAACGGTATGAGAAATCCAAATTTTCGCGCCCTTTCCCCAAGCCCAACGGGGTATCAGCCAACAGCCAGGGGCGAAGGCGAAGCCGCCGCCGGAAAGATAGCCATCAAAATTCCCCAAGCCCCAAAGGGGCAAGAGCCAATAGCCAGGGGCAAAGGCGAAGCCACCGCCCCTGGAAATGTGAACCGAAATTCTCCCAAGCCCTGAAAGGGCGCAAGCCAATGGTTGTTCTGACGCCCTTTCAGGGCTTGGGGGTTTCTTTCGCCGATGACCCAGGGCTTCGCATCCGCTCCGCCCTGGGCTGTAGGCTGGTCGCCCCGTTGGGGCTTCACAATTGTCCCGTGAACGCCTGATGCAACAGCGGTTTTTTCAATTCGTCCAGCGCCGCGAGTTTTTGTTAGTAGATGGATTCGAGACGGATGCACCGCCATCCACGCCACGCCCTCTTTGCCCCAACGGGGCAAGAGCCAATAGCCAGGGGCAAGGCGCAGCCGTCGCCCCTGGAAAGGTAACCCGAAATTCCCCCAAGCCCTGAAAGGGCGCAAGCCGATGGTTGTGCTGACGCCCCTTCAGGGCTTGGGGGTTTCTTTCGCCGATGACCCAGGGCTTCGCGTTCGCTCCGCCCTGGGCTGTAGGCTGGTCGCCCCGTTGGGGCTTCACAATTGCCCCGTGAAGGCCTGATGCAGCAGCGATTTTTTCAATTCGTCCAGCGCCGCGAGTTTTTGTTGGTAGATGGATTCGAGGCATTGACCGCGCAACCAATCTCGTTACATTCGCGCCCTTTCCCAAGCCCCAACGGGGCAAGAGCCAATAGCCAGGGGCAAGGCGCAGCCGTCGCCCCTGGAAAGGTAACCCGAAATTCCCCCAAGCCCTGAAAGGGCGCAAGCCGATGGTTGTGCTGACGCCCCTTCAGGGCTTGGGGGTTTCTTTCGCCGATGACCCAGGGCTTCGCGTTCGCTCCGCCCTGGGCTGTAGGCTGGTCGCCCCGTTGGGGCTTCACAATTGCCCCGTGAAGGCCTGATGCAGCAGCGATTTTTTCAATTCGTCCAGCGCCGCGAGTTTTTGTTGGTAGATGGATTCGAGGCGTTGGGTTTCGGCACGGAGCGTATCAAGCCGCGAGGCAATCAAACGTTGTTCTTCCAAGTTGTCTGGATACTCAATCGTGAATTCTTGAATCTGCGCCTTTGTGATTGCCTGCCTTGTTGAACCGCCTTCCTCGCCTGTTTGAAGAAGCCGGGCTTTGTAAGGTTTTGAAATGAGCAAATAGTGCAAGAACTCGGCGTCTAATTTATCTGCGTTAGGCCGGATGATTGAAACGTGTTGGTTGACACGAGCCGGAAGCACATCGTCTGGAACTACGCAGCACCGTGCAACCGAAGCGCCAGTGATGTTGAGCAGGACATCGCGTTTCTGCACAACGACATTGGAGAGTCGGTCAGCCTGATCGTTATCAATGAAGGCCAGTTTGCGATAACGGAACCCCAAATCATGCACATTCAAACTACGAATTAGCGAAATTCCTTCTGTTTTATACGCCTCTTCACCCCCAAGTGGCGTTGCGCCACTGCCAATCTTTGTTGTCAGCATTTTCAATTTCTTCTCCACCCATCCCCCACCGCGCTGCGTGAAGACGGATTGCAGGTGGCTTTCAAACAGCGCACGGGCGTTCTGGAGGTTCTGTTCGGCGTTGGCTTTGGCGGTGGCGATGCCGTCAAACGCTTCGTCGAGGATGCCGACGATCCGCTGCTGTTCTTCCACCAAAGTTGGGTAAGAAATCTTGAGCGGCGCAAGGTTTGTTCGGGTGATTTGAGGCTGAGCAGCGCCAGTTATGGCTTTGGAAATATCAATTCCGCCGCGAAAAAGATATTCCAAAAACCGCATCTCGATAGATGCGTTTTTAGGGCGAACCACCATTGCATTGCCTGTTATCCAAGACTTCGGTTCTGAGATATTCACCGACCCGCAGGTTGCACCACGGCACGTTATAAGAAGTTGCGGGTCTTCGTGATTGTATTGGTTGTATCGCCCGATGATCCCATTCGCACCGAAAACTGGATACGCGCCATCTGCAACCATCTCTTTACCTGAGATAGTTTTGGGCTGATACATTTCACAGGTATCACCCAACGTGCTTACTTCCCAACCCGCTTTCATAACAACCCCCGAATCACTTCCAGCACATCCGCGCTCTCCGCATCCAGCGCCGCAATCTCATCCATAATCTCTTGCGGGCTGCGGTGCGTGATGGCTTCGCCGCCGTTGGGGTTCTTGACCGAAAGATCAAAGGTTGTCGGATCAATGCTGGCGGCGTCCACGCTCCACGATTTGGGCGAGTCGGCGAAGCTGCGTTGCAGCGCGACGAATTCCTGCAAATCGTCATCGTTCAGCGGATTCGTTTTGCCCAGATTGCGGCCCGGATCGAGTTGATAAAACCAGACCTTGCGCGTCGGCGCGCCTTTCTCAAAAAACAGCACGACGGTTTTGACGCCTGCGCCCTGAAACGTGCCGCCGGGGCAATCCAGCACCGTGTGCAGGTTGCAGCTTTCCAGCAGCAGCTTGCGCAAACTGACCGAAGCGTTGTCCGTATTCGACAGAAAGGTGTTTTTGATGACGATGCCGCCGCGTCCGCCCGCGCGCAAAATCTTGATGAAATGTTGCAGGAACAGAAACGCCGTTTCGCCCGTGCGGATGGGGAAATTCTGCTGCACTTCCTTGCGCTCTTTGCCGCCGAAGGGAGGATTGGCCAGCACCACGTCGTAGCGGTCTTTTTCCTGAATGTCGGCGATGTTTTCGGTCAGCGTGTTGGTGTGGATGATGTTGGGCGCTTCGATGCCGTGCAGGATCATGTTCATGATCGCAATGACATAAGCCAGCGACTTTTTCTCTTTGCCGAAAAAGGTGTTGGTTTGCAGCGTCGCTAAATCGCTGGTCGTCAGGTTTGGCTTGGCTTTCAGGTAATCAAAGGCTTCGCACAAAAAGCCCGCCGAACCGCACGCGCCGTCATAAATGCGTTCGCCGATGCGCGGAGCCGTCACCTGAATCATCGCGCGAATCAGCGGACGCGGCGTGTAATATTCGCCGCCGTTGCGTCCGGCGTTGCCCATGTTTTTGATCTTGGCTTCATAAAGGTGCGACAGTTCGTGCTTTTCGGTTTGGGAACGAAAACGCAGTTCGTCAATGTGATCAATGATCTCGCGCAGGTTGTACCCGCTCTGAATCTTGTTTTTGATCTCGCCGAAAATCTCGCCGATCTTGTATTCCAGCGTGTTCGGCCCCGTCGCCTTTTGCTTGAAATCGTGCAGGTAGGGAAACAGCTTTTGATTAACGAAATCGCGCAAATCATCGCCCGACAAAGCCGCATTGTGATCCAGCCTGCCGATCAAATCTTTCGGCGCGGCCCAGCTTTCCCAGCGATACGGTTCGTCCAGAATGAAGTTGTACGGCTTGCCTTCCAATTCGGCTTCGGTGGCTTTGTCTTGTTCCAGCGCGTCCAGGTATTTCAGAAACAACAGCCACGAAGTCTGTTCGGTGTAATCAAGTTCGGTGGTACAACCCGCTTCTTTGCGCAGGGTGTCGTCAATGTTTCTAAAAGCTTGCTCGAACATAAATTGATCAATTGACTCTTGCTCGCTACACCTTGCTGAAGATCGAATTGCTGACCGTCCCAGTGCTGTCCGCGAACGACTCCTGCTCGATTCCCATTGAGCGCAGGATGCTCAAATGCACATTCGACATGCGCGTTTCGCCGTTGCGCCAGTAACCGGCGTGCTTCAGCCCCATATTCGCGCCGCCCGCGATCAGCGTCGGCAGATTATGCGGGTTGTGAGTCGTGCTTGCGCCGCTGCCGAACAACACAATCGTATTGTCGAGTACTGTGCCGCTGCGGTCTTTGTACTCGTTCATGCGCGCGAAGAAGTGCGCGATTTGTTGACTCAGGAAGAGATCGTACTTGGCAAAGTTAAGCTGCCCTTCCTTGTCGGTGGCGTGCGAAAGGTTGTGATGCGTTTTCGACAAGCCCAGCTTGAGCGGGAAGGTGTCGCTGATGCCCATGCCGTCTTCGCGGTTGAGCATGAACGCGACCGAGCGCGTGATGTCTGCGTCGAAGGCCAAAGCGATCAGATCGAACATCGTTTTGTAATACTCGGACGGGTCGCCTTCGTTGGTGGCATCGAGTTTCAGATGCGAGTAATCCTGCTGCTTGAGCGGAATATCAATCCATTTTTCCGAGGCGGCCAGCCGGGCTTCGACTTCGTTCAGCGAGGTCAGGTACTGCTCCATCCGCTCGCGGTCAGTCTTGCCGAGTTTCTTATCGAGTGCTTTCGCACTTTCCCCAACGGCATCAACCAGCTTGATGCGGCGTTGCAGTTTTTCGTGTTCGGATTTGAGCGACGCGCGGTCAACGCTGAACAGGCGCTCGAACACACGGCGCGGTTTGTTTTCCGCCGGAATCGCGCGGCCTTCCAGGCTGTAAGAAATCGTGCCAGTGCGTGACAGGAAGCCCGTGCCCGCGTCAATCGAAAGCGTCAGCGACGGCTGACGGCAATGCTGTTTGGTGTGCAGCGCGATCACCTGATCCAGTCCGGCGGTGTTGTATGTTCCCGGCTTCGGATTTTGCAGCGGCGCGCCCGTCAGCCACATATCAGAACAGGTGTGCGGGTCTGCCTTCGGCCCGTTCGTATGATAAAGCCCGCCCATGAAGCTGATCTGCTTGCGGTACGGCAGCAGCGGTTCGGTTGATTTGCTGTAAACGACTTCGCCGCTTTCTTTGACATCAGGAAACCAGCGCCATTCGGAGATGCCATGATCTTTCAATGGCAGCGACATGCCATTGGCGGTATAGATTGCACAAAATCGCTGCGGAAGTCGGTTGCTCACCTCAGCGCCCATCACATCAAGAACCGGCAAAGCCAGCGTTGCGCCGCCAAGACCTTTCAAAAAAGCGCGGCGATCAATTCGGAACGAGTTAGTCATATTTTCTCCAATCAGACAATTTTTTCATCCACGAAGTCACACGAAGAAAGACATGAAGGGTTTTGTTCGTCTTCGTGTTCCTTCGTGTGTCTTCGTGGATGAGATATTCCTTTGCTATTTTTCCAGAAACATCGGGCTGTTGACGACATACCGAATCATGTTTTTCATCCTGTAACCATCGGCTTTCAACTTCAATCCATCCTGTTTCAACTGATGGCGCTCGCTGTAAGTCAGGCTGCGCCCGGAAGCATACGTTGCCAGGTGTTTCAGGAAGCTGAAAGCCACCTGATCTATCCGGTCATTGGCGAGATAACGTTTCAAATCGTTCGCGCCGCTGATTTCCGTATGATCGGGCAGCGTACTGCGCGCGTCAGTCGCTTGCGTCTTGAGCCTGCCACCGGCGTTGAACTCTTCGAGAGCGACGCCCCACGGGTCAATCTTGGCATGACAATTCCGGCAGGCGACCACATCACGATGTTGTTCGAGGCGCTGGCGCAGCGTCAACCCTTTCTCTGCCTCTTTGAGCGCGGGGACGTTCGGCGGCGGATCGGCGGGCGGTTCAGCTACGATCTTTCGCGCCAGCCACGCGCCACGCTTCACCGGATTCGATTCTCGCCCGTCAGAAAGACCGGCCATAATTGCCGCCTGTGTCAGGACTCCGCCCAGTTCCGTTCGTCCGTGTTTGATCGGCACAAAGCGGAGTCCGCTTTCCGTCTTATCTCCCAGATCGTAATAACCAGCGACCGTCTCGTTCGCCAGGATGAAATCCGATTGAATCAAATTTGTCGCCGGAAGATTCTCCCGAATCAGATAACGCAGAAACTCAATCGGTTCTTGCCGGAGTTGCGTGCGAGTTTCTCGCGTGAGTTTGGGGAATCGCGTGCGGTCTGGTTCAAGCACTTGAATCTTGTCCAGGCTCAGCCACTGCGCCGCGAATTCGTTGATGAAGCGCGAGAATTTCGGATCCGCGATCATCCGCTCTGTTTCGACGTCGAGTTGCTTGCGCAACGTCCCCGCAGCGGCAAGCTGCAACGTCCTTGCATCCGGCGGGCTGTTCCAAAGGAAGTAGGACAATTTCGATGCCAGTTCGTAATTGTCCAGCGGCTCCGCTGCCGCCGTTGCGCTGCTTTCAATCAGAAACAGAAATTGCGGCGAAGTCAGCGCCACCAGCAGCGCATCTTTCACGCTCTCTTCAAAGGTGCGTCCGGCGGCTGCCGCGTTGCGGTACACCGCAACCAGCGCCTGCTCTTCGGAAGTCGTGATCGGACGGCGGTAAGCGCGGCGCGCGAAGTTGCGCAGAATCTGCCGTGCGTAGGCTGCCTTGTCGCTCTTTTGCTCGGAGGCGATGAAGATGTTCTTGTGCGCCGCTGTCGGCCACGTATCGTGCAACGGCCCCTCGAACTCGACCGAACGAATCAGCAAACGCGGCATGTCGCGTCCGTCCGTGTATTCGCTGCGAACGCCAAGCTCACGCACCCCCGCCAGATAATTGACATTGTCCTTTTCGACCTCGGCGTTCGGGAAGTTTCGCATCGCGCCTTCAAATGTGTAGCGGGCGAGTTTTGTCCCGGCAACGGGCTGCGGTTCGCCTACGGCCACAAGTGAACTTCCACAATCACGGCGGAAGCCCAGATACACGCCGACTTTCGGCACACGTTTTTCAAACGCGAGGAAGCGGCGCGCCGTCTCGTTCGTTGCTAGCAACGGCGTCAGCACGATTTTTGCGGCGTTTGGCGCACCATCAACAGATGTGCTGATCGGGGTTGTTCCCGCTGCCAGTCTGACAACCAAAAAGGCAGCTTGTTGCAGCGTGCCCGTAAACTGTCGGTCGCCGATTTTCAGAGCGACATCCGGCAATTTCGGCGCGTTGTTGCGGCCCGGCGGACGCTTCTGTTCCTGAGCCGCTTTCAGCTTTGCCGCCTCTGCATCGAGCGGTGCGGGATGCACTTCTACCTGATAAATGCCCGGCGTCCGAATGAGCGCGGAACCGCCATTGACCGCGATTCCATCGCCTTCCACTGACTTCGCGCCCTTGTCAAGCAACAGGCCATCATCATATTTCGCCGCCGTCACCGTCACGCGGAAGCGTCCGTTATCAGGTAGTTCGCGCACCGCGATTTTGAAATTCGCCTTTGGCCCGTAAGTTCCGTCGCTTCCAAACAGTTCGTCGTTGGGAATGGCAGGACGCAGCAGCAGTCCTTCAGGAACCGTCCCGTACGCCTTGCCTTTGGGATAGCCGCCGCTGCCGCGAAAATCGGCGAACACCGCGTGATAGATGCTGTCAAAATCGCGCCACCCGCGCACGGTGTCGTTGCCCTGATAACCTTCGATGAAGCGGAATTTCGTCCGCATAAAAAACGGCTCGAATGGAAAAGGCTTCTTCACGGTCAACTGCGTCACGGTGAAATCTGCCGGAGCCAGCAGCGTGCTGCCCGCACCCAGCACCAGCTTCTCGCTGACGGGTTTCGGATTGATCCCGCTGCCGAAATCGAGTCTGAAATTCTGAATGGACGGTTTGGATTTCGGGTCAATAACTACGCGGTTGAGCGCCTTTTCGGCAATCTCGAAATATGTCTCGGTCAGCAGCGGCGAAAGCTCAAGCCGCTCGTGGTTATTCAGGAATCCATCTTTCGAGACGGCGTCGGCAGGCAGGATGTCGGAAAGGTCGTCTTCCAGCAGCAACACTTCGCGTAGCGTGTTGCGATATTGCGCGACGGTCAAGCGGCGGATCAGGCCGTTCCGCGAAACCTGTCGCGTACGCGCCGCTGCGAGTCCTTCATCAATCCACTTGGTCATGCGCTCGCGGTCGGCGTCGGTGGGCTGTGGTTTGGCACTCTTCGGCGGCATGGTTCTGGCGTCAACCCGCTCGCGGACGGCTTCCCAAGTGGCGATGTGCTGGTCATCGAACCTGCCGTCGAGATGATCCACCCGGACGCCGCCCATCCGGTTGTCGCCCTCGTGGCAACGCTGGCAGTTTTGCGCTAAGAACGGCTTGACGAACTTCTCGAACGAAGCGGCGCGCTCGTCATCACTTGTGGCGGATTGAGCCGACGATTGATCCAATGTTGTATAGACAGCGGCCATTGCGGCGCAGAAACAGAACAAAAGTAGCGCCAACCCTCGTCTTCGCCGATGAATGTTTGTGCTCATACCAGATTGGTCATGCTCCAAAGAATGGTTTGTTGCCGCCCGCAGAAGTGTCATTACGCTCACCCAGGCAACACCAGATGCGACTCTGGCGCTGCTTCCAGGTTTACAGATAGCAATCGGCGGACAACCGCCACTTAGGTTAATTGAGTATTGTGATACTGCGAGAAGGCGATGCGTACTTTAATGGAGAGGCTTATGATTGGGAAGGCGGCGGCGGTCTTTCTTGTGAGCGCCGCCGCGGTTAGGCGAGTGTCAATTTCAATCTGCTTTTGATACGGCTCAACCAGCCCCGCGCAAGCAACGCACGCGCAGCTTGTCGGTTTTGGCGTTTTGACTCGAAATGCCGAAGGTGAAATCCACTGTCCACAGCCGTCTATTTGCGAATCTCGTCGTTGAGTCCGGTCATTTCCCAACGAGCCAGCGAGATCGGAATGCTGTCTATCAAGTTGAGGCGGTCGAAGAAGTATTGCAGTTTGAATTCCTCGCCGCGCTTTTCGTATTCCCGCGCGAAATCGGCGAGCGCCCTTTCCAGCAGGTATTTTCCGGTGATGTAACTCGTGCCGTAGCCGGGCTGCCGCAAGTAAAGATGTTGTTCAAACAACAGCAATTCTTTCTCCGTCTTCATCCATCCGCGCGGAGTCATTTCTGAATGAACGCCGCCCGCTGCTTCCATCGTCATCGTGTTGGCGTGCGCGTAAAGCGAGCCGAGTCCGCGCGCCGCGCGTTGGGCGATCATGATCCAGACGATTTCGCGCGAACGCGGACTGTCGTCATAAAGTCCGGCGTGCATGAACATCTCTTCGACAGCAGTGGCCGTGCCTTCGTTGCGGGTGTCGAAGATGTTGTACAGCAAGGCTCCGCGACGCACCGGACTCGGATGCGGTTCACGATCCATGCGCGCCAACTCGAACCAGTGATAAAAATGCGTAAAGAGCGGCAGCGGGTCGAGGTGCGAGCCAATCGCAAAGAAGTTGCGCCGCTCGACGGTTACGAAGCGGCCTAGATGCTCGCGCAGCGCCGGTTCCAGGTAATCTTTGACCGTGAGGATTTCCTGCTCGCGCAAAAAAGTCATGAAGCGTGTTGCCGCTTTGTCAGCCTTTGCGTCGTACTCTGCCGGATTAGCAGCGGCGACCAACTGCGGCAAGCGCCGGTTGCGGTGTTCTTCCAGCTTGAGCGATGACCACGCCCGATCCAGTTCGCGTTTCAGTAAGCGTTCCTCCTGCTCCCACGTCATCGGCAGCAGGTGTACGTTTTGCTGATACCAGGTGTAATTCTCTTTGCCGATGCCGGACGGGCCATCCTTTTTCGGGGCTTCCGCTTCGAGCCACGCGATCAGTTCATCTGTCGCTTTCTGGCTTTCGGCGATGACCGCTTGCAGCCTGGCGTTCGTTCCGACTTTTGCAGGCAGCGCATCGAGGTCAGTTCGCTGTGTTCGGATGTTTCTGATGCCGGCCAGCCAGAGTTCGCGCGCGTTGCCGGTCAGGTTGCGGCGAGCCTGACGCATCAGCGGCGGAATGATTTTGAGGTCTGCCAACAATCGCTCTTCTGCTTGCGGCGTCAGCGGAAATTGATAAGTCCAGAGTTCGGTCACGGCGTGATGTGTCGGGCCTTCGTGCGCGGGCACATCGCTGCGTGCCGTCTTGATGGACTGATAAAAAGCCGGGTCGCGCACCCACGGCTTCAACACGCGATGGTTGAAATCAAAGCCGTTCATCTCGGCGCGCACCAAGTGCCAGTCAACCTGTTCGGGGATTGGCCAGCGGCTGATGTCCATCGCATCCAGCCGCTGCCGCAAGCTTTGATAAGCCTGCTGACGTTTGGCGAAGGTTTCGGCGGTGTAATCCGGCGCTCCGTCAAGCAGCGGAGGCCGCTCGAACGCGCGCCACTCACTGAACAATTGCAACAGGTCGCTGTGTTGACTCGGTCGCTTTTCGGGTTGCGTCTGGCAGGCGGAGGAAAAAAGTACCAGCCAGACGATCAGCATCACGGGCGCAGACAGGCGCAGGAAGACCATCATTGAATTTGTGGTGAGCGATTTTTTCATATTCGTTCGCGTCCTGTTCATCGGTTTGTAGAGTTTGTTTCGGGTTTGGTTACGGCGGTTTGTTTATCGGCCACGTAGCGCATTGCGTCAAGAGCGCAAGCGGTCGGGAAGAAAGCTGCTGCGCCAGAACTAAATCGAAGCAAGAAACTTTGAGACAGGATGGACATGATTTTTTTCAGAATGAACAGGATTCAAACCAAGTTGGAGCTTGATTGCTATTGATGATTCTGTAAATCCTGCCGGAAATCTTGTTCATCCTGTCAAAAGAGAATGTCCCAATGTTGCTTGCTCTGATTTAGCTTTGAGGCATTGCCTGAATTGCCGGGTTTGTCATTCCGTGTCTTCGTCTTGATAATCAGCGCGCTGTCTCACCACCCATAAACAAAGGAAAATTTTGAATGGCTGCTACAAGTTTGCTCGCGCTGATTGACGATATTGCCACGCTGTTGGATGACGTGTCCGCGATGACGAAAGTCGCCGCGAAAAAGACCGCCGGTGTGTTGGGCGATGATCTGGCACTCAATGCCGAACAGGTTGCGGGCGTCCACGCCGACCGCGAATTGCCCGTCGTCTGGGCCGTCGCCAAAGGTTCATTCATCAACAAAGCCATTTTGGTGCCGGGCGCGCTGGTGATTTCGGCGTTGGCGCCTTGGCTGATTACGCCGCTGTTGATGCTGGGCGGAGCGTTTCTGTGTTACGAAGGCGTCGAGAAACTTTTGCACGCCTGGTTGCACAGCAAAGAAGAAGACAAAAAACATCACGACGAATTGCTCGCCGCCGTCGCAGGCCCCGCCGTCAATCTCATCACTTTCGAGCAGGACAAAATCAAAGGCGCGATTCGCACTGATTTCATTCTCTCGGCTGAAATCATCGTCATCAGTTTGAACACTGTCGCCAGCGCAACATTTGGCAAACAGGTCGCCGCGCTCGTCGCCATTTCCCTGCTTTTCACCGTCGGCGTTTATGGTTTGGTCGCGGGCATCGTCAAACTCGACGACGCCGGGCTGGCTTTGCAACGGCGAGGCGGCGCAGCCAAAACGCTGGGCAAACTGTTGTTGATCGCGGCTCCGTGGTTGATGAAATCGCTTTCGGTGCTCGGTACGGCGGCCATGTTTCTGGTCGGCGGAGGCATTCTGGCGCACGGCTGGCACACACTGGATGAATTCATCCAGCGTCTGGCCGAAAGCGTTGGCGGCATCGGCGGCATCGGATTTTTGCTGAAAGCGTTTACGCCAATGGTGCTCAACGGTATCGTCGGCATCCTTGCGGGCTTGATCGCGCTGGCTTTGGTGAAAGTCGTCAGCAAGCTGTTCAAAAAATCGCCTGCACCAGCACATTAGATCGCTTTTCATTGGCGTGTCTGGATTATCAGGCGCTATTGAACTGTAAACGTGGGACAATTTTCCAAATTGTCCCACACACCAAAGTAAAAACTGATCTAAGTGTCTGTGTGTGCCTGGGTTGAATGATGCGCTTGGTTTCAACTATAGAAATCGGGAAAAAGAATTTCTGAAATGATGGGTTGAAGACTTCACATCAGGGCGAAAATCTCCTATGCAGGTTTTGCCAAAAACTTTGCACCAGGAGGATCACCCCGATGTGTTCATTTCGTTTTACCATCTCAAAGACATTCCGAAAAGAAGTTGAAACCCGGCTCAAGGCTGCCCAGCAGTTGGGCGAGTTACGCCGCGTCAAGTATTTGTTGGCCATCCTCGCGGTGATGGATGGTCAGTCGTTTGAGAAAGTCGCTCAGTGCTTGCGTGTTCATCCGAAAACGGTCGCCGAGTGGGTGCGTTTGTTTTGTTGCTATGGGCCGAAAGGCGCGCCTGCGAAAGTGTTCGGACTGATTGATTACTTCAGCGGGCGCTTCTTCTATCAAAGACAAGACGGGCGGCTGGACACAAAAGCCTATCTGGCTTTTCTGGCGCGCGTGCTGGAGCAAACAAAGCAACCTCTGGTCCTGATTCAAGGCGGTGCGCGCTACCACACGAGCCGAGCGGCACAGGCCTTCTTCGCACAACAGGCCGCTCGCTTAACCGTCTTTCAATTGCCGAGCTATTCGCCGGATTACAACCCGATTGAAAAGCTCTGGAAGAAAGTCAAAGACCAGGACACTCATTTGCATCACTTCCCGACCTTTGAGGCTTTGACCCTGCGGGTCGAGCAGGCAATGCTCAAATTCGCCAACGCCCCACAACAAATCCTGGCACTGTGCGGCTTGCCAACCGAACTGTCGCTGACCGTCTGAAATCGTCAACAAGGAAAAACATTTTCTTGAAAGCTATATCTTGCGCAAGGAGTTGGCGCAACAACTTATTCGTTTGCAGTTAATCTTGGTTGCTACATTACTGTGATTCCTCTGCGCTATACACGCATCCTGGCAAACAAGAGAATGACGATTTATTGCCGCAAGAGTATGGTTGTCACTTTCGCAGAAACCTTCTGAAAACGATAAATCAGCCTGAGCTGGAGCGTAAAAATATCTGGTACATTGATCCTGAAGCGAAATACCTGGATGCTGCGATGAATGATGTGAAGCAGGCAGTAATCAAAGATGCGTTACCATGGTTCGCTAGTTTTACAAACCTTTCAGATGTTTACTCACTCTTATTGAACCAAGAAGAAAACTTAGAAAGCGGAACCTGGGGATTTGGAAACAAAGATTCTCCCATCAGAAATTACTTGACCGGCTATGTTGCGTTGGCACTGGGGGATTATGGTCCGGCGGTTCAGGCATTACAGAATGCTATCGAGTCAGGTTGCTACGAATCCATAAAACCTCAACTTGAGATGGTAATAAAACAAGCAACTAATTGACTTGCTGAGATGCTTTTGAGGTTTTGCTGTCGTCTTATGTGCGGCCAGTCTCTGACTGACTGGGAGCTTGCAAATCAACCGGGCCATGCCCGAAATGTGGACGTAGCCCAATTTCTTCACTTCACCGCCGGAAGGCCACAGGCCTTGCGGCACATCGGGCGGCAAAGCCGCTTTGAATAACAAGGACTTGACCCCTTGGTGGTTCTGGCGTTGAATTGGAGCGATTGGAGAAAAGAAATATGACAACCAACACTCAAGAGCTAATCACGTCGTTCGACGCCTTGCCTGAAGTTGCCAAGTTCGAGGTGGCGGCGGAAATCCTGCGGCGCACCCGCGATTTCAAACTCCCGCCTCTGACGGATGATGAACTGGTAGCCAACGCCGAATCTCTGTTTCTTGAACTCGATCAACGGGAATCTTCGTAAGAGAGTTACATTCAAATGACCATCGAATTATCCAAAGAGGCAAAACAGAGCGCACTCGAATCGTTGCAAAAGTATTTCGAGGTGAACATGGAAGAACCGCTCGGCAATCTGGCGGCGGGCGCGTTGCTGCAATTCATGCTGGAAGAAATCGGGCCGAGCATTTACAACAAAGGCGTCGCCGATGCTCAGGAGCGCATGCAGCAACGCATCAGCGAACTGGATTCCGAAGTCTACGCCGACGAATTCCAGTATTGGCGCAATCAGCAATCGAAAGGACGAAAGTCATGAGTGTTGAGAGACGCGATTTTCTGGCGATAGCCGGAGCGACAACCACTCAGGCCGCGTTCCCTGCCAATGCATTTTCGGAAGGAAAAAAGATGCACGGGTTGATTGGAAAAATGACGACGGCCAATCGCGGGCTTCAGCTAAATCGAAGCAAGAAACTTTGAGACAGGATGGACATGATTTTTTTCAGGATGAACAGGATTCAAACCAGGTTGTAACTTGATTGCTATTGATGATTCTGTAAATCCTGCCGGAAATCTTGTTCATCCTGTCAAAAGAGAATGTCTCAATGTTGCTTGCTCTGATTTAGTGCCAAAGTTTCAGAGCCAGCCTCACCAACGATCAACCGACAACTGACAAAAAATGTGTGACACCATCGTAGCCGTTCCGCCCGCCACAAAAGACGGCGGCGTCTGGTTCGGCAAAAACAGTGACCGCGAACCCGGCGAAGCTCAAATCGTCGAACATTTGCCTGCTCGAAGGTTTTCTTTCCCCACGAAGCTGCAATGCACTTACGCCGAACTGCCCCAAGCCGCCGAAACTTACGAAGTCGTGCTCAGCCGTCCGTTCTGGATGTGGGGCGCGGAAATGGGAGCGAATTCGCGCGGCTTAGCCATCGGCAACGAAGCCGTCTTCACCAAATTGCCGGTTCCGAAAACAGGTTTGACCGGAATGGATTTGCTGCGATTGGCGCTGGAACGTACGGCGACAGCGCGCGAAGCATTGGATTTGATAACTCGGCTGATTGCCGAAATCGGGCAAGGCGGTTTGTGCGGTTATCGCCACAAAGGATTTCGCTATCACAATTCATTCATCATCGCTGATCCAACCGAAGCCTGGGTGCTGGAAACCGCCGACAAACATTGGGCAGCACAACGAGTTCGCGGCGTGCGAACCATCTCGAACGTGCTGACCATCGGCAAAGACTTCGACCTGATTTCTGACGAAGCTTTCGCATTCGCCAAAGCAAAAGGCTGGTGCAAATCGGCCAACGATTTCGATTTTGCCAAAGCTTTCGGCGATCCGTTTTACAGCTTCACCAGCGGAGGCGACATTCGCCGAGCCTGCACACATCGGCGTTTGGTGCTTTCCGACGGGAAAATTGGCCGAGCCGATTTTTTCTCGGCGCTGCGCGATCACGTGGGTCACAAACCCGAACAAGGATTGCGATTGCAAATGCCCTGTGGCCACGCTTCGTGGTTGAAGAGTCGACAAAGCGGGCAAACAACCGCTTCGATGGTCAGCCGTTTGAGCGCCGACGGTTCGTTGCATTGGCTAACCGGAACGTCTTCGCCGTGTTTGAGCGTGTTCAAACCTTTTGTTCTTGGCGGCGAAATCATTTCAACCGGCGCGCTTGCCGGTGAAGGTTACGACGCCGAAAGCCTGTGGTGGCAGCACGAACAATTTCATCGGTTGACGTTGGGCGATTACGCTCGGCGTCGGGCAATGACCGAAGTTGAGCGCCGCGAACTCGAAGCTAAATTACTTTCGCTTGGCAACGGCTCAATGCCGACCATCGCCGAATGCCAGCAAGCCTGGAACGAGCATCAAGCCATTTTGCCGAACTGGATTAACCGCATCACCCGCGAAGCCCGCAGGGATCGTCGCTGGCTCCTGACGCGCCGATACTGGCAACAGCAAAACCAGTTAGATCAAATGCCCAACGGTATCTGATGATTTTGGTGAATCGAAAATTTTCGGAAGCACCTCAGCCAGGATGTGGTAAGAAGCGCGCAAGCGACCTGGGCGCTCAAAACGTCTCTTCAAAAAACTCAGGTTGCTTACGCTCCAGTACCGCATCAAATGCGCTTCTTCAGACAATGGCCTGAGCAGTTACAATTTTTGTTTTTTGCACTTCGCGCCAATACTGCAAGCCATCTTCCAAGCAGCGTTCAGTATTTGCTGAGGATGAGCCGACAGTAAACCATTCAAGCCCTAATCCCATTTTCAACAACTCAATTTTTGCCCGACTCGTTTTGGTGGGTCGTGGCGTAGCTGTGCCCAGACACAGTTCATCTTCAGGAGGATTCCATGTACTGCAAATTTCTCAAGTCTCTGTTCACGCTGTTGTTGCTGGTGGCAACGGTTTCGATTGGATTGGCTCAAGCGGAAAACAGCCCGCCTCTGCTGAAGCGTGTGACGCTGTACAAACACGGCGTCGGGTATTTCGAGCGGCAAGGCAAGGTCAACGGCGATCAGCAAGTCACGTTTCTGTTCGACGCCGCTCAAATGAACGACGTGCTGAAATCGTTGGTCGTGCTGGACCTCAACAAAGGAAAAATTTCTTCGGTCACGTTCGATTCAACCAAACCTTTCGACAAACGTATTGAAGAGTTCGGCATACGATTGGATGCCAGCAACGCTGTGGGAATGACTTCGCTGCTTGGTCAGTTGAAAGGCGCTCGCGTTGAAGTGCGAACCGGCGCTACGCCGACCATCGGCACAGTCGTCGGCATTGAAAAACGCATCCGGTATCAGGCGATGGAGCGAGCGGAGGTTCAGGAATTGGTGATGGTCAGCGAAGGCGGCGAACTTCGGAGCATCGCACTGGATCAAATTCGCGGCATCAAATTGCTGGACGCCAAAGTCCGCGAAGATTTGGAGCAATACCTTTCCATACTGCAATCCACCATTCACAAAAACCTTCGAAAACTGACGATCTCTACCACAGGCACTGGCGAACGCGATTTGTTTGTCAGTTACGTCGTCGAAGCTCCGGTCTGGAAAACGACTTACCGCATCGTGCTGGACGCGAAAGCCCAACCTTTTCTGCAAGGCTGGGCGCTGGTGGACAACGTGCAGGATGAAGATTGGACGGATGTCACTTTGTCGCTGATTGCCGGAGCGCCGGTTTCATTCATTCACGATTTGCAGCAGCCGCGTTACAAACAACGCCCGGTCGTTGAAATGCCCGACGATCTTTCCATCGTTCCGCAAATCGCCGAAGCCCCGATCAACGGGCGATTAGAACTGGTTGCAGGCGGCGGAACTCTGGAAGGCATTGTCAGGGACCTGACTGGTGCATCCATTCCTAACGCCACGGTCAGAGTGAAACAACTGGGATCAGGTGCGGAAATCACCGCCAACACGGATTACGCAGGCCGGTACAAACTGCGCGGGCTGGCTCCGGGACGTTACAAAATCGAAGTTTACAGCACCGGATTCAAAAGCACAGTGCTTGATGGAGTTAATCTGGCTTCGGGCGCTGTGCGGCAAAATAATGTCACCCTGGAAGTCGGCGGAGTCTCGGAAACGGTAACGGTCAACGCCACAGCAGATCGTGTGCATACTGAATCGGCTTCGATAGGCCGGGTCAGTTCAATGCGCGACGGAGGTTCGGGCGTCGAAGCCGATGTGGAAACTCAGGACATCGGCGAGTTGTTTGAATATCGAATCGCGCATCCGGTGACGATCAAACGAAATAGCTCGGCGCTGATTCCGATTTTGCAAAATTCCATCGAAGGCGAAACCGTGTCGCTGTACAACCGCTCGGCGCGCGAGCAAAACCCAATGAGCGCGCTTTACCTGACGAACAACACTGGCCTGACGCTGGAAAGCGGCCCCGTCACGATCATCGAAAACGACACTTACGCCGGAGAAGCTCTGACCGGACGCATCAAACCGAACGAAAAACGGTTCATCACCTACGCCGTTGATCTTGGCTGCCGAGTCAGCGTCAAAGAAGATGAAGACAACGAACGCGCGACAATGACGCAATTCATCAATGGCGAAATGCGCGTGCATTACAAACAATCCAAAGCGACGACTTACACACTGACAAACCTGACCGACCGAGCGAAGACTGTTTACATTGAACACGCTTACGACAAAAACTCCAAGTGGCAATTGGTCAAAACCGCCAAACCCGCTGAAACGACAGATAATTTCTATCGCTTCAAAATCACGGTTCCGCCAAACGCTTCGACGCAACTTGCCGTAACCGAAGAGTTGCCCGAAACAACTGCCTTCACCATTTCAAGTGTAACGACCAACGACATTGAAATTTACGTCAAAGCCAACTACCTGACTCCGCAAATGAAACAGGCGCTGGAAAGCGTAGTCGAAACGAAGGTGCAGATTTCTTCTCTGAACCGCCAACTCGCCGAAAAGCGTTTGGAAATCACAGGCATCACACGCGATCAGGAACGCATGCGCGAAAACCTGAAGGCCATGGGCAAGAGCGAAGAAGAAAAACAATTGGTGCAGCGATACGTCGGCAAAATTGCTCAGGGCGAAGATCAACTGGAACGATTGCGCGTGGAAGAGAAAAAACTGATTGAAGAAAAAGACGCCAAACAAAATCAGTTGGATGAACGAATCCGCAAACTGACCATAGAGCATCGGCTGAATTGATTGCTCAAAAACCGGTAGAGCAGGTCTCTGACTTGCTCTACACTTGCGGCCATGAAACCGGAATCACAATTATCTTTTCGCAAAGCCGTTGTTGAAGAAGCGGCGTTTATCTCTCGGCTGGTAAATTCCGCGTATCGCGGAGATTCCAGCAAAGCTGGTTGGACTTCGGAAGCCGATTTGCTGGACGGCCAGCGCACAGATGAACAGGAAACCCAAAGCCTGATTCAGGACGAACATTCGATGATCCTGCTCTGTCTGCAAAACGGTGAAGCCATCGGCTCTGTGCTGCTTCAGAAAAAGCAAGATGCAGCTTACCTGGGGATGTTCGTCGTCAGGCCGGAATTGCAAGGCAATGGCATCGGCAAACATTTCCTACAAATTGCCGAACTCACCGCGCAGCAAGAATGGGGCAGCCGAAAAATCATCATGTCGGTCATCACGCTTCGGCCTGAACTTCTCGCGTTTTATCAGCGGCGTGGGTATCGGCGAACCGGCGAAGTGTTTCCCTTCCCTGACGATCCGGCGGCAGGCATTCCGAAAGTGGCCAAGCTCCAATTCGAGATGCTGGAAAAAGACCTGTAACCACCAAATGCTTATTTCCCAAAACAAAGCGAGCCTTGCTGATAAGTAATCAACAAGGCTCGCTTTGTTCTGGGCTGGGGTTATCAGCCAGGGTTTATCTGCCGGTCAATTGCCGAAAATCTCCCGTGCCGCCAGCCAGCACCCGCCCGGATTCGTCCTTGATTTCATACAGGAACGTACCTTGAGCTTGCGTGGCGGGAATCAGAAATGGGACTCGTCCGCGAGTGGTGGACATCAACGCCTGCCGCGTGTCGCGGTGTTCGCCCGCCGCCAACGTCAGCGAAATGTACTGCAACGGTTGCGGCGCAGCGATTTCAAATTCCAACGTGACGTTTTCGGTCGTCGCGGCGATCAATCGCGGAGTGATCGTCAATTGAGCAGGAGCCGTAGGATCAACTGGCGGAGCAGACGTTGAATTCGTGCTGCCGCCGCCCTCAATTCCATTGAGCGAATTTGACTGACCTGACTGTCTGGTCGGGTCAGCGCCCGGAACGGTTCCAACAGCCGGAATCTGACCTGCGGCATTTGTCGCATCGAAAACTCCAGTCACATAAGGCGGCGGGCTGAGTTCAAATTGTCCGGGCTGTGGCGCAGAAGTTTGCGCCTGTTGAACCGGCGGCACAGGTTTTTGCCCAATCGTCTGACCGCGAATCATTCGCAAAGCGCCGCCTTCGTCATAAACCATCAACATCCAATCGTTGCCATCGGCGACGGTTTCGTTGATCGGAACCAGAATTTCATCTTCCGGATTCACATCGAATTTCATCGGAGCCAGATCGTTGCTTCTGCGGTCATCGCTGATTGTCACTTTGGCGGTTCCGGCAAACGGCCTGTCAGCGTCCAGATTGCGAATCCTCATCACCAACTGACCGTTACGCATTTCCGCCGACGCTTGCAATCGCGGCGGATTAAATCTGCCGTAACTTACTGGTTTGCGCGCAGTAGTGGTTCCGCGACCGATTCCCGTCGAGGCGTTGCGCGAATCGCTGAAAGCTTTATTGGACGCCGGTGTTGGGTTTGACACAACTGCGACCGGCGACATTGACGTTCCGGGCGGTGGCGGCGGAGTCAACGGTGAATTGGCGGGCGCAAATGTTCTTTCAACCGGAACCGTCGGCGAAGAAGCGGCTTCGAAGCGTTGCGCGGGCTGGTTGATGACCAAATCAGTGCTGGAAGCCATGACGACCGGCGCACGAACGAACAATACGCTTAAATCCTGACTCAATCGCCATTCGTGACGGCTGAGCGCATATACCAGAACTTCGCGCTGGGTCATGCCTGCATTTGCTGGCGGCAGTTTGGGCGTGTTGGCAAACAAACTTCGATTGCCCGGCAACCACCATTGGCGAGCGCCGATGGCTGCTAATAATTCGTTGGTTTCACGAGGCGTCGGACGTTGCTGGATGTATTCCTGCACTTCCATTGAGGCCTGAGTGATGTCGGCAAGCTGTGCGCTATTCGGTTTTTCGTAATTCGTGATTGCATACGATTCCAGCAAACCGGAATCGAGCAAGCTTTCGGCATACGAATATGCCGTTTCAAGCGACGGGAATTTGCCCAGCCGAACACGATAAAACAATCCGTGTTGCGGCAAAACAATCCTGACCCAATAAGCGTCCAACCCTCTGGCGTGCAACCCCATCCGCAAATCGTCAGCGCATTGCTGTGAACGGACGGCGGCAATTTGCACGGCGTAATCCCCGGCGGTGGCTTGCACTGAGCACGTCACCAACCAGAAAAACAACACCATCAGCGCCAAGCAAACGGGCGGCACCTTTCCCTGTTTTACTTTCGCGTATTTCACTTTGCCCTACCTTAAATAAATAGTGAGGTAGCCCTCTACTTCGTTTTGGGCAACGATGGAAGTTCTAAATTTCGATCTTGATTTGAGTGGCCGATAAACTCGGGGATGCGGGGATACGATCATCGGCAGGGGGAATATACCAGAACCATCAACGGCATCTCAACGCTGGCGGCGTATTACGGTTCAAGAATTTTCTATAACAGCCAATAAGCAAAAAGCCGAACGTACGGGGGCCATCACTCCAACCCGCGACGTTCGGCTCATTTGATTCAATCCGCCAAGCTTAGAACGACAGTTTCAACGCCAATTGAACCACGCGCGAAGATTCGCCCGTGGCGATGACGTTGGCCGAACTAGGCGTTGCCGCCGCCACACAGCACGAACGACCGAACAGCGTCGAAGTAATCAAGGTCGAACCGTTCGACGCATCACGTGGCGATTCAAAGTTGGCGTGGTTCAGCGCGTTGAAAAACTCCGCGCGGAATTGCAGCTTGAACCTTTCGGTGATGCTGAAGTTTTTGAACAAACCCATATCCAGATTGACGTAACCCGGCCCGCGGAAGGTGTTGCGCGATTGCAATCCGTTCGATCCGGCAGCCGGGAAGGTAAACTTCGCCAGGTCTTCGGACGTGAACAGCACCGGCCCCAAGATGCCTGAAACGTCGCGCAGCTTCGCTTCCGGCGGAGCGCCGACTAAATCCGCGCGCGACACTTTGCCGTTGTGCGCCGTCAACGCGCCGCTTTGCACCTGGAACGGTTGCCCGGTCATTGCGAACAGGATTCCGTTCAAACTCCAACCGCCGATAATCTGATTGACGAATCCGTTGGCTCCGCCCCAGATTGATTTGCCTTTGCCGAAAGGCAATTCCCACAAACCGTTGACGACCAAAACGTGGCGGCGGTCGAAATCGGAAACCGCTCGATCAATGCGCCAATCGTAAATATCCGTCGCCGTGCGCGAATTCGTGGTCGAAAGTCCGCCGCCCGAAGCCGCTCCGACAGGGTCAACCGACATGTTGTCAATGGATTTGCTGAAGGTGTAAGCCAGCCCGAACGCAAATCCGTTTTCAAAGCGGCGGCGCAAAGTCGCTTGCAAACCGTGGTAGTAAGAATCGCCGCCCGAATCCAGATAGAACAGCGATGAAAATTGCGGGTTCGGTCGGAAGTAATTGGCCGGAACTCCGCGTGTCCAAATGTCGAAACTGGTGTCAATGCGATTGGCCAGATTGCCGACGGCGTTTTGCCGTATATCGGTTGTCGTTGCCGCCGAATTCAGAAACGCCTCGCTCGACAGTTGCAACAGAATGCCGACCGGTTGAGCGACGTATCCCGCACGACAACCTGTTCCAGCCGCTCGGTTCGTACAGGCTGCATCAGAGTTAGCTTTCAAGCGATTGAACGACGCAACCACATCGGAATTCAATCGCGTCTGGTTCAGGTTGTAACCGCGCAGCAAGTGAGTGCCGCGTTTGCCGACATAACCAACCTGCGCGACCAGCCCCAGCGGCAGTTCGCGCTGAATGTTCAGGTTCCAATCGTAAGAAGTCGGCAAGCCTATGTTTTGATCGAATGCGCCCAGGCTGGGCGCAGTGCCTTGCCGTGCAACCGCCGGAGCATAAAACGATGACGGCAAGGTTGTCGGCGGAGCGATTTGTTGCGGAAAACCTTCGCCAACTCGTTTGTTGGCGTCAACCGCCGTCGCCAAAGGTTGAACGCGAGTCACCAAACCCGGCACGAATCCGGCAATCGAAGTCACCTGAAAAGTCGAAATCGGGTCGTAAGCCATGCCGAATCCGGCGCGAATGACCGTCTTGTCGTTTTTGGCATAAGCAAAGCTAAAACGCGGCGCAATCGCTTTCCAGGTGGTGTTTTCGTACCAGCTTTGCGCTTGCTGCCAGGTAACCAGATTGTTGGCGTCGAAAATGTCTGGCCGACGATTCGGCACAAACACGCGCTTGAAGGCTTCGGTGGCGGGCAGATTGACTTCCCAGCGGAAGCCGTAATTGACCGTCAACTTCTGGCTCAGTTTCCATTCGTCCTGCAAGTAATAGTTGAGCTGTTTGTAACGAATGCCATTGTTGAAGATGTTGCCGGTCGGCAAAAACGAATCGGAAGTCGGGTCGCTGACAAAAGCTTGCGTCAGACGCGCTGGAATACCCAGCAAATCGTTCACGGCGTTGAGCAGGGTCGTGTTGTCCACGGAATTAATGCCCGGCACTGCCGCGCTCGTCACCCAGTTCGGCACGCGATCAGCCTGGCTGAACGTCAGACTTGGCGCAATGTTGAAGCCCGCAAAACCGCGCAAGTCGTTGTGTTGCAAAAAACGGAAATTGATTCCGGTGCGAACCACATGCGAACCTTTCACCAAACTCAGGTTGTCCACCACCTGGTAAGTGTTCAGCGTGCGTTGAGTGCGCGGGATGTTGTGAACAGGTTCAGAGATGTTGGCGAAGTTAAACGGCGGAATGTTCGGGAAGTCAGGGTTCGATTCGCCCCAAGTGAAAAAGAACCGGAAGCGCGCCAAACCGACAGTGAATTCGTTGACGATTTTGTCCGTCACCGTCCAGCGATGACCGATGGCGGTGTTTTTCGACGAACGGAAAACTTCGCCTAGCGGCGGATAGCCGGGAAAAACTGACGGACGGCTATTGAGCAAATCGCCGTCCAAGGTGTCAGTCGCGGCGTCAATGTAACGGCCAAACACGCTTTGGCGGTCGTTGATGGTGTGGTCAATGCGAAACATGTAATTCGGCCCGACTGTGCGCGAAGGCACGTTCCAGGCATAACCCGCAGTGTTCAGTCCGTCGCCAACTGTGTAAGAGTTCGGGGTTGGGTAACGATCCAGATAAGCCTTGACCACCGGATCGGCTCCGATGCGGCGCGGGTCGTTGCCGTAAATGTTGTAGCTGCGAATGCAATTGGTCGTCACCGTCGCGCTGCAATCCGGGAAAAGCGGTTTGCCGTTGGCGTCAACGACGGCTCCTGCAGCGCCCGCCGGACGATTCTGCCCGCCGACGAAATACCGGAAGATTCCGGCGCGAGCTTCAGGTGTGTACAAAATCGGAATGCCGAAACTGCGCGCAATCGGTTGCGTCAGGTTGACGCGCTGATTTTGGTAACTGCCGAAATAGTGAGTTTTGTTTTTGATAATCGGGCCGCCGACTTCTCCGCCGAATTGATTGAGCTTCAGTTCAGGACGATTGAAACGTTCGGCCAGCCCGGCATTGCCTTGCGCCAAAGCCTGAAACTTTTGAGCGTTGTTGAAAAACTCGTTGGCGTTGAGCGCGGTATTGCGGAAGAAGTGGAACAGCGTGCCGTGGATTTCATTCGTGCCGCCGCGCGTGGCAATGGCCACGTTCGCGCCGGAATTGCGTCCCTGTTCGGGCGTCGCGTTGTGCGTGGTGACGCGATATTCCTGAACGTTGTCCGGGTTCAATCGGTAAACGTTCGATTGAGGATTCGGCACGGAAGGTTCGTTGGCATCAATGCCGTCAATCGTCACGTTGAAAGCTCGGTCGCGCGAACCGTTGACGTGAGTACCCGATCCCGCGCCCGCGCTGGTTCGCTGAACCAATCCGGGCTGCAAAGTAATCAGCGAAAGCGGATTGCGCCCATTGAGCGGCAATTCGGTAATCGTCTTTCTCTCAATCACGTCGCCGAGCGCGGCGTTGGTCGTCGCCAACCTTTCATAAGCTCCTTGCACCGAGACTACTTCAGTCGCTGCGCCGACTTGCATGGCTGCATCCACCACCAGCGGAGCACCGACGGTCAGCACGTTCGCCGTGCTGGAATAAGTGCGGAAGCCCTGCGCTTCGACTTTGATTTCGTAATTGCCCACTGGCAACGAATCAAAACTGTAACTGCCTGCGGAACTGGTTTGCGCCGTGTAACTGACGCCGGTCGCTTCGTTGCGAGCCGTGACTTTGGCGTTGGGCAATACCGCGCCGGTCGGGTCAGTCACCGTGCCGGTGATGCGCGAAGTACCGGTCTGCGCCAAAACGCTGCCCACCATCATCGCCAGCAAGGCGATCAAAAGTAGAACGCTATTTGTTCGCTTCATAAATCCTCCAAAGGTTGGGTCGGGAAAAGAGGCAGGGTGAGCCTGCGCGATTGCACGGACTCACCCTGTTCAAGCTAAAGAAAATCCGTCTTTTAGAAGTTGTACTTCAGCGCGAACTGCACGCGGCGAGCCGAGTTTTGCACGCCGGTACGAATTCGTCCGAAGGTGGCATCGGTGATCGTCGCCGTCGGGAAAGCGAGCACCGGAGTGTTCGTGATGTTCTGCAAATCTGCGCGGAACGTCAGCGTGTGATTTTCAAAAATCTGCGTGCGTTTGGCGAACGACATATCCAAATCATAGGAGCGCGGGCCGTTGAAGAAGTTGCGGCCCGTGTTGCCCTGTGTTCCCGGCTCCGGCACGAAGAAAATTCCGCGAGTGTTGTTCGCGGTGTTGAACGTCGTGCCGCGCGTGGCGGAATCGAAGAAAAACGTCGTGCCGCCGCTGGGATCGAAAAACGCTTCGCCCAGACCTTTCTTGCAGCCGTTACAACTGGCGGGCGATTGGGTGGACGAACCAAAAGTGTTCGATCCTGAATACACAGTAAACGGGCGACCGGATTGCAGCGCGTAAACGCCGCTGATGTCCCATCCGCCGATGATGCGATCCAAAACTCCGTTGACGTTGCCGAACAAAGCTTTGCCTTTGCCGAAAGGAAGTTCGTAAACGAAGTTCGCCTGTAATGAATGACGGCGGTCGAAATCCGAAGGCGCGTAATTCAAACGGCGGTTGTTCAGGTTGAACGGCGTACTCGAAGCCGATTGAGCATTGCCGGTAGCCACCGTCGTAAAGGCCGGATCGAAGGAACGGGTGTCGAGCGATTTCGACCAGGTGTAACTGAGCTGCATGCCGATGTCGGAACGAAAACGACGTTTAATCTGCGCTTCAAAAGCGTGGTAGGTCGAAATGTCGTTGCTGTCCAGCACGTTCATCGTGGCGAATTGCGGAAAAGCGCGGAAGAAAGTCGGCGCAAATCCGGCAGTGACGTGAATCGGCACGTTGTTTTGAACGCGCGATGCAATGGTCGAAGCCACTGCCCCGACTGAATTCAAACGAATCGCCGATTCAAACAAGCGAGCAAAAGCTTGCGTGCCGCTTTCGTTGGCTCCACGGTTTGAATGCGGTTGCATCAGCGCGTTCAACAGCGCGTTGGAATATCCGGCGGGCAAGGCCGAACCGGTGGCGGGCAAGTTGGCTTTGACTTCCTTGAAAGCGTCCAGGAAGGTTTGGTTGAAACGCGAATCGCGCCCGAAGATGCTCGTGTCGTTCGCGTTGTAACCGCCATACAGGCCAACGCCGCGCCGACCGATGTAACTGACTTCAATCACTGAGTTGAATCCGATGTCACGTTGAATGCTCAACGCCCACTGATTGGTTTTCGGCGAACGCAGGTCTGGATCAACCACAGTGATTGCGCCGACTCCATAAGTTGGAGGAGTGCGCAGCGTGTCGGGCGTGATGCCTGCGGGTGGAGCCAAAGTCGGCACACCTTGCCGCAAACGTCCGCCGCCCTGACCGAAAGCCTGATTGATGACGGCCAGGGTCGCGCCCGGCGCGCTCTGATAAATCGCCGACGAAAGCACGAAAGTGTTCATGCGGTCATAAGCCAGACGATAGTTGGCGCGAACGCTGGTCTTGCCCGATTTGAATGGATCCCACGCCAAACCGATGGTCGGCGCGAAATTATCGTAGTCGGAATCGAACAACTTGCCTTCGACCCAACGCAGGTCGTTGCGTCCGGCTTCACCGACGCGAACCGGCGAGTTGGGGCGCAAAACCACACCGCCGTCGCCGGCGCTCGGACTGATTTTCACTTCCCAGCGCATGCCGTAATCAATCGTCAGATTGGGGCGCACTTTCCAGGTGTCCTGCCCGTAAAAATCGTATTCAGGGTATTTCGCCGTAAACAGGAATCGCGTTCCCGGAGGGCCGTATTGGCTGCCTTGCTGAACGAAGGCCTGACTGAGAGTTCCAACGCGCCCCAGAAAATCATTAATCATGTTTTCCAGGCGAGGCCGGTCATTGGCGACGTTGATTCCCGTCAAGGTGTTCAGGCCAAACTGATTGATGTCAACAATGTTGACTGCTCGGCTCAGGTTGATGGCCCTGGCAGTCGAAGCCCCTGCCACCGAACTGCGGTCGTCAATGTGCGTCTGGAAACGCAGGTTCGTGCCGAATCTCAGTGTATGCGAATTGGCAATCACGCTGAAGTTGTCCACCACCTGAGTCGTTCGCAACTTGCGCGCGTTGTAAACCGGGCCGGTATTGCTGAACGGGTTGGCAATCAGATTGAAAACAAACGCCGGGCGAGTTTCAAAGGCGCTGTCTCCGTTGTCGAAACTGAAAGCGAACCGGTTGAATCCGAAGACGAATTCATTGGTCATACGATTGGTCGGCGACCAGCGATGATTGATCGCCAAATTCTTCGGATCGCGGAACGTATCAACCAACGTCGGAGTGTCTGGGAAAGCCTGCAATCCGCCGTTGACGTTGTCGCCGATGGTATTCTGTTCGCCTTGCGCGTAACGAACGTAAACGGTCTGGCGTTCGTTGATGGTGTGATCAATCTTGGTGGCGAAGTCGTATTGCTTTTCGCGCTGCGGAGCGACCCAGCTATATCCCGCCGTATTCAGACCGTCACCGACGAAAAAGTTATTCGGCAGCGGCATGGAGTTGATCAGCCCCGTCGTTGTCGGATCAAGTCCGCAAGTGGAAGGCGAAGTCGCGCATAAAGGATCGCGCTGGCCGATGTTGTAAGTACCGATGTTGCGTCCGGCGGCGACCGATCCATCAGCATTGACGGAAGGCGTGGTGGTTCCCGCCGGAGTGTTCTGGCCGCCCATCACGTAACGGAAAAGACCTTGCCGCGCCTGTTGCGTATAAACCGTGCGCGTCACGCCAATACCTTCATAAGTCCTCAGCATTTGCAGATTGGTAAAGAAAAAGGTTTTGTTTTTGCCGTTGTAAACCGGGCTGCCGCCTTCGCCGAATTTCGGCAGGTAAACGGGGCCGCCGATGCTGCCGCCGAAAATATGCTGCACGAACTGGCCGCGCCGAATGCCGTTGACGTTGTTGTTGTAGTTGTTGGCCAGGAAACGCGGCGTTTGATAGAACTCGAACAATCCGCCGTGCCATTCATTCGTCCCGGAGCGCGTGGTCAGCGAGACTTGTGCGCCGCTGCTGCGTCCGTTTTCGGCGGTGAAGTTGCCAGTGATGATCTGGAATTCCTGCAAGCTGTCCGGGTTCGGACGCAATGGCGTGAAGTTCGATCCGCCCGCGCTGGATTCGTTGATGTCAATGCCGTCGAGCGTGAAGTTGAATGCGCGGTCGCGCGATCCGTGAACGTGAACGCCGCCACCGGTATTCGCGCCGACCGAAACGCCGGGTTGAAAGTTGATGAAGGTCAGCGGATTGCGTCCGCGCGTGCCGACGATAGGCAAAGCCTCCAGCGCGCGCTGTTCGACCGTGTTGCCGAGATTTCCCGAACTGCTGGTTTGCACCAGTTCCGCAGAGGCTTCGACCTGCACCACGTCGTTGACCGCGCCGATTTCCAACTGGACGTCAACCGTTGTCGGACGCCCCAGGCTGACATCGTTGCCAGCGGAATTGAATTTCTTGAAGCCGTCTTTCTGCACGGTGACGGTGTAAGAGCCGACCTGCACCGAATCAAATACGTAAACTCCGCTGCCTGCGGTGGTCGTCGTGAACACCACGGTTGTCGCCGGGTTGGTCAGCGTCACGGTTGCGCCCGCAACCGCCGCGCCGTTGGTGTCCGTGACCGTTCCGGTCACGCGCGAAGTCGTACCCTGCGCAAAGCCTGTGACTGACAACAAAATCGGCAACATCATGATGAGTAATGCGCGAACAAAATAGTTCTGATGTCTCATTGAAATTTCTCCTGAAAATTTTCGCAGGCAGAATTGCTTGCGTTAGGGTCTCTCGAAAACTTTGGTGGCAGAAACAATCGGGCAAAAGTCCAGCTCTGCCAATGACCTTTCTACCAAACGAGAGTCCGAAAACCAGTCTCTGAAATTGATGCTTGAATTGATGATGATTGCGTAAGTTACGCAAGTAAAGCGAGGCAATTGATATTCCAATTGGAAAGCAAATGCAAATTCCTGGCTAACTGCTTGGCTGCCTGTCACTAACATCTCAGCGATGTTTGCTAAAATCTTTGCTAAATCCAGAAATCTCAACGCTGATTCCGAAAAAATGAAGAGGCTGATTTGAAAGGCAAATGCCGGGATCATTAGGCCATTTCAGGGTCGTTTGGCTCAAAACTCACACGCGCATAAACGTCGCTCAACCGCACTTCGCAACCGACCGATTCCAGCTTCAGCAGAGCGTCTAAATTCTTGATGGTCGTCAACAACCAATCCCCGTTCGGCTGTTTACGGAAATGTTCGATCAGTATTTCCAGCGAAGAAACCAGAATGTAGTCTTCAAGCGATGGCAGCCATTCGCGGTATCGGCGAAACTTTTCGCTGTAATCGAACTCGGCGGTTCCTTCGGACAGGACTTCGATGATGACTTTGGGATTGAGCAGCACATCGCGGTACTGGTCGTGATATTTCGCTTCGCCGCAAACAATCACCACGTCAGGATATGAAAACAATCCTTTCGGCGGCCACGTTGGATTTGGGTCAGGGCCGGTGCGAACTTTGGTGTCTTTGGTGAAAAGTTCGCATGACGAACCTTTCAACTGGCTACCAATTTCTATGACCAGATTGACACTGATCTTTCCGTGAGCAGGCATTTCGCCTGCCATCGCATAAACTTGACCATCCAGATATTCGTGCTTCACATCTGAAGCGCGCTCCATCGCCAGATATTCTTCTTCAGAGAAATGGCTGACCATCTTTGCTTTTGGTGTACTCATAGCTAAAACCTCCTTGCGGCAAAAGATTATGCTCTCGCCCTCAACGAAAAGTGAAGCTGCGTTTCATCACTTAGAGCCTGTTTTGAAAGTTGGTAATGCTCATTTTCAGCCTGCGAAGCAGGCGCCAGACAGTAGCTCCATGCGAGAGCACGGAGAATCGAAGCCAATTTTTTCTCCAAGCTCCGAAAGGAGCGACAGCCGACGATGATCTGTCGCCCCTTGCGGGGCTTGGGCGGACCTTCTTGCCTTCGACCCCGCGCTTCGCACGGGGCTATTTTCTGGCGCTCTTTCAGAGCTAAATCGGAACGAAGCCAGCTTCTCTTATTTCAAAACACGCTCTTACCATTTGTACTCTGTGACTGCCGCTCGTTGAGCCAACTTGGCAGCCAGTTTGCGCGCCTCGGCAACGGGCAGGTTGCTGATTTGCGGGCCGCCTCCGGTGAAGGCTTGTCCGGCGGTGTCCACACTCAGCGAAGCCATTCCCCACCAACGATCAAACGGCGTTTGGTGAACTTCGACGGCTTGAATTTTGTTGATCGGCACAATGTGCGTCGAACGCCCCAACCAGCCACGCCGCGTTCGCAGATACGCTTCGCTCAAAGCATAACCAAGCTGGCGATAGCTGATCCCATACAGCCAATAAGTCAGCGGAACCAACGCCAACGGCAACAATGTCCACCAACTCCCCAGCCAGAAAAACAGTGCGGCGACAATCACCAGACAAACCAGTCCGAGTTCCAGAGTTTCACGCATCACGGCTCGTGAGGAAACTTGACGCCAATCGCCGTCGGCCAGATTCACATCGGGAAATACATTCGGCAGCAACCGATCCAGTTCGCGCGCTGACACAATCGGCAACAAAACGTCGCGGCCTTTGTTATCGTCGCTGTCTTCGCGGCTTCGCCCGGAAGTGTCGGCTCGCAAAGTCGCCCAACCGAACAATCGCCGCAGGGCTTTTTCTTCGATTTCCAGCACTTGAATTCGTCGGCGCGGCAAACTGGACGACCGCTGAGTCAGCAAGCCGTATCGGCGCTGCAAATCGTCGCCTCGCCGCGAAAACGTAAAGCCGTAAAACAGCACAACCGAACCGACGACAGAGAAAAGAATTCCAATCAGCGCAACCGCAACGATTCCGGCAACGGTGACGACAATCGCCCATTCGATGCCTTGCGCGGCCAGATGCTTCGCTTCTTCAGAAATCAGTTTTCCGGTTTTGGCGTAAATCGCGTCGGGCAACAAATCATCCGCGAAGTTCCACACGGCTCCGGCCAGAGCCAGCGCCGACAACAAATGATTGGAAGTCAATCCGGCAACAATCAAATCCTTAACACTCAACCGGCAAACGACTACCGATTCAGCTTCGCCAGCGACAACCTCAACCGCTGAGTTTTCCTCTGTTGGAGTTTTCCCGGCGCGAATCGCCGCCGCGTGAGCAAAAACCATCTGCCGCAACTTGTCGGCTTCGGCACGCGACAACACGGACAAACTCGCTTCGGCTCCGCTGCCGCTGCCGGTTTCGATCTTCGCATCAACGACTCCCAGCAAACGATGCAACACGCCTTGTTCGATGCTGATTTCCTGAATGCGTTCGAGCGGAATGTTGCGCTGGCGCTTTTCGATCAAACCTTCCTGAGTTATCAACTCGCCGTTTTCAATTCTGTAGCGGAAGAAAAAATACTTGATGAATGTCGCCACCAATCCTGCCAAAGTGAAAAACAACAGCGGCGCTCCTGCCCAGCGATTGCCGAATAACACCAGAGCAATGGCTGGAACCAACGCGCGCCCGTATTTCGTCAATCCGATGACCAGCGTCAACGGATGCAAACGTCCTTCAAAGACTTTGACGCCCTGCCCCAGGTTTTCCAGCACCGGCGGCGGAGTGAAGTTTTCAAACGGCATCGTCGCCTCCGATCTCTACCAGATGGTCGCGCAACCGTGCGGCGGTTTCGGCATCAAGTCCAGGAATCGTCGTCGAAGCCGCGTGAGTCCCCGCCGTGTGAATGACCAGCGAAGCCAGGCCGAACAAACGTTCCAACGGACCGCGCTCCAAATCCACGTGCTGCAATCTGGCCAGCGGAATCAGCCGCGTGCGTTCGATCAATCGCCCGTGCCGAAGCTCCAACACCTTCGCGTCAATGCGCCAACGCCACGAACGGTAATAACGCGGCGGAAACCAGAAACTGAACCACAGACAAATCGCCGTCAGCGCCATCCAGCCGATGGCCAGCCAGATTCGCGCTTCAGCAGCGGCATAGCCAATGCTGATGACCGCCGCCAGCGTCGCCAAAATCACGATGCCGAAGCCAATCAGGTAATTCATCCGCCACAATTTGATTGTTCGCGGATCAAGCAAATGAAATTCTTCAGTTTGTTGTTCCAGGTTTTCGGTCATAACTATCAATTTGGAGTGCGGCGACTTGTCGCCGCTTTGCTTTCTCAGTCGAGTTATCCAAGCTGACTTGAAGCATTTTGGAGTGCGGCGACTTGTCGCCGCTTTGCTTTCTCAGTCGAGTTATCCAAGCTGACTTGAAGCATTGTGGTAAAGAACGAAAAGCGGCGTCGAGACCGCCGCACTCCATAACCTTCACCGAACGATTTTCCCAAGCGTTTCGGCCAGCCAGCCGTTAATCACCGGTACGATGATTTCCAGCGGAGGCGTGTGCCCGGCATCGTAAAGCTGCATTCGTTTCGGTTCGTGCAGGAATTTGAATAACGGTTCAACGTGCGTGCGAATCGGATTCACTTCATCATAACGGCCATTCAGCCGCAGCGTAAATCACACATGGCTGTAACCGTAATACGCCGTGCGATTCACATCCACGTCGTTGCGCGCAGCCAGATAATCCAACCCGCGACTGAGGTCCGTGGCATTGGCAACGACGACTTCGCGGCGTTTGACCGTCGCGTATCTGGGAGCAACGTAACCAGTCGGAACTGTGGGGTTTCGTCAAAACATCACGATGAATTCGAATATGGGAAGCTTCACGGACGTCGCAAAATTTGAAGTGATTGAAGGAGCGACCAAGACTGTGGTGTTCTCCGATGCGGTCTCCAACCATTTTGCCAGCGGCGTTCGATTATGTTTTCAACCGAACAATCTTTTGATCCAGCTTGTCACTCGCCGATCCTTCAATCGCTCTTCGATCTCCAATTCCTGCTTCAAATTTTTCAGTTCAAGCTGTAACTCGCTGGCGGTTTGGAATCGCTGCTCGCGGTCTTTGAGCATTGCGCGATTAACGATCTTTTCCAGTTGATCGGGAATACCGGGAACCAGTTTTTTGAGCGACTCAGGTTCGCGGTGAGCAACTGACGCTAGAACTTCGATCAACTCGTCTCCGGTAAACGCCGCACGTCCGGCCAGCATTTCGTACAGCACAACTCCCAGACTGAAAATGTCCGTTCGATAATCCACAGCCAATCCGCGAGCTTGTTCGGGCGACATGTACTGCGGAGTCCCCACCACAGTTCCCGGCGCAGTGAGAATTTCGACCACCGTCGTGGCACTGGAACTGGTCAGCAACGAAGGCGTTTTCGACTGTTTGGCCAATCCGAAATCCAGAACCTTAGCCAATCCATCAGGGCGCACCATGATGTTTTCCGGTTTGATGTCGCGGTGATAAACGCCCGCCGCGTGAGCCGCTGACAACGCGCTGGCTACTTGAGCGGCGATGTCCATCGCCGTCGAAAACTCCAAACGACCGGCGTCAATCATCTGGCGCAAAGTTTTGCCTTCCACATATTCGGCGGCGATGAAATGGCTTTCGTCGGTTTTGCCGATTTCGTAAATGGTGATGATGTTCGGATGATTGGTGGCGCTGGCTGCCAGAGCTTCCAATTCAAATCGGCGCAACCATTCTTTGCGGGTCGTCAGCTCAATAGGCAATAACTTGAGCGCAACTTTTCTTCGCAACCGTGTGTCTTCGGCCAGATACACATCGCCCATTCCGCCTTTGCCGAGTTTGGCAATGACCTGATAAGGCCCGAACTGTTGCAGCTTCAATTTTTCCGTTCGTGAGCTTTTCGGTTGCGGAGAAAATTGCTGATTGACCTTCGCCCATTCCGCCGCCAGATCAGAAGCCGTGTCTCCCAGAACTCCGCCGTCCTGCTGATGCGTGGCGAGCAGCGATTCGACTTCGCGCAACAACTCCTGATCGGTTCCGCAAGCGGCGACCAAAAACGCCGCGCGCTGTCGTGGCTGCTGTTCCAGCGCCTGATGAAATAAGGTTTCGATTTTTTGCCAACGATCTGCTTGCATAAGTAGTCGGTAATCGGGATTCGGTAGTCGGTAGTTATTCGGAACTCAGATGCCGACTACCGTTTACCGACTCCTGACTACTCTTTCCCGATTTCGCGTTGCAGCCAGGCTTTGGCCAAAGTCCAATCGCGCATAACCGTGCCGGGCGAAACTTCCAGAACTTCGGCAGTTTCTTCAATGCTCAACCCGCCAAAGAATCGAAGCTCGACCATACGACTTTTGCGTTCGTCGAATTCCGCCAGAGCCTTCAGCGCGTCGTCCAGCGCCACAACATCCGCCGCGCGCTCGTCCGAAACTATCAGAGCTTCTTCCAAATCCACTTGCTGAGCGTCGCCGCCGCGTTTGGCCATGTGCCGGCTGCGCGCGTGATCCACCAGAATGCGCCGCATCATTTGCGCCGAGACCGCAAAAAAATGCGTGCGGTTTTGCCAGTTCACATCTTGTTGATTGACCAGTCGCAGATACGCTTCGTGAACCAGCGCGGTCGCTTGCAACGTGTGGCCGGTGCGCTCTCGGCCAAGATACCGCCCGGCCAGCCGATGCAATTCCTGATAAACCAGCGGCAACAATTCATCGCGCGCGGTTTCATCGCCCTTGTTCCAGGCCACCAACAGTTGAGTCACATTGGGTTGTTCGGATGGGTTTGTCATTTGCGACGCGGATTATATCGCTCTACAGAAAAAAATCTTCTACGCCGTTAGAGGTTTTCCCGACGCTTCTCGCGTTAATGGGTGAAGACGAAATAACGGCTTCAACCGGCAGCGGCAATTGGTTCGCGTCCGCCGCTAATGGTTAAGCGCAGCGACCGCAAGCGAGAACGACCGGGCGTTGGTGGGTAACGGGGGAAGCCCGCCGACACGTTCTCGCTCTCGGTCGCTGTGTTTTTAGGTTGTGTTTCAGAAGTGATGACGGTTGCGAGCAAGCGCCGAGTTTCCTTCCTCAGCCGTTTTTACCTCAGCCAGTTCAAATACTCCGGCAGCGAATGCAGTTGATCCACATGATCCGGCGCGGAGTTCCCAGCAAATCCAATCAGCCAGAATTTCCCTGCCCGCGCTTCGCTGAGTTGTTGCGTTTGCATCGGCCCCCACTTCACAACGGGCGTTCGCTTCAATCCCAATTGGCCAAGCAGCCAATCCGCCGTTTCCGTCGTGCTGGCAAACGTGCCGGGAAAGATTTCCGAATGCGTGACGATCATCCGTTTGCGACCGGCAACAGCGTCGCGGGCGAATTTCAGAAAGATTTCCAGATTGTCGGTTTCGAGTTCTGATTCCTGCGACTTTCCTGTTCCCGGTTTTCCGCCGACATAACCTGCGTGCAATCCATCAATCAGCAAAACCTTTTCGACGCGCGCGTAATGCTCCGGCACTTTCAGAATTTCGCGCACCGCGCCGTAACCTGCGCTCCAAGCCGTCAAACTCAGTGGAGCAAACTTCACGCCGGCTTTGGTTTCGGCTTCCGCCAGCAAGCGAGAAAACAATTGCGCGTCGCCGAACGGTCGAGCATACGCCGACGAACCGGCTCCAATTTGAATGGAGATGACGGCGGTATTGCCGACCTTCGCGGCGGCCACTTCCGGCAGCCAGGTTCCGCCGTGAAAGTGTATGAACAGCGGAGTCGGCGATTTCAACTTGAGTTTGGCAGGCAAAAACAACGTGCCGAGTTCCAGCTTTTCGCGGCGACCGTCGGGCGTTTCCTGCTTCAATCGCGGATGCGCTCGCGTATGTTCAACCATCGGCGAAGGATTTTGCGATTGCTGAGCGAACATTGTCGTCGCCAGCAATAAAATGAAGATGAGTTGTCGCATAATTTTTTGGGTTGGCTTTACTGTATTGAAACTGCCGGGCTAGCATACCAGCGAAGGAGGATTTCCCCGCATTGAAAACTGTAGATGAACCGATTTCGCATTTCTTTTATTCACACCGATTGAAGCTGCAATTCTGGGATTGGGGCACGGCGGGCAAACCGACGATGATTCTGGTTCACGGCGGATTGGATCACGCTCGGAATTGGGACTGGGTGGCGCGCGATTTGTGCAGCGATTATCACGTCTACGCGCTCGATTTGCGCGGACACGGCAACAGCCAACACGCTCCCGGAGCCTTGTACACCATCGCCGAACACATTCTGGATTTATCGGCGCTGGTGGATGTCATCAACACCACCAACAATCAAACCGAACCGATTTACCTGATCGGCCACAGTCTGGGCGGAGTCATTTCGACACTCTACACCGGCCTGTTTCCTGAAAAGGTCAAAAAGCTGGTTTCGATTGAAGGATTGGGGCCGCCGCCGACTCACAAAGTTTATGATCCGGCTTCCAAACGAATGCGCCGCTGGGTGGAAGAGATTCGCAAGATCGAAAAACGCGAAGCTCGCAGTTATCCCGACCTTGATTCCGCCGTAAACCGCATGAAAGAGGCCAATCCGCATCTTTCCGACGAAGTCGCACAACATTTGACGCTGCACGGCACAAACTGGAATTCCGATGGTTCACTGGCCTGGAAGTTCGACAACTTCGCACGCCCGTTTCCGCCGGTCGGACACAATCTCGCCGACATTCAGGACATTTACAGCCAGATCACTTGCCCTGTGTTGCTGTTCTGGGGAATGGAAAGCTGGGCACCCAATCCCGAAAACGACGGACGCGCCACTCCCATCAAAGACCATCGGCTGGTGAAAGTCGCGGGCGCAGGCCACTGGGTTCATCACGATCAACTGGATTTGTTTTTGGCAGAGACGAAGAAATTTTTGGCTGAAGATTGATTGCCGGGTCAGTACCGCGACCGGTAGGGAGCGCGCTTAGCAAGATGACGCTTGCTACCGCGCGCGGTACTGATCCGAGACTATGGGATCAACTCCACGCTGCCGCGCGTGGTCAGTTGGTAATAATCGCTGATCTCGCCGGAATCGAAGCTGCGGATGAGGGTTTGAATCGGTTGCAGCAACTGCACGCTGAAATGATTGTCCACCGTTTGCGGATGGACGTTGGTGTAATAAGCGTAATTGAAATAGCTGCGAATCATCGTGCTGTTGGCGTCCATCGGCAAAGACTTCAAGTTTTCGACAAAACGCCCCATCGTATCCTGCCGGAATAGATAAAACTCTACGTTGGAAACATAAAACGCCGAGACTTTTTCGTTGATTTCTTTCAGGTAATCGCCGATGGATTTCAGCGCCTTGACGCCGGAAATGTCTCCGGTGGCGGGAACGATGCGGTTTTGATCGTGCATGGTCTTGATGACTTGAAACGTGGCTTCGCTGGCCATGTAGTTGCGCTGTTTTCCGACCAGGTCTTTTTCCAACAAAATGTCGCGGTAAGCCGGAAAGAATCGCCCGGTGGGACGGTCGCGGATGGTATATCGAACTTCCATGCAGTCGGTGTAAAACGCCTGATAAATTTCATCCAGCGTTTCCCAATCGCGTTGGTTCATCGTCACGCCGAACGATTCGATACGTTTGTGAATGTCGGCTTTGATTTTGTCAGCCAGCTTTTGATCCAGCGGAACGCGATCGAAATAATCCACCAGATCACGAATCGGACGGTCGTTCCATTTCTTGTAATCCTTGGGCAATGGCCGCGCGAAGAGGTTGGAAAAATACTCAATGCGGCTGCGTGACATCATAAACAGCGATTTGAACATCAGGTGCTGCAACAGCGCATCGCGGCGAATGTCCAGCATGATCGCCAGCTTCGGTTTGATCTGAGCGATGTACGTGAAGTTCTGATCCGGCCCGACACCCAAATAAACTCCGCCAGAAACATTCATCTTCGACAGCGTAGTCAACACGTGCTGATACGACAACTCGTTCGAGACCAAATTGTCCGAGCCGAAATAGCCTGCGCGTTCCGACAATCGGGAAACCAATTGCCCAAAATCTTCGCGGCGGTCGCCGAGCACGACTTTCTGCTGCGCCAGCGAAGACGCGGCAAACAGCCCAAGAACGATCAACAACAATACAGTTCGGATTGCAGACTGGCGGTAATACTTCATTGTTAGCCTTTCCTTCGATTTGAAATGTTGGAAGTCATTTGAGAGGAATGTTAGGAGAAGCTGGGAATCTGCGCCTCATCTCGTTGGCTTCCTGCTGTTCGAGATAAACGGTGTAAGCGATGTAGCCAAGAAAGGCGACAAAGGCGAACACCAACACGACAAAAACCAAACGAAACAAATTGAAAGAAAAATCCCGCTTCATAGCTGGCTCACGGCGTTTCGGCCAATACAGCTTCGATGCGGCGCGAAAGCTCGGCTTCAGCCAAGCGCGTCGGTGAATAAAACCGAACGATGCCTTTTCGGTCAATCAGCGCGAAAGTCGGCGTAGCGGAAACTCCGTACCGAATCATGCCTTCGGTATCAATGACGACCGGAACGCTTTCCAAGCCCGGATAAGTTTCTTTCCAGACTTTTTCGACGTGGGCTTTCTCTTCTGCCGGAGTCGCAGTTTTGTCGCCCGCTCCTGAACCGTAATAGCGCGTCGGAGCCATCACGACCAATCCTTGCGCGCGATATTTTTCGACAAGACGAGCCAGCGAACCGGCTTGCGCGCGACAATCTCCGCACCAGTGCGCCCACAGAAACAACAACACCGGCTTGCCTTTCAACTTGGCAAACGATTCCGGTTTCGGGCCAATGTAATCGCTCAGGTTCAATTCCGGCGCGGTTTGCCCTTCCAGCGAAAGCAGATTGATGTTTTTGCGAATGCGAGATTTCAGGCTCAGGTTTTTCGCTTTAGCAAATTCGGTTTCCAGAAAGTTGACGGCAGAACCGCGCCCGTCACGTCGCGCGCGTAGCTTTCCTTCGACTTCAATGGCTGCGCCAAGTGCCACCAACCATTCCGGTTTTTCTTCTTTGATTTCCCGGCGAAGTTCGGCGACAAATCCAGCGGCGGCATCCGGTTGATTCAACATCTCGGCTCCGCGCGCCAGCCAGCCGACAGCTTCCAGATATTCGGTGTCAACGCCGTGTTGACGTTTGTAATCTTCAACGGCGTGAATGCCGCTGGCCAAATCACCGGCAGAAAGTTTGTTTCTGACGATTCGCACCAATTCGCCCGCCGCACTCGCCGTCGAAACAACGAAAGCCAGCGCGAGCAACGAAACAAGCAAAGTTTGTTTTTTCAATCGAACTTCTCCTGTTACGCAATTTTCAAATCGTAAATGCCGATTTTGACGGATTGCCCTGCCTGCACTTCGGCGCTTTCGCCGGGCTGGATTTCGCGGCCATCAACTTCGATGGCATTGCGGCCAACACATTCAAGTTTGAACGAGGCTTCCTGTTTGGTCAGGATGGCGTGTTTACGGCTAACTTCCTGGTCGCCATCGAGTTTCACATCAACCGGAAAGTCTTTGGAGCCGCGACCGATTTCGATCTTCGCTTTTGAAGATTTGAAAGTTTCAGGTTCCCCGCCCTGCCGTTGAAAGTTGACGGTGAACAGCGGCGCTCGCGGGCGAATCACAGTGCGGTCGCCATCTTCGTCATTAAGCGGTTCTGTGTTGCCGGGTTCGACTGCGACGGGTTTGGGTTTCGGTTTACGAGCGGTGACTTCGGTTTTCGGCGAATTGTCATCCCAGACGGCTTGGACGCGAACGCTGCCTTTGTTCAACGCGCCGTCAATACTCAAACTGAGCGCGATTTTGTCGGTCTTCAGCGACTTTCCGCCAACCATTTCCTTGGCGCGTTGCGACAAACTGACCGCCAGACCTTCTTCCAAGCCTTCACGCTTGCGGCCTTGCCACACCGCGTCGTCTTCCTTGCTCAGGTAAATGATGTATTCGCCCGGCAGATAAGTCTGGCCGCCCGGCGGCGTGAACATCTCGCGCTTCATGACGGTTTCGACTTCGCGCGCGATCTTGACGAAAAATTCGTCCCATTCGCTCAATTGAGCCAGGGCTTCCGGCGTTTGCGAAATCGCATCTTCACCATCCAGCCACTTTTTAACTTCACTCCAAAGCTTCATTGCTTTCCTCCAAACTAAAACATCCACGAAGAACACGACGCGGCACGAAGATATTTTGAAGACTCTTTGTGTTGCTTCGTGACCTTCGTGGACATTCCCAAGACTCTCACCACCAGCGGCGCGAGACTACACGAACGAGATTTGGATTTCCATAAACCCAGCCTTGTCGCACATCCAGTGAATCCAACTCCCGCTCCATCCATTGGCTGACTTCAATCTGCATCCAGCCTTGTTCGTTTTCCTGAAGCACACGATGCCGAGTGCCCTGAGCGATCTTGCCATAAGCTTTGAATCGGTCGCCGGGTCCGCTGCGAACATAAAGTGCGGGAGTTATTATTTCGATTTCGCGCGGCGTGCCAATCTGTCCGCCTTTGAAAATGTTGAAGACACTGACCAGCAAGCCAATGAATGCCGCTCCCATAAAACCGATGAACACGCGACGGCGAATCTTTTCGGGAAACCGGCTGGCCATTTTTTGCGGTTGTTTGGCCGGAGTTTTCGCCGCAGGTTTGGCTTGTCCCGGTTTGGCGACCACCGGAGCCTGCTTCGCCGGCGCAGGCATCGGCGGAATCGGCGTTGCTTTTTGCGGCTGCAACTCGATGAAGATTTTGCCGGGACGATCATTGCGGCTGGGCGCTTCGACTTTGGGCTGCGGCAATGGCTTTTCGGCAACGATAGCTTTTGGGAGAACTTCGGATTCGACATCTCTGACCGGCAAAGCGGACGAAACCACTTCCTGCAATTGCGAAGTCGCCGGAGTCGGATCGAAATCCGGTTGCACGGGTTTTGTCGGAAACGCTCCGGTATCGAATTTCTGACGAGGTTTGACGATGGTTTCTTCGTCGGGAAGCTCTTCGATTTTGACGGTTGGATTCAGCGCGGCGACTTGCGCCAGTTCGTGCCAGAACTCCGCGACAGTCGCATATCTGGCTTTGGGATCGTCTGCGGTGGCATGCCGCAAAACTTTTAACAGCGCGTCGCCCCATGGTTTGTTCGCCAGCTTTTCCGGCAAAGACATGATCGGATCGCAGCGAAACTGATTCGGTGCGCGTCCGCAAACTACGGTGTAAAAACTTTTGGCCAGCGAATAAACGTCCGCCGCCGTAGTCAGTTTTTGCAATTCGCCTGTGTCTTCGTTGGGGTTGTGTTCGGGCGGAGCGTACACGTCCGCGCCGACTCGTGTGATTTCTGTGGATTCGCCGCTGGTGATTTTGGCAACGCCGAAATCAGCGACTTTCAGCGTTCGTTTGTCGGCGCTGAGCAAAAAGTTGTTTGGCTTCAGGTCGCGGTGAATGATGCCTTTGCTGTGCGCGAAGGCCAGCGCCTCGCAAACCTGATGAAAGTAAGACAGGGCTTCATCTAACGGCAAGGCTTTGTCAGGGCGATGGCGACAGAGTTCCAGCAAATCTCCGCCGGGCATGTATTCGATGACCAGATAATGAAACGGAACTTCGCGCAAATCCGACGCCGTGCCGTGCCCCAACCGCAAAATCACATGCGGATGCCGAACGGCGTCCAGCGCAACGGCTTCGTTCTGGAAATTTTCAACCAGCGTGCGTTCCAGATCGGGATCGGGCGTGCCTTGCAAACTGGTGTTCAGGGCTTTGATAACGACCGGAGCACGGCTGGCCGCGCGGTCATACGCCACGAAAATCTCAGCGTAGCTGCCGCGCGTCAACCGCTCGTACACTTCGTAGCGGCCATCCACCAAACTATGTTCCAGTTTCAAGTCAGGCATAACTGCGACTGAGAGACTGAGAGACCCAGAGACTGGGAGACAAGGAAAACCTCTTGAAACAGTTTCGCCCGATCGCCACGTCACCTGGTCGCCCAGCCGGAATTAACCAACCGCTTTCGCCGTCGGAGTCGGCGAGGCGTTCGCAGCCGGTGCGGCACTCGCTCCCGGCGAAGAAGTGCCATTCGGCGTCATCAATTTCTGCAAGCTATCGGCGGCATTTCGCGCCTGGCCGATTTGTAAATAGGCCATCGCAATGAACACCCAACCTTCGTCCAAATCCTGGTTGTTGCTGGCGGCTTGTTTGAAATGATTGATGGCTTCCTCGAATTTCTTTTCGGCGAAATACAGGCGACCAAAACAGAAATGGGCTTCAGCGTTGTTCGGGTCGCGCGCCATGATGTCGTTGAGCTGTCCGCGCGAATCTTCAATGCGCCCTTCGTTCAGCAGCGCAAACGCTGAAGCAACGCCCGCATCGCGCGGCGTCCAGCGCAACACACGCGGTTGCTCTTCGGCCAACGGACCGCCCGCTCGGTTGACCACCTGCTGCAAAGGCCCTCCGAACAATCCGCCCAGAATAAATCCGGCCAACAAGGTGACGATCAAAACACTCATTCTCATAAATTTCGACATCTCGACTTTCTGCTCGACTTCATTCGTCGGCGTTGTGTTCGACTCTCGCTGAGTTCGTTTACGCTGCGGAATCGGCGGCGGTTCTGTGGCAACCGAGTTCGTTGTCGCCGGTGAAACTTTCGCTTCAGTTCGCGGAGTTTCGGCGACAGGCGGTTCGGCAGAAACTTCGTCAAACGTCTGCGGCTCAATTTCCGGCAGAGCTTCGACAATCTGTTCTGGCGCGGGTTGCGGTTCAACCAAAGCGATTTCGGCGAACTTTCTTGGCCTGTCGTTGCCGGACGCAACAGGCGTCGAGCGAATCGCCGGGCGAGTTTGTTCGTCAACGTAACCACGTTCGCCGAAATCCACGATGATGGCGGTCAGGTTGTCTTCCGCGCCCGCTTCGTAACAAAGCTGTTTCATCGTTTCGCAAACGGATTGCGGATGATGGCCGCTCCTCAGCAATCGCTCCAGTTGTTCATCGCGGATGTGGCGCGTGATGCCGTCACTGCACAACAACAGCGTGGTCGTTTCATCCACTTCGATTTCGATGATTTCCGGCTCGACTTCGGAATCCGCTCCGATGGCTCGGCTGATGACGTTGCGGCGCGGATGCGTTTCAGCTTGTTCGGCAGTCAGCATTCCCAACCGAACGGCTTCGTTGACTTCACTGTGATCTTCGGTCAATCGCACCAACCCGCGAGCGTCGCACCGATAGACGCGACTGTCGCCAACGTGCGCGATGATCGCTCGATTTTCCCTGACCGCTGCCATCGCCAAAGTCGTCGCCATCCCGTCAAGTTCCTGGTTCAACTCGGCTTCGGTGTAGATTTTTTGGTTGCAGAGATCAATCGTTTCGTGAACAAGCCGCCGCAAATCTTCCATAGGCAAATCGCTGCTGGAAAGCGGCTGCGGCCCGGTGAAAACCTTTTCAAAGACTTCCGCCACGGTGCGACTGGCAGTTTGGCCTCCGCGCCGACCGCCCACTCCATCGGCGACGATGAACACACCTCGACTGGGCAGCGCCAGCAGGTTGTCTTCGTTCGCCTGACGCTTTAATCCCTTATCAGTAATTTGCCCAACTATTAGTTTCATTCTTTGAGAGTAGTCGGGATTCGGTAGCCGGTAGTCGTAACCTGCCTCAGCTACTGACTCCTGACTCCTGGCTCCCGACTACATTATTGCGATGCGAAATCGCCATCAACATCCCCAGCATAAAAAAGCTGGTTATCAACGACCATCCGCCGTGACTGACAAACGGCAGCGTGATTCCGGTCATCGGCAACATCCTCAACACGCCGCCGATATTAACGATGGCCTGAAAACCCAGAAAGGCCGTTATGCCGGCGGCAATCAGCTTGGTAAACATATCGCGGGCCTCGATGGCGGTTCGCATTCCGGCGACAACGACGATGATGAAGGCGAAGATGATGATCGCTCCGCCGACAATTCCCATCTCTTCGGCGACGACAGCGTAGATGAAATCCGAATCGGCAATCGGCACGGTTTCGGGAAATCCTTTGCCCAAGCCCGCGCCAAGCACGCGCCCATCGCTAATACCAAACAACGCCTGCGAAGGTTGAAAAGCGTATTTGTTGTACCACTTTTCTTCGTCCGTGTTGCCGGGCACGCGCGGAGCTTCTTTCGCCCACCATTCGTGCTCTTCGGTGTCGGGCGCAAGACCGCCGTATCGCCACAGGTAAAACCGCTGTTTGATGCGATCCGGCACGCCTTCGCTGACGATGTTTTTGACTCGCTGAACTGTGCCGACTTCAGCGCCGTCGGTGAAGACATTGACGACCGTGTTGTAAATACCTGCGGCAAAAATCGAAACCGCCAACAGCGCCGCCATCAAACCGATGGCAATCGTCACTTGCGGCAATCGGCGAACGGCGACGACGTAAAGCGTGATGTAAGCTCCAAGAAAGACCAGCATCTGCCCGAAATCCTGCAAGGCAAAAAACGGAACGATTGGCAAAGCAGCAACCAGCAAAAACGGCAGCACAAATCGCCAAGGCGGAATTCCCCAATGCGTCCGCGACAGGTTTCGATAATGATCGGCCAGAATCCCGGCGTAACTGAGCAGGAATGTGATCTTCACCGGCTCCCACGGAGTCGTGTTGCCCAGCGATTTGCCGCGTTCAGACAGAAAAATGGCGATGAAGACGAACGGCAGCGTAGTCAGCAATCCAATCAAAAAGCTGTTTCGCTGCAACAGCAGCAAAATGTCATCGCGGCGTATGAAAGCGAACGCCAGCGCAAAACCGACAAAGGCCATCAACGGAATCAATGAAGAAGTCGAAGTAAAAATTCGGCTGAGCGTCCAATACTGCGGCGCGTTGGTGTCGGCGGGCGTCCCGGTTTGCAACGAAAAGTTCGGATCGCCGAACAAGGATTTTTTCTTTTCGGCGTCGTAAAACTGATTGATGTTTTTGTATTGCTGAACGCGGGCTTTGGCCAATCGAGCCTGTCTGACTTCGGCGCGATTTCCGGCGGCGTATTCCGGGTCGGTGAACAAACGGTATTGCGTGAACTGCCCCACGCTGAACAACAGAATGGCGACGGTGAACAGCGTCAAATCGCCTGCATATTTGTGCCGCCGCGCCATCCAGATAAAAACGAAAAAGATCGGCAGAAACAACGCCAGGTCTCGACAAGCCAGCAACACCGACGGCGAAAACCCGCGCGCAATTCCGGCTCGGTAAATAGCCAGATACGCCAGCGCGTCCAACACCACCAGCAAAACCAGCAACAGTAAATGCGAAGAGGGGCGATTTTTCATGCCTGCAATTGACGACAGCCTCGAAAGTTTTGTTCTGAATTTGTTCCCACCGCTTGAACGCGCGCAATCATAAGCTGCACATGGAATGGCAAACAACCGCTCTCAAATAGTTTCCGCCGCATCAGAGGTTGGGCGACCTAATTCAGGTTCCTGAAAAGTGACCATGCGGTAAATGTCACTGAGCGACAGAATCACGCCAACAGATTCAAGCGTCACCTGGCTTTCAAGCCCGATCACATCGCGGCGCAACCAACCGCCATCAACCTGGCGAAGATATTGAATTACGTGCGCGCGCTCAGACGCAACCAACAAATACTCTTTGAAACTTGGGATTTCCTGATAAGCCAGGAATTTGGCGTCACGGTCATAAGCACTGGTCGAAGGCGACAGCACCTCAACGATCAAAACCGGATTAACCAGAATGTCATGACCGCGTCTTTCTTCGAAAATCGCCTCACCACAAACCACTGAAGCATCAGGGTAGCGAAATGGCGGCGCGCTTGACGTTTTTACTGACTGATTGCCGTCAAACACTTCACACGGTTTTCCGTCAAGCAATTCCCCCAACTTGCGACTGATATTCCGAGTCGCTCGGTTGTGCCCTTTCTTGCCACCAGCCATCGAAATGATCTCGCCATCAAAATACTCCAGGCGTTCTTCCGACTTATGCAACAGGTCTAAATACTCATCTATGGTGTACTTTCTTTCCGGTAAAGCTGACATTGTCACCTCCTTTTGCAGCCCAGATTCGCCGCGATTCTACCTCATCTCTGGCAACGCGGGCAGAAGTACGTCGAGCGTCCGCCTTGCGTCAGCCGCTGAATCGCCGTTCCGCAGGTCAAACATGGCTGCCCTTCGCGTTCGTAAACCTGCCAACTGTCTTCGTAAACGCCATCGCCGTAACGGCCATAAACCTCGCGCGGATCGGTTTCGAGCGTGCTGCCTGCTTCGATGGCTTCGGCCAGCACGGCGACGATTTCCGAGTGCAGGGCTTCGGCGCGCGACAGCGAAAGTTTGTTCGCCAAAAGCTGGGGATTGATCTTCGCCCGGTGCAAAGCTTCGGCGGCGTAAATGTTGCCCAGCCCTGTGACTTTGGTTTGATCCAGCAAAAACAATTTGATGACTTGCTTGCTGCGCTGCAAAGTTTCGTGCAAGTAGGCAGCAGTGAACGCCGGATCGAACGGCTCCGGCGCGAGCTTGCTCAAATGCGATACCGAATCCAGTTCAGCGGTTTTGACGACCATCATCATTCCGAAATGGCGTTGGTCAGCAAACAGCAGCTTGCGCCCATTGTCCAACCAGAACGCGGCATGCGTGTGCGGCGGTGGAGCTTCGTCGGCGTCCACGTGAACGAATCGCCCGGTCATTCTCAGGTGAGTAATCCACGTTCGCCCGTTGGAAAGATGCGCCAGAATGTGTTTTCCGCGCCGGGTCACGTCTTCGATGCGCGCGCCTTTCAACCAGGCGGCAAATTGGCGCGGCGTAATTTCCGACGCCAGCTTGGCGCGTAACAATTGAGCTTTGGCGATGGTTCGCCCGGCAATCAGCCCTCGCAAATGCCGCGCGACCATTTCGACTTCAGGTAATTCAGGCATGCCGAAGTGTTTACCACACCTTCGCGCAAAGTGGACAGACCGCGCAACGCCGTGTCATAAATCAGCTTCCACACAAAAAACACTTCAAACCAGCCGTGAGACAATTTTCCAAATTGTCTCACCTTTGTCGGGAGCGTGGAGCAATTTGAAAAATTCCTCCACACTATTTCAAAAGAGGATTTCATGAGTTCACGCCGTCAATTCATTCAATCGCTGACAGCGGCGACTGCCGCAGCGACCATCGAGGTTCCCATGCTCGCCAATTCGCAAACCAAACGCCGCAACATCAAACTCGGCTTCGACAATTTTTCGATTCGCGCTTTCGGCTGGAAAGCGCCGCAGTTGCTGGATTACGCCGCCAAAGTAAAAGTGGACACTGTGCTGTTTTCCGACCTGGACGTTTACGAAAGCCACGACGAAAAGTATCTGAAAGACGTGAAGAAGAAAGCCGACGATCTGGGCATTGAAATCCAGGCCGGAACCGGCAGCATCTGCCCGTCGGCAAAATCCTTCAGCCCACGATTCGGCACAGCCGAAGAGCATTTGCTGCTGACGATTCGCGTCGCCAAAACGCTCGGCTCAAAAGTCGCGCGTTGTTATCAAGGCACGGTGGATGACCGCAAGCTGCCCGGCGGTTTGCCCGCTCGCTGGAAAGACACGATCAAGGTTTGCAAAGCCGTTCGCTCGCAGGCCATTGATGCCGGAGTCAAAATCGCCATCGAAAATCACGCCGGAGACATGCAAGCCTGGCAACTGGCGAACTTGATCGAAGAGTGCGGCAAAGATTTCGTCGGAGCCACGCTGGATTCCGGCAACGCCACTTGGACGCTGGAAGACCCGATGCGGAATCTGGAAATTTTGGGGACTTATGCTGCAACGACCGGCATACGCGATTCGATGATTTGGGAAACTCCCGAAGGCGCAAACGCTGGCTGGACGGCGATGGGTGAAGGCTTGGTGGATTGGCAAAAATACTTTGACCGTTTTGCCCAGCTTTGCCCTGGCGTCGCGGTGCAACTGGAAATCATCTCTGGCGCGATTCGGCCTTATCCATTCAAACAGGACGAGTTCTGGAAAGATTACAGCGACATTCGCGCCAAAGAATTTTTGGGCTTCACGACGATGGCCAAAGCCGGAAAACCGATCACGCCGTTCCGCCCCGCGGCGGACAAAGACCGCAAACTGGCCGAACAGGAATTCCAAAAGGCCGAACTGGAGCGCAGCATCAAATACTGCCGCGAAGTTTTGGGACTGGGATTGAAAGCTTGAACGTTTGCGGCGGGCATCATTGAAACCGTTTCGTTTCATCTTCAGTCACACTGGCAGGCGGTTTCAGCGGATTGGTCGGCGGCGGCGAAGGTCGCGAAAAAACCGGTTGAGGTTGGTGAACGGGCTGTGGAGCAGGTTGCGGCAAGCCATACGGCGCAACGGGAGGCATTTGCGGCGGCATCGCCTGCTGCATCGGAACATACATCGGCTGAGCCATCGTCATTTGCTGAATTTTGCGCTTTTGGGCGTTGTATCGCATGACAGCAAAAACAATCCCGATTGGCATCAATACCGCGCTGATTCCTGACAACGATCCCAACCCAAGAACGCCAAAAATCGCTGGTGACATGGCCATCAGCATAATCAACAGAATCAACTGCTGTTTGGGAGTCATTCCGTCTGTCGCGTTGGAAATAAAATTTTGGGACGGCATTTGCGGCGGTTGAAGCGAAGCTGTTCCTCCGCTGGCAACATAACCCGTGACTTGTTGCAGTCCGAGTCCGCACTGGCGGCAAAACTTGGTGGTGTCAGGGTTGGGCGATCCGCAACGTGGACAAAACATGCTCGGCAATCCTCTCGGCTATTGGGCGGCTATTGGCCGGCTATTGGTTAGAGTGAAATTTCCGTGTCTCTTCTTCGACAACACTGTTCGGCGCGGAGTTGGCGACGTTCAGCGGATTGGTCGGCGGCGGAGACAACTGCCCTTGAAACATCGGTTGCGGCATCGGTGCGGCTTGCGGCGGTTGCTGATACATCGGTTGTTGAACCGCGAAATGTTGCTGCAACTGTTTTTCCTGCAACCGGCGTAACTGGGTTTTGTAATGATACACAGCCCAGGTCACGCCCAGCGGAATCAGCAAAAACGTCGCCGCGAAAACTTCGCCCGCGTTGGCCATCTCTTCGCCGATAATTGCCAAAAGGATTGGCAACAGAATCATCGCCATAATGGTCAGGATTCGTTTCTGCTTCAGAGCCAGCATCTCAGACGTTTCAGCCAGTTGAACCGGTAAAGATTGTTGGTGCATTGCTGGCGGACTGACCAGTGCGCCGGTTCCTCCGCTGGCGACAAAGCTGCCAACCTGAGCGATTGGCAATCCGCACTGGCGGCAAAATTTGATCGTTTCGGTGTTCGCCGTTCCACAACGAGGACAATACATTCCAGACCTTCCTTCATCTGGTGTCAGTAGCCCGCGCGTAAGCAAGGGCTTTCCTTACAATCACAAGCCATTCCTGACGGTCGGGCTACTGACACAAAATCAGTTTGCCGCGTAAAAAGCCGCTGCCGCGCTGACGCCGGAATCTTTTGGTTTGTAACCTTCATCTTTCAAACATTTTTCCAAAGCGCCCAACAACAACAGCACATTGTTTTCGGTGCTGCCTGCTCCCATCAAACCGACGCGCCAGACTTTGCCTTTGAAAATGCCCAAACCGCCGCCGACTTCGATGTTGAATTCGTTGAGCAGCCGCGAGCGGACTTTCATGTCGTCCACGCCTTCAGGGATAGAAACTGCGTTCAAAGTCCACAAACGATGTTCCGGCGCGACAGCCATCGCCAAGCCCATCGCTTCGACGCCAGCGACCAAAGCTTGATGATTTCGCTGATGGCGTTTGGCGCGCGCTTCCAGACCTTCTTCGGCAACGATGCGCAAAGCTTCGTGCAGCGCGTAATTCATACTGATTGGAGCCGTGTGGTGGTACGCGCGAGCGCCGCCTCCGGTTCCGCCAGAAGCGTCCGCCCAATAAGCCGTCAACAAATTCGTGTCCAGATACCAACTGCCGACCGGGGTCGTTCGCGCTTTGATCTTGGCAACGGCTCTGTCGCTGAACGTCACCGGAGCCAAGCCCGGCGGACACGACAAAGCTTTTTGCGTTCCGGCGTAACAAGCGTCAATTCGATTGCGATCAATTCCAATCGAATGCGCGCCGATGCTGGTCACGGCGTCCACCATCAAAAAGCCGTCGCGTTCATCAGCGATTTCGCGCAACGGTTCCAGCGATTGCAACACGCCCGTCGAAGTCTCCGCGTGAACGGCGAACAAGACCTTTGCGTTGGAATCGCGCCACGCTTTGCGAGTCTTTTCCAGATCAACTGGCCCGCCCCATTCGCATTCAACGCGAACGGGTTTGGCCCCAACGCGCAGAGCCATTTCGTGCATGCGTTCGCCGAAATAGCCGTTGATGCAGATGACGATCTCTTCGCCGGGTTCCAGCAGATTGGCGACGGCGGCTTCCATTCCGGCGCTGCCAGTGCCGGAAATCGGCATCGTCAGACGATTGTTGGTTTCAAACACGTAACGCAACAACTCCTGCACTTCGTCCATCGTGCGAACAAAGATCGGATCGAGATGGCCGACCAGCGGCGCAGCCATCGAACGCAACACACGATCATCAACAGGACTTGGGCCGGGGCCGAGCAAAACTCGGCGCGGCGGATTCAGCGCAGCAATCGCGGGCGCATCAGCAATAGACATAACGAACAAGTTCTCCGGTAGTTTTAAGATGAGAGGTCAGCGGCTTTTCACCGCCCGGCAAAGGTATCATCTGTCGGGAGTTTGGCCAAGACTTCTATAGGATTGAAGAGTCTGTAAGCCCTGCTGGAAATCTTTCATCCTGTCGAATCAGCACACTTTCAGGTAACGAAAATCCGATTGAGCCAGCCAACCAGCGCGCTTATACTCCGCGCCGTTCACGGCTCAGCCCGAGCCAACAATTCAAACTGCAAACGCAAATGAGGAAGCATGGCCGATCAGTTCAACTACGACGTATTCCTGAGCCACAGCGTGAAAGACAAACCCATCGTCCGCGAACTAGCCGAACGTCTGCGGAAGGATGGGCTGCGCGTGTGGCTGGATGAATGGGTGCTCAAACCCGGCGACCACGTGCAAGCCAAAATCGAAGAAGGCCTGGAACAATCCCGCGTGCTGGTGCTGTGCATGTCGGCCAATGCCTTCGGTTCCGACTGGGCGCAGTTGGAAGCGGGCACCTTCCGGTTTCGCGACCCGCTGAACCGGGAGCGCCGCTTCATTCCCCTGCGGCTCGACGCTGCTGACATCAAAGGGTCGCTGGTGCAATTTCTGTACATCAACTGGCTGCCGGAGGCGCGGGAGCCAGAGTATGCGAAGCTGGTCGAGGCATGCCAACCGTCTCGCCATCAGTTTTTGCCAGAGTCAACAGAAGAAAACCTGCCGTTTACTGAAAAAGATTTTTCGAATGGCCATAAAGGGCATATCAATGTCATGGCTATTAGTCCCGACGGCATGCAGGTCCTCACTGGTGGCGATGATGACACATTACGATTATGGGAACTGGTAAGTGGGCGCTGTTTGCTAGTTCTGAAAGGTCACACTAACCGCATCTGGAGTGTGGCCTGGAAAGATGATGGGCAGCAAGCACTATCTGGCTCAGATGACGGGACCGTAAGACTTTGGGATATCCCAAACAGGCGGTGTCTGAAGGTACTGGGATTCAACGACGAATGGGTTAGAAGCATAGCGTGGCGTAAAGACGGACAGCAGGCACTCTTCGGCTTAGGCGATGGAACAGTGCAATTATGGGATATGGCGAGAGGGTGCCATTTGCGCTCACTAATCGGACACAGCGATGTTGTCTGGAGCCTCACATGGAGCAAAGATGGGAGCCGAGCACTTTCTGGTTCCCGTGACAAGACTGTACGTCACTGGGATGTGATTGCTGGAAAATGCCGCAGCGTAATGAAAGGTCATACCGGCACTGTCTATAGCGTGGCGTGGAGTGGCGATGAACGACAGGTGCTCTCTGGCTCCGGCGACAAAACTGTGCGGCTTTGGGAGTTGGCAACTGAGCGTTGCCGAAGAGTGCTAGAAGGGCATTTCAGTAGCGTTAACGCAGTCTCAGTTAATAACGATGGGCGATATGCACTTTCTTGCTCTTTTGACTGGACTGTGCGTCTGTGGGAATTGAAGAGCGGGGGGTGCCTTCGCGTGCTGAATGCACACGCGGCCAGTGTAAGAGGAGTGAGTTGGGGGCCTGACGGGCGACATTTTTTTTCAAGCGATTTCAAAGGCATTTTGCGAATGTGGGATTTGCCGGAAGTGACTGATGAAACGCAATTGCCGGAAACCGCAGCTGTATTGCCGAGTGACAATACGAACATTCAATACACGAACGCAAAAGTCCTATTGGTAGGCGACACCAGTTCCGGGAAAACCGGATTGGCTCACCGTCTGGCAACAGGAGAGTGGAAACCAAGCGATGGCTCCACAGTTGGAGCTTGGTCTACGCAATGGCAACTTCCAGACGTTTCTACTGTAGAAGGCTTGGAGAAAGAAATTTGGCTGTGGGACTTCGGCGGGCAGGCTGACCAGCGATTAGTGCATCAGCTTTATATGGATCGCACGGCGATGATTCTGCTGCTGTTCGATGCGGACAAGGAAGATGTTTTGCCCGGTTTGCGCGAATGGCAAACCGCACTGCGGCGGTGCGTGCCAGCCAATACGCCGTTATTACTTGTTGCCGGTCGCAAAGATGCAGGCTTCAAAGCAAGCCGTGCGAAGTTGCAGCAGTTTGCCCAAGAGCAGAGCTTTCTCTATTTTGAAACGAGCGCCAAAGAAGGCTGGGGATGTGACGCGCTGAGCCAGGCAATCACAGAAGGCATTCCGTGGGAAACGATGGAGCGGCGCACTTCACCGCTGATTTTCAAACAGCTTAAAGACGAAATCCTAAAGCTGCGCGATGAAGGCGAAGTGCTGCTGACCTTCAAAGAATTGCGCGAAATGCTTTGGAAACGATTGCCGGAAGAATCACGCTTCACGGACGAAGTGCTGCAAACGGTAGTCGGACTGCTGGACGGCCCCGGCGCGGTAAAGGATTTGGAATATGGCACTTACATCCTGCTCCAACCGGAATGGGTGAACGCTTACGCCCAGGCCGTAATCCGTACCATTCGCCAAGACCCTTCGGAGCTTGGCTGCCTGCCGCTGCGCAGCATTGCCGAAGGAAAGCTCCTGTTTCAAACCGTAGAGCGCGACGGCAGCATTCTGGAAATGAAGCGATTGCCGGAAGTCGAAGAGCGCGTCGTATTGCGCGAAATGGAACGGCAACTGGAAGAGCGCGGTTTGTGTTTACGTCAGGGCGATAAGCTGGTTTTCCCCAGCCATTGCGGACGCGAACGCCCCACGCTGGAAAAACATCCTTCGGTGTTTGTCAGCTATGCGGTGGCGGGGTATCTGGACGACATTTACGCCACGCTGGTGGTCAAACTGGCCGACAGCGAATCGTTCAAACTGAAAGACCTTTGGCGCGAAGCGGCGGATTTTGAAACGCTCGGCGGCGCTCATCACATGGGCATCAAACTGACGCGCGAAGCCGCAGGCAGCGGAGACATCAGCATTTACTTCGCGCCGGGCGTGACCAAACAGGAACAGGTGATTTTCGCCAACTACATCCACGCGCACCTGCAAAACCAAAGCGAGAAGGCCGAGCGGCTGCGCTATTACGTCTGCCCGCATTGCGGCACGCCTAAAGGCAATCCGCAGGTGCTGATGCAAAAGCTGCTGGCAAAAAAGACGGCAGCTTCGGTGGAATGCGACATTTGCGAAAAACGCTTCGACCTGTGGGATGAACTGGAAAAGCTATTTGCAAGCGAAGCCGTTCGTCAGCAAGTCGAAGGGATGCAAGCCGAAGATGTCATCCGGCTAGATTCACGGCGAAAAGGTAAACTGCTGGCGTTGGAAGTGGGTGCTAGGATTGCCAGCGCAGATCAGAAGAGCTTCGAGATTCCCGGCACGGAAGACGAAGGCATTGATATGGAATTGGAGTTCACAGACGACGACAGCAAAGGCACTGGGCGACGGCTTTATCTGCAACTGAAATCCGGTAACTCTCACCTGAAAAAGCGGAAAGACGGGACGGAAGTTTTTGCGATCAAAGACGCTCGGTGGGTGGATTATTGGCTGAAACAACCGCATCCGGTGATGCTGGTGATCGGAACTTTTGCCACTGACGATGAACGCTCCGTCGGAAGGGACAAGCTGGAATTTGGCGAAGTCCGCTGGATGGAAATCTCCAGCGTCTTGCAGCGTGAAAGCCAGAATGGAACCAAGCCAGTGAAGCAAATTGAATTCAAAGGAGAGCGATTGGATATGACCAGCATCCGCCGCTGGCGGGAGCGGGCGTTGGGCGGCGCGCGGTAATTGGAAGCGAGACTGATTGACGCTCTGAGCCGAACTGCGTAGCATTGGCGCGACTCGACAAGCGGAGGAAAAGTTATGGTTGCATCAATTCCCATTCTCAATGTTGGCGACAGGCTGGCCAGCCTGCCCGAAGAGCTTGAGCGCGAGCCGGGCGCGATTGCCGTAACCCGGAGCGGCGAACCTGTGCTGGCGATCCTGTCCTGGGAGCTTTACGAATCAATCGTAGAGACATTGGAAATTTTGGGCGATGAAGAACAGTTGGCGGCACTGCGTCAGGGCATCAAAGACGCTGACGCAGGACTGGCTATTCCCTGGGCACAAGCCAGACAGGAGCTTTGACCTTGCGCTATCAAATTGAGATCAGCCCTTCAGCCTTGGAGATGCTGAAACAGGTGCAAGACCGGCGAATACGCGCGAAGATTGTAGAGCGCATTGACGGCTTAGCCGAAGAACCTGAAAAACAAGGCAAGCCGCTCACCGCTGAGCTTGCCGGTTATCGCAGCCTTCGCGCAATCGGCCAACGTTACAGAATCATCTACCGTCTCGATGGCGAAAAAGTCGTTGTCACTGTCGTAGCCGTGGGAATCCGAAAAGAAGGCGACAAGAAAGACATTTACACGCTTGCCAAAAAACTTCTCCGCGCACGTTTACTTGACCCATATCCAACAGAACAACCGAATGCACTAACAATGTTGCAGTCTTTGGAGGAAAACCAACTGCCGGAAAGTTCATTGCCTACGGCAGAGGAAATGGAAGCGCAGATTTTGGAGGCGCGTGAATCGTGGGAGTAAATCCGCTGTACGTCTATGAGGAGCAACATGAAAGAACGCAACTTTCAGATGATCGAAACCAATGGCATACGGCTGCGCACCGTGGTCGAAGGCAAAGGGCCGTTGGTGATTTTGCTGCACGGATGGCCGCAGTGTTGGTATTTGTGGCGGCATCAGATTGATCCGCTGGTTGCCGCTGGCTTTCAGGTCGCCGTGCCCGATCAGCGCGGATACGGTGGCAGCGACAAACCGGTGGAAATCGAAGCCTACAACATCATCGAATTGACCAACGATGTGGTGGGCATTGCCGATGCCTTGGGGCACGAACGCTTCATTGTCGTAGGTCACGATTGGGGAGCGCCCGTCGCCTGGCATACGGCGCTGCTTCATCCTGACCGCGTTAAAGCCGTCGCCGGGTTGAGCGTTCCTTACACCCGATGGAAAGCGAACACGCTGACGCGGCAGGAATCTTTTGGCGACAATTTCTGGTACATGGTTTATTTCCAGCAGCCCGGCGTCGCCGAAGCCGAATTCGAGGCCGACATTCGCCGCAGCTTGCGGATGATTTATTACTCCGGTTCGGGCGATTTTCCGTCGGGATTTCGGCTCAGCAAAAAGCCTGCTTCGGCAAAGTTTCTGGACGGCTTGCCTGATCCCGAACAATTGCCGTCGGGGCTGCCCTCTTGGCTGAATGCGGAAGACATGGATTATTACGTCGCTCAGTACGAACAGAGCGGCTTTCGCGGGCCGATCAATTGGTATCGCAACATTGACCGCAACGTCGAACTGACGCCGCAACTGGATCGCGTGGAAACAGGCCAGATCAAACAGCCTGCGTTTTTCATCGCCGGAACCAAAGACCCTGTGCTGAAATTTGCCGGAGGCGACACCGTCCAACGCATGGACAAATGGATGGCTGACCTGCGCGGCAAAGTCATGATCGAAGGCGCAGGCCATTGGGTACAGATCGAACGACCTGCCGAAGTCACCGAGGCGCTGTTGGGATTTTTGAAGTCAGTGTCGTAAATGCTCGTGTCGCACGCGAGGGCGCGTGCGTACCCAAAAAATCCGCATCCTCAGCCCGAACTTTTTTCGTAAGACTCAACGTCGCTGAAACCTGACAACCGTCACCGGCACTGACTGGCAAAGAAAAAATGATTGAGCGTTCATTCACTGCCGAGCGGTTATCTGTCTGACCGGTCAACTAATTACCCGAATTGAACCGTAAAAAAGTCTGGAAGTCGTTGAAATGCTTAGGGCAAATTGGTTGACGCGGGCAGGTTTTGCCCGTAAATTCCGCGACGCAATCGCGGGTTTAGTGCCTACGGATTCAACATTCCAACCATCGCAGAGAGGGAGCAAAGAGAACATGCGGATCAAAAGAATTTCTTCGTTCGTCGCCGCCATCACTTTAAGTCTGATCGTCGGTTTGGCATTTATCGCCACGACTCAGGCCGATACCACCAAAACCAAAAACGCCAAGAACGTCACCTTTTCTAAAGACATCGCGCCGATCTTCAATAAGAACTGCGCCGAATGTCATCGTCCGGGCGAAAGCGCGCCGTTTTCGACGATGAATTACAAAGACGTTCGTCCATGGGCGAAATCCATCAAAGAAAAAGTCGTCAATCGAGTCATGCCGCCCTGGCACGCTGATCCGCATTTTGGCGATTTCAAAAACAATCCTTCGCTGACGCAGGCGGAAATTGACACCATCGTCGCTTGGGTGGACGGCGGCGCAGCGGAAGGCAATCCGAAAGATTTGCCGCCCGCTCCGAAATTCACTGAAGGCTGGGGCATTTCAACGCCCGATCTGGTTGTCCAGATTCCCGAAGAGTACAGCTACAAACCCGGCGCGGATGAATATCAATACTTCGACGTGCCGACGAACTTCACCGAAGACCGCTACATTTCAATGGCCGAAGCCCGTCCCGGCAATCGCAAAATCGTCCATCACATCATCGCCTTCATCGTGCCGAAAGGCGCTCCGACAATGGCTGGCAATCCTGAACAACGTCAAAAAATGATGGAAATGGCGCTGAAAAATTCGCCGTTTTACCGCGATGGTTTCCTGATGCGAATGAAAGCCGATCAACCGGTGGAAGACGACGGCTGCGGCCCGAACGCTCGGCGCGGAGGCGGAGACAACATGCTGGTGGGGTACGCTCCGGGACGAAACCCTGACATTTACGCTCCGGGAACGGCGCGCAAAATTCCGGCGGGCGCGACCATTCGTTTCCAGATTCATTACTCCAACCAAACGCTTGGCAACTCTCAGGTCGAAAAAGATCGTTCGATGATCGGGCTGGTCTTTGCCAAAGAAGCTCCGCAGCGTCTCGTCAGCACCAATTCGGTCGCCAACATTTTCTTCAAGATTCCTGCCGGAGCCGAAAATCACAAAGTGACGGCTTGCCGCCAGTTCAAACGCGACACGACGCTTTACGCGCTGGAACCGCACATGCATTTGCGCGGCAAAGCGATGGAATACAAAGCTTTTTACCCGGATGGAAAATCCGAAGTGCTGTTGAACGTTCCGGCTTACGACTTCGCGTGGCAAACCAACTATTTGATGAAACAGCCGAAGCGTTTGCCAGCGGGCACGCGGTTGATGGTCACGGGGTATTTCGACAACTCGGCGAAAAACAAATTCAATCCCGATCCGAGCAAAGACGTTCGGCACGGCGAACCGACTTACGACGAAATGATGATGGGCTTCATTGATTACGTCACGGAAATGCCCGCCGTCGCCAAACTCGCGCCGGAACTGCTGGACAAATACACAGGCAAATACGAAGTCCGTCCTGGCGTTCTGGCTTCGGTCACGCGCGAAGGCAACAATCTGGCGGTGCAGGTTCCAATGCAGCCGAAGATGGTCTTCACGCCGATGTCGGAAACGCAGTTCTTCCTGCAAAATTCCGAATCCGATTTGACGATCATCAAAAACGCTCAAGGCGAAGTCGTCGAAGCTTTGATCGGCAACGCCCGCGCCAAGAAAGTCAAAGACGCGACCGCTGGCGGCAGCGGACAGTAACTTTCGATTGCGGATTTCAGAATGCGGATTGCGGAGTTTTTTGAATTCCCAATCCGCTTTCTGGTTTGTAGGCAATCAAAAATCGTAACTGCTCAGCCTGGGGTCAAAAACTCGGTACGGAACCCGGAGCGGTGGCGACGGGATGCTTGCAAAGCTCGCTCCTCACGAGAAACCGGGGCGCTACCGCTTCCCGTTCCGTACCGGCTGAGCAGTTACCAAAAATCAATGAATCAGGAGAAGGCTATGAAAAAATCACGAATCGTTGTTCTGGCCGTTGCGTGCATTGCAGGGGCGCTGTTACTGCTTCCGGCTTCAAACGCCAAAACCAATCCAAAGGCCGTCACCTTCACCAAAGACGTGGCGCCGATCTTTTACAAAAGCTGCGCCGAATGTCATCGCGCAGGCGAAACCGCCCCGTTTTCGGTGCTGAGTTACAAAGACGTTCGTCCGTGGGCGAAATCCATCAAAGAAAAAGTCGTCAGCCGGGAAATGCCTCCGTGGCATGCCGATCCGCACGTCGGCGAATTCAAAAACAATCCTAGTTTGACCAAAGCCGAAGTTGACACGATCACCGCGTGGGTGGATGGCGGGGCCATTGAAGGCAACACGAAGGATTTGCCGCCTGCTCCGAAATTTGTCGAAGGCTGGCGCATCGGCAAACCAGACGTGGTGTTGAGCATGCGCGAAGAATTCACGCTGGCCGCCAGCGGGCCGGACGAATATCAATACTTTGCGATTCCGACCAACTTTACCGAAGACAAATACGTGCAAATGTCAGAAGCGCGTCCGGGCAATCGCAAAATCGTGCACCACATCCTGGCTTTCGTGGTTCCGCCAGGCGGAAAAGATTTCTCCACACTCAGCCAGGTAGAATTGCAAAAGATGTTTTCAGATGACGGCCCGAATTCCGTCTTTTACCGCGAAGGTTTCCTGCAGCGCGTGAAGATGGACGCCAAGGTCAACGATGACGGCTGCAACGGCAAATTTGGCGAAGACGACGCGGGCGACGTGCTTGCCGGTTATGCTCCGGGAATGCCGCCGGAAATCTTTGAACCCGGTGTGGCCAAAAAAATTCCAGCCGGAGCAACGCTGATTTTCCAGCTTCACTATTCCAAAGTTGCCGGTTCGGAACAGAAAGACCGTTCGTCCGTCGGGCTGATCTTTGCCAAACAACCGCCGAAACGACGAATGATTAAGCGCGGCATCGAAAACATCTTCTTCAAAATTCCCGCCGGAGCCGAAGCGCACAAAGCGACGGCTTGCTGGCAACCGAAAGAAGACATCACCATTTATTCGATGATGCCGCACATGCATTACCGAGGAGCGGCGATGGAATACAAAGCGACTTACCCCGACGGCAAAACCGAAACTTTGTTGAACGTGCCGAATTACGATTTCGGCTGGCAGACGAATTACGCTCTGAAACAGCCGAAATTCATTCCCAAAGGCACGAAGATTCAGGTCACGGCGGCGTTCAACAATTCGGCCAAGAACAAATACAACCCCGATCCGACGAAAGACGTTCGCTGGGGCGACCCGACGTATGACGAAATGCTGATCGGGTACATGGATTTCATCCCCGAACGAAAAGCCATTGCCGGAATGGACGGCAAAAGCTTGGCGGCGTTCGTCGGCAAATACGACGCCGGGTTGATGAAACTGAACGTTGTGCAAGTCGGCGGAGAATTGTTCGCCGAAATCGCCGGACAACCGCGCATCGAAATGCTGCCCGAAGCTGCGGATAAATTCTTCATCCGCGAAATTCAAGACTTCGTGACCTTCACCCGCAACGAAAAAGGCGAAATTATCGAAGCGGCGATTCAAATGGGCAACCGCACGATCAAAGCAAAGAAGAAAACCGACGCTCCAGCCGGTAGCGGCAACTAAAAACCGGCTGAACTGAAAGAAGGGCGCGAAAAACTTGCGGCAGCTTCGCAGGGATTTCGCGCCCTGTTTGTATAAAGTGGTGAGAGTTTCAACCAAGTAATTCCAATACGACGAATGTCTTGAGCAGGTAGAAAATTTGATCGGCGGAGATTATGCTCTGCCCCGTTCGTTTCTCAAAAAATCAAAACGCAAACCAAACCAGCAGAGAGGAATACCACAGTGAATCGAAAATTGTTCTTGATCTCGATTGCATCCGCAGCGTTGGCCGTTGGGTTGTTTTCACAACCAACCATCAGCGCCAACGAAACCAAAACCAAGCCCACTGGCAAAGAAGTCACCTTCAACAAAGACATCGCGCCGATCTTTTACAAAAGCTGCGCCGAATGTCATCGCGCCGGCGAAGTCGCTCCGTTTTCGGTGATGAGTTACAAAGAAGTTCGTCCCTGGGCGAAATCCATCAAAGAACAGGTCGCGGGCAAAGTGATGCCTCCCTGGCACGCCGATCCGAATCACGGCGATTGGGCGAATGATCGCCGCTTGTCGCAAGCCGACATTGACAAGGTTGTCGCCTGGGTGGACGCCGGAGCTAAAGAAGGCGACGCCAAAGATTTGCCGCCTGCGCCCAAATTCGAGCTTGGCTGGAACATCGGCAAACCGGATGAGATGTTTTCGATTCCCGAACAGAAAATCGCTGCGGACGGCGTTGTGCCGTACCTGTATTTCAAAGTCCCGACCAATTTCAAAGAAGATCGCTGGGTGACGGCGGCGGAAATTCGCGCCACTGGCCGCGAAGCCATGCACCACGTGATTGTCTTCATTCAAGACCCGAAAAACCCATCGCGCACCGATGGCAACCTGTTGGCCGGATTCGCTCCGGGCGAACAGCCGACGATATTTCCGGAAGGTTATGCCAAGAAAATTCCGGCGGGCGCGGTGCTGCAATTCCAGATGCACTACACTCCTGCAGGCAAACCGGTCACAGACATCACCACCATCGGTTTGAAATACGCCAAAGAACCGCCGAAACATCAAGTGCTGACGCGCCCCGTGCTGAACACCGGATTTGAAATTCCGGCGGGAGCCAACAACCACGAAGTGAAATCCACATACACCTTCAACGAAGCGTCGCACATCACCAGCTTCATGCCGCACATGCATTTGCGTGGCAAAGATTTTGAAGTCAAAGCGCACTTCCCCGACGGCACATCGAAGGTTTTGTTGAGCGTGCCGAAGTACGATTTCAACTGGCAAACTTACTATGTGCCGAAATCGCCGGTCGCCATTCCGAAAGGAACCAAGATCGAATGCACCGCGCATTACGACAATTCGACGGCGAACAAATTCAACCCCGATCCGACCAAAGCCGTTCGCTGGGGCGATCAAACTTGGGAAGAAATGATGATCGGCTGGTTGAGCTATTACAACGACGGTTCGACTCCGGGGAAACCGGCAGACAAACCGGCGGCCATCACCAGCACGGAAAAATAAGCGAGAGTTTTTATGAACGCCACGGTAACTTCGACAAGCCAGGCTGGAATCAGAGAAGAAGCCCGGCAGTTGGTTGAACGACTGCCGGATGATTCTTCGTGGGAAGACCTGATGTATCAGATTTACGTTCGTCAGGCGATTGAAACCGGTCTGGCCGATTGCGAAGCAGGCCGAACGCTAAGAGTCGAAGACGTACGCGAAAGGTTCGGCCTGACAAGATGATTGTTGTATGGGCAGAAAGCGCAGTGGAGCACCTTCAGGCTATTCACGATTATCTGGCGTAAACTTCGCCTCAATACGCTGTTTATCTGGTAGATCGAATCACTAATCGTTCCAAACAAATTGCGGCCTTCCCACTTTCGGGGCGAATCGTGCCTGAATATGGAAGGCCGCAAATTCGTGAACTCATCGAAAATCAGTACCGCATTCTGTATCACATCCGCCCGGAGCAAATTGAAGTCATCGCCGTCATCCACAGCAGGCAACAGATTCCTCTGAACTGAAGCGCCTAGTTAAAGAAGCAGCGCAACAAGGAGACAGCCAATGAGAAATCAAAAGTTCGTTCAAACCGTCATCTGGGCGCTGGTCATTCTGGTTGTCGCCGGATTGGTTTTGCCCGCAATCACTTCGATGTTCGGCATTTTCTGAAACCTGAAACCTGCTATGTTCAATCGTCGCCTTATCGCAATCGCCGTTTTCGTTTTTGCCGTATTTTTTCCCTTCGCTCGAACCGGCAGCGCTCATGAACCCATCACCACCAAAGTGATGTTCAACAAAGAAATCATTCGCATTCTGGAACGCAACTGCCTGGGCTGCCACGCGCCAAACAAGATCAAAGCAGACATTCCGTTGACGACTTACGAAGAAGCGCGCCCCTGGGCCAAAGCCATCAAAGAAGAAGTGTTGGAAAAACGGATGATGCCGTTTCAAGCCGTCAAAGGTTACGGACGTTTTCAGCACGATTACCTGCTGACTCAGCGCGACACCGAATTGCTGGTGTCGTGGATCGAAGGCGGCGCTCCGCGTGGCGACATCAAAGATTACCCAAAACACGAAATCGAGCATTTGATTGATGGAAAAGATTGGTCGCTGGGCGAACCGGATTTGGTTTTGCAATCTGAAGAAGTGAAACTGGCAGCCGAAGGCGACAACGAAACTAGGTGTGCTGTTTTGCCGACAAACCTGAAAACCGACCGTTGGCTGACGGCGATTGATTTTCAGCCCGGCAACGGGGCCGTTGTTCACAGCGCGTCGTTCCACCTTCGCAGCACGAAACCGATTCCGCCAACCGTCAAAATGTCTGCTTGCGAAATGGTGGGAGAAACTCTCGGCGCGTGGGTTCCGGGTCAAACAGCGACTCGTTTGCCCGCAGGTATCGGACGAAAACTCAACGCCGGAGAGCAGATTGTTGTGCAGATTCGTTATCGCAACTCCGGCGAAGCCGCGACCGACCGCAGTCGCGTGGCGCTGTATTTTGCCAAAGAAGCCACGCCAAAAACTTTACGCACCGAAGCCATTGCTGCTGCGTCAGTCACGATTCCGGCCAACGCTGAAAATCATCTGGTCAAAGCTTCGATGCTTGTCGCACAACCAACCGAAGCCATTTCGATTCGCCCATTGCTGTTCCCGTTCGCCAAATCGGTCGAAGCCAAAGCCATCCGCCCGGACGGTTCCATCGAAGTTCTGATCGTCGCGCGCGACTATCGTTACGACTGGCAACCGACTTACTTTTTCAAAACTCCTGTTCAGCTTCCGCGCGGCACACGCATCGAAGTCTCCGCTTATCTTGACAATTCCGACAACAATCGCAACCAGCCGAATGATCCGCCGGTGGAATTGAAACTCAATCAACCGCTGTGCGAAATCGCGTTGGCCAAGTCGGCTCTTGCCAAAACAGCCCAACCCAAAAAATCTGGCTTAGCAACTTCGTTGCGTTGATATTGAAAAGGCGCGCTTCTCAACCGGAAGCACGCCTTTGAACTTCACAAGCATTCAGATTTCATTTCACAACAATCTGAACGCGATTGGCGCTGAAATCGAAACCGAAGTACGGATTGGCTCGAATCGTAACCAACACATCGGTTTCACCTTTGCCGATCAAACTGCGCGGAATTTCGACGTTGATCTGGTCAACTCCGGCCAGCGTAGGTTGTTTGCCTGCGTATTCGGCAACCGCAGGGCGTTTGGGCAATGGTTCGTTGCGTTCAGTAGCGGCCACGAAATCAATCGTTACTCAGCATCCATCGGAGCTACGAGCTTGGCATTTTGGGATGTCACGCCTCCTCGGTCGCCGGGAATCACAGAGCCGTATCGCTCTGCAAACACCGTGGGCAATGGGCGAGCTTGCGGGGAGGTGAGCCACAGCCTCAGCAAATGCCGTTTACGTTCCGGCTCCGGCCAATCTTCAAACGTCGTGCGGTCGTGCAACAAAGTGCAATTTTGGCGGTAAGTTCAGTTCATTGCGTCCATAAACTGCTCAAGCCGTTCCGGCTTGCTGTACAGTTCCGCGAACACGGGCGCGCCAGTCAGTTTGATCTCATTCTGCGGCTTGCCGGTACGAAGCCCTTCGGTCAGATCGCCCCAGAAGGGATATAGCCGGGCATTGGCCATTTCCAGAAAGCCTCCCATGAACTGCGGGCTGTTTTTATCCAGGAACATCGCCGTTTCTGGCGTGTTGCGATAGCGCGATTCCGTGCCATCGCCATCACGTTCCAGAAAGCGAAGCGCCACAAGCGTATCGAAAAAATCGGGGTTCGCGCGCGGATGCAAACCCAGCGCCGTTTGCAGTTCTGCGCCTGTCAACGCGCTCGTGCTCAGCGTCGTAAATAGCCCAAGTTCCACCGCAGAAAGCAGCACTTTTGCCGGCCAGAACGCCATGCCAACTTCCATAATTCGCGCAGGGGATAGTTGATTCATTGCTGGCTCACCTCAATTGAAATGTTCTTTTCAGCCTGTTGATCGTTTCAGTTTTTCTTTGCAGGCGGTTGGCGGAACGAGCGTTCGCCCCAATCCTTTACATCCGTGGAAACCGGCCCGTCACGCCACAGCCAGCGCATCATTTCCGGCATGATCATGCCGCCATACTTTTGCCCGTGCAGATTCATGCTCCACGAATAATTCACATCGTAGCCTTTCTGCGTCAGCGCCTTCATCAGCCGGACGTTCTGATAAAACCAGTCGCGCGTTTGGTCATACGTACCGTCACGTCTTAAACCGCGATTGTCGTTGCGGCCATCGCAGAGGTAAACGCGAATCGGTTTCTTTTCGCTTTCCAGCACCTTTTCGGGATAGACATGGCCGCCGCGCAAATTGACGAAGCTGCCGACGTTGCTCAGCACTTTGCGGAAGTGGTTCGGGCGTTCCCAGGCGACGGTGAAGGCCGCAATCGCGCCGGAACTCGATCCGCCAATGCCGCGCATTTCCGGGTCTTTGGAAATGTTGTAATCCTTGCTCAGCGCGGGCAGCAGTTCTTCGGTAATGACGCGGGCGTAACGATCATCCAGCGAATTGTATTCAATCGGGCGGTTGACAGTGCGGTCGCCCCATTCCTGCGCATTCGGTTCGGGCTGTTCGGGCGTGCGTCCTGGATTGATGAAGACTCCGATCATGACAGGGATTTCGCGGCGATAAATCAAATTGTCCATGACGTTCTGCGCGCGAATGTCGCCTTCAGGGTGCATAAACGCATGGCCGTCCTGAAAAACCATCAAGGCCGCCGGAACGTCTTTGTCATATTGCGCCGGAACGTAAATCCAATAAGTGTGCTGAGTGCCGGGATAAGCTCCGCTGGTGCTGAGCAGCGTGAACGGGCCACGGATTTCACCTTTCGGGACGCCTTCTTGCGGCAGCGAATCCGGCCCCAACCGATACTGCGAATTCGGATTCGGCCCCGGCGGCATCGGCGGAGGGCCACCACCTCTTGGCGGTTGTTGGGCAGCAGGTGGTTGTTGCGTTGGAGTTTGGGCAAAGGCAGTCAGTCCCAGCATTGCCAAAACGAACAAGCAGATCGTCAATTTTTTCATGTCCTCATTCCTTTTCAGTAAATGACTTACGGTTGTTCGGCGCGGATCATTTCTTCGACTGCGGATTGTTCAATCGGTTCCGTCAGTAATCGGTTTACCTCCCAATGCTGTTTGTCCAGCAAGTGAGCCACCAGCAAATGAAAGCGCCAGTACAACCCTGATTTCGCCCAATCCATTTTGGGATCATTGGCCAGAAACGCCTTTCGAGCTTCGTCATAATTGAACGCCGCGCCTTTGCCGACGTAATCGGCGTAACCTTCGCGTTTCCATTGCGGCAAACGGTGATAGGCAATTCCGCCGACAGCCTGGCCGGTCAGAGTGTGCGTGATTTCGTGCGCGATGAAGTAATCCAAAGTGCGTTCGCCCGGCACACGACTGCCCTTTGGCCCGATCAAACAGTTTTCTTCGATTATGGAATCGCGCAGAAAGACGTTGGTGGTCAACGGGTAATAATTGACGCCGCCCGCGCCATAGACATACGTGAAGAAAATCCGTTGCCGCCAGCGAGCATTGCAGACAAAGACCTGATGTTTTTGCTCCGCCAAATACAACGGTGAAGTCGCCAGCTTGGCTTCGACCTGTTGCAAAACGCGCTGCCCTGCTTCCGTTGCAAACGGCTGGTCGGAATAAAGCGTCAGATTTTTTGCGCTGACAGAGGAATCGAAAAACGGCTGCGGCACACTCAATACCAGCGCAATCGCAGCCGCGATTCCAACCAAGCCCGCAACGACCTTTAGCAAGAGTTTCTTTCGGTAAGTCATCATCTCTCACTTATCGTTAGCGTTTAAGCCCGCATTTTCTTGTAAGTCGCCAAGCATTTTTCCGCTGTTTCCAGCGAACCGAAGCGGCTGCCTTCCTGTTCCATCAGGTAATACTCCGCGCCGCCTTTGGCTTCGGCGGCTTTGAAAATTTCTTTCCATGGAGCGTCGCCTTCGCCGAACAGCACTCGGTAGCCTTTGTCCGGTTTGCCCGCCGCGCCTGTCCAGTCTTTCAAATGCAGCGAACGAATGCGTCCGGGATTGGCCTTGATCCAGGCGATGCAATCCGCGCCAGCTTCGACCGCCGTGCCGACATCGAATTGCAGTGTCACGTCTTTCGGCGTGTTGGCCGCCAGAATGTCCATCGGGCGTTTGCCGTCAATCGGCATGAATTCCGTTTTGTGGTTGTGGAATCCGGCGCGCATGCCGAGCGGTTTCAATTTCTCTTGCGCGGCGGTCAGCTTGGCGGCAACGCCTTTCCATCCGTCCAAACCGCCTTCGACGCGCCCGGCGCTGGCCATCACCAAAGTCTTCGAGCCGATGATCTGGTTCAACTCAATCGCCTTCGGCAGGTTTTCCGGCGTGAAGACGTTGGCGCTGTTGTGTGTGGAAAGACATTTGATCTTCAGTTCGTCGAGCAGCTTGCGAACTTCTTTGGCGTATTCCGTAGTCCATTGTGTGTAAGGCGAATAAAACTCGACGACTTCGTAACCAAGCTTGGCTACGGCGCGAACCGTGCCCATCAGGTCTTTTTGAAGTTCGTCGCGCACGGCATAAAGCTCAATTCCGATTGGAAGTTTTTTCGCGGCAAAAGTCGGAATCGTGCCAAGTGCAATCGAAGCCGAAGCCGCACCCGCCAGGTTCAGAAATGACCGGCGGGAGAGTGCGTTCATTGAGTTCATCTTGTCTCCTGTTCTGAAGTTGATTGTTTGCATTCAGTTCATCTTCTCGTGGCAGTAGTTGCAATCCGTACTGGCTTTGTTCGCCTGATGGCAGTTCATGCAACTGGCCATGTTGATTTCTTTCGCCTTGTACATCTGTTCCAGTTCTTTGACTTCGCCGTGGCAAGTCACGCACGTGCTGCCCGCTTCCAAATGCACGCGATGGCTGAAAAACACATAGCTGGGAATTTCATACACGCGCCGCCATTTGATCTCGCGTTTGTCTTTGGCAAATCCGGCCAGCTTTTGAATCGCCAGGCTGTCGGTTTTCACTTCTTCGTGACATTGCATGCACATCGCCGCCGAAGCCAGTCCCATTCGTTCGCCGGGATCAGGGTTTTTATGACAGGTCGCGCACTTCAATCCTTGCCCGCCGACGTGCAGCTTGTGACTGAAGGGAATCGGCTGTTCGGGGCCGGGCAGCTTTTCGGTTTGCGCGGCCAGCCCAAGAACACTAACAACCAACACTATCCCAAGCCGAACAAACTTAGGCATCAAGCTGCCGAAACCTTTTTCAACCGCAGAGGCACAAAGGTTCGCAGAGGCGGCGCAGAGATTGGGCGCCTCTCTCTGCGCTTCCTCAGCGTTCTTTGCGCCTCTGCGGTGAAATGCTTTTCCGATTTGACCCAATCGCTTCACAACTCTCCTTTTCGCATTTGCTCAGCCAGATATTCTGACGCGCGCATCGCCAGCGCCAGAATCGTCAGCGTAGGATTTTGCGCGCCGCCGCTGACGAAACTGCTGCCATCCACGACAAACAAATTTTTCACGTCGTGGCTTTGATTCCATTTGTTCAGCACGCTGGTTTTCGGATCGTCGCCCATTCGACACGTGCCGAGTTCGTGCATGCTGCGACCAGGATTGTTCATAACCGGATTGCGGTGCAGCACTTCCATTCCGCTGTCCTGGAACAACTGACTGATCGTATCCACGGCGTCTTTGGCCATGTTGTGTTCGTTGTCGGTGTACTTGATGTTGAAGTTGAGCACCGGAATGCCCCAAGCGTCTGTCACTTTGGGATCGAGTTTGACGTGGTGTTCATAGCGCGCCAGCGTTTCGCCCATGATCGTCGTGCCGATGCCCGCGTTGCGATGGTTGTTGATGGCGTCTTCGAGTTCCGCGCCCCACATCGGAAAGTATTTCGCATCCGGCGTTCCGCCCGGATTGACATCGCAAGCGTAACCGCGCAGAAAGTTTTTCTCTTTGGTTTTCAGATTTCGGAAACGAACCAGCACGCCAGAACCGCTCAAACCGCGCGACGATTTGCCGTTTTTGGCTTCGGGGATGACGCCGTAAACACCGCCGGGAATGTAAAACTGATCGTGCCAGTAATGCCCCAAAACGCCGCTGGAATTGGCTATGCCGGAGTTCAGCAAAATGCGCGTGCTTTCCAGAGCCGAAGCACCCAGCACAACGACTTTGGCTTTGGCGTGAAGCTCTCGGCCTGATTGACGATCCGCGAAATTGACGCCGTTGGCTTTGCCGGTTTTCTTGTCCAACGTCACGTTGCGAACGACGGCATTCGGCACGATGGTCAGATTTCCCGTAGCCTGAGCCGTAGGCAGCAACAGATTCGCCGAACTGGCGAACTGTCCATCGCCAAGCGCGCGCCGAATTTTCGTGATTCGCATGCCGCGCGATGCTCCAGTTTTGTTGATGCGTTCAATCACGCTGCCATCGGGCGATTTGTCTTCCACAAAAATTCCGTCAGGCAGTTGCGGCAAACCTTCCTTGCGGCCAGAGACGCGAAAAATGGTTTCGGCGCGGTCATAAAACGGCGCAAGCTCTGCGTAACTGATCGGCCAGTTGTCACCGTATCCGTCGTGGTCTTTGGCTTTGAATTCGTAATCGCTCAGCCGATAAGACATCCGCCCCCAGAAATTCACCTTGCCGCCGATCATACGAATGCGCGCCCAACTGTAGGGAATTTTCGTGCTGAAGGTATACGGAACCTGATCGAAGTCTACCCACTGATGGGCGTTGAATTCGGTCGCCTGATACACCAGCGACAACCTGCCCGGCTTGCCCAAGTCGCGATACGGCAATTCGTAAACGGGCTTCATCGTGCGCTGATGATTGAAATCCACCAGAGGCCCGGCGTCCAGCAACAAAACCTTCGCGCCTTTTTGCGTCAGGATGTACGCCGCCATTCCGCCCGAAGCGCCGGAACCAACAACCAACACGTCATATTCTTTGGTTTCTTTTTGCATAGAGAAATTTCGATTACTGCTGGTCGTAATACTTGCTCGGTTCTTTCGTATTTCCATCGGCCAAATCGCATAAGCGCCGAAATCCGGCCATCATCGCCAGCCAACCACCGTCGCCCAGATTTTCAATGACTTTTTGTTTGACGGCGGAACGATCTACGAGCTTTTCCTGTTTGAGCAGAAAGACAATGTCGTCCAAATCTTTTTGCCGCCCCGCATTGAATTTCAGGATGACCAACCATTCAGCCGTCACAACGCGCAATCCATTGGGCAGACGAATCGCTTCTTTCAACGCATTTCGATACAACTCTCGATACCCATCACTTCGTACGATCCAATCAATCTGCACGTTGTATTTGCCGACTTGCAAGTTGTAGCTGCTGCCACCAAAACTCAGCGAATGCTGCGGCGTCAGCGATAAATGATTCGACGCAATAATATCCACGTCTTTGGTCAGGCGCGGGCTGCCATACAGGTGCATCGCAATTCCACCCGCCAGTGCCCATTCGATTTCTTCCCGCGTAGCCATCTCTCCGAATTGCTGCGCAGCTTCCAGTCCTGTATCTGTGGAAATCGTCGGATTCGCCACACTTTCCAAGATGCGCTCGACAACACGTTGATAGTCGCTATCACTCATCGCTTAACTCCATTTGCGCGTTGTTACAACGCTCCTTTGCCCGCCTGCTCCGCTAAATACTCCGACGCCCGCATCGCCAAGGCCAGAATCGTCAGCGTCGGATTTTGCGTGCCGCTGGTGACGAAGCTGCTGCCGTCCATGACGAACAGGTTTTTCACGTCGTGGCTTTGATTCCATTTGTTCAGCACGCTGTTTTTTGGATTGTCGCCCATCCGGCAGGTGCCGAGTTCGTGAATGCTGTAACCGGGCGGGTGCATCTTGTCGTTGGCGTTCAAGACTTCAAAGCCTGCGTCTTTGAATACCTGACTGATGGTGTCTACGGCGTCTTTGGCCATGTTGAATTCGTTGTCGGTGTAACGGCATTGGAAGTTCAAAACCGAAATGCCCCAGGCGTCTTTCACCGTCGGATCGAGCTTCACGAAGTTTTCAAAACGCGGCAGGACTTCGCCCATGATCGTTGTGCCGATGCCTGCTCCGCGAAAAGTGTCGAGTTGTTTTTGGAGCTCCGCGCCCCAGGCAGGAAAGAGTTTGGCGTCAGGCGTCGCGCCCGGATACAGATCACAGGCGTATCCGCGCAGGAAGTTTTTGGCTTTTGTTTTCGGGTCTTTCAAGTTGCGGAAGCGCGGAATGTAACCCGCTCCGGCGACAAGTCCGCGTGGAGCTTTGCCGTCTTTGGCTTCGGGCATGACGCCCATCACGCCGTTCGAGATGTAAAACTGATCGTGCAGGTAATGCCCAAGAACTCCGCTGGAATTGGCGATTTTGGAATTGAGCAAAATGCGCGTGCTTTCCAAACACGAAGCTCCCAACACAACGACTTTGGCTTTGGCGTGGAGTTCGCGGCCTGATTGCCGATCTACAAAACTGACGCCGTTGGCTTTGCCGGTTGCCTTGTCCGTAGTGATTTCGCGGACGACGGCGTTCGGCACGATGGTCAAATTGCCAGTAGCTTGCGCGGCAGGCAGCAGCAAGTTGAACGAACTGGCGAACTGCCCATCGCCCAGCGAACGGCGAATCTTCGTCACGGTCATGCCGCGCGATTTTCCGGCGGTGCCGATGCGTTCCAGCGCCGCGCCGTCGGGCGATTTGTCTTCGATAAACTGGCTGTCGGGCAATTGTGGCAAACCTTCTTTGCGTCCCGAAACGCGAAAGATGGGGTCTACGCGGTCGTAAAACGGCGCAAGCTCCGCGTAACTGATCGGCCAGTTGTCGCCGAATCCATCGTGGTCTTTGGCTTTGAATTCGTAATCGCTCAGCCGGTACGACATTCGCGCCCAAAACAGCGATTTGCCGCCGACCATTCGCACGCGCACCCAGTTGTAAGGCGATTTCGGATCGTGCGTGTAAGGAACCTGTTGTTCATCTACCCATTGATTGGCGTTGAATTCGTTGGCCTGAACGACATGCGGCAATCTGCCCGGTTTGCCGAAGCCGCGATACGGCAATTCGTAAACAGGTTTCAAGCCGCGCTGGCGCTGGAAATCCACCAGCGCGCCTGCTTCGAGCAGCAAACACTTCAAGCCTTTTTGCGTCAGACTGTATGCCGCCATGCCTCCGGAAGCGCCAGAGCCGACAATCAAAACGTCGTATTCTTTTTCAGCCATGAGATTCGATTTTGAAGTTTGAGTCCGCCAATGCCGCATCGCGGCATCTGAATTTAGGCAGGTCGTTTACGGCCTGCATGCGGAAATGAAAATTTGACCGCGTCGCGTAGCGACGGTTGAAAATGCCCGCGAGATTTCAATCGTCGCTACGCGACGAGATGATCTGGGTGGCATCCGTTGCAGGCCGTAAACGACCTGCCTAAACTCAACCGTCCCGCTGGGACGAAGACCACGCCGCCGCTCGCCTAATCAATCGGATACCAATATTGCCCGACGCCGCCGCCGCGCCGTCCGCCGCTGGAGCCTGCCGTCACATATTCGCGCGAATTGATTGTCGCGTTGCGAATGTCTTGCTTGGCCTCGCGCAGGAAGCGCGCAAACGGGTCTGCCGGAGGTTCGTACGTCCAAGGCTGTTTCAATGGTGCGAGCAATTCTGCCGCTTGCGCGTCGGTTACGTCGGCAAAAGCTTTGCCGAACCGCTTCGTTGCCTGCGCGTTCAGCGTGTTCAAGCCAGCGGTGTAAATCTGCCTGCGCTCGGCGGTTGATTTGCCGATCAGGAAATCTAGGAACTCCGGCGCTCCGGCATCGAGCGCGCCCGGCATGCTATTCAGCGGAGGCAGGATGATGTTGCTCAACTTTTTCAGCGCGGCCAATTGCGCGGCGCTGAAAAAGCGAGGCATCGTTTCGCCTGCGGCATCCAGCGAAGCCGTTTCCAGCTTCGGTGCTTCTTCTTGCGGACGCTGCGCGACAACCGGAGTTTCTGCGTTTGATTCGGAAACTATCGGCAAGGCCGCAGCAGGCGTGACGGCGAGTGTTTGAATAAATTTTCTTCGTTTCATAAGCGTTGTGAGTTGAAAGCGTCATCACAGGGATTCTTCAATCCCGATTCGTCAGCAATCTGTTTAGGCTCTCGCTGGCATTGACGAGCCTGAAACAGCGGCAGTTTCAAACTTCATTCGATTGTCCGATTTTTCGAGAGTGGGCGCTAATCGTAAAGCGCGTAGCAAAATTTGCTGCCCGCGTGTTTCCAATGTAGATTCTCTGGCAGTGTTTGCTCAAGTAAGGTTGGATCAATCCACCAGACGACAATCATCATTTTTTGAACATGAAACAATCCATTGCTCACATCGCGCTGGTCGTTCGAGATTACGACGAAGCCATAGAGTTTTACACGCGCAAACTTCACTTCACGTTGGTCGAAGACACATACCAACCCGCACAAGACAAACGCTGGGTGACTGTGGCTCCGCCGGGATCGAGCGAAACGACGTTGCTGCTGGCGCGAGCCGCTACGCCGGAACAGGATGCCTTCGTCGGTCGCCAATCCGGTGGGCGTGTCTTTCTGTTTTTGCGAACCGACAATTTCTGGCGCGATTACCGCGAAATGGTTTCGCTCGGCATCCGCTTTGTCCGCGAACCGAAGGAAGAAAGTTACGGAACCGTCGCCGTCTTTGAAGATTTGTACGGAAATCTGTGGGACTTGATTCAGTTTAATCACCAATAACTGGAAAAGAACCAGACCCATCATTCATAATCGCGGCTCCGCAAACAAAAACGTTGTCCAACCCGCTTTCGCTTCAGAAAGGAGCATCCATGAATTGGCGGAAACTTTTCGTCCCGGTCGCCTTCATGTGGCTGACGCTCGTGTCCATTTCGGCTCAAACACAAACCCAAAAACCGTTTGACGATTGGAATCAACCGTTCAAACCGTTTCGCATCATCGGCAACATTTATTACGTCGGCACGAACAATCTGGCCTGTTTCCTGATTACCTCGCCCGCCGGATACGTGCTGATTGACACCGCCATGCAGGAATCCGCGCCGATCATTCGCGCCAACATCGAATCGCTCGGTTACAAGCTGAAATACGTCAGGCTGATTTTGTCCAGCCACGCGCATTTCGATCACGTCGCCGGTCACGCAGATATGAAAGCCGCCACCGGCGCGCAAGTCGTCGCTTCGGCGGCGGACGCGCTGGCGCTGGAAAGCGGCGGAGCCAAAGGCTTTCATCCGATCGGTTCATACAAACCGGTTAAAGTGGATCGAATCATCAAAGACGGGGAAATCGTCCGGCTGGGCAGCATCGCCTTGAAGGCTCACCTGACGCCCGGCCACACCGAAGGCAACACCGCCTGGTCAATGACGGTCGAAGAAAACGGCAAAAAGTATGAAGTGTTGTTCGCGCCCAGCATGTCCATCAATCCCGGCGTCAAGATGGTCAACAATCCAACGTGGCCAACGATTGCCGATGCTTATGCCCGGTCGTTTCAGAAATTGAAGTCGCTTCCCTGCGATGTGTTTTTGGGCCCCCACGCTCCGTTTTTTGATATGGAAGCGAAGGTAGCGCGCATGAAAGCCGATCCCAAGGCCAACCCTTTTATTGACCCCGAAGGCTTTCGCAATTACATCGCCGGATTTGAAAAAGGCTATAACGACCAGCTTCAGAAAGAGCGAAGCGGAAAATGAACTGGATGTCATTTCTTCTGACACTTTCAAAGACGATATATGGTTGAAGAAATTTCGAAATCTCAAATTGACCGTCTAGGCGACAGGCTGAAGAAAGGAAACATCAGCGAAGATGACTTGGGGATGCTTGACCAATATCGCCGCTCATATTCCGAGGCCTACGAAGCTGTCGTCGAGGCAATCAGAAAGGAACTATCGCTGGCACCGACAGGACGCCCTGCGAAATCAACTCCTTCCATCGCCGAAAAGCTTCGGAGAGAAAGCATCCGCCTCACTCAAATTCAAGACATTGCAGGCTGTCGAATCATTGTGGCGGACATTGCAAGCCAGGACGAAGTCGTAAAATCACTCAGTGGGCTTTTTGAAGATGTAACCATCGTTGATCGCCGCCAAAAACCCAGTCACGGCTATCGTGCTGTTCACGTCGTGGTGCGTTACGGAACAAAATTGATTGAGGTTCAGGTTCGTACAGGACTGCAACAACTTTGGGCTGAATTTTCTGAAAAGCTTTCTGACGTTGAAGGCCCAGCAATAAAATATGGTGGTGGAGACGAGAAAAGCAGAGAACTACTTGAAACCGTATCTGACCTTGTTATCACAATTGAATCGGGCGAAACTGAAGATCAGCTTAAAGAGTGGGCTTCTGTAAACAGGCCGAATATAGAGGCGAGGCTACGTGATGGCATTACTCGCCTAGAAAACCAACGAGGTAAAAAATGATTTTCCTGATCGAATATAATCGTAACCTTGGCGAGATCGTGACCTTTGAATCATTCAACGAGCTTGATCGCCGAAAAGCAGAAGCGGCTCGATTTGAGTTGGAACTTAAGTTAAATCGTCTTGGCATAGAACACGAGGTCATTATTTTGGAGGCGGCTACGGAAGCGGCATTGCGGCGAACTCACCGTCGCTATTTTGAAAGCTTGTCGCAGCTTGCAACCGCGTAAAGTAAAGACAGTCTCTATCTCTTCCAACCTTGCAACATCCGCTCATCGCTTGAATCTGACATGAACAACTATCTCTTCACCAAAATCCGCCAGCAATTTGAGCGACAGGTCATCGCCGACATCGAACAAACCGTCGCCGAGCAAATTCATCCCAGCAAAGTCCGCTTCAAACCCGGAGCGCGCATCGCCATTGCTGCGGGCAGCCGAGGTATCGCCAACATCGCACGCATCACCAAAGCAGTGGCTGATGCTGTCAAAGCCCAGGGAGCCGAGCCGTTCATCGTTCCGGCGATGGGCAGTCACGGCGGAGCTACAGGCGAAGGGCAGCGCGAGATTCTGGCTTCGTACGGCATTACAGCAGAGGCGATGGGTTGCCCGATTCGCTCTTCGATGGAAGTTGTTGAGATTGATCGTGGCAGTCTGGAACTGCCGTTGTTTATGGACAAGCACGCTTACGAATCCGACGGCGTGATTTTGGTCAATCGCATCAAACCACACACGGCTTTTCACGGAGATTACGAAAGCGGTTTGATCAAAATGAGCATCATCGGTTTGGGCAAAGAACGGCTGGCTTCGGAAATTCACCGTTACGGAGTTTACGGTTTGAAGACGCTGATGCCCGAAGCCGGAAAACGGATTTTGGCGACCGGCAAAGTCGTGCTCGGCGTGGGCATTGTCGAAAATGCTTATGACGAAACCGCCATTATCGAAGCTCTGACTCCGGCGGAAATCGTCGCGCGCGAACCACAGTTGCTGAACACGGCCAAACAGATGATGCCGCGTTTGCCGCTGGAAGAAATTGACGTGCTGGTGGTGGATCAGATCGGCAAAAACATCAGCGGTTCGGGAATGGATCCGAACGTCATTGGCCGCATGCGAATTCGCGGAGCGCAGAGTTCCGAATCGCCCAGCGTCAAAGTCATCATCATCACAGACCTGACAGACGTTTCGCACGGCAACGCCTGCGGCATAGGCTTGGCCGATGTCACGACGCGGCGGTTGCGAGACAAAATTGATTGGGACGCGACCTACAAAAACGGAGTCACCAGCGGATTTTTTGAACACTTCATGCTGCCGATTGTCGCCGCCACAGACCGCCAGGCGTTCGATTGGGGCATTCGCGCCAGCCACGATCCGCACAAACCGAAAAAGATCGTCCGCATCAAAGACACACTGCACGTCAGCGAGCTGTACGTCTCGCCAGCGGCACTGGCTGAAGTCAAAGACCGCGTTGAGATAATCGGCGAACCTGTGAACCTGTTCGACGATCAAGATTCGCTGATTGCGTTTTGATACTTTTCCAAAGAGACAATGCCCGGAGCAACAATCGAAATTGAAGACGTGCTGCGGCAATGCGACGTGACCGAAACGACGCTTTCCGCTGATGAAAAAGATCAGATTGATCGGTTGGGGTTCATCGTGCTGTCGAACGTGATGGATGCTGGTTGGCTGGCAAGGTTGCGAACGGCGTTTGAAGCCGATGAACCGTCGGAAACAATCGCCAGGCAAACTGGCACTCGTCACCCTGCCGATTTGATTCGCAAAGACGCCGCATTCGATGGCGTGTACACGCATCCGAAATTGTTGGCGGCGATTCACCACATCCTGCGCCGAGCCTTTCAACTGCAAAATTTTGCCGGACGCGATCCGCTGCCGGGGTTTGGCCAACAAGGGCTGCACACCGATTGGATGTTTCGAGCGCCCTACGAACCGAATTACGCTGCAACTTCGTTGTGGCTGCTGGACGATTTCTCAACGACGAACGGCGCGACGCGATTGATTCCCGGCAGCCATTTGTGGGAACGTCCTCTGCCGAAAGCGATGCAACAACCCAACGCCAATCACCCCGAACAGCAAACCATCACGGCCAAAGCCGGTTCGGTTTTGATTTTCAACGGCCACCTATACCACAGCGGAACTCGCAATGATTCAAAACTGTCGCGCCGAGTGCTGCAACTGACTTTTGTCGCGCGCGAAGCCAGCCGGATCAATTCCACGCCTGAAAACCTGCCCGACAGATTGACGCCCGCCGCGCGATACTTGCTGGGCGGCTGAAAGTTCAGCTTGATGAGCCAAAGACCGCTGTGTAAAATCCGCGCCTGTTTACGTGCCGAAATTGAATCGGAGACATCAAAACGCAATGACGAACGCAGTCAACAAAATCAGTTATCGGGTAGTCGGTTCCAACGAACGATCATTGACCACCCTCTCCCTTACTTAGCAGCGCAATCTTTTTGTCTGTGTTGCGCTGCGCCTTCCGTCTGCACTTTTTCCATAACAATAATGTTCGTAGTTCCGCCTTCAGGCGGCTGCGGCTGCGAAGCAGCCCTACCGCTCGTTATGAGATGTTGCTACCTGAAGAGCGAGTGAAGGATTCTGACCACAATGAACGAAAAATACTTTCCTGAAGAAATCGAAGAGAAACAGCAACGGCGTTGGGCCTCAGCCGGAGCCTTCAACGCCGATGTAGACCCGGCCAAAGAAAAGTTTTACTGCCTGGAAATGCTGCCGTATCCATCCGGCAAAATTCACATGGGACACGTTCGCAACTATTCCATTGGCGATGCGCTGTCAGCGTTCAAACGCATGCAGGGTTTCAACGTGCTGCACCCAATGGGTTGGGATTCATTCGGCATGCCCGCCGAAAACGCCGCCATCAAAAACAACTCGCGCCCGGACACCTGGACGTTTGAAAACATTGACGCGATGCGCGTGCAGTTGAAACGGCTGGGGTTCAGTTACGACTGGCGGCGAGACATCGCCACTTGCACGCCGGAGTATTACCGCTGGAACCAATGGTTTTTCATCCAGATGTGGAAACACGGATTGCTGTATCGCAAAAACGCGACCGTGAATTGGTGCGTCAAGTGCAACACTTCGCTGGCCAACGAACAGGCCGAAGGCGGTTTCTGTTGGCGACACGAAGACGTTCCGGTTGAATTGCGCGAACTGGAACAGTGGTTCATTCGCGTCACGAAATACGCTGACGACCTGCTGGACAGCTTGGACACGTTGGAAGGCGGCTGGCCGGAGCGTGTGCTGGCGATGCAGCGAAACTGGATTGGCCGCAGCAAAGGCGCGGAAGTGGATTTCCGAGTCGCTTACGAACACGCGCCGACCAATGGCAAACGGATTCGCATTTTCACCACGCGCATTGACACGATCTTCGGCGCAAGCTGTGTGATCGTCGCGCCCGAACACGAACTGGTCGAAGAACTGATTGTTTCAGGCAAAGCCAGTGACGAACTGAAAGCCTTTGCCGAAAAGCAAAAATCCGTTTCCAAAGAAGACCGCATTGCCGAAGGCACCGCCAAAGAAGGCGTCAACACGGGGCTGTTCGCCGTCAATCCGTTCAACGGCGAACGGCTGCCGATCTGGACTGCGAACTTTGTGCTGACCGGATACGGAACCGGCGCGATTATGGCCGTGCCCGCACACGACGAACGCGATTTCGAGTTCTGCCAAAAATACAGTCTACCGATTCCGCGCGTCATCAAGCTGGCTGATTCAACCGAAGCCGACGACGCGCCGGTCACAGAAGCCTTCACCAACAAAGACGACAGCGCAGAGGTCATCAACTCTGGCAAATTCAGCGGCTTGAAAGTTCCCGACGCGATCCGGGCGATGATCGAATACGCAGAAGCAGGCGGATTCGGTGAAGCCAAAACCAACTTCAAGATTCGTGATTGGGGAGTTTCGCGCCAACGCGCCTGGGGAACTCCACTGCCGTTCATTCACTGCGCCAAGTGCGGCATTGTGCCCGTTCCCGAAGCTCAACTGCCGGTGGAACTGCCCGGCGATTTGAACTTCAACACGCAAGGCGCTCCGCTGGCCGAACACGCCGGATTCGTCAACGTGACTTGTCCGACTTGCGGCGAGGCTGCTCGCCGAGACACAGACACGATGGACACGTTTGTGGATTCGTCGTGGTACTACTTCCGTTACGTTGATCCGAAAAACGAAACGCTGCCGTTCGCGCCAGAAGTCGCCGCTTACTGGACGCCTGTGGATCAATACATCGGCGGCATCGAACACGCCGTGCTGCACCTGATTTACACCCGGCTGTGGACGAAGATCATGCGCGATTTGGGTTTGATTACTTTCGGCGAGCCGGTCACAAAACTGCTGACTCAAGGCATGGTTTGTCTGGGTACGTTCCGTTGCGAAGAACACGACTGGCTGAATCCAGCCGAAGTCGCCGACGGCAAATGCAAACATTGCGGACGCGCGGCTGTGGCCGGACGCATTGAGAAAATGTCCAAGTCCAAAAAGAACACGGTTGACCCCGACGAGATGATTAAGATTTACGGCGCAGACACCGTGCGGCTGTTTATGCTGTTCGCCGCTCCGCCCGAAAAAGACCTGGAATGGAGCGAAGCCGGAGCCGAAGGCGCTTCGCGCTTTCTGAATCGCGTCTGGCGCATCATTCACAAATGGCACGACAAGCTGAGCGGAAATGCCGAAGGTGAATCTTCGGACGCTGCTCGTTCGCTGCGTCGCAAAACTCACCAAACGATCAAGCGAGTTTCCAACGACATCGGCGAACGCATGAACTTCAACACAGGTGTCGCGGCGTTGATGGAATTGACGAATGAGATTTACGCCTTCGACAATTCGCTGAAAGACGTTGAAGCTTCTGCCAGTGACAAATTCGCGTTGAAAGAAGCGATGGAAGCTTTGGCAAAGATGCTGTCGCCGTTCACTCCGCACATCGCCGAAGAACTGTGGGCGCATCTGGGTCACAACGAAATCGTAGTGACTTCGGCCTGGCCTGAATACGATGCCGACCTGGCCAAAGCCGACGAACTGGAAATCCCTGTGCAATTGAACGGCAAACTGATCGCTCGGCTGGTTGTCCCGGCTGAAGCTTCGGACGAAGAATTGAAGGCCGCGGCGCTGGCCAATGACAAAGTGAAAGCCAAACTGGAAAACCGCCAGATCGTCAAAACGATTGTCGTGCCGAAACGATTGGTGAACTTGGTGGCGAAGTAACTTTTTTGCTTAGTGTGAAAAAGAAAGGCTGGGCGCAAGCTCAGCCTTTCTTTTTATCCTCGACTTCCAACTTCTTGATGTCCTTCACCTTGCCGAAATAAGTGAGTACAGAATTCCAAAGACCCGATCCACCACTGGCAAGCAACCCAAGCGCAAGAATACTAAGGTGATCGCCAGGTTTATGAATGTCATCTGGAATCGCTGACTGGGCAAGAAAAGCCGTAAGAATACCAGAGCAGACTGCAAGAATTTGAAGATAAGATCGCCTACGCGCTTCTTTTTCCGGGTCAGGGTTTTCTTTATCAAGGTCTTTGAAGAACCCTTTGATGATTTCCACTAACCGCTCAGAAGCTACGCTGAGCGCCATAATCAGAGCCACGATTGTTGAAAGTTTGTCGATGTTCATGAAATTTTCTCCTATGTTATTTGTCTTTGAGGGAGTTTTTGTTTAAGACATTACTCAAATCGTGAAAGGGCGTTGGCGGATAAAAGGAATTTGAGAACTTCCAGTCCGACGGATTTCAGGTTCTTGCGATCCGCTCAATTCATCAAGCAGTTCCCTATGGAACGCGACATAATCTCTGTTGAAGCGACCTTCGTCCCAATTTTTCAGCAACGCTGTTGTGAAGGCGCTATTCGACAAATTGTCTTCGCCATCATCAGTTGTCTCGTCATCCCGGCAAGCCGACAGGGACAGGACACTGGCGTTAATCGCCAGGGACTGTAAGTTTGGTAGGTCGCGCCGGATATTGTCGTAAACAGACCGAAATCGCTCCCAGTGATTGCGTTGCGCCAAATCTTTAATCGCGCGGCTTCGGCGACCACGTCGGCTTGAGAGCGCCACGGCAACGCTGCCGCTATGACAACTGTCAGCGATCACCAAAACGCGAACGTCCGAACGGAACTGCGACCACAAAACGACAAGCTCATCATCAATCAGGTTGCGATCAAACAACACCAGCGTTTCATCCTTCCCGTCTTGCTCTTGATCGCCGTTTGGTTCGTTCGGAATTTGGCTACCGTGGCCGGAAAAGCTGAGCAAGAAAAAATCTCCGGGAACCAGCCTGGCGGCACTTTGCCGGATGAATTCAATCACACGCCCAGCCGTGGCCTCATCATTTATCAGTAAAGTCGGCTGAAACCCTTGGCTTTGCGTCAGGTCCCGCATTTTCCGCGCATCGTTTTCGCAAGCCAACAGTGGCTCGAATTCGTCGCCATACTGACTGTCGGAAACGCGGTTCAAGCCTATATGAAGTGATATGCCTCTTGGCATTTATGACCTCCTACATTGGTTCTTCAAGATTTGGCGGCAGCAACGCAGCCGCCAAATCTTGGTGGTTTGCCTGGGCAAGTCGCTCTCACTTGTAATTATTTCTTGAACCAAGCCCGTGCTTGGCTGATTGGAATGTTTATCCCAAAGATCAGCTTCGTCACGCGACGGTCATGCAAGTCGGCGAAAAAGCCGCTTGATGTCGTGGTGTCGCCATCACTTAACGTCCTTGGCTCTTCGACGCGGTTGAAGACGGCTCCGGCAAAAACATTGATCTTCAGCCAAGGTTGGTAAATGCCAGTCCCCACCCCGACCATCGGACGATCAAGCGGCTTGCCAGTGAAGGGCACACCAAAGACCAAGTGCGGTGTGGTTAGGAAAGAAGGCTTTTTCAAGTCTACTCCGCGCGGATCGAAGAAAAGGTTCAGGAAAGCATAAGCATTCTGGCGGTCGGTTTTGCGCGTCACCACCGTTCCTTCCTGCTTTTTGGTCGGGTCTTGGCTGAACTGATATTCAATTTGACGCAGCTTGCTGAACGGGAAGCCGACGCTTACGTCCCAGTGGTAACGCTTTTCGTTATCGAACGTCTTTTTGTCCTCTTTCGGTTGCTGCGTCTGCTTGCCTTCGCTATTAACGAACGAAAAGCTGCCAGCGAGACTAACGTCAGCAGGCAGGTTGTTGATGTTTGTCAGCATCTGCGCCGCCCAAAAGTTGACCTCGCGTTCGCGCACGTTCTTTTTGTCGCCCTTGGCTTTCGGTCCGAGGAAGCTGATCAGCTCAAGCGCGTTTTGAACCGGCATCGGGATTTTTTCGGATGTCTTGACTGCATACCGAATGTCCCAACTATTGCGCGCATTCAAATGCAGAAGCAAAACTGCGACTTGCTTGCTTCCGTAAATTCGACTTCCCTCTTGTTCCGTGCGCTGTTCCCAAAGGCCATCTTTTGCTCTCTGGAACAGATACCAACGTGGCGTGGAGTCGAATTTTGCAGGCTCGCCAGCCGACGCTTTCCATTTCACGATGCTGATAATGCAATAGACGTCTTCTTCCTTGCCGCCGCTTTTCAGGCCAAGCTGATACCGGCTCTCGACAAAGCCATGGATCAGTGCTGTCGCACTTGAACTCAGAGAACCGCTTTGAGCAATGAGAGTGCCGTCCTCAAAATTGACGAAGTCGCTAACAGGTCGGTCTTTCTGCTTCTCCTTATCTTTATCCTTCTCCGCGCCTTTATAAATCAAATCGCTAGCCTTGAATTCATTGGCCACGCTGATAGTCAATGAATCTGAATTTGATCCTGGCGACCTTTCCACATCCTTGGCTTTCTGCTGCGCGGCTGGCGCATCCTCTGAAGGATCGAAAAGCTTTTGAGCAGGCGGCGCAAAGACAACGCTGAGCGGATTGGGGTCGGCAATTCTGATGCCGATCTTAAAGACAAACTTCCGGTTATTGGCATCAATAACTTCGATCTCTGGATTGAAATCCCCTGATTCCTCCGGTTTGCCACTGATCTTCAGTTTTGCCGGGGCGGTGCCGTCCTTATTTTCAATGGCCTTGATCTCAATCCCTTTGGGAAACTTCGTTGCGCTGCTGGTTGTCAGCGCAAACTGAAATGGCAATTTGCCGCCCTCAATCGCCAAGATGCAGTCATGGTCGCTGTTGCCTACTTTAATTTTGTACTCGATGCCAATTTCACCGTCAGGCAAGACGATCGTTGTTTGTGCCTGCGCTGATATGAAGGCCACGTTCAAGCAAAGCCCTACTGCCAACAAGGCCAATCTCGAAAAAAACTTTATGCAATGCATTCTTTTTACCTCCGGTTAACAAACAGTTGCAGGTTCTTGGTTGGGCGGAGCAGGTTCTGAACCTGCCCCATCCTCTAAATTCACAATCTGAAAATCGCAACAAGCCTGACCCACAACCCAATAGCGCGATTTCAGAGCCGAACCAAATCAGCGATTGATTCCCAGTCGCGCCAACCAGCGATGCCACCAAAAGCGCACTTTGGTCGCCAACGACTGAATTAAAGTGAAAGAAACAACTTCGTTCGGGTTCTGCGGTTGCTGCGTTGCTTCCACCCGGTTGCGACGTTCGGCGGAGCGTAAAAAGCAACTTTCAAATTGTTCGTGCTCTTCTGGCGAAAGCCGTCCGCTTTGGTATTGAGTTATAAGTTCCGTTTCAGCATTGAGCAGTTCATCAAAGAAAGATTCGTCAGTCAGGTATTGCAATTCGATGCTTTGCATTTCTTCTTCCGGCAGTTGGCCGAGCAGATAGCGTTTGAGCAGATCGAATTTGGCTGAGTCTTTCTCCACTGTTCATTTTTCCCTCCACACTTTCTTGTGGACCGTTGGCGCGGCGGTTTCATTTGGCGGACATTTCGCGCGGTGAGGTTTTCGCCAATTGGTTTCAGGCTGTTTTGTGCTGCATCTGCTTTTTGATCTTGCGCCCCAGGCTGGCACGAATGCGGTGAACTCGGATTTTCAGAGCGTTGATGGTGATGCCCATTCGCTCGGCCATCTCTTTGCGAGCCTTGATGCGCTCCCGTTTTTCGTAGCGATGGTAATTGAGTAACAGCAGCCGCGTTTCTTCAGGCAGTTCCCGTAAACAGGTTTCCATGCAATCCATCAAACTGCCCAGTCGTTGCCGCTGCTGATCCTGAAGTTCGGTCTCTGCCGGGTCAGTCAACGGCGTTTCGTATGGAGTCAGGTCGTCCAGGGAAATGAACCGCCGCTCGCGGCTTTCTTGATATTCCCTCAACACATTGCGAGCGACGCCATAAAAATAGGCTGACGGGTCGGCGGCACGTATGACTTCTCCCTCGCTCAATCGGCGTGCAACACGGTTGAAGACTTCGTCGGCCAGGTCGAGCGTCGAATTGCATCCACGGCATTCAAAAAACTTTGCCAGCCGTTGGCGCAGCGCCACGTATTTTTGAGCGGCCTGCTCGACGTCTGCATTCAGACTGGCCAGCAATGCTGCGAACGATGAATGGTTCATTTCGCTGGCAAAGTTCCGGCCTGCAGAGCTTTCCGGCATTTCCTGAATGAAGAGCGGTATGCAGCCGGAACCTGTTGAATCAATTTCTGATTCTGGTTTTGGTTCCGGCTGCCCCTTTGGCTGAAGAAGCAACTCTTTGATTTTATTCGTTTCCGGCAATGTTCCGGCGAAGGGCCAGGGGATGTTTGAACTTTGCCGCCAATTGACTGACAAAGAGCTTAAACAAACCATCAAAAAACCATCATCCGTTTCGGTGAAGTGGGCTTTGCCTGATTCAACCATCTGGTAAACGGCGCGAGAACTGATTCCGGTCAGGATTACTACCTCTTCCGGCGTCACCCAAGCCACTGGCTGGTTGCATTGTTGGCACCAGTTCTCAGAGATTTTTCCACGACGTTTAACGGTCAGCCTTCTATTGGTTTCGATGATTATCTGCATCTCTTTTCCTCTCCATTCCCAAAATGCCATTCACCTCAGACATTGAGCGTGATAAATTCGGCTTGGCCATATTGGAATTGTTTCGACGGACGGAAGATGACAAACGGGCGGGCTAAAAATCCTAAAAGCCTGTCTCAAAAACCTCTCAAAGTTTTCTAAAACGGCGGTTTATCAACATTTATGAACCAGACTCCCCAATGTTTGTACGAGTTCGATTGTTTTCGGCTGGATGTTTCTGAACACCTGCTGCTGCGTGAAGGCCAAGCCATTCCTCTGACCCCAAAAGTCTTTGAAACCTTGCTGGTGTTGGTGGAAAACCGCGGGCGCACAATGAGCAAGGAAGAATTGATGCAGCGTTTGTGGCCGGACAGTTTTGTCGAAGAAGCCAACCTGACACAGAACATCTCTGTCATTCGTCGCGCGCTCGGAGAAAATTCCGCCTCTCCACGCTTCATTGAAACCATACCTAAACGTGGCTATCGCTTTATCGCCGAGGTGAAGGAAGAGGAAGACAAGGCGAACCTGGTTATTGAAGAGCACACAACTACGGCAATCAGCATCAGCGGAATCAGCAGTTTCAATGCTCATTCGCCTTTGCCTGAAAACCAGGAAATACTGGTGCAGACCAATCAGAGAGATTTATTGCCGAATCGAATATCAATCTGGTTGAAAGAACGCCCCCGAACGATGGTGATCAGTTCCACTCTGGCGGTGACGGTGTTCGCCACCAGTTTGATCTTCTGGTGGGTAAAACCTGCCGAGCCGCCTGCTTTCTGGCAGGGCGAGGTGCGCGCGGAATTGCTATTTGGCGCATTGAGTGAACAAAACGGCATGCTCTCTGACAGCCGCTTTTCGCCAGACGGAAAAATGATCGCCTATTCCGAGGTGAATGGAGGGGCTTCGCATATTCGAGTCAGGCTCCAGACCCCTGGCAGCAGGCCACAACAAATCACGCAGGAAAATTCCTGGGATGTCAGCCCGGTGTGGTCGCCGGATGGTAGTTGGCTTGCATATCTTTCCGACCGGGACCGGCATTGGGGCATCTGGAAAATTCCGGCACTGGGCGGCACGCCGCAATGGCTTGGACATGTGACCGAAGATTCAGCCGTCACCAAAGGCACGCGCGCTTCGTTGGTGGCCTGGGCAAAACAGGATTCAGCGATTTACTACAGCCTGGCAGGTAACTTGTACCGGTTCGATATTCAAACGCAAAAACACTCCCAGTTAACACACTTTCAATGGGGAGAGCTTTCGGGACAAGGCTTTGCGCTGGCGCCGGACGAAGCGCAAACTGTTTTTACCGCGCGGCGCAACGGTCAATCGGATATTTGGCGCGTAAAGTTGCCTGACGGAACTCCAATCCGCGTAACAGACGATCCCGCGCCGCAACTTTATCCACGCTGGCATCCTCAAGGTGAGTGGGTCTTTTACAACTCCATTCGTGATGGTAAACCTCAACTCCAAATGATTTCGGTGAAGGGCGGTCAGCCACTGACACTTCGTTTGAATGATATACATGACTACCTTGCCGACGTTTCCCCTGACGGACAGCAACTGTTGTGTTATGGCGAACAACATAAGTCCAATCTCTTTGTCGTGGAAAATGATGCTGAAGCCTCCGATGAAACGCGGTTGACTGATTATTCCGGAGTGGCTTTCTGGCCCAACCTTTCTCCAGACGAAAAATTTCTTGCGTTCCATTTTTTACCGGGTGACCGCTTTGCCTGGGACCCGCGGCAAAGCGTCCGTGGAGTCATCGAAACCCGCGCCCCGGAACGCCGACAGGATTTGCCAAATGCAATTGAGCCTCAGTGGTCGCCTGATGGCGAGTGGATCGCATTTTTGCGGCGGACAAAATCGCTGTATCAACTTCTGATGACCAGATCGGTGGGTGGCAAGGAGGAAGTTCTGGTTGACAGCCATGTCTTCTTTGGCGGAGCAACCACGGGGTTGGCACTCAATATCTTCCAAACGGCGGATTTTGCTTGGTCTCCGGATAGCCGCCAAATTGCCTATGCCGCGAAAGAGGAAGGGGTATTCAATATCCAGCGAGTGGAAGTTGCGACTCGCGTCCGGCATTCCGTTTCAGCCGGTCAGGATGCAAATCAGGAAACCTCTTCTCCACGTTGGTCGCCTGACGGAACACAGCTTGCGTGGATTAACGAAGATTGGGGAACAAGAATCAGCAGCGTATGGATAAAGCTTCCTGGCAGCGCTGTGCAAGCCGAGAAAATTTTTCAGACTGATCAAATTCTGCGCCTGCTGGGATGGACTTCCGCCAATGAAATATTGATCGCGTTGGCTGCACCAGGAGAAATGGCGCGCACGCAGCGGGTTGCAATCAGTTTATTTCGCTGTTCAACAACACAACACTCGGCGCAATTCATCCGTGAATTCCCTTCGGCCTACCTTTCCAATTTTTATCTTTCACCTGATCGGCGAAACGTTTCTTTCGTTGCGGCACAAGAAGGTGGAGACAATCTCTGGATTCTATCGCTGTCTGATGGCGAGGTTCGGCAGGTGACAAGGAACAATGATCCAAAAGTGTTCCTCTCCAGCCTTGCCTGGGGCCCTCAGAGCAACAGGATTTACTTTGGAAAGCAGACCCGTGAAAGCCTGCTTTCTGTCATTACCAAGCAACCGTGAAGGAGTTGAACACAATGGATCAAAACGAAATTTATCTCGATGCCGTACTGGGTGCCTTCAAAAGAAAGGCGCTTGTCTATCTTGCGGCCACTCATGACAGCAATGGCCACCTATTGCCAAGCGACAAACGCCAGCGAGTAAATCTGGTAAAAAATGCACTGAAGGCGTTGTCATTTGAAACCTACACAATCGCTGCTCCAAACCCTGAAGACCCGAACAATTATGGCTGCCCCGAAGGAACATTTTGCCGGGGCGGAGTTTGCGTGGACATTGAGTTGGGGTTTGACTGGTCAGACGATTTAGGCCCAATCAGCTAAATCCAGTGACAGCAGCCACGCCAGAATTCGGAAGATGAATCAGGGAGAAGGAAATATGCGATTACCGGATCACATTTATAACGCGCTCAAACCGTTATTCGCGCAACATGCCGATTGGCATGTTGCGCGAATGCCAGAACATCCTCATTTGCGGGGGCCAGGAACACACTTTCCAGATCTTCAGGGCTTGAATCAAGCCGGGAGCGGCGATCAGTTTCTGCGCTTTCATCGAGAAATGGTGCGTATCTTCAAGTGGGTATTAGCCAATACGCCAGGGCCAGCTTACCCCTATACACCGTGGCCAAGGTTGCCGGATTGGGTCGCCAATCTCTTCGAATCCAGCAGGCCGGGATTTCTTGCCGAGGCCTATCAAGAAACGAATCGCTTAGTGATAGAAGGAACCGCAGACGAATTGGGGAACTTTATTGAGGCGACCCGCCTTAGTTCACATCCGGTTCGTGGCATCCATAATCGGACTCATGGAACTGTAGCGGCCTATGAACGGCAGACCTTTGGTGTAAGCAATCCGCTTCTGGTGGATGCGCAGATGGATTCATCCAGAACGGCTCCGCATAATGAACACTTCTGGGGATTGCATGGCTGGATTGATGAGGTTTTCGCCGAATGGCAACGACTGCACGATGAGATAGTTGATCAGTCTCCACTCGACCCTGCACTAGGCGGGCATGGTCATGGCGGCCATCCACATCATGAGGTTGGCGTTGTAAATCAACCTGCGGCCTCAGTTTCCGTGGACGAATCCAAAATCTTCAAACCGATTTGGGAAGAATAGAAGCCAAAATTCAATTCCACAGCGTCCTCAGCCATTCTCAAACTTACAAGGTCTCATATCATTCAAAATCATATTCATTGAAAGACTTCTCCTTGCGTGGTGTTTCGGTTCCGGTTGGTTTAAGGTTTGCATCTGCATTTGAGTACGAAACGAGAATCACAAAAACCGGAAACGATGTCGAAGCCCAATTCTCCGGCGGAAACAAACGCCGCTTATGACCCGCGCAATCCGCTGATCGTCCAGAGCGACCGCAGCCTGTTGCTGGAAGTTCATAATCCTCTTTACGAAGAAGCGCGCGGAGCCATCAGCCCTTTTGCCGAACTCGAAAAAAGCCCGGAGCATATTCATACTTATCGCCTGACCCCGCTTTCACTGTGGAATGCGGCGGCTGCCGGATTGTCGGCGGAAACGATGTGCGCGGCGCTGAATCAATTTGCCAAATATCCCGTGCCGCAAAACGTACTGGCAGACATCACGGATTTGGCGGGGCGCTGGGGACGCGTGCGATTGCGAAAGTACGATGGCGAATTGGTGTTGGAAACTGAAGACGAGGCGTTGCTGACAGAAATCGCCCGGCACAAAAGCGTCAAACCGTTTCTGGGAAAATCGCTTTCCGCTCGGGCGTTTCAGGTTCCGCTGCAATTTCGCGGCGCACTGAAACAGGCGTTGATTGCCGTTGGCTGGCCGGTGGAAGACCTGGCCGGTTATGTCGAAGGCGAAGCGCTGGAATTGAAGTTGCGGCTGGATTGTTTCGATCTGCGCGATTATCAGGATGACGCGGCGAAAGTCTTTTACCTGGCGGGTTCCGAACGCGGCGGCAGCGGAGTGATCGTGTTGCCCTGTGGCGCGGGCAAGACGATTGTCGGGATGGCGGCGCTGGCGTTGCTTGGCCAATCCACGCTGATTCTGACCACCAGCCGGACTTCCGTGCAGCAGTGGCGGCGCGAATTGCTGGACAAAACGACGTTGCAATCCGAACAGATCGTCGAATACCAGAGTGATGAAAAACGGATCGGTCCGGTGACGCTGGCGACTTATCAGATGTTGACCTGGCGTCCGGACAAAACCGAAGACTTCCCGCACCTTCGCCTGTTTGAAGAGCACAACTGGGGACTGATTATTTACGACGAAGTGCATACGCTGCCCGCGCCGGTGTTCCGCATCACGGCGGAAGTGCAGGCGCGGCGGCGGCTGGGATTGACCGCGACCTTGATTCGCGAAGACGGGCGTGAAGGCGACGTGTTCAGTTTGATCGGTCCCAAACGTTATGACGCGCCGTGGCGCGATTTGGAATCTCGCGGCTGGATAGCGATGGCGCTTTGCACTGAAGTCCGCTGCAAATTGTCGCGTCCGTTGCGAATGGAATACGCCACTTCTCCGCCGCGGATGAAGTTCCGACTGGCTTCTGAAAATCCTAGCAAAGTGGAACTGACCAAACGCATCATCGCCCGTCATCAGGACGCTCCTGTGTTGGTCATCGGACAATATCTGGAACAGTTGGAATCGCTGGCCAAAGAATTGAAAGCTCCGCTGGTGACCGGGAAAACGCCACAACGCGAACGCGAACGACTGTACGCCGAATTCCGTAACGGAAATCTGCGCACACTGGTCTTATCCAAAGTCGGCAACTTCGCGCTGGATCTGCCCGATGCCGAAGTCCTGTTGCAAGTGTCCGGCGCTTTCGGTTCGCGTCAGGAAGAAGCCCAGCGGCTGGGGCGTGTGCTGCGGCCCAAGCCAGACGGGCGTCCCGCGCATTTTTACACCCTGATCAGCCGCGAAACCGACGAAGAAGACTTCGCGCATCACCGCCAGTTGTTTTTAACCGAACAGGGCTACAGTTATCGCATTTTGGATGAGGAGGAAGTTTGAGCCGACTGACCGTTTATCCCACGCTGGACGAATATGAAAGCCGATTGCCCGACTTCGCCAAGCGACTGGAAGTAATCAACGCCGACAAGCTGAAAAAGATGGCGCGCGTCTGGGTTGGCAAGGATGCCGCCAAACTCAACAAAGACTCGGCAATTCAATTGTTGAAACGCAGCTTTCGCGATCCGAAAGCGATCCGGCAACTCGCCGACAACCTGACGCCAGTGGAACGCGACGGACTGATGCTGATGAAATTGCGCGGGCGTTCCGTTGTTTACACCGAAGAACTGGCCACGGAACTGTTGCTGCTGCATCCCATCACGCCTGATCGCAAGTCCGGTTACCACTCTTCCGGAAAGCAATACGGGCGGCTGAATGAAATGATGGAACGCGGGCTGCTGATGCGTTGCGACGGATCAAATAGCATTTTCGGCGACTCGCATTATTCCTATTCCGATTCCTGCGAAGCCGTTGGCGCGGTCGCTGATTTTTTCGGAGTGATTGATCTGACTCCGCCGCCATCGCTCTCACTCAAACCGGTTACGGATGTGGTCGCTCCCGTTGCCCGCCACACTGGGGAATTGCTGCTGGAACTAACATCATTTGCACAAGCCTTCGACCGACTGGGTAGCGTGCAAATTATCGGGAAAGGATTGTATGCCAATCCTTCGCTCGCCAAACTGTACAAGCTGCTGGATTGGAACAGGCAAGATGAAGACAGCCGCGCACCTTCCCTGTTGCCTTCCGTTGAGTTTTACCTGGGATTGTTTCTTGCCGCCGATTTGCTGAAAGTGGATTACGTGGCGCGCAAGATTACAACTAATCCGCGCCGGAACATCCCGCTCACGCTGGAACAGCCGCTCACAATTCAGGCTCGTCTCTGGGCGCAAAGCTACCGTGCGTTGCGGCGCTGGGTCGAATGCGTTCCGCCGGGCGTTTACTTTTATGCGGATGAGATCACCGGCCAGACCCGGTTCAACGGTCTCCGCGCGGCATTGTTGCTGGCGCTGGGATTGCTGCCCGATCCAAACCAGTGGTATCGCATCACAGACCTTTCGGACATTCTACGATTGCGCATCGGCAGGCAGTTCGCGCTCGGCCATGTGCCTTCCTATTACGTGCCGTGGAAGGCGACGCCGGAGCAGGAAGCCCAGGCGCTCGCCAAATACGAAAAAGAGTATCTGACCAACTGGCAATCAAGAGAACAAGTGTGGATCGAACAGGCGCTGTGCGGCTCGCTTTTTCATCTTGGCCTGGTCGAACTGGCAAGCGATGCGAAAGACAAATCTGGCCAACAAACTCTCTTCCGCCTGACCGAGGCCGGGCGCGCGGCGCTGTACGACATCTTCCGCCAACCTGTGGCAACTGACGGCCAATCTTCGCCGGCCAGGCCAAGTGAGCAAGCCTGCTGGATCGTTCAGCCTAATTTTGAGGTTCTGGTTTATTTGGATCAGGCCAGCCCACGCCAGCTTGGATTTATCGAACGCATCGGGCAACGGCAAAAGGCGGACGCTGCCATCGTGACTTACCGGCTGACGCGCGAAAGCGTTTACGTTGCGTTGGAAGAGGGAGTTGAGACGAACGGGTTATTGCAAACGCTGGAATCGTGCAGCCTGCATCCCTTGCCGCCCGGCGTGTCGCGCACACTCAGTGATTGGGCGGCGCGGCGCGAACGGCTGACCGTGCGGCTCGATGCCAGTGTGCTGGAATTCGCGGATGCCGCCGCAAGAGACGCGGCGTTAACCGCAGGCAAAATTAAAGGCACAGCCATCGGCGAACGCTTCCTTCTGACAAACAAGACGGAACAAGAACTCAAACGCGCAGCGCCGTTCGGCGGCACAATCAGCTACGAACCGCAACCTCCGCGTTCGCTGATTGTTCAGGACGACGGCAAAATACTGATTACCCAACACGATCTGTTGATCGCGGGCGAGTTATCGGCATTTGCCGAACCAACCGGCAATCCGATGTTTTGGCAGGTCACGCGCGCCAGCGTATTGGCGGCGCGTGATCGTGGCTGGACGGCAAGCGACATCATCAACCGGATCAGCCATCGCACCACGTTGGCGCCGCCACCATTCCTGCAATATGCCATTCACGCCTGGTGTGGAAACAAGACCGCGCCCGGTCCGACGACAATTGCAACTCCGCCCTTGCTGCAAACTTCCACCGCCGAAGTCGCCGAAGCCATTTGCAAATGCACGTTCCTGCGCCCGCATTTGCTGGCGCGGATTGGCGGGTGCGCCGTGCTGATCAAACCGGAAAGCGTCAAAACGCTCGGCAAGCTGCTTGCCGAATATGGATTCGCCATCGGCAAAGAAGTCTTGCTGCCCGCACCCGAATCGCCGGAGAAGAAAAAATGAAGAAGAGCAAAACCACATCGGCATCCATTGCCGCAACGACGCAAACCGCGCCGCTCGCGCCGGCCAAGGCTGCGCTACCCGCGCCGTTGCTGCACACGCATTTGACGCTGGTTGAAACCGCCGAACCGGAATTGCTGGAAGAATTGCTGGCCGACCGCCGCGTCGGCCCATTGCTGGTGGCGCGTCTGTCGGATTGCGTCGCCGTTGTCGCGCCGGGCAACGCCAAAGAAGTACAGCGCTGGTTGCTGAAAGCCGGCCACACACCCCGCATCGTTGACGAAAAACAGTAAGCCCATTTTAGGAGACCAAAAATATGTTCGATGGCAACTTCAAGCGATTTATTTTTTGTTCGCAGTTGATTTCTTTTTTAACTCTTTTTTTATGTGTCGCGCCCGCCTTTGCGCAGGGCAAAGTCGAATACGAAATTTCTTTCCCCAACGCCGCGCATCACGAAGCCGAAATTACTGTCACTTTCACGGGCGCTCCGGCGGGCAAACCGTTGGAAGTTCGCATGAGCCGGTCTTCGCCGGGGCGATATTCGGCGCAGGAATTTTCCAAGAACGTGTACAGCGTACGCGCCACGGACGGCAGCGGAGCGGCGCTCAGCTTTACGCGCCCGAATCCTACGCAATGGAACATCGCCGGACACAAAGGCAAAGTCCGAATCACGTACACGTTGTTTGGCGATTTGGGATCAGGGACGTTCACCGGCATTGACGCTTCGATGGCGCATTTGAGCATTCCAGCAACTTTCATGTGGGCGCGCGGTTTTGAAAACGCGCCAGTCACGATTCGCTTCAAAGGCTTGCCCGGCTGGAAAGTCGCCACGCAACTTGTGCCGACCGGCGACCCGCAAGTCTTCACAGCGCCGCACCTGCAATACTTCATGGATTCGCCGACGATGCTGGCGAACTTCCGGCTGCGCGAATGGAAGATTCAATCCAACGGCAAAACCTACACGATTCGGCTGGCCATCAACGATCCGGCGGCTTCAGACCAGGAAGTGGATGAGTTCACCGAAATGTGCAAAAAGATCGTCGCCGAACAAAACGCCATTTTCGGCGAAGCCCCTGATTTCGATTTCGGCACGTACACATTCATTTCCAACTACGTGCCGCAAATCGGCGGCGACGGCATGGAGCATCGCAACTCGACCAGTTTGACCAGTTCGCGTTCGATCAAAGGTTCGCCGCGCGGCAATCTGGGCACGGTTTCGCACGAATACTTTCACGCCTGGAACGTTGAACGGCTGCGCCCGAAAACTTTGGAGCCGTTCAGTTTCGAAGACGCGAATGTTTCCGACGGGCTGTGGGTGGGCGAAGGTTTCACGCAGTATTACGGCAATCTGGCAATGAAGCGCGCTGGTTTCAGCGGCGATGACGCCAGCTTTGCACGCGGGTTGGGCTTTACGATCAATGCCATAGTCAATACGCCGGGGCGCGTGTTGCACGGGGCAATCGAAATGAGCCAACAAGCCGTGTATGCCGACGGCGCTCCGGCGGCGGATCCAAATAACCTCCAGAACAATTTCCTGTCGTATTACACCTACGGCAGCGCTGTGGCATTAGGTTTGGATTTGACCTTGCGGACCAAGTTCACGGGTAAGACTCTGGACGGTTATATGCGCCAGCTTTGGCAAGACCATGGCAAGCACCAAAAAAATTACGCGCCCGCCAAACCGTACACGATTGCCGATTTGAAAACTTCGCTGACGAGATACACGGGCGACGCAGCGTTTGCGAATGACTTTTTCAAACGCTTTGTCGAAGGCCACGACGTGCCGGATTACGAAGCATTGCTGGCCAAAGCCGGATTTCAGCTTCGCAAAGCGCGACCAGGCAAGTTGTGGCTGGACGGGCAGCTTCGGGAACAAGGCGGCGCGCTGAGCATCGGCAGTCCGACTTTGCGAACCGGCCCAATGTACAAAGCCGGTCTGGATCGCGGCGACAAGATTCTGACCTTTGACGGCCAAACGGTCAGCAAGCCTTCGGACGTGCAAGCGATTCTGGAAAAGCACAAACCCGGCGACACCATCACCGTTGAAGCCGAACAGCGCGGATTGAAGAAAACCGTTCAATTAACCTTCACCGAAGACCCTGCGCTGGAAGTCGTCGCGTTTGAAAGCATCAACAAGGAAGTCACGGCGGAAATGAAAAAGCTGCGGGCGGAATGGCTGGGTTCGCAAATAGGTCGGCAATAAAACTATTGCGGCGGCCTGAACCTGACCAGGCTCAGTAGAAAGCGAACGTATTCTCGCAACGCCTGAATCGTTTGTTCCTGCTGACTGGTTTTGGCTTCCAACAATTCAGAGCGTCGGCGCAAAAGCTCTGTTGCCCGGCGCTCCAATCTTCTCGCTATCAACTGAGGCCGATTCAGATGCAACAACCGCAAATGAAAAGCGCCCGTCTCGGTCAAAGCCTCCAATTCCCCAGTCAATTCATTTTCACGCAGATGTTTGGCAAGATCGTGTCGCTGCGGATTGAGCACATAAAACCCAGCGGCCAATTGCTCCGCTGAAGACCAGAATTCGCCTTTGTATTGATTACAACGATGACAGGCATAAAGCAGGTTGCTGAGGTCGTCGCTGCCTCCTGCCGCACGTGGTTGGTAATGATCTACAGTAAACTCGCCGCCAGCTTCTGCTTCACCAACCCCACAGTAAGCGCAACGAAAAGCAAACGTCTGGCGAACTTGTTCGTGCAAAGGGTGCGGCATTTAGACCTCAAGGCTGAGTCGTTCACCGGTCACTGCCAAGTAACGCGCTTCCAGTTGAGCCGCTTGCTGGCGCAGCAAATCTTCCTGCTGCGCCAATTCCAGAGTTCGAGTCGTCAATTCTTTGACACGAGTTTGCAAAGTTCGTGCAGCGGCAGAGTTGGGCATCCGTTCGGCTTGTTCTTCAGCCTCAAGTTCGGCAAGCCCTGCTTTATACCTGTGATCTTCTTCGGCATTGAGCGTTTCGCCCAATGCCGCGCGCAAATGTAATTGCCACCAAGATTGATATTGTTTTTCGTCCATGGCCCCTCCACGCGGGGCAGTATAGGTCAGAGGCATTTTTCGGACAACGAACGCTTTCCACTAAACGCCGAGAGGAAAGATTGATTACGCCACGTCTCGCCGAACGAAATCCCAGCAGCCAAGCACAGTCGCCACGATTCCTCCGATGATGCCGATCAGCAAAGCCATTTTCAGTCTGCCGTCCATAAAGACGTTCACCGGCAACAGCCAGGGATAGAACTTGCCAAGTTTGGCGCTGGCAGCAAACAACGCGAAGAAAGTTCCGGCAATTCCAGCCCCCAGCGTCACCGCAAAGCTCGCCCAGCGGACGCTGATCCAGGTGTGAATGGCCATAATCAACCACGACGCCAGCCACACATACGCCGAGTGTTTCAGTATCCAGCCCCAAGGCGGCATGCCTGTGTTTGCCAGCGCCGGACGAATTTTTATGAAAACGAGGCCGACGCAAATCGCCAGAACGATAAGCAGCGTCATGCTAATCAAAATCAGCATGTGAACAGTCAACAGTTTGACCAGGTAAACCGACTTGCGCGTGACCGGCAGCGCCAAAATATGTTTCCACTGCTTTTCGCCGTGCTCCAACCCGCTGAGCAGCGCCGTTTCCAGCGTAATCAGCAGCGGCATCATGAAGACCGCCCAGAAATTCAGCGCGATTTTCAAAACCGCATCCCACAAATCGAAATCGGGCTTGAACTCCTTTTTTTCATACAGGATAAAAAAGATCAGCGTCACAACCAGCACAGGCGCAACAAACACCATGCGGAACGCCAAAGTGCGTTTCAGCTTCAACATCTCGGCGTGTAAAACTCGAAAAAATATCATCGGGCGGCCTCCTGTTCGGCGGAGTTATTGGTCAAGTTCAGGAAAATGTCTTCCAGCGAAGCTTGCGCCTGAGCGATGTGAAACACATCCAATCGCTGGCCGACCAGCAAACTGTTGATGCTGGCAGCGGCTTCGCGTGTGGTGGCGGCAACGTTCAGCAAACCGTCCTCGCCGCGTTGCACTTGCCAACCGGCGGCGGTCAGGCATTTCGCCGCTTGATCGGGTTGAGTCACTCCAACGGTCAAATGTTCGTGACGTTCGGCTTGCAGTTCGGCCAACGTTCCCTGAAACAGCAGTTTGCCTTGATGAATGATGCCGATGTGGTTGGCGACTTGTTCGACTTCGCTGAGCAGGTGGCTGGAAAGAAAAATAGTGATTCCGAATTCCGAAGCCAGACGGCGAATCAAATCGCGCATTTCGTGAATGCCCGCCGGATCAAGCCCGTTCGCCGGTTCGTCCAGAATCAACAGGTCTGGATTGTTCAACAGCGCCAGCGCCAGGCTCAGTCGTTGGCGCATGCCCAACGAGTATTCGCGGACTCGGCGGTGAGCATCGGCGGTCAGTTTGACGATGCCGAGCGCGCGATCAATCAATTCGCGTTTGGCTCCGAGCAACCGTCGCGTGACTTCCAGGTTTTCGCGTCCGGTCAGATGCGGATACAACGAAGGCGTTTCGACCAGTGCGCCGACTCGCTGCAATAACTTCAACCGATTGTCGGCAAAGGATTCGCCAAACAATTTGACTTCGCCAGCGTTGGGTCGAATCAAACCGAGCAGCATTCTTATCGTAGTGGTTTTGCCTGCTCCGTTCGGCCCCAAAAAACCATACACTGCAGCTTCGGGAACTTGCAGGTTGACTTCGTTCACAGCAAGCTGCGTCCCGAACCGGCGCGTCAGCCCACTGGTTTCAATTGCGATTTTTTGCATTTTTTCCTCCGCAACTCATAACGGAACCGAGCGGTGAGCATTAACAACGCAATGGCATTTGACCGGCTTGACAGTCTGGCGCGTTTCGGGAGATTTTGGCCGCCGACCTAACTGAGGAGCTTTATGAAACGAACCACTCAAACCATGTTTCTGGCAGCGATTCTGCTGCTGGTCAGCGGCTACACCGAATGTTACAAGCCGGTCGGTCGCGGCGACGGATTGCCGAAACACATCAAAACCTTCGCCGTGCCGCCGTTTCAGAATCCGAGTTTGCGATTCAAAGTCGAGCAGCGATTCACGTCGGCTGTCGTGGACGAAACGCTGCGCCGAGCGCGAGCCTTGCGCGTGGTTTCGACTGCCGAAGATGCCGATGCCGTAATGCTCGGCACGATCAAGGCGTTCACTTATCGCCCGGTTGGTTTGGAAGATTTGGGGCGCGCGCGCGTCTTTGAAGTTGCCATCACCGTCGCCGTCACCGTCAAAGATCAAACCAAAAACAAGATTCTGTTCGACAACCAAAATCTGATCTTTCGCGGCGAGTACGAAATTGCCGGAGACCCGAAAACCTTCTTCAGCGAAGAAGGCCCGGCAACAGACCGCATTGCGCGCGATTTTGCCAAAAGCGTGATGACAACGATTTTGGAAGGATTCTGATTTTGGAGGTGAGTCGGGATGCCAGTTCTTTCAAGGTTTTATGGTGTCGTCGTCTTGATGTATTTTTTCGACAACAGGCAACACCAACAACCTCACATTCACGTGCAGTACGGCGACCAGGAAGCTGTAATTTCCATCCCAGACGGAAACGTAATTACAGGTTTAATCTCGACGTCAAAGCTGAAATTAGTGCAAGCTTGGATCGAAATTCACCAAGACGAGTTAATGACTGACTGGCGTTTGGCTGTAACCGGCCAGGCAATTTCAAAGATTGAACCTCTAAAGTAAGGAGTGAGTGCAATGAATAAAGTTGTAGAAGTCAGAACAAACGATGACTACTCCCTAGAGTTGAGATTCAACGATGGGAGCTTTAAGCGATTCGACGTAACTCCATATTTGGAACTGGGCATTTTTCGTGAACTGAAAGATTTGAACTACTTTCGTCGAGCACAAATCGCGTTCGGCACTGTTCAATGGCCAAATGAACAGGATTTTGGCCCAGACACACTTTACCTGGATGGGATTGAAATCGAAGAATACAAACAGCAACAAACTGCTGCGTAAACCTTTCCGATGAAACGTTCGAATTCTCCAGACGCGCTGAAATCGCAATCCGACTTTTACCGCAAACTGAAAAGCGGGCAGATCGCGCCGCTTTATCTGTTTGAAGGCGAAGAGCGGTATCTGCGCGATCAGGCGTTGAAAAAATTGACCGAAGCGGCAATTGACGTTTCGGTGCGCGATTTCAACTTCGCGGCGATTTCCGTCGCACAAGGCGATTTGGACGAAGCTCTGGCGCTGGCCGAACAGTTCCCGATGATTTCGCCGCGGCGGATGATCGTCGTCACTGGCTTTGAAGCAATCAGCGACGATGACCAGCTTGAATTGTTGAAGGCTTATTTGAAAAAACCTGTGGACACGTCGGTGCTGGTGTTCGTCAGCGACGGCCTGGACAATCGGCGCAACATTTCGACGGCGCTGCGAAAAGGTTGCGAAGTCGTCAGTTTCGACGCTCTGGAAGAACGCGACAGCGCGCCGAACTGGATTCGTGATTACGTCACGCGCGCGGGCTGTTCGATTGATCCGGCTTCGGCGACTTATCTGGTCGGAATGGTTGGCGTGGATTTGATGCGGCTGTCAAACGAACTGGAAAAGTTGATTGCCTTCGTCGGCGACAAAGGGCGAATCACTCAAAACGAAATTGACGAACTGGTTCGCCATTCGCGCGAACATTCCAACTTCGAATTGACAGACGCCGTCGTGGATGGCGACCGGAAAAAAGCTCTCAGCTTGTTGCACCGAATTTTCGACAACGCTTCTGAAAACCCGCAAACGTTGAGTTTGATGATTCTGGGGGCAATTGCCAGCAATTACCGCAAGATGCTCGGCGCGAAAGAATTGATGAAACAGAACGCGCCGAATTCCGAAGTCGCCAGAATCGTAGGCATGTCGCCTTACGTCGTTGGCCGGTTCAACGAACGAGTTCGACGGGTCGAAACCGAACACATTCTGAAAGGCATTCAACGAATTGCGGCGACCGATGTGATGCTGAAAACTTCGATGGCCACGCCGCGTTTGTTGCTTGAGCTGCTGATTTGCGAACTTTGTCCTTTGCCGCAACGACGCGCGGGATTTCAGCGGTGACAAGACTTCCACGCCCTGCTACACTCCGCGCCGCTCACACGTAGCCCCAACATTCTTTCTCTTGGGAGTTCAAATGAAACTGAAACACACCCTGAATCTGGCTGCGATTTGCGCCGTCTGGCTGACCTTGTCAGTTGTGGCGTTCGCGCAATCGGCAAGCCCACCAAAGATCGCCATCAAAAAGACAGACCTGAATCTTGGCGAAGTCAAAAAAGGCACTGCCGCCAACTTCACGTTTGTCTTCAAAAACGACGGTTCTTCTGACCTGGAAATCAAACGAGTTGCGCCTAGCTGAGGATGCGCGGCAAGCGACTTCACCAAAGTCGTCCCTCCTGGTCAGGAGGGCAAAATCATTCTCACTGTTGCAACCGATGCGTACACCGGCCCGGTGTCGAAAACTGCTGAGGTTTACACCAACGACCCTCAAAAAGAACAGTTCACGCTGACGGTCAGCATGGTTGTGCTCAGCGATATGACTCCGCAAGGAAAGATTGTCGGTCCGTTTATCGTCGGTCCCAACAATCAGTGGAGCGCCCGTTCACCTCGCGGCATGAGCACCAATGGATTGATCAGCATCAGCAACAACACCGCTGAAGCCATCAAAATCACCCAGATGAATCCGGGCGGCGAAGCCTTCAACGTCAAACTGCAAACGCTGGAAGAAGGCAAACGATACGCGCTGGAATTTCTCAGTTCGCCAACGCTGCCTGCGGGTTCTCACGTGCAAACAGTAAAACTGGCGACCGACAGCAAACAAATGCCGGAATTGACTGTTGATTTGCAGATTGTTGTAGTTCCGGCAGTGTCGGTCAATCCGGCCAATCTGGTGTTTGAAAATGTGCCGGTTTCCGATCCTGAAGGCGATGTGACTTACCTGAGCAAATTCGTTTGGGTAAAACTGGCGCGCGGCAACGGATTGGAAGTTAAATCCATCACGTCCGATCTGCCGTTCCTGAAGATCAAAAACGAATCCAGCAACGATTCGAACCCAACCACGCAAACCATTGTCTTGCGGGTTGGATTTAACGAAAAGCCTCCGGTGGGAACCCATTCGGGCAAGATCAAAATCGAAACGAACAATGCCGACGTCAAAGTCATTGAAGTCCCGATCAAAATTGTCGCCAAGTAATTTACTGTTCGACAAAAAGATTGCGGCCTGAAAAGCGATCACTCGCCTTTCAGGCCGCATCTGTTTTTACGAAAACGATTTCAGGCCGCCGCAGCTTTGGCTTCCAGCTTCAGCCCGGCAACTTGCACCAGCATTGGCTGTTCGCTGGTTTTGCTGAATCGGTCAACGCAAACCAAGCAAGGGTAATGCAGTTTTTCGCGTTGTTCGGGAATGGCGGCCATCGCCAATCGCTCGTGATGGACCTTGTTAATCAGCTCCATCAAATTGCTAAGCGCCTGCGGCAAACTGACCTTTTTCAAATCGCCCACCACGTCTTCGCCATCACCTTTCGCGTCGCGGTAATTTGACAACTGACAGCACAACGTCAGCCGACCTTTGTAGTCAATGTTCAGGTCGTCCATCATTAACGGCGCGCAACGAGGCAAGTAGTATTCGGTGTAAAAACCGACAGCCATTGTAATTTCATGGCGAAATCCGGACATCACTCGCGCCACATCGCGTTCGACTGCCCGCCATTCGTTCAAGGGCAAAATCAGGTCTTCGCCCATGTTGTGTTCGGTCGGATTTTGATGACCAAACACCTGGCGGCGGACTTTAAGGTGCGAACCGAGTAAAGCAAATTGGTCAATTTCGTGCCGGTTGGCTTTGTTGATGGTGGTAATCAACGAAGGTTCAATGCCCACGGCCTGGCACATGGCCACGGCAGTGACGACTTCCTTGTACGAACCTTTGCCACGAATCTTGTCGTGCGTCGCTTCGGTCGCTCCGTCCAGACTGAAACTGATTCCAGCCAGTTTGGCTTTGCGATTCGGGACGCTAATGGCTTTCAAGGTCTTTTGAAAATTCCGCGCGTTGGTCAAAAAGTGATACGTCAAACCGTGTTTGGCAATGATGTCCAGACATTCACCAAAGCGCGGATGCATGGGCGGTTCGCCGCCTGTGATGGCGATATGGTCGTAACCCAGAGGTTTGCCTTCGGTCAGGATTTTGTCCAACAGTTCCGGCGGTAAAAATAAGTCTTTGTTGTTTTCGGCTCCGCCGCGATAGATGCTGCGAAAACAGTGCGTACAATCCAGATTGCAGACGTTGTTCAGTTCGATTCCGATGCGTGGCATAAAACGGATTTCCCCAGTTTGAATGCGGTTTGGTGTTGGGATATTTACGCTGCGAATTTGTTTGGATGGGACAATCGAATGCTTCGGCAGCGAGCGCGGATTCTACAATGCGAGTCCGGCAAAAAGCGAACGCGAAGTTTGCGGATTTTCCTGCAATAAGAGCCAATCAGCTTATTGCGGCTTTTCGCAGCGTTAGGCTATGATGGCGCGCCTTAACGACGGACGGGTTTGGTGAGCCGTCTGTCGCTTCAAACTCACATCAGACCGCGAATGCCGGTCGAGATTAAATTTGATCCGTAGAGAGCAACCGCACTTTTTAGAGCGGCATCACAGAAACCGACGAGCTGCGACGGAGTTCTTTAAGCATATCTTCAACGCCGCGCCGCCAATCCTGATGACATCTGTGGTGCCTGCTTCCGGGGGCAACCGAACAGCGTGACAGCGAATGGGATATACAATGCCAAGGGCGATTTCGACTTGGCACAGGCGTCATCGCGTGGAGACATTAAAGCCTTTGAGACGCTTTACGAGCGTCACAATCGCCGCGTTTACAGTTTGTGCTTGCGCATGCTGGCCAACGCGACAGAGGCCGAAGACCTGACGCAGGAAGTCTTCATTCAGCTCTTCCGCAAGATTGGCAGTTTTCGCGGTGAATCCGCCTTCACGACGTGGTTGCATCGCATGACGGTTAATCACGTTTTGATGCACTTCCGCAAACGCGGCGTGAAGTACGAAAAAACGACCGAGGAAGGCGAGATTGGAGAGTTACAGGACATCATTCAATCGGTTGTCGAGCGTCCGCGCCACGTTGACCGATTGTCGCTGGACAAGGCCATTCGGGAATTGCCACGTGGGTATCGAACGGTGTTTGTCCTGCACGATGTCGAAGGCTTCGAGCACGAGGAAATCGCCAAAATGCTTGGAGTCAGTGTCGGAACCTCGAAATCGCAACTTCATAAAGCCCGAATGAAGCTACGCGATTTGCTGAACAAAAAGGCGTGACTCGTCAGTCGTCAATTGCCGGTTTTTATCAATCCTCACAAGATTCACGCTACACGGGTAGCCACTGGCAATTGCGATAAAAGGTAAGTAGCAACAGAGAGGGAAGTTGTATGGAATGCCGAGCAGTAATCGAGTCGTTGTCTGACTTTCTGGACGGTCAAGGGATCTGGAATTCAGAAAACGAAAAAAGCTCAATTGAAGAACATCTGGACGCTTGCCCCGCCTGCCAGAGCCTGAAACTGGAATTAACTGAAATCAAAACCGCAGCCCGTGAATTGCCGTTGCATACTCCGCCACAAGCAATTTGGGTTCGCATCGCCAACACGCTCGAAGCGGAACTACCCGCCTCCGAACGCAAAACGCGAGAAGAATTCCCGAAAGAAACGTGGTGGGAACGGTTCAAGGCTCGCCAATTCACGTTTTCGCTGCCACAAATGGCCGGAGCAGGCGCTCTGGCGGTCGCCGTGGTCGTTACGGGTATTTACGGACTTTCTGGCCGTACGCCCAACTCCGATCCGACTCGATTGAGTTTGACCGGAGTTCAATCGGCTCTGCTGCCCGACGAAGCTCAAATTCGCGCGGAACTCAATCGGCGTATCGCCGAAGTCAACAAGCTCAAAGCGAATTGGAATTCACAATTACGCAGCGAGTTTGATACGCGGCTGACTCAAATCGAACAGTCACTGGAACAATGCCGGACGGCTCTTCGCGCCAATCCGAACGATCAATCTCAACAGCAACAGTTGCGCAAGCTGTACGAAGAAGAGCGGCAGTTGCTGGAAAACGCTGAGCGATCGAAGCAGTAACAGATCGCTGAATCTGTCGGATCAGCGCCGCCGCACAATCTACGCGGCGGCGCTGATCTCAAACGGAGCGCCAAGTTCTCAGGCTGTTCGCCACCGGCTCCGTGCAAGTTTCAATGACTCCCAGCCCAATCACCAATCCCCGAACAAGTTTCGACCGTCTGGCAGCCGTTGAAGCCGAAAATTCGTTTGCCCGTTTGGCCAATCGGGCGATTTCTCTCTTTCTGATTCTTTTCGCGCTTTCGATTCCACATTCCATTGCCGCATCGCAAATCAGTCTGGGGCTTGGATTGATTGCCTGGTTGTTGCGCGATCTGGCGCTGCGTAAGTTTCACATTGCGCGAACGCCTATGGATTCGCCGCTTACCTGGTTCATCGGATTGACTATGCTGTCGTCGGTCTTTTCGATGGAACCCGACATCAGCTTGACCAAACTGAAAACACTGGTGCTGTTTGCCGCGGTGTATCTGCTGGCGACAAACCTGAAAGCCAATGGCGTAAAACTTCTAACCGGGTTGCTGATAGTTTCGGCGTTGTGCGGAGTCGGATTCAGCTTTGTTGAAAAAATCATCGGGCGCGGAATGGTCATCGCTTCCATCGAAACCGACAGCCCATTGGCCGCAAGTTCCCTGCAACCCGGCGATGTGATTTGGATGATTGCCCGCAAACGAATTGCTTCGCCCGAAGCCGCCGCTGCCGTCGTTCGCCAGCATCGTTCCGGCGAAACACTGGAGCTTGAAGCCTTGCACGCGGGCGACCCTGTTCCCGCATCGCTGATCGTCACCGATGAACTCAAAGCCAAATCGAATCCTCTTGGAATTACCGCCAACGGCAGCAGCCGCCAATTTCGAGTCTCAGGATTTTCGCGCCAGTTTTTGACCTACGCCGAACAAATGCAGATTTTGGCTTTGCTGGCTTATGGCGGATTGTTGGCTGGCCTGTTGAACTGGCGACTACCTCAAAATCGAAACTGGCTGTTTCTCTGCTCTGGTTTGTTCGTATTGTTTGGTTTGGCGTTGGTGTTGACGGCTTCGCGAGCGGTGATTGCATCTTTTATCGTGACGCTGCTGATCGTTTCGCTCAGCGCAGGTCGTCGAACCGTCATGATCGGGTTGATTGCAGCCTCACTGCTCGGAGCCTTGGGCATATTCGTAGTGACTTCAGCTCGCCAGCAAGTCGTGACCAGTTTCAAAGACGACAGCACAATTCGCCGCATCGGTTATATGCAAGCTGGCTTGAAAGTGATTCCTCAACATCCATTGCTGGGCATTGGCATGGATTCGCACAAACTGCATTGGCAGAAACTCGGCTTCCCCGGCGATTACGTCACTCACACGCACTCCACGCCGATCCAAATTGCAATGGACAGAGGCGTGCCCGCTCTGGTTTGTTACGGCTGGTGGATTGCCGTTTTGCTGATTGCCGCTTACAAGGATTTCAAACAAAAAAGCCGACCTGAAAACCAGATCGGCCTTTTCTACTCAAGCCTGCCGCTTGGCGCGTTTGCGGCAATCATCGGGTTCACGCTTAGCTCGCTGACCAATTACAACTTCGGCGACTCCGAAGCCTTGACCATGCTGCTGTTCGTCGTCGGGTTGTTTCTAGCCAACTCATCGCGCCATTGAACTGTGGCAATTTCAAGCCACCGAACAAAATTTGGAAAACTGCCACAGCCCGCCAGCCTTCTCCCTGTCAAACGCCGTACATTCGCCATCGCTCGTCAGGTTCGTTGCCGAGTCATTCCAGCGGAATGCCCTTCGCCCAATACATGTACTGAACCAAGGAGGCTGACCATGCTTGTAAAATCTTTCATGCTGATCCTGTTGCTGAGCTTGTCCGTTTCTGAACCGGTTGGCGGGATGTTCACATCACACGCTAAGCACGGTGCTCAGCAGAAAAAGAATGAACCTGCTTACTCCAAAGAGCAGCAAGAAAAGTTACGCCAAGCTGAAAAGGCGGCTGACCATTTCGTCAAACGCTGGCGCGAAACGCTCGACCTGAACATTCTGTTCGATGAACTGTATGTTACCGATCCCGCCCGCCGGCAACGCAACCTTCTATTGTTTTGCGATGTGTATGTGTTTATGAATCCTGAACGCGGTTGTCGGGAGTTGATCGGTAAGGTTGAAAACGAAACACTGAAACGAGGTTTCTTTGGCTTTTGGAATTTGGTTTATATGCAAGCTGATTACGATCTCGCCTTTAGCAAACCGGAAGCTTACGACTCACCCACACCACCAGGTTTTGAAATACTGGAAGAAGAATTTGAAGCGGTTGAGAAAAAATATGGAGAATCAGGCCCCCGACGCGGTCAAATCAGGCAGTTTGTTCTGGACATAACCAGCTCTTACGAAAAGATGAACGCACTTTATCGTCGGAACATTTCACTGGAAATGTTCACTTCTGCCCGCTACAAAGAAAATTATCAGCGCGAATACGCCAGAGACGATAACTCGGAAATCCTGACGGAAGACTTAAACAGGTTTTCTCTCAAACCTGGCGAAGTTGTTTATCGAGTGAAACGAGGAGAGTTTTACCTATTCCTTGTCGAAGAAGCCGGACAATTCAAAGTGCTGACGATTGGGTATGAACTTTGAGCGCCCGGCTTCTGATCCTCTTCCCTTTTGCAATCGGTGGCCAATCACAAAAGTTAGTTGCCTTTCTTGGCTGAACCATGCGGCGCGGCTTTGTAATGTTCGCGCAACAAATCCGCGCCGAAATCGCCGTTGAAATCTCGCCAGACGGAGTGAATGTGATTGCCGTCGTTTTGTGTGTTGTCGTATTCGATCAAAAACGTCGGCCCCTGCAAACGGTAATAATGCAGATCGCCTTTGTTCATTCCGCCCGCCCAGGCGAAAAAGATTTTGTCCATTCCTGCGCCTTTCAACTTCGAGCGGCGTTCAGCAGCAACGTCATCCAGCATTCTGCCCAAATACACGTCCAGCAATTGCGTGAACAATTCTTTTTGCTGTTTGGTGAGCTGGCCGTAACCGATGCCTTCGGGTTTCAACGGATCAACCTTCAGCTTGTTGGCCGTTAAAATGTCGGCTGGAGCTTTGGCATCGAAAATGGCGACGGCTTTCTGTTTGTCGTCCAGCGAAGCAACCAGCGCGCGGCCTTTGTCTTCTTCGCCAGCCAGAACGCGCAAACCTTTGTGTGCGCCAACGCGAACTTCTGCCGGATTCGTGCCCATAAACGCCGGTGAGTTGGCGATCAATTCGCCTTTGACGACGGTGAAGTTCAACGACATGTGATGACCTTCAAAGCTCCAAGCCCAACGATCTTTAGCGCCCGGCGTGCCGTAAATGCCAACGTGATACAACTCAGGATCGCGCGGCCAGGTGCGTTTCGGCCCTTCGATTTCGCGCAGAATCGGCTCCAGCCCGATGATCGAAGTCGCTTTCTGATAACCGGCGGCGCTCAGCCCGGAGCGCAAAAAATCCATCGCCAGCTTGCGCTGAGCTTCGGTCATTTCTTTCAGCGGCAAACCTTTGCGTTCGTTGCGCGGCACGAAAAACCACTCCGTGCGTTTGTCGCTGTCGAACTCGAAATGAGCTTTCGCCTTTTGATCGGCATTCAAGGCCGCCAAAAACTTGTTGGCGCTGTCGGCCATCGCCGCGGCGGCTCGCATCTTGGCGATGGTTCCAACCAGCGAATGCCCGACGATCAACACGACGACCAAAGAAGACAGAACCAGCGCTGCCAGCCTGAACGATTTCATAACCTAAGCCTCCGAAAAATGAAGTTGAATGTGCGGAATCTGCCGTGACATCGGCGAACGCAATGTAGTCCGGTTGGTAAAACCAGTCAATCAAGCTATTGAAAAAGATGCGCGCCGGTTGCATTCTCTTGGCCGTCGTAACTCTCACATCAACCCAATCGCAACCATAAGGAGAATTCGAAATGCGTTCGATCAGTCTGTTTTTCTGTCTGGCAATCTGGCTGTGCGCGGCGGCGATGACGCTGGCGCAGGACAATCCGTTTTTAGGCAAATGGAACCTCACCGGCGTAGGCCAGTACAAAAATCAGGTTTACTGGCTGGAAGTGAAAATGGAAGACGGCAAGCTCACCGGCTACTTTTTGAACCGCAGCGGCAGCGTTTTGAAACTGCCTGAAATCAAAATCGAAAACGATCAACTGACCTTTTCGCCAGCCGGTCGCCCCAACGCCCCCAAAGCCGTTCACACCGCCAAAGTCGAAGAAGGCCGGTTGCTGGGAATGCTTACGATTGGCGAACAGCAAATTCCCTGGCTGGGCGAACGGCCTCCGCAATGGGCGAACTCCGACACCAACGCCAAGCATAAATTCGGCACGCCAGTGGTGTTGTTTGACGGCAAGTCGCTGGAACATTGGCAAGGCCAGGTCAAAGACAAGGAACTCGGCTGGTCAATCGAGAACGGCGCGATGACCAATCAGCCGCACGCCAACAATCTGGTCAGCCGCCATTATTTCGAGAACTTCAAGATTCAGTGCGAATACAAAGTCGAACCGAAGAGCAATAGCGGCATTTTCCTGCGCGGACGTTATGAATTGCAGGTGCTGGACGATGCAGGCAAGGAGCCGGAAATTCACGGCCACATGGCGCTGTACAGTCGCGTAGCTCCGAAAGTGAACGCCAGTTTGGGCGTCGGTCAGTGGCAAATGATGGAAGCAATCATCGTCGGCAACAAACTTTCTGTCTGGCTGAACGGCAAAAAGGTTCACGACAACATCACAATTGAAGGCATCACAGGCGGCGCGCTCGACAACAACGAAGCCGCTCCGGGGCCGATTATGATTCAGGGCGATCACGAAAAAATCACCTATCGTAAAATCGTCGTTACGCCGATCAGATGAAACCGATGGCTCCGCTGAAAAGGCTAATTTTACCGCTGATAATCATCGCCGGAATCATTCTGGCCGGAACGATCGGCTATATGCTGATCGAAGACTGGACGTGGTTTGACAGCTTGTACATGACCGTCATCACGCTGGCAACCATCGGATACGGTGAAGTCAAACCACTGACGGCTGGCGGGCGCTGGTTCACCATCGGATTGATTTTCGTCGGCGTAGGCGTGTTCGGCTTCCTGCTGGCCAACATTGTTCAGGCAGTGGTCGAAACCGGAATCGCAGCGGCGCTTGGGAGACGCAAAGTGTTTAAAGACATCAGCCAGTTGGAAGGCCATTTCATTCTGTGCGGAGCCGGGCGCGTAGGGCTTCGCATTGTTGACGAACTGGCCAACAAAGGTGTGGATTTCGTAGTCATCGAACACGACGATTCGGTGGCGGAAAAATTGCTGACACAGGGTCATCTGGTTTTGATCGGTGACGCCACAGACGAAAAAGTGCTGGAAGGCGCGCGCGCCCAAAATGCTCAAACATTGATTACCGCCGCGTCCAGCGATGCCGAAAACGTGTACATCACATTGACGGCTCGCGGATTGAACCCGAACATTTACATCGTCGCGCGCGCCAACGACCAGGCAGCCGAGCGCCAGTTGATGCGCGCCGGAGCCAACAAAGTCGTTTCGCCCGTGCTGATCGGCAGTCATCGAATGGCGCAAGCCGCCTTGTCACCGGCGGTTGCTGACTTTCTGGAATCCACCACCAAAACCGAAGAGCTTGATTTGAACTTCGAGCAGATTTATATCGGAGCCGATTCCCCGTTGAACGGCGTCCGATTAAAAGATTCGGGCATTCGATCCGAACATAACGCGATGGTCGTGGCGATCACCCCGCGCGAAGGCGAACGCATTTTCAACCCCAACGGCGATCACATTCTGCGAGCAGGCGATTTGCTGATTGCCATCGGCACGCGCAACGGCCTGGTCAAACTTGTTGAAATCGCCAGCCGACAGAAACGAAAGAAAGGCTGACCGGAAAAAACCTGAATGGATGATTACGTCAAAAAACTGGTGCGAGAACTCGGCGAAGCGATCAACCGCGCGTTGGAAGATTCCGACGACATCGCCGAAGCCCGCGAACGATTGCGCGATGCCGGCCACGAAGTTTACCTGATGCTGGAAGCCACCATCGTGCTCGGCGATTTGCAGCCGGAAGAAGACCGCCAACCATTTTCCACAGTCTCCGTCGAACAACGCCTCTCCCAAATCAGCCACGAAGACAAACAATTCTTGAAGAGCCTGAACATCAAGTTCGATAATAACGACTGAAAGGAGTAACGAATTATGGCTACTGCAACTGCAAGCGTAACGACTGACGAAATCCTGACGATGGACGAAATAGAAAAACGATACGACTCGGAGTGGGTGTTAATTGCCGACCCGGAAACAGACCAATTCCACAAGGTTCTTGCTGGAAAAGTCGTTTACCACAATTCAGATCGAAAGGTGTTTGACCGCGAAGTTCTAAAACTCGACCCGCATCCCAGCGACTTCGCAGTCTTCTTCACCGGCAAAACTCCTGAAGGAGTCAGCTATTTGCTATGAACATTCCTTTCGACCCCGATGAGGATTTGATCTACCTTTGGGCAGAGGTGATAGGGCCAAAGCGCAAAGCGCGGCTTTTACTGGCGCTTGATACTGGAGCGACAAGCACTGTTATCAGCAACACTCGCTTGGTTGAGTTGGGCTACGACCCAGATTCCAGCCACGAAAGCTCACGAATCATCACCGGTAGCCAATCTGAAACTGTTGCTCACCTGAAGCTGGCGAAATTCTCTGTGCTTGGGCAACAACGAATAAATTTTGAGGTGTGTTGTTACAACTTGCCGGAAGCAACAGGAGTTGACGGAGTGCTTGGCCTGGATTTCTTTCGCGGCCAGAACCTGAACATTGATTTTCGCAACGGACTCATCACGCTTTCCTAAATCCAAATCCACCGGAGGGCACAATGGCAGATAAAACAGATGTTTTACTTAAATTCTGTGATTATAACTGGGCACAAGTTAAACAAGCCGAAGATCAGAGAGTGAGTTTTTCAAATATGATTCTACTCATTTCTTCAGCCGTTATTGGTTTGATTGCTCAAAAGGGGTTCAGTAAAAGTATGGTTTTATTATCCATACTTCTTATGCTTCTTGGTGTTTTTGGAATTCTGGTTTCCAGAAAATACCAAGAGCGTATTCGTTACCACTTATTTGTGTTTAATGGATTACGAGCAAAGATAGACGGCCTTCATGAGGATGTTGGGCTTGAAAAACTCAGAGTTGAGACTAAAGAAATCCATTCATCAATCTACCCACTTACTTCTAAAATTCGCCCCGGATATTTATGGGTCAGTTTGCATTCAACAATTGCCACGGCTGGCCTTGTTATTACAATTGTCATCATTGCCACTCACCTTACCAATTGAACTAGGAATATTTTATGACCCTCAACGCAGTCCCCATCCTCATCGCAGTTCTGTGCATTTACGCCATCGCGTATCGCTATTACAGCGCGTTCATCGCCGCCAAAGTTCTGGCGCTGGATGATTCGCGCGTGACTCCGGCGCATCAATTCAACGACGGAAGCAATTACACGCCGACCAACAAGTACGTTTTGTGGGGGCATCACTTCGCAGCCATCAGCGGGCCTGGGCCTTTGATTGGGCCGGTGTTGGCCGCTCAGTTTGGGTACTTGCCGGGATTGATCTGGCTGGTCATCGGCGTAGTCCTGGGCGGAGCCGTTCACGATTTCATTGTGCTGGCGGCTTCGATGCGAAGCGGCGGTAAGTCTTTGGCAGAAATCGCTCGGCGCGAAATTGATCGCGTCACCGGCACGGTCGCCACCGTCGCCATTCTGATTATCCTGATCGTCGCGCTGGCTGGCGTAGGTCTGGCCGTCATCAACGCTCTGGCCGAAAGTCCGTGGGGCTTATTCACGATTGCGATGACCATTCCCATCGCGCTATTGATGGGGATGTACATGTTTCGCTGGCGTGGCGGAACCGACCGAGCGATCAAGGAAGGCACGATCATCGGCGTCATCCTGTTGGTGCTGGCCGTCGTATTTGGCGAAGTCGTTCAGAACTCTTCCTTCGGCCACTACTTCAAATACGACAAGACAGCCATCACGTTTATGGTCGCAGGTTACGGCTTCGTCGCTTCGGTGCTGCCGGTGTGGTTGTTGCTGGCTCCGCGCGATTATCTGAGTTCGTATATGAAACTCGGTTCGATTGCGTTTTTGGCGATTGGAATTTTCGCCGTCATGCCTACGTTTAAGATGCCCGCGACGACGGCTTTCATTCACGGCGGAGGCCCAATCATTCCCGGCAAAGTCTTCCCATTCGTTTTCATCACCATCGCCTGCGGAGCGATTTCAGGCTTTCACGCGCTGATAAGTTCAGGCACGACGCCGAAGCTGATTGACAAAGAAACTCACGCGCGCCCGATTGGTTACGGCGCGATGCTGTGCGAATCCATCGTAGGCGTCATGGCGTTGATCGCCGCCAGTTCGATGTTTCCGCACGATTATTTCCAGATCAACGTGCCGGTCGAAGCCTTCGCCAAAATTGACGCGAACCTGCGCGCGATGGGATTCGATCAATCCAACCTGGAAGCTCTGACGCGCGCAGTCGGCGAAGAGCGGCTGGCCGGACGAACCGGCGGCGCAGTCAGTCTGGCCGTAGGCATGGCGCAAATCTTTTCCGCGATTCCGGGCATGTCGCACCTGATGAGTTACTGGTATCACTTTGCGATTATGTTCGAGGCGCTGTTTATCCTGACGACCGTTGACGCCGGAACGCGCGTCGCTCGTTTTATGATGCAGGAGATTTTGGGCGGCGTGCATAAGAAATTCGCGCAGCCCGATTGGCTGCCCGGAGCCATCATCGCCAGCGTGCTGGCGGTTGTTCCCTGGACTTACATGATTTTGAAAGGTTCGATTGCCACCATCTGGCCACTGTTCGGAATGGCGAATCAGATGCTGGCTTGCGTAGCGTTATGCGTTTGCACGACCTTTCTGATTAACAACGGAAAGGTTCGATATGCGTGGGTGACTATCCTGCCTTTGAGCTTCATCGCCGTCATCGAAATGACCGCCGGTTACCAAAACATCACGCTGAATTACTGGCCAAAGCAGATGTACCTGAACACCGGCATCACGGCGTGTTTGATGGTCGGCTTGGTGATCGTAATTATAGGTTCCGCCCGCAAATGGTACCGCGTCGCCATCAAAGGCGAACCGCATCAACCTGCGATGATGGCCACGGCAACGAATTGATCCGAGAGTGAAAGTAGCGCAACCAGCCATGGTTGCGCCGCGTGGCAAGCGACCAATTGAAGCCAAAGAGCGATTCGACAAAGCTCCGCAACCATGGCTGGTTGCGCTACCGTCATATCCCAGTTTCGTTTTCTTGAAGGCTTGGCAGGACATCAAATTGTCTCAGCAATGCTGAGACAATTTCGACACAAATCCACTCCTTTCAACCGCAAAGTGGAAGAAATGACTGAACAAGACATAAACTTTAGCAATCTTGTGAAGAAGAAAGCTCCGCAAATGACAATCAGGCGCGCTGCCTTGTTGGGAAAGAGTTAAACGGCCTTTTCACCCAGGCTCCCGAAGCTCTAAACTGATGATTGAGGTCATCGAAAATTATGAAACAATCATTCAAAACAATTTCTTTTTTGGCAGCCGCTGGTTTGGCGGCTGTTGGCCTTTTGGGGTTGATGGCGTGCAGCGGCGACAAACCGACGCAGCTTGGAATTTCGCAGCCGGGCGCTTCGCCTTCACCGGTGGCTTCGGCGACTCCAGCGGAAATCCCAGCCGTTCTCGCACCGGTTCCGGCGCGTTTTCGACGAACGCTGGCCGGGACGATTGACGGCAAGCACGCGGTCGAAATGGAGATCAATCGCAATCAAACGGAAGCAGATCAATTGTGGGGAAGCTATCGTTACAAAAAGATTCAGAAAAAATCGCTCAGCTTACAGGGAAAACTTGGCTCTGAGGGCAATGTCGAATTGGTCGAAACCGACGAAAACGGCAAAGAAACCGGAGTTTTCAACGGCAAGTTGGTTATGGAAATTCGTGGCGAAGACTCGCGGTTGAAATTTGTCGGCAACTGGAAAAAGTCGAAAACCGATTCGAAATCTTTGCCGTTTGAACTGGCCGAAACGCGATTTGATCTGGGCGGAATGCGGTTGGTGCTGAAAGAACAAAACGAAGAAAACAACAAACAAAAGTTGACGATTGACACGGCGTATCCGCAATTGGCCGGAGGCGATGCCGTTCGCGCCGAAACGTTCAACAAAGCCGTCAGCGAATTCGTCACCAAACAAACCGCCGAATTCAAAAAACAGCACAAAGCCGATCTGGCCGAAATGGCGAAAACTGCCGCCGATTCTGCCAACGATGCCAACAATGAAAGACCGGGTTACGCGTTGGAAATCAGTTATCACACGCCTTACGCCGACAAAAATGTGGTCAGTCTATTGGTGTGGAGCTATCAATTCACGGGCGGCGCGCACGGCAATTCGTTTTCGACAACGTTCAATTACGATTTGAACAGCGGGCGAATGTTGAAACTGACTGACCTGTTCCAGCCAAATTCCGGGCACTTGAAAGTCATTTCTGCGTATTGCGTGACGACGCTGACCAAACAACTTGGCGCAGACGCGGACTCCAACTGGCTGAAAGAAGGCGCAGGGCCGAAAACCGACAATTACGATAGCTGGAACATTACGCCGGATGGTTTGCAGATCACGTTCGATGTGTATCAAGTCGCCGCTTACGCCTACGGCCCGCAGGAAGTGATCGTTCCCTACTCTGCCCTGAAGGCGATCATCAAACCTGACGGCGTGTTGGCGGCATTTATCAAATGAGGTTTTTCAGTCTGCGCTGACGATTGCGGTCGTCGGCGCAGATTCACGTTTGGTCAGGCTCCAACGCATAAACGGTTTTTCAGCCAGCACGAACAACAGCGCGCAAAGCGCAAACATCGCCGGCACGACCAGCAAACTCATCCTCAGAAAATCCGTCGTCGCCGGCAGCGAAGCCACCGACAGTGATTTCATATCCCAAAACATACGAGCGATGATCGGCACGTGATACAGGTAAATCGTGTAACACATGCCTCCGGTGATGACGATCCAGCGCCAGGTGATGATCCGATTGGCGATTTTGCCCAAACAGCATCCGGCATACATTCCCGCGACAACAAACGGCAACAAAAAGTAAGTGTGGCCAAAAGCCCAAAGCGTGAACAGGATGAATGCCGCGCAAGCCAGCGCAATCAAATCCCACTTGAAGCTTTTCTGTTTCAACCGTTCGGAGTTGGTCAGATAAAAATCCGCCAGCAGAAATCCCGCCAGAAAATAATGCAGGAAGTTGAACAGCGTCAGCCGCAACCGCGCCGATCCGAACGGGTAAATGAATTCCTGAGAAAAGACTCCAAAGGCCAGAATCAATCCCGCCAACCACCAACGCCGTTTGCGCGCATCGGCGATTCGGAACAGCCGAACCAGAAACGGCACGAAGATGTAAAACTGAATTTCGACTTCCAGCGACCAGGCGACTCCGTTAATCAAACTTTCGCGGCCAAAGACAAATCCGTGAACGTAAAACACGCTGGCAATCAGGTTGGGAATCAGATGGACGAATTCTTTCTTGTCCACCCACAGCATAAAAAACAGCAACAGCAGACAAATTACATAAGGCGGTTCGATGCGCGTCACTCGGCGCAGGTAATAACCTTTCAGATTCGGCGCTGGCAGATTGTTGAAGGCTCGTTTGGCGAATGGCAGCGCCAGAATGAATCCGCTGATGACGAAAAACAGATTGACTCCGAAATGACCGCAGTAAGCAAAAGGAACCAGCCAGGATTGGTCGGCGGCGGCAAACCAGTCTGTGCTGGTGTGAATCTTTTCCACACGTCCGACGCTGGGCAGATAAATGGACATCAAGTGATGAAAGACGACGACGGAAATGGCGATGAAGCGCAGTCCGTCCACTTCGGCGATGACTTCGCCGGTGGAAGTGACTCGTGACAATTTGTTAGCGATCCAGTCGTGTGAAGCGCGCAGAACTTGCGGCAGACTTCCAGGTGAGTCGTTCATTTCCTCTGGCATTTTCCTCTGGGATTTTCTCTTTGGTATCTTGCGGTATCAAAAAAACGTCGCGGAGAGTAGCAGCAGATTTTCGCCATGACAATCAGGAGCAAATTCAATGATTCATCTGCAAACCATAAATCTGAAACCTTCGGCCAAAAAACAATCCGGTTTTCCGTTCACGCTGCCGCTGGTGCAAAACTTCGGCGAACTGGAATTGCGTTCGCCTGTGACGTTTTTCGTCGGCGAAAACGGTTCCGGCAAATCCACCTTGATCGAATCCATTGCCGCCGCAATCAACTTGCCGACCGTCGGCGGCGAAGACATCGCCCGCGACAAAAGCCTGAACAATGCTCGCGCGTTGGGAAAGCAATTGAAGCTCGGATGGCAGCACAAAACTCATCGAGGCTTCTTCCTGCGAGCCGAAGACTTTTTCAACTTCGCCAAACGATTGCAGACGATGCAGGCAGAATTGCAGGAAATGGCCGACGAATTTGAAAACGAATACACAGGTTATGCGTTGGGTTTGGCAAAAGGCGCTGCGTTAGGTCAGCGACAAGCTTTGATCGAACGATACGGCGAAGACCTGGACGCGAACTCACACGGCGAAAGTTTCTTGAAGCTGTTTCAATCGCGTTTCGTTCCGGGCGGATTGTATTTGCTGGACGAACCGGAAGCGCCCCTTTCGCCGCAACGGCAACTGGCTTTGCTTTCTATGATGAAAGAAATGGTCGGCGAAGACGCGCAATTCATCATCGCCACGCATTCGCCGATTTTGATGGCTTACCCTGAAGCGCAGATTTTCAGCTTCGATTCGCATCCGGTCAGCGAAACGGCTTATGACGAAGTCGAACACGTTTCGCTGACTCGGCAGTTTTTGAACAGTCCGAATTCATTTTTGCGACATTTGTGATTCACGAAAAGCTTCGATCTCGGCCTTCGACTTCAGCCCGATTTCTTCCAGCCGTTTCATCCATTGTTCTTCATACGGTTTCAGCGCCGCAACGACGGCTTCGGCGACCGCCAGATTGCGAAACCATTTTTTGTTGGCCGGGACAATGAACCACGGAGCGTGGGGCGCGCTGCATAAGTTCAGAGCGTCTTCGTAAGCAGTAGTGTAATCATCCCAATGCTCGCGCTCTTTCCAATCGCCCGCCGACAGCTTCCAGTATTTCGTCGCATCCTGTTCGCGCTCCAACAATCTTTCTTCCTGCTCCTGTTTGCTGATGTGCAGGTAAAACTTCAGCACGATTGTGTTCGATTCGGCCAGCAGCTTTTCAAAGTCGTTGATGTGGTCGTACCGCGAACGCCAGACTTGTTCAGGCACGAATTTATGAACGCGAACGACCAGCACGTCTTCGTAATGCGAGCGATTGAAAATGGTGATTTCGCCTTTGCCCGGAGTTTGTTTGTGAACTCGCCACAAAAAGTCGTGCGCCAGTTCTTCAGCAGTCGGAACTTTGAACGAAGCCACCTGGCAACCAAGCGAATTCAGCGGCCCCATGACTGTTTTGATCGTTCCGTCTTTGCCCGAAGTGTCCCGGCCTTGCAGCACGATCAACACCGAATGCTGACCGGCGGCGTAAAGAAGTTCCTGCAATCGAGTGAGTTCGGCGCTGAGCTTTTTCAATTTCTCTTCGCCGGTTTCTTTGTCCAATTCGGCGTCGAATTCGGGGTCGAAGTCCCGCAATTTGATCGGGTGAGCGCCTGTAAGTTTGTGTGCATAAACCATTAGTTCATCTCCATTGAATAGGTTTGCTTCATTTGAAATCTCGTTGCTTGACCGTTGCAGAAGCCGACTTATATGATGCCTTTGAGTTCGATTCAATATTGACCAATCACTTTTTCCTGCCTGACACACAGTTTCCGGCAACAATTTTTGAGGGAGTTTTCAACTGCTATGGCTCATCCAACGAGTTCCAACAACAACGCACAGAAGATTTGGTACAACGGCAAATTCATTGACTGGAACGACGCGAACATTCACATCATGTCGCACGTGGTTCATTACGGTTCGTCGCTGTTTGAAGGCATTCGCTGTTACGCGACGCCGCAAGGCCCGGCAATTTTCCGATTGCGCGAACACATCAAACGGCTTCACGAATCCTGTCACGTGTATCGAATGCCGCTGGAATACAGCATTGACCAATTGATGGAAGCCTGCCTGGAAACGGTTCGCGTCAACGAATTCAAGGAATGTTACCTGCGTCCGGTGGTCTTTCGCGGCTATGGCGCTTTCGGCGTCAACCCGCTGAACAATCCTGTCGAAGCCTACATCGCCAGTTGGGTTTGGGGTAAGTACTTGGGCGCTGAAGCCATCGAAGACGGCGTTGACGTGTGCGTTTCCAGTTGGGCGCGCATGCATCCGAACACTTTGCCGCCGACGGCCAAAGCCGGCGCGAATTACATGAATTCGCAGCTCATCAAAATGGAAGCGATCCTCAACGGCTTTGTCGAAGGCATCGCGCTCGACACGCAAGGTTATGTCAGCGAAGGCAGCGGCGAAAATCTGTTCGTCGTCCGCGATGGCAAAATCTTCACGCCGCCGCTTTCCAGCGCGGGACTGACCGGCATCACACGCGATTCGGCGATTCAGATTGCTCGCAATCTTGGCTACGAAGTCGCCGAAGCCCTGATTCCGCGCGCTACGCTTTACACTGCCGACGAAGTCTTCTTCACCGGAACCGCCGCAGAAATCACGCCCATCCGCACTATTGACCACATCAAAATCGGTGAAGGCAAACGCGGCTCCATTACGGCTGCATTGCAGAAAGAATTTTTCGCTATTACCTCCGGCGAAAAAGAAGCGCCGGGCAATTGGCTGGCATTCGTGAATAACTGAAGCCTGTGCGAATCAACGTTCTTTGGCGAATGCCATTCCTGCCGGGCTTTACAATCTGGGCGCCGAGTCGCAATCAAGCCGCCTGGGTCAAAGAGCGGTTCGCCAATCGGTAAAAAGGGACAGGTTATTTGGAGACTGTGCGTCATCCGGTACGGAGCGACTGGGTATTTTTGTAAGCATTACTTCAAACCAACCCCGCTCCTCGTTCCGTACCATCGCCCAAATTATTGACCGCAAATCATTTTTATTCGCACAGGCTGCTTCACTTATATGACTAATACACTTTCCAAACTCCAATCATTACTTTCCCAACGCATCGTTATCATTGACGGAGCGATGGGGACAATGATCCAGCGGTACAAGCTGGACGAAGCCGCTTATCGCGGCGAGCAGTTTGCAAACTGGCCTTCGGATTTAAAAGGTAACAACGATCTGCTTTCGATCACGCAGCCGCACATCATCGAAGAAATCCATAGCCAATATCTGGAAGCTGGCGCGGAGATCATCGAAACCAACACCTTCAATTCGCAATCGGTGACGCTGGCGGATTATGGGATGGCGCATCTGGCTTATGACTTTAACGTAGCCGCGACCAAAGCCGCTCGGCGAGCCGTTGACAAGTTTCTGGCTGCGAATCCGGGTGAAGTTCGCTTTGTTGCCGGAGCTTTGGGGCCTACGAACAAGACGGCTTCGCTGTCGCCGGACGTCAACAATCCTGCGTTTCGTTCGGTCAGTTACGACGCTCTGGTTGAGTCTTACTACGAACAAGCCAAAGGCATGGTAGATGGCGGAGCCGATTTGCTGATCGTCGAAACGGTCTTCGATTCGCTGAATTCCAAAGCCGCGCTGTTCGCCGTTCAGAAACTTTACGAAGACATAGGTTACTCGCTGCCGTTGATGCTGTCGTTCACAATCACTGATCTGAGTGGACGCACGCTGAGCGGCCAAACCGTCGAAGCGTATTTCAACGCGACGGCTCACGCGCCGCTGCTTTCGATTGGCATCAATTGCGCGCTGGGGCCGAAAGAGATGCGGCCTTACATCGAAGAGCTTTCCAACATCGCGCCGGTTTACGTCAGCGCGTATCCGAACGCTGGTTTGCCGAATCCGCTGTTGCCAACTGGCTTTCCTGAAACGCCGGAAACGATGGCTCCGCAATTAGCCGAGTGGGCTGCGAATGGCTGGCTGAATTTTGTCGGCGGGTGTTGCGGCTCGACGCCGGATCACATCAGGGAAATTGCCAAAGCCGTCAAAGCTTACGCGCCGCGCGTTCCCGCGAAGCCTTCCTCTTACTTGCGCTTGTCCGGCCTGGAAGCTCTGACCATTCGACCGGAAACCAACTTCGTCAACATTGGCGAACGCACCAACGTCACTGGGTCGCCCAAATTCGCCAAGCTGATTTTGAATAATCAGTACGAAGAAGCTTTGGCTGTTGCGCGTCAGCAAGTCGAAAACGGCGCTCAGTTGATTGACGTCAACATGGACGAAGGCATGCTCGATTCAGAAAAGGCTATGGTTCATTTTCTGAACCTGATCGCTTCGGAGCCGGACATTGCTCGCGTGCCAGTGGTGATTGATTCGTCGAAATGGTCTGTCATCGAAGCCGGTTTGAAATGCTCTCAGGGCAAAGCCGTCGTCAATTCCATTTCGATGAAAGAAGGCGAAGACAAGTTCCGCGAACAGGCGCGACTGATTCGACGTTACGGCGCAGCGGTAATCGTGATGGCGTTTGACGAAAAGGGCCAAGCCGACAATTACCAGCGCCGCATCGAAATCTGCGAACGCGCTTATCGCATTTTGGTTGATGAAGCCGGCTTCCCGCCGCAAGACATCATCTTCGACCCGAATATTCTGACCGTCGCCACAGGCATAGAAGAGCACAACAACTACGCCGTGGATTTCATCGAAGCCACGCGCTGGATCAAACAAAACCTGCCCGGCGCGAAAGTCAGCGGCGGCGTCAGCAACATTTCGTTTTCCTTCCGCGGCAACAACGCCGTCCGCGAAGCCATGCACTCGGCGTTTCTGTATCACGCCATCAAAGCCGGTTTGGACATGGGCATCGTCAACGCCGGGCAGTTGGCCGTGTACGACGAAATCCCTAAAGACCTGTTGGAACTGGTGGAAGACGTTTTGCTAAATCGTCGGCCTGATGCGACCGAACGGCTGGTCAGCTTCGCCGAATCGGTCAAACAGCGCGGCAAGGCCGAAGTCATAGAAGACGAATGGCGCAGCGGTTCAGTCGAAGAGCGGCTGTCTCACGCCCTGGTCAAAGGCATCGTTGATTACATTGACGCCGACACCGAAGAGGCCAGGCAAAAGTACGGCAAGCCGTTGAACGTCATCGAAGGGCCGTTGATGGCCGGAATGAACGTCGTCGGCGACCTGTTTGGTTCGGGCAAGATGTTTTTGCCGCAAGTCGTCAAATCGGCTCGCGTCATGAAAAAAGCCGTCGCTTACTTGCAGCCTTACCTTGAAGCCGAAAAGGCATCCAGACCAGAGGGCGACTCACAGCCGCAAGGCAAAATCCTGATGGCCACCGTCAAAGGCGACGTTCACGACATCGGCAAAAATATCGTCGGCGTCGTGCTCGGCTGCAACAATTATGAAGTCATTGATATGGGCGTCATGGTTTCGTGCGAAAAGATTCTGAACGCCGCGCGCGAACACAACGTGGACATCATCGGTTTGAGCGGATTGATTACTCCGTCGCTGGATGAAATGCAGCACGTCGCGCGAGAGATGCAGCGCGAAGGTTTCACCATACCGCTGTTGATTGGCGGAGCAACGACTTCGCGGGTTCATACCGCCGTCAAGATCGCTCATCATTACGAACCGCCTGTCATTCATGTGCTTGACGCTTCGCGCGCAGTGCCTGTCGTTGGCGCGCTGATTAACCCAGAAACACGCGCGACGTTTGCGCTGAACAATCAAAGCCAGCAGCAGAAAGACCGCGAAGCTCACGAAGCCAGCCGCGAACAACGCAAGATGCTGACTATTGAAAAGGCCCGCGCCAATCGAACTCCGATTGACTGGGCTACGACTGAAATCGCCAAGCCTGAATTCATCGGCACTCGCTTGCTGAAAAATTATCGGCTGGAAGAAATCGTTCCATTCATTGACTGGTCGCCGTTCTTTCACACCTGGGAACTGGCCGGAGTCTTCCCGCGAATTTTGGACGACGCGAAAATTGGCGCTCAGGCGCGCAAACTTTACGAAGACGCGCAAAGCCTGCTGGAACAGATCGTCAGCCGCCGGTTGCTGCGGGCGAATGCGGTTCACGGATTCTGGCCAGCGAATTCGGTCGGCGAAGACATAGAACTTTACGCCGACGAATCGCGTTCGCGCGTGTTGACGACTTTCCACACCTTGCGCCAGCAAGCCGAAAAACGTGAAGGCCAGTTCAATCAGGCGCTCAGTGATTTCATCGCGCCGAAAGATTCAGGCCGAATTGATTTCATCGGAGCTTTTGCGGTGACGACTGGCGTCGGCCTTGAAGAACTCTGCGCTCGATTTGAACGCGACCACGACGATTACCATTCGATTATGGCCAAAGCGTTGGCTGATCGTCTGGCCGAAGCCTTCGCCGAACTCGTTCACAAACGAGCGCGCGAAGATTGGGGCTATGGCAAAGTCGAAAACCTGACCACCGAAGAACTGATCAAAGAAAAGTATCGTGGCATCCGTCCTGCTCCGGGTTATCCGGCTCAACCCGATCACACCGAAAAACGGGCGTTGTTTGATTTGCTCGAAGCCGAACAGCACACAGGCATTCAACTGACGGAAAGCTTTGCGATGATGCCCGCCAGTTCGGTCAGCGGTTTGTACTTCGCGCACCCTGAAGCCAAATACTTCGCGTTGGGCAAAATCGAACGCGATCAGGTCGCCGATTACGCCCGGCGCAAAACGATGGAAATCCGCGACGTTGAACGCTGGCTGGCGCCGAATCTGAATTACGAGCCATGATGGTAAAGACGAGGTTGGAGCGGTGATGACTACTTTTCTGTTTTGGAATCTTGGCGGGAAACCTTTGGCGGACAGGCTTGCGCGGATGGCAAACAATTTTGGCGTGGATGTGTTGATCCTTGCCGAATGCGATGTTGCCCCGGGCGTGATGCTTGAAACCTTGAACCGTGAAGCTGTGCCAATGTTTCATCATCATCCTGGACAATGCGAAAGGATTGCGATTTACGCCAGATTCGCCAACGAGTTCCTGCCTCTTCACTATGAAACTGAGCGTGTTTCGATACGTCGCTTATCTTTACCCGACACGCCGGAAATTTTGATTGCTTCACTTCATTCGCCAAGCAAACTGCACGCAGATGAGTTTGATCAATACGAATTTAGCCGCCGCCTTTCGGGAATAATTCAGGATTCAGAAGGTAAGATTGGCCATTCAAGAACGGTTCTTGTTGGAGATTTTAATATGAACCCGTTCGAGGATGGCGCAGTTTCTGCCGGTGGTTTGCACGGCGTGATGACTCGTGAAATAGCGATGAGGGAATCGCGCACCGTTCAGGGCAGCCAGCATCCGTTCTTTTATAATCCAATGTGGGCGTTGTTTGGCGATGGACGAGAAGACCCGGCTGGCACTTATTACTATGCCGCGTCTGGATATAGAGCTTACTTCTGGAACATCTTCGATCAGGTGTTGCTTCGCCCTGCTGTGCTGCCGTATTTTCGCAATGAAGACTTAAAGATTTTGACCAGCGACGGTGTTGAAACGCTTCTGTCCGAAAAAGGCTTGCCGGACAAGAAAACCGGATCAGATCATTTGCCGATTATTTTCAAACTGCGTTTGTGAAGGAGAAAAATATGACAACGACTGAAAGAAATTTGTGGCCGCAAGACCTGTTTACTGCTGTTGATGTTCAGCGCACTCCGTTAGCGCTTTTGCGTGAGCAAGCCACTTTGCTTGGGGAACAAACGAAGAATCTGGTAGAAGCAAAAGTCACAACCAGTGTAGAACCGTCGCTGCCAAGAAATTTTCAAACACTTGCTACTCTGATAGGGTCATCTACAAATAATAGCTTTGTTCAAAAGTTTAGTTTGGTTTCTACCGCACTTGGGAACTATACCTACGAGCTATTTCGCGTGGCACATCCAGTTGAAGGGTACCCAGTGAAGGTTTTTTTTCAGGATGAAGAGTATGTGGCCATTTTGGAAGACGAGTTGATTGGCGTACTAAAGATGATCTTTGCCCATGAAAAGACTAGGCGTGTGATCCAGGCGATGATTGCTCAGAGCCAATCCTGACGCCATACTCCCCAGTCAAAAGTGAAACTGTTATTGACACCCCTCCCGCCGAACCATGAATCCAACGCAACCGACATTTCCGCGCCGAGCCATCTTCATTGACCGTGACGGAACGCTCAACGAAGAAGTTGGTTATGTCTGTTCGCTGGACGAGTTTCGGCTGTATGACTTCGCGGCGGAATCCGTGCGGTTAATCAACGAAGCTGGTTGGTTGGCGATTGTCGTCACCAGTCAGGCAGGCGTCGCGCGCGGCTTGTTTACCGAAGATTTTTTGGCTGAAGTTCACAACAAGATGACGGCGCAACTCGCAAGCAAAGGCGCTCGGCTGGAAGCAATTTACTATTGCCCTCATCATCCGACTGAAGGCGAATCGCCATATCGGCAGGTGTGCGATTGTCGAAAGCCTAAACCGGGAATGCTTCATCGCGCGGCGGCGGATTTCAATCTGGATTTGACCGAATGTGTCGTCATCGGCGACCGGTTCCGCGACTTTGCGATGGCGCAAGCTGTCGGCGGCGGCAGCGTTCTGGTGCTTACCGGCTACGGAAAAGAAGAGTTTGAACAAGACAGAACAATTTGGTCGCAACAACCGGATTGCGTCGCCGAAAATTTATTGGAAGCAGTTCGATGGGTTCTCAAAACTTTCCCAACAAAATCCTGATCGTGCGGCTCGGAGCCATTGGCGATGTCATCCACACGCTGCCTGCACTGGCGGCGTTGCGGCGCGCGATGCCTGCGGCGCATCTGGCGTGGGCAGTCGAACGCGGCGGCGCGGCCAAACTACTTCAGGGCAATCCTTACCTGGACGAATTGATCGAACTGGATTTGCGCGGCTGGCGAAAGAATTGGAAAGCCGCTGAAACTCGAACAGCGATTCACGCCAGTCTGGGGCGATTGCGCGGAGCGAAATTCGATCTGGCATTGGATTTTCAAGGGCTGTTGAAATCGGCGGCGGTCGCGTGGCTGGCGCGCATTCCACGCCGCGTCGGATTTGCCAAAGACGTGTTGCGCGAATCGGCCAGCCGCTGGTTGACGACGGAACACGTTTCCGCCGATGACCGCGACCACGTCATCAAAAAGAATTTGCGGTTGGTTGAACATCTGGGTTGTGACGTGGAGGGCGAATTTGAATTTCCGATCCGGCTGGAACACGACGACGAACAATTTGCCGCCGAACAGTTGCAGCAAAACAACGGTGCGCTGGCGATTCTGAATCCTGGCGGAGGCTGGCCGACCAAGCTCTGGCACACGTCGGAATTCGCGGCAATTGCCGACCGGTTGTGGCAAGCGTTTGGCATTCGTTCGGCAATCACGTATGGCCCAGGCGAATTGACGCTGGCGCAATTGGTCGTCGGGCAAAGCAAAACCGGCGCAGCGTTTCCGCTGGCTTCGACGTTGAAACAGTTTTTGGCGCTGGCGCGACGAGCCAAACTCTTCCTCGGCGGAGACACCGGGCCGATGCATTTGGCGGCAGCGGCGCGAACTCCGATTGTGGCGTTGTTCGGCCCGACATCGGCGCGGCGCAATGGCCCGTTTGCCAAAGACGATCTGGTTGTTGAACGATTCGACCTGGACTGCCGCACGGATTGTTATCGTCGCTATTGCAGTCACACGTCGTGCATGAAACTTCCTGTCGAGCAGGTGTGGCAGGCAGTGACCGAACGATTGCGGATTGGGAAGCAGGAGCTTCCGGTGTTATCAGCGAACTTATGAACGAGAATCAGCAGACTCTTGGTTTCAACTGGCGCGCGACGTTGCAACGGCTGCGCGTGCCTATCGGATTTGTGACTGCGATTTTGTTCGCGGTCTTTTCGCGGCCAAGCTGGCCATCGCTGACCATCGGAATTCCTTTGGCGCTCAGCGGAGCATTGATTCGCGCGTGGGCTTCCGGCCATTTGCGAAAAAACGCTGAACTGGCCGTTAGCGGCCCGTACGCACACACACGCAATCCGCTCTATTTCGGCAGCTTCGTGATGGCGGCAGGCTGCGCCGTCGCTGGCGGCAGTTGGTGGATTGGCGTCTGGCTGATTGCGTTCTTTCTGGCGATTTACTGGCCGGTGATGCAGGCCGAAGCGGCTCATATGCAAACGCTGTTTGGCGAAAGTTATGCGCGCTGGTCAACGGCAGTTCCGTTGTTTCTGCCGCGTCTGACGCCGTACCGTTCCGGCCAGAATCGCAGCTTCGATTTCGGCCAGTACACCCATCACCGCGAATGGCGAGCGTTGATTGGCTTGGGGCTGGTTTTTGTCGTTTTGATTTTGAAGGCCGCGAAGGTTTTCTGAGTAAAGCCGCAAAACCGTCAAACAGGATTTACGGGATTTCTTCAGGATTTACGTGATAAGAAACCGGTTCGACGCAAGTTATCAAACAAACATCTTGTTCATCGTGAAAGAAATCATGTGAATCCTGTTTCGAGTAGTTTTTTATGAAGCGATTGATTTTAGTTTTCGGAACGATTCTGTTGCTGCTGGCTGGTAATTCTTCTGCTCAAGAAGAGGCCAAAAAGCCTGCGCCTTCGCCGCTCGACAAACTGCCGCTGGCGACGTTGCAACGAAACTTCCCTAACGGCTTCCCAATTCCCGTTGGCGAAAAGCTGGAATACGAAGTCCGTTTTTCGCGTTTTCCGATTTACGCGACGGTCGGCATCGTCACGTTTGAATTTCTGGGCGAAGCCAAATTCAACAACACCGACGCGAACGGTTCCGCTGAACCGGCAATCAACGGATTGAACGTCGAATTCAAACCTGCTCCCGAAGACCAATTCTTTCGCTTGCGCGCGTCAGCCATTTCCAAAGGCATGCTGATCGCCATTGCCGGCGTGGATGTCAAAGATCGCTTTGAAACACTGGTGAACGCCGAAGATTTCGCCACACGCATTGGCTTCAAAGAACTCAAGGAAGGCAAAAAACATCTGGCGCAAGCGACGCTGTTCGACGCGGCAGGCAAAACCGTCAAGTACGTCGCCAACGATCTGAACAACAAACAGGCTGCGCCAAAAGAAAAATCCGTCGTGCGCGAAGACGGTATGCTGGATTTGCTGTCGGCGTTTTATTTCGTGCGGTTGCAAAAACTGAAAGAAGGCCAGTTGATTCGGTTTCCGGTCAATGACGACGGCGATAATTTCTGGTTTGACATCGTGGTCGGCAAATCGGAAAAGCTGAAAACCGATTGCGGCAAAATCAAAACCATCAGGATCGAGCCTAAGTTGTTTGGCCCCGGCCAACTGTTTGCTCGCACCGGCACGATGACGATGTGGTTGACCGACGACAATCTGCACATCCCGCTGAAGCTGGAAGCAAAAACATCTTCGGGACTGGTCAGAGCCAAGCTGATGAATTTCAAAAACAAGTGCAAGCTGATTGACGACGAAGAAAAACCACAACCCAAGAAAGCGCGACTTCAGAATTAGCCATTGACCATTCGCAATTGGCCATTGATAGACAGGTAAAGAAGCATTTTCTGCCGTCGAATAATGGGGAATGGTCAATGGCCAGTGGTTAATTGCCAGCAATGCAAAGAGTCAAATTTATCCCACGCCCAAGCCAGGCTCGCGTGCTGGAATACTCCGGCGGCAAGATGGGCGTGTCGGCTGTGCCTGGCAGCGGCAAAACGACTACGTTGTCTGCGCTGGCGGCCAAGCTGGTTCGTGAATCCAATCTGCAACGCGGCCAGCAAATCCTGATCGTCACGCTGGTCAATTCCGCGCGGAGCAAATTCGATCAAACCGTTCGCAGCTTTTTGGGCGAAGGCAATCTGGGCACGCTTTATCGAGTTCGCACGCTGCACGGGCTGGCAAACGATATTGTCAGCGAACGCCCAGGGTTGGTTGGCTTGTCAGATGACTTTCAAATCGTTGATGAGTTCGAAGCCAAAGCCATTATCACGGACGCTGTCGCCGCGTGGTTCAACGCTCGCCGCGATTTCGGCGTCGAAGAATACTTAAGTCCCGATCATCAACAGAAAGACAAATCGCGCTGGCAGTGGCGGGAAAAGGCGACGGACATAACTCTGGAAGTCATCCAGAAAGCCAAAGATTTTCGCTGGCGTCCGGGCGAATTGCACGATGCGCTTACGGCTGCAACGCAATCGCTGCCGTTGGCGGAAATGTGCGTCAACGTTTACGAATCGTATCAGCGCGCTTTGCAATATCGCGGCGGAGTGGATTTTCAAGACTTGATTCGATTGGCGTTGGATGTGTTGGAAGCCTCGCCGGATTACCTTGCTACGTTGCAACGACGCTGGCCTTTCATTCTGGAAGACGAAGCGCAAGACAGCAGCCAGTTGCAAGAACAGATTTTGCGAAAGCTGGCGGGTGAAGCGGGAAACTGGGTTCGCGTCGGTGATCCGAACCAGGCGATTTACGAAACCTTCACGACGGCCAGCCCTGAATACCTTCGCCGCTTTTTGACCGAACCGGGCGTGACGGCTTGCGAATTACCCGAAAGCGGACGCAGCGCCCAACGCATTATGGACACGGCGAACCATCTGATTCGCTGGTCGTTGAAACATCCGAACTCGTTGATTCGCGCGCGCCAGCCGCTGGCTCCGCCGTTTATCAAAGCCGCCGACAACAATCCGCCCGACGCCGACAACAACATCAAATTCATGTTCGACGAACGGCGAAGCTCCGATAAAGAACGCGAAGACGTGGCCAAATCCGTTCGCGCGTGGCTTCAGAAAAATCCTGAAAGCACTGTGGCGTTGTTGCTGCCGACCAACGCCAACGGCGCAAAGATGGGCGAGTTGTTACAGGCTCAGCAAATCCCGCACGTCGAAGTGTTGCGAACGACGACTTCCACGCGCGAAGTCGCGCGCACGTTGCATCACATCGCGGACTTTCTCGCCTTCCCGACTGACGCCGGAAAACTTGGCAAAGCGTTCGTCGCCTTTATGCGCGACGAACGCGAATCCGCCGAAGCCGTCGAAATCGCCAACCAGTTGAAGAAGCTGAAACACGTCGAACAGTTCACGGCTCCGCGCGACAAAGATTGGTTGTTGGACGCGCGCAACTCTTCCAGTGAACCGGAAAGATTTGCGTTGCTGGAACAGTTCCGCACTTGCGTGCAGCGATGGCAGAACGCCGCGTTGTTGCCGATTGACCAACTGGTTTTGACGATCAGCAGCGACCTGTTCAAAGAACCTGCCGAAATCGCCACGGCTTACAGCATAGCCATTCACCTGCGCGGCTTTGTTGAAACGAATCCCGAATTTCGTTTGCCGGATTGCGTGGTCGAACTCGGCCAGATCGTCCGCAACAATCGCAAGTTCACCGGCTTGGGCGAAGACGACGATCAATTCGATCCGACCAGTTACAAAGGCCAGGCCGTCATCATCACTCATCACAAAGCCAAAGGCCTGGAATGGGATCGCGTTTACCTGATGTCGGTCAACAACTACGACTTCCCTTCTGCGGACGCCAACGACCAGTTTCAAAGCGAGAGTTACTTTGCGCGCGACAATCTGAATTTGAGCGCCGAAGCTCTGGCGCAATTGAAGGCGCTGAAAACCGGCGACGCTTACCGCGAAGGCGAAGCGACCGAACAGGCACGCATCGAGTATTGTTCCGAACGGTTGCGGTTGCTTTATGTCGGCATCACTCGCGCAAAACGCGAATTGATCGTCACCTGGAACACTGGCAAGAAAGCCGACTTGTTCGCCGCTCGCCCACTGGCTTACCTGAACGCAGCCATCAACGGAGGTGACGACGATGTCCGCTGAGCATTTTGAAGAATTCGTCTTCAGCCAAAGCGCGTTGCAGGATTACGCCGAATGCCATCGCCGGTTCGAGCTTCGTTATGTGTTGGATGTGCGTTGGCCAGCTCAGGAAACCGCGCAAGCTTTACAGTACGAATCCGGCCAGCGACATGGGCAGGAGTTTCACCACTTGGCACATCAACACGCGCTGGGCATTCCGGCTGAAGCGTTGGCGGCAACGATCAACGACGATGAATTGCGGACCTGGTGGACGCGCTATGTTTCCTGGCAGGCGGAGCATTTGCCCATCGAACGTTACCCTGAATTGACGCTGACTTCGCCGGTTGGCGAATTGATGTTGATGGCGAAATACGATGTCATAGCCAAACTCAGCGACGGCACGTTCCTGATCGTGGATTGGAAAACCGGGCGGCCTCAAAAACGCGCTCGGCTGGCGGAAAAGATGCAGACGATTGTTTACCCGTTCGTGCTGGCCAAAGCGGGCGATTGGTTGAATGACGGCCAGCCGATTTCGCCAGACCGAATTCGCTTCGTTTACTGGTTTGCCGAAACCGGTGAAACAATTGAGTTCAAGTTCAGCGATGAAGAATTGAATAAAAACGAAGCTCGACTAACTTCGCTGCTGAACGAAATCACGACCAGTTTCAATTTTGAAAAGACTGCGGACGAACGCCGTTGCCATTTTTGCGCTTATCGTTCGTTGTGTGAACGCGGAGAAATTCCAGGCGATTTGAACGAACTGGAAGACGACGAAATGCTCGGCGGCATTTCGCTGGATTTGGACGAGATTGAAGAGATCAGTTTCTAACGTCGGAGCGCGATTTCCCGGAGCGCGATTTCCCGGAGCGCGATTTCCCGGAGCGCGATTTGCCGGAGCGCGGATTTGCAATCCGCCTGGTCCGCGGACGTTCCCGTCCGCCCGTTATTCCGAAGCATAATTTTCAGGCGAACCAAGAGTTTTCGATAATTGATGAATCAAGCGAATAGCCTTTTGCTATTTGATTCTTTTCTTGATTGACAGGCGGACAGGATGTCCGCGGACCAGGCGGACGGGAACGTCCGCGCTCCGGCTAAAATGATCTGGCAAATTCCACAACCCACTTCAATCCCCAATGACTTGCAAAACTTCGTCGGCGGCCACGCGCTCATAGCCGAACGGCTGGCGTGGTGCGGCATCACGGACGTTGCTGCGGCGCGGGCGTTTCTCGACCCAAATGCTTACGCGGAGACTTCGCCGTTTGAATTACCGGATATGGCCAAAGCAGTTGAACGACTTCAGCGTGCCATCAAGCTCGGCGAGTCAATTTTGATCTGGGGAGATTTCGATGTTGATGGCCAGACGGCGACAACACTGCTGTTCACTGCGCTGCGCGATCTGGGAGCGAACGTTCAATACCACGTTCCGCTCCGCGACGGCGAAGGTCACGGAATCAACCTGCCTAAGCTGCGCGAATGGTTGGCGCGCGACGTAAAACTCATCATCACTTGCGACACCGGCATCACTTCGCACGAAGCCGTCAACGTAGCCTCAGCCGCCGGAACCGATGTCATCATCACCGATCATCATTTGCTGGGCGACACGCTGCCCGCGGCGCTGGCCGTCATCAATCCGATGCGCTTGCCGGTTGAACACAAGCTGCGCGAATTGCCGGGCGTAGCCGTAGCTTATCAATTGATTGCGGCGTTGAGTTCAAAAAGCTGCGACGAACTGCTTGATCTGGTCGCGTTGGGAATCGTCGCCGACGTAGCCGAACAGGTAAAAGAAACTCGTTACTTGCTGCAACGCGGTTTGGCGACAATGCACGCTTCGGCTCGACCGGGTTTGCTGGCGTTGCTGCAAACCGCCGAAGTCAATCAACTGGCGATGGATGAATCCGACATTGGATTCAAACTGGCTCCGCGATTGAATGCTCAGGGGCGAATGGGCGACGCCGCCGACAGCGTGGAATTACTTTCGACCTTGGACACGGCGCGCGCGGCTGATTTGGCTTATCAGCTTGAACAAATGAACGCGCGGCGAAGATTGGAATCGCAACAGATTGAAGACAGCGCGCACAATCTGATCGAACGCGAACCGTCGCTGCTGGATTACGCGGCCATAGTTTTGTCGCATCCCGATTGGAAAGGCGGAGTCGCTGGCATCGTCGCCAATCGTTTGGCCGACGCTTATCACAAACCGGTCGTGCTGTTGTGCGAACAAAACGATGCGGCCTTCGGTTCGGCTCGGTCGGTGGCGGGCATCAACATCACAGACGCGCTGAAAGCCTGCCGCGAAAAGCTGACGAAGTTCGGCGGACACGCGATGGCTGCCGGGTTGTCGCTGCGCCGCGAAGACATTTTTGAATTTCGGCGAATGCTTTCGCGCACGGTTCGCGCGATGGTTCCAGCGATGGAAGAGCCAACGCTGACGGTTGATGGTTATGTTTCGCTGAAAGAAATTACGCGCGAATTTGAAGAGGATTTGCGGCGACTGGCTCCGTTCGGCAACGGCAATCCGTCGTTGGTGCTGGCGACGAACGATCTGCGGCTGGTTCGCAAAAAGAAACTTGGCCGCAAAGGCGATCATCTGGAATTGATTGTCGAAGACGGCGAAGGCATTCAACAACGAGTGATGTGGTGGAATGTCGGCGATGCTGCTTTGCCGACTGGCCGTTTTGATCTTGCTTACAACTTGCGACTGAACCGGTTCAAAGACGAAGTTGATTTGGTGCTGGAATTCGTTGACCTGCAAGCACGCGAAAGCGAGGCGATTGAAGTCAGCGGCGAAGTCTCAATTTACGAAATTGAAGATTGTCGCAGCGACGATCCGCAATCGAAGTTAGCTGAAGCTCTGGCAAAACATCCAGACGCGATTGTCTGGCGCGAAGCCGATTTAGTTTCTGGTTGCAACCGAACTGAATTGAAACAAGCTGAAACCTTGATCGTTTGGACTTCGCCGCCGGGGCCGGATGAATGGAACGCGGCGATGGAAACGGTGAAACCTCGTCGCATCATGTTCTTTGGCCAACTTCCGGCTGAGCCAACACTTGAATCGTTTTTGCAGCGGTTGGGCGGACTGTTGAAGTTCGTCATGAATTCAAAAGGCGGCGAAACTACGATTCAGGAACTTGCTGCGGCAACGGCTCAACGCGCAGACGCCGTTCGGTATGGCTTGAACTGGTTTCAACAAAGCAGCCAGCTTGAAGTGAAGATCAGCGCCAAAGGTCGCGTCAGCATTTCCCGTCAAAACACGACAAGCGACCGCCCCGATCAAACCCCGCTGGAAAAACTGTTGAACAGCGTGCTTGCCGAAGCGGTCGCTTATCGAAAAAACTGGAAGCCATAATTCAACGCCTGAAACTTCCCAATTTGGCTTGGTCACAAAACACAAAAGCCGCAAGGAGGCTAAACTCCCTGCGGCTTTTTTTTGATCGGTGAAGCATAGAAGCGATTTATTCGTCTTCTTCAAAGGCGAGTTCTTCTTCGTTGAATTCTTCGAACTCGGCTTCAGCTTCAACTGGTTCCGCGAAACCGCCTTCGTCTTCGATTCCGAAGCCCAATTCTTCCAAGTCCTCTTCTGGCTCCGGTTCCGGAACAGGACGGGCGCTGGCGGCGGCTACCATCTGTTCGATGTAGCTTTGCGTATCGTCCATTTCCTCTGCCGACATATCTTTCATCGTCGGATCGTAATCAACTCTGACCTTGCGATAATGTTCCATACCGGTTCCGGCAGGAATCAGCCGCCCCATAATCACGTTTTCCTTCAGACCGCGCAGGTAATCCACGCGCCCCGAAATGGCCGCTTCGGTCAGCACGCGAGTCGTTTCCTGGAACGACGCCGCCGAAATAAACGATTCGGTCGAAAGAGAAGCCTTCGTGATGCCGAGCAGCAACGGTTCCGCAGTCGCCTGCTGGCCTTCTTCGGCTTCGACGCGAGCGTTTTCGTCGTGAAAACGGAAACGATCCACCTGTTCTTCCAGCAGGAATTCGGTGTCGCCGACCTCCTTGACGCGAACCCAGCGCAACATCTGGCGAACGATCACTTCGATGTGTTTATCGTTGATATGCACACCTTGCAGGCGGTAAACCTCTTGAATCGCGTTGACCAGATACCGTTGCAACTCTTCCATACCGCGCACAGCCAGAATGTCGTGCGGGTTGAGCGGGCCGTCCATCAACGGTTCACCGGCGCGCACACGGTCGCCTTCCTGAACGTTGATGTGCGTTCCGCGCGGCACGCTGTATTCGCGCTCTTCGCCGTTGTCGCCGACGATGACGATCTTCTGCGAACCTTTGGTGATGTTGCCGAATTTGACGGTTCCGTCAATTTCGGACATCACGGCGGTTTCGCGGGGTTTGCGAGCTTCGAACAATTCGACGACGCGCGGCAAACCTCCGACGATGTCTTTCTGGCGAGTGACTTCGCGCGGAATCTTGGCGATCACGTCGCCGGGTTCGACTTCCTGATCTTTGACCACCATCAGGTTGGCGCGAATCGGCATCGGATACGCTTTGATGACCTTGCCCGCTTCGTTTTTGATTTCGATGCGTGGCTGACGTTTTTCATCGGGCGAATCCATGACCACCGAACGCGACAAACCTGTGACTTCGTCGGTTTCTTCGTGAACGGTGACACCTTCAATCAGGTCGCGCCAGGCAATGGTTCCGCCGACTTCGGTCAGCATCGCAAAGGTGTAAGGATCCCATTCGGCAATCTTTTCGCCTTCTTCGCAACGAGCGCCGTCGGAAATCAGCACGGTTGTGCCGTAACCAATCGGGTAGCGTTCGACTTCGCGCCCGCGGTCGTCAACGATCAACAACGAACCGTTGCGGTTCATCGCCACGATCTTGCCTTCGCGGCTGACGACGGTGTTCAGGTCGGCATAGCGAATCGTTCCCGACACGCGAGCTTCGTGCGAAGACTGTTCGCTGACTTTGGACGCCGTACCGCCGATGTGGAAGGTACGCATCGTCAACTGTGTTCCGGGTTCGCCGATGGATTGCGCGGCGATGACGCCGACAGCTTCGCCGATGTCCACAACCTGGCCTGTTCCCAGGTTGCGACCATAACAGCGGATACAGCAGCCGCGTCGGGATTCGCAGGTAAGCACCGAGCGGATACGAACGCGCATAATGCCAGCGTTTTGAATTTCGGTGGCAATGTCTTCAGTGATTTCGTCGTAAGTTCTGGCCAGAATCTGCCCGGTGATCGGATCTTTCACATCTTCCAGAGCCACGCGACCGATGATGCGTTCGCGCAGACCTTCGATGATGTCAGAACCTTCGGTAATCGGTTCAGCCCAGATGCCTTTGACTGTGCCGCAATCGAGTTCGGCGATAATCACGTCCTGAGCCACGTCCACCAGACGACGGGTCAGATAGCCTGAATCCGCAGTCTTGAGTGCCGTGTCGGCCAGACCTTTGCGAGCGCCGTGCGTCGAAATGAAGTACTGCAACACGTCCAGTCCTTCGCGGAAGTTGGCGCGAATCGGCGTTTCGATGATTTCGCCGGAGGGTTTGGCCATCAACCCGCGCATACCGGCAAGCTGACGAATCTGTTGCTGGTTACCGCGAGCGCCGGAATCCGCCATAATCAGAATCGGGTTCAGCACCTGACTTTCTTTTTCACGGCGACCCATTTCCTTAAACATTTCGTCGGCGACTCGTTCGGTCATTTCAGACCAGATGGCGACGACTTTGTTGTAACGTTCGCCGTTGGTGATGACGCCTTCCTTGTACTGAAGTTCGACCTTGATGACTTCAGCTTCGGCGTCGGCCACCAAGCCGGGCTTGCTGGGCGGCGTGACCATGTCGTCAATACTGATGGACAGGCCGGCTTTGGTTGCGTACAGGAACCCGGTTTCCTTCAACTTGTCGAGCATTTCGACCGTCGAAGCGTGACCCAGTCGCAGGAAGCAATAATTGACCAGACTGGTCAGTCCTTTTTTCTTGAGCATGCCGTTGATGTACGGCATGGCTTTCGGCAGGCTGTCGTTCAGAATCACGCGGCCAACCGTGGTGTTGATCGTACGATCAACTTCGTGAATCGTCGCTTTGATGATGTCCTGAGTATCGCGTTCATGTTCCAGGTCAATCAGGTTGCCTTTGTGACGCAGTCGAATGCGCGTTTGCGTCGTGACTTCTTTGGCATCGAGCGCAATCAGCACTTCGTTCAAACTGGCAAAGGCGCGGCCTTCGCCTTTGGCTCCGTCCATCGCGCGAGTCATGTAATAACAACCCAACACGATGTCCTGCGAAGGAACCGCAATCGGTTGTCCTGAAGCAGGGGAAAGAATGTTGTTTGACGACAACATCAACACCTGAGCTTCGATCTGGGCTTCGGGCGACAACGGCACGTGAACAGCCATCTGATCGCCGTCGAAGTCCGCGTTGAACGCCGTACAGGTCAGCGGGTGCAGCTTGATTGCCTTGCCTTCGACCAGCACAGGTTCGAACGCCTGAATGCCAAGTCGGTGCAGAGTTGGCGCGCGGTTCAGCAAGACAGGATGGTCTTTGATGACCTTTTCCAGAATGTCCCAAACCACGTCATTCTGACCTTCGACCAATTCTTTCGCTTGTTTGATGGTGGCGGCGTGGCCTTCGGCTTCCAGCCGGTTGTAGATAAACGGCTTGAAGAGTTCCAGCGCCATCTTCTTCGGCAAACCGCACTGATGGAGTTTCAGTTCCGGGCCGACGACGATCACCGAACGACCGGAATAATCCACGCGCTTGCCGAGCAGGTTTTGGCGGAAACGACCTTGTTTGCCTTTCAGCGTGTCGGACAGCGATTTCAGCGGGCGATTGTTGACGCCGCGCAGCACTCGACCGCGACGACCGTTATCGAACAAAGCGTCAACGGCTTCCTGCAACATGCGTTTTTCGTTGCGGACGATGACTTCGGGCGCTTTCAATTCGATCAGCTTGGACAAACGGTTGTTACGATTGATGACGCGACGATACAGATCGTTCAAATCCGAAGTCGCAAAACGTCCGCCATCCAGCGGAACCAGCGGGCGAAGTTCAGGCGGCAGCACAGGAATCACGTCCAGAATCATCCACTCCGGTTTGTTGCCGGATTTGCGGAACGAATCCACGACCTTCAGCCGTTTGGAGAACTTCAGTTTTTTCTGTTGGCTGGTTTCGTTCTTCATCTTGTGACGAAGCTCTTCCGCCAAATCTTCCACGTCAACACGTTCGAGCAAATGTTTGATTGCTTCGGCGCCCATTCGACAAACTTCATCGGTGAACTTGCCTGGAAATTCCTGTTTGAGCTGGCGGTAGCGGTCGTCCTGAACCATTTCGCGCTCTTTCAGCGGCAATCCGAGTTCTTCGATTTCTTTGGCGTCGGCAATGACGATGTAATTTTCGAAGTACAAAACCTTTTCCAGTTCGCGCAACGGAATGTCCAGCAAATGGCCGATGCGGCTGGGAAGACCTTTGAAAAACCAGACGTGCGAACAGGGGCTGGCCAGTTCAATGTGGCCCAGGCGTTCACGACGAACTTTGGCTTGCGTGACTTCAACGCCGCATTTGTCGCAGACCACGCCGCGATGCTTCATGCGTTTGTATTTGCCGCACAAACATTCCCAGTCTGTGACCGGGCCGAAAATGCGCGCGCAGAACAATCCGTCGCGTTCCGGTTTGAAGGTACGATAGTTGATGGTTTCGGGCTTGGTCACGTGACCGTGCGACCACGAACGAATCTTTTCCGGCGACGCAAGACTGATGCGAATCGCCTCGAAATCCGGCGTCAATGTTTTTTCACCTGAATATCTAAGCATAATGCCTTCTCCAAAATGCGGTGTTTACCACAGGGTAGAGACGCAAAATTTTGCGTCTCTACAGATTACGATTCTTTCGGCTCTCGCTGTCGCAATTCAACGTCCAGGCACAGCGATTGAAGCTCGCGCACCAGCACATTGAACGATTCGGGCAATCCCGGCTCGAAATCCGATTCGCCTTTGACGATGGACTCGTAAATCTTCGACCGTCCGGCCACGTCGTCTGATTTACAGGTCAGCAGTTCTTGCAGGATGTGCGCCGCGCCATAAGCTTCGAGCGCCCACACTTCCATTTCGCCGAATCGCTGACCGCCGAACTGCGCTTTTCCGCCCAACGGTTGTTGGGTAATCAGCGAGTACGGGCCAATCGAACGCGCGTGAATCTTGTCGTCCACCAGGTGAGACAGTTTGAGCATATAGATGTACCCGACGGTGACTTTTTGCTCGAACTGATCGCCGGTCATGCCGTCGAACAAACTGGTTTTTCCGGTTGGGCTGACCATTTGTGGCAAGCCTTCTTCGCGCACCTGCGAATCAGCGTCTTCCAGATAACGTTTAATGTTGGCTTCGGTCGCGCCGTCGAACACAGGCGTGGCGAACCGCATTCCCATCACGCTGGCCGCCCAGCCGAGGTGGGTTTCCAGAATCTGACCGACGTTCATACGCGAAGGCACGCCCAGCGGGTTGAGAACGATTTCGACCGGAGTGCCATCGGGCAGATACGGCATGTCTTCTTCGGGCAGAATGCGTGCGATGACGCCTTTGTTACCGTGACGACCGGCCATCTTGTCGCCGACCGACAGTTTTCGTTTCATCGCCACGAAGACCTTGACCATCTTGATGACGCCGGGCGAAAGCTCGTCGCCTTTCTTGATCTTGTCAATTTTCTCTTCGTACAGGTGATCCAGAATCGCCACCTGACGTTCGGTACGCTGTTCCAGGTCTTTGATTTCGGCTGCCACGTCGCGCGCGCCGCTGACTTCGACACGTTTCAGCGCGCCGATGTCCATTCCTTCCAACATATCGCGCGTCAGCTTCGCGCCTTTTTCAGCGATGGTGCGCCCGCGGAAGACCAAATCGGATTCCAGCTTGCGGCCATCCAGCAATTCGTAAATCCGCTTGTTGCGTTCTTCTTCGACAATGCGGATTTCGTCTTGCAGGTTTTTGCGAAGCTTTTCTTCTTCGGCGGATTCGATGGCCATGCTGCGAACGTCTTTGTCCTGACCTTTGCGGGTGAAGACTTTGACATCAACGACAGTGCCTTCGATGCCGGGCGGGCAGGTCAAGCTGGCGTCGCGCACGTCACCGGCTTTTTCGCCGAAGATCGCGCGGAGCAGTTTCTCTTCCGCCGTCAGTTGGGTTTCGCCTTTCGGCGTGACTTTGCCGACCAGAATCGAACCGGGTTTGACGTACGCTCCGATGCGGATGATGCCGCTTTCGTCCAGATCACGCAGCGCAGCTTCGCCTACGTTCGGGATGTCGCGTGTGATTTCTTCGGGGCCGAGTTTGGTGTCGCGCGATTCGATTTCCAGTTCTTCGATGTGAATCGAAGTGTAGTAATCGTTCTTGATCATCTTTTCAGAGATCAAAATCGCGTCCTCGAAGTTGTAACCGCGCCACGGCATAAACGCGACCAGCACGTTTCGTCCCAACGCCAGTTCGCCGCCGTCCGTGCAAGGCCCGTCGGCGATAACCTGACCTTTGGCCACGCGGTCGCCTGCGCGAACAATCGGTTTCTGATTGATGCAGGTGTTCTGGTTCGAGCGTTTGAATTTGATGAGCGGATAAATGTCCGCCGTCACTTCGCGCGAAAGCGTGCCGTCAACGTTGTGGTCAACGCGAATGATGATTCGTTCGGAATCCACTTTGTCCACCACGCCGTCGCGACGGGCAACAACCACAGCGCCGGAATCCTGCGCTGTGACTTTTTCCATTCCGGTTCCAATCAGCGGAGCCTGTGCGCGCAGCAAAGGCACTGCCTGGCGCTGCATGTTCGATCCCATCAACGCGCGGTTGGCGTCGTCGTTTTCGAGGAAGGGAATCAAACTGGCCGCCACAGACACCAACTGTTTCGGCGAAACGTCCATAAACTGGATTTCCGCGCGTTCGGGCAGAATGAATTCGCCTGCCTGACGTGCGTTGACGCGCTCGCCTTTGATGTAACCGTTGTCGTCCAACTGAATGTTGGCCTGACCGATGATGTATTTATCTTCTTCCCAAGCCGACAGATAGAACGGATACGGTTCGTAAGTAGCCTGTTTTTTGCCGTCGCCGAGTGACTTATTCGTCTTTTCGGCTTCTTCCTGCGGAACGTGATCGTGCGGTCTGTATTGGGTGTCGCCCGGATTGAGAACCTTGACGTAATCAATCACGCGGCCATCCAAAACCTTGCGATACGGCGATTCGATGAAGCCGAATTCGTTGATGCGAGCGAAACACGACAGCGACGAAATCAGTCCGATGTTCGGCCCTTCAGGCGTTTCAATCGGGCAAATGCGTCCGTAATGCGTTGGGTGAACGTCACGGACTTCAAACCCGGCGCGTTCGCGCGACAAACCGCCCGGTCCAAGCGCCGACAAGCGGCGTTTGTGCGTAATTTCCGAAAGCGGATTGGTTTGATCCATAAACTGCGACAACTGCGATGATCCGAAAAATTCGCGCACCGCAGCCGTGACAGGTTTCGCGTTGATCAGATCGCGCGGCATCGCCGTCTGCATTTCGGTGTGAATGGACATCTTTTCTTTGATGGCACGTTCCATTCTGACCAAACCGAGCCGGAATTGATTTTCCAGCAATTCGCCGACGGCGCGAACGCGACGATTGCCAAGATGGTCAATGTCGTCGTCGCTGTAAAAGATCGTGCGGCCATCGCGGGTTTTTTGTTCGCCGGTGACACGCTTCAACTTCAACACGTAATCAATCACGTCGAAAAAATCTTGCGGCGAAATCAACTGGTCTTCCAAACGGTCGCGTTCAGGGCGCCCCATCTTGATGTTGAACTTCAACCGTCCGACGCGCGAAAAATCGAATTTGCGCGCATCGAAGAACATTCCATGAAAAAGCTGCTGCGAAGTTTCCAACGTCGGCGGATCGCCGGGACGCATCTTGCGGTAAATTTCGATCAGAGCTTCCTGAGTGGATTTGATCGTGTCTTTTCTGACGGTCTGGCTCAACGTAATTCCTATGTCGTCTTTGTCCGGGAAGTAGATTTCAAACGAATTGATTCCTGCTTCGACGGCTTTGGCCAGAATTTCTGCCGTCATTTCAGAATTGCTTTCGGCCAAGACTTCACCGTCATTGATGTTCACCAGATCGTTCAGCGTATACGCACCGGTCAGGTCTTCGACTTTGACAGGAATTTCAGTGATGCCTGCCGCGATAATTGCGTCGTAAGCCGATTGGCCGATCTTCTTACCGGTTTTGACGATCACTTCGCCGTTTTTAGCAGCGATGTCGGACGAAGCGCGCGAACCGACAATGCTTGAGCTGACCTGCCAGAGCAGTTCAGCGCCTTCGACGCGAACTTTGTCCACTGTGTAAAAGTAACGAAGGATATCTTCGTCGGTTTTCAGCCCCAAAGCTCTCAAGAACACAGTCGCCAGGAATTTGCGTTTGCGGTCAATTCGCACGTACAGCAAATTTTTGGCATCGTATTCAAACTCCACCCACGATCCGCGATATGGGATGAGCTTGGCCAGGAAGTAGGTGTTGTTTTCACCTTTCTCGAAAAAGACTCCGGGCGAGCGATGCAACTGAGAAACGATGACGCGCTCCGTTCCATTGATGATGAACGTGCCGTTTTCGGTCATCAGCGGCAGATCGCCGAAATAAACCTCTTCTTCCTTGATGTCACGGATGGATTTCTGACTTGTTTCTTCGTCCTTGTCCCAGACCGTCAGGCGGATTTTCACGTGCAGCGGCACGGAATAGGTCATGCCGCGTTCCTGACATTCGGACACGTCGTATTTATGCTTCAAACCCACCGGTTCGCCGCAATTGTCGCAGGTGTTGACGACGTTTTTGTTGTACGTGCCGCACTGGCCGCAGATCACGTCGTCAGACGACAGCGGATTGATCTTGATGACCGCCGCGCACTGGCGACAGTTCGAGCGCAAGTGATGCAGCCCCTGCAACTGACCGCATTTGCACTGCCAGTTGCCCAGCCGAAACTCGACAAATTCCAGCGAAGAGGTTTCGCGGAAGTCCGAAATCGGAAAGGTGGATTTGAAAACCGCCTGCAATCCGACCAGATCGCGTTCCGGCGGCAATAAGTCCATCTGCAAAAAACGATCGTAGCTGTCGCGCTGGACTTCGATCAGATTCGGAATACGAACTGAAGTGCGAATCTTGGAAAAGTCGTGACGCGGTGATTTCACTTTACCTTCACTACCATTGTTTACGAATGTGCTAATTTCAGTAGTCATTTGCGAACGTCCTCAGGCAAGCAAGCCGGAGCAGAAGTGGTTCCAGCTTTATATCACTTAGGTTAGAGCCTCAAACCGAAACCTGTGCCTCAAGTTTTCTGATAAGACAAAGCGGCGGCGGGAGACAACACGTCCCCCGCCGCGCGCCACGCGGTTGTTTTTGAAAATTTGTGTTTGCAGTTTGCCGATGTTTTGTGCCCTGCAAGTGAGTAAGTAAAACTGCCAGAGCTGTTAAGCAAGGAAAGCTTTTCATCCTCTCGGAAAAACCAGCCGGAAACCCGGACGATTAAGATCAGGAAGATGCTTCAACCTGCTGAGATCGAAGGTTTCACGCCCGCCCCTTACCTCAGCTTTCATTCGGCATCGCTGCCGACGGCAAACCAAATCAGGTCAAGAAAAAAAAACTTGCTAAGTCCCGGAAAGCCAACTCAACACAGAGCGGGACTTCCGAGACTTTTGTATCTTACTTCAATTCGACCGACGCGCCAGCATCGGCCAGAGATTTTTTCATCTTTTCGGCTTCGTCCTTGGAAGCGCCTTCCTTGACGGTCTTCGGAGCGCCATCAACCAGGTCTTTGGCTTCTTTCAAGCCGAGGCCGGTTAATTCACGAACGACTTTGATGACGTTGATCTTGTTCGCGCCAGCGCCTGTCAGAACCACGTCAAAGGTGTCTTTTTCTTCCACGGGAGCAGCCGCAGCCGCCGCGCCAGGAGCAGCCACAGCCACTGCCGCAGCAGCAGCCGAAACGCCGAAAGTGGTTTCGAGTTCTTTGACCAATTCAGAGGCTTCCAGCAGGGAAAGACCTTTGATCTGTTCTACGATGTTTGCGATGTCAGCCATGACTTTAACTATTCCTCCAACAATGTCTGCCCGAACAACATTCAAGGGCAGCAAGATAACTTTTTTGCATCGTCAGGTTTGAACGACGCGCGAATTGAGCATACGTGTGAAACGAACCACAGGCATCACTCCGCTGAACGCTTCACCCAGGCCACCTACTGACAATTTCACAAGACAACCTGGCGTATTCAAAAATCCGAACTCAGAATCGCTGCTCAAGCGACACGAGTTTTGAAACTCTTAAAAGTCTTAAGCCTGCTCGGCTTTTTGTTTGGCAATTTGATCCAGAACAATCGCCAGATTGCGTGCCACGCCGCTCAACGCGACAGCGATACCCTGCGCCGGAGCATTGATGACAAACATCAGTTTGCTGACCAATTCTTCCTTCGACGGCAGAGAGGCGAGTGCTTCAATGTCTTTGACGTTAATGGCGCGGGCGTCAACTACACCAGCTTTGAACGTCAGTTTTGGATTCTCTTTGGCGAACTTGCTAAGCACTTTGGCCAGCCCGACCGGATCGCTTTCGGAATAGGCCAGAGCGGTCATTCCTTTGAACTCGCCTTTCAGCGATTCAAGCGGTGTGCCTTCGACGGCCAAGCGGCCAATCGTATTTTTGATGACGCGATATTTCAGATTTGCGGCTTCAAGCGCACGGCGCAGTTCGCCGTCTTTCTCGACTGAAAGTCCCTGAAAGCTGACCATCAACGCATTACCGGTTTGGTTGAATTCTTCTTTGAGTGCGGCAAGGTCCAGGTGTTTTTGTTCTCTGGTTTTCATGAATCAATCTCCAAAAATTCAGTGGAATCTGTTTGTCGAAAAGGGAATCGTCTAAGCTCCAATCGAAGTCGGATCAACCAGAATTCCGGGACCCATCGTCGAAGCGACATTGACCTTTTTGACATATTTGCCTTTCGCCGTCGCGGGCTTGGCCTTGATAACGGCGTCAATCAGCGATTTGGCGTTTTCGGTGATCTTGTCTGCCGAAAACGACACTTTGCCGACCGGGACGTGAATCACTCCGGTCTTATCAACGCGAAATTCCACTTTACCAGCTTTGGTTTCTTTGACAGCGGTTGCCACATCCAAAGTCACAGTTCCGGTTTTCGGGTTGGGCATCAAACCGCGAGGGCCAAGCACCTTACCGAGCGTACCGACCGAACGCATCATATCGGGCGTAGCAATCAGGGCATCGAAGTCCAGATAGCCGCCTTTGATCTTTTCGACGAAATCATCGCCGCCGACTTCATCGGCTCCGGCTTCCTGAGCTTCGCGCTGTTTTTCCGGTGTTCCGGCGATGACCGCAACTTTTTTCGATTTGCCCAAACCGTGCGGAAGCACGATTGTGCCGCGTACCATTTGATCGGCTTTACGAGGATCAACGCCGAGAACCATGGTGACTTCAACGGTCTCGTCGAATTTCGCAAAAGCGACTTTTTTCGACAACGCGATGGCGTCAGTCAAAGGGTAGAGTTTGCTCAACTCTACCTGGGCGAGCGCAGCCTTAAACTTTTTTCCTGCCATTGATTATTTCCTTTCAGGTATTAGCGTGACCACAGAGGATTCCGTCAAATTCGGGCTGGGCCACTCCCTCTTAGGATTGCGGTTTCAGATTGTTGGCGACGAAGAATCAAGCATTACGCTCGTCAACAACAACTCGCAATCTGAAGATTATTTGATGTCTAGTCCAAGACTCTTGGCCGTGCCTTCGATGGTGCGAATGGCCGCTTCGAGATTGGTCGTATTCAGGTCCGGCATTTTCAGCTTCGCAATCTCTTCGATTTGAGCGCGAGTGACCGATCCGACTTTTTCGCGGTTCGGTTTGCCAGAGCCTTTTTCCAGCTTCAGAGCTTTTTTGATCAGGTCAGCAGCCGGCGGCGTCTTGGTGATGAAGGTGAACGAACGATCGGCGTAAACCGTGATGACGACCGGAATTTTGATGTCGCCCAAGTTGGAGGTTTTCGCGTTGAATTGTTTGCAGAACTCCATGATGTTCACGCCCTGCGGACCCAGCGCCGTTCCAATCGGAGGAGCAGGGTTCGCTTTTCCAGCGGGAACCTGGAGCTTAATCATTGCTGTAACTTTTTTTGCCATAGTAAGTATTGGTTATGATCGGACGCCAAAAGCGTCCTCCCAATTTATTGTTCTTCTGAGAAGGAAACCTTTTCGACTTCCAAAAAGCCCAATTCGACCGGAGTTGCCCGCCCGAAAATGGTCACGTTGACCTTGAGCATGTTCTTGTCGCCGTTGATTTCTTCAACCGTACCCATAAAGCTGGTGAACGGGCCGTGCGTGATTCGCACGGTTTCACCTCGCTCGAATGTAAACTTCGGTTTTGGTTTTTCCGCGGCCGTTTCAACGTGATGGACAATCTGATCCACTTCCTCCTGACTCAGCGGCGTCGGTTTTTGTCCGCCAACGAAGCTGGTCACTTTCGGAGTGCTTTTGATCAGATGCCAGGCGCGATCGGAAATATCTGCATTTTCGGCGCACTCAATCTCGACAAGCACGTAACCCGGAAAAAACATTCGGGTGCTTTCAACGCGCTTGGAGCCTTTCATCTCGACGACTGTTTCCGTCGGAATCAGAACCTGAGTGATCTCGTCGGCCATTCCGAACGCCTGAATGCGCGAGTTCAGGCTATCTCGCACTTTGCGTTCGTAGCCTGAATAAGTGTGAATGATGAACCACTGCTTCGCCATAATCTGCGGAATTCTCCGAACGTATGACCGAAAAAAAAATAAACCGAGATCGCTTAAAAAACCTTGCTCGCTACCCATTCAATTCCCTTGATCAGGTACGAGAAAACGATATCGGCAGCGAAAAGATAAAAAGCAAAAAAGAAAACGGCGATCACCACAATAATCGTTGTGTTCACCACTTCCGTACGTGTCGGCCAGGAAACCTGCCTCATTTCTCGCGCAACTTCGCGCCAGAATTGGCGGACATTATTCAGCCAACCGGTTGGTTTGGCGACTAGCGATTGTTCATTTGATTCTTCTGTCATCGCCGCAGCTCCTTCGCGCGTGCTCGATGTTGCCATTATTTTCACCTCGGTTGTCGGTGGAATTGATTCACTTTCAATAAACTGGCAGGGGTATCAGGATTCGAACCCGAACTTTAGGTTTTGGAGACCCACGTGCTAACCGTTAACACTATACCCCTGAATCAATACTGCCGACCTGGCGTTACTTGGTTTCGCGGTGCGGCGAGTGCTTGCGGCATTTGCGGCAAAACTTCTTGAACTCAAGACGCTGCGTGGTCTTTTTCTTGTTCTTGGTTGTGAAGTAATTGCGATCCTTGCACTCGGTACATTGGAGAACGATTTTATCTCGCATAACAATCTTTCTGGAAAATTGAAGTCGTTTGAATCAAACAAGCTTGGAAAATTAACTACTCAATGATTTCGGAGACGGTTCCTGCGCCGACCGTGCGACCGCCTTCGCGGATGGCAAAG
>CADECP010000012.1:0-76503 GCA_902825875.1 uncultured Acidobacteriota bacterium
GTCGCTACCGCTCTGGGTTCCGTACCGAGTTTTTGACTCCAGGCTGAGCAGTTACAATCCCTTTTCCTCAAAGACCTTCAAGGAGACGAAAGAACATGAAAGCTGCTGTGTTGCACGCGCTGGCCGAACCATTGATCGTAGAAGAACTGGCGACGCCTCAACCGGGCGCAGGCGAAGTGCTAATCAAAGTTGCGGCCTGCGGCGTTTGCCATTCCGATTTGCATCTGGTGCGCGGCGAATGGGATTTGCTGAAACCCATCACCAAACTGCCGCTGGTTCCCGGCCACGAAGTTACCGGAACCATAGCCGCTCTGGGCGAAGGTGTTGAAGGCTTTGCCATCGGCGACCGCGTTGGAGTTCCCTGGCTGCATTCGACTTGCGGACAGTGTGAATTCTGTCTGGCCGGGCGCGAAACACTGTGCGGCAAACAGCAGGTCACGGGCTGTACAGTAGACGGCGGCTTCGCCGAATTTCTGAAAGCCAAAGCCAGTCACACCGCCAAACTTCCTGACAATTTGAGCTTTGTCGAAGCCGCTCCGTTGTTGTGCGCCGGGCTGACGGTACATCGTGCGCTGAACGATTCCGGCGTTGCTGCCGGACAGCGCGTAGCCGTTTTCGGCATCGGCGGACTTGGCCATCTGGCGATTCAACTGGCCAAAGCGCGCGGCGCGGAAGTCATCGGCGTGGATGTTGCCGACGACAAGCTGGCGCTGGCCAAAGAATGCGGAGCCGATCACACGGTCAATGCCGCAACTTCGCAAGCTTACAAGGAAATCAAAAAACTCGGCGGCGCGCACGTTGCGATGGTGACTTCCGGCTCGAAAGCCGCTTATGAAACCGCGCTGCGAAGTTTGCGAAAAGGCGGAACGCTTTCTGTAGTCGGCATGTCGCCTGAACCAATCAGCCTTTCGACAGTGGCGATGGTTTCCGGCGAATACCGCATCATCGCTTCGGCTGTTGGCACGCGAACCGATTTGCGCGAAGTGCTGCAACTCGCCGCCGAAGGAAAGGTTCGTTGCCGTATTGAAACTCGCCCGTTTGACCAGGCCGACGCCGTTCTGAACGAAATGCAAAATGGAAGCTTGGTTGGACGTGTGGTGCTAACCTTTTAGCTGGAGTGCGGACGTGTCGTCCGCTGCCGGTCCACGGACTTCCAGTCCGCCTATAACGAGCGGACGACACGTCCGCGCTCCGGCAAAAAAAACTTGGGCAACACATTCGGTCGCCTCACCATCTTGTGACCTGCCTGAAGTTGTGAACTGACTTCCCCATTCATCTGCAAGTGCCCAATCGCTCTCTCCCAAAATCAGTAGAAATTGCATTCTCATTCTTTTATCGGAGGATTCGCATTCAATGTATTCCAACAGACGTGCTATCGGAATTATCAGCGCCGGATTGTTGATCGTTTTGTCCGCCGCGTTTTTCTTTCACGGTGGACAATCCGCCAAGGCTTCGTTCAATACCACTCAAGCTCAACAGGAAAAAATGAAGCAGGCCTTTGGCCGTTTGCCCATGAGTTTCGAGGTCAATCAAGGTCAGGTGGACGATGCGGTCAAATACCTGTCGCGCGGACACGGTTATCAAGCCTTCCTGACTGATTCCGAAGCGGTGCTTGTATTGCAGAATCAATCCGCCGACCGGTTGGAAGAGAGCGGCATCGCTAAATCCCAAATCCAAAATCCAAAATCCAATGTTCTCCGGTTCAAGCTGCAAGACGCACGCTCAGCCGAAATCACGGCTTCCGGTTTGTTGCCCGGCAAAAGCAATTATCTGGTTGGGAACGACGAAAGCCGCTGGCGCACCAACATCCCGAATTATTCGCGTGTCGAATACAACGAAATCCAGCCGGGCGTGACTATGGCGTTTTACGGAACTCAGCGCGCGCTGGAATACGATTTCGTCGTCGCGCCGGGAGTTGATCCGGCAACAATCACGTTGTCGGTCGAAGGCGCCGAAAAAATCGAACTCGACGACAATGGCGATTTGGTGCTGCATGTCGCTGGCCAGCGTGTTTATCATCGCGCTCCGGTCAGTTATCAAAAGCTCAACGGCAAACAACGCACGGTCGGCAGCCGTTACGTGCTGAAAGGCGCAAACCAAATCGGTTTTGAAGTCCCAAGTTACGACCGTCGCCAGCCGTTGGTGATTGATCCGGTGATTGATTTTTCGACCTTCTTTGGCGGCATTGGCTCCGACGAAGGCTTTGCCATCGCAGTGGATTCGACCGGCGCGGCGTATGTCACTGGCACAACGTATTCCAACAACTTCAACACCTTTGCGCCGCTGCAAACCATCAATCGCGGCGGCAAGTTCGACGCCTTCATCACCAAAATCAATCCGGCAGGATCGGCGATTGTTTATTCATCGTATCTGGGCGGCAGCGCCGAAGATCAAGGACGCGGCATCGCGGTCAACGCCAACGGAGAAGCTTTCATCGCGGGCATCACGAATTCGCAGGATTTCAACACGCGCAATCCGCTGCAAGGAACGATTAGCGGTCTGGCCGAAGACGGATTCGTCACCAAGGTCAACGCCGACGGAACCAACTTGTTGTTTTCAACCTACCTCGGCGGCAGCAACATTGACCAGGCCTTTGGCATTGCGCTCGAATCCGGCGGCGATGCGATTGTCATCGGTTCGACGGTTTCGACCAATTTCCCGACGCGCAATCCGCTGCAAGCCAACAATCGTGGCAACGCAGACGCTTTCGTGACTCGAATCAAAGGCGACGGCTCGCAGTTGGTTTATTCGACTTATCTGGGCGGCGGAGCTTTTGACGAAGCCTACGGCGTGGCGCTGGATGCAGGCGCAAACGTTTATCTGGCAGGTGCGACAGCTTCAACAGATTTCAACACGCAAAATCCATTTCAAGCCAACAACAACGGCGGCGGTTCCGACGGCTTCCTGGCCAAGATCAGTTCCAACGGAGCCGTGCTGGTGTTTTCGACTTATTTCGGCGGCGCGGGTGTGGATGTGGCTTATGGTGTGGCGGTGGACGCGAACCTGAATCCTTATGTCACCGGCCACACGTTTTCGACGGACTTCCCGACTCAAAATCCGCTGCAAGCCAACAATCGCGGCAACGCAGACGCCTTTGTCGCGCGGTTCAATTTGTCCGGCACCGGTTTGATTTACTCGACGTATCTGGGCGGCACGCTCGGAGATTTCGCGCGCGGAATCGTCGTTGATCCGGGTTCGCAACCGATCATCACAGGGCGAACCGGTTCGACCGATTTCAACACGCGCAATCCGTTGCAAGCGACCAATCGCGGCAACGTGGATGCGTTCGTTTCCAAGCTGAACATCAACGGCAGTCAGTTGGTTTATTCGACTTATCTCGGCGGAGCTTCGGAAGACCTGGCGTTTGGAATCGCGCTTGATTCCAGCGGTTCGGTGTATGTCACGGGCGACACGCTTTCGACGGATTTCAACACCAGTGCGCCGCTGCAAGCCGCCAATCGCGGCGGTTTCGACGCTTTCGTCACCAAGATCAATCCGGCGGGTTCGGTGCTGACTTACTCAACGTATCTGGGCGGCAGCGGAGACGATCTGGCTTCGAGCATTGCGCTGGACACGGCGGGCAACGCATACATCACAGGCTTCACCAGCTCGAACGATTACGCCACGATCAGCCCTATCCAGGACGCCAGCCGAGGCGGACTGGAAGTTTTCGTCACCAAGATTTTCGCCGATGCTTCCAGCATTGCGTTCAACACCTACTTCGGCGGAAACGGTTCAGACACAGCCAATTCCATCGCGGTGGACACCGGCGGCAACTGTTACATCACCGGAGCGACGACTTCGACAAACTTCCCGTTACGCACGCCAATTCAAGGCACGAATCGCGGCGGGCTGGACGCTTTCATCGCCAAGTTCAACGCAGCAGGAACGAACATCATTTATTCGACATATCTTGGCGGCCAGTTTGGCGATGCGGGACGCGGCATCAAAGTGGACGCGGCGGGCAATGCCTGGATTGCCGGCGGGACTTTTTCCGACGACTTCCCTGTTCTGTCCGCGTTCCAGCCAACCAACCGCGGATTGGGCGACGCCTTTGTCGCGCGCATCAATTCGGCTGGAACGGCGCTGACTTATTCCAGCTTCCTGGGCGGCGGAAACACAGACGAAGCTGTCGGAATTGCCATTGATACAGCGGGCAATGCTTATGTGGTTGGCAACACATCCTCAACCGATTTCAACACTCAAAATCCGTTGCAAGCCAACAATCGCGGACAACAGGACGTGTTTGTTTCCAAAGTCGCGCCGAACGGAACTTCGCTGGTGTATTCGACTTATCTCGGCGGACAGCGAGCCGATTTGGGCAATGGCATCGCCGTGGATTCATCGAACAACGCCTACATCACAGGTTCGACGGTTTCCAGCAATTTTCCGCTGCTGTCTCCTTTGCAGCCGACTTACGGCGGAGGCGATGTGGATGCGTTCGTCTCCAAACTCAACGCGGCGGGTTCGGCGCTGGTGTATTCGACTTATCTTGGCGGTTCGCTGAACGAAGTCGGCAATGCCATAGGAGTTGATCCGTTCGGCAACGCTTACGTTACAGGGCTGACTTCTTCGACCAACTTTCCGCTGCGAAATCCGATTCAGGCCGATAACAGAGGCGACAACGAAGTCTTCGTCAGCAAATTGAATCCTCAAGGTTCCGGCTTTGTCTATTCGACTTACTTGGGCGGCAGCGCCAGCGATCAAGGAGCAGGCATTGCTGTTGACTCAGCCGGAACGGCTTATGTGACGGGAGCGACGGCTTCGGCAAATTTCAACATTCAATTTCCGTTGGTGGCTTACGGCGGAGGCACGGACGTTTTCGTCGCCAAGCTGATTTCAGAACCTTCGCTGTCCCTGACGCCGACGATGTTGGAGCTATCCGCCGGTTCATCATCAACGATGACGTTGACGATCAGCGCAGCGCAGAATCAGGCAGTGACAGTGACTTTGTTGTCGTCAAACGGCAACGTAGCCAGCGTTCCGGCTTCGGCAACGATTCCATCCGGTGGGACTTCGACGACATTCAGCGTGACAGGAGTCGCAGTCGGCGGCCCTGTTACGATCACTGCAACCTTGCCGCAAGCTCAAGGCGGAGCAACCGCCTCGGCAACGGTCAACGTCATCACTTCGAACCGCTTCATCAATGCCGCCAACGTTGCGGCGACGGCTGGCGGCGGAGTCATCGTTCCCTTCGATCTGGTTTCGCAAGGAGACGAAAATCGTCTGGTATTCAGCATTTCGATCAGCAACGCCGTCTTGCTCAGCCCGCAATTTGTTCTGGGCGGAGACGCCGCTTCAGCAGGGGCAACGCTGAACACCAACCTGACTCAGGCTTCGCAGGGGCGTTACGGAATCACGATCAGTTTGCCCACCAACCAGAAATTCACTTCGGGCACGCGGCAAATTCTGGTCATGACCGCAGTCGTTTCACCGAGCGCCTCCGGCGTCAGTTCGCCGATCACTTTTGGCGACACGCCCACCGCGCGCCGGGTGTCAGACGTGAACAACAACACGCTGAGCACCAATTACACCAACGGAGCCGTCGCAGTTTCGACCGGCATCGAAGGCGATGTCAGTCCGCGCTCGAACGGTAACGGTTCGGTGACAATTGCCGACTGGGTGCAGACCGGACGCTTTGCCGCCGGATTCGACACTGCCGCCACAGGCAGCGAATTCCAACGCGCCGACACCGCGCCGCGTTCCAGTTTGGGCAACGGTTCGATCACGATTTCCGACTGGGTGCAAACCGGGCGTTACGCTTCGGGACTCGATCAGGTGGTTCCGGCGGGCGGGCCGACAGGCACGTCTTTGAATGCGGAATGCGGAAGGATGAATGCGGAATGCACACAACTTTCCTCCGTTACTCATTCTTCATCACAGAGTTCTCCTGAACAGACTCGCACCATTCGCGTGGCCAACGCCAATTCTCAACGCGGCCAGCAATTCACGACCTTTGTCGAACTGGATTCGCAAGGCAATGAAAACGGCTTCGGATTTAGTCTGAGTTTCGATCCGGCGAATTTGAATTACGTCAGCGCGGCGCTGGGCAGCGATGTTCCCAGCGCAACGCTGAACGTCAACACTTCGCAAGCGACGGCAGGACGATTGGGCTTCGCGCTGGCGTTGCCGACCGGTCAGGCGGTTGCGACAGGCAACGCTCGCAGATTGATTTCGCTGACTTTCAGCGTGCCGAACAGCGGAGCCAGTAATTCGATTCCGATCACTTTCGGCGATCAGCCCATCGTGCGCGAAGTCGTAAATTCCAACGCGGACAGCTTGACCGTCATCTGGACTGCCGGAACGATCAGCGTAGTGCGCGCGGTGGTCAGCGTTTCCGCCGCCAGCTTTGCCGGAGGCGATCTGGCTGCCGAAGAAATCGTTGCGGCTTTTGGAACCGGTCTGGCGACCGCCACGCAAGTGGCGACGACCGTTCCGCTGCCGACCGACATCGCGGGCACTACGGTCAGAATCCGCGACGTCAACGGCGTCGGACGCAACGCGCCGCTGTTTTTCGTCGCGCCGACTCAGGTCAATTATCTGGTTCCAGCGGGAACCGCCAACGGAGCAGCGACCGTGACCATCACCAGCGGCGACGGAACGATTTCGGTCGGCACGGTAAATATCGTTCAGGCTGTTCCGGGATTGTTCACGGCCAACGCCAGCGGAACCGGTTTGGCAGCGGCCACCGCGTTGCGAATAAAATCCAACGGCATGACCAGCTTTGAACCGATTGGACAGTTCGATGCCGGACAAGGACGCATCGTGCCGATCCCGATTGATCTCGGCCCCGAAGGCGAACAAGTGTTTGTGCTCTTTTTCGGCACGGCATTCCGAAATAACACCGGCTTGCCGGTTTCGGCGACCATCGGCGGCGTCAATGCGATGGTGCAATACGCCGGGCCGCAAGGCGATTTCGTCGGCCTGGATCAAGCCAACGTCTTGATTCCCCGCACCACCGCCGGACGCGGCGAAGTGGATGTGATTCTGACCATCGGAACTCGAAACTCGAACACGGTCAAAATCTCGATCAAGTAAACGGGGCTTCACTAAATCGAAGCAAGAAACTTTGAGACAGGATGGACAGGATTTTTTCAGGATGAGCAGGATTCAAACCAAGCCGGAACTCGATTGCTATTGATGATTCTGTAAATCCTGCCGAAAATCTTGTTCATCCTGTCAAAAAGGGAATGTCCCAATGTTGCTTGCTCTGATTTAGAGGAAAATTCGATCAGTCTGCTTCACCGTACGGTCAGGAAGGGCGCGTAAGACAGGCGCTCGTCGAAATTGCCGAAGAAGGCAACGGCTTGATCCACAGTGCCTTTCAGCAATTTGATCTCGCCTTTTTCGATGGCTTGTTTCAGCGCGGCCAGGAAGGGAGGATCGCCCACCGGTTTTTCGCCATTTTGTTCGCGGTCGAATTTGTTTTTCAGGTGAACGTTTTCGGCAACCAGCAAATTCCGCAACGCCGAGCGGGTCATCTGAATCACGACTTGGGGATTGGAAAGTTGAGAGAGCATTCCCATCAACGGCTTGCCGCTTATGCTTGCTTTTGGTCTGAGTGTGCGGTTGGTCTCACCGCATTTGTGGTCTGTGTATTTGTGGTACTGATTGAAACTTAAGTCCACCAATCCGCTCAGGCTCGAACGGTGTCGAGCCTGAGCGGAATTCCTTGCACCCGTCCTTGCGTCATCGGTCAAAGCGCCCGGAGCGCCCTGGTCGTTGATCTATTTCGATGGTCGTGCCGTCGAATTTCGTCAACGAGAATCCGTCGAATTTTTCGTTGTAAGTGGAGTTGAAATCCTGCAAGACGCTGATGGCCAGTGCCTCGCCCAGCCTCATTCCTTGAATTCCGTCTGAGCGCCAATGCACGCCTGCGGTATCTCTGCCCAATGAGATGTTTGAAGCCAGTTTGTTCAACTCGCCGCCGACAGTCAGCGAAGCCGTCAGCGGATTGAGCATCGCTCCATCGTCGCTGGCGACGACCGGATTCGGAACGACAAAGGATTCCTTGAAGAAAGCCTTCAGCACCGTCGCGCAGGCTCCTGAAATCGTGGCGTGTCCGGCTGGATAAGCCGGATGCGTCGGGCTACCTTCGGGATAGGCCATTGGCAACAGGAAGGTTCCGTTCTTGGCAACAGTCGCTCCCAACGCCGCGGAGTTCAACAGTTTGGCATCAATTGGGTAACTGGCCATTCCGGTTTTCGTCAGATGAACCAATCCGCCGTAAGCTTCGGGGCGCAAACGCCTATGCACCTGCCATTTTTGATACCAGGCGCATTTCAATGCCAAATTGGCGACGCGAGTCACCAAATCGAGAATGTGCGCCCCGCCAAATGTTATGAAACCACCCTGCGTCGTTGAAGTTTTATACGGATTGGCGTCATCCAACGCGCCCCCGCCGTAACCAAGCAAAATCAGCGCAGCATTCAGGTATGCTTGGAACGTAAAGTCCGCATGAACAAATTCAGCCAGATCACGCCCGTTGCGAATGTAACGCGCTGTCGGGTCAGCCATAGCCGGTGAAGCCGGAGGATTTCCATTTTGAATCCCCAACCACGCAGCATACGAAGTCATGTGGTCGTTTCCGGCGACCGTTGTCCGGTATTGCTGGCGAATGGTTGTCGCGCCATACGGAATGTTTTGCCACAGAAACTGCGAAATCATCGGCCCAGCCAAATCACCCGGAGTTTCTCCTCTGAACAAAGCCGCCGTCGTCAAACCATTGAAGATTGAAAATTGCCTCAAATCAGTGGCCGCAGCCATTGTCATCGTATTGGCATCGAACTGCGAAAACGGCACATCACGGGTCAGCGCACGCCAGTACACTTCAGCCATTTCAGCGCCTTCGATTTCGGATTCCAGGCGAGGCGCGGGCGGTATTGCCAATGCCTGCGGATCAAGTCCTTCCATGTCGAAAGCCTGCGCTGCTTGTGGATTGGCCAGCTTGACTGTGCCGCCAAGTTGAATTCGTTCGTAATCGCTGTGTTCGCCGCTGGTCAGCGCGCGAATCAATGAACGATAAGCCTGACTGTTGACTTCGCCCAGATTGTTGTGTGGCAAACCTTTGGAAAAACTGCCGATTTTGTTGGCGTAAAACTCATCGTCGCCATTATTCGGATGCTCCTGCGTACCGTTGTTCGCCTGAAAAACTGCTGCCTGCTGGCGAAGTTGTTGCGCTCGACGCCGACGCTGAAACGGGTTCAATGGCCCGATGTCTGCCTGAATTTCCGCTTTAACGGTTGTGCCGGGATTGTCGAGCAACGATGACAAACTGACTGTTCCCAAAGCAGAAGCGGCGGTAAAACCACTGACTACTCCAAGAAAACGGCGGCGGCTCTGAGGTTCATTGTTTGTCGGGATGGCATTCTGATCCTGAGATGATGTGTTTAGGATATTCATTTTGGGGATACTCCTTTGCTCGATTCACCCAACTGTGGCATTCGAGCGGATAAACGAATGACTTCTTTTTTCTCCGACCGAAATCTGAACAAACGCTTTACGTTGAAGCGGCTCTAACCACTCCATAACGGCCTGAAAAAAGAGGGACTGAACAGGCAAGCCGAAAGACAAGCAAGGTTGCTTAAACTTTCGATTTAGAACACGTCTTGAAAGCCTTAATTCACGGGGAAATTTACGGGGTAGGCTGGGAATCTAGTGTGTCAATTTCGTAGGCAGCTTTTCAAAAAAGAGCGGCGGTCTTTACTGACACGCCGCTCTTTTATCATTAAGGAACAAATTCAAACAAGAGAAAATTCAAACTTCAAACATAAGACCCGCCCGTCACCAGCACTACGTGTCCGGTGACGTAATCAGACAGTGGCGAAGCCAGGAACAGCACCGGCCCGGCAGCTTCTTCGGGAGTTCCCGCGCGTCCCAGCGGAATGAAGTTCATCGCCGCTTGCCGCATTGAATCTGGAATTCCCAACTGGATTTCGTTTTCTCCGACGTGAACCGGCGTTTGAGTTTCTTTGGCGGCGGTCAGTCGTGTTTCGATAAAGCCGTAAGCCACGGCGTTGACGTTGATATTGAACCGCCCCCACTCTTTGGCCAGAGTTTTGGTCACGCCCACAATACCCATTTTGCCTGCGGAGTAATTCACCTGGCCGGGATTCCCAGCTACGCCAGAAGTCGAAGAAACGTTGATGATCTTGCGATGAACGCGCTTGCCTTCTGCCATTTCGCGCTTGGCGGCTTCGCGCATGTAAGGCGTCGCAGCGCGAATGATTTTGAATGGCGCGGTCAGGTGAACTTCAATCATCGCTTCCCACATTTCGTCGGTAACATTCTGGATGACTCCGTCCCACGTATAGCCCGCGTTATTGACGATGATGTCCAGTTTGCCGAATTCCTGCACGGCGGTTTGCACAACTTTTTCGGCGAAATCCGGCGCCGTGACGCTACCCACGCAGGTCGTGGCGACTCCGCCGGATGCGTTGATCGAATTGGCCACGCCTTCGGCGGTTTCGCCGTCCAGGTCGTTGACCACAACGTGAGCGCCATGTTCGGCGAACAGAGTTGCGACGGCTCGGCCAATGCCGCGCCCGGAGCCAGTAACAATGGCAGATTTTCCTTCAAGAAGCTTCATGTCTTTTCCTCACTTTTGATTTTTGGTAATGGCTCAACCAGAAAACGGAAATTAACTACGAATAAACGCGAATGCTCACAAATAAATCCGATGACTGATTGGATTGGCTCATTCGTGTTCATTCGTGGCTATTCGTAGTTTCGCTTCTGGCTCTGGTTTCCTGACTACATGGTGCCGCGAATCAGTCCGCCGTCCACTTGCAGCGAAACGCCTGTCAGATAGCTCGCTCGCTCCGAAGCCAGAAAAGCGACGACTTCGCCGACTTCGCGCGGTTCGCCCAAACGGCGCAGCGGAATTTCCGCCGCCAGTTGTTCAAAGTATTGTTCGTAACTGACGCCGCGTTCTTTGACGCGAACATCTGCGATGGCGTTTTGTCGGTCGGTCAGGATTTGTCCCATCAGCACGGCGTTGACCGTGATGCCGTCCGGTCCCAACTGATTGGCCATAGTTTTGGTCAACCCTGACAGCCCGGCGCGTAGCGTACTGGAAATCGTCAATTCGTCAATCGGCTGTTTGGCGACCAGCGATGTCAGGTGAATGATGCGCCCCCATTTGCGTTGCTGCATACCGGGAATAACCAGCCGAGACAATCGGACGACATTCATCAACGTGGATTCGACACCCGCCAGCCATTGTTCGTCGCTGAGTTGCAGAAAGCGACTGACCGGCGGGCCGCCGGTATTTGTCACCAGAATGTCCACCTGGCCGAAGTTTTCAACCGTCGCTTGATACCAGTTTTTCAGACTTTGCGGCGAAGAAACATCGGCGACCAGACACATTGTTTCGCCGTGAGCGTTGATCTCTTCGGCTGTTTTCATCAGCGTTTTTGAGTCGCGCGAGCAGATTGAAACTCGACAGCCCTCCTGCGCCAAAGCCAGCGCACAGGCTTTGCCAATGCCTTTGCTGGCGGCGGCAACCATTGCCACGCGACCTTTCAAACCTAAATCCATAATCTGAGTTCCTTTGGGTAAAAGTAGGAAACCAACCACCAAAAGATGATGAACAAAAAAGGCCACGAAGCCAAGCCGGATTCTCATCCCGCTTAAACTTCGTGGCCAAATGGACTTTAGCCGAATGAAGCAGAAAGTCTAGAAGTTAAATCGTACGTTCAAATCCATTGCACGAGCGGCGCTGGCGCTGCTCGGAATCCCGAAAAACGCTGAACCCAGAGTACCGCTGAAGTTGCCAAAGTTGACTCGGTTGAACACGTTGGTCACGCGAAGCTGCAGCGTCAGGCTGTAGCGTGAACTTTCAGCGCCACCAAATCCCATCATCATCGGGCCGCCGCCGCCGCCGAAACCACCACCGCCACGACCGCCGCCGCCACCTGGACCACCGCCGCGTCCGCCGCCGCCACGACCACCGGCATCACCCATTCCACCTTGCTGGTTCTGAGCGTTGTTATTGTTTTTTCTAGTGCCAAACCCGAAAGTCTTGCTGATGTCCATCGAGACGTTGAAATTGCCAGGTCCCTGGGCGCGAACACCATTCGGGTAAGTCTGTTTCAGCCACTCGCCCAAATTGACTCTGCCGGTTGTGCCTGTGCAGGTCTGTCCCGGCGGGCAAATCACGCGATTGAACTGAGCAGTTCCGTACAGGCTGGCCGACAAATCGGAGTTACGTTGAATCGGTTTGCCATCCAATCCCAACGGGCGATCTGTGATCTGGCCATCGCGGTTGTCGTCCGCTCCGGTGGTGATGTTAAACGGCGAACCGGAAGAAGCCATAATCATCGCACCCACCCGCATTCCCCACGGCAAAGTGAAGTTGTTGCCGCTGAACACACTGTGCCGACGATCGCCAGCCGAACGTCCCCATTCGCTGGTCAGATCGTAGTTGTCAGCAGGGCTGCCTTCGCCGTTGGAACGAACCCACGACAGCGTGTAACCGCCAAACAACATCGCGCGACCCATTCGGCGATTGACGTTGAATCGGAACTGATTGACCGTGTTCAAAGCCGAAGCTTCGTATTGGAAAATCTGACCGGCTCCGGCAATCGGGCGAATGAATTGTCCCGGATTGTTCGGGTCGGCAAACGGCGCGTTGATGTTCCGGGTGCGGAACTGATTGATGCCGCGCGTGAATTGATATGTCACCGAAGCAATCAAGCCTTTGGGCAATTGCTGTTCAACCGAAACGCTGGAATTGATGTCGTAAGGCGCTTTCAGGTTCGGATCGAGTGGACGCAAGGTTGTGCTCTGCGAAGAGGTCAACTGAGCGGCATTCAACTGAAGAGCCTCTGCCGCCGTCGCAGCGAAAATCGCGTTGCGAACCAGGAAGCTTTGTTGCAAAGCTCCGCCGCCGCCATTACGCAGAGCGTTTTCAACGCTGTTGCTTCTCAGCCGCTCGAAGAAAATGCCGCCGCCGGTGCGAATGGTCGTTTTGCCACTCTTGAACGGCGACCACGCGATGCCGAAACGAGGAGCGAAATTGATCTTGTCCTGCAATTGCGTCTGGAATTCGTGGCGCAAGCCGAACGAAACAGTCAAGCGAGGTTGAATCCGCCAGTCGTCGCCGACAAACCAGGAACCGCGAAACATGCTGTAATTCAGATTTTGGTTGCCTTGATTGATCGTGAACTGCGTGGCGCGAGCCGCCGGAAGCGTCGGATCAACCAATGCCAGACGATATTGATCCAGCGACGAGAAAGTGAAAGTGCCATTGAAATTGCTGCCGCTGATGTCTTCAAAACTTTCGCGGTCGAACTGCACGCCGCCTTTGATCGTGTGTTTGGCGCCTTTGGTCGTATAAGTCAGGTAATCCTGATATTCGATTTGCGTCGTTTGAGTGAAATTCGGGCAGCAGGTCGAGCCGCCGCCATTGAACGCATCCAACACGTTGATCGCCACGCCTTGAAACAGAGCGTTCTGATCGCTGTTGTCGCGTGAAAACTGCAATCGAGCTTCATGAATCATCTTGGAATTGATGATCCAGGTTTCGGACAAACGAATGTTGTGTCCGCTGGAAGTGCGATCCGATCCGCGTTCCGGCAGCAGATTGTTGGTTCCGCCGCCTCCACCGCCGCCGAATCCACCACCGCCGCCACCAAATCCGCCGCCGCCAAATCCACCAAAACCGCCGCCGCCGCCAGCAGCAGCGAATTCCTGGTTAATCGAGTTCGTTCGACGGTAGCTGTAATTCGTGTTCAGAGTGTTGCGGTCATTCAGCAGGTAATCCGCGCGAACGCCTATGTTGGTGCTGACTGTTTCAATCGGCACGTTGGCGAAAAAGTCACCCGTCAAAATCCTGGCGTAAGTGTTGTTGCTGCCATCGGTCATGTTGCGGTCGGCATAAATGGTCGCCGACATTTTCTTTTTGATGATCGGGCCGCCAAAGTTGAAGTTAAAGCGATTGGTCATCTGGTCGGGTTTGACCAGAGCAAACGCATTGCGGGCGTTCAGGGCGTTATCACGGAAACCCCAGCCGCCGCTGCCGCGCCAACGGTCGTTGCCGGGTTTGGTAATAATTTCGACACGATTGAAACCTGGGTTGGCAAATTCCGCCGAATACGGGCTTTGGTTGATGCGAATTTGCAGAATGGATTCTTTCGGCGGAAGGCGTCCGCCGCTGAAACCGTCAACGATGATGTCAGCGCCGTTGCCGTTTCCGGAGGCTCCAGAAGGGCCAACCAGATTGTCCAGGTATTCGCGCAGGTCGTCTTCGTTGTCTGGCAGGGATTTGATGAACTCTTCGGTCAACACTGTCGCGTTCATGTTTTCGTTCGGGTCAGTCGAAACACCAATCGTGTTGGCCGAAATATCCGTGATGATATTTTCCATCGCCGCGACGTTCATCGTGATGTCCAGCGGCGATTTTTCCAGCGGAACTTTCAGATCGTTGATAATCACCGCCTGAAAACCGGTGTAAGTCGCCGTCAAGGTGTAAACACCTGGCGGCACGTTGGCGATGCTGAATTCGCCGGTGACGGCGCTTTTGGCTTTGCGCTGTTTGCCGTCTGCCCCGGTCAGCACGATTTCTGCGTTCGGGATGGAGGCTTTCAATTCGTCAATCACCTGTCCGCGCACGGTTGAATTCTGCGCAAAACTGACGGAAGCCAACAACAACGTCACTATCAACGTTGCCGCCATCGTAAATAAATTCTGCTTAGTTCGGTTAGTCATATTTTTTCTTGTTGCTCCTCAATTCCTTCTCTTCTCAAAAGCTAAAGGGATGCGGATTTGTTTATAATTTCTGCTTTAGTCTTTCATTCGGTTTGTGAGGCCGGAATTTCGTAAAAGCTTCTTTCCGGCCACGTTCAGAAAGACGATGCTCGAAAAAGAGCAGTTTCAATAAATTTTCCGGTTTTGAGTTTTGACTCCCATCGCCCTTTCCCTTAGCTTATTCGTTCTGGTTCGCAACCAATTCACCATGACAATCAGGAGACCGATTTTGACCAACATTGTTCGCATCACGCGCGGCGATAACCCTTACAGCCGCGAAGTCCAGGGCAAAGCCAACGAACCCATCACCGTCGCCGCCATTCTCGACCGCAGCCGCGCCCTGCTGGGAGTCCGCGATTTGGATTATTCGCTCGAAGCGATTTACGACCGGCTGGAAATAAACGCGCCTCGCATCGCCATCATCGGCGGTTCACCAGACCATCCGGCGCACATCATGGATCCAGAAACGACGGCTCACGCGGCGATTCGTATCTGGCAAAACGGTGGAGTCCCTTTCGCGTTTTCGACTCCTGTGCTGTGCGACGGCACGGCTCAATCAAACGTTGGGATGTGTTATTCGCTGGAATCGCGCAACGCGATGACCACGATGATCGTCAACCAAATGGAAGCGCAGAGCTACCACGGAGCCTTTGTCATTCAAGGATGCGACAAACAGCCAATGGCCGCCGTCGCCGCATTGGCCGCGCTGGATGTCACTCGAATTGCTCGCGGCGACGCGCCAGTTTTTGCCACTTTCGCTCCAGCGCACGTGCTGAAGGGCGGAACCTTCCCCGAAGATTTGCGCGCAGACATCGAAGCCGTCGCCCAAAAAGCCGAATCGCTCAGCAATCAGGAAATCGCCGACGACGTTCGAGACGGTTTGGCTTACGTGCTGCAATGCACGACGAACACTCAGTTTCAGGGAGTTTTCACCCGCGCTGTCGCTGCCGGAATCATCACTCACGACGAACACAAAGCCTTTGAAAAACGACTGGCCGTCAACACCTGCGACGGCAAAGGCGGCATTTGCGCGTTCAACGGCACAGGCAATTCTTCGCGCCACGTTGTCGCGGCTTTAGGTTTAGTGCATCCGGCGTTGGAACTGCTGGCCGAACCGCCGAATCAGGATCAGGTCAACCAAGCCGTAGACGCTCTGTTTGCCATCTGCAACGAACCTGATTACTCCGTTTCAGCAGTCGTCAAAGCCAACATCGAAAACTGCGTTCGCATACATTCGACTACTGGCGGATCAACTAATCTGATGATGCACATTGTTTCGGCCTTCATTCACGCCGGAGTGGATTTTTCCATTTGGGATTACGACCGCATCCGCCGGGCAGCAGCGATTCCTGACTTGTTCAATTACAGCCTGACCCAGGGCCGCACGATTTTTGAACTTGCTCAGCAATGTTGTTCAGGGCAGATTCGCGGAATGGAAACCGTGATGTACGAACTGACTCGCAACGACGTGCCAATGGCTTTGAGCGCGACGACTGTCACGGGTTCGACCTGGAAGACTCGGCTGTCTGACACGACCAACCTTTCCGCCGATGGAGTCACTAACAATCCGATCATTCTGAGTAAACCTCGCCGAGCCTTCAGCGGAGTGGACGTACTGACCAGCAATTTCTTCGACTCCGCCGTAGTCAAAATCAGCGGAATGCCTGACGCTCAACTGGATGAGTTCGACACGAAACTCGCCATGGTTTTGTATTTCGAAAACGAAGACGACGCCAACCGCAGCCTGCTGGACGCGGGTTATCTGGATTCCGTCAAAACCAATGCGGCGATTACTCACGCCGACTTGCTGAGAATTTACGAACACAACACGAATCAAAAAGCCGATGCCCGAATCAACGCTTTCAACCGCGAAGAACTCTTCGACTTTATGCTGCACGAACGTCTCATCAAGTTCGCCGTGGTCATCAGCGGACAAGGCCCCGAAGCTTACGGCATGCCCGAAATGTTCACGCCTATGCAGCACATCAACGCCAATCGTCACCTGAAAAAGCTCGCGATGATTCTGACCGACGGACGTTATTCCGGCGTCAGTTACGGAGCCGCCATCGGCCACATCACCCCCGAAGCCAAACGCGGCGGAGCGATTCTGTACCTGCAAACCGGCGATTTGATTCAATCCAACCTGCGCGCTCGGCGCTTTGTTCTTATTGACCGAGCGGCTTTGCGCGCCGACGGCTCAGTAATCGAAAATGCCGCCGACCTGGCAAAAGAACGAAAAGAACTCGGCGAAGAACGGCTGAGAAGAATCAACGCCCGGCTCCAGGACATCGTCCCAACCAATCGCATGCGCGACGTGACCGACGCCGCTCGCGGAGTCATCCCGAACTCCGTCGCCGAATGCGCGCACGAACAATTCGTCGAATTCGCCAATCGCAATCTGGCAATGGCAGGGGATTAATGGAGTCAGACAATGAAAATCGAACGGTTCATCTGGCTTGATTACTTTGTTGAAAAGCTCGCTCGAAAACACAACGTCACTACGGGCGAAGCTGAGGAAATTTTCAATAACCGCCCGCGTATTCAATTCGCCGAAAAGGGCGACGTAGATGGCGAAGACCTTTATCGGGCGCTGGGCAAAACTGATGAGGGACGCTACCTCGCTGTCTTTTTCGTTTACAAAGGCGCGGGCGAGGCTCTCGTCGTTTCCGCTCGTGATATGAGCGACAGGGAAAGAAAGAGTTATGGCAAACACAAGAAATAAGAAAGCGAAAAAAGCTCAACTTGACCCACTGCCGGAACACTTCGCCAGTCTCGAAGAAGCTGGCGAGTTCTGGGACACCCACGACAGCGCGGATTACGAAGAACACTTTCGAGACGTGGACTGCGAGATCGAAATTAAAAACCAATCTTTCTTTGTGTCGCTCGAAAGCGACCTTTACCGCAAAGTATCAACCATCGCGCGCTCCAAAGGCGTTTCGGCTGAAACACTGGTCAATCTGTGGGTTCAGGAAAAAGCGGCATAGCTTGCATCTCACCAACAGCTAAAAAGGAAGGTTTATGGAAGGCAAAAGAACCATTCATTCGATCAAGCTGAAAAATATCTTGTCCTTCGGCAGCGAAGGACAGGAGATCGAACTTCAGCCGCTAAACGTACTGATCGGCCCGAATGCCTCGGGAAAATCGAATTTCATTGAAGCTTTCAGATTGCTTCGGGCTTTACCAGACAACCCTGCTCAGGTAATCCGCGACGGTGGTGGGGTAGCAGAATGGTTATGGAAAGGTGGCGATCCCAATCCAATTGCCTCTATTAGCCTGTTTTTTGAGAATATTTCTTACTCTCTGAAATTCGCAAAAGTTGGCTATCAATGGGAGATAACCGATGAAGAGGTTAGTCTAAAATCTCAGGAGCCTATAACCAGAGCGGGCAATTACCAATCTGAAGAATCTCTATGGAGCCACCTTAAGCATAAAACCAATACCTTCTTTACCCCCGCACAAAAACTCTCATCAATTGGTATCTACAAAGAATGGAATTCTGGGCGCTTCTCCCCGATCCGATCTGCGCAAAGACCAGACCTCCCTGGAAGACCACTACGAGAGGATTTGAGTAACTTTGGATTACTACTTAACAACCTTCCGTTCCGAATCAAACAACAAATCGCAGACCAACTTAAGGAGGTTTATGATGGCGTTGAAGAAGTAATCACACAGATAGACGGTGGAACGGTACAAGCTTTCATTCAAGAAAAGGGCTTGGCTTCATCCACACCTCTGCTTAGGGTTTCGGATGGAACATTGCGCTATCTATTCTTACTTACGCTGCTAAACCAACCAGAACCGCCATCGCTCATTTGCTTGGAAGAACCGGAAAGCGGCTTGCATCCCGATGTTATTCATAAAGTCGCGGAACTACTAATCGAAGCGTCTCAACGAACTCAGTTGATCGTCACTACTCATTCAGAGTTTTTGGTTTCCGCGCTTTCGGAAATTCCAGAATCAGTGATTATTTGTGAGCGAGATCAAAATGGCACTCAAATGAATAGGCTTGACCCAGAATCGCTCAAAGGATGGCTGGAAAGATATTCGCTCGGTGATCTTTGGATGAAAGGCGAACTGGGAGGGACTCGCTGGTGAAGAAGGAAATTCGCCTTTACATCGAAGGGGCAGCAAAAGGCAGCGAGGCTGCGAAGCTGCGTGCTGGTTTCAGAGTGTTTCTGGACTCGCTCTATCAACTCGCGCAGCAGAAAGGTTTCAGGTTTCATCCGCCAATTACCTGCGGCAGCGGCGACGAGGCATATCAGGATTTCAAAGACGCGCGCAATCGCCACAAAGAGGCGATGATCTTTTTGCTGGTAGATGCCGAAAAAGCAGTTGGTGAAAACGTCACCCCGTGGGCACATCTGAAATGGGATTCGCTTGGCCTGGATGATTCGCATTGCCATTTGATGGCTCAAACAATGGAATCTTGGTTGATTGCTGACAAAGTGGCTTTGGCCGATTTCTACAAACAAGGTTTCAATCCAAACGCCTTGCCGCAAAATCCTCGTATCGAAGAAATTCCAAAAACAGATTTGTTTGACGGCTTGCACCGCGCAACTGAAAAGACTTCAAAAGGTCGTTATCACAAAACCATTCACGCACCTGAAATTCTGAAGCGGCTGGATGTCGCCAAAGTCCGCCAAGCCGCTCCGCATTGCGAGCGGCTGTTCCAAACTCTGACGGAGAAAATGAACTGAAGCTATGAAACTGATTCCCTTCCCTTTTCGCACAATCTTGCTGGCGGCTTTTTCTTTGCTGCTGGCAACGTCGGCATTCGCTCAAACGAAACCGCTGACCACCGAAGAATACGAACCGAAATCTTCGATGGTCACCAAAGAAACCAAAGTCGAACGCGCCAAGTTCCCTTTCGTGGACATTCACAGCCACCACAACAATCCCGCACCGGATTACGTGGACAAGCTGATCCGCGAGATGGATTCGATCAACATGCGCCTGATGATTAACCTCAGCGGCGGAACCGGCGACCGTTTGAAACAAACCGTCGCCGCGATGAAAGGTCGTTATCCTGATCGGTTCATCGTCTTCGCCAACGTTGATACCAGAGATTTGAACGAACCCGGATTCGGCCAGCGAGCGGCTGCTCGGCTGGCTGAAGACGTGAAGAACGGCGCGCAGGGGCTGAAGATTTTCAAAAACTACGGCATGGATTTGAAATACAAAGACGGTCGCCGCGTCCGAGTTGACGAACCGGAGTTCGATCCGATTTGGGCAAAGTGTGGAGAGCTTGGCATTCCCGTGCTGATTCACACCGCCGAACCTTCGGTCTTTTTCGATCCGATTGACCGGTTCAACGAACGCTGGCTGGAACTGAACCAGTTTCCCGGACGCGCTCGCCCGCCTGAAAAGTATCCGACGTTTGAAACCCTGATGACCGAGCGCAACAACCTGTTCGCCAAACATCCAAAGACCAATTTCATCGCCGCTCATCTGGCTTATCACGGAAACGATCTGGCTCGGCTGGGCAAGCTGTTCGACACTTACCCGAACGTTTACGTAGACAACGCTGCCGTGCTGGCCGAACTTGGACGCCAGCCTTATGCCGCGCGCGATTTTCACATCAAGTATCAAGACCGCATCGTTTTCGGCAAAGACATTTACAACATCGAAGAATACAAAATGTATTTTCGTGTCATGGAAACCCGCGACGAATACATCGAGTATTACCGCAAACGTCATGCCTTCTGGCGCATTTACGGTTTCGATCTGCCGGACGAAGTGCTGAAGAAGGTTTATTACCAAAATGCGCTCCGCCTGATTCCGAGCGTAAACACCAAACAGTTTCCCAAGTAAAACGTGGGACAATTTTCCAAATTGTCCCGGAACAAATCTAAAGCAGGACAATTTGAAAAATTGTCCCACAACTCCCAACCAAGGAGACCTTCAATGAAGCTGACACTGCTCGCTCTTTCGCTTTTCCTGTTGATCCTGCCCGCCTCTTCGGCGACGGCACAAGACATTGAAAGCCGTGTCGAACATGGCTACGCCGATTCCGGCGGGGTGAAGATTCATTACGCTGCGCTTGGCGACAAAAAGAATCCGCTGGTGGTGATGATTCACGGCTTCCCGGATTTCTGGTATTCGTGGCGTGACCAGATGACTGCGCTGTCCAACGATTATTACTGCGTAGCCATTGACCAGCGCGGTTACAACCTTTCAGACAAACCCAAAGGCGTTGAAAATTACGACATGCGATTGCTGGTCGGCGACGTTGCCGCAGTCGTCAAACATCTGGGACGCGAAAAAGCCATCATCGTCGGCCACGATTGGGGCGGAATCGTTTCGTGGACGACGGCGATGTTCATGCCGCAGATGGTTGAAAAGCTGATCATCCTGAACCTCCCGCATCCGCGCGGATTGAACCGAGAACTGGCCAACAATCCCCAGCAGCAAAAAAATAGTCAGTACGCGCGCAATTTCCAGCAGCCGGACGCTCACACCAAACTGACGGCTGAAGCATTGGCTTTTTGGGTGAAAGACCCCGAAGCCAAAAAGAAATACATTGAAGCCTTCAAGAAATCAGACCTCGAAGCGATGCTGAATTATTACAAGCGCAATTACCCGCGCGAACCGTACACAGAAGACAAATCGCCCATCGTCAAAGTCAAAATGCCTGTGTTGATGATTCACGGGCTGGACGACACGGCGCTGTTGGCTGGCGCGTTGAACAACACCTGGGATTATCTGGAGCAGGATTTGACGCTGGTCACCATTCCGAAAGCCGGTCATTTCGTCCAGCAGGATGCTTCGGACCTGGTCACTCGCTCAATCAAAATGTGGCTGAAGCGGTAGCTCTCTCGCACAGCCATATAAGGAAACTACGAAGGCATTTTCTCCGCATGAAACTTTGCCTGATTTCGATTACCTGCCGGCAGATGCCGGCAGGTAATCGAACAAGGTTTGCTGGCCAATGTACGACTCGGTGCTCAGAAAAATGCGCACGGCGGTCAGAGCCGGTCGCATAGTTTTGACAGAACATGCCTTTGACGAAATGGCAGCAGATGGTTTGTTGCAAGTTGATTTGGAGCGTTGCATATTGACTGGCGAGATTTTGGAACGACAATGGGACGGTGACTTCCTGGAATGGAAATACGTCATTGAAGGCGATGGCGCATCAAACGAAGCAATGGCGGTAGTCGCCAAATTGAGACCAAAAGACAAAGTAATCGTCATCACCACTTACTTGTTATGACCAACAAAAACACATCATCTAATCCGATAATCTGTGAAATCTGCGGGGTTGAAGCGGCGCGAAAAATCAGACGCAACAAAGTGTTTGGCAAAGGCAGTAAGATGATCGTTATCGAAAACATACCTTTCGTCTCCTGCCAAAACTGCGGGCAAACTTACATCACTCGGGATGTCATGCTTGCAGTGGACGAAATTCGCACTCACAGCAAAACTAAAACAGTGGCCAAAGAACTAGCTTACGCCAAAATCGCCTGAAAACATGACTCAACTTGCTTTACGCGGCGGTTCGCCCGTCCGCACAACTCCATTCACCGCCTGGCCGATTTATGACGACCGCGAAGCCAATGCTTTGCAGACCGTTCTAAAAAGCCGCAACTGGGGTGGGTATCCCTGCCCTAATGATTACGCGCGCGAATTTGGCAAACGCTTCGCCGAACATCACGGAGCCAAATACGGCATCGCCGTCACTAATGGAACCGTTTCGCTGGAACTGGCGCTCGGAGCGGCAGGCATTGGCGCGGGCGATGAAGTCATTGTTCCGGCTTACACCTGGGAAGGCACGGCGGCAGCGGTTCTGTTTGCCGGAGCCGCTCCGGTTTTCGTGGACGTTGATCCTGACACCTATTGCCTGGACGCGCGCTTGATCGAAGCCGCCATCACCAAACGAACTCGCGCGATCATTCCGGTGCATCTGGGATTTCGCTTCGCCGATATGGACGCGATTATGGACATTGCGGAGCGCCGCAAGCTGTTCGTGCTGGAAGATTGCGCGCACGCTCACGGCAGCCAATGGCGAGGAAAAGGCGCTGGCTCAATTGGTCACGCCGGAAGCTTTTCGTTTCAAACCAGCAAGCTGATGACCGCTGGCGAAGGTGGCGCAGTCACTACCAACGACATCAATCTAGCCGATCAAGTCATTCGGCTGGCCAATTGCGGACGCCCCCCGCGCCGAGAATCCGTCGGCGAACCGGCGCTCGGTCATAATTACCGAATGACTGAATTTCAGGCCGCGATTTTGCTGGCGCAGTTAGAGCGACTGACCGAACAAACCGAACTGCGCGAACGCCGCACGCACCGACTGGAAGAAGGATTGCGACAGATCGAAGGCATCAGCCTGTTGCCGCGCGATCCGCGCATCACACGCCAAGCCAGTTACCATTACGTTTTTCGCTTTCATCCCGAACAGTTCGGCGGCATTCACCGCAACGCTTTCGTCGCGGCGCTCAATGCCGAAGGCGTTCATTGCGACGGACGATTTTATGAAGCTGTTTATCGCTCTTCGCTGTTTGAATTTGCGGCTGAAAAGTTTCCTTCGTGGGCGAACGGCAAACGAGACTTCGATTGCCCGGTCGCCGTCCGCGCCGGGTACGAAGAATCCGTCTGGTTGCCGCATCAGATTTTTTTGGGAAGCGAACAAGACGTGGATGACGTGCTGACCGCCATCCAAAAAATCAAAACCCACGTGGCCGAACTGGTCGGTTACGAAGACGAACGTATCCGCATTCAAGGAATGTCGCGCGCCCAACGAGCTTTGCTGGAATCGAAGCCGCCTTATTAAGAGGCGGCTTTTTGGACTTTCACTAACTCTTTCGAAAAGACGCGCTCAATCATCGGTTCGAAGTATTCCAATGGCAGCGTTTCGTAATTTGGATCGAAAGCCGTTTGATCCCATTCGTCGGTGAACTGTTTGGCCAGCGCATACCACGGCTGCTGTTCATGCTGCTGGCGCAAATTCGAATCCATCCCGAAATGCGCGTAATAGTGTTTGCCTTGAAAGTCCTGGTGCGTGCGGACGATTTCGTACGTTTCCGGCGACACGTAAGGCTTCAAAATCTCCGCCGCAATCGCCGGATGGTTGATGACCGAAATCACTTTGCCGATGTCGTGACAAAGCGCTGCAACGATCAATTCTTCCGAAGCTCCAGCACGCTCGGCCATCGTCGCTGTTTGCAGCGCGTGCTGAAGCTGATTCATCGAAAAGCCATCCACCTGCTCTTCCAACTGACGCAACATAGACTTAATCATCGCAGGCATTTGTGATTGTCGTTTGGCGACTTCGCCGCCGATCTTCATCCAATCTTCGGCTGTGCTTTGATCCATTCGAGTAAAAGACATCGGGGACTCCTGTTCTTACTTTTTCGGGAAGTTCGGATTCGCTTTCACTTCCTCAATCTGTTTGTTGTGGCGGAAATTGTGCAGTGGAATGTAAACCAGCCATTGATAAGCATTCAGTGTGTTGAACACCGGAAACGGATGTTCGGAGGTGTGAGCCTTCAACGGCAACTGAGTTTCTTCGGTGAACTTCAAGGTTTTGGCGCGCGCTTCTTTCAACTTGGCGACGACTTCTTTTGCTGAAAGCTTGCCGCTGGGCACGATGCTTTCCGGCGCGGAGGCTTTGCCTTTGCGACCGACCATGACGCTTTCCAGAAATTCAGTTTTGCCTTTGGTCTTGGCTTCCCAATCGGGATTTGGTTTGGCGGCCAGAGCCTGATTCATCGCCGCAAACAACAATCCTTCCGCCATCATGATGTGTTCGGCGACTTCCAGAATTGACCACTTTTCAGGCGCAGCTTTGAACTTCAATTGCTCTTCGCTCAAACCTTTCAACGCAGCCAGCGTTTCGGCGTGAGAATCCTTCATCCATTTGATGGCTTTGGCTCTTTCTTCCACAGTGATTTTTCCTTCGTCTGACGCCATCACGGCGTTACAGGATATGAAGATGCCGACAACGATCAGCATCCGCGCAATCTGTTTTAAGGAGTTCGTCATCGTTTTGCCCTACTTTTTCTTTTTGAATTGAATGCCTTGAAAACTTAGCCCGTTGACTTCGCCGTCTGCGCCAAGCGTGAATTGCACCTGTTCGGTCAACAGGCGTGGTTCGGTCGGTGAAAACGTGTCGAAGTGAAAATGTTGCAGCTTGGTTTTGAAACTGCTCCAACTCAAAACCAGAGAATCGTCAATCAAAGAGATTTCGGCTTTGCCGTAGCCCGCATCTTCATACGAGCCAACATAAGCCGCAAGTTCGCGCGAAGGTTTCGTGTCTTTCTTTTTCGCCGCCAGCCGAGCCATCAAAGCTTTGTTCGTTTCGGCCTCAAGCTGTTTGGCGCTTTCGGCAATCCCGGCGTTCCAATCTTTTTTCGGCAAACCGAGCAGCAGATCAACCACGTTGTAACAAGCCGCTTCGGGCATCTGAGTCCCGTTCAAATTCGCCAATACAGCAACGCCAAGCTTTGCTTTTGGAACCAGCACAATGCTGGCGCGGAATCCGTCAATAGTTCCGCCGTGCATGACCAGTTTGTGACCTCTGTAATCGTTGATGAACCAACCCAGCCCGTAACTCAGTTGCGAAGTTTCCGTCGGCGGAAAGAACAATTGCCAGCGGCCTTCGTTGCGAATGACCATTTGCGGAGTGTGCATTTCGCGGACGTTTTCGGCGGAAATCAGCCGTTTGCCATCCAGCTCGCCTTCATTCAGGTGCAACCGAATCCAGTTCGTCAAATCGCGGACGCTGGCGTTGATCGAACCGGCTGGACCTACGTTATCAATGTTTCGCCAGGGCATGGTGTCAATGTTTGCGCCACGTTTTTGATGTGGCGTCGCGTGGTCTGGCGATTTTTCAGCAACGGTTGTGCTCAGACTAGCGGACTTCATGCCCAGCGGATCGAAGATTCGTTTTTGCGTAAACGCTTCCCAGTTGGAACCAGCGGCATTGCCAACTGCCAATCCGGCGGTCAAAAACATGATGTTCTGATATTGGAAGTTCGTGCGGAACCCGTAACTCAACGGCACGAAACCGATTTTGCGAACGATCTCTTCCCTGCTCCACGGCGAGGCGTACCAAAGCAAATCATGCCGAACTAATCCGGTGCGATGCGTGACAATATCGCGCAAAGCAACGTTATCGTTGGCCAACGGATCGCTCAATCGAAAGTAACTGACGTGTTTTCTAACCGGGTCATCCCAATTCATTTTGCCGTCGTCCACCAACATCGCCATCGCTCCGGTGACAAAAGCTTTTGTCGTAGAACCAATCGCAAACACAGTGTCGGGCGTAACGGCCTCTTTGGTTTTCACGTCGCGCACGCCGTAACCTTTGATGAAGATGACTTGATCATCTTTGACGACAACGATGGCTGCGCCGGGCGTTTGCCAAAATTTGACGGCGTCGTTCATCGCCGCGTCAATTCCTGGCGTATCCCACTTTTGGGCGAACGCCGCCGAAACAAAAACAACGCAAACCAACACCGAGAAAAACAATCTGTGTAATTTTTGAGTCATAAATTTCCTTTCCTTAAAGTATGGAGTGCGGTGGTTCGACACCGCTTTTCGTTCACAACCAAAACCTTTGTTGCCGACGAATGCTTGGCCAAGAAAGCAAAGCTGCAACGAGTCGCAGCACTCCAAACTCACTTCGCCGAAGTATTCAACAGCCGCAGAATCAGTCGCCGCACTTCTTCCGGTCTGCGTTCCGAAGCGCCAACCAATGTCGCTTCGATCAAACCGTTTTGGTCAATGACGATGTGCGTCGGAAAAGCCGAAGCGTTGAATTGTCCGTTGATGATCGCTTCAGCGCCGGGAACTATCTGGTAATCAAACGGAATGGTCTTCAAAAATCCGCGCAAGGTTTCGGCGCTGTCGAACGATGGAGCCAGAAAGATGACTGGCTGGCCGCTGAACTCTTTGACCAGTTCATTCAATCGCGGAATTTCTTTGCGACAAGGGCTGCATCCAACAAACCACAAATTGATAACGACGATTTTGCCTGTCAGCGCATTCAAGTCATATCGCTTTCCAGCCAGCGTTGTCAGCTTCACCGCCGGAGCAATCTGTTTCCACGCGCCGCTCGATTTTTTGTCTTTGGTCGCAGCCAGCAAGTATTCGTCGAATCCCACCAAGCTGCCGCGACGGCCTTTGTAAATCTCTTTCAATCGCTCTTCGGCTTCCGTCGAACCGCGCCGCCAGGCTTCGATGAAAGCGGCTTCGGCCAGAGTGTTTTTGCCAATGGATTGCTGAATTTTGGCTTGCAGCAAATACACGCCGAAATCCTGTTCGCGCGCAAAGGCTTTGGCAGTTTCCACAGCGATCAAAGCCTCTTCGATGCGTTGCTGGCGAAACGCCAAATCGCCATTCATTCGATAGGCTTCAGGCAACATCGCTTCGGATTGCTTGCCGTTGATGTCGCCGTGCAGCCGCAACTTGCCCGCCAACAGCAACTCAATCGCGCGTTCGATTGATGGCCTGACTTGCCCGTAACTTTGGTAACGATTCAAACACGCCGCCGCTAGATGAAAATTCGGCAACGGATTTTCAGGCTCGGCTTTTTGCCAATAACCGGAAATGCTTTCGATCACGTCCAGCGGGATTCGATTGTCCGCCGCCAGAGCCGCCATCGCTGAACGGGCAAAATCACTTGCCGGATTCGCGCGAAGGATTTGAAGCTTCAACCGAGCAACTTCCGAACGATCCGCCGCAGGAAAGTTCAGCGCCTGTTCTTCGTAATCTTTGACGGCCAATCCGGCAAACGGCGAAGCCACAAAGTTTGCAGCCAATCGCCGAATCGCTTCGCGGCTGTCGGCTTCGCGCCCTGTCAGCAAATAGCCGAACGAAAGCGCGTACAACAACTCGGAGCTTTCGGTTTTGCGTGTCAACAGTCGAAGGTCGGCGTTGATTTCGCCAGCGGCTTTTTTGGCATCAATCAGCGTCGCCGTTTCCCACTTCATTCGATACGCCGAATAGTTGTCAGGGTAAAGCGCCGTTTCCTGCTTGAAAAATTCCAGATACCGGCCAGAAGAAATTTTGCTGACAAAAGCTCCGCGTGCTGGTTGGCCGTCACTGCGATACACCGCCGAAGCCGTGTACGCCCACTCATCCCAGCCTTCCGTCAAGCTGATGAAGTGAACGCTGATTTCGGCCACGCCTTCTTTCAGCTTCAACTCAGCGCGATGCTGTTTGCCAGCCTTCGCCATTCGCAGCGTCAGGTTTTCGGAGTGATCCGGGAAAGTCAGTTTGGCGCAAACGTAAACTTCATCGGTGGCGGAAAACTTCGCGCTTGTCATCGCCGAGTCATAAACGATTGTCAGCGCCTGCCCCCAACGCGGCTGCGCGGGTTGAAGGCTCGAAACCTGAGCCTGAGCGACGGCGGCTAAAAGCAGTAACAAGATAAAGATGAGTTCTATTCTTCGTTTCATTTCAAGCAGCAGCAAAAAGGCTCAACTGATTTTCAGTTGAGCTTGGCGAAAGCAACTTTTCCAAGTTTTTTGGCCAGTTACAACCAGACTTTGCGGTAGCGCCTCTCCACTTTTCAATTTCGCGCTCCGCCTCGACAACTAAAAAAGTTTGGTCAATTCGACTTAGCAAAGCTTTTAGGTCAACCCGTTGTAACAATTTTTTCGTGACTGGCCGTTTGGCATCCGTGAACATGGCCGAACGCAGAAAACCCAGCATCAACGGGTGATTGAGCAAGGCAGTTATCAAAGCAGCTTGCTCGGCAGACTCGCAGGCAATGAAGTAGCTGGTGTCATCCAGCATTACAGGCTTTGAGTCAACCTGACTGATAAAGCGAAAGCGTGGTTCTTTGTGCATTCCTGAGACGCCAACTTTGAACGGGGAAAACGAGTAATCGCCAATGCCGAAAATCGAAAACGGCGGCTGGGAATTGTATATGGACGATTTCCGCTTCAGAAAAACTTCCGAATGATGGTTGAGATAACTCCAAAGCTTTGGCGCAGCAAAAGCTAAACCGCGAGTGTCTTCGCCAATTTGGCGCTGAGCAACAATCAACTGACGCCGCGAATAGTTGAACTCTCCATGAAAAAGATCACTGCCTTTAAGTAGAGGGAAAGAGTGAGTCTGCTCGACTTCAACCAATTCACCCAACTTATTCCGCAACGAATGCCCATCTAGCTCAAGCTCCAGCACAGAAGCTGCGTCATGCTTAACCCCTTGCCGCCAAATCATTGAACTAACGCCATCAATAAAGGCGACTTGCCGATAGGCATCTCGGTTCATCACGACGCGACCATTCACAACGCACATTGAAGATTCGGGTTTGACAGTCTGCAAGTCGGCAAAAATTTCGGCTTCATAATCGCCGCATGCTTCGCTGCCGATTTCGACGTAAAACAAACAGGCGTCAACAGCCGCGCCGAAAAACTTTTGAGCATCAATTCGCCGCAACCAGGCTTTCGCCAGCGGAATTGATCGGTCGTGAAGAAAAAGCAGCACATTTCGCGCAACACTGGTTTTGCACAGCAAAGCAATCGTCGGCTTCTGTTCAGCCAGTTCCGTGATGAGCTTGATCCAAATAAATTCGGTCAAGTCGAAGTTCGCGCTGCCTGTGATGGCTTCAAGTCCGAGCAGATTCTTCACGTTGGATTTACGCGGCAGGTTGAAGCTTTCCAGCGCGCCCAATTCAGCGTTTGTGACCCAGGGCGGATTGCCAATTACAATCAACCGTCCGTCTGTTCGCCATTCAATGTCACGTTTCAAATTCAAGTTGAACAAGTTGGCGGATTGAACAAGGACTTCGGTTTTCTTTGACGATTTAATCTGGCTGGCGATTTCAGCATGAGAACTTTGAATCTCAAACCCGCGAATTTCAGCCGGAGGATTTGAGGATTCCAGCAAGCCGCGAATGAAGTTCCCAACGCCGCAAGTCGGCTCCAAAGCGCGAGTCCATCGCTGACCAGTTGCTTTCAGACAATCAAACACGGTAGCCACCAATTCCGGCGGCGTTTGAAAATCTCCGAACTCTCTAGCCATGTAAATCCTCGACTCCTGCGACTCCGCCATCGGCAGCAACCGCAACAATTCGCCCATATTGCAATCGCCACTGCAATGCGTTCGAGATTGTCAGATAACCAAGCTCAGGTGGTTCTCTCAAAATCCTTTCAGCCAGCAATCGCCGACTGACTACATCCAACGGCAAATTTCGGTCTTCCAGAAAAGCATCCACGTCATCAACGTTGCCATCGTTGGCAATGATTTCCAACAACCCGCGAGTGGTTTGATGATCGGCGGTTTGCTCTTTGGCCACGAAAACGGCGTGTTTGATGTTCAACTTTGCGGCGCGCTTTCTGGCATCGTCAGTCTTTTCGTAGACCAGAACCAGCAGATGATAACCCAGTCCATAAATCTTCTGGCTGGCGTCACGAAACGGGCTGGACGATTGCGGCTGCTGAATCGAAGTGGATTTCAAATCAACGCCAAGCTCCGGGAAGTCAATTCCGCTGGCTGCACTGCCTTCGGTGTAAGAGAACCTTGTTCCCAGAAAGGCGTGAAAGCGTTTCTCGATTTCAGTTCCAACCGCCTTGCCGTCAGTCGTGCCGTAAAGTTTCGGAATTGTCAGCTTTGACAGTTCACGCACGAATTCGCCGGTCGCAGCTTTGAGTTTTGCCAGCGTCAATTTTTCCATATCTCAACCTCGCACCGAATTACCGAACCAAATGATATTTCGTTTGTCGCCGCAGAACCCATTCCATTTTGCCTTCAGCATTGAGCACGGCGTCTTCTTCCTGACCGACAAACAGTTCCGCGCCGTCCCATTCCGGCACGGGAGTGCGCGCGCCAAGCTCAATCGAAAACCAGGTGTTCGGCAGCAACTTCACGTCGCCGCGACCGGGCACGCCTTCCTGCCGATCCCACAAACCAATCAGCGGACCGGCTCCGTGGCCGTGGTCGCCGATGGGGTGAGTGTAAAACGTGCCGTTGATTTTTTCGGCTTTCATCGTGGCAATAGCGTCAGCCAGAACTTCGTTGCCGGTGCGACCGGGTTTCATCTTTTCCATCAGAATGTCCTGCATACGGTTGGTGTTGGCCAAAGCCTTTTTGATTCCGGCAGGCGCGTCTGTTTCGCCTGCGCGCAGCACATAAGCCATGTGCTGCGTGTCCGTCGCCAATCCCAAAGCCGTCAAACCGAAATCGCAATGCAACACGTCGCCGCGTTCGATTACAACAGGCGCGTCTTCAGCCAGATTGCTGGGAATGCCAGAGCCTTTGCGTTGAACTCGAACAGTCGGCTGAAACCAAGTGCCGCAGCCCAGATTGTTGACCTGTTGCCGCATAAACCAGACAACATCCTGATTCGTAGTTTTTCCGGGTTTGATGACTTCGCCGGAAAAGGCGCGGCGGATGATCGAATGAACAATTTCCATCATCTGTTTGTAAGTCGGCAACATTTCCGGCAAACGAACCGAGATGTATTCGTGCGGCAATTCTTCGGCGCGAATCAATCGTTTGGAATACTCCGCGCCGAGCGCCTGTTGCAGCTTTTCGTATTCGCCCGCCGACAGCCCATCGGAAAAAGCGTGAGTTGCCGAAATGTTGACGGCAATGTTTTTCGGATCGCGTTCGGCAATCAGCTTTCGCAACAAAGCCCATTGGCCTTCGCCCCAGAGTTCGCGGTTTTCGACTTCGGGGTCGCGGTAAACCTGATACAAACCGCCGTTCGATCCGCCGCCTAACGCCAGGCGTTCAATTCCCTTTTCGCCTCGGTCTGTGAAAACCAAAATCGTCCGACGACGCGCGGCAAAGACCGTCGGCGAAGTCAGCGACCGATAAACCGGGTCTTCGTTGTATTCGCGGCAGATCACCAGCCACATTGCTACGCCGTGCTTTCGCATCAACGCGGGCAGGACTTTTTCCAACCGCAGTTTCAACCAGCCTTGTTGAATCTCCGCCTGCTTTCGCATCGAAGGCAACGGCTTGGGCGGTTGGCCAAACGTTGGCGTGGCCAGCAACAAACAGAACAGCAAAGCTACAGTTTTAGCGCGCATAGTTTCCTCCAAATCAGCGTTTGTAGTCCTGCCCTTAGGCGGTCAGCGGCGCTTCCAGCGCGCGTATGCGCGCCTGCGACGCGCGTTTGCCGCCTAAAGGCGGAACTACGAACTAACATTTTCAAGGCTTTTTCATCGCTTGAGCCATTTCGGCCATCATTTGCGCTTCGGTCAATGGCATCCAACAATGGCCTTTGCCGGGGCTGAATTCGATCTTGCCTTCAAACGGCGGCGAAACCTTTTTCAACGATTCGTCCAGCATACGCATGGCGTTGTTCAAAAAATAATTGTCGGCGTCGCCCATCCAAGCGCGCAGCTTGCCTTTCAGCTTTGGCGCCAGCGTCGCCCAATTCTGTTCCAGATGCAGTCGCAAATCGTACTTTTTCCAATGCTCGACCACGGCGCGATTCAGTTCGCCGGTTTTCGGATCCCATAGCGGAACAGGCCTGCCATCTGCCCCGCGCGGCCCGTAAGTCGCGTTCCAAGCGCCCCACTGCCCGCCGGACATCGCCCACGAATCTCCGCTTCCGAGCACGTTTTCCGCCTGAACTTCATGGCGCATCGTGTACATCACGTCGCCGCTGAGTTCGCGCGCGCCGGGACGTTCAAAGCCTTTGGCGTTCACAAATGCATTCGCGTCGCTGTAAATGTTGACCAACTGAAAGCCGCGAAAGTCCACGCCGTCCGCACAGGCTGACCAAGCGCCATTGAAAAAGTCCGGGTAGAAAATCTGCAAAGCCAGCGACACCCAACCGCCGGTCGAACCGCCGTCCAGCACACGCGCCCAGCCTTCGCCGATGCCTCGATAAGTTTTCTCGATGAACGGAATCAGTTCCTGAGTCACGGCATCTCCATAAGGCCCGTGATTGGCGGAGTTGACTTGGTAGGGATCGCCCAGCGGTCCCGCGCCGTCCAGATGAATCAGCAACATTCGCGGCGCATCATCAGCCATCCAGGCTTTCTGAAAGTTCGAGCCGGTCGTCATCATTCGCTGCACGCCCGTGTACCGCGAACCGTAACCGCCGATGTGAACGCGCACCGGGTAACGCCGCTCCGGCTCTTTGGCAAAATCGCGCGGCAGGATGACTCCGGCGCGAAGGTAGATCGGCCTTCCCCAAAACTTCGACAGCAATTCGGATTTCAGTTTGACGAACTTGACCAGTTCGGTTTCCGGTGGCAGCGCATCGGCTGGAAGTTGTTCGGTCAACAGCAATTTGACCGCGCCACTTTTCGCCGGATCGAGGTTCAGCTTGACGGGTTTGCTGTATAGGTTGCCGGGCGCGTTCAGATTCTTGATGTCGAGATTGGTGTCGAGCACCGCTTGGACGAAGTATTCGCCCGGCTTCACATCGTTCAGACTGTTCAGCGGAAACGCCACGCACGCGCCGTCAATCGTTCCCGCCGTTTGCGCGGTCAATCCTTTTACGTCGCGGGCGAAAATCGGCGGCGAAGTCATCCCCGTGCGCCCGGCTCCTTGTCGAGGTTCCGGGCGTTCGGATTTGCCGAGAATGACGAACAATCGCCCGTCCACCGGCTGCGGACTGAGTTGCGGCGAAACGGAGACTTCAAACTTCAGCGCCTGTGCAAAGGCAGCCGTCGCAAACAGCACCGCGAAAACAGCAACAACAATCAAACGAAAAAACTTAATCAGCATAAAGACTCCATCGAAATTCGCGTTCGTAGTTCCGCCTTTAGGCGGCTGTCCGCCGCAGGCGCGAAAGCCGGCGCTGCGCGCCGACTGCCGCCTAAAGGCGGAACTACAAACGCGGCTGCGAACGTGATTACAAACGCGATTACGAACGCGACCAGCGGACTTCCAATTTTTCCAAACTGAGTGATTGAAGATACGCGGTTAGTTTTTCTTGCGGCCACAACTGCATTCGCGCATTCCACGGATCAACGACGCTCAAGCGTTTGTTCGCCGCCAATTCACGCAAGCAATCGGGCAAATCCAGCCGCTGCAAAATGCCATAAGGCAAAGCCGAAAGCGGCCATTGATAACGGTCGTCCTGCGTCAGTTCGTGATAAGACAGCAGGGCGTTGTGCAGCGTCACCTGTTTGACCAGCGGATGCAGCACGCCTGCAAAAATGGCGGTGATGGCTCCGATGCCGCGTCCGACCAGATGCATTTGCTGACAACCGTTGGCGGCGAACAAATCCAGCGTCGAGAGCAGATCGTGAACACGGCGACCGCAGTAGGATTCGTTCCACATCATCGCCAGCGTCGAATAAAAGTAATCCGTGCCGTAAGGCAAAAAGAAATCGTCGGTTGTTTCCTTGTGCAAACGCGCGGTCATTTCGCCCATGCCGCGCACGTCCAAAGCCAGCAGCGGTTCGCCTTCGGCTACGGTTGGAGCTTTGCCCGCTACGAGTTCTTCCACTGAAGACAAATGCGGCACGTAGAGCGTCGCAGTTTTGCCGTTCGGGAAAAAGTATTGCGGCCCAGGTTTCGGAATGACGTGCAGCATCGCAAACACGTTCGCGCCGTTGTGCTGTTCGGTTTCGATCAAGTAGCCGTATTCGCGCATAGTCGGGCTGATGCGGCGGTCGCGCACGATGCGGTAATTCGGCGGCGAAGTCCGCGCGGGCAGCTTCAGAGTTTTCGTCAGTTCATCGCTCAAGGCTTTGCCGGAAAGCCGCGAACGTTTGCTGGCCAGTTGCTGAGCGTCTTCGCGTGTGAAATCAAAAGTTCGCTTTGCGCCAAGCGCGGCGATTTGGCCCGTTTGGGTGACTTGCAGCGTTTCGTCTTTTTCCGGCGGCACGTCCGGTTCGGTTGTCGAAGCCGTCAAGCCCGCGTGCCGATTGAAAAACTTGTACATCGCTTCGCGCGCGCCTTTGTTGTAACCGTGCGTTTCCTGGCCGATGTACAAATCCACGGCGTCGTCTTTGCCGACGATGGAATAAAGCCGCTTCACTTCTTCGTAAACGGCGCGAACCCCGCGCACGTCGAAAAAGTCGTTTTGCTCTCCGCCGAAATGCGTCGGACGCGGCAACTGCGCGATGTAAAAATCGGCCATGTCGCATCCGGCGGCCAACATTCCGGGAACGATCTGTTCGGCGTCTTGCGCTTCTTCGTTTTCCAGATTGTTCAGGTAGCGCGTGGCAAAACAGTTTGGCGCAACCATCGTGAAACGGTCGTCCAACACGTTCAGCCAGGTGGTTTGCGTGCCTCCGCCGGAATTGCCAGTCAGCCCGACGCGCTTGGCGTCCACTTCTGGGCGCGACAGCAAATAATCCAAACCGCGAATGCCGTCCCAGGCTTCCCACAGCGCGAAGTTACGGCCCAGCAGATTCATCTGATTGCCCGCGACAATGTGCGAATGCACGCCCCATTGCACGACAGGCTCGCCGGGTTTGTCGGCATATTCAAAGCGTTCGCCTTGCGCGGGCGGGTCGAACATCAGCACGACATAACCTTGCCGAGCCAGATTGCGCGCGAATTCCTGATACTTCGGCTCTGCCTTGCCGTTGCGCGTGTGCCCGCAGGCAGCGAGTACCGCAGGCAGCTTGCCGGTTTTGTTTTTGGGAACGTAAAGGTTGGTCGTGACGGGATAGTTCGGGCGACTTTCATATATCAGCTTTTCGATGGTGTAGCTGTCGCGTTCGATTTTGCCTGTGATGCGCGCGTTGAGCGGCGTGCGTTCGGGCAAAGCTCCAAAACAGGCGCGCAGCTTTTGCCGAACTTCGTCGCGCAGCTTCATCACCTGCGCCGGAGTTTTGATCGCGGCGCGGGCTTGCGTGCGTTTGGCCATCATCTCGCGGCTGCGGGCGACAAAGTACTCCTGCAACAAATGGCCGTAGCGGAATTCGCGCGGAGCTTGCGCCAAAACATTTGTGTCCGCCAAACAGAACAGCGCGCCGGCCATAGCCGTCGCGCTGTTTCGTAACATTTCGCGTCGAGTGATTTGTTCTTTGGTCATTGCTCAAATCCGTGCAGGGTGGGACAGGTTCTCAACCTGTCCCACAATAAAACTATACCGGCGAAGCAATGGGACAGGTTGAGAACCTGTCCCACATTTCATTCCCCTATCAATCGGAACGCTGACTGCAGACGATTTTACTTTTTGAACTTCGCCAACTGCTCCGCGAATGGATTGTTGAAGCTAGGTTTTTCCTGGCGTTGCGGTTTGCGATCCTGACGGTTGTCTTGCCGATTATCACGGCGGTCACGATTTGGATTCGGACGACGATCCTGATTTCGTTCACGCGGTTCTGCTTGACGGTCGCGCGGCATCTGGCGCGAAGTCTCGGCGTCGCTTTTCATTGTCAAGGCAATCTGCTGTTTTTCCAGATTCACTTCCAACACGCGCACCGTCACGCGATCGCCGGGATTGACGACTTCGCGCGGATCTTTGACGAATCTGTTGCTCAGTTGCGAAATGTGAACCAGGCCGTCCTGATGGACGCCGATGTCAACGAACGCGCCGAAGTTCGTCACGTTGGTGACGATACCCGGACAAATCATCCCCGCCGCCAAATCGCTGACTTGATGAATGTCTTCGCGGAAGGCGAAGGCCGAAAACTCTTCGCGCGGGTCGCGTCCGGGTTTGGCCAATTCCGCGATGATGTCCGTGAAAGTGAAATCGCCGACTTCGGCTTTCAAATCTTCAGCCTGTTTGACCAACTCCACGCCGGAGCCGGTCAATTCGCCAACGCCTTTGCCCAAACGTGCGGCCAGTTGTTCCAGCGCCGGATAACGTTCCGGGTGAACGCCAGTGTTGTCGAGCGGATGCGCCGAATTCGGGATTCGCAAAAAGCCCGCGGCTTGTTCAAACACCTTTGCGCTGAAACGCGGGATTTCCAGCAACTGTTGCCGCGATTCAAACAAGCCTTTGGTTCCGCGATGTTCGACAATCTTTTTCGCCATCGAAGGGCCAATGCCTGAAACCCGCGCCAGCAAATGCGATGAAGCCGTGTTCAAGTTCACTCCGACTGAGTTCACGCAAACATCAACAACCAAATCCAGAGATTTTTTCAGTGCAGGCTGATTCACGTCGTGCTGGTACTGACCAACGCCGATGCTCTTCGGATCGGTTTTGACCAATTCGGCCAGCGGGTCTTGCAACCGCCGGGCGATGGAAATCGCTCCACGAATGGTCAAATCCAAGTCTGGAAATTCTTCGCGCGCGACATCGCTGGCGGAATAAATGCTGGCGCCGGATTCGTTGACCATCACGACCGGCGTGGTCAATCCAGCTTCTTTCAAAGCTTCGCGAACGAAAGTTTCGGTTTCGCGCCCGGCGGTTCCGTTGCCGACAGCGATGGCGCGAATGTTGGCGTTGTTGACGACTTCGGCCAGCAGCTTTTTGGCGCGCTCCTGCTCGCCCTGGCTTTGCAGATGGATCACGTCGCTGGCGACGTATTTGCCGGAATCGTCCACCACGGCCAGCTTGCAGCCGGTGCGGATGCCCGGATCAACGCCGAGTACGGCTTTGGCTCCAAACGGAGCGGCCAGCAGCAGTTTGCGAACGTTTTCGGCGAAGACCTTGATCGCGGCTTCATCGGCAACGTCTTTCAACGTGCGATGAACTTCGGTTTCGATGCTCGGCAACACGTAAGCTTTCAAAGCCATGCGCGCTGATTTCAGCAACACATCTTTTATTGGCTGCTCGCATTCAGCCGTCGCCGGACAAGCTTCGGATTCAAAACGGCCTTGCAGAATCAAATCGAAGTCCTCGTCTTCCGGGCCAGCGCCAATGGTCAAAGTCAGTTCTTCTTCCATCCAACCGCGCCGCATAGCCAGATAACGATGCGAAGCTTCAGGTTTCAGCAGCGACTGAATCGGTTCGAAGTAATCGAAGTAGCGTTCAAATTTGCTGGCAGGTTTGGCTTTTTCGGCTTTGGCGGTTTTGCCAACGCCACGTTCAAACACGGTTTTGCGAGTGTGTTCGCGCAGTTCAATGGTTTCAGCCAGTCGCTCGGTCAAAATGTCCTGAGCGCCACCAATGGCCGCAGCCGTGTCGTTGATATTCTTTTCAGCGTTGTAAAACGCCAGCGCGAAGGCTTCCAGTGTTTGACCGGCTTCGGGCGTGGCCAGCGCGTGCGCGACATCCCAAATCCAAATGGCCAATGGTTCCAGACCGGCTTCTTTGGCAATGGTCGCCTTCGTTTTGCGTTTCTGCTTGTACGGCAGATAAAGGTCTTCCAGCGTGTCCAGATTGAAGGCAGACATAATCTGCTCTTTCAATTCTTCGGTCAGTTTGCCCTGGCGTTCGATCTCTTCGACGATGAAGGCCTGGCGTTTGATGATTTCATCCCAACGCTCTTTGGAGTTGATGACGTTGGCGATGGCAACTTCATCCAGATTGCCGGTTTGCTCTTTGCGGTAACGGGCGATGAACGGAATCGTGCCGCCTTCTTCCGTGAGCTTCAAAACTGAGTCTGCAGATTGGACTGGAATGTCCGCGTGAATGGATTGGAACCAGGTTTCAAAAGTCATGCTGTGAATGTTTCAGAAATTGATGTTTTTTTGGAATTACGTGCGAGAGTCGGATTGTAGATAGTTGATTGAACAAAGCAAGCGCACCGTCGGTACAGAATCCGTCGGTACGGAACCAGGAGCGGTAGCGACTGGGCGCTTGCGAAGAGTACGCCTCACGAACTTACCCGGTCGCTACCGCTGCCGGTTCCGCACCGTTTTGCGAACCATTCGCAGAACAGATTCTTCAGCCGTCAATTCGGCGATTCGATCAATTTCAACCCAAGCCAGGTCTTTCGATTCGTTGCTGACAATCAGCGGTACAGTTCGATCAGCCGCAAACAAAAACCGAATGTCGTAATGAAAGTGCGCGGGTTCTTTCGGACTGGCAGGAATGGTGTGGACATCCACGTCAAAGATTTGATCGGACAACGGCGTGACGTTTTCCAAGCCGGATTCTTCGTGGGCTTCGCGCAAAGCCGCGCTAAGCATATCTGCATCGTCTTCGACGTGGCCGCCAAGCTGAACCCAGCAATCGAACTTGCCGTGGTAAGTCAGTAAAGCGTGCGAACGGTCTTCGCTTATCATCCAAGCCGAGCCGGTCAGATGCCCGGCCAGTTGCTGGCGCGAATGAAAGTTATCGTAACTCCGCACGAACTGTTTGATGTCTGCCAGCATTCGCGCTTCGTGCGCGTCGGTGGGTTGGTGAGCTTCGAGCAACTGTAAAGTCAGGTCTCTATTCATTCCTCAAAATCCCCAGCGGTTTCTTGACCATCACGTCCCAGCTTGATAGCACGCCCACCAGAACGACTACGGCCAAAGTTGCGACGACGCCGATCAGATTGACCGAAGGAATAAAGCGCCACTTGATCTTCAACGCTTCTTCGGCAATCGCCCACGTCAAACCAATTGCCGCAGTTGAACCAATCAATCCGGCCAGCAATCCCAAAACTCCGTATTCAACCAGCAGAGTCCAGACGATCAGTTTCTTTTTTGCGCCGAGCGTTTTCAGAATTGCCGATTCATACAGCCGATGGAATTTCGTCATCGCAATCGAACCAATCAGAATCAACATACCGCTGAGGAAGACGAAGCCGCCGACAAAGGAAACCGCCAGCGAAACTTTTTGCACTATGCCGCGAGCGATTTCGATGATGTCGCGCACATCCACCACGGAAATGTTCGGAGCTTTGTCCACCAGTTCGCGCTGCAATTGCGCGCGGGCGGCGGTTTCCGCCGGGCCTTTGATGGCGCTGATGTACATCGCCGGAGCGTCGTCCAACGATCCGGGACGAAAAACAACCAGAAAACCCGTTCGCGCGTTTCGCCAATCAACCTGGCGAATGTTGGTAACGCGCGCGGTGATCTTTCGCCCCAACACGTCAAAAGTCATCGCGTCGCCAACGTTCAAACCGAGTTCATCGTGCAGCAATTCTTCGATTGAAACTTCCGGTTCGGCGCTTGGCGTCGAATCCCAGAAATTCCCGGCAATTACTTTTTCGTTGTCATCGAGTTTCGCTCGATAAGTCAGCACGTATTCGCGTCCGAGCATGCCTCGATTTTGGCCGCGATTTTCGCGGCTGTTGTCGCCGGAGCGAGGCCGCTCCAGGTTCACTTCGCTGCCGTTGATGGCCGCAATGCGAGCGCGAATGGTCGGAATGATTTCCGGCTTGTTGCCAGTGAATTTGGTGATGGCTTCTTCGACGGCGGGTCGCTGGTCGCGCTGAATGTCTATCAGGTACATATCGGCTTTGAAACTTTCCAGGTCAACGCCAAGTTCGTAACGCAGGTTCAATTGCAACGACCGCACGCCAACGACGAAAAACACTCCCAAGCCGACCGCCATCAAAATGATTCGCGTTTGATTGCCAGGGCGATAAAGGCTGTTGATGCCTTGTCGCACGGTGAACGAAGGCACGCGGCGAAATCCGCGAACGAATTTCATCAATGCGGTCGCCGTCAGATTCAACACCAAAGCCATCACCGCCAAAGCGATCAAAAAAATGCCGCCGATTTTGAACGAACCGGCTTGCCAGCTTGAAATCGCCATCAGCCCAGCGACAACCAGGATCGCAACTACAATGCGAACCAGATCGAGTTTTTTTCCTCCTGGCACTTCAGAGCTTCGTAAAACCAAAATCGGTTTGATCTGCCGGATTTGCAGCAACGGCAACAAAGAAAACAGCAGCGAAACCAGCAAGCCAATGCTGAAACCTTGCAGCGCGGCTTGCCACGTCAAACGGATTTCGACGCTGGCAGGCAAAATCCCAACGAAGTATTTTGGCAAAATCCACGCCAACAATTGCGCCAACACCAATCCGAACAAACTGCCGACTACGCCCAATGCCATGACCTGAACCAGATAAGCTCCCAGCACGCGGGAATTACGCCCGCCCAGAGTTTTCAAGATCGCAATGGTCTTCATCTTTTGCTGGACGAACACGCGCGTGACACTAGAAATTCCAATTCCGCCCAACACCAAAATCACCAATCCGATCAAGCTCAGATAATCTTCCACCTGAGTCAGCGATTCGGTCAGCCGATCCTGCGAAAACCGAAATGACCGGACAACCACGCCCGGCTGAGATTTGATTTCATCGCGTAGCTGAGTCACCAATTTATCCATTTCGCCATCGCGGGTTTTGAACAGCACGCGATACCGCGCTCGGCTGCCGAATGTCGTCAAACCGGCGGCGACGGCATCTTCATACGAAATCATCACACGCGGACCGATGCTGAACGCATTCATCGAATTGCCTGGCTCCTGTTCAATCACGCCGCGAATTGTGAATTCCAGATTGCCTATTTTCAGCGTCTCGCCGATTTTCATACCCAGCGCAGTCAGCAAATTCTGCTTGACCAGCGCGCCTCGCTCTTTCAGCAAGTCGTAGGAAAATTTTTGCCCTTCGGCCAGGATCATTTCGCCGTAAAAAGGAAAGCCCGGCTGGACGGCTTTCAGTTCGACCATCTTCGGAGTGCCCAGCCAGTCTTCGCCTGAACGCGCCATCGTCGCCGTTTCCAGCACATCAATGTGAGCCACAACCAGCGGCGAAGCGTACGCACGTTCCAAAGCGGCTTTGGTTTCCTCGCTCCAGGCGGCGTTGGACGACACATGCACATCAGCCGTCATCAATGAACGAGCATCGCCGACCAATGCCGTTTTCAGGTTTTGAACTAACGAGCGCAACGCGACGATTGAGCCGACGCCGATGGCAATGCAGATAAAGAAAAACAGCAACCGATGCCACGAAGCTCGCATTTCGCGGTAAGCCAGATTGAAGATAAAGTTCATTGGGATTCCTCTTTGGCCAAGAGTATCAGGCCGCACCGCTTTGCCCCAAACGCCACGATCAAATGAAGACAAAAAATGCGGGATGAAAAGCCTAAGCTCTCCATCCCGCATTCCATATCATCTTCGTGTAACTTTTTTAGAACGAAGGAACGATGATCGAATAAGACGACAACAACGACAGCGCGTGCAGGTTGTGACCGCCGACAAACACCGGGCCTTTGCCAAACACCGAACCGAGAAGCGGACGGCTGCTGGAAGTCATACGAATCCAGCCAGTTCGTCCCGAAGGAACGTGACGGTTGATGCCGCCGCCGCGATTAAACAACGCCACAAATGAATTGTAGAGATAGCAGTTGACGGTGAAGCTGCTGGACAAGGCCACTTCGGCGTCGTTGTACAGCAAGGTGAAAACGCTGGCTGAAACCACTCCACCAATCATCAAATTGGTCGAGGGGCTGAAAAGTGACAGCATGCTGGAATCAACCGACTGGCTGTTGAATGTCGAAACCGCCACCGAATTAGGAAGCTGTTCGTAATCAACGCCATTGAAATTCAGCGCCGTCTGGCCATTGCCGTCCGGCTGAACATCTCCGGCAGAACGTTTGGCGACGGTCATCGCTTGCAGATAAGCAGTGATGCCGTTGGTTTCGCGGATGAATTCCGAACCGATCAAGTGATTGAATTGAGTTGGACCGCCTCCGCCGACTGCCACAGCAACGATGTATCCGCTGATACCCGGATCGTAATCGCTGACCAAAAAGCTGGCAGTTTGGTTCGGCGTCAATCCGACAAACGAATCGGCAATCGAACAGGTGGCGCCGTCAACCATAAACAAATGCACTTGAGCCGCCGCGCTCTGATTGACGTTGGTAATGTTGATTTGCGTGTCGCCCATTGCCGGGTTGGCAGGGTTGCTGGAATAACGGCTGTAAAACAACACGCTTCCGGGTTTCATGTCGCCAACGCTGCTCTGGCCAATCGGATACTGGGCGAAAACCACCGTTCCGAACATCGCCAACGCGCAAACGACAAATGTGAGGTTGATAAAACGTCGAAGAGTTTGCTGGATCATAAAATTCCTCCGAAAAGTCCTTCCAGGTAAACCAGTTAGAAATGCTGCGTTTACACTTTTGAAGTCGCCGCCGATGAAACAAGTGTTGTCATCGTAACAACAAACCGGCAACGAACATACAATTGGGCTGATAATCAGGCTTGCAAAGTCATAAAGAACCCGTTGCTCCGGCCTGACTGCGTCGTCAAATCTTTTTCAATTTGCTATGAGCCTGACCGACAGTTCAGGTCGGCCAGCGGGGCGAGAAAGCATTTGTACAAATCGAACACGGGAAGCCCCGCGCCCGAAAAACGATATTCACTTGAGCTTGAATGTGAGGAGTTGATTTGAAGTGAATCAACTTCATTGTTCGCTACGAATTTCGATGCCATTTGAATGGACAGGCGAATCTTACACAAACGATTGACAGACTGGCAATCGTTTTAATTCTGCACAGGTCAATCTCTTACGCCCGCCGCCTTTGTTGCACTCAATGGGCGCTCAGGTTGGTTGTGGATGGCCAATTCGAGAAATTTCTTTCGTTAAAACTCGCCCTGCTCATGGCTGGGAACGCGGTCGTTTGTACAACCAGTGCATACGCTGCAATCGCCAGCCGCCGAAACGGCTCCACGGCAGTCGGACAAAATACCCTTGCAGCTTAAATTCCTGGGATTTCAGCAATTCATACCCGGCATCTTGAAAGTCATCTGCTTGTAACCGAAACCATTGTGGGCCGGTGTCATCTTCCCACAACACCAACGTGCCTTCAGGCGATTGACGGATTAGATTCAGGTTGTGTTCTCGATTCGCCGTGAAGGCGGCATTTTCCAGTGGGTCGCGGTTAAATAAAGCGCGCGGATACATCTGACTGCTAATCAATCGCGTGTAATGGGTTCCTTCGCTGACCTTGAAAAGCTCCGGGTGAAAAAGATGAATCCAATCGCTCATGGCTTTGACTGCAAACGCATCACGACTGAATCGAATTGAGTCCACGTAAACCAAACACGTCAGAGCCGCCAATGTCAGACCAGCCGCTTGTAGCCATCGCCTTGACCATCTGTCAGCCAATTCGTTCCATCCAACCAGCGAGATCAGCGCAATCACAGGCGAAATGCAAACAAAGTATCGGGCGTATCCCGCCGCCCCGAACCATCCGAAGGCAAACATCAACGAGTGCAGCCCGAACAACATCAAAAACGATGACGTAGCAAAACCAAGTTTCCGGCGGCGCAGCAAATCCCAAAGCCCAACCAAAAATGGGACGAACAAGGGCAAACCGGCGATCAAAGGAAGTTGTGCCGCGTACCACCAAATTGGCCCAGTGCCGTTGGCCTGGCCGTCAACCTGCCAGTCGTGCGGCCAGTTATGCACGATCCAGAGCTTGTCTCCTGTAATGGCCAGTGCTGCCAACCACCAAACGACCATACCGCTGGCCAGCAATAGGCAACTAAGAATTTGAATTTTAGATTTTGGGTTTTGAATTTCCCTGCCTACCAGCCGTCGAATCCAAAATCCAAAATCCAAAATCCAAAATCCCCAGAGTACCCCGATAAAAAAGCCTTCGGGTCTGACCAGAATCAGCAACGAAGCGACCAGCATTCCGGCAGTAATTTTTCCGGCCAGATGCAGCCTGAGCGCAACGACGAACAGCAAAGCAAACAGCATTTCCGTCATGACCTCTGAACTGAGCGCGAAAAGCGCGGGCTGTAACCACAACAGCGGAACGATCATTTCCGCTCGACGAAGTTTCAGCCCTTCAGCCAGACGAAACGTTTGCCAGGCAGTAATCAAACCAATTCCAACAGTGAACAGCTTGGCCGCCGGGTAGCCGAATTGCGAAGGGAGAAAATAAATCAGCGTGAACAATGGCCTTGCCCACACGCTGACGAAATAGACAGGATGAATCGCCGCCCAACGCGAAAACAGGAAATGATTCGCAGAATCCTGTTGTTCAGCATCGGGATACAGCCAAACCAACGACGCACCGACTAGCGCGAAAACCATCAACCACAGATTCGCGCGGCGGGGTGGTGAATCAAATGAAATGGGCATCGGTGAGGGAGTTCCGGGTCATAAAATTTGAGCAGGAGCTAAATCAGAACAAAAACTTTCAAACAGGATTGCCAGGATTTTCTTCAGGATTAACAGGATTCAAACTCGACCGGAACATTGTCGAAATTGAGTAGCCTGTAAATCCTGCCGAAAATCTTGCTCATCCTGTTGAAAAGAGTGTCTCAATAGTGCTCGCTCTGATTTAGCGTTGTAAATCAGGCGCGAGACCGGCTCTGCCGCAAAGAATTTTCGGAGCCGAATCTGAATCGGGCAACGATCTGAGAATGACCACCTTATGAATCGCTTTGGTCAACGCATCAAAATCGCATCCCAGGTCTTTTCCATCCGCGCCCGCCTGTTTGAAAGGACTGTTGGCGGCAAGCCGGTAATTTCCATTCGCAGGATCAACAAAGCGAGCCTCGCTCAACGAAGCCGGAAAGAAATTGTCCGGCGGGTAAACATCACTTGGGCCGCCTGCCAGCAAGTTTTTCATAAACACGGCGTTGGGCAGGAACATATTCAACGTGCCATTGCCTGTGCCTTCGCCATCGCCTTTGACGCCGAATTCATTGTGGGCGCTCAGATTGTTTGTGTAAACGAAGCTCGGACTCGGCATTCCGTAAGTCGAAATCACGTTCCCGGAATGCAGAACCGTATTGTGATCCACAATCACATCCGGCGTGATGCTGATTTGCAAAAACCTGCCCGGAATGCCGCCGAATCGTTCGCCGTCAATGTTTTCCCACAAATTGTTACGAATCAAAACACGCTTCATGTAATCGCCGGGCTGATCTTCGTCATATCCCAGCAGGTTTATTCCGCCATCGGTGTTTCGGATGATGTTATTGACGAAGGTCACGTCCAGCGTCACCGACCACGGAGCCGTTCCATCCTGATTCGTGCTTTTGAAAATCACCGCGAATCCGTCCTGAGAATCCACCCAATTGTTTTCAAAGATATTGCCTTCGATCAACACACGCTGGGAATTTTTCAGTTCCAACAGGTTTTTGACCGACCAATCAATGCCTTCGTATTCAGGCGCTCCGACACGCCAACTATACGGTTTGAAGAAATGATTGCTGCGGATTTCAATGTCGGCGGGAATCAATCCAAAAACGGACGGATCACCACCGCCAAACATGATGTTTTCTCCCGAAGCTTCCAGGTAATTGTTGATGATCTTGAAAGGGCCTGGGCCATTCCAACCACCGATGGCTTGAGTGTCGAATTCCCTGCCGTGAACTTCGGAAATGTACGAATCAATCACCGAACTCCGGGCGGAGTTCAAAGCGACGCCTCTGGCGATGTCGCCGTTTTTGTTTCCATGGATATAACAGCGGTCAATGATTAAATCGTAAGGTATTCCGTCAAACGTATTTTGCGCCGCTGATCCATCGCCCAACAAAACCAGTCCACTGCTGTATTGTTCATTTTCAGAAAGGCTGATTTCCAACCCAACCAAGCGGTAATGATGCGCGCCAGGCAAAGTTCTGATGGCGGCAAAACCATTCGGCGCGATGATTTTGGGCAACACGTCGGAAAACTCCGGCGTGATGCGGTTTTCAGGAAAAGGCAGGCAGTATTCCGAAACCGCCGGGCGAATGGTGATCCATTCGTTGGTAAGGCCGGGTTGGGAGTTTCTAGCGGGAAGCTCGAAGTTGCCGACAAAAACCGCGCCGGGTTGCAGGGTAATGACATCGCCCGATTGAGCGGAATTGATCGCTTCTTGCAAATCGCCACCTTGCCCTACGTGCAGGATTCGTCCTGTCGGTTCGACATAAGCCGTGTTGAGCAGCACACGTGGCAATTCTGGCAATGCCGCTGTGGCGTTAAATTGTTCGGGAATTCTTGTCGGTGGACGCAATCTGGGCGATTGCGCACGAGCGGCAAAATATGAATTTACCGCGCCGATAAACGTGAGGCACAACAAAATGACCAGCCGCAGAACCGGTTTCACAATCATTTCCTTTCTCAATAACAGATGGGTTCACCGCGCGGACGGCATTTTATCGCAATCAAATGTTGGCAGAAAACCTTTGCTACATTTCTTTTCTTGAAACTCCGGCAATCGCCTTTGCCAAAGCAGCCAGGTCACATCCGATGTCTTTTCCGTCGGTTCCACTGGCCAGATACGGTTTGAGCAGCGTCAACCGGAAATCACCGCTTCGATCAATCACGCCGACTTCGGCAAAGGTTCTAGGAAAAAGGTTTCCAGCCGGATAATTTCCGCTCATTCCACCCACCAAAACATTGCGAGCAAACATCACGCCAGGAAAATACTGAACAATGGTTCCTTTGCCCGTCGCCGCGCCGTCCCCTTTGACGCCGTATTCGCCGTGATAGCTCAAATTATTTGTGTACACGAACCCTGTGTTCGGCAGGCCGTAAGCGGTAATCAAAGTTCCGGTTTGCATGACGGTGTTGTGATCTAAAGCCACATCAGGCGTGTCGCTGATCTGAAAAAAACGACCGTGCGTTTTTCCCCATTTTCCGCCGTCAATGTCTTCCCACAAATTGTTACGGATCAAAATGCGCTGAGTTGCATCGCCAGGCTGATCCGTATCGCGCCCCAACAGGTTCACGCCTGCGCCGCTGTGGCGAATCAGGTTGTTGACGAAGGTGACATCGCGCGTCACAGACCACGGAGCCGTGCCGTCCTGGTTTGTGCTTTTCCAAACCAGGGCAAATCCGTCCTGAGCATCCGCCCAGTTGTGTTCAAAAACATTCCCTTCGATCAAAACTCGTTGGGCGTTTTTCAGTTCAAAGAGGTTTTTGATTGACCAATGAACTCCGGCGTATTCGGCGTGATCGGCTTTCCAGCGAAGCGGTTTGTAAAGATGGTTGCGGCGAAATTCGATGTCCGAAGGAATCAATCGGGGAACTTTGGGATCAGCACCGCCCAGCATGAAGTTTTCCGCAGCGCCTTCCAGATAATTGTTGACGATCTTGAAAGGGCCGGGGCCGTTCCATCCGCAGATGGCCTGCGTGTCCAATCCGACGGCGTGGCATTCTGAAATGTAAGAATCAATCACCGCCGTGCGCGCGCTGTTCAGCGCAATACCGCGCGAAACATCGCCTTTGTCGTTGCCGTGAATGTAGCAACGATCCACGATCAAATCCGAAGGAACAAGTGCCTGAGAATTCTGGGCAGCAGAACCGTCGCCCAACGCGACAATTCCGTAATTGGTTTTCACGCCGGTTTGAATCCCAATCTCCAAACCGACCAGCCGATAATGCTGTACGCCAGAAGCGGTCGCAATCGCCGGGCTTGTATTGGGAGTGATAATTTTGGCCATCAACCCTGATTGTTGCGGGCTGACGCGAGTGCCCGGCGATGGAAATTCGGCGTCGGGAGTCGAACTACGAATCACGATCCAGCCTGTTCCGCGTTTGGGCGGCAAGATGAAATTGCCTTTGAACACTGCTCCTGCTTTCAGCGAGATGACATCCCCGGGCAAGGCGCGATTGAGCGCAGCCTGAAAATCGCCGCCCGCATTAACCGGAATAACTTTCCCGGTTGGCAAAACATAATCGGTGTTCAGCGTGATGCGCGGCAGTTCAGGCGTGGCAGGCGCTGAGAGAATCGCTGCTTTCGATGCTTCGTGCCGAAACGAACCGGCCACCAGCCAGCCAGCGACAAAAACCAGCAACAGGATTGTCAGCAACCGGATCATCAATCGTTTCATGTTCATACTGCTCAACTAATTTTAGTTCTAAGCGACGGCTTCAAGGCGGGGTTCGACTGCCGGAGCCGTCACAACGTTGTTCTGCATGATCGTGCGGAGTTGGTAATCACGATAAAGGTGAGGATTGCCTTCTTTGCCATCTACAGCGGCCAGAATCATGTTGAAGGCTTCGCGGGCACTGGCAAAATGAAGTTTGAATTCTCCCGTGCGTTCGGAATGTTCCATGATTTCTGACAAAGAACGGCGCATGGTTTCTCCGATCACGGCGTCCTGGTCATAGTCGAAAAAACCATGGCAAAACACTTTCATGAAAACCCAATTTTCGCGTCCGCGAACGGAAATGCCAGACCGTCGCCAGTTCTGAATACGCCCTAAATCCAGCGGGTATTTACCTGTCAACGCTCCGTAATCAATTCTGGGAAACGGAATTCCACTCCGCCGTTGACGCCAATCACAGATCACCGGCCCCATCACTATCAGCGGCAAAGTCAACGAATCGCCAACAGTGACGTCAGTCCCATTCCAATGAGGGGCACGTTCATACAATGGTTTTCCACATTGATAAATTGCGTTCACTTTCGGAGGCTGAGAACGGTAAGGAAACGCAGGCAAAGTCATATCGGCGTAACACCCGGTGTCGGCCAGAATCTGCATCTCTTCGTCCACGCCGCAATTTCGCCCGCCATCCATGTTCGCCAAACTAAAATTGCCATGAATGAAAGCATAACGAGGCATATCGCTATCAGAAAAACGAGAAAGCAGTTTATGTCGTTCGGCGCTCACGTCACGGAATTCCACCAACGTTCGGCGCAAATTTTCAGCGGTGTCCGGTTTTTCCACACCGTGATGCAAATGAACCTCGACCTCGCCAAAACCATCTGCCTGTAATTCGGCGAGTTGATTCATCAACCCTTCGTGATATTGCTCGGCGGGAAAGAAGTTCGTGTGGCGAAACGGAGTGCCATCGCTATCGGTTACGGCGCGGCCAATTGCCGCTGCTTTGCGCCGCCAATCTTCCAATCGTCGTTCCTGAGTTCCCCAATCCCAAAGTCCGCCAGTGCTTTTCCAGGAAGGCTCGAAATGGTTGCCAATGACCAGAACCAGATGCAAATCTTCCGGAGACTTCAGTTGACGCAACCATTCCCCCGCACACCACATCGGGTAGCGCATCATCCAAGGAAGCGAAATCAAAAGCTTCCCGAACTTTCCGGGTTCAACCATGTTTGTCGAATTCTCGTTCATGCGATTTTGTCCTGTCCCGCAAAAAAGCCAAGCTGCTAAATCAGGAAAAAAAACCTGAGATGTTGTTGGGACAGGTAAAACAAGATTTCTAACAGGGTTTGCAAGACCATTTATTTCGGGGCTGTTCCGATCGGAATTGATTGCCAGTCATTCCGAAAACATCCTGTTTCAGAGCATCTTGTTCTGATTTTGAGTCGTTGCACGGTGTCACAACTCACTCAATAAAATTGCGTCACTTTCAAAAACGTTTGCATTTTCGAGCCACAACGAAGATTCCGTCAACCAATAAATCTTCTACGGGCAAATTACGAAACTCGGCAGCCAATGACGGACGAACTTCCCTGACGTAATTCAGGTGTAAGTCTGTGTACTCCACTCCGTGAGTAATAACCTCTCTGTGCGGGTGCAAATCTCCATTTCCGCCGTTTCCGATAACACCCGTAATCAATGTTTTTACGTCATAACCCAGTTCGGCCAGTTTCCGGTGGTAATAACTTTTCAGTTTCCGATTCGGCAATCCAGAATCCGCAGCCATCAAGCGATACACCGGCTCGGCAATCGTCAAAAACGTCAACGGGTTCATGCCGTTTGAACTGAACATGCCGTAATCGCTCAGGTCAATTTTGTGCAGCATCAATCCATCAGGAGCAAGCAACCGATCAAGAGCCTCAACCGCAGGGTCTGGATCGTATACTTCTTCAAGCGCGGCGCGCGAAATGGCCAGATTGAATGGTTCGGATTCGGGAAGCTCCACAGCGTGCATCACATCCGAACCATAAATACATTTCAGCTTTTCCGTATTCAGTTCGACTCCGGAAGTCAGATCAATAGCGACATCAAACCGTCGCTGCTGTTCGTAAGGCAATGTTTCACGCAATGCCAGATAAATTTTGCGCTGATGTTCGACATCGCGCGTGGAGTAAAACTTGTCCAGGCAAACAACGCGCGCGGCTCCAGCCGCCAGAAACTTCAAGGCGACTCCGACGTTGTCGCCAAACCCAAGCTCGAAAACGCGCAAACCTCGCAACTGCTCCAACGCCAATTCACCATAACGCAAATAATCATCGAACTGCGCGTTTATGTAATTCAGACTGTCGGCCAGAGATTTATGACGATGAGTTGCGCCATGAAGCGTTTCAACGACACCGCGAGCCGCAGCCCGTTTGAGTTGGCTGTTTTTGTAAATCTTGAAAGCTATGATGGCCGCTTTTGACCTTTTAGCGATTTGCGCCAGCATTGATTCAGCTCTCTCCCTTACCTTTCTGCCGCAGTCAGCGATGTTGACGCATCTTCAGCCAACAACTCCCGCTCAAACAGTGTTTTGTATTGCCCTAACCAGGCTTCGCGCTCAATTTCAAACGTGTACTTTGGACATTCCCGCAACGCCTGCGTCACGATTTTTTCGGCCAGCAACTGATCTTCCAAAAGCCGTATGCAATTCCCAGCCATCGCTTCGTGGTCGTTCAATTCCACCAGAAAGCCTGTTTCTTCGTGTCGCAAAATGTAAGGGATGCCGCCCGCGTTGGTGGTCACGACCGGCAAACCCGCTGCATAACTTTCCAAAATCGAACTCGGCAGGTTGTCCAGGTTCGTCGCATTCAAATAAATGTCGGCGGAATCGTACAGGCGAGGCATGTCTTTGTATTCAACTCGCCCTATAAACTCGACGCCTTTCAGTCTCAACTCGGCGGCCAGAGCTTCCAGATTTGCACGCTCGCTGCCGTCACCGGCCACAATCAGCCGAGCTTCGGGAAAGCGGCGTTGAATCAAATCGAACGCGCGCAATATGCAGCCGATGTTGTAAAGAGGTTCGTGCAACCGGTTTGACAGAAAAACCGGTTGCAATGGTTTGCGCTGCTGAAAGACAAACTGGCTTAAATTGACCGCGCTGTGAATGATCTTCGCCTTCAATCCAAACTTCGCAAACACACTTTGCAAATATCCCGTCTGAACGACAATGGCATCCGCCCACTTCATGGTCGGAGCCGCCGTCAGTCGCCAATTTTTCAAATGATCTTCGGCTTCACCACTGTGGTAATTGAGAACGCTTTTTTTGCCATAAAGCCGGGCAATGAATAGCGCAGGCATCACAGACAGCAAGTAAGAATAGTAAGAAGCCGAAAACACATGCACAAGATCGCATTGCCGAACTCGGATCAGCAACAGCGCCCAATACCACAGCGAAGTCACTACAGTGCGAACGTATTTGATGCGTTGCAACAACCGCAGCGCGCCCGGCAACCGCGGGTTGTGAGGAACGAACGACGCGCACCAATCGTTTTCCCGATTCAGCCATTCCAGCAACAACGCCGCCTGCCGAGATTGCCCGCCCAAAATGTCCAGCGAAGGCGCGGCAATCAACACTCGCGTTTTGGCTTTCGTCGAAGCAGTTTGCAAAGAATTCGGCTTCATTGGCTGCTCCCTTTGATTTCCGTTCCAAACACCTTCGCGGCGCCCCGAACAAACCCGGCTTTCGCTGGAAGCCAACGGTCATACAAATGTTGTGTTCGTTCCAGCAGCGCAGCCGAAGAAAATTTCTCTTCGACAATGCGCCGTGCGCGTTCGCCCATCGAACGCATTCTGGACGGATCGTTCAGCAGTTCGATAATTCGAGCCGCCATCGCATCGGCATCGCCCGCCGGAACGATAAATCCTGTTTCGGATTCGCTGACAGCTTCACGAGCGCCGCCGACATCCGTAACAACCACCGGCAACGAAGCCGCCATATATTCAATAATCGCGTTGGAAAACCCTTCGGAAACGGAACTCAGCACGCCAAGGTCTGAAACCGCCAGCACATCCGCCACGCGCTGACAGCGTCCGGTGAAAAACACATCTTGCGCCAGTCCAAGCTGAGCCACTTGTTCGCGTAACGGTTCCAGCAATTCGCCTTCGCCCGCCAGACAAAACGCCACGTCCGAAACCGCATCGCGGACTTTTCGCGCGGCTTGTAAAAAAGTCGCTTGATCTTTGACTGGTCGAAGATTGGCGACGATTGTCACCAAACGACGATTGGCGACCGCCGACATTCCAAACGAAGCCAGCAATTCCTGCCGTTGCGATTTCTGGCGCGGTTGAAATTTCGCCAATTCCAGCCCGTTGTAACTTGTCAGCACTTTGTCGGCTGGCACGCCTTCGGCAATCAGTTGCTGGCGAACAGCTTCGCAGTTGGCGATGACTGTTTGCGACAAACGATAAGCCAGTCGTTCAATGAACCTGCGAAACGCCGGTCGCTCGCCGGATTCTCGACGAGCCGCAATGCGAACCGGTACGCCAGCCAATCTGGCTGCCAGCATTCCAAAGATATTGGTATAAAAATCAGAAGACTGAACCACTGAAACATTCTGTCGTCGCAGATACGCCGCAAAGCGAATCACCTGCCGAACAAAATTCAAATCGTGAAAACTGGTCAAAGGAAACACAGGAATTTCCGACGTGACCAGTTTTTCAACTTCGGCGCGTAGAATTCCACTCCCATTCAAGCTGGCCACCAACAATTCGTAATCGCCGCTTTCGTGCAGCAATCGAATCAATTGCAGAGCCTGCCGCTCTGACCCACCCTGATTGAAACTGTCCATCAGTTGTAAAACGCGAGGTTTCATCATGCTTCTTCGCGCGAAAATGCGCGTTAGTTTTCATTTTCAGTTTCCCGACGACTTTCCTGTTCCTGACTGCTGCTTGGCAAACAACTGCCTGATAAAAGCAAACGGAACGTTGAGGTTTGGAAAGATGAGGTCGAGGGACAATACAGTTAGGCGCCAACACTGACTGCCAGTTGGCGCAATTGCATTTGCTTGGCTCCTGCAAAACTGGCTTCAGGTTGCCGATCAATAAACGAGCGGTGCCACAATTCCAACGTCAACAGCCCCCACAGGTGTAGTGAGTTATCCCTGCGACCGCGTTGATGTTCGTCCAAAAGCGATTGAACCGCTTGCGGGTCGAGCAAGCCGCGCTGACGCGCTCGCTGATCGGTCAACGTGTCGTACAGCATTTCTCGCAATTCATTGTTCAGCCATTTCCGCAACGGAACCCCGAAGCCCATCTTGGGACGGTTGATGATCTCGTTCGGGATCAAATCCGCCATCGCCTGTTTCAAAATGTGTTTTGTCGTTTGTCCGCGCAATTTCAGCGACGCCGGAATGGTTTGGACGAACTCAATCAGCGTTTGATCCAGCAAAGGCACACGTGCTTCGATGGAATGCGCCATGCTCATGCGATCTACTTTGGTCAGGATGTCGCCTGCCAGATAAGTTTTGCTGTCCAGATATAACAACCGTTCAATGGCATCGGCGGAGCGCGGTTCGTTGTAAATCTGCTCAAACGCCGATGACGAATCGCGTCCGCCAAGTTGCCGCTTGATCGCGCCTGTCAGCAGGCCGCGTTTCGCGTCATCGGTGAAGTACGAAAGACTGTCCACGAATCGAGCGCCACCGGCCAGCGAGATGTTGCGAAGAAACTGTTTGCCGTAAGCGGCACGCGGCAAAACGCGGCTCAGCGGCAGCATGACTCCATTTCGCAACCAGCGCGGAATTTTCTCAAACCGATTACGCCCTTGATGCACCAGATACCGTTCGTAACCGGCAAACAATTCATCGCCGCCATCACCGGACAAAATCACGGTCACGAATTCGCGCGCCATTTTCGATACGACATACGTCGGAATGCTGGACGCATCGGCAAACGGTTCGTCGTGATGCCAGACGATTTCTTCCACCAGACGGCAAACGTCCGGCGTGACGACGAATTCGTGATGATCCGTTTTGTAACGTTCCGCCGTCAGCCGCGCGTATTTCAATTCGTCGTGGCTCGCTTCGCTGAAACCGATGGAAAACGTCTTCACCGGTTGATCCATCGCGCGAGCCATCATCGCCACAACCGTACTGGAATCCACTCCGCCGGAAAGAAACGCGCCCAGCGGAACTTCGCTGACCAGTCGAACTCGCACAGCTTCGGCAATCAATTCGCGCAGCCGTTCGGCGTAAAAACTTTCTTCGCGCGGCGTGTGTTCTGTCGGTTCGTAGCTGAAGTTCCAATACTGCCGGGTTGTCACGCGACCGTTCTGAAACGTCATCGTATGACCGGGCGGCAATTTGTGGATGCCGCTGAACGCCGTCAAAGGATCGGGAACATAACCAAACGTCAAATAATCGGAAACGGCTTCGACATTGACTCGTCGTTCGACGCCCGGAAATTGCAACAGCGATTTGATCTCTGAGCCAAAAACCAGCGTGTCGCCGACAATCGTGTAATGAATCGGCTTTTTGCCTGCACGGTCACGCGCCAAAAACAATTTGTCGGTTCGCCGATCCCAAATGGCGAAACCGAACATGCCGCGCAACTTTTCCACACAACGCTCGCCTTCTTCTTCGTACAGGTGAACGATGGTTTCAGTGTCGCTGTGCGTTTTGAAACTGTGACCGCGCGCGATCAAATCCGCGCGCAATTCCGCGAAGTTATAAATCTCTCCGTTGAACACAATCCAAACCGAACCATCTTCGTTGGAAATCGGCTGATGCCCGGCGGCAATGTCAATGATCGAAAGTCGCCGCATGCCAATGGCGGTTCCGGCTTCGGCCAGATAACCGGCGTCGTCCGGGCCGCGATGCGTGATGACATCACACATCTGCTGAATCAATTGATTCCCAGCCCTGCCCGGCGAAGCTACTGCCGCTCCTGATCTGAAATATCCGGCAATTCCACACATAAACTACGCTCCACTCACCTTCTTCGAAATTCGCCGCCCTTCTCCCCAGCTTATCGCCCTCCACAACGCCCCGACTTGAGGTTCTTTCCACAACACACCGCCGTTGGTTTGACGTTTGGCAGGCTTTGTCGCGGCAGTAGCGGGAACCAACGCCAATTGTTCAGACGCTGCAACTTTGCGTTGCGAATAAATTCGACAAAATGCGATGGACTGCGCTACCGGATAGTAGAGATACCAAAAGTATTGAATCGAGGCGAAAAGGCTGCACACCATGTAAGCAACCAAAATTCCCTGCAAGCCGATGCCTATGTAATAAGCTTCCTTGTCCTGTTCTGTCTTCCCTTTGGCAAATTCCTTTTCATATCGCATAAGCCTGAGCAACGGCGCGATGTTGATAATCAGATAAGCAATCAATCCCAGCACGCCAAGCTCTACGGAAATTTCGATGTAAGCGTTGTGTGCTTTCTCTTCGTTGATGGACAGCACGTGATAATTGTTCATCCCGATTCCGAACGGGCGGGCGACCACCAATCGCACTCCGCGTTTGAGCAGTTCACGACGCTGATAGGAGGAGCCGGTTTGATCCTTGTTGCTGTCCAGGATCGTCAACATTCGTTTGCCGAACCCTCCCGGCGAAATAGCAGTCATCAGCCCGACCACCAACACCGAAATAAACACCATCTTCACGCGCTTGCCTTGACCAAGTTTCCAGGCCAGAAACGCCCCAGTTATAACCAAGCCCAAAAACGCTCCGCGCGAATAGGTAATCAAAACTCCAACGACAAATAACCCAGTCGCGCCGAAGTAAACCCAACGCGCAATTCCCTTTCGGCTCAACCCCAGCACAAACGCCAGCGGAATCAACATGTCCAGCGAATTGGCCAGATCGTTCGGATTGCCGAACATGCCGCCGCCCACACCGGCAATACGCGAGATGCCTTTCGCTTGCAGCATCTGCGTGCCTTCCCGAAACATTTGAATGGCGAAATACGAAACCCAGACTCCTCCGGCAATCACGACATTGAAGATGGACAAAAGCCGCTTGCGTGAGTCAATCAGGTTGACCATCAGAATAAAAATCAACACCACTTTGCTGAAAGTGTCATTGAATTCCTTCCAACTATCACCTGGGTTTAATGAAACCGGCAGCAACAACAGACAAAGCCCCACCATGACAAGAATCATTTTGACCTCGATGGTCATGATGGTGAGCGGTTCGCCGCTGCTGAGTTTGCCGCCGACGTAAGCCAACAACGCCGAAATGGCGATAAATTTGATGATCGAAAGCGTTCCGAAAATCTCCGGGAACAGTTCGTTGGGACGCAAATACAAAAGCAGCGTGAAAAGGTAGGTTCCGGCAAAGGCAAACCCTAATTTCCCTGTGCTCTGAATGGCAGGTAAAGCCCAAGAAGGCGACACTGAAAAAGACGACGCCGTTTCGCCAACCGACGAACCGGCTTTCATCTTATTTCGCTTGAGCAAGTTCATAGAAATCCAGGTACCTCGTTATTGCGCCTTGGGCACGGTAGAAATTCCGATAGGGGCGGAGCCGAATCGGCGAAGTTTCTGCCAGCGTGTCAACAACCAGGATTTTTCTTCGGGTGTCACCGCTCCCGCAGCAAACAGCGCGGCCAGATATACGGCTCCGTAAATCAGCGTACCAACCACCAATGTCGCCTGCACCGGCCAACCTGTCATCGCCAATTTCGTCACAATGGTCACAACCGCGGCAATCAGCGAAGCCAACGCCAATCGCCCCAACGGCCCAAGGTGTTTCAAATCCTGCCAAGTCAGGCTCAACCGCCGACCGATGGCAACCATCGTCACACCGGCATCCAGCACGCGAGTCAAAGCCACAGCCGCAATCACGCCGACCATCCCGCCCAGCTTGATCCCGGCGTAAAGCACCAAAAACGTAATCGGCAATTGCACCAGGCAAAACTTGATGCGGAAGTATTTCAAATCAGGCAACGCGCGAAGCAAAGCGCCGGTCAGCAAAACATACAACAACAGGTTAAACAGATTGACGGCAAAAATCGGAGTCGCCGCTTCATACGTTGCGGTGAACAACGTCAAAATGAATTCCCGGCGCAGCACAAACAACATCACGCAAATCGGAAAAAAGGCGAATGCCAGCATTCGCATCGCACCTGCCCAAACCTGAAAAATTCGTTTGTAGGCTCCATCGTTTTCCAACCTCGCAATTTCAGGCAGCAACACCGTTTCGACACCGTCAATCAGCACCTGCAAAATCGGCAACTGAAAACAGCCGATTGAATAAATGGCGAATTCTTCCGGCGTAAAATGCGACGACACGTAATAATGATGCAGATCGAACTGGATAACATACGCCAGACTGCCAATGCCGAATGGCAGTGCGCTGGCCAGTTGCGCCTTGAACAACTTTAAGTCGAAACCTCGCCAAAAACTGCCCATCCGGCTCCAGATGTAATACAAATGCACCGAACAATGAATCAGGCCAATCAATAACGCGGCAATCAACATGGCGCGAATGCTTTTGCCGATGACCGCTGCCGCAATCAACAACGAAGTCTTGAGTAGCTGGATCAAGACCGTCGCCACCGACGACCAGCGAATGTCTTTGTTGGCGATGGCCACGCATTCCAGGTTCAGCCCAACCAGCCACAACAAAATCGTCACACCCAGCAACGGCACATTAGGAACCAGCGCATCGCCGTTCAGAATCGGGACAACCCAGTGCGGTGAAATCACAAACAGCAACGCCACAATCGTGCCGACGGTCAGGTAAAAAACCAGCACGTTCAGCACCACCAAGCCCTTGCGTTCGGGTTCGCGCGGCGTGAAGTAATACACGCTGGCGGCAACTTGCAATCCCAACAACGCCAAAGCGGTGCTCAGAATTTGAAATGCCTGCCTGTACAACCCCATCTGCTCGGTGCTGAGCCAGCGAACCAGAATCAACGGCAACGCCAACGCCAACACCAAAGCAATGCCTTTGGCAATAACCATCCAAATGGCTTGCCCGGTAATGCTGCCGGGTTCTCTTGTCGCTTTCGCAAAACTCATAGCGTCACCCTACCAGCAAATACCTTCGTATCCACCACCGTGTTCAACTCCCTTGAGCATGCCAACCAAATCAATAAACAATCTGCCGTTGTTCAGCTTCGCGCCCAGTTGGCGAAACTCGTCTTCTTTCTTGCCGATGATGACCAATTCCGACGAATCAATCACTTCGTCCAGTTCCCGTTTGAGCAGCGAGGAGATATGCGGAATTTCGCGTTCAATGTATTCCTTGTTCGCGCCGACCAGTCGCGCCATCTGCACATCGCGGTCGTAAATCGTCAGTTTCAATCCTTTGCCGAGCAACGTTTCGACCAACGTCACCATTGGGCTTTCGCGCAAATCGTCCGTTCCCGATTTGAAACTCAAGCCCAGAATGCCGACGTTTTTGCGACCGGTGCTCAGCACCATATCAACGGTTCGTTCCACCTGTTGGCGGTTGCTGGGCAAAATCGAACTCAGAACGGGAACTTCGACATCCAGTTCTTTGGCTTTGTAATTGATGGCGCGCAAATCTTTCGGCAGACACGATCCGCCGAACGCGAAACCGGGTTTGAAATACGCGGGCGAAATGTTCAGCTTGGTGTCCTGGCAAAACACATCCATGACTTTGTGGCTGTCTGCTCCCAGCTTTTTGCACAGGTTGCCGATCTCGTTGGCGAACGACACTTTCAGCGCGTGGAAACAGTTGCTGGTGTATTTCACCATTTCGGCTTCTTTGATGCCGATGGTGATGACGGGCGCATCAAGCTGCGCGTACAACTGGCTGACCTGTTTGGCGACACGGTCGTCGTCAGCGCCGATCAACGTAAACGGCGGATGATTGAAATCGTAAATCGAACTGCCTTCGCGCAGAAATTCCGGGTTGATCGAAACGCCAAAATCCTTGCCCGCGCGTTTGCCCGAAGCCGATTCGAGCGCAGGAATCACCGTGCCCTGAATGGAACCGGGCAGCATCGTGCTGCGAATGACCACCACGTGATAACTATCCATCGAAGCCAGCGCTTCACCGATTTGCTGACAGGCTCGGCGAATGTAAGCCAGGTCAAGACTGCCGTTCGGCTGGCTGGGCGTACCCACGCAAATCAGCGACAAATCGCTGGCGATCACAGCCGCCGCCGTATCGGTCGTCGCCGACAATCGTTTGCTTTCTTTGGCCTTCAGCATCAATTCGCTGATTCCGGGTTCGATGATTGGGCTGTGCCCACCGCCAATCATGTTCACCTTCAGTTCGCTGACATCCACCCCAATCACGTCGTGCCCGGCTTCAGCCAAACAAGCTGCCGAAACGCAACCAACGTATCCTAAACCGATAACACTTACCTTCATTCTCGCCTTCCTAGTTTATGAGTTAGTAATAAAACAACTGCTTTAGATTATTTACTGATGTTACGCGATGGCAGATCAAATAAAGCGTTTAACAGTCTCTTCGTCCCCGCAGGGACGGTTGAAATTAGCGCGGCGTTTCAACGCCGGGTAGCGGAGTCTTTCTCCGCCGCGTCCTGTCAGGACGCCTGAATCCTGTTCTGGCGGAAACTCAAGCGTCCCTACAGGACGCCGATTTATTCGCTGCTTTTCCCGGCAGTGAACTGCCGGGCTAATATCAAACCGTCCCTGCCGGGACGAAAACCATGTCAAACCGAATGTTCGATTCTATAGCGCGTAACGTCAGTTATTTATCGTTCTGCCGCTTCGTCAGAACGCTTTGATCGCTCGGCATCGGGGATGTCCGAAATTCGATAAACCTTGAACACCGCGTTCGCATATTCTTCGTGGACGTGCGACAGATTCCTGCTCAGGAAACCGGTCAAAAACTCGTCTTCTGACGGCTCAATGCCCAACGGGCCGGAAACGATGTAAGTCGCGTTGATCTTTCGGAAGTAATTCCAAATCGCCTGATCGTCATCTCTCACTACCGGATAAAACGACGACTTGCGCCCGGTGTACAACGACAAAGCTCGCGGTTTGCCGAAAATCACCACATCGTTTGGAGCAGTGTTCCGATTGATGTACCCCAAAAACTCAACCGCTTCCTTGCTGGAAATTCCGTTCGGAATTTCCTTAAAGCTATACGCGCTGTACCCGAATGCGTACGTCAGTACGACGACTGCGGCAAGTCCGCCCAGCGCCAGCTTGCTGAAAACCGTTGCCCTGAATAATTGCTGTTCAGTCAGCAATCGGATTCCTTGCAAGGAATAAAAGATATAAAACGGAACCACTGGCAGCAGGTAACGAATGCCGCCATCCATCGGCGCAATCACAATGCTGATCGTGTAAATCGCAACGAACAGTTCCAGAAAAGTAATCCGCTTTTTGATCTGCCACCCAAAACCAATCACCGCCAGCCCGGACATCACCATCGTCAATCCCAGCCGTGCCAGCTTGCTGTAACCGTTATCCCAAATCTGAGTCAAAGAAGTCAGATAGCGAGGCACGTTCATCAAAACAAACTGCATCCAATCCAGCAGAAAGTTTCCTGACCCCGCGCCGACGGTTTCCACATACGCACGATCGCTGCGGAGCAAAACAGCCTGGAGAATGATTAAGCCAATCGCCAGCCCAACCGCGCCCACTGCATACAGCGACGGAAGCGACAACTTTCGATTTCGAATCAGGTCAAACAGCACCAGGCTCGGCAGCAAAACGATACCGATGCTTCTGGTTCCGTAGGCCAGATAAAACGAAATCCCGGTTGCCAACATATATCCAAACCGGGTTAAACCATCGGCTCCGGCTTGAATCGCTTCGTAGGATTTCAAAACCAGATAAATGCTCAAATAAACCGCAGCGTAAAAAACAATTTCCGATTCAACACTATCTTTGGTTTCCCAGAAATAAGGGTTGAACCCAACCAGAGCAATCAATGCCAGTTGCCAGTTTTCGGGCAGAAACTCCCTGACCACTTTGGCCAGCAGGAACAGCGACAACAAAAACACCAGTATCAATTCCACTTTCATCGCCGTCAGGTTCAGCCCGAACAGCCAGACAACAGGAGCCAGCACCAGCGGACAAATCGGCGGATAAGAAGCCGGGCCGACATACGGCGGTAGAAAGATGTAATTCGTCGAGTTGTAGCTCACTCCTTCGGCGATGTTTTTGGCGTGTTGAATGTACAAGCTGAAATCATCGCCCCAACGATGTCCCTGTCGAATCGTCAGCAGGTAAAAAATCCCGATCATCAAAATGACAGGAATCAGAAACTGACTGCTCCTGACTTTGATCTCAAGGTTGATCGCCGGTTTGGCGAACGAACCGCTATCCATTGGAACGGAAGTGTCAACTAGCATCGTGGTCGTTTTTATAAAACTCATAACCGACTCTTACCCTCATTCGCGGAGAGAAAACACTTGCCGGTTCAGCGGGAAAGCATAGGTCGCAAGGCTTCGTCGCCTTTTGAAACTGCTTTCAAATCAAATTCGGCTGTGCGTGGGTCACAGGCGTGTTGGCAAATTTCCGCGAAACCGGCTGCAACACGCTCCCAGCCAAATCGCTCTCTGACAGTTTTGGCCGCTCTTTGCCCCAGTTGATGAGCAAACGCCTGATCGGCCAAGACTCGCACGACAGCATCTGCAAACGCAGCGGGCGTGTCGGCAATCAACAACTCTTCGCCGTTGTTGAGCGGCAATCCTTCCGCCCCGACTGTGGTCGAAACCATTGGCTTTTCCATCGCCAAAGCTTCGTAAATTTTCAACCGCGTGCCTCCGCCGATGCGGATCGGCACTATGTAAGCGACGGCGTTTTCGATATACGGTCTGACATCATCAACTCGGCCAGTGACGACAATTAATGAATCGCGCTCGCTCAGTTCCAACAACTCACGTCCGGGTTTGCGACCGACGACAGTCAATTTGACGTTCGGCACTTTGGCGCGAATCAGTGGCAGAATTTCGCCGCAAAACCAGTTGATGGCGTCTACGTTCGGCAGCCAGTCCATCGAGCCGGTGAACACCAAACTCGCCGGTTCCGGCTCAGCGTTGGTTTGCGGACGAAAGAACTCCGTGTCCACGCCGGTCGGCACGTCTGTCACCGCTTGAACTCCGTAATCGCGGCACATCATGTCGGCGTCTTCGCGCGAAACGGCGACGACGTGGTCGTAACGATGGCATTCAGCTTTTTCCAGCGCGCGCGTTTTCAACCATTGAAAGTACAGATACAACCGTTTCAGCGGATTGGTCTGCGTTTCGTAATGCCGTTGCCAGATCATCGCTTCGACGTTGTGCTGGAACAGCACAGTCGCGCAACCTAAATTTTCCGGCACGTTGATGCTCGGCGTCAGAAAGTCACAAACGACGACATCCGGTTTATCCTGTTCGACCAGCCGCAAAATCTCTCGCCGCATTTCCGGCGATTCGTATTTCTTGACGGCATAAGGCAGCCGCGAAAACAGGTTCTCAGCCAGTTCAACGTAAAACCCGGCGGAAAACTTTTCGCGCATACGATGCGGAATCGTCACCAGTTTGTGGCAATACTCGCTGGCTTGTTCGCGCGCGTCGCCATTTCCATCCGGCGAAGCCGTTCCGTCATCCAGCGTCAAATAAGTGACCTGATGATCGCGTTTAAGCTGCTTCAACATCTCGTAAGTGCGAATCTTGCCGCCTTTGTCTACGGGATGCAGCAATTCAGTTTTGATCCAGAGTATCTTCAAAAATTCCTCAATCTAAGTGTGACAATTTTCCGAATTGTCACACTTCTTATCGGGCAGCCGCATAAGTAAGGCGCTTTGCCGACGCAACCGGTTCAGCTTGCTCTCGCTCTTCACCATCCAGGAAACGGCGTTGCCAGATTTCAAAGTTCATCAACATCCACAACCGCTCGGCGTGGTTTTCTCCAGCTTCGTGTCGCGCCACCAGATTGCGAACGAAGTCCGGTTCAAAAATGCCGCGTTCCATCGCTCGCGCGCCCAGCACATATTCATCCAGCAGCGGACGGAACTGGCCGCGCAGCCAGGCTCCGACCGGAACCGGGAAGCCCATTTTTTTGCGGGTCAAAATTTCGGCGGGAATCTTGTCGGCCATCGCTTGGCGCAAAATGTATTTCGTCGTCAGTCCGCGCAGCTTCATGCGTTCGGGCAAGCGCGCGGCGAATTCAACCAGCTTGTGATCCAGAAACGGCACGCGGCTTTCGATGGAAGCGGCCATGCTCATCTGATCCTGCTTCATCAGCAGTTCGTGCAGATAAGTTTTCATATCCGCCGCCAGCAATTGGTCCAGCATAGTCACCGCGTCGGCTTCGCTCATCAGCGCCAGCGAAGTTCGATACGGATCGCTTTCTGCCATTCGCGCGCGAGTTTCGGCGGTGAACAAACTCTGCTGCCGTTGGCGCGAAAAAACGGAAAAGTTATCGAAGTAAATGCTTTCGATGTCGGAAGGAACGCACAGAAATGTTCGCGTCAGTTTTTGCCGAACGGCCAATGCGCCGTTGCCGTTTTCAATCGCGGATTTCAGCAACCGGCGCAGCGGCGAAGGAATAACGCTGTTGTAAGCACGGCCAAGCGAAAGGTTGTAAATCGTCTTGCGGTATTTGTCGTAACCGGCCAACAGTTCGTCGCTGCCTTCGCCGGTCAACACGACTTTGACGTGTTCGGCGGCCAGTTTGGAAACAAAGTAAAGCGGAATGCTGGACGGGTGCGCGATGGGTTCGTCTTCCTGGTAAACCATCGTCGGAAGCGCGTCGAAAAACTCCTGCGGGCTGACGACAATTTCGTGGTGGTCGGTCTTGAAAGCTCGCGCAGCCATTCGCGCAAATTCAAGTTCGTTGGCTTCGCGTTCGTTAAAGGCGACCGAAAACGTCTTGATCGGGTCGCTGACCAGCTTGCTCATCACTCCGGCAATCGCCGTCGAATCAATCCCGCCGGACAAAAACATTCCCAGCGGAACGTCGGCCATCAATCGCAACCGAACGGATTCGTGGAAAAGCTGATCGAACTGTTCGATGTATTCCCGGTCGCTGAGCGGCGCTTCATGTTTGGCGAAACTGATTTCCCAAAACCGTTTGATTTCGACTTTGCCTTCTTGCCAGACCAGCGTGTGACCGGGTGGTAAACGGCGAACTCCGCGAAACAGCGTTTCGTCGCCAGAGGTATAACGGTTGGCTGCAAAGTCGCTCAGCGCGTCGTAATTGAGTTCAGGTTTGACCGCGCGCGCTTCGAGCAAGGCTTTGATTTCCGAAGCGAAATGCAGCACGCCGTCGTTCGATAACGTGTAATAAACCGGTTTGATGCCCAACCGATCACGAGCAATCACCAATCGCTGGTTGACGCCGTCCCAAATCGCAAAGGCAAACATGCCGCGCAGGTACTGCACCGCACTGACGCCGAATTCTTCGTACAGGTGAATGATGGTTTCGGTGTCGCTGGATGTCTGATAGCGATGGCCGCGCTCTTCCAGCATCGGGCGATGGTCGCGGTGATTGTAAATTTCGCCGTTGAAAACAATTTGCACTTGACCGTTTTCGTTGGTCATTGGCTGGTGACCGCCGCCCAAATCCACAATCGAAAGCCGCCTATGCCCTAGCCCTATGCCGCCGTCAACGAAGTTGCCAGCATCATCCGGCCCGCGATGCGTCAACGTATCGCGCATCCGCGAAAGCAGAGATTCGTCCACTCGGCGATTCAATTTTTTAGGTACGGCAATGCCGCAAATTCCACACATGACTTTTGCCTCTTCAACTCATTCCCAACTGTGCCAACTTCAATCGCCAGCCGGTTTCATCCACTTCAAACGCTGCACGTCGAGTCCGGCGCTCCAACAAAAAGCTGGCGCCGTTGATGACCACTTTAATGACAGGCGAATTCAGCACCAATTCAAACCGGTTGGTTCCCTGCACAGCTATTTCCAGCCATTCCTTGTGAAACTCCATCGAACATTGGTTGACGACAACCGGCGACCGGAATTCCAGACAACCGCGAATCAGCATTTCCTGCCCGTGAATCAATCCGGCGTGAACCGGTTGACCGCCGACGATTCGCAACCAGGCCATAGCGCCAGTCGAGGCCAAAAATCCGCTGCCAAGCTGGCTGGCTTGATCGCCAAGCAAAACAATGTCCTGAGACTTGCCGCAGGCAATGCTGAATCCACCTTCGCCAAGCTCTGATACAGCGAGCTGGCCGATGGTGACAGGTTTTCTTGTACTGTTGGGAATTATCAGCGAGGCGAAAGACTGAGTTCCCTTTCCTTCGGCAGTAAGCGTTGCCGTCGGGGATAATTGACATTGGCCATAACAACGCGACACCCAGCTTTTTTTGATGACAGCGTTCAACTCGGCGCTGCTGAACGACACTAAAGTAAGGGCTTCATCGCCGGGTGCGCTAACGTGAATCCGCTGCCCGGCGGCATCCGCATTGTATTTCGGCGTTTGAACAACCACTTTCTCATTGCGGCTTGGTCTGCCTGAAACTTCGGCAACGCAATCGTGAGGAAAGTGATAATTCAATGTGTACCGGTGATGTTCCAGCGCATCGAACCGATCTCGCACAATCAGGTAAGGCGGCAATTGAGATTCACCGCCTGCTTTCATAAATAACACTTCGCGCCGGTGCTTCACCGGATCGGCCAGTCGCTGGTAGCCGTTGTGCGAACCGGAAAAATAACCAAAATTTTCATTGCCGCTGAATTCGTCAAGCTTGCTTTCGGCAATATGGCTCCACGAAAACGGCCCTGCGGTTACGGATTGCGATTGGCCGTCTACTTCGGCGGTATTGTGCGCTGCCGTCGAACGAAAGTAATCGCGCAAATCTGCTTTGCCCGTGTAAGTCAATGTGCCGGAATCGGTCAGCCAGTTGACTCCTCCGGCGGAAAATTCCAGCGAAAGCGCATCGGCGTGCGCGTGTCCGCAAGCCAGACTGCCGTGCGGGCCGCAATCCATCAACACGTAGCCCGATTCCGGCAACCATCCATCGCGCATTACAAAGTATCCGGCTTCGCCAAACGCCTGCGAATGTTTAGCCGGAAGCGTGGCTTTGACGCCGTCGTAATCCGCCAATCCTTCAGGCCCCAGCAACCACAAAGTTTCCGCCGCAGCTTCTCCGGCAACGAATTTCCAATCGCCACGACCGGCAATCGCGGCTCCTGTCGCCAAAGTGTCGCGGAAATCATCCAATCGCCGAACGCCCAACATCACCAATCGCCCCCCATCGTCATCTCCCACCAATGAAGCCGAACCATCAGGCCGCGTAATCCACATCAAATGATCTAGCATCTGCGCCAGCATCTTTTCGAGTTCCGCAGGCAAAGCAGCACGCGAAGCTTTGCCCAAAGTCAGCAGATGCAGGTAAAAATCAGCCGTGTACCGATGGTAATAACTCGTCTGCTCGAAATAAACACCGTCGCCGCGAATCTGCGTGTACAACTGATCGCTGAGAATCTTCAGGCCTTTCTTTCGCCAGCTTTCAGCGCGCTTCAATTCCGGCAGCGCGACTCCCAAATAAAACAACCCCAGAGCTTCGCCAGTCAGATGTGTGTTCGGGCTGAAATAATGCGAAAGGTATTTTTCGACGTGCTGCCCGAATGCTGTCAAAAACTTCAACAACCGCGCCAGAAATTCCGGCGTCAACCGGCTGGAACCTGCAAACAAATGCAGCGCCCACAACCACGAAATCGAACGAAACGCGACTTCCAGACTGCTTGCCCAATTGATGCCGCGCCCCGGAGGATTTGCATCCATCCACGATGTTGCCAACGCAACAAAGGATTCGGCAAAGCGTTCGTCATTGGTCAACCAATACGCCTGCCCCAACGTGACAAAGAACTGATGCCGGTTTAATTCCCAAGTGATTTTTTTGTCACCAGCAATTTCCGGGTTCAGATAATCAATCTTGCTCCAATGAACCAACGGCGTCCGCTTATCTGAAACCGGCTCCAAATGCCAATCAATCGGATTTCCGAACTTCAGGCCATTGAATCCCAGCAGGTCGAACTTGCCAGCCAGCACACGCTCAGCGCGATTGATGATTGCTTTGCGCTGAGCGGCAAACCGGCTGGCCATCAGCACATTGATTTCGGCTTTATGCGCCAACGAAGGGAAAAACGTCTGTACGCCGGAATTTTTGATCCGCTCCAGAATCAACGCCGCAACTGCTGGCGCTGTGTTTCCGTCTGGCGACCGATTCACACCTGGCTGAACCTGGCGCAGCCAATCGGCGTCACTCATTTCCGTCCAGACCAAAAACTGCTCGCGCAAGATCGCCAGTTCCTGGCTGCCACGAACGCGAATCTCTCGCAGGCTTTTGCCGCGCAGCTTCTTCAGATATTTAAGAGAACCAACCATCGTCATCACGCTCCAATCACCTTGCCTGTTGCGAGCCGCCTTCGTGTGCTTAACAACTTCGCCTGATTTCCGATAAGACTTTCGCCCAAATAACCAATCTGATTGTTTTTCCGACTTGGACACACTACAGCCTGCCTCGGATTAACTTCGCGTGGCGTTATCACCCTGAAATTTGATGATGCTTAGCCAGCCGTGGGGCTTTCTCAGGTTGGTGACTGTGGCGAAGTTTTCTTGTCAATGCCCGCTCATTCTCTCAGCAGGCTTTTCAATTGAATTGCGCCACGTCTTTCTTAGCGTCGCGCAGATGCTGCGCGTTTTGGCATGTGGATTTGCCCTCAAAATAGAAATCCGGTGAGGTGAAATTCCGGGATCTCCCCCAGCCCAGTTAAATCACCTCACCACGCAGCGCACCGCCCCCATTTCGACACGCGATGCGCACGCGAATCGCCTGCTCCGTTTCCGGAGCCAATCTTTAAGTTCCTTAAGTTCCTTTACCAGCCAACTGCGGTTTGGCAAGAGAGTCCGTTGCTACTGTCGAAATTCGACTTTCGCGTATAGGCTCCCAAACCACCTGAGTTCCGCCGCCTATGAAGCGTAAAAACCCAGCAACCGACGCAACATTGACCAACAGGAAGTAATACGGAATGGCCAATGGCCCAATCTTGACCTTCATACGTTCAGCGCCCCAACCAACCACAGTCGAGAAATAAAACACCGCCTGCGCTAAAAAAGCGTATTTGTAATAAGGAGATTGTTCGAGCAGAAACCAATTTGAAATCAGCGCACCAATCAGAAATACCGGCACAACATAACGAAGCACCTTGTGCGAAAACATCTGGAACGCAAACATTCCATGCTTGGTCAGGCTAAAAATTTCGCGGTAACGATTCAGCGCACGAAGCGTTTGCGAAATCACCCGCACACGCATCCGCAATTCGTCCTGGCCTTTGTTGTTTGTGTCTTCGGTGGAAATCGCTTCCGGTTCGTAAACGGTACGCAACCCTTGCAAATGAATTTCCGTTGCGATCACAAAATCATCAATCAACTGGTTCGCCAGCCGCGCCTGGCAGATACGACGCACTGCATACAAACAACCGCTGACGCCAATCAACGACCCCAAACGGCTTTCACAGGCTTTCAAAAACTTTTCATATCCCCAATACGAACGGCAGCCTTTGCCAACCGCTGTTGACGTACGATCAACGTAAACCAATTGCCCGGCAACGCAACCGACTTCAGGATCAGCAAAGCTACGAACAATCTTTTTCAAGGCATCAAGTTCAAAAATAGTCGTCGCATCAGAAAAGACCAGGATTTCGCCAGTGGAAATTTTTACGGCTTGCTGTTGAGCACGGGTTTTCCCTTGTCGAACTTCCTGCCTGTGCAAAATCACTCCACGATCGGCATAGCTACGCACAATTTCATCCGTGTCATCAGAAGAACAATCTGAAGCCACCACAATTTCCAGCTTCTCTTTCGGGTAATCCAAAGAAAGCATGTTATCAAGCTTCGCTTTCAGATCACGCTCTTCGTTATAAGCGGCAATGATGATGGAAATGCTCGGCGAAAAATCATCTTTCCGAATCGGTCGGGGGAACAACCGACTCAGCAAAAACACCGCCAGAGGGTAACCGAGAAACGTATAAAGAATCAGGATAACAAATACCCAAAAAACTATTTCAGCGATCATAGGACAATCCACCAGGGGGAACCGAATCAATACTGCAATTCGGCTATCCTTGCTCCTTTCTCAATGTTGTTACCAACGCATAAGATAATTCCCGCGCGGTAATCACAGTCCTTAATAGATCAGAGAGAGTTATGAAGGAATCTTCAACTCACCCATTCAATTGCATAAGACCTGACAACAAGCTCGTGCAGGTCAGAACGGTCAATTAATTCGAAAATATCCTTGGGCGAAATGCGAAGACCTAGAGACAGCCTTAACACACTCTCAAGGCTCAAATTTGTAATCATAGAGTTCTGAATTCGTGACATCAGCCCTTGATCAAATCCTGTCAATTTGCAAAATTCCGATTGCTTCAACCCTAACTCTGCCAAGCGATTGCGCACAAACAATGCCAAAGGCGTCTGCTCGCTCTTATGCGCTCGTATCACAGTAAAAGTTATCGGCTCGGCTAATTGCATTAAGCTCACTTGGCACCTTCATAAAATCAGCAACAAAATAACCGTTCTTAATTTCTTTGAGCCATACCTGTTATTCAGGTACACCTACTTTGCAACGCCCCCCCCCCTATTTCGCGCCCAATATCATCTGCCAAAAACAACAAACGACAAGAAGCTGACAAAATTGAGCGAGTTCATCACTTTCGACATTTTCTTTTGCATATTGCCATTTACCAGAACCGTATCCCCGGCTCGTAACGTAGGGTTTTGCTCTGCCCCAGCCTTGCCTTCAATATACTTCTTCACGTTCACAGCTACTTTTTCCAGTCTCCCGTCGCGGTTTTGCCTCAGCAGAATCACATCGCTGCGATTTGCCGTTTCAAGAAAACCGCCGGTCGAATTTATTGCCTCAAGAAGAGTCATTGGTTTTGCCATAACCAAAACAGCAGGCGCTTTAACTTCTCCCAATACCCCGACTTTGGCACTTTGCGCCTCTTCCAGAGACACACTTACCTTAGGGTTAATAATGTATTCGCTGAAATCAGAAGTAAGCTTCTTTTCGAGTTGCGGAACAGTAGTTCCAACTACTTCAATATCACCGACCAAAGGGTGATAAACCCTGCCAACAGGCGAAACTTTCACCTTAGAAAACGAATAGTCTGGCTGACCAAGTACGCGTATTGAAATCTCATCTCCTGGCCCAAGACGGTAACTCATGTAAAAATTACGATAGATATTCTTGAAATACTCCTCCTCAGAATCCATCGCAAAATCGTCACTATTTCTGACAGGCTCCGTAACCGTGTTTGCCGTGACAGACTGGGCTCGGGCTACCCCCGTGCCAACACACAGTAAACAAACACACATCATGGTTTCCGCCAATAGCGGGAAGCTTCTAAATAATTCCACAAAGCTATTCCTAGATTTCATTGCTACCACCAAAAAAGACCATCAATTAGCAATCCGGTTCAAAACAACACCAATTGCTTTAGCCATTTGGGAAGTGCCCGTTTTCCCTTGACGAATAACAATCAAAGCCGTATCAACTAGTTTAATCAACATGCTGCAATCAGCTCGCTCCATCAAAGGCGGTGAATCAAACAAGATAAAGTCATATCCAGGATCAAGTATCTCAAGCATTTCCTGAAACGCAGGCGAAGTAATAATCTCTACGGCATTATCAATTCGCTCACGTGTAGGTAAAACGTGGAAACCACCAGGCATTACTTTGACAATTGCTGAACCGGGAGGGAGGTCACGCTTATAGGCTTCGGCAAGCCCGATTTGAGACTCAATTCCAAGCAGTCTTATAACAGAAGGTCTTACTAAATCTGTATCCACAACTAACACCTTCTTACCAGCTTTTGATAATGCGCCAGCCAAATTCAAAAGCACACTTGTTCTGCCTTCTCCTTTTTGCGCTGAAGTAATAAGCACTCGCTTGAACAACCGTTCTGCTGTTCCAGAAATCAACCTCAGCGCAAGCATGTCGTACTGCTCCGAAGCTCTTAAATCATGCTCATGTAAAGTCACCAGATTAGGAGCGACATGGAATAAGTTGAGCGACACTTCCCGCGAAGGTTGCGCCAAAGCTTCACGCCTAGCTCTAAGCCCATTGGTATCACGTCCCTCAAGTTTATTCACTCCACTAGGAGATAACGCGTAATACTTAAAATCAAGCTTTTCCAGAGACTGGCTCTGCCTACCTTCTTCCTGGCTCCTCGCTTCATCACGAAATGGCTTGGTTCGACGAGGTTCAGTTACCTTGCTTGTTACTATTTCTAACATTTTTTCCATTTTTACTCCGTTAATCCGTTGTTCAATTATTATTTCGCAAATATTTGGAAAACTTGAGTCTTCTTGAAAACCAAAGCCAATATCGGGACGAGCGAAATAACAAATAGCAGAATAAATAAAGCACGCACCAAGACGAATTTTCGTTTCCTACTATTCTCAGATGGGGTAAGCGTCTCAGGAATCAAACCAACCACAGGAGCACCCAAATAATACTCAACGTCACGTTCGTCGTTTATCAAGGCTAACCTAGGTAACTCCACTGACAAAGCCGCTATCAATCCGACTCCAATAGATAAAACGAATGCCATCAACATTAACTTGATTCTATTAGGCGCAACAGGGGCTTGCGGCAAAACAGCCTTATCAACAACTTGAAAAAGCGATGTATTGTTACTGCCACTATTCACATCTCCCAATCGCATCAACGAGTCTCGACGCTCCGTAAGCTTGCTTAAGCGATTAAACATTAAACCGTATTCACCGCCGCCATCTAAATCATTTTGATTGTCAACATAAGGCGCTGCTACGCCTGCGTCGGCAGAAGCAACGATTGTGGGTGACACATCAACTGTCGGCAAAAGAGCCAGCGATTGTCGCTTTCTAGCAAGTTCACGCTGGTTTAACTCAACCTCCGTTTCAATATTTGCCAAATCACGTTGAAGCGCCCGCAAATCTCTCATCTCTGGGGTAAAACCTGATGCTCCAGATTGCCCATTTCCAACCGATTCATATTGAGCCAGTTGGCGATCCAGTTCGGCTATCTGATTTCGCGTTTGAATAACTTTCGAATTTTTATCTGTGTATTGAGATGTTTGGTCTTTTAATTGGGCCAACAATTGTGCTTTTTGCGAAAGCAAAACCCCGTACGCACTTGTGCCTCGTCCATTATCACTAACAGAAACAGGCGAGGCGGCAACTATTTTTTCTTGATCCGCAATCTGCCGTTTTTGATGTGCAACTCGCTGACTTAAGCCAAATTCCTTATCAGTTAAATTATCAATCGAAACCATTAAAGAAGCCCGCTGCACGCGAATAATTTCTTTGTTACTACCTGATTTTGCAAGGCGTTGTTGGTTAATCTGCTTAAGCTGATTTTCTAAATCGGATATTGTCGTATTCAACACACGAACTTCCTCGCCTGCTCGTTTCTCTAACATTTCACTTGTGCTACTAAAATAAGAGGCGAGTTCATTCGTCACTTTCATCGCCAATTCAGGATTGTTGTGCTTATATGTAATCGTAAAGGAAATAGGGAATTGCGGATAATAATCCCGAAGCTTCGTTTCAACTGTGGTATTTCGCTTTAATTCACCTATAGCATTTTCAATGTCTGCGTTTTCTCCGTAAACCTTATATTTCCGAACGATCGGTTCAAGATTCGTACGGCTCAGCAAGTATTGGTTTACAGCAGCAACTTGGACATCTACAGTTTCTCGCTCTTCACTTGAATGTATTGTTATGGCGACTAAAGACTTCGCTTCATAAACATTTGGTATAGGGGCTATGGCAGTATATGTTGCGATCATCATTGCGGCGGCAAATAAAAAAATGAGAAATTTGCGCCGCCACAGCATCTGCCAATACTCACTAATATTCCGTGGTCTAAGATTAGCCATTACAACCTCTTCTTTGAATAGTGCAATCTGCCTTGTTGTATAAGGTCAAAAATAGATAAGCCATTTCGCCGAGCCTTCTTTTCTACCAACTGCTTTACACTTTTCGTGAGAAGCAATAGCACGACCCCAAGAACTAACATCAGAACTGGTTTAATCCAATGAGTAATTTGGGTCAGCCAATGATCAAAACCAATAACCTCATTTAATAGCATAGTTCTTCCCTCAATCCCCACCAAGAAGAGGCTGTTTAGCCAAACCATGCTGGTAAGCATAAAGTGCTAGTTCAATTCTGTTCTTGATGCTGAGCTTATCGTAAATGGAAGTAAGATGGTGACGCACAGTAGCTTCGCAAACAAAAAGCCTATCTGCAATTTGTTTATTCTGAAGCCGCTCGCCAATAAGCGCGACGACTTCGCGTTCACGTTCTGTCAGTCTATGGATATTGCGCCTACTTGATTTTGGCTGAACATTTTCGCCTGATCTGACTTTGCTTTGCCACATTTCCCGTAACATTCGGGCCATTGTCACACTTTCAATCCAAGCTTCACCATTATGCACTTTTTCAATTGCTTTTATTAGAACATCCGGAGGGTCAGTTTTGAACACTAACCCCATTGCGCCAAGGCCAAACGCACGATAATGCGCCTCCGGGTCCCATTCTCCCGTAAACACAAGAACCCGGGAGCTTTTAGAGGCGAAAAGCAAATCGGGGATGGTATCAATGTTACAATTTCCACCATGTTCGTGATCAAGAAAAATAACATCGGGGGGATTTTGATCAATTACTGTCAGCGCCTGTGAATAACCGGACGCCTCTCCAATCACTTCAACCTGGGGCTTGCTTTCCATCAGCAAACGCAACCCGAACCTGACACACTCTTGATCTTGAATCAGGAGCACACTAATAGGTTTCTGGATGGGGGGTTCCACAACTTTCAAGATTCGCCTCCTAAAAAAGTATTATCGTATTATGCTGACACATCAAATCGTATGTGCCATGAAAGCATGTGTGGGGCAAGTTTTCAGGACTACTATTGAGGATCGTAGCGGCAATCTATAGATCAATTAGGTTATCAATCTAAAATAAACAATAGTTCAGACAGTTTCCGGTTAACGAAGTAAAGCCCTTACAACGAATGGCCTTTTTCGAGTCGAATAAAATCAAAGTCAGATCGTCGTTGAGTTTGAGATATTTCGGCTATTACAGGTCAAATCATTGATTATAACTGACTTGTAACCGATATTAGCATTCAAAAAAACGACCGAAACATTGAAATAAATTATCAATCTAACTAAAAACATCTAACAATAACATTATCGTCCAGCGACCATCTTCTTGACTAAAAAATGCAAGAGAACCGGCTGTCACCTTAATATCAATTTCTCATTTCCGAATCATTTTGTCTGTAAGAAAAAACGTAAGACGCTGCTGCAAAAAGAAACAAACGCTACAGGATTCCCCCTTACAAGAACAAAAAAAACTTAAGCCTGACTATAAATCTTGCAGCCAGCCTTGATTTAACGCATAGCGAACTAATTCAGAACGACTCTTCAGGCCAAGCTTTTCTATTAATCGCGCCTTATAGGTTTCAATCGTCTTGGCACTTAAATCAAGCTGGCCAGCTATCTCTTTGTTACTATAACCTAAAGCAATAAGCCTCAATACTTCTTTCTCGCGTTCACTAAGCTTGCTACCCGAAGTAATATCTCCATTCTTGGATGTTCCTTGATAAACAAGAGTTGAAACCATTTTCCCAGCCAAAGTTGGGTCTAAATAGGCGCCACCTGAAGCCACTACCCGTATAGCATGCGCCAATTCATCTCCTGCTGTCCTTTTTAATAAATAGCCCGAAGCTCCAACTTGAAACATCTGACGTAAATATCCACTTGCTTCGTGAATGGTAAGGACAAGAACATTCGTACCAGGACATATTTGCTTGACTCGCTCCATAACCTGTAACCCATTCAAGTCTGGTAATGTAAAATCAAGTATCATTACATCAGGTTGCAACTCTTTTGCCTGTAATAAGGCAACCCGTCCGTCTCCTGCTTCTCCTATGACTTCCATATCGTGCTGTTCCGTTATCAAAGCCTTAAGGCCTTTCCGCACTACAGGGTGATCATCAACAAGGAAGATGCGTAGTTTTGACATATCTACCTTTCTTCCTTGGGTAAAGTGGAACAGAAACCTTGATTGTAGTGCCGTAATTACTCTTTGAACTTATGTCCAAAACACCACCTATCAATTCTGCACGTTCCAGCATACCTAAAAGGCCAAAGCTTCCCCCAGTGGCAACCTTGTCACTAACTGAAGCAAGGTCAAAACCTCGCCCATTATCTTTAATTACCATTGTCAATAAATTTGATTGAAATTTAATGACCACATTGACCGAGTTTGCATTTGAATGCTTGGAAATATTGATCAAACTTTCTTGCACGATCCTATAAAGACCACTTTCCACATCCGACGGCAATTTCAACTGATTCCTCTCCAAACACTGGAAAGCCGCCTTAATCCCACTTTTTGCCGACCATTTTTCGATTAAGGACAAAAGAGCAACTTGAAACCCTAAATCGTCGAGTATCAATGGACGTAATTGCCAAGCAAAATCGTGTATGCGCTGATCAAGAAGTGACACGATCTCTTCTGCCTGCTCCAATTGATCAGCCGCTTCAGAATCAAGGGCAACTTTCTTCTTTAACGACCGAAGCTCCAAAGACAAGGCAACCAAATCCTGGCCTACTTGATCATGCAACTCACGCGACAGACGCTTACGTTCTGCTTCACGCACAGCCTCGAACCGTTGCAATAACTGTAAACTAGACATCTCTACAACATTAGAGCTTAAGACCTCTGCCGGTGATTCCATTCTGCTTACTTTACGCAAAGGAGAAGGACATAAAACACTTTTGTTTAGTAGTCTTATAGACATTTGGTATCTGGAAATTAAGCGTTATGGCGTACTATCAAAACTAAAACCTCTACCCAGTGAAAACAGTATTGCCAAAACTTCAATATGGTAATAGAGACAAGCGATATGCCGAAATGCCACACCTTACAAAGTCTAGCCTACAATCGCCTACCATTCGACACCGTTAATGTAGTATCATTGTAAGCCATAGTCAAGCAATTTGTCGGGCACAAGCCTACAAAATCCGCAAACAATCCTACAAATAAAATAAATGGCATCAAAATAAAATTTTATTTCTGGCACTTTGAGCGACTATTCACCCCCTAAAAGAATTCTTGTTCGATGTAAAGAGACCACAGGTAAACCTATTGTAATAAAGATTTAACAGCGAATCACCAATCAGCAATTCCTGAAACATGAAGGACTTTAAATGCTATAGCGAGTGGGCAGTTGTTGTAGGAATTGATGCCAACAATTCATAAAATAGTACTCGGTGGCTTAGAACCGATAATCGACCATGAAGTATTATAAGAAAATAGAACGCGGGAACTTGACATGGGATGGATGAAA
>CADECP010000012.1:76513-171853 GCA_902825875.1 uncultured Acidobacteriota bacterium
AAAGACCGTCAAAACCGCCAAGGCATTATTGGGCAATATTTTAACGGAGATAGGAGCAGCGATCGTTTACCCTCTGGCAATGAACTTGGCAGGAAGACGGGTTGGCTTCAGCCTCCAATTTACAACGGCTTGCCAAACTTGCTGATTGCGGATTGCTGTATGAATTGAAAGTACAGCTTCAAGTGAGCTTCCTTGCACCACCATTTCAGAAAAGCCTCGTAGCCTTTCTCCCCCAGTTCCCGGCGTTGAGCCGTTGAAGTAGCCAGGCTTTCCAAAGCTGCCAACAGCTCTTCGTCAGTACGGTACACAAAGCCACCGCCGCTGTCTTGCACGACTTCAGGCAAAGCTCCCAAGTCGCGCACAATCACAGGGGCTTTGCGGGCAAAGGATTCGATGATGATGATGCCAAAGGTTTCGTAGGTTAAGGAAGGGACCAAACAGGCAAGGGAATGAAAATACAAAGCGCCGAGTTCTCGCTGAGGCAGAGCGCCAAGGAATTTGATGCGTGGATTGTCGGCAGCTTGGGTTCGTAATTGCTCTCCGAAATTTCCGGCTCCGGCAACCAGCAGATCGTATTTATCCACTCGTTTCCAGACTTCGATCAAGGTTTGAAGCCCCTTGATCTCTTCCAGTCGTCCAACAAACAGAAAGTATGGTCGTTCTTGCGGACGTGGGCCAGGGTTTTGCCAATCGTGGTCAACTCGATCAATGAAGTATGGCAGGTGCGCGACTGGTTTTGGAAAACCACGTTCGGCATGCATGTTGGCGGTAAAGCGGCTGGGCGAAACAAATTGGTCAACGTGCTGGCTGGCACGTTCCAGCATCCCCGTGTACCGCCAAAACTGCGGGGGCCGTTTGCCGTGCAACGTGCAACGAAAACATTCAGGCTTTTCGCAAGGGCGGCTGTTGAATTTCCACAGCACGTGCATAGGGCAAATCAGCCAATGCTCGTGCGTGGTGTACAGCTTGACCGCGTTTCCCTGCTCAGGTTGCCAGGTCAGAACTTCTGGCCCCAGCAAAGACGTGTTGTGATAATGCATCACGTCATAAGGCTTGCTGGCCAGCAATTCGCGGATCGGGCGACGTTTCAAATAAGCTCGACCGGTTTGCTGAGTCAGCAGCGGCGAAAGCCATTTGTAGCCGCTTCGCAGACCGTGAACTTTGACATTGGGATGATCGGCGAATTGGATTTCCGGTTCGCCCGGATGCTGCAAGTGATATGAATCCACGCAATGAACCACGTCCACTTGATGGCCTTCGTCGCCAAGCGCGTGGCAAAGTCTGTACAGATACATCGCGTCGCCGCCAAAGCTGTAAGGTGGATAAAACGTCGTGAGGTGAAGGAAATTCAAAGGCCGGTTAATCACGCAGTCACCTGTCGAATAAGACTCATCATTTGCCGAGCCGCCGCGTCCCAGGTCAGTTCATCTGCCGCAGCCAAACCGGCGGCGCGCATTTGTTGCCGCAAAGTTTCCGATTCCAAAACGCGATTGAGCGCGGTGTCCAATTCTTCCTGATTGGCTGGGTTGATGAAGATTCCGCCTTTGCCCAACAAGCCCGGCAGCGGACTGGCCGTTGTCGCAATCACCGGGCAACCGCAGGCGGCGGCTTCGACGGCGGGTAAGCCAAACCCTTCAATTAACGAAGGCAGCACAAGAACGCTGGCCAGATTTAATAAAACAACCAGTTCTTCGTCGGGTAAATAGCCGGTGAAGATCACGCGACTGGCAATGCCGAGTTCGGCTGTCAGTTGTTTGATAGACGAATAACAACTGTGAAAAACCTCTTTTTGATATTCGCCCACCATCACCAGTTTCACGTCGGCGAAACTTGGATGCTCGACGACTTTGGCAAAAGCCTTGATCAGCGATTCCAGGTTCTTGTGTGGACTGAAGCCGCCAACGTAAACCACCGCGCGGTCAGAGCCAGTGATTCCAATATCCAACAAACGTTTGGTCGGTTGCGGATCAGGCAAAACGCGAAAGACCGGATCGCTGGCTTCGCCAACAACAAACACACGTTCCGGCGGAGTTTTGAAATGCTCCAGAATTCCTTTTCGTGAGTAATCTGAAACCGTGACGATGGCGTCAGCCTGCCAACGACCGAGCGCGACTTTGCTTTTCCAGAACAACCGCGCGGTAAGACTCGGCAAAGTCAGTTGCGGATAAGTTTCCGCAATCACGTCGTGAATCATGACGATTTTTTTGGCGCGACTGAACACAGGAACGTAGCTGTACACTGTGGGAAACAGCAGCAGGTCGAAACCGGATTCGGACATTGCGCGACTCATTCGCAGCATGTCCATCGCCGAACGATGGCCGTTGGCAGCCGTAGCGACCGCAGTCGGAGCGTCCGTACTGACCAATCGAACTTCAGCTTCGGGCGGCATTCGGTCGCCAGCATCAACCGAATCCACGAACAAGGTGTAATGGTTGCCACTGTCCAACGGGATTAGCGCGTTTAGCAAAGCTCGCGCGTGGCGGCCATAACCTCGATTGTTTTGCCGGCTTGTAGCATCAACACCGATTCTCATTTTGGTTCTCCATTCTGACAAAGCCGGGGCGGTTGAAATTCTTCACTTGCGTTGAGTTTGCTCAATCACGGTTCGGATTGCGTTGGTGACCAGTTCCGGGCGATCCAGTTGCACGAAGTGTCCACTGTTTTCGGCAATGACCTGAGAAGCGTTCGGCAACAAACGGCTGAGCACAAGTTGCAATTCGTCATGAACTTTTGCGGAAGCGTCGCCGGAGTTTTTGTTTCCAGGCGCACTGACAACAACCAATGGCAGCGGCTTTATAGGAGCAGCAGCGCGAACCTCTTCGGAACTGGCAAGCAGATCAACGTGTTCGTAATTCCCACCGCCTTCGTGTTGCAGATATTTTTGGCGCTCCGGTTCGGATAACAATTCGGCAAAACGACTGGCCTGATCTTCATGCGAAGCGTCAACCAAAACAATTCCGGCAACTTCATCAGGAAACTGGCTGGCGAACAACCGCACGTTCAATCCGCCGAACGAATGACCGACCAACACATAAGGAGCTTCGACGCCAGCCGCTTTCAGCATTGCGTGCAATTCGGCAACGATTTGTTTGCTGGTTCGCTGACCTTGAACTTCGTAGCTGTCACCCAGATTGGCACGGTCGTAAACTACCACCTGGGCAAAGCTGGCGACATCTCCTGGCACTCGCCCCCAAGTTGTTCGCGGCTGAGCCAATCCGGCTTCAAACACAACCGTCGGCGAGCCTTTGCCCAGTCGCTCAATTCGCAGCCTGTGGCCGCCAACGTCAACCAGTTTTCCAGTCAAAATCAATTTCCATCGTTCAAAACGAGCCTGGCTTCCATCCCAGACTCTGCGCGGCCCTATGGCCAAAATCGCCAGTACAGTTGACAGGAAGGCCGTCCCTGTCAGGGCAACAATTCGTTTTATACTCATTAAACCACCTTACCGGGGCACCTGAATCGTCGAACTGAGAAAGATCAAGTGTGCGTTTGTGACTTAAATTTGCTTCCGGCACCGCACCGAAGCCATCACCACACCATCAGCTTACGCCAGCCCCAAATGTTTTTTATACCAATCAATCGTATCGCCAAGCCCTTCATCAAGCGTGAATTTGGATTCCCAACCAAGCATTCGTTTTGCCTTTTCACAGCTTAAATATTGTTTCGGAATTTCGCGGCTGGCTTCGTTCATAACTTTCGGCACAAGGTGAGTTTTGCCCGTCAGCTTCAAAATCTGATCCACCAGTTCCAAAACGGACACTGGAGTTTCCGTGCTGAAATTGAAGGCTTCGCCGTTGAATTGCGCGTCGGGCAAACGTTCGGCCAGCGTCAGATAAGCGTCCACGGCCTCACGCACAAAAAAGTAATCGCGGATGAATTGGCCGTCGCTGCGAATGATCGGCGCTTCGTTGTTCAACACGGAGCGAATCGTTCCCGGAATCAGCCGGTTGAAATTCAAATCGCCGCCGCCGTACAGATTGCCGCAGCGCGTGACGGCCACAGGCGTCTGGTAAGTGTGAAAGTACGAAAAGGCGATGAACTCCGAGCAAGATTTGGAAACGTCGTAAGGATACTTGCTGCTCATCGGCGCGTCTTCGGTGTAGGGCAACTGCTCTTGTTCGCCGTAAGCCTTGTCGCTGGAAGCGACGACAACGCGCTCGACTTTCGGATTGACGCGGCAGGCTTCCATCAAATTCCACGTGCCACGAATGTTCGCTTCAAAGGTCGAAAGCGGCGCGCGCAAAGCCGTGCCGACAATCGTCTGCGCGCCGAGATGAAAGACCGAATCAATCTCGTATTCGTTCAGCGCACGAGCCATCGTGTCGTAATCTTCCAGCGCGCCGCGAACCGCGTTGACTCGCGCGACCGAGCCGGAATTCACCAAACGGCTTTCGGGAACCCAATCCCGAATCAGACAGGTGACGTTCGCTCCGCGAGCAAGCAACTCTTCCGTCATCCACGACCCCAACAAGCCTGTCGCTCCTGTCACGAAGACGTTGCGACGATTCCAAAAACTCATTCCCACACTTTCCAAGGCGCTCTCCCCTCGTTCCACAAAGATTCCAACAAATGTTTTTCGCGCAGCGTGTCCATCGGCTGCCAAAATCCTTCGTGCCGAAAGACCATCAACTGCTCATCGGCGGCCAGTCGTTCCAGTGGCTCGCGTTCCAGAATGGTTTGATCGTCAGTCAGGTAATCAAACACGCCCGGCTCAAAGATGAAAAAACCGCCATTGATCCAACCTTCGCCGGTTTGCGGCTTTTCCCGAAATTCACGAACGCAATCGCCATCCAAAATCAGTTCGCCAAATCGCGCCGGAGGTCGTACGGCAGTCACTGTCGCCAACTTTCCGTGCGAGCGATGGAATTCGACCAACTCACGAACATTCACGTCGCCCAAGCTGTCGCCATAAGTCACCGAAAACGTCTGATTGCCAATCAGCCGCTTCAACGCCAGCACACGCCCTCCGGTCATCGTGTCCAAGCCTGTGTCAATCGCTCCGATGCGCCAATCCAGCCGATTGGGATTGATGATCTCCATCGAACGGTCGCTTAGATTGATGACGTAATCGCTGTGATGGATGAAGAAGTTGTGAAAATACTCTTTGATGATTTCGCCTTTGTAACCGCAAGCCACCAAAAATTCCTTGAAGCCGTGATGGGCGTAAATGTTCATGATGTGCCACAGCACAGGCTTGCCGCCGATTTCCACCATGGGCTTCGGACGAACTGTCGTTTCTTCGGCGAGCCGCGTTCCGCGCCCGCCTGCCAAAATCACAACTTGCATTTCACACCACCGTCGCTTCAGGAATCGGAATGATGAATTTGCCGCCGCGCGCCTGGTATTCGCTCTGCTGGCGCATGATTTCTTCGGCAAAGTTCCAGGCCAGAATCAGCAAAAAATCCGGTTGTTGTTCCAGCAAGGTCGAAACCGGCAAAACAGGAATGTGCATGCCCGGCGTAAACATCCCCAGCTTCAACGGATTTTTGTCCACCACGTAAGGCAACAAATCTGTCGTGATCTGGCAGTAATTCAGCAGCGTGTTGCCTTTCGCCGCAGCCCCGTAACCGGCGACGGTTTTGCCTTCGGCTTTCAACCGGGTCAGCAACTCCATCAAAGTTTCGCGACTTCGCTCGACGCTTCTGGCCAGTTGTTCATAACGGTCAAAGCTGGTGAAGCCTTTGCTCTTTTCCTCCTCCGCCCAAGCCAGCACTTGTTCCGAGTGGTTTTGCCGAACCTCTTCGTGACCGGCGTGCATTCTCAGCGAGCCGCCGTGAATCGGCACGTGGTCTATCTTCACAATTCGCAACCCGGCAGATTCGCACAGTCGCATCAACGAATTGACCGAAAAGTAGCAAAGATGTTCGTGGTAAATCGTGTCGTATTCCGCGCGGTTGAGCAGGTCGCCCAGGTACGGCATTTCGATGATGACCAGGCCGTCTTTATCAATCACTTCTTTGCAGCCGCGCAAAAAACCTTGCGTGTCGTCAACGTGAGCCAGCACGTTGTTGCCAATGACGGCTTTGGCTGCTCCGCGTTCAGCGCGAATCCGCTTGGCGGTTTCGTGGTTGAAAAATTCGTTGATCGTTTCGACTCCGTTGGCGCGAGCCATCGCGGCAACGTTGGTCGCCGGATCAACGCCAAGCGTTTTGACACCCAAATCCTGAAAACATCGCAACAAGCTGCCGTCATTGCTGGCGACTTCGATGACCAGATCGTCGCCGGTCAGCCGCTGCATTTCCGTCACTGATTTGGCGTAAGCGCGATTGTGTTGCGCGATGGTTTCAGAAGTTCCCGTCACGTAAAGGTAATGGCGAAACAGGACTTCGGGATCAACCACGTCGGGGATCTGCACCAGCGAACAGCTCTCGCAAAACACCGTGTCGAGCGGAAAGAACTGTTCGGCGGCAAATTCATTCGGCGATTTCAAAAACGAATTGGCCAGCGGTTGATTGCCCAGCGGCAGGAAGAGTTTGAGACTGTTTTCGCCACAAGCTCGGCAAGTTTCTCGGCGATGATAAACAGGTTGTTTAGACATTTTCGGATTCACCATTACCTCCACAACAAGCTAATCGCGGCCAATCAAGCGGCAATTCGCGTTTTTTCGGGCTTCAAATCGGAATTTAGGTTGCGACGCCATTTCGGCATTTCGGGGGAGAAACGAAAGATCATCAGGTTTCGCAAAAACTCCCAGCACGTGCCAACGCGAACGTGCGAAAGTCCGTTGCCACGCATGCGGGCAAAGACATTGAATTCCAGCACGCGCAACCCCATGTAATGCGCTTTGACGACGATTTCAGGGTCGAGAAACCAGGTCTTCGATTTCAATTCCATGGCGTTGATTGCATCGAGCGGCAAAATCTTCGGGCTGCCGTTCACGTCAATCGAACCGAGTCGCGGCCACAGCGCGCGCACCATCAGGTTGTAACTGACCGAAACGACTTTTCGCCACAAACCATCCATGCGGAATCGTCGTCGCACTTTGCCCAGCACATTGCCATTCGTGGTTTTGATCGCATCGAACAACGCCACCACGTCTTCGGCATCAACTTGCCCATCGCAAGGAATGATGCCGACCCACGGAGCGCGACAAACTTTGATGCCGCAGAGCACACCGTTGCCGTAACCTTCGTTGACGTCAACGCGGTGATAAACAATGGCCGGATCGTTGGCCGCCATCTCGCGGATCATTTCGCCTGTGCGGTCACGCGAACCGTTGTCCACAGCGATCAATTCCAGTTTGATCCCCGCATTTCTGAACGCTGCGGTAAATCGCGGAATGGTGTATCCGATGATTTCCTGTTCGTTGTAACAGGGCATGACAAACGAAAGTTCGGGTTCTGTAATGCGAGTCATGTTTTCCATAATCATGCTCCGGCTCCGGTTTTCGCCATCACGACAGTGCGGCGAAGGTCTTGAGCGAACATGGTTCGAGTGAATTTGCCGAGTCCCGACGGATGTTCGCCGAAGGTGCCAATGCGGGTTTCGATCATCGCTCGTTTATTGGCGTCAATCGTCGTGGCAAAGCTGCGCGGCTGATCGAAGGCGTACATATCCAGATGGTCTTTGTATCCATCTTTGCGCCAGGCTTCGACATCATATTTGGTCGTCCAGTCGGGATTCGACGCCAGCACTTCGGCAAACGGCACGTGCAGCAAGATGCAGCGCAGGTAATCCGTCACGGCTTGCAACTGCGCCAGATCGGTTCTCAGCACGGCTTCGTCCTGAGCCGACGAAATCACCGTTTGCAGAAACTCAATCGCTTCCTGAGTCAGGTAAAACCGTCCGATCATCGAATACTTGCTGAGCAGATTGCCGCCCAAACTGCCGTCAACCAGCGAAGCAAAATTTTGTTTCGCCCACTCGATGCAGGCTTCGCGCGTCGGGAAAAGTTCTTCCTGACTTTCTTTCAGGAAGTCGTCAATCATCGCGCGAAATTTCGGCGGCGCTTCGTCCAGCATCTGCTGCATACGAACCATCACGTCATACGCCTTAATGCCTTCGTGCCGCGCGTACTCGAACGCTTCTTCAAAATTGCCTTCGTAATAAAAGATCGTCAGCAACAGGTGAAAGACTCGCGCTTCCAGATATTCCTCGAAACTGAAGTCGGGCGTTTCGACAACCATCTCTTCGGTTTCGATCACAGGCTGACCGGTGTAATCGCCGATGTTGCGAGCGACGACGCGAAAGCGCGTTTTGAACTGGAACAACTCGCGGCTTTCGGGATTGCTGAGCGGAGCGCCGTGCAGCAGCATCAACTGATGCGCCGAGATTCGTTTGACTCCGGTTTCCAGCAAATCGCGGACGGCGGTCATAAACGAAGCTTTGGTTTCGCCAGGCATGCTCAGGATCAGTTCGCCGTAAGATTGCATGCCTTGCGCGATGACTTCTTTTTGAATGTCGGCAAAGGTGTCCAGGCTGATATTGGCTCGTTTGATGTTTTTCAGCACAGTCGGGTTCAGCGACTGAACGGCGGCGGTCATAGGCAGACGGCCTTTGATCTTTCGCATGACCTTGATGATGCGTTCGCCGCGATTTTTGCCGGTGGTCGTTCTCAGATATTGCGGCCAGTTGTATGTCTCTTGCAGGTAGCTGATGTAATCGGCGACTTCTTCGTCGCGCTGATACATTCCGAAATTGTCGTCTGCAAAACAAAGCGTGATTTCCGGCTTGATGCGTTCGGCGATGTAGAGCAAATCGGCTTTTACGTTTTCGACCGAATGCGCGTAAATCTTGCTGTTGGCTTCGACGCTGGAATTGCAGTAGGTGCAACTGAACGGACAGCCACGCGCAATCTGCATCATCGGGAAGTAACCGGTTTTGAAATAATCATCCATCAACCCGGCCAGATACGGCGAAGGAATTTCATCCAGGTCGCGTATGCGTTCAGGTTCTGACCCGACGACGAATTCGCCTGTGCGCCGATCAATCCACATATTTCCGGCAACTGGTTCGTCGAAAACGCCTTCACGTTGGCAACCGACTTCGGCAAAGCGGCGAATGATGTTCAGAAACGCGCGTTCACCTTCGTAAGTCGGCCCACGAACCGCGATGTCTATTTGCGACATTCCGCGAAGAAAACTTTCCTGCTCCGCAGCCGTCAACGGAAAGTTCGGCCCGCCCATCAACGTCAGCAATTTCGGGTGACGAGCTTTGGCGTAATCGGCAAAGTGCAACGCCAGATTGTGATTCCACGAATAACTGCTGAGCGCCAGCACGTCCAAATTATCTGGCGAATCGTGATCGAGCGCAGTTTTCAAATCTTCCGGTTCGCGGAAAATCTTGATGTCCAGCGGATGTTTGGCGCTGAGATGTTCGGGCAGGTATTCGCGCGCATACGTCGCCAGATTGGCCACGCCAAGCGGATAAACATCCGAACTGTAGGTGAGTTGGTTGTGGCCGAGATCGGCTAAAAAGATTCGCATGAGTTCTCCTGGAAGCGCGGGCGTCCTGCCTGCGCTATTGTCTGTTGAATGCCTTCGGCGATTTCAGTTGGCGGCGTCCAGCCGGTAATTCGCCGCAAACGATCAACCGTTACGTCGTCGTGCTGCATCTCTTCGGCACGAGTTGGAATCGCGCCGAACTGCATATTGATTTCGGGGATGTTGAGGATTGAAGCTGCCGTTTCGATAAATCGTCGAACCGTCGTCAGTCGGCCTGTTGCCAGATTAACCACTTCACCCGGCTGCGATTCGGCAATCGCCAGCCGAAGCAAACCATCGGCAACGTCTTCGACATAAGTAAAGTCACGTTTTTGCTCGCCCGCTGTCAATGGCAACGGTTTGCCGTCTTTCGCAACGTTGAACAACGAAGGCAACAATCGTCCGTCGTGTTCGCCGGTTCCATAAACCGTGAACAGCCGCGCAGTGATTCCTCTGACGCCGAGTTTGCGACAGAACTGGGTCAACAGGTTTGTGCCCATCAACTTTGATTTGCCGTACAGGGTCGTTGGGTTGACAACAGAATCTTCAGCCAGGTTGCCGCCGATTTCGCCGTATTCCAGCGCCGAGCCGGCGTGAATGATGTTTTGTCCTGCCCAGCCCGAATTGCGATGCACTGCCATCGCTTTGCAAATCGCTTCAACCAGATGAGCGTTGATTTGATATGCCGTTTCTTCGTCGCGTTCGGAACGATCCACGCCGTAACCTGCCAGGTTGAACACCACATCGGGTTTGAACCTGCCTATAAGTTCAGCAACCGAATCCAGCCGCTGAACATCCGCCTGAATGATTTCGCCTTCGATTTGGTAATCAGCAAAAATTGGTTTCGCCATCGCCAAATCCCTAACGATCAGAATCGGCTTTACGCCTGCAAAACGAAGCCGCCGGGAAACCCAGCGGCCAATGAAACCTGACGCACCGAAGACTATGGTTCGCATTTCTCGATTCAGAACCGGCATAAAAAGGATGCTGCGCCTGATGTCGGGACACATTTTGAGTATGGCGGCTCCGGGATGCTGCGGTGAATTCATTGTCGAGTTTCCTGATACCCGATACCCAATACCCGAAACCTGACTTTTACTAAAAGCAACTTTTGACCAAATCGGTTTTTCGGGTTTTCAGGTGTCAGGTGAATGGGATCGGGTATCAGGTTCGAATTCGCCAATGGTATCCACCACATACAGCGTTCCCCAAAATGTCCAGGCATCAGATGCTGCGCGGTTTTAATTACAGCGGACAAAGACGTCCGTGCCCCCGGATCAATTCACCGCAACCGTCGTTTGGCTTGTGATTCGCCGATTCAGTTTGATAACCACCGGCACGGCATTGCCAACCGGAGAATTCGCCGGAATGACGACGTTCAATTGCCACAACCCAACCAAGCCGGGCGTCAATCCGCTGAACGCGACGGTGGCGGGAACTCCGCCAATTGTGACAATCGGCGTGCTGGCGGTGGCGTAAATCGGACTGGCCGGAGTAGGCATTCCCGAAATCGGCGTCAACGCTTGCCCGTTTACCGGGTTGACGAATTGGCCGCCTGGGCCATTGGCAAAAAACGTCACGACTCTGCCTCGCGCTTCGGGTTTGGCATTGGAAATCTGCGACGGATCGCCATTGAGCGAAAAATCTTGATTGAGCGCGACCGCCTGGCCTTTGCCGGTGGCCGTAACCGTGAACACGCCAGGCGCAACCGCACCAACGATCAAATAACCTGTGGTGACGACAGCGTCGTTGTTCAGCACTTCCAGTTTGGCCAGTCCGGGTTGAAGCTGGTAAGGAATCTGGTAATTGATTTGAAACGCTCCTGCCCCCTGTGCGCCGCCGACTCCGACAAAAAACAGCGGAGCCAGGACGTTGTTCAATCGCACGGAGACATTCGACAGCTTGGTTGGCAGCGGAGTCGTCGTTGCCGGCGCCGTGATGTTGGTCGCCGCTGGGAATCCAACGCCAAATGCCGCATCTATCTGCCCCGGCGAATTGAGTCGCGCAAAGCTGGCGGCATCCACCGAAACCACGCTTGGAGCAGATTTGCCGTAAATCGTAATCACTCCGTCGCGCGGGATCGAAGTGTTCAAGGCCTGGCCGGCAGTGATGGCGATGTCCGCTGCGTCAATGTCGTACTGGCTGGGCGTCGTGTATTTGACGCCATAAGTTCCGGCGGGCAATCCCTGCAAAGTGATGTTGCCTCCGGCAAAGGTTTTGACGACCACAACAAATTTACCGTCCGTGTTGACGAATGCCGCCGGTTCAAAGCTGTCAGAATTGGAAGTGGCTTTGATGCGAATCGCGCCGCTGCGAATGAATTTGAAATACTGCCGCAGGAATTTCGTTCGGCTGCCCATCGTCAGCGTAGGGCTGTTCGGGTTGCTGTCGCCGACATCGTAATAAGCGCTGCCGTCGTCGCTGCCGCCCAAAGGAAACGCCAACGCAAATTGTTGCCACGAAGAGTTATTGGCAATCGTCAGATCGGCGTGAATGTCTTCGTGCGTTGCGCCGATCAATTCCAGATGCGAAGTATCAATCTTGTATTGCGCGCCACGACTGGCGAAGCCTTGCAAAGCGGTGGTGGACGATCCCGCGTAACGGTGGTACGAAACTTCGCTGATGAATTGCGTGACTCCGGGAATCTGAATCAACTGGTCAAAGTAAGTCAGCGAATTGAACATGCTGGTGCAGGACGGAGCGACGAAATCCGGGTTGAAGCCATTCGCTCGCAAACGGTTTCCGGCGGCAACCAGGCAATTGCCAATTTGCGTTGCAGTCCAATCGGCGTTGGTGTCCGGTTCCAAAATCATTTCAACGGCATCCGGCGTGAAGCCGTATTTGTCGCGCATGTGCAAAAAAGTCGCCAGCATGAATTCAGCGTATTCTTCGGGCGCTGTTTTATGCTCGAAAGCCGACGGCGCAAAATCCACATAGTTCAAATTCAGATAGAGCTTTTCGCCGCGCGCAGCCAGCCGCTGACGAATCGGGATGACGACATTTTCAATGTTGAAATCCAGTTCGAAGAATTTGAAGCCGTTCGGATTGATGACTTGCGGATCGTTATTGTCGTTGATGATTTCGTAACGGCGAACTTTCCAATCGTTGAAATTGATCTGGCCGTTGGTGTACCGCTCCGAATAATCCGATGTATTTTCCAGGCCGCTTCGCAACTCCAGGCGAATTCGATTCAGCCCAAGATCATTGACAGCGGCATCGAATAACTGATTTTTGTAATTCGGGAACGCCGGATTGACATTCGAGCGGTTGGTCACTGCACTGGCTTCGGCAATTTGCCCGGCCTGAGCGACGGCCTCCCAGCCGACGATGGTTTGGAAACTCGTGTTCGGGTCGAGCGTAATCGTTGCTTGTTGAAAAGGAATCGCTTTGCGTAGCGATTTCGGCAAAGGAGCCACAGCAACCAGAATCGCCAGACCAAGGATGGATAACCCGATCTTCAGCATAAAACTTCTCCTTCGAAATGCGTCGAACATGGTTGGAATCGTTGGTTAGTCTTCAACTGTGTGTGTGGCAAATTCGGCGCGGTAATCGTTCCACCGCGCCAGGTCAAAACTTCCGGAACCGTTCAAACAATCAACCGCCGCGTAAGCCATTGCCAGCGCGTGATGCGTGTTGTCGTGAGCAAACAATCCCTGTCGTCCGAAAGTCAGAATTCGTTCCAGTCCCGCCGCCCATTCGTCCAGGCGGTTAAAATGCGTTTCGTATCCTTGCTGGTAAATCGGATACGCATGCGAAAGCCGCTTGGTGACGACTTGCAGAATCGGCGCTTGAATCGGCAGTCCGCTTTGCTCCAACGCCTGTTTGGCAAGCTGTCCCAGTTCTTCATCCGTCCGCCGCCAGTTTTCATCATCCACATCGCAGGGCAATTCACAGCACAAAACCGTGCGGTCTTTCGGTTTGTTGCGCGCGCTGTAATTCTTCGGTTCGGAAATTCGCGTCAACGCGACTTCGGCGTCCGGGAAATAATGCGCGTCGAATTCGGTGAACTGCGGTTGAGCGATGACCAGGTAAATCAAAATCATCGCGCGATATTTGATTTTGCTGCCTGCCGCAATCACATCGGCTGGAGCTTGCGGCGTCACCAACTTGGCCAGCGTCGTGATCGGAATCGTTGACCAAACGTAATCGGCCAAAACCAACTGCGTCGAACCGTCGCGCTCGACTTCGATTTGATGGGGCGTTCCGAGATGAATTTTTTTGACGGCGGTGTGATGCAAAATCTGCGCGCCTTCGTTGCGCGCGGCAGCGGCCAATGCCTGGCTGATTTGTCCAAAGCCTTCGCGCGGATAAAAAAATCGCCCGGCGCCCGGCGCCTTCAAACCCGGAACCAGCGCCAGAACTTTTTTGACCATCTTCATCAGCGAACCTGCGCTGACTCTTCGATACGCCTGAATTGCCGAAAGCTGTTCCGCTTCGACGCCCCAAATTTTCTTGGCGTAAGGGTGATAAAAGTCGCGGAAGATCGTCGAACCCAGATTGCGCTCCAACACGCTGGCAAACGATTCGTGGCCATTGGCTGACGATGAAGCGACCAATTTGCGAACCGAATCCGCCGCAACACCGAAGGCAAACGATTTCGGCAATCGCAAAACCAGATCAACCGGCTTCAACGGAAAATGAATCCAATGTCCGCGCAATCGAATTCGCCCGTGACGCGGACGATCCAGCAAATCGTCGCCGAGCAAGCCGCGCAGGTCAGCCAGAATTTCCGGGTGACAAGATGGGTGCAACCGATGGCTGCCGTAATCCAGCGGCAAACCGTCAAGTTCACCGCCAATTGTGAAACTGCCGGAGTTGCCGCCGACATCGCCGCGCTGTTCCAGCACAATAGCTTCGGCTTTGCCGCTGCGCGCCAATTGCCACGCTGCGCCCAAACCCGCCGGGCCAGCGCCCAAAATCGCTACGCGCGGTTTCGCAGTTTTTGATTGAGATTGAATTTCAGACGACAAACGGAATGAACCTCTTGGTTTGTTGGCAGTAAACGTCGTAACCCGGCAAAGTTTCGATCAACTTTTTCTCTTCGCGCGTGGCTTGCAGCAGGATTACCGGCGTCATCAACGCCACGCCCACAACCAGCCACGAATTCAAACTAAGCTCCAGGCCGAAAAGCAGCAAAATGTCTCCGACGTAAATCGGATGACGCACGAATCCGTAAATGCCGTTGGAAACGACTTGTTGATGCGACAACACTTGAGCCGTTTCAATGTCCGACCAATTGCTGTCCAGTTGGAACCGCGCGATGACGGCAATCAACAATCCGGCGGTATAAATCGCCACGCCGACCGCGCGCAGCCAAAACGGCTCCGGGCTGATCGGCAGAATTTCCGGCAACATCGTTTGTGCGACAATGCCGAGCAAAATGGCGATCTTGACGGCTTTGACCAATTGCACGCTCAGCGGTTGAGGCTTGGGAGTTGGCTTTTCGCCGGTTGGAGCTTTGCGCCGTTTCAAAATTTCCCAAACGGCTTTGTGCGCGATTAACCCAGCCAGCAGGTAAAGTCGTAAAAAAATCATTGTGAAAAAGTTTCTTCCTCTTGATTGCTGATTTCAGCGACGGCGACCGCGCTTGAAGCCGCCGATGGCCCACTGTGCAAAGCGATGCGGCGAACTACTCCGTCGGCGACCATTCCGATCAGCAAAAATTGCAACCCGGTCAGCAGCAGCAAAATTGCCGAAGTCGAAAGCACCGGCGTATAAAAAACAGACCAATCTTGTTCGGGATGCCGCAATGGCGAAGTGGCTATGTCGTAAATCACCTTCAGCACACCAAGCGAACCGAAGGTCAGCGCCGCCGGAATGAAAACCTTCAGCGGCTGGAACAGCATCGCCATCCGCAGCACCAGAATGATGAAATCCATAAAGTGGCGCGGCACGATCTTCGACCGACCTACGCGGGCGTAATAATCAATCGGGTGGTAAAGCACCGAATAATCGTCAGCCATCAGCGCCAGCGTGATCGTCGTCGTGAACGAAAACTTGTTCGACAGCACCGAAAAGTATTGCATCGCCAGTTCGCGCCGGAACGCACGCAAGCCGGAATTCAAATCAGGAATCTTTCGCCCGGCAATGCGTTCCGCCAACCAACCCAGCATCAACTTCGCCGGTTTGCGAACCAACGGGATGTTCACGTTCTGACCGACGCGCGCGCCGACAACCATATCCGCCGTTCGCAGTTGTTCCAGCAAGGCCGGAATCTGATCCGCCGGATAAGTTCCGTCGGCGTCGGTGATGCAGATCATTTCGTACTTGGCAGCGGTGATTCCGGTTTTCAGCGAAGCGCCGTAACCGCGATTCATCAAACTTTTCAGCACTCTCGCCTCCGCGCGCACGGCTTCGTCGGCGGTGCGATCCTGCGAACCATCGTCAACGACAATGATTTCGTGTTCGATGCCGGACTGTTGCAGCGTCTTGCGAATGTTTCGCACTTCCGCGCCAACCGCCGCTTCTTCGTTAAAAGCAGGAATCACAATCGAAACCTGCAAAGGTTCTTTGCTCATTTGCTCCTGTCACCAATCGCAATTTCAGTTTTGCGTTTCTGGCGGCAAACAAATACTTCGCCGCCCCCCAAAGTTCCCGGAAAGATTTTGACCACTTCAAAATCTTGTTCGATCACGCGCCACACGTCCGGGCGATAAGCTTTGACTTGAATCGGAATTGTATAAACCAGCCAGACATCCGAACGCCCTTGTCGCGCGGCATCGAGTTCCGCCTGAGTCTGTGCTGCAGCCCAATCCGGCGCGAAGTATTTGCCGTAAGCCACTCCCGCCAAACCGACGGCGACGACGGCGTCTCCGTTGCGGCGATTGTTTTCGACAAAATCGCGCGCTCCGGTGTAATTCTGTTTTGGCAGCGCGTAACAGCGCGGAATCGTAGCCGTTGAAGCAACAATCATCAAAACCGCCAGCGCCGCGCCTGCCGTTGCCAGCGAACGATCCGAAACTTTTTCCGCCGGAATCACCCAACGGAGCAATTGCGGCAAATTCAGCGCGCCGTTCACAGCAATCAACAATCCGAATCCCATCGCAAAGAAAAACAAACGCGGCCAGAAATTATGGCTCCACAGCAACGTCGTCACTCCGGCAAAAACCGGCGGCAAAACCATCGAAGCCAGCGCCATCAAATCCCGCCGCAGCAATCCCCAAACGCCAACGCAAACCATCACGCCGCCCGCCAGCAAAACAATCACGGCGGAAAATCCAAGCTGCAAGCTTCGCAGACTTTCCGTCACCAACCACCACAAACTGACCCATTCCGAAGGCTCGGAAACTTCGTGAATGCCTGTGCCTAAAAATTCCGGCAACGCCAGCGCGTAACCTTGCAGGGTCAATGTCCCGCAAAACGCCCAGCCGACAAACGGATACCATCGCTGTTTCTTTTCCAACCGCCGAGCGCCGAGCAGTTTCGGCGCAACCAACCAAATCAGATACAACACTCCGTGAGCCGCGACGACAAAGATCATCGTCATGTGAACCCACGCGCCGATGGCAGTCACTGCGCCATACGCGACCCACCAACCCAATCCGCGCCCCCAGGCTTCCAGCCACAACCACGTAGCCAGCGTGGTAAACAGCATCAAGCCCATATAACCGCGCGCGTTCTGCGAAAACCAGATGTGATGATAAGACAGCGTCAACAGCGTGCAGCTCAGCAACGCGACCTGGCGGTTGAACACGTGACGGCCAACCAGAAACAGCGCCCAGATGCTCCCGACTCCGAAAATCACCGACGGCAATCGAACCGCCCACGCGCTTTCGCCAAACCAGCTTGCCGAAATGTGCGCCAGCGTCGAATAAAGCAAGTGCTGGTTCTTAGACGGAAAGCTGGTCAGCATTTCGCCAAATGGCTGGCGAATGAAATCCAACACCATCAGGATTTCGTCAAACCACAGATCGGTGTTCAGCCGAAACATCCGCAAGACCAAACCGACGACGGTTAATACTGAAAGAATCACGACGGCTTGTTTGTCGGGCTTTACAGAATTCCGGTTGAAACCGGGACTCTGAACGCTGCGCCGCCAAAACCATCCGGCGACAATCAGCGCCAATCCATGAGCTGCCAGCAACACGCGAAACAGCGTAGGTCCCCACGACAACGACCTGGACGTATTTGTCAGCAGCACGCGATGATAATCGGCATTCGACACCAACACGGCGAACTGCAACATCACTCCGCCAAGCCCAATCAAAATCAAAGTCACAATTGATCGCCGATTCATTGCCATCGCTCCCACAACGCAGCCAGCACACCGCGATAAATCACCAGGCCGTTGTAAATTCCCCAGCCGAGAATCGCCAGCAACAACGGTTTGTCGCTGATCAGCACCTTGCTTGGATTGCCGCCGTTTTCGGTTTTATGCGTCAGCACCATATACCGCAACATCCCATACACGACGAAGATCGTTCCGTAAATCAGTTTGTCGGTTCCGAACCGCGCGACAGTTTCAGGCGCGACGGTGTACAGCGTGTAACAAACAATCGTCGCTCCGACCAGAATGTTGTTCACCTGTTCTAAATACGCGACTGAATACTCGCCCAAAACTTGCCGATGCGCGTGCGCCGAAGCCGTCAACAGCAACAGTTCCTGTCGCCGTTTGGCGAAGGCCAGATACAGCGCCAGCAAAAACGCACAAACGATCAACCAATGCGTGGGCATCACTTTGATTGCCACTGCGCCGCCAACTACGCGAAGCACGAATCCTGTGGCGATGGTCATGCAATCCAGGATGACCACGTGTTTGACTGCGAACGAATAACCGAAGGTCAGCATTCCGTAACAAACCGCCAGCGCCAAAAACTGCCAGCCGATGATTGTGGCCAATCCAAACGCTACAGCCAACAACCCAGCCGCAGCCGTCACCGCCAGTGAAGTAGTCAGCTCGCCCGAAGCAATCGGCCGAAAGCGTTTTTCGGGATGCGCGCGGTCGGCTTCGGCGTCGGCCAGATCGTTGATGATGTACAGCGCGCTGGCGATCAGGCAAAACACCACAAACGCCAGCAACGCCCAGCCCACAGCCGCCGCATCGCTCAGCTTCTGCCCGAACAACAGCGGAGCCAGCACAAACAAATTCTTCGTCCATTGATGCGGGCGCATCGAAACCAGCAACGCACGCAAAGTTCCCCGCCGTGGCATTGAAATCTCTGCCGAAACGGTTGACGTTGGTTGAATCATACTTTTGACAGCCTCCACTGACTCCATCGCACCGACCAAATGCCGAACAAAATCGCCGTTGTCAGCAAAAACAGTGGCAGAGGAGAAACTCCGTGAGCCGAAAAGCCTCCGTACTGGCCGCCCAGGTTTTGCATGGTCGTCAGCACAGGCAATTTGAATCCGCCGATAAATACATTCAGCAAAGGATCAAACACGCCCAACCCACGTTCGACATCGCGGTACATCGCCAGACACCACGATTGAGCCGCTGCCGCCACGACAATGAAGTACGCAATCGCGCGCGGCAATTTCACCAAAACCGTCGCCGCCAAAATGAACAGCAGCGGAAACGCCGGAGCGAAATACCGAATGCCGCTGTTGAATTGCAGCCGCGAATACCCGACGCAACTGAAGAAAATCCACAGCGCCAGGCTCAGCGCCGCCAGCGAAATCAATTGAAACGCTTCCATACGCCTTTCCTGCCGATGCGCCCACCAGGCAATCAACGCCAGCAAAAACAGCGGACAACTGGTGAACAGTCCGTAGCGGTAATCCACCAGCAACGCCAGCAACAAATCCGGCTGCGGCAAACTGAAGCCTTGATAGCCTTGTTCGATGTAAGCGACTTTCGGCATCCAGTGCTGAGCAGGCAAAAACGGATTGCCGAAACTTCGCCATTGATAAAACCACAGCAAACCAACCGGCGGCAGAGTTCCCGCGACATACCAAGCTCCGTGCCGAACCACGTCGGCAATCGAAGCTTCGCGCCAGCGTTTGGCCAGCCCGTAAACGAAAAGACCCAGCAACATCACCACTCCGCTGTAATCCATCAACAACGCCGTTCCGCCGAACACTCCGCCGAGAAAGAATCGCGTGCTCGATTTCCATCGCTGATTGCTGCTGGGATTCCACAGCAAGACCAGCCCGAAAAACGCCGCGTTGGCCATCAACATGTTCTGATTCAAAAACCCCGTGCGGAAAAACACCGGAGTTCCGATTCCATAAAGCAGCGACAACCAAACAGCCGTTTTGTCCGAGGCGAAGACTTTCCGCAACACATAAAACATCACCACCACGCCGAGCGCCGAAATCGGAGCCATGCACAGCATCTGCGTTATCACCGCCGCCAATCCGAATTTGATGTCGTAACCGCGCAGCCACGATTGTTTGAAAAATTCGCGCGCCATCGGCCACGGCGAATTGTAATTCGGCGGTTCGGCCATTCCGCTGGTCATGCGTTGATGCTGAACTCGCGCGACGATTCGATTCACCACCGGAGCAAATAGCGCATACGGAACCGCCGCCACCATCGAAGCTCCCGGATTGTTGTTGATGTGCCAACCGTAGCCTTCTTTTTCAAACAGGTCCGGATGCAAATTGGCGTATTCGTCCACGCGAAACGAAAAGTGATCGCCCAACGCCAGCGCCGGATAAATTTCGCGCACGGTGTTCGTCGCAAAATGCAGCGCGAACACAATCCAACACGTCAGAAACAATCGCCACGCCAAACCGCGCGTCGTGAATCGCCAGCTTTCAATTTCCGTCACCGACGCCTTTTGATCCGTCATCAATGAACCACCTCCGACAATTCCCTGCCCGACAAATTCACGCCGCTCGCCAGATTCAATCGCCGCCTGGCAAACCACCACGCGCTGACCGCAATCAAAATTTCCGTCGCAAACAATCCTGCCGCCGCTCCGCCGACGCCTGCTGTCGAATATCCAACTGGGATCAAAATCATCGCGGCAACCGCTCCAATCAGCGCCGTCAACATTTCAGCCGTTTGATGTCCAGCGGCGATCAAGCCAAAGCGGTAATGTCCGCTGATGGCCGCCACGGCGCAAACGCCTGCGAACCATTGCAAAGCCACTCCCGCCGCGCTGAACTTTTCTCCGTAAACGATTCTGACAACCAACGGAGCGACCGCAACCCAGATGCCTGCTCCCACGACTGCCGCCAACAACACCAACTTCATCGAACGAGCAATCAGCGCCGCGAACGATCCGTCGCCAACCGCCCAAGCCCGTGACATCGCGGGCAGCAGGTTGAAAAAGTACAACCAAACGAAAGTGTGAAGCGCCATCAAAATTCGCATCGCTCCGCCGAAATAACCCACATCTTCTGCCGAAGCGATCAAGCCCAGAATCAACGTCGCCCCGCTCATTTTCACCACCCAGAAAATCTGGCTTAACCCAATGGTCATTCCTTCGCGCAACAGTTGCGGCGAAACTTGCCATCGCAACCGTAGGCTGCCGCTCAATCGGCGGCGGTACATCCAAACGCCGAACAGTGCGGCGCTGGCCAAACCGATGGTTTCCGCAACTCCAACCAGCCAGATTTGCGGCGCGTTTCGCACCAGCGCAAAAACCAATCCGGCAAACACCACCTGCCGGATGACTTGAATCGCCGCTACGGTCTGCATTCGGTCGTGGCCTTGAAACACCCACTGCAACAGCAACGGCATCGCCAACAGGCTCAATCCGTAAACCAGCAGGAGCTTCGTTTGAACAGCCGTGCGATCAAAAGCCAGAGCGAAAACGACCAGCGCGCCGTACAACACAACAGCCAACAAAATCCGCACCAGCACGATTTCGGAAACCAGCGCCGAAGTTCGTTCCGGCGATTTGGCGATTTCGCGCGCGCCGAAGGGATTAAAGCCTTGTTCGACAATCAACCCTGCGCACATCACCGCCGCCGCAGCGAATTCGATGTAGCCGAATCCTTCTGGACCAGCGACGCGCGCCAGATAAGCAAACGCAGCAAAGGTCAGCACCTTCGCTGCGATTTCGGCTCCGGCTAATGACAGGAAATTTTTGAACAAAGTCAAAACTCGTTAGCTTTGCGACGGCAACACAGGCAGCGACATTTTGCCGCCCGCTTTGTAATCGGCGCGTTCGCCGACCGGCAGAGGTTCAGGCTTTTGCCAGACCTTCGCGCCGACCATCGCTTTGGCCAGTTGCACCGGTTGGAACGTGATGCTCGGCCACATGAAGATTTCGTTCGTGCAGTAACACTCTTTGGCGCTGATCGAAGCTCGCAGTTGTCTGGCCTCTTCCGAATGCCAGATTTCCATAAACGATTTTTTCCGCAGATTGCCGATAGGTTTGTGCTGCTCGCACAACCCGACGTCGCCGTTGGCGTTGACGACGACGCTCAGCACACCGGCTCGGCAAGGCACGACCTGTCGCTGCTGTTTGGCGGTTTCGACTTTCGCCCATTGCAACATCGGTTCGACGATACTGCCGTAGCGGCTTTCTTCGCGCGGCGCCCACAGCCGCTGAACGTATTCGTAAAGCGATTGGTACTCGATCAGCTTCGGCCCTTGCAGCGAGGGGTTTTTCCGGTCGCCGCGAATCAGCGCCAGATTGTGATGCGACATTTGCGGGCAACGCTCGTACAGGTATGTCGTCAGCCGTCGAATCTCGTCCATGTTTTCCGAAGTCGCCGTCGAAATCGAATGAATCTGCAAGCGCGAATCTTCTTTCTGCAATTCCACCAGCGCGTCGTACGTTTCCATCGAGCGTTTGAACGCGCCGGGCGAGACGCGAAACCGGTCGTGAAACTCTTCCATTCCGTCCAGCGACAATTCGATGGCGAAAATCTTCAGGCTTTTTTCTTTGAGCGTTTCCCGAATCTGCGCGATGGTTTTGTCGGTGTACCAGCCGTTGCTGGGAACGTAAATTTCTTTGACGCCGTTTTGCTGTATGAACTGGCGACAGATTGCGCCGAATTCTTTTCGCAAAAACGGCTCGCCGCCTGACAGATTCAGGTTTTCAATCGGCCCAAGTTCTTTCGACAAACTGACGATTTCCTCAAAACTCAGGTCGTCGCGTTTGTTCAAATTCGACCAGTAAAAACAGTGCTCGCATTTCATGTTGCAGATCGAATTGATGAACAGAATCAGAAACGGCGGACTGGGTACGTCCGGGATGGCCAGACTCTGCCAGTTCAATTTTGCGTGTTTGGCGACTCGGTTAATTAAATCCATGTTGGTTTCCTTTTTCCTGGAACGCGGACGTGCTGCCCGCTGGAGCGCGGACGTGCTGAAAGCCGTCCGCTGCCGGTTCGCGGACGTTCCCGTCCGCCTGTCAAATTAAGTCACTAACGAAAAGCTCAGTTGTCGTGTGTCGGGCGGACAGAATGTCCGCGAACCAGAGCGGACGGAACGTCCGCGCTCCGGCTAACGTCCGCGCTCCGGCTAACGTCCGCGCTCCGGCTAACGTCCGCGCCCCAGCATAATTTGTCGCGCGGTTCGCCCCCAACGTCTAAGCTTCAAATATCCATCAAGCTTGCCCGCAACCAGCGACAGCAACTGCGGCGGCGATTGCAGGTAATACATATCAACTCGCGGCAGCAGATGAAGCGGCTCGCCGTCCGCGCGGCAAAGCTCCGTTGTGCAAGCCGCCGTCATCTCTTGTTGCGCGACTTCTTCGGCCTGGCGATTCAAATAGCCGTAGGGATAAGCAAAGCTTTCGACGGCCTGACCAATTCGTTCGCTGATGTCGGAGCAACAGCCCGTGATCTCGGCTTCGATTTCCGGCTTCGACAACCGGCGCAAATCGGGATGCGTTCGAGTGTGCGCGCCGATCTCAATTCCCTGCTCGGCCAGTTCTTTAACTTGCGCCCAGGTCAGCATTCGTTGCGAACCCAATCCGGCAGGCGGAGCGTCCCAATCGTTGCGACCTTCGACGTGACCGCTGATAACAAACACCGTCGCCGTGAAGTTGTGTCTGGCAATTTCCGGCATCGCCGATTCGTAAAAGTTGGCAAAGCCATCGTCGAAAGTCAGCACCGCGCAACGTTCAGGCCAGCGTCTGTTGGCCTGGCGGTGAGCCAACGCTTCTCGCATCGAAATGCCGCGAAAACCGGCTTCGGCCAACGCTTGCATCTGTTCGGCAAAGGTTCGCGGTGCGATGGAAACCACCGAACCACTGTCGTCAATCGAGTGATAAGTCAGAATAGCCAGCATCGTTATTCGTAAGTTTGAGGCATAACTCCGTCACCCCCGGTCGCTACTGCTCCCGGTTCCGTAACACACCGGCCAATCGGTTTTCAGCTTCGGAGCGCCGTTGATGTAACCAACCAACTCTCCCCAAGCCCAGCCGATCAACAATCCTGCCGTCAGCGGCAACGCAGCCGCCATCTGCCCGAACGTGCGGCGTTGGCGAAGCATGTTTTTGGCAACTCGCATCAACAAAACCGCTGGCAGCAAAGGCGCGACAGCCGCGAAAAAGATTCGCTGCGGCATTCCAATCGCGGCAACTCGCGTTTCGGCAAATACTCGCCCCCACTCGGTTCGTTCTCGAAAAGCTTTGCCCAACGACACAGGCGGGCGATGCTGGTACACCTTCAAACCCGGATCGAGCCGCAGTTCGATGCCGCGTTGGCGCATAGTCCAATGCACTGTGGTTTCGTGGTATTCGTGGCGCCAGATGTCGCGCACGGTTTCCAGAGCGTCGCGTTTGTACGACACATTCACGTCGGAAACGTATTCGACATCGCCCGACGGCAACGGACTGCCGTATCGGCCAAAATCGCAATAATACAGCGCCCAGTTCATCGGGCGATCAATTCCGTTTTCAATCGCTCCGCCGATGACGGCGAACGGTTGCCGGTGAGCCAGCAAAATCTGGTTCACCCAATCGGCTGCCGGAACGGCGTGATCTTCGGTCATGGCGACCACGTCGCCGTTCGCCAAACCAAGCCCAACCGCCCTGCGAAGATCGTACAAACGATGCTGGTGCGACGGAACATTCGCCGCCACCGAATCGGCAATCAAATGAAAGTTCACTTCGGGAAATTCCACTTTCAATTCGCCGATTTCGATAGCCCATTCGTCATACGGCACGATGATTTCGGCGGCAACGGGTTGCACTTGTGGCCGCAATGCCGACAAACAACGCCGCACGGCTTCTTTGCCGCTGACGACGGTAATCAAAATGGAAAGTTGAATTCCGTTATTTGGCATGAACTTTTGGGCTGACGTTTTCCGGCGGAACCGATGATGCCTGCGGGACGCCTTCCGTTTTCGACGATTGTTTTTCCAGATGATGAGCCGCCGTTCCCCAAATTACGCACAATCCGCAATACCAGAAATACAGCCAGTGCATCGGCAAAACTCGCAGCGTAAACCACACGCCCGAATGCGCGATGAAGTAGCGATAAAAATCGAAATTCAGCGCCGACACTGCCGACAGCATCAACAACGCCACAACTCCGGCGGCGGGTTGCCACCACATCAAAGGCAACAACGCCAAAGCCAGCCAGGTCAGCGCCACACACACTCGCTGCGAAGATTTTGCGTTCAAGGTGTTGGCCGCCGCTCCTGCGCGCAACATCAACTTAATCCAGGGAACGCCGCGATCAAAGATGTCAGTTTTCAATATGCTCCACAGCGTCCAGCGTTTCAGGTGAGTGGCTTTGACCTGCGGAGCCAGCACGATTTGAAACCCGGCAGCGGAAACCCACGTGCCGAGTTCGATGTCTTCTATGGCCGGACGGCGATAACGCTCTTCGTCAAACCCGCCAAAAGCCAAAAACAGATCGCGCCGCATCGCCCCGCAACCGCTCCAGAAAGTGCTGACCTGACCGGCGTTGATCTGGTGAACGTAATGGTGAAAGAGGTTTTTGTATTGCGAAAAGAAACTCCGTTCGGCGGGCGTTTCGTCGTACGAACCGACCACGGCGTCAATCGTCGAATCCGCCGTGAACACTTCGGCAAACTTTTTCAGAGTGTCGCGGTGAACGACGACATCGGCATCAATGAACACCACATACTTGCCTTTGACACGCGCCACGCCGCGATTGCGCGCGCGCGCCGGACCGCCGGGGCCTTCAATCCGCATGTACTCAAAACCGTATTGCTTCACGATCGGTTCGACGGGTTCGGTGGAACCGTCGTCCACCACCAACACATCGAAATCGTTGAAGTCAGACGCAGCCAGCGCCGCCAAACACTTTTTCAAATACCCCGCAGAGTTATACACAGGCACAACCACCGATAACATCGGCGATGGAACCGGCGGCTCATTCACGGCTTTGATTTTGTCGTAATCACACACTTGAGTTCTCCAAATTGCTGAGTCAACCGTTGCGAAAACGGTAAAACGTTTTCAGCGCAACAAACCAATCTCTTGCGCCAATTTTTTTTCCCTCTTCCTTGCTGCGTGGGAAATAGCGGATTGGGACTTCTTTGATCTGGCAACCTTGCGCCAGAACTTTCGCGGAGATTTCGTGATCCAGTTCAAACCCGCTTGTTCGCAATTCGAGCGGTTTGATGATTTCGCGGCGAAACAATTTCAGAGCCGTCACCGTGTCGCTCAAGTAATTGCCCGTGCAGAGCAGCGACGCGAAACTCAGACTTTGCCCGCCCAAATAAGCTGGCCACGATTGGCGATCGTGTTTGCCGGTCAGCAAATTGACCAGCTTGCCGCGTGTGGGGTGTTTCAGATACCGGCTGCCGTAAACCGCGCCAGCGCCATCGAACAAAGCTTGCAACATCGGCACATAATCATTCGGATCGTATTCCAGATCGGCGTCTTGAATAATCAAACAATCGCCTGTCGCTTCGGCAATGCCCGCGCGAACCGCAGCGCCTTTGCCTTGATTCGGTCGCTGGCTAATCAATTTCACATCCGGGAATTGCTGCACGATTTCAGCCGTGCGGTCTTTTGAACAGTCGTCAATGACGATGATTTCCTTATCCAGGTTGAACTGCGACAAATCCACGGCCAGCACTTTTTCCAGCAATGCGCCGATGAACTGTTCTTCGTTATATGCCGGGATGATGACGGAAAGTTTGTTGATGCCCATTGGCCAAATACGTTTCGATCAATTTCAAATCGGCTTTGGTGTTGATGCCGATGGTTTCAATTTCAGCGTGAGCCGGAAACGTGCGAACACGTTGTTGCTGTCCGGTCAGCCAGGGAATGAACGGCAGGAAATTTCGTTCCTGAGTTGCGCTGCCAGTGACGGCTTCGTGCGAAAAACGCGGCAACAAATCCAGGTAAGCAGCGCGCGTCAGACAAAACAATCCTAAATCACCTTCACCGAGTTCGGGCATGTCGTCGGCTTCGCGGCGCTGTTTCAATCCGACGATGTCGCCCAATTCGTTTCGCTCAAAATGAATGTAAGGTTCGGGCTTGGTTGCCGTAGGCATCACCATTGCGGAATCTGCTTCGCCAGCCATTTCCGCCAAACGACGAACCGTGCGCGGATGAACTGCAACCTGATCGCACCAGGTGATCCAGATTTGATCGTGTTGATGCTGTCGCACGCGCTCAGTCGGAATCAGAATCGCGTCCAGCATTCCGGTCGGAGATTCCTGCACTTCAAAATCCACAGGCAAGCCCAGATTCGCACAATGCGCTTCGACTCGTTCGATGGCCGCCGGATGCAATACCAGCACAAAGCGGCTGACCACAGGCGCGTAAAGTTCAAAAAGATAATCCAGCATCGGTCGGCCATTGACCGGATAAAGCAATTTGGGTGTGTCGGCTTGCAACCGCGAACCCAACCCGGCAGCCGGAATTATCAACAATCGTTTGGTCATTGAGCGTAATTCAGTTTCGCCAGCAGCGTTCGCACATCAGGGAAACTGCCGATGAATTGTTCGTGTTCGGTTCTGACGCCGCTTCGCACCGAAGCCGTGTAAGCTCGTGAAGCGGCGGCGGCGGCCAATCCGGCGTGGCTGTCTTCGACGATCAAGGTTCGATTCGGAGCAACTCCGGCTCGTTCCATTGCCGCCAGATAAATTTCCGGCGCGGGCTTTCCTGCCGTCACATCTTCTCCGGTGACGATGATCGAAAAACTTTCGCCCCAGCCGAATCGCCCCAACACCATCGCTGTGGTTTCGCGCGAAGCGCCGGTTCCCAATGCCAGCCGCGATTTCGCTGCGGTCAACCGGCCAATACATTCGGCGCTGTCGTGAAAGGCGATTTTTTCCGTCGTCAGATACAACCGCGCTCGCTCCTGTTTGAACTTCACCCACTCGGCAAGCTGTTCGGCAGTCGGTTTAAGCGGCGCAGTGACTTCGGCAACCACTTCCGTCGTTTTGCGTCCGGCGATTTCTTCGTAAGCCGGGCCGACAATTCCTGCCAACATCCACGTGTCGTCATACGCGCGACGATGACATTCCGTCGTATCCACCAGCACTCCGTCCATATCGAAAATCAACAGATCAAAATCAGTCATCACTCTCCTTGAGTCTGGAAAACCTGACCTCTCAAGACTTCCCCAGACCTCTCAAGACTTCTCCAGACTTCTCAAGACTTCCCCAAGCTTCCTGACGCTTTCGCCGCCGCGATTTCGCCAGCCCGCGCAGCACAGTCAGCAAAGACCGCAAACCATCTAGCACCGTCGTGCGGCGAACTTTGTCCGGCGACAGCGGGAAAAACTGCACAGGCGTTTCAATCACTTCGGCTTGGTCTTCCAACAACAAACAAAGCAGCTTTTGATTGAAACCTGAATCATTGATGTCCAGCGGCTCAGCGCGCAGATACGAAGCGCGAACCGCTCGCACCGCCGAAAGCGTGTCTGACAAATAACGCCCGTAACGCAGCAGATACGCCAGGCTCAGCAAATGACTGCCGATGTAACTGACCGTGCCCAGCACCAGATTGTGGCGATAGCGCAGCCGATAAGATTCGTGAATGTCTTTGACCGACAACCGGCGACTGCCCCAGACGGCGTCCAAACGCGGGTTGGTCAGCAGCGAAGCGATGTTGACGATCTCTTCACCGCGATACATTCCCGAAGAATCGAACAGCAACACGTAATCGAAATGTTGTCCGCCAATGGCTTGATGAAAAGCTTCAGTATCGGTTTTGCCTGAAGTGCGCACGTTGTGAACAACAAACGGCAACGATTCCGCAAAAGCCGCGTCCAGCGATTCGTCACTGGAATAAAACATCTCAAACGCCAGCGGCAGATTGGCCAGCCCTGCGCGCAAAGCTTCGAGCATTGTTTGCGTGATCTTGTTCAGCGAACTGGCATCCAGCAGCCAGACGGCGATGCGTTGGTTTTCGCCACGATTCAGAATGCCGTTGATGAACGGCAGCAAAATCTTGGCGGCATCGTGCGTGCCGGTTGTGCCTTCTTCGTAATTGCCAATGCGAACCAGTCGCGGGTCTTCCAGGCTTTCCAGCCGTCCCAGCGGCACATAAGGCTTTTCGTCTTCTGTCTGGTGATGATCGTTCAGCAGGTAATGCGTAATCAGGCACGGCGTCGGAATCGGCTTGGAGTTGCGGTCTTTCAGGTAATAAACCGCGCGTTCGACGATGTCCACGGCGCTGCTGTCAGGAATTTCGGCGTCTTCCTGCAAGTTGGTAATCAGCAACTTGATCGCCGTCAGATTGCGCGCGATGGCTTCGCCCAAACCGGGCGTCAGGTACGAAGGAAACAAACTGGAATGCTGTGTTCCCGGCGAGTAAATAATCAAATCGGCTTCGGCGATTCGGTCAATCAGCCGGGTGTTGATCGCCGGGACGCGCGTTCGCTGGCGAATAAACTCTGCAACTTCTCCGTTGGTCGCCGTCGCCGCCCAGCGTTCTTCTTCCGGTGACAGCGTGCGGTCGAACAGGTAAATGTCTTTGATGTGATTGCGGCGATTGGCGCTGACGATTTCGGCTTCGGTCGCCAGCAGTTTGTCTTCCTGATTCAGCGCGACCAGACAGGCGTTTTCGCCATTGGTGACGTTTTCAATCAATCCGTTTGGCAACCCCAGCAACTCGCAGTAATCGGTGATGGCAGCGTTGAAACTGCGCCCGACCGCCAGAAAACATCCGGCGAAAACGATGTTTCCCACCGCACAATCCGAAAACGAAAACGTTCGTTCGCCGGTCAGCAATTCCTGCTCGAAGCGGCGCAACCGTTCGCCAAGCAAGCGTTGCGTCCGTTCATCCATTCTGGCTTGTTTCGCCAACAATTCGGTTTGCCAGTTGGCGGTGGCCGTCGTCGTTTGCCCGGACAACAAACGCAGAATCATCAAGCCGTCTTCGTCGGAGCACTCAACCGGCAAACGCACATCCAGCAGGTCAATCAATTCCTGCGAACAGGTTTTTAGTTCATGCGCCATCCGCGAAGCGTTTTTGCGGAAATCCGACGGCCCAAGCGCGTCGCCCAAAAAGCGTCGCACTTCGCCGGTCGAAGCTCCGTCGTCGTAACCGTTGACGGCCAGCGTCAATTTCACCTGCGGATGATTGATCAACTGGCGCGACAACACGCGCGAGCCTCTGCCGCCGGAAAAAAGCACAACTTTTACCACTGAGTTTTCCAGCATAGCTTTGTAACTGTTTGTCACCGATGAGCCGCGAGTTGATGCCATTGCGGAGCGAAAAATGTTTGAAAGAATTCTTGCCGATGCCGAACCAAAATCAGCAGCGTCAACCACAACGGACTGCTTTTCAGCAATCCGACAATCAGCAGCGCCGGGACCGAACTGAACCCGAATCGCGCTCCGAGCGCGTTGGTCAGCACGATGTTTTGTCCCAGCGACATCAAGAAAATCGTTGCCAGCAAAACCTGTGCGCTCAAACTGAGTTGCCGGTGAACCGCCGCCAGATACGCCAACAGCAAAAACAACACCGCCAGGTAATGTTCCCAAACCGTTTGCGAAATCATCAGGCAAAACGTGACCGCCATCAGAAAATCGAAATGGCGTCGCGCCGCCGTCGGCCAATCCTGTTTTCGACTTTGCCAATACAGCCAACCGAACAGCGCCAACATCGTCAGCTTCAACAACACAACAGGGATTCCCAGCCAGCGCGCATCCACAGGCGGTTTGGCCAACAGCTTCAGATTTTCCGCCGGAACGTACAGCGAACTGTTGTACAACCACTCATAAGAGTTCTTCATTCCTTGCAGCATCGTTTGCAAAAACTGCACGTGAACATCCCAACCGAGCAGCATCACCGAACCCAACCCGATCAGCGTCAGAATGAACGCCAGTTCCTGCAAAAACTTCCTGCCGCCGATCAACGCCAGCGGCAATACCACGAACACAAAGCCGGGTTTAATCAGCAACGCCAGCGCCACGCATGCGGCAGAGGCTCGAAACTGTTTTTTGGTGTGGCTGAGCAGCGCAATCGTGAAGAGCAAAAACACCGTCGGCGTGGTCTGGCCGCCAACGCGATAAATTGACCAGAACGGTTGGTAAACCAGTACCAGCCCGGCAAACAACGCGGCAAATCGCCACTGCGCGCCGTTGGAACTTTCGACGAACTGGCGGCAGTGCCGATACAACATCCACAGCGCCGCAAACAGCGCCAGCGCGTTTTGTATCTTGAAAACCATCAAAGCCGATTCCGGCGAAAACCAGCTCAGCGGCACGTAAAACAGCGCCGAAATCGGAGCGCCCCAAAATGCCAGCTTGCCTTGCGGTTGTTGACCGTCAATCAAACTTCCGGCGTTGTACAAATCGGCGATTTGCCACGCGGCGGTTCTGCGCCCGGTATCGTAAAAATTGGCGAAGTCCCAACCGATTCCAGCCGGAACGATGATGGCAACCACCGTCGCCACGGCAATTATCGCCAGCAACAAAATCGTCAATCGGCGATAAAACCGTTCGGCATCGCCGCTTTGCGCCAGCCGTAAATCAAATGTGTTGGGCAAGGATTGCACTAAAAAGGTGGGACAATTTTTCAAATTGTCCGAAAGTATCCAGTCGCTACCGCTCCTGGTTCCGTACCGAATTACGCACAGGCTTTGGTTATCTGCCCGTTTGTTCGAGCAAGGCCTGAGCAGGCGTTGGGCCTTCGACAATTTGAAAGCCGGCTTTGGTAATCGTGGGGCCGTTGATGATCCAGACCGGACGGTCTGCATAAAGCTTCAATACTTCGGCTCGCAATTCGGGAGTTTGATCCCAGGCGTAAACCGGCTCCGCAGCGTTCAGGTCAATCGGGTTGTAAATCGCCGCCGAAGCGAAATCGGGAAATTGTTCGCCGCGAATCAGAATCAGGCTTTTGCCGAAATTGTGTTGATCGGCCAATCGGCGAACGTCTGGCCGCATTCCCAAATAGTGATGATATTTGTCCACCGCTCGCCAGGCCGTGAAATTGACCAGCGCCATTAAACACAGCGCCAGCACAGCCACCAGAGCGCGCGTTTTCGGCAGATGCGGCAAATGCCCGTTCTGCGACAATCGGTTGATCAAAACTTGCAAACCGCGAACCGTCAGCACAACGCAGGGCACAATCATCAAAAACCAATACCGCGCCGCGAAGTCCGGGCCGCCGCTGAACCAGTAAAAAAAGTGCGCCGTGAAAACCAAAGCGATCAAGGCGACCATCATCCAATCACCTTGGCGAAGTTTGCGCGGGCTTTGCGCGAAAACCAACAACGCAATCAGAATCAACGAACCGGTCGCCCAACCGAACAATTCCGTGTTGATGGTCGAAATGTTCAGGTTGGAATTGATGAAGCCTTCGATTGGACTGTGTCCGGGAAACGGATCGAGCGGCCAGCCGTTGCCACGATCCGACCCAAAGCCCATCGCGTTGCTGTTCACTCCCATATACTTGTCCGCCCAAACCATAATCGGAAACTTCGTCGGGCTGCCTGTGATCGCGTGGTTGTAAGCCAACACAGACGCTCCCAACGCCACACATCCCAATCCCCAAACCATCACAGCCGGAATTTTCAATCGTTTGCCGCCGACGCCGAACATCCACAACGCGACCAGCGAACCGATCAGCAAACCGACGATGAAACCTTCCAGCGGGCGAATCAACGCAACCATTCCAACCGAAATGCCGCTCAGCAAAGCCCACATCAAACCGGAGTTTTTCCGGTTGGAATTTTTCCGGGCGTAAGCCGCCGCCACTGCCGCCAACAACGTAAAAGCCAGCGAAGCCGTATGCGTCATGTAACTCATCCCGACCAGCGCGTGCCACGGAGACAATGCCAGCAACAACGCCGTCAATCGCGCCGTTCGTCGGTCGTACAATTCGCGTGTCAACAAATACGCCAGCAAGACGCAAACGCCGGCCAACACAGGATTGACCAGCCAATCGGCTTTCAACCACACGCCCGCCGCCAACACCAAAGGCCATCCAACCGGCGGGCTTGCCCACCACCGCGCTGCGTCGTGATCGAACAAATCCAGATCAAACGCCGCCAAAGCCGCCGGAGTCGGCATCGTCAATACGCCGGTTGCCAAATATCGGGCGTGATACAGATACGCGATTTCGTCTCCAAGATGCGGATGCCGTTGATACGAAAAGATGCTCAACAAAACCGACAGCACCACAGCCAAAATCGCCACAGTTACGGCAAACCGATCCAGCCCGGCTTCTTCGGTTTCGTCTGCATCCCAACCGGTCAGACGCTCCACGCGCGAACGCCAGGCGGTCAGCACCGATTCGGGAATCGCCCACACCGCCAACACCAGATTCAGCAAATTGATCGTTTGAATGAAAGCCGCCAGCGGCAATTCCTGTGCATACAGGCGAACTTCGCGCGACACAGTTGCGCTGGTGGCGACGAACACCGCCGCGATGCCTAGCAATTGCCAAAGTTTGAAATTGCGTCTGAGCCAGGAAATCGTCGCCGTCCAACGAGCGCGCAAGCCGATCAATACAATCACTGTTTGAACAGCCAGCAACGCCAACAACCACGGCGACGATGCCAGCAACACATTCAACGGACGATAATGCTGGTATCGAATCTGCTGACCGGCATCAATCATTTGCAGCGCGACGGCTTGACCGATCAACGCCAACGCCATCCACGCCGCAGCCGCGCGCCAAGGTCTGTTGAACGCATACCCGATCAGCAACAGCGCAACAGTCGTTGCCAGCGGCAAACAAATTCCGCTGCGAATGAATCCTTCGACATCGCGGAACCGCGAATCGCTCAGCGCCCAAATCGCGCAGCCGACAGCCAGCAACCAGCAAAGAACTTGCGAAGCTTTCAGGATGAAGGATGAGTTGGCCAGCGAAGCCGGTTCGTTCGTGTTTAACGATGTTTCTGAATTCATCACAATTTGTCGGGCGGACGGGAACGTCCGCGAACCAGCCTGCGGACGGCTTTCAGCACGTCCGCGCTCCAGCTATTTCAGCACGTCCGCGCTCCGGCTACTTTCGGAATCCGACCACCAGGTTGTAAATCGAACCAACCACCCAACCGACGATGCCGCCGGTCAGCGCGCCGTAAACCAATCCGAGGATGCTGCCGAACCACGACACCGAATATCCGATGAAGTAATTGCCCAGCAGCGACAGATGCGGCCCGGCTCCGGGGCCGTCTTTCAGCAGCAACCAGACGGTCATCGTAAACAACAACAATCCGCCCAACACAGCGCAAACCATCGCCAACACTCCGGCTTGAATTCGCATTACTTCGCGGCTTATTTCTTCTGTTTGTTTGTTTCCAGCCATTGTTATGCTCTCTGTTGTCATATTCACCTCGACTGAATTAATCCAGGACGTTTTTTGCGGCTTCTGTTTCAGCGCGACGCCGAAGCAGATATGCGTAAGCCATCATTCCCCAGTTTCTCAACGAGGCGATGAAAAATCCTAACCCAAATCCCAGCAGACTGCCTTCGGCCAATCCGATCAGCGATCCGCCCCAGGTCACTTCATACCCCGGCAGGAAGTTTCGCAACAAGCCCAACCGAGGACCGACAAACTCGCCGCCTTTCAGCAACAGAATCATCGTTGCCAAAAACAGCCCGACGCCGATCACCACACCCAGGGCCACACCCAGCGCCACACCATCCAATCGGGCAAACGCCGTCTGGATGATTTGATCGGCTTCGTCCTGAACAATTGGCATCGGCACTGCTCGGTCGCCCATTGTTTTGGTGTAGCCGGTGCTGGATTTTTCCGTTTCCGAACTGCGAACTTCTTCGTGGTAATCCTGTTCGGTGTTCACCGCCCAGACATCGTTCTTTTCGCCGACGACATTGCGAGCGGCATACACGCCGGTCAGCATCGAATGATCCTGGTTGTTATACCGATGCAATCCGTTGCGCCCGATGGTTTGCAGGTTAGGCAGCGTTTCCAGGTAATTGCGGATGATGTCTACGCGGTCGTTGTAGTTGTGATCGTAAACCGGGTACGCCTTTTTCATGCGGACGACTGTGCCGTCTTCGATTTCATCCGGTTCGACCAGACCGATTTGCGCGCATTCCTTGATGCCCAGATCAATTAGCCGGTCGTTCGACCATGTCCATTCTTCGTCCTGTTGCCAGAGAAAATACTCCAACCCCAGCGACGAGCGCGACTGATCCGGAACCATTTCGGGACTCCAGTTTTTGTAATTCTGAATGCGTCCCATCTTCACTTCGGGCGAATGAATGTAAATCCAGTTGTCCGGGAAAACGTCTTCACGCTTGGCCATCAACACGACGGTCAGGTAATCGCGGTAGCGCAACGAATTCGCCGCAGCCAGCACTTCGTCAGGCGGTAGCGGATCCAGACTTTGAATCAACCGGCGCAGCGGCATTGAAGAGATAAAATGATCCGCGTCGAATTCCACTCGCTCGCCATTCGATCGGTGGCCGACGACCGATTCGACGCGACCTTTGCGGTGGCGAATCTTGTCCACCTTGATGCCGTGAACGGTTTCATTGCCTTTTTCGGCCAGCAAATCTTTGCAGCAATCCCACATCATTCCAGGCCCCAGACGCGGATAATGAAACTGTTCGATCAGCGTGGTGATGACTTCGCCTTCGGCAGATTTGCCTGCGCCCAGCAGAGCATTGCGAATGGCTTCTTTCAGCGAAAGATTCTTGATTCGCTGAGCCGCCCAATCCGCCGAAATCTCGTTGCAGGGAATGCCCCAGACTTTTTCGGTGTAAGTCTTGAAGAAAATTTCGTACAACCGCTGGCCGAATCGGTTGGAAACCCACTGTTCCAAATTGGTCTCTTCGGCGCTGGGAAACATCTTGGCTTTGGAATAGCTGAGCATCACCAAAAAGGCTTCAATAGGCCCAAGCCCGGCGAGCGCATTGGCGGCTTTCAGCGGGTAATCGAAAAAGTGGCCGCGATAATGAATGCGCGACAATCGCGGGCGAAGCAGAAAATCTTCACTCAGCATTTCGCGCCACAATTCGTTAATCAGCGGCACTTTGGAAAAGAACCGGTGACCGCCAATGTCGAACCGATAGCCTTTGTAACTGACCGTGCGCGACAAACCGCCGACTTGTTCGTCGGCTTCGATGATGGTGGAGGAAATGCCCAGCTTCGCTAGTTCATAGGCGCTGGTCAGTCCAGCCGGGCCTGCTCCAATAACTAATGCCCCAGATGACATATCGTTTTATTCCTTCTTGGTTGGGTTGATTCGTGAGTGACCGGGTGACGTTCCTGATGATGAAAAGGATGAAGAGGATGAATTTGAAAACACTTCTGCCCAAATCATCAGACCGTATAGGAAACCTCATGCCGAGGCAGCACTCCTGTTTTTTTGTCCGTGAATCAAACGAGCAATGCGTTGAAGCGAAACGTCGGATTTCACCTGCCGATTGCCGGCTTCCATTTTTCGCTCACTGTGACCGATTAAGGCTTCGGAACCACACAGATGCCTGACGAGAAATAGAATCCGGGAAATGACTCTTTCGCTAAAAGCTGTTTCTTAATTCCTGATCCTTAGTAATTGCCGACCGCGCTTGGGCAATAGAAAGGTTTGTTGATGTTGAGGCGAATTTGGTTCAGATGCGAGTGGCTTTCTGGCTTTGTCCCGGAAATATGTTGCTGTCAACAACTCCCTAGCCGTAAAAACACCGGCGATCCCATCCGTCACCCCAAACTTTTCCAGTGACTCTTTGCGAGTAGGCAGACGCCATCTCAGCAACGGACAGGTAGGATAATACCGTCAGACAAAGTTTCTCACATCGGAAGTTCCGACAATTTTTCATAGCACAAACCGATAGTTCTCCAGGTCTGCGATATGGGAGCTTCCTCCCATATCGCAGACAAAAACTGGAACCGAAACTACCCACTTTCCAGATAAACTTCTTTGTTTACAGTAAATTACTTAATCACCTGAAATGTCCACCCAACTGATCTGCGTATAGGAGGAACCGATAGTCGTACGGCTAACCGCTGTCCTACAAGACTTCCCCGCCAAAAGTTTTTTGCAGCCCAAAGAATCAAAAACTCATCGCCTCAAACTGTTTTTTGGTGAGAAACTGACACTTCAAAACCTTCCCGCGAATCACGCTGATAACGCGAATAAAAGGAGGTTTTGCCAATTTGAGAATCAGCCATCTTGTTGAGCCGACTAAAGCGATCGAAAGGCATTTCCCAAGTATCTGCGTTTATTCGCGTCATCTGCGGGAAAAGCATTTTCTTGATCTATGTAAAAAGAAGTCGTTGACAATCGTTCGCGTTGCTAGTTCACTTGGCCGCCGAGTCATGACCGAGAAATCAGTCGAACAAACTCACTGTCCCGTTTAACGACCGACTCACGGTTGGGGAGCAATTCGCTCCGGCAATAATTCAAATCAGGAAGGTAACTACATGAGGTTTTTTATTACGGGCGGAGCCGGGTTCATCGGCTCGCATCTGGCGGAACGGCATCTGCAACGCGGTGATGAGGTGTACATCGTTGACGATCTTTCCACCGGTTCGATGGAAAACATCCAACACATCAAAACTCATCCGAACTTTCATTACGTTTTGGATTCGGTGACGAACCAGCAATTGGTGGCCGAACTGGTGGATTTGTGCGACGCAACTTATCACCTGGCGGCGGCGGTTGGAGTCAAATTGATTGTCGAAAGCCCAGTCCGAACCATCGAAACCAACATTCGCGGCACGGAAATCGTGCTGGCTCAGGCTGCCAAAAAGCGCAAACGAGTGTTGATTACTTCCACGTCGGAAGTTTACGGCAAACGCGAAACCATTCCTTTCCGCGAAGACGACGATCTGGTGATGGGCGCCACCAACAAAGGCCGATGGAGTTACGCCTGCTCCAAAGCGATTGATGAGTTTCTGGCGATTGCTTATTGGAAGGAAAAACAGGTTCCGACGGTCATCGCGCGGCTGTTCAACACCGTCGGCCCGCGCCAGACCGGACAATACGGAATGGTCGTGCCGAACTTCGTCCGTCAGGCTTTGGATGGAAAAGAAATCACCGTTTACGGCGACGGTTCGCAAAGCCGCTGCTTCACGCACGTTTCTGACGTGGTTGGCGCGTTGATGAAACTGATTGAACATCCCGACGCCACCGGCGAGGTTTACAATATTGGCGGCGATCAGGAAGTCACCATTTTGCAACTGGCCGAACGAGTCAAAGCTCTGGCCGAATCACAATCGGCGATTACCTTTCTGGCTTACGACAAGGCTTACGAAGCGGGTTTTGAAGACATGCATCGCCGCGTGCCTGACACCGGCAAGCTTCGCAAGTTGATCGGTTATGAGCCGACTTTCGGGTTGGATGAAATCTTGAAAGACGTGATTGCGTTTCAACGCGAACGGCGAAGCTAACGACCTTGCGCGGTGAGTAGGTTATCAGCATCGGTGCCCCGCGCTTGCGCTCGCGCTTCGGCCTTTTGGGATGCAACGAAGCGCGAGATTCCCGGCGGGTTTTCCCACAAACCCGCCACTCTAAATTCAGAACAAGCAACATTGAGACACTCTTTTTTTCAACAGGATGAACAAGATTTTCGGCAGGATTTACAGGATCGTCAATTTCGACAAGGCTTCGAGCAGGTTTGAATCCTGTTCATCCTGCAAAGAATCCTGTCAATCCTGTTTCAAAGTTTTCTGCTTTGGTTTAGCTACAACCCTTTTCGAACCAGCCGGTTTTTGATCTTCGTCGCTTCGTTGAAGACTTGATCGGCATGCTGGCGCGAACCGTCCAGATCGAATTCGTGCCATTTGACTTTGGCCGCTTTCAAAATCTGTTCCTGCTTCTTCAACTCTTCTTCTTCAGCTCTGAGTTGCATTCGACGTTTGCGACCTTCGGAAATCAAAAACTGCGACCATTCGATGACTTCGTCCGCGCGGCTGAATGCTGCGATGACATCGGCGGCTTGCGCGGGAGCCTGAGCATATTGTGCAGCCGGATTGCTTTCGGCTTTGTGGCAGGTGGCACACAACTGGCTGGTTTCAGGCGGCCAATAAATCACAGACGAAGCCATGTGATGATGGCAGGTCGTGCAGCTTGGCCCGTTGCCGGAATCTTTCAGCTTTTGGAAGTGTTTGCTTTGCACAAAAGCCGTCACGGTTTCCTGATGACAGGCGTTGCAGGTCGTCGTCAGGTTTTGCAGATGCAACCGGCTTTGCGCAAAGCTGGAACGCAATACGCCTTTGTGAGCGTCTTCCTTGTCTTTAGCCAGCACGTTTCCGCCGTGACACTTTTCGCAGCCGACAGCTTTTTCTGCGTGCCTGGAGTTCAACCATTCGTAAAAATGTGCGCTGACTCTGAGCGGTTCGGTCAAACTCAGATGGCAAATCACGCATTGATTGTCCCGATAAGCCGCCAGCCCATAAGGCGGAGATTTTTTCTGCGCCGAGCTTGTCTGCAACGAAATCGTAAACCCGAAAGCGACCACCGCTCCAAACAAAACCAAAAACGCCAACTTGATTCTCAGCATAATTTCCCCCTTTCGACGAAGTTGGTTGCAACGCCAATGCCAGCGTGAAGTGGCCGGTTTCGCCGAACCAAATCAACTTCGGCAGCGGAAACTTACTCAACCGTTGCGAGAAATCTCGCTGCGTTGGCGGCTTTGTGCGATTCGGCGACCGGCAACAATCAGGTTACAGCCGGAACAAGAGTTGCTCTTTCGATTTGCGGATTCGTGAAATCAGGAAGGAGGGGCAATGCAAAGATTCAAAACAATTCGCCGAGAACTGGAAACACGGCTGGCTGAAATTCAACACAGGCTGGAAAAGATTTCGCTCGACCGACGACACGTCAATCAGCCGCTGAACGCTGATTTTGAAGAACAGGCCGTTGAACTGGAAAACGATCAGGTGCTGGATGCACTGGATGGCCAGATTCGAGCGGAAGTAAAACAGATCGAAAAGACCCTGGCGCGAATGGACGAAGGCGTTTACGGCGAATGCGAAACCTGCGGCGACCCAATCGCCAAAAAGCGGCTTGAAGCATTACCGCACGCTTCGCGGTGCATCGCGTGCGAAGAACAATTCCAGCAACATCCGATTCGATAACCAACCACCAACAGGAGAACACCAATAATGATTAAAGAAGTGGCCGGAGATATTTTGCTGACCAAAGCTCAGGCGATTGCTCATGGCATCGCGCCCAACGACCATTTCAATTCCGGGCTGGCGTTGAGCCTGCGCGAACAATGGCCGGCGATGTATCAGGACTTTCGCCATTTTTGCCACGCCAATCATCCGAAACCGGGCGAAACCTGGATTTGGGGCGGTGCTGACGGCAAACGCATCGTCAGCCTGTTCACACAGGAACCGCCGTCAAACCATCACGGAAACCCCGGACGCGCCAGCACACACAACGTCAACCTGGCGTTGCGTGAATTGCGGCATGTGATCGAAAAGGAAAATTTCGCCAGCGTTGCATTGCCACGACTGGCGACAGGAGTCGGCGGGTTGGATTGGGAAGAAGTGAAGCCGTTAATCAGCAAACACCTGGGCGATCTGAAAATTCCGATTTACGTTTACGCAACTTACTCGAAGGGAAAACCTGCGGAAGAATGATTTCCGCAAAAGTGAAGGTTGCGCTTTCCACCTCACATCGGAAAGCGTAGCCTTCACGCCGATTCTTCTTTTGAAAGCAACGCGCAAACAAAATGCAGCAGCATTCCCACCAAAGTCATCACCACCGCGATCAAAGTGACTGGCCGATCCAGACCTGATTTCGGTTCATAGAAAAATCCGGCCACCAAAATTCCTGACGCTTGAATCAGCAAAGCTCCGGCGACGGTTTGCAACCGTTTCAAGACTTTCGCCGACATCGGGCGAAGGTAAACTCCCAACGCCAGATGAATCAGTCCCGAAAACAAAATGTAAACGTGATTGCCTCGCATCGAAAACCGCAACCGGTCGGATTGCTCCATCAGGTGCGGAATGCGATACCGCATATAAGCGCCGGTCAGCGGAAAGATCACCAACAGGATCAATCCTGTGAAAAGATGAGTTTTTCTCAGCGTCGCTTTCATCCTTTTCACCTCAACTGATCTGCAAACCGTATTCGATGCTTTCCACCAGCGCCGCCCACGAAGCCGCAATGATGTTTCCGGCCACGCCGACGGTATTCCAAGAACGTTCGCCGTCGCTGGTTTCAACGTGAACGCGAGTTTTGGCCGCTGTCGCGTGCTCGCCGTCCAGAATGCGGACTTTGAAATCAATCAGGTGAAACTGGTCAATTTTCGGGTAATGCCGCCGCAGAGCTTTTCGCAAGGCTTGATCCAAAGCGTGAACCGGGCCGTCGCCCAAACTGGCTGTGTGCTCTTCTTCGTCGCCGACTTTCAAACGAACGATGGCTTCGGGTTCGTTCAAAGAGCCGAGCCAGATGCGATATTCAATCGTTTCAAAAAAGTGTTTGCGTTTGCCAAGCGCGCTCAAAGCCAACAACCGGAACGAAGCTTCGGCGTCTTCAAACGAATAACCTTCAAACTCCAGCGTCTTCAATTGAGCCAGCAAGCGCCGAGCGGCTTCAGGCTTTTTGGCGAACTCTTCGCCAATGTCGTCTGACTTGAAACGAATGTTGCTGACGCCGGATTGATCGCTGACCAACACGCGCGTTTCGTTGCCGACGTCTTCGGGGTTGATGTGTTCGTAAGTCTCTTTGGCTTTGGTGATGGCGGAAACGTGAATGCCGCCTTTGTGCGCGAAGGCGCTGCGCCCGACAAAAGCCGCGCGCTCGTTCGGAACCAGATTGGCGACTTCGTTGATGTACCGGCTGGTGTGAGTCAACAATTTCAGCTTGCCGTCTGGCAGACAGCGGCGATTCATTTTCAATTCCAGATTCGGAATTACCGAACACAAATTCGCATTGCCGCAACGTTCGCCATAACCGTTCATCACGCCTTGCACGTGAGTCGCTCCGGCTTCGACCGCCGCCAGCGAATTGGCGACAGCAAGTTCGCTGTCGTTGTGGCAATGAATGCCGATGCGAACGTTTGGAATTCGTTTGCGAACCAGCGCAACGGCATCGGCAATTTCTTCAGGCAAACGGCCTCCGTTGGTGTCGCACAAAATGATGGTTTCGGCTCCGGCCTGAGCCGCCGCGGCCAGCGTGTCCAGCGCGTATTCGGCGTTGGCGCGAAAGCCGTCAAAGAAATGTTCGGCGTCGTAAAAGACTCGGCGGCCACAGGATTTCAAATGGCTGACGGTGTCGGCAATCATCCGCAGGTTTTCTTCCAACGTGGTTTTCAACGCGACATCAACGTGAAAGTCCCACGATTTGCCGAAGATCGTCACAACAGGAGTTTGCGCCGCCAGCAACCCTTGAACTACGGCATCATCCGCCGCCATTCCGTTGGCTCGGCGAGTGCTGCCAAACGCAGCGAACGCGGCATTGTTCAATTGCACAGACTTGGCGCGTTCAAAAAACTCCACGTCTTTGGGGTTCGCGCCCGGCCAGCCGCCTTCGATATAAGTCACGCCGATTTCATCCAACGCGCGCGCGATCTTGATCTTGTCTTCAACCGAATAAGCCAGCCCTTCGCCCTGAGCGCCGTCGCGCAATGTCGTGTCGTAAATTTCAACCCAGTTGTCTTTCATTGTGGTGTTACTCTTAACTCGTTTTCGTCCAACGGAGTGCCATCGAGGTTAAAAAGAGTGTGGCCATAGGCCATGTAGTATGTGTTTCCAGGCTCCATTGGCAAAAAATTCAATTCGCGCTTTTGAAAATCTGGATTAAGCCCCAAATCTTCGATTGGTATCACACCAAGCAAAGGCTCATCGCCGCCGGGCAATTCCAGGCATTGAAAAACCCCGGAACGGTCGCCAATGGTGATTTTGGCATCTTGGTAAACCGTCGAACGTTGGTAACCAGCAGCCGTTTTTGTCAGCACTTCCCTGAGCGGCTCCAATCCAAGTTGTTCGATGACCACGCGAGGTAAGGAAAGCGTGGTTGCGCCTGAATCCACCAGTACGCTGTCAAACGTTACCTTGCGAATCTGGTCAGCAGGCAAAAATCCACGTTTCGCCATTGCCTCGTCTGCTCGGTTAATAACTGTCATTGATGTAAAAACTTGTCCCATAAGTAATTCGCGGAGCATCGGTTAAAACTCCACCTCTGCTCCGCGCCTCCGTTTGATTCAAAAAGCGGACGTTAGTTTTTCGCCTTGTCCACGATCTTATTGCTGGCCAGCCATGGCATCAACCCACGCAGCTTCAAACCAACTTCTTCGATCTGGTGTTTCTTTTCAGATTCGACCAAGCGAGTGAAGTTGGGTTTGCCGGATTCGGCTTCGGCCATCCATTCGTCGGCAAACTGGCCTGACTGAATTTCGCCTAGAACTTCCTTCATGCGCTCTTTGACTTCCGGGCCGATGATGCGTTTTCCGCGAGTCAGATCGCCATATTCCGCAGTGTTCGAGATCGAATAACGCATTGTCGAAATGCCGCCTTCGTACATCAAATCCACGATCAACTTCATTTCGTGCAGACATTCAAAGTAAGCCATTTCCGGCGCGTAGCCCGCTTCGACCAGCGTTTCAAATCCGGCTTGAATCAGCGCAGTCACGCCGCCGCACAACACACTCTGTTCGCCAAACAGATCGGTTTCGGTTTCTTCCTTGAAAGTGGTTTCGATCACTCCGGCGCGCGCTCCGCCGATGGCTGAAGCATAAGCCAGCGCGACTTGTTTGGAATCTCCGCTGGGGTCTTGAGCCACTGCGATCAAGCAAGGAACTCCGCCGCCGCGTTCGTATTCGCGGCGAACTAGATGGCCTGGGCCTTTGGGCGCAACCATGAAAACGTTGACGCCTTCAGGCGGAACGATCTTTTTGAAGTGAATCGAAAAGCCGTGCGCCGTCGCCAGATATTTGCCCGGCTTCAAATGCGGTTCGATTTCGCGTTTGTAAATGCCCGGCGTCAATTCGTCCGGCGTCAGCAGCATGATTATGTCGGCGCGTTCGGCGGCATCGGCCAAAGGCAAAACCTCCAATCCGGCGCTTTGCGCTTTTGCTACTGAAGGGCTGTCCGACCGCAAGCCGACAATCACATCCGCTCCGCTGTCTTTCAGGTTGTTGGAATGGCCGAAGCCCTGTGAACCGTAACCGATGATGGCGATGCGCTTGCCCGCCAGAAATTTCGGATCGGCGTCTTTGTCGTAGTAAATGTTCATTGTAAAAATTGCTCCTGAGAATTGGGGTTGGGAGTTAGGAGTTGGGAGTTGGGGAGGAGAAACCATCTCCTACCTCCTAACCCCCATCTCCCAATCAAACTTTTTCGTTCAGCGTTAGCTCTGAAAACTCTTCGTCTTCATCCTTCAACCGTTGCGCTTTGACGTGGGCGACGCGAGTCATAGCCACCGGACCAGTGCGAACGATGTCCGTGATGCCAATCGGTTTCAGTAATTCGATGAAAGCATTCACCTTTTCGGCGTTGCCGGTCATTTCCAGAATGAACGAGTCCGTGTTCACGTCCACGACTTTGGCGCGGAAGATTTCAACCAGACTCAACACTTCCTGACGCTGTTCACCTTGTTGTGCATTGACAGTCAGCATAACCATTTCGCGTTCGACGTGCGGAACGATGGTCATGTCAACAACGTCAATGACTTTGATGATCTTGTGCGATTGCTGGAGGATTTGTTGAATGACGTGATCGTTGCCGTGCGTTGTCAGCGTCATGCGCGAAACGCCTTCTTCCAGAGTCGGCGCGACGTTCAACGTGTCTATCTGATAACCGCGCGCGCTGAACAAACCCGCCACGCGAGTCAGCATTCCGTATTCGTTTTCGACTAAAAGTGAAATTGTATGTCTCATAATTGGGAGTTGGGATATTGGGGTTGGGAGATAGGCGTCAAGTTAGGCAATGCCCAACTCCGAACTCCCATCTCCTGACTCCTATGACAGGATCATGTCCTTCAGCGCCGCTCCGGCGGGCACAATCGGGAAAACGTTTTCTTCGCGCGCAACTTTCATTTCAATCAGCACAGGGCCGGGCGTGTTCAGCGCCTTTTCCAGCGTGTGAGAGACTTCGTTCATTTTGGTCGCGCGGAACGCGGCAACGCCGTAAGAATCGGCCAGCTTGACGAAATCCGGTTGGACTTCGATGTTGCTGTGCGAGTAACGATGTTCGTAAAACTGTTCCTGCCACTGGCGAACCATTCCCAAAAAGCCGTTGTTGATGAGCAAAATCTTGACCGGGATGTTGTACTGCTTCACGGTCGCCAATTCGTTGAGCACCATCTGGAATCCGCCATCGCCGACAACGGCCACGCACAAATCATTTGGCCGAGCCACAGCCGCTCCGACAGCCGCCGGGAAGCCATAACCCATTGCGCCAAGTCCGCCAGAGTTCAGCCAATTGCGCGGCGTATCGAATCCATAAAGCTGCGCCGTCCACATTTGATGCTGGCCAACGTCGGAGGAAACCACAGCCTGGCCTTTGGTAATGCGATGAAGTTCTTCGATTACGTATTGCGGCTTGATAACATCGCCTTCTTCTTTCCACCACAACGGATGCTGTTTTTTCCAAGCGGCAATTTGATCGTGCCAGGAAACTTTGGAAGCAACCTTTTCTCCGCCAGCCAATTGCTCTTCCAGTTCTTTCAGCATTTGCTGGACGACAATTTTGGCGTCGCCAACCACAGGGTAATCGCAAGGAACGTTTTTGCTGATGCACGAAGCGTCAATGTCCACGTGAATGAACTTGGCTCCACTTGCGAACTCGCTCAGCTTGCCAGTCACACGGTCGTCGAAACGCGCACCGATTGAAATCAGCAAATCGGAGTTGTTGACGGCCATGTTCGTCCAGTAACCGCCGTGCATCCCCAACATTCCCAGACTCAGCGGATGCGAAGCCGGAAACGCGCCCAAGCCCATCAACGTGCAGGTCGTCGGCAAATTCAATTTTTCCGCCAACTGTTTTACTTCTTCATAAGCGCCTGCTGCGTGCGCTCCGCCGCCGATGTACAGCACGGGACGTTCGGCTTGCAGCATCGCGCCGACGGCTTTGCGAACCGCTTTCGGATCGCCATAAACCTGCGGTTTGTAACTGCGAATGTCTATGGTTTCGGGATAACTGAATTCGATTTCCTGCGCGGTCATGTCTTTCGGCAGGTCTACCAGCACAGGGCCGGGACGTCCGGTCGAAGCTACGTGAAAAGCTTCCTTGATCGTCGGAGCCAGGTCTTCGACGTGTTTAACCAGATAATTGTGCTTGGTGCAGGAACGAGTGATGCCGGTCAGATCGGCTTCCTGAAAAGCGTCGTTACCGATCAAATGCGTCGGAACCTGCCCGGTGAAAACAACCATCGGCAAAGAATCCATAAACGCATTGGCAATGCCTGTGACGGCGTTGGTTCCGCCTGGTCCGGATGTGACCAACGCGACTCCGGTTTTGCCTGTCGCCTGAGCGTAACCGGCTGCGCCAAACAGCGAAGCCTGTTCGTGCCGCACCAGATAATGAGTGATGCCGAGTTCTTCGGCGTGTTTCACCAGTTCGTCGTAAATATGCAGCACTGCGCCGCCGGGATAGCCAAACACGTGTTTGACTCCTTCGCACCGCAATGATTCGAGCAGAATACGCGCTCCACGCATTTTCATAAGTCAGTTCCTCACAGTTATGAATGCGTGTCAGTAGCCCGACCGTAAGGAAGGGTTTCGATCAGAGCAGACTGCCCTCCTTCACAGTCGGGCTACTGACACGAACAAAAAAATCAAAAACCCCGGCGAACCTTGTAGCTCGCCGGGGTTTGGAATTTCGTCAACCTTAGTTATTGCTTCTTCAGGTTGTCCAATCGGCGAGCTGTGCCGGAATAATCGCTACAGCGACGATTACGATCACGCTAATTACGATTACGTTAAGAAGTCGGACGACTCGCACGCCAAGCTTGTTAGCCGGAACATCAAGCGCGAGTTGTGAACGACGATTGGACATAAAGTTCATTTGAAGATGAAAGTTCGCTGCTTTGTGAAAGCGCAGGCACTATAAACCATCGTCGTTTCGTCGGCCATTTAATTGTTTTTATCGGCGAATAACGTTGCGTTATGTTGCCGTCTTAGTGAGTTCCGATGTATTTGCGAATCAGATCGCCCATCTGAGTCGTCGTCACTCGGTTCGGCTGGCTCTTCAAATCGGGCGTGCCGTAACCGCTCTTGAGTGTCGCGGTGATTGCGTCTTCCAACAACCGAGCTTCTTTTTCCAGTTTGAGCGAATATCGTAACAACAACGCCGCTGAAGCAATCGTGCCAATCGGATTGGCGATGCCTTTGCCGGCGATGTCCGGCGCTGAGCCGTGAATCGGTTCGTACAATCCTACAGCATTGGCTTTGCCGCCAATGCTGGCCGATGGCAGCAAGCCTATGCTGCCGGTCAGAACGGAAGCTTCGTCGCTCAAAATATCGCCGAACAGATTTTCGGTGACGATCACGTCGTAATCGGTTGGACGCATAACCAGTTGCATGGCGCAGGCGTCAACGTAACCGTGGTGCAATTCCACATCCGGATATTCCGCCGCCAATCGAACCACGACTTTGCGCCACAGTTGCGAACTTTCCAGCACGTTGGCTTTATCAATCGAATGCAGCTTTTTGCGGCGCAACCGAGCGGCTTCAAACGCCACGCGCGCAACGCGCTCAACTTCCGGCACGGTGTAGGCCATCGTGTTCCATCCGCGTTCGTCGTCAACTCCGCGCGGCTGGCCGAAATAAGCTCCGCCCATCAATTCGCGGACGATCAACAAATCGGTTCCGCGCACGATTTCAGGTTTCAGCGGCGAAGCGTCAATCAAGGTTTCGTGCAAAAACGCGGGTCGAAGATTGGCGAAAACTCCCAAGCCTGCGCGCAAAGCCAGCAAGCCCGTTTCAGGTTTCAACCTCGGCGGATTGTTGTCGTATTGCGGGCCACCGACCGCGCCAAGCAACACAGCATCCGAAGCCTGAGCCGCTTTCAGAGTTTCGTCAGGCAGCGGCACACCGACTTTGTCCAGAGCGCAGCCTCCCATCAAATGCGATTCAAACACGAAGTCGTGCCCGAATTTTGTGGCGATGGTTTGCAGGCAAACGACGGCTTCGCGCGTTACGTCAACGCCAATTCCGTCGCCGGGAAGGACTGTAATTTTGTAATTCATCTTTACGATCTTCGATTACGGCCAAGCAAGAATGACGTAATCGCCAATGTTGATTTTTTGAAGTGTTGTTTTGAGTTCAGCTTCCAGCCGCTTCACAACGCTCAACTTGTTTGAAGGAAACTCTACGATTGCCAGCTTTGCCCTTTCAGGTTTTGCTGATAGCGAATGTTTTTGTCTGCCGTCAGAAAAACGTCAAACTCAGACTCCGCCAGATTCAACAGCTTGCCGTTCTTGATTCCAGCCCAGCCCATATCCTGAACCGTTTGAGCATCGTGTTCCGCCAACATTCGTTTCAGGTAACGCGGCAGACTTTCGTCAATCAGAATCTTCATTAGGCAGCTTTCGCCAAAACACTTTCTGAGGCTTGTTCCAGCAATGACAAAGCTTGTTCACGACTGACAGTTGGGAAGTTGTCTAAAAATTCTTCCAAGTCACAGCCGTCAGCCAGATAATCAAACAGCGTTTGCGCTGGAACTCGCGTGCCGACAAAAACAGGAGTGCCGCCAAGAATCTCCGGGTCAGAATGCACCGGCAGCATATTGGTAAAAACTTTGTTCATGACACCTCCTTTTCCAACTCAAAATGCTAGGCAGCTTTCGCCGCTTTCTTTTGAATGTGAGGCAACAGGCCACCGTCTTCGATCAATTCGCGCGCGAAGTCGCTGACCGGAACAAAGCTGGCTTCTTTGCCCGTGGTCAAGTTGCGGAATTTTCCGGCGGTCAGGTCAAGCTCGACTTCGTCACCGTTTTTCACGTTGTCGCAAAAGTCGGCTTCAATCGCCAGAAAGCCGTTGTTGATGGCGTTTCGGAAAAAGATGCGCGAATAACTTTTGGCGACGACGACTTTGATGCCCGCTCCGCGCAGCGCCCAGATGGCATGTTCGCGCGAAGAGCCGCAGCCGAAATTGTCTCCAGCAATGACGAAATCGCCGGGTTTGACTCGTTTGACGAAATCCACGTCAATGTCTTCCATCGCGTACTTGGCCAGTTCCGCTTCTTCGTGAACGTTCAGGTAACGCGCCGGAATGATTTCGTCCGTGTTGATGTGCGCGCGTTCGTAAACGTGCGCGAAGCCTTTCAGATTGGTTGGTAATTCAGGCATGAATTTTCTTACCTCGTATCTCTATGCTGCTTAAATCAGATTAAGCAGCAAATTCAAAAACATCAGTTTCAATAACACGTTTGGGTTTTTCAGTTCCCCAAACTGTTGCTTGCAATCGTTCAACAGTCGCAGGCGAAAAGAACTGTTCGCCGGTTTCCAGGCAAACACGCGCTGGCACATTCTCAATCACAAAGACCTTGTCTTCTGACTCAATAATGTAACGAACATTTTGTTCGACAAATGTTTCATTCCAGACTTGTTGGTTCATCCGACTCACCTCCTAACTTTGAACTCGCTCCATAAACTCGGACTTGGTTCGTAAAGCGTAATAACTTTAATCAATGGACGAGAAGGATAACTACACAGAAGATGCAAAGGCCTGCCTTGCGCCGTCATCCCCAAAATCAAACAACTCGGCCCATATTTATCATCCGGGTAATCTTCAATGATCTCGCCACCTTCAACCGCCTCGCGCATTTCTGCCAAGCTGATACGCCTGATGATGCTCTGATTGACAGCATGTCGAGATAGTTCAAATTCATCTCGCCGGATTTTTAGCCGAATTTCTTCAATCACCCGGAATCTCCAACCTATGTCATCCGCCACCTACTTCAAAAACTCGCGCGGATCAGTGATCGTTCCAGTAATCGCCGTTGCCGCAGCCGTTGCGGGTGAAGCCAGATACACTTTCGATTTCGGCGATCCCATGCGACCAACGAAATTACGATTGGTGGTGGACAGGCATTTTTCTTCCGCGCCGAGCACACCCATGTGTCCGCCCAGGCAAGCTCCGCAAGTCGCGGTCGAAACCACGCAGCCCGCGTCGGCGAAGATTTCCAGCAAGCCTTCTTTCATCGCCATCTTCCAGACTTCGGTCGTCGCCGGAACGACAATCGCGCGCGTGCCGTCAGCGACTTTGTTGCCTTTGAAGATTTGCGCGGCGATGCGCAGGTCTTCGATGCGACCGTTGGTGCAGGAACCGATGTAGACCTGATCCATCTTCGTGCGTTCGATTTCGCCGATGAAGCGTCCGTTCGACGGCAAATCGGGCAGCGCAACAATCGGTTCCAGTTCGCTCAAGTTAATCGTGAATTTTTCAGAGTAGTTCGCATCTTCATCGGAGCCATAAATCGTGTACGGCTCTTTGGTGCGCGCCTTGACGTAATCTTCGGCGATTTCGTCAGCAGGCATGATGCCGCTCTTGCCGCCGGCTTCGATGGCCATGTTGGTGATGGTGAAGCGTGCTTCCATCGTCAGCGATTTCAGGCCGCTGCCACGATATTCCATCGCCCGGTAGCGCGCGCCGTCCACGCCGATTTTCGAGATGATGTAAAGAATGATGTCTTTGGAATAAACGCCGAAAGGCAAATCGCCATTCAATTCAAACAACATGCTTTCGGGAACTTTGAACCACAATTCGCCAGTCGCCAACGCGGCGGCCAAATCGGTCGAACCAACGCCGGAGGAAAACGTGCCGAGCGCGCCCATTGTCGTGGTGTGCGAATCTCCGCAGACGATGGTTTGGCCGGGCAGAACGTGGCCTTGTTCGGGCGCGATGGCGTGGCAGATGCCGTGATTGCCGATTTCGTAATAACGCTCAATGCCTTGCTCGATGCGCCATTCGCGTAGTTGTTTGGAAAGCTCCGCCGACTTGATGTCTTTGTTCGGCACGAAGTGATCCGGCGTGACTAGAATCTTTTTCGGATCGTGAACTTTGTTGATGCCGAGTTTTTTCAGCATCGCCACGGCGGGCGGAGTCGTCACGTCGTGGCAGACGATCAAGTCGAGCTTGGCATTGACGATCTCGCCCGGCACAACGGAGTCGCGTCCGCTGTGCGCCGCCAGAATCTTTTCGGTAATTGTCATTCCCATAATCGAATTTCCTTTTCGTAACTCCGCCTTTCCAGACGGCGATGGTGTTCAGGCTGCCGGCCTCACAATTGGCCGCAGTCCACGATCTCCACTTTTTTCGAGGTTCTACCGCTTGACGAGCCGTAACTTTCGATGGTTTTCACGACATCCAAACCTTCAGTCACGCGGCCAAAGACAACGTGTTTGCCGTCGAGCCACGAACAGGGAATCGTCGTAATAAAAAACTGCGATCCGTTAGTATTCGGCCCGGCGTTGGCCATCGAAAGCAATCCTGGACCTTCGTGTCTGAGATTGAAGTTTTCATCCGGGAACTTGCCGCCGTAAATGGATTTGCCGCCCGTGCCGTTGAAATTGGTGAAATCGCCGCCTTGGAGCATGAATTGCGGGATGACGCGATGAAAAATGCTGCCTTTGTATCCGAAGCCCTGCTCTCCCGTGCAAAGCGCGCGAAAGTTTTCGGCTGTCTTCGGAACAACGTCTTCAAACAATTCCATCACGATGCGACCAATGGGATTGCCGTCGGCGGTGATGTCAAAATAAACCGATGGATTAGGCATGAAATCTCCTTCTTGAACAAATCAGTTTTGAACGTGTTTTCTTCTTTCCTGCGAATACAAGGCTTTGTTGACGGCGTTCAGGTAAGCGCGCGCGCTGGCGTCAACAATGTCCGTGCTGGCGGCTTTGCCTGTGTACGAGGTTCCCTCGAATTCGACGTGGACGAAAACTTCGCCGACGGCGTCCGCGCCTTGCGTGATCGAACGGACAGTGTAATCCAGCAAATTGCCCGACATGCCGGTCAGTTTATCAATTGCCTGATAGACGGCATTGACAGGCCCGTCGCCGGAAGAAGTTTGGGTTTCGCTGTCATCGGTTTTGGTGTCGTTGACCGTCACCAGCGCAGTGGCCAGCGTCGAAGTTCCGGCTGTAGCTTGAACGGCGCGCAGTTTGTAACGTTCGGGAATCTGCGTGAAACCGTCCTGCAAAATGGCGACCAGGTCTTCTTCAAAGATTTCTTTCTTCTGGTCAGCCAGCTTGGTGAACATCTTGTAGGCTTTGTCGAGGTCAGGCCGCGTCAGGTTGTAACCCATTTCTTCGTACTTTTTGCCCAGCGCGTGGCGGCCTGAATGTTTGCCCAGCACGATGCTGTTGGTTTTCACGCCGACGGATTCCGGCGTCATGATTTCGTAGGTGATGCGGTTTTTCAGCACGCCGTGCTGGTGAATGCCGGCTTCGTGGGCGAAGGCGTTTTTGCCGACGACGGCTTTGTTCGGCTGGACTTGCACGCCTGTGATGTTCGACAGCGTCTGGCTGGAACGATACAACTCTTCGGTGACGACGCTGTTGGCGTAAGGCATCAAGTCTTTGCGCACTCGCAAAGCCATGACGATTTCTTCGAGCGAAGCATTGCCCGCGCGTTCGCCTATGCCGTTGATCGTGCATTCGATCTGCCGCGCGCCGGCGGCCACGGCGGCCAGCGAATTGGCTACGCCCAAGCCGAGATCGTTGTGGCAATGAACGCTGATGACGGCTTTATCAATGTTGCGGACTCGCTGTTTCAGCGTGGTGATGATGTGGTGATATTCGCTGGGAATCGTGTAACCGACCGTGTCGGGAATGTTGACGACGGTCGCGCCTTCGTCAATCACGGCTTCGACTATCTGACAAAGATAATCCAGATCGGAGCGCGTCGCGTCTTCGGCGGAAAACTCCACGTCCTGGGTGAAGCTCTTGGCCAGCCGCACAGCATTGCGCGACATTTCCAGAACTTCCTCGCGCGTCTTTTGCAGTTTGTATTGCAGGTGAATGTCCGAAGTGGCGACAAACGTGTGAATGCGCGGGTTGGCAGCGTCGGCCAAAGCTTCCCAGGCGCGTTCGATGTCCGCTGGCGTGGTGCGGCAAAGACTGGCGATAACCGGACGACGGCAAACTTTGGCGACTTCGCGGATGGCGGCAAAATCATCGTCCGAAGCAATCGCAAAGCCCGCTTCAATGACATCCACGCCGAGAGCATCTAATTGCTTGGCCATCCGCAATTTTTCTTCCAGATTCATGCTGCATCCGGGCGACTGTTCGCCGTCGCGCAAAGTGGTGTCAAAAATCGCTATTCGTTCACTCATCCTGTATTCTCCTGAAAGCGTTTGGGTCTGAAAATTTTGATGGAAAGCCCAAAAGTGTAGAAAAACATTGGACTTCTGCCCAACGGTTCGCGCATCATAGCACCGCATCCCCCAACCGTGAAGTTTATTATTTTTAGAACAACATAAATCTCGATTATAGCCAGTTGCCCTCAAAGGAGGATCGTGAACAGATTTAAGAGATGGTGGAGCACTGTCAGCGGCAAGTTAAAGCCGGAGGAAATTCAGCCCGATGACGTCACGGGGCGAGAATTGTGCAGAATGCTGCAACGTTGTCCGATCTGCGGTGGAGGATTTGATGAGCATCTGTACGCGCATTTTGCCGTCACTGTGATGGCAGATGAACGCAATGGCCGCGTCAAAGAATTTCTGCGTGCCTGCGAAGAACATCAATGGGAAACCGTGCAGACATTCCAGGAATTCGACGCTCGGCGAGATGCAATGGTCGCGTATGCCATGCGCTGTCCCGGTGGGCGATTGGCCGCATTGCTGGAACGAAGCCCTTCGGAAAGTTATGAAGAAGACCGATTAATTGCCTGCGACGTGCTTGACGAAGCCACCAGCCAGCGACTGGGCATACTGGTTTCACCGGGCGATTGGCGCCGAATGCAATAACCGAAAACGCAATGAGGCTTGCCAGATCGGCAAGCCTCATTTGTTTGGAGAACTCTACCTGTGGATTTGTCTCAACTGGAAATTTTTCTGTCCATCGCCGAAGAAAAGAGTTTTTCGCGCGCGGCGGAAAAAATGCTTCGAACACAACCGGCCATCAGCATCGCCATTAAACGGCTGGAAGAAGAGCTTGGCGAAACGCTGTTTGATCGCAGCAGCAAAAATGGTTCGCTGACCGAAGCCGGACGCATTCTGCAATCGTATGCCCAGCGGATGATTAACTTGCGCAATGAAGCAATCGAATCAGTCGGCGAATTGCGAGGCATGTTTCGGGGGCGGCTGACCATCGGAGCCAACGAAAGCACTTCGCTCTATTTGCTGCCGCCGCTGTTGATGGAATACCGCAAGCGTCACCCGAACATCAAAATCGAAGTATTCCGCAACATCTCGGAAAAAATTCCGCTCGAAGTTTCCGAACGCAATCTGGATTTCGGCTTTCTTTCCTACGACCCGATGCACCCGAATTTGCAATCGCTGGAAATTTACCGCGACGAATTGACGTTGGTCGTTCCGCCCAAACACCGACTGGCCAAAGAAACTCAGGTCACGGTCAAAGACTTGGGCAACGAACAATTTGTCGCGCACAACGTCAAAACGCCTTCGCGGACAAAAATTTTCGAACTGTTCGCGCAACATCACACGCCGCTCAACATCTGCATTGAACTGGCAACGCTTGAAACGATCAAAGAATTCGTGCTGCTGGATGCAGGCATCGCCATTCTGCCGCGTCTGGCCGTCGAAGCCGAAATCAAAGCCGGCAAACTTGTTGAGGTAGGGGTTAAAGGGCTGAAGATTGAAAAGACATTGCGGCTGATTTACCGCCGCGAAGCTTCGCTGTCACACGCCGCCAAATCCTTTTTGGACATCGTCAAAGAAACCAACGAGATCAAATAACAGCAATTCTCAGTTTGGCTGAAAGCTGGCAGAAAAATTTGGGCAAAAACATTTCGGAGCTTTTTCTGCCCGCATTTTTCTGCCGGTAAAATGCCCTTTTGCGCCCAAACTGAGAATTACGGATCAAATAACCTATTGATCAAAACGTGAAATCAAAAATGGCTGAGTCTCCAACCAGACTCAGCCATTTCCCTTCAGAAGCTCACATTTCAAGCCGATTACAACAAGGTTCGATACCAATCAATCGTCTTCTTCAGACCGTCTTCAACCGGCACGCCAGGTTCCCAGCCGAGCACCTCCTTCGCGCGCGTAATGTCCGGGCGACGAGTTTTCGGATCGTCCTGCGGCAAAGGCTTGTAAACGATTTCGCTCTGGCTGCCGGTCAACCGCAAAATCAGTTTGGCGAATTCCAGAATTGTCATTTCCGTCGGATTGCCTATGTTGACCGGTTTGGTGAACTCGGCGTCCATCAATCGGCGGATGCCTTCAACCAAATCGTCAACATATTGAAAGCTGCGCGTTTGCTGGCCTTCGCCAAAAACGGGCAAAGGTTCGCCGCGCAGAGCCTGGTTGATAAATGTTGGCACGACTCGGCCATCGTTGACGCGGTTGCGCGGGCCGTAAGTATTGAAGATGCGAACGACTCGGACATCAACGCCGTGCGCGCGGTGGTAAGCATAAGTGATCGCTTCGGCAAAGCGTTTGGCTTCGTCGTAACAACTGCGCGGGCCGTTCGGATTGACGTTACCCCAATAATCTTCGTGCTGCGGATGCACCAGCGGGTCGCCGTACACTTCCGAAGTCGAAGTCAACACAAACTTCGCGCCTTTCGCCTTGGCCAGACCGAGCGCATTGTGAGTTCCCAGAGCGCCGACTTTCAGCGTCTGTATGGGAAATTCCATGTAATCAATCGGGCTGGCGGGGCTGGCGAAATTCAACACCCAATCCAAATGCCCAGCGACGTGAATGTGATTGCTGATGTCGTGGTGAATAAACTCGAAGTTGGGGTTCGAGCGATGATGAGCGATGTTTGCCAAATCGCCCGTCACCAGATTGTCCATCGCAACGACTTGATGGCCTTCGGCAATTAAACGGTCAGCCATGTGGCTGCCAATGAAACCGGCTCCGCCGGTAATCAGAATTCGCATGATTTACTCGTTGTTTGGTTTTGAAGTATTTGGTTGGGACTTCTTTTCGTCTGCAAGCGCCAGCTTGAAGGAATCAAGAAAAGCTCTGCTCTCTTCCGTCTCAACCTTTTTGCCAACGGCAATTACAGCGAGTTGGTAAAAGCGATTTTCGGCGATAAGAAACCTGGACTGGATCAAGCCAAACATACCGGCCTCTACTTCAGCCGTCACTTCCAAGCCTTCATATTGGCCAAGTTTGAAAGGCTTTTCGCTGACAACTTTGAACTTGTCGCTCTTCTTAATTCCATTCACTGCTCCTTCGTAAACTTTTTTAGGATCGGCTTCGCCCGTTGTTGGAAGCTCGATACAGACAACAGTGAAATTATGTTGCGATTGAAAGGCTCGGTACATAAAGACAGTTTTTCCATCTGCCGTCTGCGTAGTTTCTGTCGGAGCCTTCGGCAGCAAAACACTGAACCTGGCTTTTTCAGCCACAAATGGCTTCCATTGAGAAACAGGAACGACCGGCGCAGGTGGCGGAGGCGGAGGAGGTGGAGGACCATCCTGAGCCAAGACGAATTCTGATAAGGTTATGAGTACAGCCATAGCGAAAAAAGCGTTGAGCAATCCATTCATATTATTACTTCTCATATCACTACCTCCCTATTCCTCTGTATTTGAACCCTGCCGCTTCGACTGCAACCGGGTCGAGCACATTGCGCCCATCCACCAGAACCTTTCCGTTCATGACTTCGCCGACTTTCGCCAAGTCCAGATATTGAAACTCTTCCCATTCGGTGACGATGACGATGGCGTCGCAGTCTTCGGCCAGGCTGACGGCATCGCTGGCGTATTCAATTTTCAAGTCAGGGTATTGCCGAGCGCAGGCTTCGTTGGCGATTGGGTCGTAGCCTTTGACGCGAGCGCCCATTTCCAACAACTCACGGGCGATTTCCAGCGCCGGAGCGTCTCGAATGTCGTCGGTGTCCGGCTTGAAAGCCAAACCCAGCAAGCCGATGGTTTTGCCTTTGATGATTTTCAACGCTTCCTGCAATTTCAACACAGGCACGTGGCGTTGGCGTTTGTTGACCGTCACGGTCGAACGCAGCAATTCCGGTTCGTAGTTGTATTCGTTGGCAATATCAATAATCGCCGAAACGTCTTTGCCGAAACACGACCCGCCCCAGCCCACGCCAGCGTTCAGGAATTTCGGGCCGATGCGGCTGTCCAAACCGAAACCGCGCACGACTTCTTTGATGTCCGCGCCGACTCGTTCGCAGATGTTGGCGATTTCGTTGGCAAAGCTGATCTTCGTCGCCAAAAAGGCGTTGGCCGCGTACTTAATCATTTCCGCCGAAGCCAGATCGGTCGTCACCACAGGCACAGCCGTGACATCAGCCGCTCGCGGAGCCGAGGCCGGAGGCACAAAAGTCTGTTCGACAATCGGTTCGTAAAGCGCGCGCAAACGTTCCGCCGCGTAACCGTCCGTCACTCCGATGACGATTCGGTCGGGATAAAAAGTGTCAGCGATGGCTGAACCTTCGCGCAGGAATTCGGGATTCGATGCAACCAAAAACACATCTTCGGGTTTAGCGCCATTCGCTTTTCGGCTGGCGAAGGCGGCGTTTTCCTGCAAACCTTCTTTGACCAGCATTTCCACCCAATTGCCGGAACCAATCGGCACTGTGGATTTGTTGACGACTATGCGGCGACGTTCGCAATCCATCGCCCGGCCAACCGATTGAGCGACGGCTTTGACATAAGAAAGATCGGCTTTTCCGGTAGGCAACGGCGGAGTTCCGACTGCGATAAAAATCACTTCGGACGCTTTGACTGCCGCGGCCAGATCGGTCGAAAAACGCAGATTGCCGCGTTGAATGCCGGTCGTAATCAATTGATCGAGTCCCGGTTCGTAAATCGGCGATTTGCCTTCGCGCAGCATTTGTATTTTGCGTTCGTCAATGTCCACACAGACAACTGAGCGTCCCAAATAAGCCAGACAGGTTCCGGTGACCAAACCAACGTAACCGGTTCCAACAACACAAACTTCCACGAAAACGCCTCCTTATGATTGCGAAAAAAAACGTAAAACTTTACTGAATGCAATTTGCAGCCTTTTGAAATGAGAATGGCAGGCAGCGCGCTCCGAAAGATTTCTTTTGACAAAAACCTTTGCGGCATTGGCGCCACCTGCCGAGCTGCTCCGCGTCATCGTAGAGTTTCAAAAGCCGTTTTCCAAGCCCTCGCGCAAAAATGTTTTGCCTGTGGCGTTTAGTTCTTCGCAATTGGCGATGTTTCGACGACGTATTCGGCGGCATTGATTTTGACAACTGTCTCGAAGCCTTTCGATTTGGCCCAATCGGGGACTTTGGGTTGCCAGCGCAAACGCGCGCCGTCGCTTTGCTTTTGAACGGTCACGATTCCATGAGCGAGTTTCTGCTGATTCGATTGATCTATTTGAAACGCGACTTCGCCCGACGCAGCCAGGTTTAGTTCAGGCGTGAAAACCAATCGCATCGTTTGCCCGGCGCTGGTGAGTTGGAGCGAACGCAACGCCCATCCCGCCGGTGTCGCGCGGGCGTTCAGGCTGAGCGATGAATCGGCGCCGCCGCTTTCATTGATCGTCAGGTCATCGCCGCGCAGCGCCGTCACGCGCAGTTTGCGTTCGCGCCCATGCTGCCCATGCCGATTGACCAGTTTCCATTCCGCGCCTTCACGCAAGCTGTCCGGCGCAGACACAACGCGCCATTCTTCGCGTCCGAACGCCAGCGCGCTGCTGTGATGCCCCAGCGTGATCGAACCGCGATAGCCGACGAAATAAGGCGGCGAACTGCGTTCAGGCCAGGGTTCGGCTTCGATTATCTGTTCGTCGAACTGCGCCACTGTGCCTTCGCCGGCCAAAGTCCCTAAATCTCTGTAATCCAATCGCAACCCCTGCGCGTTGCCGCGCGGCGTTAATCCCGATCCGCGCTCCGAAGGGTCGCTGGCCGGAATGAAACGCCAACGAATGGTTTGCCCGTGTTTGTCGCGGAACGCCACGCCGTGAATTTGCCGCCCGCTGTCGTCTGTCGCCGTTTTGTAATCAATCGCGGTCAAATGCGATTCGCGCCCAAGTTGCGCCAGCGATTTAGTTTTCGCTTCGACGTTACTGTGCCAGACGCGCTTTCCGTTTTTTTCGGTCAGGACGATTTGATAAACGGGCGGCGCGTTCGTGTTGATGACGGCTTCGATTTGAGTGTAACGCGCGTGGCCGTTGAGAAACTGCATCAGGTACAGCGGCGCGAATTCGTATTCAATCAGCATCGGCACGATTGGCAACGGCACGGACGACGAAGCGTTTTTTTGCTGAGCCTGCGCGTTGAACAACAGCGCCGGCAGGATGATTGAAAAAATCGTCGTTCGATGAAATTTCCGGTTCATGTTTTTCCTCCCGATCAGAAATTGAAGCGCAATCCAAGTTCGACGCGGCGCGCGGGGCCGGTCGCGTTGGCGCGATTGAAAAAGGGCGACGACAGCGCGCCGTTCAGCCCCAGCGGATTTGTGCGATTGAGCAGATTGCTTGCGCGCGCGTTCAGCGTCAGCCGGAAGCGGCGTTCGCCGTCGGTTCCCGCTTTGCCGAAACCAAACGCGCGGGTCAGGTTCAGGTCGAGCGTCGCCGTGGCCGGATTGGTTCCAACATTGCGCGGCAGCGCGCCGTTGACGGCGGCGGCGTCAAGAAAGCCGAAAGGCGTCAACACGGCGCTGGAATTCGTCGCGTCGCTCAATCCGGGACGGTCGTTGAAATTGCCGTCGCCATTGTTGTCGCGCCCCGTCGTGATATTGAAAGGCGTGCCCGATGCGGCGTTGAGCGAAAACGAAGCTCGCGTTTGCCGAGGCAGATTGAAGATCGTCGTCACAAAAATGCGATGCCGGGATTGCCACGACGGGCGCGCCCATTCGCCGCCGAAGTCGTGGCTCGATTGAGGCAGGAAAAAAGGATTGTCCGCGTCGCCGCGAAAATCGAAATTCAGATAGCCGGAGAAAATGTTGAAGCGTTTATTGACCGGCTGATTCACGCCAACGAACAAGACTTGACCGGCGACCTGTCCGCTCGATTCAAATTGCAATCGGTTGATGGCGTCGCCGAAAGGCCGCAAAGCGTTCAGCGGATCAACGCCCGGCGCGTCAACGAGCGGTGCGTTGATGTTGCGCGAACGAAGCTGCCTCCAGCCGCGCGTCCAACTGTGGCTGACGCTGACGCGCCAGCCGCGCGGCAATTGCCGCTCAAGTTCCACGCGCATTTGCAACGACGCGGGCGGGCGCAAACCATCGTCAAACAGTCGTACGGTCGGAATGATCGAATTGGCGCCGCCGATTGCGAATGGATCAGGAAACGAAGGCGCGTCAATCAGCAGTTGCTGTTGTCGCGTCCCGTCCAGCCGCAGCGTTTCGAGCGCGAGCGTGTCGGCAATGCGGTCGTAAAATAATCCAGCGCGCGCCCGCAAGACCCACAATTGTTTTTTGTCCGGCGCGAACGCGACGCCCAAACGCGGAGCCAGGCTGACGCCGTCCGCGGGCGCGGTTTGCGCTTCGTACCGCAATCCCAAACTCAGGCTCAGGTTTTTCCGCCACTGCCATTCATCCTGTGCGAAACCGGCGCCCAGCCATTGGTTGACCGTCACCGACGGAGCGCCGCGCGTGATGGTGAATCGTGTGGGAACTCCGCCGGGCAAGGCCGGCAACGCGCGCCGGTATTGCTCCAAACCGGAAATGAAACCCTGATCGGCTGAAACCGTTCCGCCGCCGAAAATGAACGTGCCGTGAGGATTTTCCAGGCGCGCATCGTCGATTCGTTTATGAAAAATTTGCGCACCCAGCTTCAAGGTGTGTTTGCCCGCGCTGAGAATCAAATTGTCCGCCAGTTCAATGCGGCGTTCCTGGCGCGCCAGATGTTGCGGCGTCGCGCCTCCGGCGGTGAATGCACCCGCGACGCTGATGACCGGCGCGGAGGAAACCGCGCGCAACGTCGAATCGCCCAGCGTCGCGCCGGCACGAAATTCATTCAACAATCGCGGGCTGAAAATCGTCGTCGCTGAAAACCGCAGGCTATGTTCGCTCTGTCGCAGGTTGTAACCGCGTTCCGGCAGGTTGAATCCGCCCACGCCTTCGTTGTCGAGCCAGTTCGTGCTCGCATCGTAACGAAGCGCGAGCATGTGCCGCTGATTGACCTGCCAGTCGGCGCGCGCCGAACCGATCAGCAACCGCTTCGGCGTCGGCACATTGGCGCGCAAAGTTATTGTTTGGAATCGGTCATCCAGGATGGCGGCGTTGACCGTCGTGGCTTCGTCAATAGCGCGCCGCTCGAAATCCAGCAGGAAACCCGCGCGCTGTTTGGCGATTGGCCCGCCGAGTTGAAAGCCGTACCGCCGCGTATTGATTGACGCGCGCGTTGGCGCGAACGGATCGCGGGCGTTGAGCACCGTGCCGTTGAAATGGAAGAACCCCGCGCCGTGCAACGCACCCGCGCCCGGTTTGGTCGTGACTTCGATGCGTCCGCCGCGAAAGGGCGGCGTGTCGTATTCCGCCGAATAGATGTTGGGATTGATGCGAACTTCGCGGATGGCGGATTTGGGCGGCAGCCGCGTGCCTGTCAAAAAGCCGTCCACGGTGACGATGGCTTGTCCCGGCGCGGCGCCTGCCGATGTCGCCAGATTCTGCAATTGCTCGTTCAATTGATCGGGGTCGTCCGGCAAGGCTTCGAGTTCGCGCGCCGTCAAGACTTGCGTCCCGGCGGCGCGATTGGCGTCGAGCGCGACCTGCACGTCTTCGACCTCGACGCTGACCGCGTCGCTCAACGTTGGATAAAGCGTGATGGATAGCCGCGCGGGAATTTCGCCGTCGCGCAAAACGATCTTTTGTTCAACAGCCGCGAAACCATTGGCGACGGCTCGCAGCGTGTATTCTCCGCTTGCCGGCGTAAAGCGAAACCGGCCTTGCCCGTCGCTGATTGCGTCAGACGATTTTCCATTTGCGCTGCTGAGCGTGATCTTTGCGCCGACAATCCTCGCGCCGTGCTCATCCTGAACTTCGCCTTGCAAGATCAATTGGAGCGGCTGCGCGCCGATGCCGCTGGCGCAAATCGCCAACAACAACGCAATCAATATAACTGCCGCAGGGTTTCGTTTTGGGCTTTTGAACATTGCTCCCTCCTTACCGGCGCGGAAGTTAGCGTCCACAGAGGAAGGCGGGAATGATTATGTGACGAAGAGGTTGTGGCTTTGGACAAACGCGAAAAGAGAGTGCCTGAGAATGCGCAATGGCGCAAGCGGCTTCAACGCAATTGCCGCTCCATCATTTGCAAGAAGGCTTGTGGCGTTACGATTTTCAGAAAGCGAAACCGCTTTTGAAATTCGCGGCCTGCTTCCTGTTCCCACTTCATCAGGTCAAGCAGATCGTTGTCGCGGCTGACGAGATAGTCGGCCTTCGCTTCGATCGCCAGATTCAAATAAGGCTCGTCATCGGGGTCACGCGGATAGCTGAAATGCTGCCTGACCTGACGAATGTAAAGTCCCCGGTAAAGCAACCGGTCAATCAGTTCCGCGACTCGTTCATCAGTCAACAAGGGATACTTCGCGCGCAGATGCGAGCGGGAAAGGACGTCTTCGACTTCCTCCAGCGTGGCGCGACTGATCGCCAGCGTAACCCGTCCCTGGTCGAAACACTCCAGACACCTGACCGCCGGGCCGCCGTTGCTGGCCAGGGCTTGCAGCAGAATGTTGGTGTCGAAGATGACGACGTATTTGTCAGGCACGGCGACGCGCCCTCACTTCGGCTACTGCCGAGTCAATATCCTCTTCCAACTCCTCGTCAGTGATGCCTCTTGCCTGAATGTCCGCCCGGACGTCGGAAAACAGGTCGCGCAAAGAAGGCAGCCCCGTATCTTTTTGCAGAACATAGATCGCGTATTCTTCAATTCCCTGGCCGTGCGCCGTCGCTTTGGCGAAAACCGCCTGCGCCAATTCCGCCGGTAAGTTGAGTGTGATAGTTGCGTCCATAGTTGTATTCCTCGGTTCAAAGCATACTGCGGTTTTGGGATAGCCAGCAAGGAAAGCGGCTCCCATGACGCTCACAGCGACCCGCTGAGATAGCGGTTCAAATGTTCGCGGTAACGGCGGCTGAGTTTGAGTTCCGTGCCGTCGCGCAAGATGACTTTGTAATCGCCGCGGAACCATGGGTGAAGTTCGCGCACGCAATCGAGATTGACGATGGCCGAACGTCCGATGCGTTGGAAGCGGCGCGGGTCTAAACGCGTTTCCAGATTGCTGATCGCTTCGCGGAACAGATGACGCTGTTTGCCCGTGTGCAGGACGACGTAATTGCCTTCGGCTTCGATCCATTCGATCTCGTCGGCTTTGAGAAAGAAAACGCGACCTTCTTCTTTGATGACGAAGCGTTCAGCGTGGCGGGGGGCGCTCGGGATTTCGCGTTGCTGTTCGGCAATCAGCGCCAGGATGCGTTCAGTCGCGTCGCCGCTTTGTTCGTTGCGGATATGTTGCAACGCGCGATTGAGCGCCTGCTCGAAGCGTTCGCGGTCAAAAGGCTTGAGCAGGTAATCGAGCGCCTGCGCTTCAAACGCTCGCACGGCGTATTGGTCGTAGGCCGTGATGAAAACGATGTGCGGCAACCGTTCATCTGCGAGCGCCTCGATCACGCCGAAGCCGTCCAGTTCGGGCATTTGCACGTCGAGAAAGATCAGGTCGGGCGCGTGCGCGCGAATGGCGGCGACGGCTTCGAGGCCGCTTTCGCATTCGCCGATGAGTTCGATCTCTTTGTGCGACGCGAGCAAACGGCGCACTAGCGAGCGGGCGGGCGGCTCGTCGTCTACGATCAAGGCTTTGATCCTGGCTTCATTCATCAGCGTCACTATCGGCGTGCGCGCCATGGCCGTTGGTCGTGAACGGCAGCGAGAGTCGCACGACCAGTCCGCCCGCTTCGGCGTTCGCCAACTCGAATTGAAAGTCTTCGCCGTAAAACTGCCGCAAGCGCGCGCGTGTGTTCGCCAGCCCGACGCCGTGATGGACGCCGTGATGGCTGTTGGATGAGCCGTCGCCGTTTGCCTGCAAGCCGCGGCCATTGTCTTCGATTGAAATTTCGAGGCGGCCATCACCTCGCGCAGCTTTGACGCGAATGTGTCCAGGCGCGGCACGCGGCGCAAGCCCGTGGCGGATGGCGTTCTCGACCAGGGGTTGCAGAATCAGGTTCGGCACTTGCGCTTCCAGCGCATCCGGCTCGACTTCGATGGCCGTGGTCAACCGGCGACCGAAACGCACGCGCTCGATGTCCAGGTAACAGCGCAGGAATTCGATTTCGCGCTGCAGCGTCACGGTTTGCGCGCCCGCGCCCTCCAACGTCAGGCGTAGAAAATCGCCCAGCCGCGCCGTCATCTGTTGCGCGGCGGCGGTGTCTTCAAGCTGCAACGAAGAAATCGAATTGAGCGCGTTGAACAGGAAATGCGGTTGAAGCTGCATTCGCAAAGCTCGCAATTCGGCCTGCGCCAGTTGCGATTCCAAACGCGAAGCACGCAACTCTTCTTCGCGATATTGCCGGTAATAATTGCGCGCCTGCGCGAAAGCCAACGCCAGGCCGTAAAAGACCAACGCAAACAAAAAATCCGTCAGCAGAAACCAGGGCTTGCGCGAAAGCCAGCCCAGAATCTCGCTAAAACGTTGCAGAAAAATCCATTGAATCAGAACGGGAAAAAAAGTTTTGGCCGTCGCCAGCACGAATCCCAACAAGGCATACCCGGAAAAAAGTCGCAGCCAATTGTTTCGGTTCAGCGGCCAGCGTTCGGACACGCGGAACACCAAAGGGATGAACGCAATCCAAATTGCCCACGCCGTCAAATCCCAGCGCAGCGAAATATGCCAGGGCAAATACGCATGCCCATCAACATACGCCCCCGCGTACGATCGCAGCGCGTCAAGCAGCCCGAACGTCGCGCACAACGCAATCAACAAAATCCATTTGAGCATTCGTCGCCACGGCAAGCCTGTTTGCCTTGTTGGCGATTTGTTAGGCGCAACGTCAAACATCACGGCTTATCACTCCGAAAACGCTTACTGCTGCGTTATTTGATCTATCAGAATCGAATTGCCGTCGGGATCGGTCAGAGTGGCATACGCCGGACTGTCATCCGTCAACGGGCCGAACATATTTTGCAGTTCCATTTGAATGTCGTGTTTTTCGACTTCGGCTTTGATGGCGCGAATGTCAGTCGGGTTGAAGGTCAGGATGTTCGATTCGAACATGCCTTGAAACAATCCGATCTTGGCGTTGCCGTTTTTGAGGATGACCCAGTCCTGGCCTTCCGGCATCGAATCGCCTTCTTTGCTTCCGTCCAGACGTTCAAAACCGAATTTTTCGTAAAACGCCTGAGACGTTTTCAAATCCTTGACGGTCAGACTGATTGAAAACTCGCCTAAATTCATTTGTTCTCCTGAAGGTAATGAGTTGGTTGAAGCAGGATTGAAAGCGGGGGCGGCGGCAATTGTCACGAGCGACTCACGGGAACCAATTTATGTTTCCGCAGCAAAGCGCCGATTTCCCGTTCGCGTTCCAGCACGGTTTTGTAAACCCACGTGTAATGATCCGTCGCCCAGAACGCCATGACCTGCTTAGCTTTCAATTCGCCAAGCAACCCCTTGATTGCCTGGAATTCCAGATAACACACCAGAATATGTTTGTAAGACGATTCTTCGTCGCGCGCGCCTTCGGGAAAGCCGACGGGAACTTTAGGAAACATCGTCTTGAGTTCTTTGTAAGCCTCTTCGGTCTCTTTTGGCTTTTCTCCCAAATACCAATGCAACTGTTCATGGACGAAAGTTGATAACAGCAACTCGTCGTCTTTCAGATGGCGCGTGCTCAGGGTCAGCGTCGGGTGGCTGTGCGGAATGACGTTGAAACCGCTTTCGATGACGATCTTGCGCGTGAAAATCCAGGGCGCGACATCGTAAGCGGAAAGCAGTCGCTGAAGCTGTTCTTTGGTTTGTCGTTCGCGCTGATCGTCGTGTTTGAGCGTGATTTCCAAAGGCGCGGGCGCAGTCTGAGCCATAGCCAACCGCGCCAATAGCGCGAGCAAAAATATGTAGCAAGAAATCTTTTTCATGAAGTTCACCCAAGCCTATTACTTTGACCGAAGCCAAAACGTTTAGCTTTTTTCCGTCTGAGCCGCCAATTCATACACTTCGCCGGCAAATCAACAAAACCTTCTGTGACCAATGCGCTGTTTTCGCTGACAAACGCGCTTGATGCAGCTACGAACCGGCAACCAACCGAATCCGCTCACCGGCATATCGTTTGCCATTCGTAACGATGGCGATCAAACAATCAAACTTGATTCGGTCGCCAATCAAAATTTCATCTCAAACCTCAACGGTTTTCTCTTCTGAGTTTTCGACTCAACCGGCTGTAAACAAAAGAGTTTTCAACCGATGTCGAAAAACTGATTAACAGGATCGTCAATTCGGTAAGCTCGTTGGGGTAAGGGGGAATTTTTCCCGCGCGGGAAAATCTTCGCAGATCAATCGCGGAATTTTTCGCCAAGCCAGCATCAACCTGACTTCGGTCAGCACCAATTTGATCTTTACGGAGGCACGCAAGGTTATGAAACGCTCAATCACGATTCTTTCTCTAACGGCTGTAATGATCGCTGGAATTTTCTTCGCTCAACAAACCAGCAACGCCAATGGCACAATCCCTAAACAACCGACCTTCGCCAAAGACATTGCGCCGATCTTTTATAAAAGCTGCGCCGAATGTCACCGTCCCGGCGAAGGTGCTCCCTTTTCTGTGCTCAGTTACAAAGACGTTCGCCCTTGGGCAAAATCCATCAAGGAAAAAGTCGCGTTGAAAACCATGCCTCCCTGGCATGCTGACCCGCATTTCGGCGAATGGGCGAACGACCGTCGAATGACGCAAACGGAAATTGACATGGTCGTGACCTGGGTCAACTCCGGCGCGAAAGAAGGCGACCCGAAAGACATGCCTCCGACGCCGAAATTCACCAACGGTTGGACGATTGGCACGCCCGATCTTGTCATCCCCATGCCGGAAACCTTCACGCTGGAAGCCAGTGGCCCTGACGAATATCAATACTTCACAGTTGATCCGGGCTTCAAAGAAGACGTTTACGTCCAAAGCGCCGAAGCTCGACCGGACAATCGCAAAATCGTTCATCACATCATCGCCTTCATCCAACCGCCAAGCAGCAAGCCCAAATACGATTTGAGCAAATACAGCAAAGAGGAAATTGAAAAGCTGCGCGCGCAGATGGAGAAGAATTCGCCGACTTACCGTGAAGGCTTTTTGATTCGCACAAAGATGGACGCGCCTGTGACGGATGACGGCTGCGCTTCGCCGGCGGGCGGCAAACTTGGCCGAGTGGATCGCGGGCAGGATATGGAAAACGGCCAATTGCTGGCTGGTTACGCTCCGGGAATGAATCAGGCGATTTGGGAACCCGGCACGGTCAAAAAAGTTCCCGCCGGATCGAAGATCGTTTTCCAAATGCACTATTCAAAAGTCGCCGGTTCGGTGCAGAAAGACTGTTCCAGCATCGGATTGATCTTCGCCAAAACCGAGCCGAAAAAACTGGTTCGCACTTTCGGCATTTCCAACAACGCATTTTTGATTCCGGCTGGCGCGAACAATCATCGCGTGACCGCTTGCTGGACGACGAAAGAAGACATTCACATCGTCAATTTCATGCCGCACATGCATTTGCGCGGCAAAGCCGTCGAATACAAGGCTTTTTACCCAGATGGCAAAACCGAAATTTTGCTGAACGTGCCGGAATACGATTTTTCGTGGCAGACGGCTTATTACTTCAAACAAGCCAAATCCATTCCCAAAGGCACGAAGATCATGGTCACGGGTTATTTCGACAACTCGACGAAAAACAAATTCAATCCTGATCCAGCCAAACAAGTTCGTTACGGTGAACCGACTTACGACGAAATGATGATCGGCTGGATGGATTACACCACAGACAACGAACGCGCCAAGAACACAACCGCCATGAAGTAATTCGCCATGTCGGTAGCTCGCCCGTGAGGAAGGGCTTGATTCACAGTGTCGGTAGCCCGACCGTGAGGAAGGGCCTGGCTTTAGTGAAAAGGCCCTTCCTCACGCGCTCACCTACAGGCACGCGCATAAGCCATATTGCTCATCAAATCTTGCCTTCTCTGAATCTCAGCTTTACACTGCGCGCGTCTTTCAGCAGCATTTCAGGCAGCAGCATTTCAGGCATATCTGACTATCGTTCAAATTCGGCAGCGGTCACTTCACTTCGAGAGCACGTCATGTTGAATACTCGCAAGCTTGCGCCAGGCCAAAAAGGGACTAAAAAACTTCACGAACAATTCGGTGACCGCCTGCTTTGTGTGCGTTATCGCTATGACGACCTGTTGCAGAAACGGTTCAAGACGGTTGAATTGATTGTGGAGGAAGCTGCGTGGATTCCACCATCAGCGCCGTTTGCCGCAAACACCATTGTGGGTTTGCGCGTCGAATTGGCCGAAGCGGAGTTACAGCGAAAGGTCAAACAAGCCGGAGGAAAATGGAATCCTGCGCGCCGATTATGGGAAATCCGCTATGACCAAGCGGTCAAATTGGGGCTGAAAGGCAGAATTGAAAAACCAAAAGTTTCTGATAACACAAACCGACAAGGTTTCTGATACCAGAAACTTGCTTGTTTCTGATAACACAAACAAGTTTCTGATACTGGAAACTTGTTTGTGTTATCAGAAACCCAAACTTGCCGCCTAATTCATGTTCGGCACTAACAACCTACGAATGAAAGCGAGGAAATATGGAACGATTACTTTGTGCTCATTGCAACAGTAGTGGTACTTGTAAAAACACTACTGATAGGAAAAGCTGTTCAGCTTGCGTAAAGCTAAACTTTAAAGGAGTTACCGACGTTACTAAAATAGGGGATGATGGATTGATTTGCGGCGTTTGTTACGGTCGCGGCACTTATGAACCCAGCAGCCTAAAAATTAGGAATAGGCTTACATCCATCTTGGCTATAGTCTTTGTTGGGCTTGCGTTTCTTACAATCTTCCTATTTGCCTGGCTCTGGCAAGATAAATTCGACCCGATACTTGCTTTTGCCACAACATTGATAGCAAGCATTACAGGTTATTATTTTGGTGGACAATCTTCAGCAACATCAAAAGAGGAGTCACAGCCAGCAAGTACAGGAAGCAGTTTGCCGGGAAGTGATCAACCCCAAAATAATCTTCCTCCAGCAAATAACCCTGAACTTCTTCCTGCTGATGCTGCGGCAGGAACGCCAACATCGCTGCCAGCAAAGGCTCCTGTGCTTCCAAGTGCTTGAAAAGTAATTTGCTTGCAACGTGAAAGCGTGCCGAACATCAATTCAACCGTAGCCGCTTTCCGTAGCCACGTAGTTTGTAGGTAAAGGCGCGGCACGGTTAATTTGGTGTTAGGCATCTTTAGAAACAGTGCAAAATTTTCAACAGGGAAAGGACTACATCTTACATGGAAAAGGTGCTTGAAGTATTCAAAGGTTTTATACCACTCCTGCATCAATATCCTAAATGGGTTCAGGTGTTTTTCTTTGCTGTTCTTCTTCAAATATTTACCCTGACATTCGTAATGGTTTCATACTACGTTTTGGTATTTAAGTCACCAGAACAACAAGCTGATAATAAACCATCTTCTTCGTCAGATGAAAAGGAAGCGAAGAAGGATGAAAGCAACCAGCTACAGCCGCCTACGGGTAAAAATGGCGAGGAAAAATCAACAACAAATGTTAAGACAAAAATTGACTCCCTGAAAAACAAAGAAAACGACAATGACCCCAGTTGGGCTCCTCCTCTTATGAATTTGGCCGGACTCTATGAAGCCCAAGGACAGTTTAAGGATGCTGAGAATACTTGGAGTCGTGTACTCTCGATATATGAACATGCGTATGGAAGAGAACATCCTCGGTATGCTGAAACTCTTCAATCTCTTGCCAGCCTTTACTTAAGGACCGAGAGATATGTAGAAGCGGAAAAAATCCAAGTTGAAGCGCTCGGCATTTTTGAGAAGGTATATGGTTCTGAGCACCCTGTAACTGCTTCGGGACTTAACAATCTAGCTGCGATCTATCTCAGACTTGCAAAATATCAAAAAGCTGCGCCTTTAATACAACGTGCGTTGTCAATTCGGGAGAAATCTTTAGGCCCAGAAAATGCGGACATGATACCCATTCTGGAAAATTTATTGACTTTATACAGCAGAACTGGAGATTCGAAGAATGTTATTCTCATCTCCGAAAGGCTCAAGAAATTAAAGGCAAAGCATCAATAACAACCAACGATGCCTAACATTCATTCCACTCGGAGCGGCTTTCCGTAGTTGACGGGCTTGGTGGCGAAGGCCGCCGCCCGGTGAACGGGTTGTTAGCCAGAAAAGGAACGCCCGAACATTTCAATGCACGCACCGCGAATATTTATTAGTTACAGTCACGATTCACAGGAGCATATCAATGCCGTCTTGTTGCTATCAGAGCGACTGAGACAGGATGGCATTGATGCCCATCTCGACCAGTATGTAAATGGATCGCCACCCGAAGGATGGGCAAGATGGACGTCTGAACGCATCAGCGAGGCGGACGCGGTACTCATTGTTTGCTCTGAAGTTTATGCGCGACGAGTAAGTGATGTAGATCCACCCGGTGCCGGCAAAGGTGTGCGCTGGGAAGGCAGCTTAATTTATCAGCATCTCTACAATGAAATGCTGGCAACGGTGCGATTCATTCCAGTAGTTCTCTCGCGCCACGATGTCAAGTACATTGTTCCGAACTTGCAGGCTTCGACGTATTACGTGCTCGACAGCCAAGAAGGATATGAAAATCTTCTCCGGCGACTCACTCAGCAACCAGCAATCGTTCGGTCGCAGCTTGGAAAACGTGCGACACTATTCCCGGAAGAGCCGCGTACCCTTTATGGTATTTCAGTGTTTTTATGTCATTGCTCAAAGGACAAATCAGCCGTACGGGACCTTTATGCAAAACTGAAGGGTAACGGGGCGACTCCGTGGCTTGACGAAGAAGATCTGCTGCCGGGGCAGCAATGGGAAACGGAAATTCCTAAGGCTGTCCGTGATGCGGATGCAGTTGTCGTTTGTCTCTCGACTGAGGCAGTCAACCGCGCTGGATACTTTCACAAGGAGATTGCGTTTGCACTTGACGTGCTAGATCGACAGCCAGAAAGTGCCATTTACCTAATTCCTGTGAAACTAGCGGACTGTGAGATTCCAGAGCGACTAAAGCATCTGCACTGCGTTTCAGTCGCCGATGACGGCGGCTACCAGAAGCTGCTACGATCACTTGCAGCGCGCGCAAAGCAACTTAAACTGTCTGGCGTGGATTAAATTGGTTTGGCGCTTACGGCGTCCAACGTACTGGCTAACATCCGTTGCACTCGGAGCGGCTTCTCGTCGCCCAGGGTCTTGGTAGCGAAGGCCGCCGCCTGGTGAACAAGGCCGTTCGGCGGCCAAGAACCTCTGCTGAATAGTTGGAGAACAATGACGGACACAATGCGCGCATATGTGATCAAAGAGCTTGGAGGCCCGGAACGGCTGGAACTCAGTGAAATTCCCCGCCCGTTGCCACGGGACGGATGGGTGTTGATTCGCAACCGGGCCTTCGGACTTAACCGGTCGGAATGGTTCACGAGGCGAGGCGAGTCGCCCTCGGTAAAGTTTCCTCGGGTGCTCGGCATTGAATGTGTAGGTGAAGTAGTCGCAGCGCCCGGCTGCAACTTGCCGGTCGGGCAGCGCGTCGCGGCAATGATGGGCGGAATGGGGCGGCAGTTTGACGGGTCCTACGCGGAATACGTGCTGGCGCCACAGCAGAACGTCTTTCCTTTGCAGACCCACCTGGAGTGGAAGCTGCTCGGGGCTTTGCCTGAGATGCTGCAAACCGTCCACGGTTCGCTCTACACGGGGCTGGAGATCAAGCGGGCCAAAAACCTGCTGGTGAGAGGCGCAACCTCGTCCATTGGGTTCGCCGCCATTTCCCTGGCGCGAAGCGCAGGCCTCGAGGTCACCGCGACCACTCGAAGTTCAGCCAAGTCTGACGAGCTCAAAGCAGCCGGAGCCACCCATGTCATCGTTGACGATGGTGCGCTGGCGAAAATAGCCCGCACCATCTATCCGGATGGATATGACCGCGTCCTGGAGCTTGTCGGAACGACGACGCTGCTTGATTCTCTGCAAGCGGCGCGACGGGGTGGCATCGTTTGTATGACAGGCATCCTCGGCGGCAAGTGGAGCCTGCCGGAATTTCACCCGATGGGCGACATCCCTACAGGTGTGAAATTGACCTCATACAGCGGTGAAGCGTCCGATATCACCCGCGCGGAGCTTCAGCGTTACGTGTCCCTAGTGGAATCAGGCGAGCTTCCGCTCAAGCTCGGTACGAGTTTCGTTTTCGAGAAGCTCCGTGACGCCCATATCATGATGGATGAGAACCGAGCCAACGGAAAGATTGTGATTGAATTTGTTTGACCTCAATTTCCTGAGCATACGGTTCTAGCTGCCCGCCGAACTCTTTCGTTAGGCGACTACCAGGCCGCGGTAACGAACACTGGGATAAAAGGAGCGATGCGATGAATAACCTTGAACATCTATTTCTCGTCGGCGAGTTCCCCGAGCGAGCCTACCTGCTGTCCGGGCTATCGCTCGATCTAGTCACGTTACGTCCTGACGGTGCGTCGCACTCGATTTATGAGGAACTGTGGCATCTTGTGGGATACCAGCAGAGTATCATTGAGCCGGGCGAGCCAGTTGGCGAGTTCTACCCAATTGCCGCGCCGGAGCACGAGCACGAATGGCACGACCTAGTGCGAGTTTTTCTGGACGGCGCTCGCGCCGCGGCAGCGTTGGAGCAGTCGCCTGAGCGGTTGGCGGTCGAGGTTGAACCGGGTGTGACACTGGCCGATGAACTGAACAGTGTGGCGGTACATAACGCATATCACTTTGGCAAAATCGTGGCGCTGCGACAGCGGATCGGCGCGTGGCCGCCAACCGTCGCATCAGGCGAGTTGTAACCGCGGGTAAGGAGGCTTGTTATGAGAATGGGTCGTGTTTGGTTGTTATTGGCCTTGCTGTTCACTATCAACGCTCCATTTGCAGAGGGCAGACCACAGGAACCGACCATTGAATCTTCGCCAACGTCGGTTGCGCGCAGGATGTTTACGGCCATGCAAAAACAGGATTGGAAAGCATTCGCTTCGTATCTTGACCCGGCGGATTTAGAGCGGTTGAAACAGGCTGTTGTCTATTTGTTTCAGGCGAAGCAATCGGGGGAAGCTTTACATAAACTTCGTTCCAGGTTTGCGCCATACAACTCAGATTCTGTCAGCGACGCTACCGGTGCTGAATTGTTGCAGGCAGCGATGCATAACGAATTTGCCGAATTGACGAATGTTGGCGAGTACCTGGCGGGGTTAAAATTACAGACTGATGTTACGCGATGAAAGGTTTTCTGGCAGACTTGACAGATGAATGCTGAACATTTCGACCTTTACACCGATTATTTGATTAGCTCGTTTGGCCCGACAACGGCGACGGGTTTGTCGGCGTTGCTGGACGGGCAGTTAAGTCACGATCAAGTGACTCGGTTATTAGCCTCCGAACCCAAAAACAGTGCGGACTTGTGGAAGATCGTCAAACCGTTGGTGCGCGCCGTGGAGTCCGCCGATGCGACCATCAGCATTGATGACAGCATCAGCGAAAAGCCTCACACCGACGAGAACGACATCATCGCCTGGCATTGGAGCCATAGCTTTGAACGTCACGTCAAAGGGCTGGAATTCCTGACGGCTTACTATAGAAGTCAAGAAAATGATTTTCCGATCAGAACCCCGGAAGGGTGAAAAGAAATTAGCCCAGGGTGAAACCCTGGGTACGATCGGCAAAACTACCCAGCCCCGGCAGGGGCGGCAGATTTGCTTTACTGTCAAGTTGTCTGTCGCCCCGCTGGGGCTTGAAGGGTTATTGGCTTGGTTCCCCGGATTGCATCCGGGGCTATTTTCTTGCCGTCCCTCCGGGACTTTCTTCGGAAATTCTTTTTCTTGAAAGCTATATCAAGTCGAAGGCGTTTCGTTACCGATTGCCTTCGACATCGTCGAAAAGAACGAGCAGTACGTTGACGCCAAAACGGGCAAAGCCAAGCGGCGCAGCCCGATCACGAAAAACCAACGCTACTTGATGTTGCTGCGCGTGGCGATTCATAACCAGGTTCAGTTTCGCTACGTGTTGAACGATGTTTGGTTCGCGTCCGCCAACAACATGAAGTACGTCAAAACCACGCTCAAGAAGGATTTCATTATGCCGCTCAAAAGCAATCGCAAAGTCGCCTTGAGCGAAAACGGAAAACGCAGCGGTCGTTACGTTGCAGTCAGCACACTGGATTTACCAGCAAACACAACCTGTGAAGTTTGGTTGGAAGGCGTTCCATTCCCTATGCTTCTGATCAAACAAGTCTTCACGAACGACGATAGTTCCACAGGCATTCGCTATCTGGTGACGAGTGACTTGACGCTTTCGTACGACCAAATCGCGAAGCTCTTCCAAAAACGGTGGGGCATCGAGGTCTACCATAAATCGCTCAAACAGAATGCGTCGTTGGAGAAATCTCCGACGCGCACCGAAACCACTCAACGCAACCACTTGTTCGCCAGCTTGTGCGCCTACGTCAAACTGGAACGACTCAAGATCAAAACCAAACTGAGCCACTTTGCTTTGAAGTCCAAACTCTACCTTTCGGCGGTGAAGTCTGCTCTCTCAGAGCTTGTCAAACTCAAAGAGCAATTGGCTGCCGCGTAACATCAGTTACTGCGTTTGATTTCTTCCTGAATCAATTCGTTCAACACATCCATGATCTTTGGCGTGACAATTTCAGTAGTCTTTTGCATCGCGTCATTCACAAGTTGGGGCATTATCTGAATCGTCTTCTTACCGGTTGGGGTTCGGTAAAAAGCAATCATGTCTTTCAATTCGTCTTCGGTGAAATACTTGTCGTACAACTCGACACTGATCGTTTCCAACAACTCTCCAAACTTAATGGCCGCCAGTGCTCTCTCTTGAAATCGTTTGAGCATTCGCATGGAAGACTTTCCAGAATCATCTATCAACGCCTTTCGCTGGGCAGCCGTCAATTTGCTATCCGCCGCTTGCTGCGTCAACAACATCTCCATGATCTTGGGAAAATCCTGCTCCATCTGAGCCATCATGGTTTGGCTGGTAGATTCCGCCAGCTTGACGGCTTCGGTGGCTTCCAACAGTTCTTTAATCAACGCACGCTTTTGAGGCGAAACTGTATTTTGCCCAACGGCCTGAAAGTTCAAACCAGCAAGAATTCCGAGCAAGCTGACGATAAAAAACAGTGTTTTGAATTTCATGGATACTCCGTGTGTCCTGATCTTGAATTGGGGACTGCCGAAACGGCGCGGCATTGTGGATTAGGCCTTCACGATTAACAAGCAGAGCATGGGGGATCAAATCACACCGTCTGTTTGCAACGCTGCGATACGTTCCAGCGAATAGCCCAGCATGCCGCCATACACCAGTTGGTTGTGCTCGCCCATTTCCGGCGTAGGCAAATCATAACCAGTTGAAGCCGCTGAAAAGCGGATCGGCATTCCAATTCCGTAAGCATCCGCGACATCGCCGAATTGCGGATGCGTCAATCGAACGGTTTCGCCGCGTGCCACGAGGTGAGCGTCGCTGACTGCCGTGCGCGGATCGCGGACTTCGGCGGATGGCACGCCGTTGGCTTCAAGCCTTGCCAGCAAATCGGCCAGCGAAAAAGTCTTAGTCCAGGCTTCGATCATCGCGTCGAGTTCTTTGTCGTGCTTGACACGCAGATCGCGCGTGGCAAAACGAGCATCGGTAATCAACTCAGGCCGGTTCATCGCGCGAAAGATTCCGAAGGCGAACGAATCTTGCGGCGCGCAAATCGCCACAAAGCCATCGCGTGCGGCATAAACTCCGAACGGAGCCAATCGCGGCGCGGTCTTGCCGGTGCGCGTCGGAATGCCCAACTGTTCCAGCACGTCGAAATGTTCGCTGGCCACCAAGCCGGTCACTGCGCCCATCATCGAAACATCCACGAACTGCCCGACGCCGGTTTGCTCCGCCTGACGCAAAGCCGCCAATGTGCCGATGATGGCAAACAGCGGCGTGATCAAATCGGCAAACGGAACTCCCGCACGCATCGGCGGGTCTTCAGGATTGCCGGACGTGTGCATAGCGCCGCTCAAAGCTTGAATGATCGTATCCATCGCTTTGCCGTCTGGAGCTTCGGCGTCGCTGCCAAATCCGGTCAAAGCGCAATACACCGCTCGCGGATTCACCTGTCGCACAAATTCGTATCCGAATCCGAGCCTGTCCATCGTGCCTCGGCTGAAGTTTTCAAAAACGATGTCGGCTTGCCTGACCAGATCGGTGAAGACTTCGCGGGCGTGCGGATGTTTGAGGTTCAAGGTCACGCCGAGTTTGTTTCGCAACCGATTGAGCGCCGACACCGAAATGTCTTCCTTGTTTTCTCGAACGAGCTTCGCGCCTTCGCGGCCAAGATACGGCGAATTGTCGCGTCCGGGATCGCCTTTGAGCGGGTTTTCCACCTTGATGACTTTCGCGCCCAGTCCCGACAGCAATAACGTGGCAAAAGGCCCAGCCAAAGCGATTGTCAAATCCAGAACGGTGACGCCCGCCAATGGGCGTGGAGATATGGTTGGTTTGATTTGGTCGCTCACAGTAAGTGGAGATTCCATTGGGATAAAAAAAAGTAGGCGCGGATTATCTTGTCCGGTCAGAGTGAAATCAAGCAATGGATTTTCGACGGTTTTGTCGTAGCGAAAAAGCTTTGCTTGCTTCGCTTCGAGCTTGCGAGCTATAGTTCGCGCGTCAAAAACTTCCCCTAGAACGCAATCAAACGCTTGAACTTAACAGTTATTTCCGATGCCGCAATTCGTCAGTTTTATTCGCGGTAGCCGCACTTTTGTGCGAGGTGAAAGGAGACCACTCGAATGTCAGGGATTACCACAACCAAAACCAAATTCGCCGCCAACGGCAAAGAAGTGAACGCCTTCATCGCCAAACCCGAAGGCGTCAGCAAGGCTCCGGCGGTAATCGTCATTCACGAATGGTGGGGACTGAACGCTCACACCGAAGACATCGCTCAGCGGTACGCCCGCGAAGGTTTCATCGCCGTCGCCGCCGACCTGTACAACGGCGCGACAACCAAAGACCCAAAAGAAGCTGGCGAATTGATGCATGCCTTGAAACCGGAAGACGGTCTTGAATCTTTGAAAATCGTGCTCGAAGCGTTGCGCGCCAACCCTGAAGTTTCCAGCGTCGGCGTGACAGGTTTTTGCATGGGTGGAACCTTTGCGCTGTTGCTGGCTTGCCACGCCAACGTCGAAGCGTCGGTTCCGTTTTATGGCGATGTTCCTGTGGACACAACCATCGTCGGCAAACTCGGCTGCCCGCTGTTGTTCATCGGCGGCGAAAAAGATCAGTGGATTACCGTCGAGAAAATGAACCGGCTGGACACGGCTCTGAAACAGTATTCCAAACCCGGCGAAGTTCGTATTTACAAAGGCGCCGATCACGCCTTTTTCAACGACATGCGCCCGGAGGTGTACAGCAAAGCCGACGCCGAAGACGCCTGGAAAACTGTGCTTGCGTTTTTCAATCAACACTTGCGTTGAACCGATCAATCAAAAAGTTACTTCAATCAAAACAGTATTTTGGGGAGTGAAACGATGGCGAACGAAACAATCTTTTGCGCCGGTTGCGGCATTACGATGGTGTCGTTTATGAAAGTCTGCCCGCGTTGCGGCACGGAACGAAAAGAGGTCAAACCGCTGGAAATCAATCCGGCGATGATCGTCGCGGCGGGCGCGAACGTCGCCGCCGTCACATCCGCCGCCGTGAACGCGGACAGAGAAGAAACTCACGCTTCATCCACCACAAAAGTCATCCCGGTCAATGCTCTTCGCCAGGAAGACGTGTATTACGACCGCGCGGAATTCGCTCCTCCACAGAATTTTGTTTTGTTGTCGCCGAATGACGAACAGAGGCGATTTCCGCTGTTTACACGCTCTCAGCTTTCACTGATCGCAGTCGGTATGGCGTTGTTGCTGCTGGCTGCAATCGTAATTTTGTTGTTGTGGCGACAGCAGAACAACAACGTCGCTTCCATCGCCAATGCTGCCGCTGCTCAAGCTCCTGCGGTGATGACAGCCATCTCCGAAGCTGCTTTGTTGCCTGCGGTTTCGCCAACGCCGGGCGACGATTCTGCGTTGTTTGAATCGGTCAAAACCGCGTTGATGGCTTACAACCCGCTCGGATTTCCTCGCTACAAATTTGAAGTCAAAGAAGGAATCGTCACAATCACCGGCGAAGCCGAACATCAACCCGAAAAAGATGGCGCTGAAAACGTTGTTCGGCTGGTGATCGGAGTCAAATCTGTCGTCAACAACCTGCAACTGAAACAGGGCGCTTTGTCCGATCCCGTCAAACTGAATCTGGCCGAGGCCAAATTGCTGGACGAAGCCATGCGCCGCCAGCTTCAGGAAGCTCAGCCTGCCGCCGTAATCGAATCCAAACTCGCAGCGCCAACTCCGGATGTCCAACGCGAAGCCGAACGATTACGTCGGGAACAGGCCGCAGCCAAACAACGCGAAGAAGAATCCGCCATGCGGCTGGCCGCCGAAGATAAGTTCAAACGCGAAGCCGAAGCTTACGAAAAACGGCTGGAAGAAATGCGCCGCTCAGAAGCCGAACGCCGCGCTCGCGCCGAACAAGCCAGACTTGACGCTGCCACGCTTCGTTACGGAACCGTCGCCTGGAGCGGAATTGTGGACGGTGTGGATGAAATCATTATTTCCGGTTCCAGCGCCTCTGTGCGTCACATCAACGGCAACATTCCGCGTGAAGCCCGCGCTTCGTTCAGCACATCCATTCCGCGTTCGCCAATCGAAGTTAAACTGATTTGGGTGACAGGGCGCGGCTCTGTGGACATTGTGCAACAGCCTTCTGCCGCAAACGGTTACACCACCATCATACGCATTGACGATAGCCATAAAGGTGGCGACAAACGGTATGAATTTACCTTACGCTGGTCTTTGCTGTGATGAAGTGAAAAGTGTGAAGGGTGAAATGCCTGAGCGTCATGAAGCCACTTGAGAATCTTTCAGAGGATGTTGCCGAACAGCGTCGCCAGCTAAATTTCATCAGTCAAAATCTGGAAGCAATGTTCGGCGTTCCTTTGAATGACAGCCACGAAGACCCGCTCGACGAACTCATCAACACAATCCTTTCGCAATCAACAACCAACATTAACAGTCACAGGGCTTTTGCCAGCCTGAAACAACGCTTTCCCGATTGGGAACAGGCTCGGCGAGCGCACACGGATTCAATTGCGTCGGTAATCAAAGCTGGCGGCTTGGCCAACGTCAAATCCGTCGTCATCAAAAACGTCCTGGACGAGATCAAAAAGCGTCGCGGAAATTTCGACTTGTCCTTTTTGAAGACAGCGCCGATTGCCGAAGCCCGCGAGTTCTTGCTTTCATTGAAAGGTGTTGGCCCAAAAACCGCTGCCTGCGTGTTGCTCTTCACCTGCAAACGACCCGTCTTCCCAATGGACACCCACATTTTCAGAATCTTTCGTCGTGTTGGCTTGTTGCCGGACAAAATCAGCGACCAACTTGCTCACCAAAAGATCGAAAACCTGCTCCCGCCGAAAAAACATTACTCGCTGCATATCAATTTAATCACTCTCGGCAGACGAATTTGCCACCCCAAAAACCCAAAATGCGGCCAGTGTCCGCTTAGCGACCACTGCGATTTTGGGCAATCACAGCTTTGATTGAGTTCAGGAAGAGATTCATTGGTCAAAAAAGTAGGAATGGATATGTAAAAACTTCCGCAATTGTAGGATGAACGGCTGTTCTGGGTCTTTTCGGCTTTCTGAAATGAGAAACCGTCGCTGAGAGAGTTTTTTGCCACCGCATTGAACTGAAAGCTGACTAAAAAGCGTTCAACCAACTTTCCACTCTGTAACGTTTCATTTCATAACTGCCGCCCGCTGAAGCAAGGCAAAATCTTATTGAAAAAAGAAATGGCAAAAACACCCCTTACTTTTCAATCACTTAGCAACAATATGGAAGAAATTTTGCGATGCTTCGATCAATGGTACGGTCGTTGCTAAATAGCAGGACGACAAGCAATGCTTCAGCAGTTTAGGTAAACTCGGAGACGGGAGATGTTGGGGGACGTCAAGCGTTGAAGAGGTTTTCCAAATAAGGACGGTTGTTCGGTTGCGTATGGTTCTTGGGGGAGGCCATACGCAGTTGAGCAACCGTTCTTTTTCTATTTCTACCACAAAGTTTCTTCGGCCAATCAATCACAACTCTTCTCTAAGCCGCTGTCAGTAACTGATACCGCAAAATGTCATAACTTGTTTGCTTTTCGACAGACACAGATTTCAAATACCGGAATCGTGGGGAAAAAACTATGAAGAGAATTACTGTGACTAAACTTCTGGCAAATGCGCTGGCCTTGATGCTGGCCATCAGCCCCGCCCTGGTGTTTGCTCAAGACACCAAGAAACTCAAAACCGCCTCGAAAAGTCTGAGCGCGGAACAAAAGACCATTCATCTGCTCGACCGAATCACATTCGGCGCACGCCCTGGCGATGCTGAACGCTTAATGAAACTCGGTTGGGAAAAATTCCTGGACGAACAACTCCATCCAGAACGCATAACCGATACCGCCGTCGAACAAAAGCTTAAAGGCATTGAAAGTATTCACCTGAGCAACGCCGAACTGGCGAATTACTATCCGCCGCCGCAAGTCATTCAACAGGCGTTGAAATCCAAAGGCATCGAACCGACGGAGTTCGCTGGCGGAGCCAATACTCCGGCGGGGCAAACCGAACAAGAACAGCAAGCCAATCAAGCCAAGCGCCGCGAAATCCAGAAAATGTTGAAAGACATGGGCTACAAACAGCCTCAGCAAGTCGCTGTGGAATTGCAGCAGTCGAAAATCCTGCGCGCCGTTTACAGCGAACGCCAGTTGCAGGAAGTGATGACCGATTTCTGGTTCAATCACTTCAACGTCTTCTTGCAAAAAGGCGCTGACCGCGTGTTGACGACTTCGTATGAACGCGACGTGATTCGTCCAAACGTTTTTGGCAAGTTTGAAAACCTGTTGAAAGCAACGGCGGAAAGTCCTGCGATGTTGTTTTACCTGGACAACTGGATGAGCGCCGCGCCGAGTGCTGAAATGTTGAAGCGCCGCGAACAACTCAGCAAGGCAATGGAACGCCGTCAGGCTCGACGCGCCGATAAAATGTCGGAACAGGAAAAAGAGCAGATGCTGAATGCTCAAGGCAAAATCAAAAAAGCTCCGCGCGGTCTGAATGAAAATTACGCACGCGAAATCATGGAGCTTCACACGCTTGGAGTTGACGGCGGCTACACGCAAAAAGACGTTCAGGAAGTTGCGCGATGCTTCACCGGCTGGACGCTCAAACAGCCTCGTAATGGCGCGGAATTTTTCTTCAATCCGATGATTCACGACGATGGCGAAAAGACCGTGCTTGGCAAAAAGATCGCGGCGGGCGGTGGCCAGAAAGATGGCTACACAGTGATTCAGATGCTGGCGACGCACCCCGCGACGGCGAAGTTCATTTCAACCAAGCTGGCTCGCAAATTCGTCAACGACACTCCGCCTGAATCTCTGGTCGGCAAAATGGCTGAGACGTTTAAGAAAACTGACGGCGATATTCGTGAAGTGTTGCGCGTGATGTTCACTTCGCCGGAGTTTTTCGCGGTAGAAAATTATCGAGCCAAGATCAAAACTCCGTTTGAAATGACAGTCAGCGCAGTCCGCGCCATCGGAGCCGAAACTGCTGGCGGCCCGCAATTTCATCGCTGGATCGCGCAAATGGGCGAAGCGTTGTTTATGGCGCAACCGCCGACTGGCTATCCAGACACTGCCGAACACTGGGTGAACACCGGCGCGTTATTGGAACGCATGAACTTCGCGCTGGCTCTGGCCGCGAACAAGATTCAGGGTACGCGAACCAATCTGAAATCGCTGATCCACGACGCTGAAACCTTGTCGCCGTCTCAGTTAGTAGATCGGTATGCAAAGCTGCTGCTGAAAGACGAGCTTTCGCCACAATCCCGCGCGACGATTGATAAGAGTTTGAACGAACAACTGCTGGCAAAAAATGGCGACTCGAAAGCTGCGGACGCCGCCAAAGTAGTTGGCTTGATTCTGGGTTCGCCGGAGTTTCAAAGGCAGTAGTCAGTAGACGGTAGACAGTAGTTTCAATCGTTGGTTAGTGGTTGAACTGACTGGCTCTACTAACGAACAGTAACTGACAACCGGAGAGGAGTAATGATGAACAGAAGATTTTTTCTGAAAAATAGCGGAATCGCATTGGCCAGCGTTGGCGCGGCCACGTTGTCGCCTTCGTTTTTGACTAGGACGTTGGCGCAAACCGATAAAACCGGTCGCAAGCGAATACTGGTTACCATCTTTCAACGCGGAGCGATGGACGGGTTGAATGCCGTCGTTCCCTTTGGCGATCAAACTTATTACAGCCTGCGTCCGAGCATCGCAGTTCCGAAACCCAAAGCCGGAGACCCGCTATCGGCAATTGATCTGGATGGTTTTTTCGGGCTGAACCCGGCGCTGTCTTCGTTCAAACCGATTTATGACGCAGGCCAACTGGCAGTCATTCATGCTGTGGGTTCGCCGGACAGTACGCGCTCGCATTTCGATGCTCAGGATTACATGGAATCCGGCACGCCCGGCGTTAAAAGCACGACTGACGGCTGGTTGAATCGTTATCTGCAAGCCAACGCCAATCCGAAAGCTTCGCCGTTTCGCGGAGTTTCGATGGGCGCAAACCTGCCGCGCATGATGCAGGGCAAAGCTTCGGCGATTGCGATGAACAGCATCAACGATTTCGCCATTCGTGCCGGAGGCGGCGAAACCGGTCAAGCTTTGCAGGGCGGTTTTGAAGCGATGTATCAGCAAACCGTCAACGACGCTTTGCGCGGCACAGGCAAGGAAACTTTCGACGCCGTAAAAATGCTGAAGCAGGTCAACCCGACTCAATATCAGCCAACCGCCGGGGTAGTTTATCCGCGCGGCCAATTCGGCGACCGGCTGAAACAAATCGCGCAGCTCATCAAATCGAATATCGGCTTGGAAGTCGCCTTCACAGACATTGGCGGCTGGGACACTCATGCCAATCAGGGAGCCGGACAGGGACAACTGGCCAATCGCTTGATTGAATTTTCAAACGGCATTTCGGCGCTTTACGCTGATCTGAAAGACCGCGCCGATGAAGTCGTCATTCTGACGATGACCGAATTTGGTCGCACAGCTCGTGAAAACGGCAATCGTGGAACCGATCACGGTCACGGCAGCGCGATGTTTTTGCTCGGCAATTCGGTCAAAGGCGGCAAGGTTTATGGCAAATGGCCGGGTTTGAAACCGAACGAATTGAACGAACAGCGCGATTTGGCCATCACCACAGACTTCCGCGAAGTATTTGCCGAAGTCGCCAAAACCCATCTTGGCGCAACCAACCTGAACACAATCTTTCCGGGATTTTCGGCCAACGCGGCGAATTTCAAAGGCTTGATTAAAGCCTGACCGCGTAAGTCAACGATCTACCTCGACGCATAGCCTGAAGCAGCGCATTAGAAGCGGGAGACGATGAACAATCGGCTCCCGCATTTTTTTTATTAAACCGGGCAACCTGAATGGGTTGCCAGCACTTTGCCGGACAACGGGAAACTGTTTAGAGTCATCTGGAAAATTGCGAATCCGGATTGAAACTGACAGCTACGGTTTTTTCCTGAAAGCCGGGCAATGGGTGCCTAAAATCAAAGAGAATCGCAGACTTTTTCACTGGTGATTGCCCCGGCAACGAGCGGGAATCTTCGTGCTTGCATAGCGTTTAAGGCCGAGACAATGAGCGGGAATCTTCGTGCTTGCATAGTGTTTAAGGCCGAGACAATGAGCGGGAATCTTCGTGCTTGCATAGCTTTTAAGGAAAGATATACTTCCTGCCGTGCGCCAAACAGTCGCCATCCATTCATCACAGAAGCGACTGAAATCACCCCTTTTGCGCTTGGCTGCGTTCTCACCCAAAGTCGCAGACCAGATGTTGTTTGTCCCCGATTCGCACCCTGTTACCTCATACTCGTTCGAGTTGATTATTCGATTGGTTGTTTGCCGTCATTTTGGAGGTCGCTATGATTTCGAGCCGTAAGGTTCTTTCTATTGCCGAACTGTTTCGCATTGCTGCTGATTCCTCTCGCCGCCAATTATGGATTGCCATGAGTTTGGCCCTAAGCCTGATTGTTGTTTTCGCGCTTGGCGCGGGAGCAATGACCACCAGTTGGATTGGTGAAACGACCAAAACCAATACTTCTTCCCTTTCCGGAATTCCGCCAGCCAGTTTCGCTCACGCCGTAACGCCGGTCGGTGCTGCATTTGATATTAGTGCGACTCCGGTGACAACGGTTTCTGCTGCGGCATACAACGACACGCTGGCGGTCGCGCCTGATGCCATCGTCGCCGCGTTCGGCAGTCAGCTTGCCAGTTCAATCATTGTCGCCACCGACGCAGACCCGAATACTCCTGGAGTGCAATTGCCGACCGAACTTGGCGGAACCACCGTCGAAGTGAATAGCCGAAAAGCCGGGTTGTTTTTCGTCTCGCCGACTCAAATCAATTATGTGATGCCTTCGGCGACGGAATCAGGCATTGCCAACGTTGTGGTCAAAGCCGGCGCAACGACTTCCAACGGACAAGTCATGGTGGCGCAAGTCGCCCCCGCAATCTTCACAGCCAATGCCAGCGGGCGAGGCGTTCCGGCAGCCACCATAGTGCGCGTCAAGGTCAACGGTCAGCAAAGTACCGAAACAATCTCGCAGTACAGCCAACAAGCCGCCAAATTCATCACCAAACCGATTGATATGGGACCGGAAGGCGAGATCGTCGTCCTGGTTCTGTTTTTATCCGGCATTCGCAATGCAACTGATACAAACGGCGACGGCAACGCCAATGAAAGCGTGCGTGTTTTGATCGGCGGCACAGAAGTTCCCGCGCTGTTCGCCGGACGGCAGCCGGAATTCATCGGCCTGGATCAAGTCAATGCTGTCGTTCCTCGCAGTCTGATCGGTCGTGGAATTGTCGGCGTTTCGGTCAGCGGAACAGGATTTTCGACCTCGAACGTCGTTGATATTGAAATTGCCGGAAACGGCGGCGCTCAACCGCCTGTCATCAGCGGCTTCGGTTCGACGAATGCGCTGGCGGGGCAGGAACTGACAATCAATGGTCAGGGATTTTCCGCCGTCAAAGAAGAAAACACCGTCAGAATCAATGGGTTGGATGTTCCGACTGTGATGGAAGCAACGACTACACAATTGAAAGTGCGGGTTCCATTCAATGTCGAATCCGGCACGGTCAGTGTTCGCACTCCGCAGGGCGAAGGGCAAAGCATCAGCACCTTGCAAGTCATAACTTCGATCAGCGGCTTTGTCGAAAACACAACCGGATTGCCGCTCAGCAATGTGACGGTCAAACTTTCCGGTTCGCCAATCACGACGACGACCAGTTCAACCGGATCGTTTGTATTGCCGGACGTTGCATCCGGAGTTCATTTTGTCGAAATTGACGGAACGTCGCTGCCAAGCTCTCCGCCTTATCCGCAAATCTCGTTGAAGATCACTGCTCAGGCTAACCGCGACAATCAGTTTTCGCGCAACATCGCCTTGCAGCAGGAAACCGGCGGCAGCGGAACCATTGGCGGTTCGTCACTTGGCGAAAACGAATCCAACGGCGACAACAACCAACCGCAAGCCCAGCCAAGCCCTCAACCAGTCAGCATTCAAACCGACGAATATCAATTGATCGTTCCGCCAGGAGCCAAGATCACCGGGCCGAGCGGTCAGAACTCTGCAAAATTGACGCTGACGCCGCTCAGAAACGCGCGCACGCCGGTTGAATTGCCGCTGGGATTTCACAGCGCGGCCATCGTTCAAATCACGCCATTCAATTACACATTGGATCCCGGCGCAAAACTGATTATGCCGAACACAGACAGGTTCCCGTCAGGAGCTTTGCTGACGTTGTTCGGGTTTGACCGAGAGGCGGGGCGATTTGTCGAAATCAAAGGCGGAGCCAGAGTTTCCGCCGATGGCATGCGAATAGAAACCGACACCGACACCATCAAAGTCACCAGCTATTACTTTGCCTCAATTCTTCGCAATACGACGACTTTGACAGGCCGTGTGGTCAATACGACTGGCAAACCAGTGGCCAAAGCACTGGTCAGAAGCAAAGGACAAATTGCCATCACCGACGGCAACGGCAGTTATGTTCTGCGTTACATCCCTGTCACTGATGGAGAAATTGTGACTGTGGAAGGCTCAGTTTTGCTGCCGACGCTGAATGTCGTTAAAACTCCGAACGTCAGCGCGCCAGCCAAACTCGGCGACATCACCAAAATGCCTGATCTGATTTTGCCGGATGAAACCAAAAATAATCCGCCCGATGTTGACCTGCCAGACAGGCTGACAATTGCTGAAGGCAAAACGACTGAGCTGATTATGACGATCAAGGATCGTGATCCTGGCAACGTCATTGCCGAAACCAGTGTTTCCGGTGCCAGTTTCGTCTCGTTGGCCAGAATCGGGTTAAGCCCCAGTGCAAGCAGTTACTACCTGAGATTTTTGCCCGGCTTCAAAGACGCAGGCAATTACACCATCACAGTTACGGCTAGAGATAATCTTGGCGCAACTTCGACCGATACTCTGGCGCTTGTTGTCACCGACGTGAATCAAGCACCGACCGGAGCGGCTCAGACGGTCACGTTGGATGAAGACACGATGGTGGACATCAAATTGGGCGGCAATGACCCGGACGACAATCCGTTGACGTACAAGGTTGCGTCGCAACCAGCCAACGGTTCGTTGACCGGAACAGCGCCAAACCTGACGTACAAACCCAATTTGAATTTCAACGGCACGGATCGGTTTACATTCACGGCAAGCGACGGAAAGCTGGAAAGCCCGCCAGCAACCGTGGTGATTACGGTTCGACCGGTCAATGATCCGCCGGTGCTGACTGTTCCAGAAGCGCAAACCGTCAACGAAGGCCAGTTGCTTCAATTCGTAGTGTCAGCCGCTGATCCTGACATCAATCAAAAGATCGCCATCACGGCCAGCACGTTGCCCGAAGGCGCAACGTTCACTGCCGCCGCTTCCGGCGGAGGAATGCAATTCCGCTGGACACCGAATTTCACACAGGCGGGAACGTACACCATCACATTCAAGGCAACAGACGATGCGTCGCCTGCGGCCAGCGAGATGAAAGACGTTCGCATTACGGTGAATGATGTTTCCAGCTTGAACGTGCCGTCCGCTCAAACTGTCAATGAATTGCAGCAATTGACCTTTGACGTTTCGGCGACCAACCCGGCAGCGACCGGCCCTGTGACAATCACCGTCAGCGGAATTCCAACCGGAGCCACAGTCGGCAGCCCGGCAGTCAACACAACTCAGTTCAAATGGACGCCGGATATATCGCAGGCTGGAACATACAACATCACATTTCGGGCGACGATCAATTCGCCAGTTCCGATCACGGAAACCAAAACGGTTCAGATTACGGTCGTTGACATCGTGCGCGATCTGAACCGTGAAAATTCCCAGTTCACAGCCTTTGGCGCAGCCGGAACTTCGGCCAACCAAACCGGCGACGGCGGAGATGCTCTGGGTGTTGAAATTGCGACGGGCGATTTGAACGGCGACAACGTGCCTGACATTGCGGTCGGAGCGCCCTTTGCCAATGGCGCGGGGCAAGACAGCGGAAAGGTTTACGTCTTTTTTGGCCGAGCCGGACTGAACGGACAGATTGATCTGGCTCAGCAAAAAGCCGACGTGGAAATTTCCGGCGAATCTGCCGACGATCATCTGGGAACCAGTCTGGCCATCGGCGACATCAACGGCGACGGTAAAGAGGATTTGGTCATCGGAGCGCCACAAGCGAATGTCGGCGATTTCCCTGACGCCGGAAAAATTTATGTCGTGTTCGGCAACATGATTGCGAACACCGCTGACACCGCTGGCAAGCTGGCAGGCGCGACCATTCTCGGTTCCCAGCGAAGCCTGATGCTGGGAACGACCGTGGCGTCTGCGACTGTTTACGCCAAAGGAAACGCTGCCGATGATTTGATTGTCGGAGCGCCGGGTTACGACGCGCCAGCCGGTACGAATTCGCTGACTGACGCAGGCGCAATTCTGGTCTTTTTCGGCAGTCCCGGATTTGCTCAAACAATCAACCTTGCCAACACATCGCCGACTTACATGGTCACAGGCCAGGCCGCCGGTTGGGAGCTTGGTCAGTCTCTCGCCGTTGGCAATTTCAACGGCGAAGGTTTGGCCGACATCGCCGTCGGCGCTCCGCTGGCGAGTCCGAACGGCATCAGTGGCAGCGGCAATGTTTACATTCTGACGGTCGTCGCCACTGAAGGCGTGAAAGCCGCTACGCAAGCGGCTTCGGTGATTTTGTTCGGCACGGGCGAAAACGACAATCTCGGATCGAAACTGGCAATGGGCGATCTGAACGGTGACGGCAGGTCTGATTTGATAATCGGAGCCGCAGGCGCTGACGCCAGCCAAACTCGGCAAGGTTCCGGAGCCGTGTTCGTCATTTACGGTGGAACCTCGCTGCAAGGCCGCCCTGCGGATTTGAGCATTTACGGCGCGGGCGCGATTCAGGATCAACATCCCGACGCGCTTGGTTCTTCGCTGGCTGTCGGAGATTTCAACGGCGACGGCGTCACAGACCTGGCAGTCGGAGCGCCCGGAGCAGACATCAGCGATCCGCGCCGTGATCCGCTCGGAGCGGTTTACGTAATTTTCGGAGCCAAAACCGGCTTGCCCGCTGTGATTGATCTGGCAACCAGACAAGCCGATTACATGGTCATCGGAGCCGATTCCGGCGACCGGCTAGGCTCTGGCGGATTGGCGATTACGAACTTCAACGCCTCAGAGCCGGGCGATTTGATGCTTGGAATCCCGCAAACCCGCAGCCTGAACAATTCGCGCATTGGCGCCGGAGAAGTTCGCGGAATTTACGGCATCAAACGGTAAAGTTTTTTTCGCTGGCTGTCGTCAGTTTGACAAAAAAACATCGGCTCAGTATTTTCGGTCTGACCAATTCAAAACCGACTTTCAAATGACTTATCGAGCCTTCAAATTCAGACAAACTGACATCGCCGCTCAATTCAGCGGCGTAAAGATGTGTTGTTGTTGTCCGGCTAAAACCGATGAAAACCGGCTGCCAGCAGACATCACAGGTTGAGATTGCTACACAAAGAAAACCAACAGGCGCTCCGGTTTCAATCACAGAAACCGGAGCGTTTTTATTTTGCAGACAGCGCAAACAAATCCAGGAGAAAAATGAACGCGACTTCTACCCAGTCACAGGCTTCGACGATTCCCGAATTCATTGAAGATGAACTGGCCAATTACGAACAGCAGATCAAAAAATTCCGAGCCGGTTTGGTCGGCGAAACCAAGATGCAGAAGTTTCGGCTTCAATACGGAACCTACGCCCAGCGACAGGAAGGCGTTCAGATGCAGCGCATCAAAATCCCCGGCGGATACTTGAATGCAGATCAACTGACTCGGTTGGCCGATGTCGCCGACAAATATGCCAGCGGCTTCATTCACTTCACCACGCGCGAAGACGCTCAGTTGTATTACCTGATGCTGGAAAATGCGCCTGCCCTGTTGCGCGAATTGGAAGAAGTCGGCATCACCACGCGCGAAGCTTGCGGCAACACCGTCCGCAACATCACAGCCTGTTATCGCGCCGGAGTTTCGCACAACGAAGTTTTCAACGTTTATCCGTACACGCGCGCGCTGTTCAAATTCCTGCTCCGCAACAAACACAACCAGAACATGGGGCGAAAGATGAAGTTCGCGTTTGAAGGCTGCGCCGAAGATCACTCTGCGCTGGCTTTTCACGATCTTGGATTCCACGCCGTCGTGCGCGAAGAAAACGGCCAGCTTCGTCGTGGTTTCAAAGTCCACGTCGGCGGAGGAATGGGCAGCGGCCCGATGATCGCTCACGTTTACAGCGAATTTTTGCCGGTCGAAGAAATGTTCAATTTCACGACGGCGGTCATTCGCATCTTTGACCGATACGGCGAACGCAAACAACGAATGAAAGCTCGCATGAAGTTCCTGGTTCATTCGATGGGCTGGGACAAGTTCAAAGCTGAAGTGGACGCCGAACGCCAGATCATTGGCGAACTGCCGCCCATTGAAGACTTCCTGGAAGATGCAGTTGAGCCAGAATTGGTCGCCGGTCAAAATCTGAACGTGTTGCATCCGCTGACAAACGACGCCGATTACCAGCAATGGGCGCAGGATTCAGTCATCGCGCATCGCGTCGAAGGTTTTCGCGGAGTTCATGTTCGCACAAAGCTCGGAGACATCACTTCTGACCGAGCGCGCGATTTGGCCAATGTCGCTCGCAAGTTTTCTTCAAACGAACTGCGAGTTTCAATCGAACAAAACCTCTTTCTCCCTTGGGTACGCGTCGAAGATTTGCCGGAGTTATACAAAGAACTTCGCGGCATTTCGCTGGGTGACGCCGGAGCCGAAACCGTCGCCGATGTCACAGCCTGTCCCGGAGCCGACACCTGCCGATTGGGCATCGCTTCGGCCAAAGGCTTGGGCAATGCAATTTCGGAATCTTTTTTTACCGGCGCGCTTGAGCCTTACCGCGAAGCCAATCGCCACATGCGAATCAAAATCTCCGGCTGCCCGAATGGCTGCGCGCAACACGCCGTCGCCAACATCGGATTCCACGCCGCTGCCGTTTCGCACGAAGGCCACAATCTTCCGGCGCATTTGCTGTTTCTGGGCGGGCAATCGAATCACGGCAAGCCGCAAGCAGCCAAAGTTTACGGACGCTTCCCTGCTCGCAATGCCATCAACGTCGTCGAGACTCTGTTCAAACTGCACGATGCAGAAAAATTGGCCGACGAAGACTTCAACAGCTTCATCGCACGCATTGGCGACGCCCGCGTCAAAGAAGTGCTGGAACCGCTCAAAACCATTCCGGCATTCGACACCAACCCGGAGTTTTACGACGATTACGGCCACGAAAACGAACGCTTCACCGTGCGTTCAGGCATTCGCGGAGAATGCGCCGGAACAACCATCGCCGAAGTCGTGCCGACTTTTGAAACCGCACAAAACAAACTGGAACAGACGAAGGCTTATTTGCTGCACGGCAATTACGAACAAGTCCTGGTGGAAGCCTACGAAACCGCAGCCGCAGCCGCGCGCGTGCCGCTGTATCAAAAACTGGTTGACCCATTCACGTCACTGGAAGCGTTGTGGGAATTTGAAAACCTGTTCGTGCTTTCGGGCAAAACCGGCGGTTCGTGGAAGAACTTGCAGGCAACGTTTGAAGCGGTGAAATCCGGATCGGCTGATGAAGCTTCAGCGCAGGCCGCGCTGGAATTGGCTGGAGAGTTTGTGAGCTACTGCGAAAGAGGCTTGATGCAATGAGTCTCGCTTTCAGCAATATACGGCTAACGGGTCGAGGTCATCCCAAACATTGCTCATCAAACCGTAGTTCCCGGTTTACCGAATTGAAAAATTACGGTGAACATTACCCGCGCGGCTGCTCGAATTGGGATCCGATTGAGCATCGCCTTTTTAGCCAGATCAGTTTGAACCGGGACTGGACAACCTTCTTGAACATCACACTGTCCGCCCTCAATGGAACTATACAATTCGCCCGCGTGTTGCAGACGCTGAGGGGTTACTTGATGGCATCTACAAACCGGGAAGTTAATTTTTCATGCGTACTAAATCAGTTTTCACTTTGGTCTATGGGACAATTTGGAAAATTGTCCCACATTTACAGTTCAATAGCGCCTGATAATCCAGACACGCCAATGAAAAGCGATCTAAGATTGCAGTCAGCCAGAAAGCCCTGTATGAAAATTGCTATCCACTACAGGGTTTTTCGCTTTTAGCTCACGAAGCAAGGCTAGGCATTTATCAAAAATCGCTTCGTTTTCTTTGGACGTGGCCACTCGCTCCGTCAGCACCTCCAACACGTCAATCCGATCTTTTCCAAAAGGCCGCCAGCGTTCGGCGAAGGTCGTGTTGTTCACGCTGACAAACACTGTCAGCGTCTTCACGCCGAGCGCGGCGGAGATGTGTTGGCCTGCGGAGTCATATCCGATGTATTGATTGCTGGCGGCGATCAATACGGCGAAGGCTCCGATGCTGCCGTCCCAGGCCACCACGTTGCCTTGTCGTAAGGCTTCAATGGAAAGTTCGGCTTTGTGCGCTTCATGGCGCTACCTGGCCCGGCTGAGTCGAATTATGGTTTCTATGACTTCGCCTTCCTTGTCAGAAGAAAGTTTGCCGACCCACCCGGCAATGACCGTTCCGGTTTTATCCGCGACAAGCAATGCGGGCGTGGCCGAAACCAACACGGATTTGAGCCGCGCTTGCTTGATTTCATTAAACGAAACGTCGAGTTTCTTCAGATGCTCGCGGCTGTTTTCAACAGTGTCGGGCAGCACGGCGACAATGGACACATTCTGCTTGCCTGACATTTCCTGGTTCAGCTTCTGATAAAAAGGCGCACTCTCACTGCAAAAATGGCAGCCTTTCTGTAACGCAACAACAACCGTGTGACCATTGGCTTCCCAGTTTACGTCCGGCAAATCAAGTTTCTTCCCAAGCGGAACCTCGGCAGCAGAAGCTGACGAGCCTTTATCGGCAATCAAATACTTGTGAATCACCACTCCGACAAAAACAATGGAAACAATGATGATTGCTATGCTGACAGCTCTATCCAGGATTTTATCCATAGCGTTGGCCTCCTTTTTCAGAGAACTCTATTCGCCTTTCTTCGCCTCTTTGGAAGCCTGACTAATGACGCCTTCGCACATTTTCAGTTGGAACATCGCACGCAAGGTTCTATTCTCGATAATGTTGCTGGCGTCATGCAAAACCGGCCAGTCGAGTTGAGCCATTTTTCCAATCTCAATATCTCGCAGCGCATCCTGAATACGCTCAGGCTCAAACCCCAGCGCCATTTCAATCATTCCTATGCCTGCAAAAATGTTTTTATCGAATGGAAAGCGATAGCCTTTTTCTGAGAAGCTCGTTTGATTGGCGAATCTGACCGCCACATTCAATAATCGGCGTCCTTCAGACAAATCCTTTTCATAAAACCGTTCCGCCATTTTCAAAGTTGTCCTGATTATCGCAGTGCCGGGCTTGCTGGCATTAAGAACATCCAGTGCATTCGAATAAAGTAGCAAAGCAACTTCCTGATCTGTTTTATCGCTTGTTTTATCCAGACAGCTTGCCACGCCAGTAAGCACCTGCGCCCGCCAATCATCGCGCGATATGCGCCGGGCTTCGTTTGCAGCTTGAGAAAAGTTCTTTTCTTTTATCAGCGCCTTGATGTCAGTGACGATCTTCCCATCTTCCACGAACGCCTTGCTTTCTTTTGTATTAAGCAGATGGAGAACTTTATCAACCATCTGGTCGCGCGAGTATTTCTCGTCTTTGATAAAGCCATTCAAAACGTCAAACGCCAAATTAATCAGTTCCCTTTCGCGCTTTGAACCGGAGGCGATGGCAGAAGCTTTATCGAGTTTTTCCTCAAAGGTTTCCGCTTGTGCCCGTTCGCTGCGTTCTCCGATTTTGAAGGAAACCAATTCTTGAATACTTTCCAGACTGGCATCGACATCTTTAAGCCTCTCAGGCAGCCACTTGGAATACAAGCCACGCAGACGCGAAGTAAAAAGTCCGAATAGATTGTCCAAAGCGTTATTGGCATAAGAGGCCGAACGCTCCTGCTCACGAGTAGCGCGAAGAGTCGCTTCGATATGTCTGAGGGAATTTATCTCCAATTCAAGAATTGCGGCATTGATCGTCGAATAGGCATCGTCTCTGCCAGTTATGCCGATTACAAAAGTCGCTAACATCGATAATTCATTCGGTTCAGCGACAATCTTTCCTGAAAGCGCCTGCTTAATTCGGGCAGACATAATCTCTCTCATCGCAGGGTCAATGAGTGCCTTTCGAAAGGGCCTGACGAAAGCATTCGCAACTCTTCCGGTTTCGGCTACGCTATTTAGAATCAGGTCAACACCAGTGGGAATAGCATTATCAATCAATGCGGCTGCTAGTTCCGCCATTTTTTCCGCTCGTGCCTTTGCTGCTATAGAGCTATTACCGGCATGTAATTTCCTGATATTTTCCGCCGCGACATCAAGCGAACTCTGGATAAATTTCTCTGTTTTTTCTGGATCAAGCTTGCTGTAAAGAGCAATGAGTTCGCGCTCAAGCGCGGCGATCTTGATTTGTCCGTCTTCGCTTTGCTCTTTCTTTTTGCGTTCCAGAAGCAAGTCTTCGGCTTGAGCCACAATGTGCGAACTTTCATTCGGCTTTATTTTGGTTAGGAGCTTCGCGCTTTCCAGCCTGATCCTGATTTCGTCGAGCGGGTCATCAACATCCGCCTGTGTGCCAATAAAAAGAGCAAGAGCTACCGCCGCTGATAACCTCTCTTCTCTGGGTATCGGAGATGTTGACACCGCCGCCGTTTCATTAGGTTTTCTGGTTTCACCCTGTCTGACCTGTTTCTCTTTTTCAGAAGGCAATGAACGTGGCGTTGATTCTTTAGAAGATGTCTTTTTTTGTTGCGGATTCTGCGTCCCAGGTTTGGCTTGGGCACGAAATGCAGGCACGGAAATTACAATAGTCATTACAATTGCAAAACCAAGATATTTCATAATTTCCTCAAATGGCGCGAATAGAACAAGGCAAAGTTAAGGTTCATCGAACCAATAATTTTGAGTTGTGGAGTTAAGCTTATAGCCAAAGCAACGCGGAGATTAACCTTACGCCTGTTGCCTCTCCGCGTCACTTCGGCGTTTTGCACTTCAACAATGTGGTGTTGGGAATCAACTGAAAATACTTGATTGATTCCGTTCCTCAGAACGATCTGAATTCACCACCTTTCAGGGAAAAAGCGATCAAGACCCTGATTTTAGGTTACAGGACACCCTGACACGTCAACTTTCTCAAACCTACCGCTTTTATCGCAATCAACGAACTCATTCCAACAACGGTCGAAGCAGCAGGTATTACCGCTCGAACAACCTGCTTCGCAAAATTCTAAGTTATCCGTGCAAACACCATCTGCCTGCGCCGGAATTGGCATCTGAATACAAAACACCGATATCAAACAGACAACAAGGAGCGCAGACAACTTGAGACTGATCTTTTTCTTCATTTGGTTGATCTCCAGAAAAAAAGGTTGATGGAAATTCAGAGCAGGCCGATTGTTTCCCAGTCTATTGAGCATTCTATGGTAGAAGACACACCTATAACATCAACGATTGCTATCTCGCTGTCGCCCTTAGCCTCTTGCCAACATTGGCTCGGATCACTTTACGGCTGCGTCTGAAGTAACGTACTCGGTCTGACTAAACCGAGACTCATAGCATCATTATGTAGTGTGGCATTCCCACATAACTCTGAAAAAACTTGCACCACTTCTGCGGTGATGCGGTGATGCGGTGATGCGGTGATGCGGTGATGCGGTGATGCGGTG
>CADECP010000013.1:0-13835 GCA_902825875.1 uncultured Acidobacteriota bacterium
GGCTTTTATCGCCTTTCGACCTTCGCGCCTTATCACGCAACAGGTTTAATGAAGGTTTGAATCGTGTGTCCGGAAAGTGTTGCAACCGGTTTTTACTCAATCCGGTCTGGTATGGCAAGCAGGTAAAACAAACTTTCTTTCGGCTGGGTTGATGGCTCGCCTTCGCCAAACGAGTCAGGTAGAATCCGCCGCGCTTTCACCGAAAGCGTCACCAACGATTTCAAACTCCAACACAAAGCGAGAGACACAACCTTATGAATGCGAAAATCCGCCTGCAATTGTCGGCGATGATGTTCTTGCAGTTTTTCGTCTGGGGCGCGTGGTATGTCACCGCACCAAATTATCTGAGAACGATTGGCTTCAACGCCGATGATTTTAGCTGGACGTTCGCCGTCGGACCGATTGCGGGAATGATCTCGCCGTTTTTTGTGGGAATGGTGGCCGACCGATTCTTCCCCGCTCAACGAGTTCTGGGCGTGATGCACTTGCTGGGCGCAGCCATCATGTTTTTTGCCACGACGATGATGACTGGCGGTCAATCTCCCGGCACTATCAATTGGGTGATTTTTGCGTATCAGTTGACTTACTTCCCGACGCTGGCACTGTCGAACACCTTGGCGATGAAAAACATCTCCGACGCCGAAAAAGATTTTCCCAGCATTCGCGTGCTGGGGACTATTGGCTGGATCGCCGCCGGATTGGCGCTGACCGCACTGAAATGGGAAACCACAGTTTCAATGTTTTACCTGACGGCAGGCGCGGCGTTATTGCTGGGGCTGTATTGCTTCATGTTGCCGCACACTCCGCCAGTCAAAACCGGTGAAGTTTCGGCGCGCCAAATTCTAGGGCTGGATGCGCTGGCACTGCTGAAAGACCGGTCGTATTTCATTTTTATGCTGTCGTCGTTTTTGATCTGCATCCCGCTGGCGTTTTATTACCAGATCACCAGCCGCGTGGTTGAAATGACCGGATTGCCGATTGGCCAGACGATGTCTTACGGCCAGATGTCGGAAATTTTCTTTATGCTGGTGATGCCGTTGTTTTTCCGCAAGCTGGGCGTCAAATGGATGCTGGCAGTGGGAATGTTGGCGTGGGTCATTCGTTACGCTCTGTTTTCGTTCGGAGCGCCCGACGAAATTCGTTGGATGATTATTGGAGGCATTGTCCTGCACGGCATCTGTTACGACTTCTTTTTCGTCACCGGACAGATTTACACCGATCAGGTTGCGCCCAAAGAGATTCGCGCTCAGGCACAAGGACTGTTGGTGCTGTTCACGCTCGGTTTGGGAATGGCCATTGGAGCCAAAGTCGCCGGTATTGTTGAAACGCAGCACACGCCTCCCGCTTCGGTCTGGGTGGCGCAAATCTTGCCGGAGAAAGCAGACGCCGTTCGAGCGATAGAAGCCCGTTTGGCCGCCAGCCCTGATTCCGAAAAGAAAAAAATCCAGGAAGAACTGGCCAAAACCATTCAAACCATTCGCACTGACGCCAGCAAAGACCAGCAAACTTCCTTGCAAAAAGCTGAATTGAAAGCCATCGAATGGAAACCGCTGTGGGGCAAACCGGCGATTTTTGCGGCAGCGATCTTGCTGATCTTCTTGTTATTATTCAAAGGTAAATCGGCTCCTCCCAAAGAAGCCTGATGGGTACGCCCGCGCCCTCGCGGGCAAGCTCACTATTTTGCAAACCTGCCTGCGAGGGCGCGGGCGTACCTGAGAAGGAGTTTTATGAAGTTCAATTTTGCCAGCGCAAACTGGCGCTCAACTGTAATTTTATTTTCAAGCTTACTCTTCCTTGCAGCGTGTGCGGATGCGCCGAAGCCAATCGCTTCCGGTGAACCGTCAACATCCGGTTCTTCGCAATCTGCTACTGGGCAATCGTCTTCGGGAGTTGCCGTGGGACACGGTTCCGGTTCGGCGCCTACTTCGGCGGGAGCGACCGTGCCGATGCAATCCGGCGGCGGCAGCGGTTTGAAATGGACACCGCCTTCGGGCTGGGAAAACAAAGGCGCCAGCGGAATGCGCGCGGCGACCTACATCACTCCACCTGCCAAAGATGACAGTGAAGGCGCTGAATGCGCGGTGTTCGACGGCGGCATAGGCGGTGGAGTCCAAGCCAACATTGATCGCTGGATTGGGCAGTTTGAACAAGCCGACGGCAGTTCGTCAGCCAACAAAGCCAAACAAAGCAAGGAAACCATCAATGGAATGACCGTGACAACGGTTGATCTGACCGGAACCTATGCCGGAGGCGGAATGGCGATGGGACAACCTTCGACCAAAAAAACCGGCTATCGGCTGCTCGGCGCAATTGTCGAAGCTCCGGGCGGCGAGGTCTTTTTCAAAATGACCGGCCCGGCCAAAACCATGGCTGCCGTTCAAGCTGATTTTCAGAAGATGCTGAAATCCATCAGCAAGTAAACCAAATAGAGCCAGCGGCAGAGCAAATCCTGCTGCTGGCTCGCGCTTGCCACATCTGCCGTCGGTCTTTAGAATCCCCGCCGTCAACTAATCACAATTTATAACGCTTTGCTGTACTTAAAGACTCAACCAGACGTGCGCGCCGCAGCAGTGCGCATAACAAACACAGGATCGAAACAACCAACAACATTTCCCTTCAGGAGAAAAACATTATGAAACAGACTTTCAGGCTGTCAGTGATGCTTTTGCTGTTCTCGTTCGCCTTGATTTCGACTGCGCTGGCTCAGTCGCAAAGCACGACTGGCGCGATTCAGGGCACGGTCAACGATCAAGCCGGGGCGGTCATCGCCGGAGCCACAGTTACAGTCAACAATCTCGACAACAATTCAACCAAAAACCTGACCACCGATGACGGCGGACGTTTTGTGTTTCTGCAATTGCAACCCGGCAGATACACCTTGACGGTGACAAAACAGGGTTATGCAACTCTGGAACAGCAGAACATCGCCCTGACCGTAGGCCAGACGATCAACCTGAACCTGAGTTTGAAAGTCTCAGCCGTTCAAGAACGTGTCACCATCACGGCGACTCCGACAGTGGATACGGTCAAAATCGAATCCAGCACGACGCTGAACGAAAAAGCGATCAGCAAAACACCGATTCTCGGACGCAAGTTTGAAGATTTGTTGACGCTGACTCCAGGCGTCAGTATCACGCAAGGCCCCGATGGCGACGAAATCAACTTCAACGGCCAGCGCGGAATTTTCAACAACATCAGCCTGGACGGTGGCGATTACAACAACGGATTTTTCGCCGAACAGGCCGGCGGCCAGCGCGCCGCGATTGATATTCCCATCGGAGCGATCAAGGAATTTCAGGTCATCGCCTCCGGAGCCAGCGCCGAATTCGGTCGCGCGGGCGGCGGATTCGTCAACGCCATCACCAAATCCGGCGGCAACCAATTGCGCGGCGACGTGTTTCATTTCCAGCGGCTGGAAGCTTTGACCTCCAATACATCCGACGGCAAACCGTTGCAGGATTTCCACCGCGAACAGTTCGGCGGCAACATCGGCGGCCCGATCGTCAAAGAAAAAGCTTTTTTCTTCGGCGCGTTTGAACAAATTTTAGGCAACCTGACCCGCCCAAACCTGAGCGCGCCAATCGGCTCGCCGTGTTCGGTGCAAACGCCGACGATTCAGGCCAACGAAGCTTTGATCAACGGCAGCGCCGATTGTCAGCGACTGGCGCTGATCAACTTCTTCAAAACCTCGCGCAATCAGGACGAAGGCCTGCCGCTGAAAAAACCGATCAACACGTCGGCATTTTTGGGCAAGTTGAATTTCAACCTGAACCCGGCCAACGAACTTTCGATGTCGTACAACTTCAACCGGTCGAAGAAGGAAAACGAAACCTTCGATGTGCCGACCTACGGCAATTCGGCCAACGGCACGGAAGGCCCCGGCAAAATTCATGCGTTCAACTTGAACCTGTTCACGACGTTTTCTTCGACGCGAGTCAACGAATTTCACGCCACGTACCTGCGCGAAGATCGTCCGCGTTCGGCGACTCAATCGAACATCCCTGCCGACACGGCAATGGGGTTTGCCACCAGCTTCCGGTTCGGCAATCCGTTCTTCCTGGGGCCGAACATTGACGAACTGTTCCAACGCTGGCAGTTGAAAGATAACTTCTCGATCATTTCCGGCAACCACACAGTCAAGCTCGGCGGCGACTGGACGCACAGCAACAACGTGCAAGTCTTCCGAGGATTCTTCAACGGTCGTTACATTTTCGACAGCGTGACCGGATTCCTGCGCTACGCTTCGCCCGCCAGTCTTGGAGCAGGCTTTGGCCCGAACATCAAAGGCTGCTCAAACGGCGCTTACGTTGCAGCGACGGCGGCTTGCCCGGCTGGTTCGACTTCAACCGGAGGCCCGTTGCTGCTGTATTTACAGGGTGCTGCGCTCGACGGCCCGGCGACAGACGCCACTGGCGCTTCGAACATTGACAACGAAGAGTATTCGCTTTTCATTCAGGACAAATGGCAGGCCGTTCAAGGCCTGACGTTAAGTTACGGTTTGCGTTGGGAAGCTCAGTTGTTTCCGGCGATGACTGTTTCGCCGCAATCAACAGCTTATGGAGCTTTCCTGAAAGATTCGCGTTTCCCGTCGGACGGCACGCTGCCGGATCAATACAAGATGTTCCAGCCGCGCGTCGGCCTGGCGTGGGATTTGGCCAAAGACGGAAAATCCGTGTTTCGAGCCAGCGCCGGAATTTACAACGCTCGCCAGAATATGTTGACGCAAGTCGGTTCGATCACAACCAACGGCGTTCAGCAACAGACGATCTTCCTGAATTCGGACATCATCGCGGCGGGGGTTCCCGGCCCGACCTGGCCGAACGTCACAGTTCCGACCAAAGTCCCGGCTGGCCAGTTCCCGTTGTTTTCAGGCGTTCGCGTGTTCAGCCGCGATTACGAAAATCCGCGCATTTACACCGCCAACGTGGCTTTTGAACAGGAAGTCGCCAGCAATCTGGCGGTCTATCTGGATTACACCCACTCGAAAGGCGTTCATCTGACGCGATTCCTGAACGTCAATCGCAGCGGCATCTTTTCGCCGCAGCTTGGCGAGGTGTTCGTCACAAGTTCGGTCGGTAAATCGCTGTATCGCGGCGTGACGCTGGGAATGCGTAAACGGTTCAGCAAAGGATTCCAGTTCGAGGGAAACTATGTTTACTCGTACGATTACGATGACGATTCCAACGAACGCGATCCTTTCTCTGACCGTGCGTTCGACATCAACCGCCTCTTCCTGGATTACGCCTTGTCCGACCGCGACATTCGCCACAAGTTCAATTTTTCGATGAACAGCGAATTGCCCGGCAAGGTGGAAAGCAGCGTCCGCATCCAGGCACGCAGCGCACAACCGATCACGCCCGGCGTTCGTGCCGCGCTCAATCGCAACACCGCGCGTAAAAACAACGAATACTTCTCGCTGGATTGGAGCCTTTCGCGCCGCTTCGGAGGCGACCGGTTTTCCATCGTCCCAACCATCGAGATGTTCAACACGTTGAACAACGACAACCTGATTAACCCGCTGACGACTGTCGGGTTGTTCAATTTCGACGGCTTCCTGCGACAGGGCGTGGGCGATCCGCGTCAGGTGCAACTGTCAGTGAAATTCACTTTCTAGGCCGCCTTTCCAGGCTGAAAGCCGAAACGCAATCGCGGAAACTCCGGTCAGCTTTCAAAGCTGACCGGAGTTTCGCTTGTTCGACAAAGAAGTCACGGGATTGCTGTGCTAGAATTCGCGCCAGTCCAACAAAGGAGGTGCAAGTAATGAACAGGCCGATTCCAATCGCTGAAGAAATTGCGAAAACAAACTCAACCAATCGCGCCGCGAATGCTGCGCCAAGACTCAGGCGTTCAGCAGGTTTAACCGTTAGAAAAGCGGATCCCGAAGCCGCCAAATCTTTGCTGGCGGAACTGGATGAATTCGATGAAGCGGAACAGCGCGAGACGCTGGCATTTTTGAAACGGGCATTGAACGAAACCAGAGCCGCGCAAGGCGCTCGATTGATTTTTCCAGATGAGCAAACTGATCCTGCTTGATTCCGGTCCGCTGGGGCTGGTGTCCAATCCAAACACATCAACCGAAGCGGAGTCTTGCCGCGAATGGGTTCGTGAGCGCGAATTCCAAGGCGATTTGGTGCTTGTTTCCGAAATTGCCGATTACGAAGTGCGGCGCGAATTGATCAGAGCGCGAAAACTCAATGGCATTGCGCGCTTGAACATTGTGAAGTCCAAGTTGAGTTATCTGGCAATCACAACAGAAACGATGATGAGAGCCGCTGAACTTTGGGCGCAGGCAAGACAGACCGGTCAACAAACTGCTTCCGACCAGTCGCTCGACGCAGACATGATCCTTGCCGCTCAGGCTTTATTGCTGATCGAAGACGGCGATCAAGTTGTCGTGGCGACATCCAATCCTAAACATCTTTCGCTATTCGTTCCCGCCGCGCGTTGGCAAGACATCACCTGAAACTTACGCGCCAGCCACGCATTCAAAAAAACGCACCAGCTTCGCTTCATCCAGTTTTCCATCCGTCCGAACTCCGCTGCACAAATCCAGCCCGAACGGTTCGACCGCCTGAATCGCATCAACGACATTTTCCGGCTTCAAGCCTCCCGCCAAAAAAATCGGCACTGTGACGGCTTCGCGGATTTTCCGGCTGAGCGTCCAATCGTGCGTTCGTCCGGTTCCGCCAAGTTCTTTCACCGCCAGTTTCTGATTGCCGGAATCCAGCAGAATGGCGTCCACGTGCGCGGCGACCGACAGAGCTTCGTCAACCGATTCTTCGCCGGTGACGTGAATCACCTGAACCAACGAAATTCCCGGCAAAGCCGAACGCAAATCGTCGTAGCTTCCCTGCTCCAATCGGTCAACGATTTGAATTGTGTTGGCTCGCAAACGGCGCTGCTGTTCGATGATCGAATTCACGTCCTGTTTGCTGGTCAGCAAAAAAGTCGCAACCGGAGGCGGGACGCGCACGGCAATTTCGGCGATCAAGTCTTCCGCAATTACGCCCGGCCCGCTGGGCATGGCCGACACCAATCCCAGAGCCGAAGCCCCGTAACGAATCGCCATCTCGGCTTCGGCAAGGCTGCTGATGCAACAAATTTTCACTCGCGGTTTTGCCATTTTCTATTTCCTGGCCAGATAAAACATCCGTCCGTCGCTCAGGTTGAAATCGAATTCGCGCCGCGCGTCGTAAGTTTTCACGCGCAGGAATCCGGCGTCGGCCAACGCTCCCAGAACTTCATCGGTTGAGTAATACCGCTGGTACAAGGTCAAATCCGCTCGTTGCCAGCCACGATCTTCCAGTTGAAACATGGTCACTTCGTATCGCTTCAACTTTTTCATCTGATTGTAACTGCCGCGCACGATGCAAACATGATCGTCTTCGATCATATCCAGCGTGCTGCCCAACAATTCCGAAGCGTCTTCGATGTTCAAATCGAACAGGAAAATTCCGTCGTCGGACAAGGAGTCATAAACGTTGCGAAAAACTTTCGTCAGTTCATCCAACTCCATGATGTGATTCAAACTGTCGAAGGCGGAAATGACGCATTGAAAGTGTTGCGGCTGTCGAAACAAACGAGCATCGCCGTGAATGAATTCCGCTGCGGGAGCGTTTTGCCGGGCTAATCGCAACATCGCTTCTGAACCGTCAAGGCCGGTTACGCGAAATCCGCGCTCGCTCAACCCGGCGGAAATCTGTCCGGTTCCGCAGCATAAATCCAACACACGGCATTCCGCCGGAAGATGCGGAAACAGCAAGACGTTATAAATCGCCAGCGCGGGCGACGAAAATTCCGGCCCCCAATACCGGTTGTAAAACCACGCGAAGCGGTCGTAATCGGAGTAAATGTCAGATGCCGTTGTTTCTTTGCTCAAACCTGTTTTTCTCTGCGATTCATTGCAGTACGGGGAGTGTTAGCGACCTGGTTTTTCTGAAAACGTCTATTGAGCCAGGCTCAGGTCATTGACGCTCCCTGTACCGCAACATTTATTTGAACGTCACTGTCACAGGATTGGCTGTGCGCCCATCCACCGTCAGGTTGATGGTCACAGAGCCTTTGCCAATCAGATTGCGCGACAGTTCGGCGTTGATCTGATCCAGCCCGACAAAATCCCCTTGCGCTCCGGCATACGAAACCGGAGCGGTTTCGCCGCCAACCTGAACGGTCACAGCATTCAACGACGAACGCCCGCCGATTCCCGTGCCGAACAGCAAAAGGAACAACCTGTCGGTCGCCGCTCCGAAATCTATCGGCACAGGGACGACGCTGTTGGTGGTTGAATCGAACCGGCTGATTGCTTCAAAGATTTGCGCCCCGTCGGCTTTGACGCGCAACAACACCGCCGCCGCCAACCCGCTGCCGCTGGAATTCGTCGTGAACAACGCCGGAGCTACCGAATTGATGGCGACAATGCCATCGGCGAAAAACGACCCATCAAGCAGTGTTCGCACAAAATAGTTGCCGACGGGGATTCCTGGTGGGATCAGCAAATTGATCTGGCTGTCCGCCACAAAAAACAGCGGAGCCAGCCGCGAAACATTGCGCGAATCAATCACAAAAACACTTACGCCATTGAGTGTCGTCGGCAACGGCTGCGTCGTAGCGACCTGAGTGCTTCTGGCCAGCCCAACGCCAAACGAAGCGGCAATAGAATTCGGAGCCAGCGGCCCGGTAAACCGCGCAGCGGACACAGTGCCGATGCGAGCAAGTTGGTGAATGTTGAGCGTTTGCCCGCTGACGCCAAGCGTGGTCGAACGGCCTGTCGCGCTGGCGTTTTGCTCGATCAAATAACTCAGGACGAATTTCCCTTTGCCTTGCCCGTTTTGCGGCGACACCAACGTCACCCACGGAGCGCCCACTGTCAACGCCCACGGACAAGCGTCGTTGTTGGCATTGATGACGATGCCGCCAGTTAAAGGATTCGTCGGTACTATCAAATTCGATGACGAAAACAACTGGCTGGTCGTGGAAAGCGCCAGCGTGCAACTGACCACCGGAAAGCTGAGTTCGGCGGATGTGCCTCCGCCCGGACCCGGCGTCACCACAGTGATTTTGTTGTCGGCGGCGCTGGCAAAATCTACGGGCTGCAAAGTCGTCGTCAGTTGCGTGCTGTTGACGAAAGCCGTCGTTCGCGCGTTGCCGTTGTATCGAATCTCCGATTGAGCCGTGAAATCCGCGCCGAAGACAGTCAGTTCCAAAGGTGCTGTCAGCCCCGCTGCATGCGAAGCCGGCGACAGTCGAGCAATTGACGGAACCGGGCGATTGGCTTCGATTTTGAAATTTGCCGCTGCGGATTCGCCGACGTTGGCGGTGAAAACTTTGACGCTGGCGGTTCCGGCGCTGGCCACGTCGCTTGCCGTAATTTGCGCTTGCAACAAAGTGCCGCTGACAAACGTCGTTTGCCGGTCGGAGTTGTTCCAACGCACCACCGAACCCGGCTGAAAATTGCTGCCTTGTACAAACAACGTGAACGCCGAACTGCCCGGCGTTGTCGCGCTTGGACTGATTGCAGCCAACGCTGGCGAAGGAGTTGCGCCGAACGATTCGGCCAACACCACGCGCGAAATGAAATTCACAGGCTGGTTGGTTCCGACTTGCAGCGGCGCAAAACTGCCGAAGTTGTTGGTTGAAACGAACGAACGATTTTGCTGTTTGCCGGTTCGATCAGCGGCGATCAACACGCTTGGGTTGGTTGACTGAACTCCGACATACAAATCGCCTGCCGTGATCGGCGGCGGATTTTGCTGAGCGGTGGATTCGGCCACGTTGGTCAGTGGAATCGTCAACGGCACTTCGATAAACCGCGAACCCGGCAAATTCGGAATCGTCACCATACGATCAACGATCAACGTCGGGTTCGCTGGCGGCTGTCCGGTTCGGTTCGCATCAACAAAAGCAACAATGCGAATCATCTGGCCAACCGGCGAACTGCCGTCCGATGTCGGCGGAATCTGAACTCGCACGCTTTGCAACGTCGCCGGATACCGCGTCGGCGTGTACCGGTTGACGACAATGGCATTGGTCAGCGTCAACACTTCTTCGCGCGAACCGTCATCCACAGACAACACTTCGGTGACGGTCGCGTTGGGATTGACCTTGTATCCCATAAAACTCAGCGCCGTCAGGTCGTTGGCCGTGATGGTCAATCGTTCGCCCGAAGCAGCAGTCGGATCCATTACGCCTGTGTAAGTGCCAATTTGCCCGTTGTCTTTCCAGTGACTGCTTTGCTGACCGTCGCCGCCGGTTCCGGCAGTAGTCGCCGTAGAAAGCGGCAATTCAGCGTCGCCGACAAAATAAGTCTGGTTGCCGCCCGCCAATTGCACTCGATTGCCGGAATTGAAGACGCTGAAACTCAGCCCGCCCGGACGAAAGCGAAACAAATCCCACACAGTCGGAGCCAGGACCGCCGTCGAAGGAGCGGACTCTCTGCCGCCAACGTTGGAAATAAAGCCGAGCGCATGGCCGAGTTCGTGAATGGCCACGGCTTCAAAATCTGTCTTGTCGGTGTCAATGCCGTCGGTCGGATCAAAATCGAAAGTAAAGTTGGAATTGAATCCGGTGGATGGCGGCGGCCCCAACGTTGACGATTCGGTGTCAGGATTTGCCACCGGTGCGATCTGCCCCAAGGCTCGTAACACCGCCGACGGGGCAGACACATTGCCGGTCGTCCCCAAATCCGTAGGCAACACGGTCGGCAAGGCATTGAAAATTTCCGCTTGGCGAGCAGTCGCCGCCTGTCCGATCAAAGCTGTTCGCACATTGCCATACAAATTCCGCCCCGTCAGAAATTGCGGATCAGTGCCGCCAATGACATTCGACGAAGGAAACGGCGTTCCGAAAAGAGCCGGCCCGAAATCCACATCAATCACGACGGTAATCGGCGACTGAATGATGGATTCCCATTTGGCAGCGGCGCGCAAAAACGCTTGCCTGGCAGTTTGAAAACTTTCCAGTTGCTGAGTTCCGCGCAAGATGATTTTCAATCCCTGCTGCGATTGCACATCTGCCGTTCGCACATCGGAAATCACCCGCAAGTTTGTCCGCGTTTTTTCGACTTGTAGCTGTTCGACTTCGCGGGCGGTCATCGCTCGACAAACCACGCCATCACCCGAACGAACAATCAAATAGTTTTCTGACAAAGACGAATGCGCGTCCAGTTCCAACTCAGAGTCGGATTTAACGGAGCGAAGAAACCTCTCTTTTGATTGAGGCGATTGAATGGTTGCCGCCTGTTGCGCGGGCAAAAACACAAAACCGAAAATGACGACAAAGATGCTGAAGTAGACAAAACTTCTGCCACGACTAGCGTTCATTGAAAAACCTCCGGGATTGACTTGCGGAAACAGCAAGTTGGGAAAAGTTGAAATGTTGTCAACGTTGGATGTGTTGTGGCGGCATTCTGGCCGAGAGGCTTCGTTCCTGCAAGCACGCGCTTAACGCACCGCGCGGGCAAATTCGACCAGCCCCGCTTCCCAATCCGGCAACAGGATTTTTGGCTCCTTGATCGTCGTCAGCACCGAATAAGCAGGACGTTTGGCCGGGCGCGGAAATTCCGCCGTCGTGCAAGACTCAACGGCGGTTTGAATTTTGAAGAGTTGATACAGCCGCCACGTCAGTTCAAACCAGGTGGTTTGGCCGCCGCCCGCCAAGTGGTAAACACCGTAAGCATCGGTTTCGATCAATCGTGCAATCGCCGCCGCCAGATGCGGCGCATAAGTCGGCGAACCAAGTTGATCGTTGACGACTCTGACAATGTCTCTGTGTGATTGCGCCAGCATGGCTTTCGGAAAGTTTTTGGCGTTGGCCGGTTGGTGGTGATACAGCCACGAAGTCCGCGTGATGAAATGGCGAGGATTGATTGCCGCGACCGCCTGCTCTCCCGCCAATTTGCTGCGGCCATAAGCCGAAAGCGGATTGGTCAAATCGTTTTCGTGATATGGCCTGTCGCCCAATCCGTCAAAAACGTAATCAGTTGAAACTTGCACCAAAGGAATGTTCAGCGTGTCGGTGGCTTCGGCCAGATTGCGAGCGCCGCCAGCATTGAGAGCAAACGCTCCGGCTTCATCGCTTTCGGCGGCGTCTACGTTGGCGTAAGCCGCACAGTTGATGACGATATTTGGGCGATGAGCCGTGACGGCAGCACGAACTTCGTTAATGTCGGTAATGTCCAATTCAGCGCGAGTTAGCGCGACAACTTCTCGATTCGACAGAGTTGTTTGCAACGCACAGCCAAGCTGCCCGCCCGCTCCTGTAACCAAAACTTTCATCTCAATCCTCTTCAGCCAAACAAGAAGAAGAGATAACGGAACAAACGGAATGAACGGAACAAACGGAAATTCTCAAACCAAAGTCATTCCGTCTTTTCTGTTATTTCCGTTTGTTCCGTTATCTCATTTCCTTTCCCCTTCAAACCACGGCAAAACGTCCATCAGTTGCTCCAAAGGTTTTCCCAGTAAATCTTTTTTCGACAGAATCGGTTCGGCAATTTCGTCCAAAGGCCACGTAATCCCAAGCTCCGGGTCGTTCCATTGCACGCTGATTTCCGAAGTCGGATCGTAAAAATCAGTGCATTTGTATTCGACTTCAGCCACTTCGCTGGTCACGCAAAAGCCGTGAACGAAGCCCGGCGGAACATAAATCTGCCGAAAGTTATCCGCCGACAGCCACGCGCCAACCCATTGCCTGAACGTGGGCGAACCGCGACGCACGTCCACCGCCACGTCAAAGATTTCGCCTGCCAGCACGCGAATCAATTTGCCTTGAGGACGATTGATCTGCGCGTGCAATCCGCGCAAAGTTCCTCGCTGTGAACGCGAATGGTTGTCCTGCACAAACTCCGCATCAATGCCTGCGTCGCGGTATTTCTGCCGGTGATAACTTTCCAGAAAGAAACCTCGCTCATCGCGGAACACTTGCGGTTCGATGAGGATGACTTCGGGAATTTCTGTGTGTGTGATTTTCATGACTGTTCGATCATTCTCAGCAAGTACTGGCCGTACTCGTTTTTCTTCATTGGTTCGGCGATGCGGCGAACGTCTTCCGCCGACATCCAGCCTTCTCGAAAAGCGATTTCTTCCAGGCAGGAAACCATCAATCCTTGCCGTTCCTGCAAGACCTGAATGAAACCCGACGCCTGATGCAAAGATTCGTGAGTGCCTGTGTCCAGCCACGCAATGCCTCGCCCCAGCTTTTCAACGTGCAGCGCGCCCAAATCCAGATAAGCTCGGTTGACGTCCGTGATTTCCAGTTCGCCACGCGCCGAAGGTTTCAGGTTGGCGGCCACGTCCAGCACGCGGTTGTCGTAAAAGTACAACCCGGTCACTGCCCATGACGAACGCGGAGCTTTTGGTTTTTCTTCCAAACTGACGGCTCGGCCTTCGGCGTCAAATTCGACTACGCCGTAACGTTCAGGGTCGCGGACTTGATAAGCGAAAACCGTCGCGCCTTCCCGACGCTGCGAAGCTCGGCGCAAATCTTCGGGCAAACCGTGTCCGTAAAAAATGTTGTCGCCTAAAACCAAAGCTACGTTGTCAGCGCCGACGAACTCGCGCCCGATGATGAACGCCTGAGCCAATCCGTCGGGACTCGGCTGAGCGGCGTAACTCAACTGCAAGCCGTACTGCGAACCATCGCCCAGCAACCGCTGAAACTGCGCCTGATCCTGCGGCGTGGTGATGACCAGAATTTCCCGAATCCCCGCCAGCATCAGCGCCGAAAGCGGGTAATAAATCATCGGTTTGTCATAAATCGGCAGCAACTGTTTGCTGACCGACATCGTGATTGGATAAAGCCGCGTGCCGGAACCTCCGGCGAGAATGATGCCTTTCATT
>CADECP010000013.1:13935-167049 GCA_902825875.1 uncultured Acidobacteriota bacterium
TCGTTGCCGCCGCCGATATTGTATTTGCCGCCGGGCTGGCCGTTTTGCAGGGCCAGCAAGATTCCAGAACAATGGTCTTCGACATACAACCAGTCGCGGATGTTTCCGCCGTCGCCGTAAATCGGCAGCGGTTTGCCGTCCATCGCGTTCAGTAACATCAGCGGAATCAGCTTTTCAGGGAATTGCAGCGGGCCGTAATTGTTTGAACAGTTGGTGATGATCGTCGGCAAGCCGAACGTCTCGTGCCAGGCGCGCACCAGATGATCCGCTGAAGCTTTCGACGCCGCGTAAGGCGAATTCGGAGCATAAGGCGTAGTTTCGGAAAACAGCCCGGTTTCGCCAAGCGAGCCATAAACTTCATCGGTGGAAACGTGCAGAAAACGAAAAGCTCGGCGCGCTTCGTCGCTGAGCTTCGCGGTGTGTTTGCGCGCCGCTTCAAGCAAGACAAAAGTCCCGGCGATGTTGGTTTCGATGAACGGCGAAGGATCGTCAATCGAACGGTCTACGTGGGATTCCGCCGCGAAATTGACCACAACGGTTGGCTCGTGATTTTGGAAAACCGTTGCCATCGCATCTTTGTCGGCAATGTCGGCCTGAATGAACTGCACGCGGCTGTCTTCCAGCGCGTCACCAAGACTGGCCAGATTTCCGGCGTAAGTCAGTTTATCTACGATGACCAGCCGAGCGCCGGTTTTCGCAAGCGCGTACCTGGCAAAGTTCGCGCCGATGAAACCCGCGCCTCCGGTCACGATGATAGTTGGCATTGAAACAAAACTCCTCGAAAGATGGTTCGTAGCTCCGCCTTCAAACCAATGAGGCCAGTGCAGCCGACGATAATGCTGGTGACATTCATTCGACAAAAACCTGATCCCTGATTCCCTATACCTGGAACCTGATTACCCAAAACCAGTTCGGTTTTATGATTATCAGGGGACAGGTTGCGGAGAACAGGCTTCAGGGAATTCGCCGCCTCGTTGTTCAGCACAGGAACCCATTCGCTGCCTAACTCAACCTCATTTGATTTCAGTCGGCGTTACAGGTTTTGGGTTTTACACCGCAGCCCCAACGCTTGTACAGCGCGCCACGCCCTCAACTCGGTTGCGGAGATTGGTTGGCTAAGGTAATTTGCAAATCCAACGGAAACGACCTTTTCACCACAACAATTCAGGTTATATAAAGTCAGGAGAGACGTGTATGCAGTTCACTCAAACTTCGGGTTCCCGATTGCTGAAGTTTCTGGCCATAAGCTTTTTGCTGTTGTTGGCCAACAGTTCGTATCTGGCGGCGTTCGATTACCCAAACGTGTTTTACATTTTGAATTTAGGGCTGCATTTCGGATTGGGCTTGTTACTGACGCTGCTGTTTCGCAAGTACCTGGCTCAAAACTGGCGGGAAATGTCGACTGGCGGCAAGCTCGGTTCGCTGCTGTTGCTGGCCAGCGCGGGACTGGGGACTTTCATCCTGATTTTCGGAGCCACGCGGCCTTACTTCGGATTCGGCAAGCCGGTGAAGTGGGCTGCGACTTCGCACGTTATTGCTGGTGTTATCGGCGTGTTGATCTTCGCGCTGGCCGTCATTCGCCAAAGAACTCAGCGAACATTCGCGCGAGCGTTTGGTTTTGTGGTGGCGCTGGCGCTGCTGTTTCCGCTGGCGATGTGGCAAGTCCAAAAATACACGCGAGCCAACGACCATTTCGTCAATCCAACCAATGCTCCGCTTTCGATGGACGGCGAAGGCCAGGGGCCAAACGGGCCGTTTTTCCCTTCTTCGGCGACGACGAACACCGGCGGGAAAATCCCGTCGAACTTTTTCATGACTTCGGAAACCTGCGCCCGCTGCCACAAAGAGATTTACGACCAGTGGAACTCTTCGGCGCATCACTTCGCTTCGTTCAATAACCAGTGGTACCGCAAATCCATCGAATACATGCAGGACACCGTGGGCACTCAGCCGTCGAAATGGTGCGCCGGCTGCCACGATCACGCAGTGCTGTTCAACGGGCGATTCGACACTCCGATCAAAGAGCAGATCAACACGCCCGAAGCTCAAAACGGATTGAGTTGCACTTCCTGTCATTCGATCACCAATGTCCGTAGTTCGATGGGCAACGCAGATTTCGAAATCGAATATCCGGCTTTGCACGATATGGCCGCCAGCAAAAACAAGTTCATCGAATGGAGCCACGATGTGCTGACTTACGCCAAGCCCGAAATGCACGGCAAGACTTTCATCAAACCGTTCATGCGTGAAAACACGCCGGAGTATTGCGCTTCGTGCCACAAGGTTCACCTGGACGTCCCAGTCAACAATTACCGATGGTTTCGCGGCTTCAACGATTACGACAACTGGCAGGCTTCAGGAGTTTCAGGCCAGGGCGCGCGTGCTTTTTACTATCCGGCCAAATCGCAAAAGTGCGCCGATTGCCACATGCCTTTGGTTAAATCCAACGACCCGGCTGCCAAAAACGGAATGGTCAAATCGCACCGCTTCCCAGGCGCAAACACCGCGCTGCCTTTCGTCAACAAGGACGAAACCCAGTTGAAAGTCGTTCAGGACTTCCTGAAAGACAAACAAGTCAGCGTAGACATTTTTGGCATGTCGCCCGGCAAAGCCCGCGAAGTGAAAGAAGCGAAGAATCGTCCGGGCGAAGAAGCTCCGCGACTGGCTTCGACCTTTGCCATCGGCGAAGAAGGCATGGATTTTGGCGCATCGAAAGTTTTCATCTCCGAACCAACCGAAGTCATCGCTCCGTTGAACAAGGTTGAAAATCTGGCCGTTCGCCGAGGCGATGAAATGCGTTTGGAAGTGGTCGTTCGCACTCGCAAGGTCGGCCACTTTTTCCCCGGCGGAACGGTTGACGCTTTCGACGTGTGGGTTGAACTCCAGGCCGTAGACAACAACGGCAAGACGATTTTCTGGAGCGGCAAAACCGAAGACGAACCCAATGGCCGCAAAGGCCCCATCGAAGCAGGCGCGCATCGTTATCGCAGTTTGATGCTGGACGAACGCGGAAACCCGATCAACAAACGAAACGCCTGGGCTGCGCGCAGCGTGGCTTATGTCCGGCTGATTCCTCCGGGAGCGGCGGACACGATTCATTACCGTCTGGTCATCCCGCCCGATTGCGGCGACCAGATCACCATCAAAGCCAAAGTGAATTACCGCAAGTTCGCCTGGTGGAACACGCAATGGGCGTTTGCGGGCGTCCGCGATCCGAACCAGAAAGATTATTCCGTTGCCAAAAATCACGACGACGGCAACTGGGTTTTCACCGGCGACACTTCGGGCGTGTCGGGCAAGGTCAAAGAAATTCCAGACCTGCCGATTGTGACGATGGCTGAAGACGCCGTGACAATGCGTGTCATGAACAAAGCCGACAAACTGCCGGAAATGAAGTCTGTCATGACCAAAGAAGTCCGCGAACGCTGGAACGATTACGGCATAGGTTTGCTGTTGCAGGGCGACATCAAGGGCGCCGAAGCCGCGTTTCTGAAAGTCACTCAAATGGAACCGGAATACGCCGACGGCTGGGTGAACGTCGCGCGCGCTCGCATTCAGGAAGGCAATATGGCCGCCGCCGCCGAAATGCTGACCCGGGCGTTGCAGGTCAATCCCAACCTGGCCAAGTCGCATTACTTTTACGCGCTGACGCTGAAAGCCGACGGCAAATACGACGAAGCTTTGCAGCATTTGCAAATCGCGTCTAACCAGTATCCGCGCGACCGAGTGGTGCTGAACACGATGGGCCGCGTCATGTTCCTGCAACGCAAATATCAGGAAGCCGTCAACATAATGCAAAAATCCTTGCAGGTTGATCCCGAAGACTTGCAGGCGCATTACAACCTGATGCTTTGTTATCAAGGCTTGGGCAATACCGAACAGGCTGAGCGTGAGCGGAAGCTTTACCTGCGCTTCAAAGCCGACGAATCGTCACAGGCCATCACAGGCCCGTACCGCCAGCTTCACCCGGAAGACAACAACGAACGGCAACAGATTCACGAACACGTTTCCGTTCCGTTGAACAAACCGAAATCACCCGGATACGTGGCGGCCAACAAATCACGCAACAAACAGGTCGCCACGCTGCCGCGCAAACCGCGTGTTATAGTTTCAACACAGTAACTTCAATCTATTCCTGTTGGAGAAAAGCTATGACACAGCAACTCAATCAAGACAGCGTTTTGCTGCGTGAAATCACGCTTCGCAATGTGTTGTCTTACGGACCGGAATCGTCACCAATTCCGCTCGGCAACTTGAATGTCTTGATTGGGCCAAACGGTTCCGGAAAATCCAACCTGATTGACGCGATAGGGTTGTTAAGGTTTGTACCGCTGGATTCTTTAAGAAGCGTAATTAGTCGGGAAGGCGGCGGAGTCTTGGAATGGATTTGGAATGGTAATCCGAAAGGCGAAGCAACGATTGAGGCGGTGTTTACAAAGTCAGCCAGGACTAGACCCATGCGCCACGCGATAGCTTTCCGTGCTGAAAATCAGACATTCAGCCTGACACGTGAATTGATAGAGGAGCAAGAACTCTCACCTGCCAGCAACAACGGTCAATCTTCTTTTTTCTATCGTTTGGAAAACGGGAGCTCGGTTGTAAACCAGGGCGGGCAGCAAAGAGCATTGAGCCGCGAAAACGTCGAAGCGGACAAATCTATTCTTGCCCAGCGCCGTGACCCGGAAAATTATCCGGAGATTTCTTATGTCGCCAGTGTCTATGAAAAGATTCGCGTTTACCGCGAATGGACGTTTGGCCGCAATTCGATTTTCCGCGCGCCTCAAAAAGCCGATGCCCGGAACGACCGGCTGGAAGAAGACTTTTCCAACCTGGGACTTTTCCTAAACCGGTTGCGCCGTGACCCCAAAGCCAAGAAATCAATCCTGGCTGCGCTGGCCGACCTTTACGAAGGCCTCAGCGATTTTGATGTCAGCGTCGAGGGCGGAACGGTGCAAGTCTTTTTTACCGAAGGCGATTTCACGATTCCGGCGACAAGGTTGTCCGATGGCACTTTGCGTTATTTATGCCTGCTGGCGATTTTGTGCGACCCGACGCCTCCGCCGCTGATTTGCATCGAAGAGCCGGAGCTTGGTCTTCACCCGGACATTCTGCCCAAAGTCGCTGACCTGTTGATTGCGGCTTCTGAACGAACACAACTGATCGTCACTACTCATTCCGACATTCTGGTTGATGCGATGACCGAACGACCTGAGGCAATCCTGATCTGCGAAAAACACGAAGGCCAAACAGAGATGCGGCGGCTGGACAGTCAGAAGCTCGCCGTCTGGCTGCAAGATTACCGATTAGGCGAGCTTTGGACGCGAGGCGAACTGGGAGGAACCAGATGGTGAAGGTGACGATTTACGTAGAAGGCGGCGGCAACAGCAAAGAGTTGCAAGCGCGCTGCCACGAAGGGTTTCGCAAGCTGATTGAAAAAACGAAAGTCGCTCGCAATCCGGCGATTGTCGCCTGTGGAAGCCGCGAACAGACGTTCAAGAAGTTCAGGATTGCGGCTTCGACTGCTGGCGGCGAGCTTCCGTTGCTGCTGCCGTTACTTCTGGTTGACAGCGAAGACCCGGTCAAAGTCACCGACGAAAATCCTGACTCCGCCGAATCCTGGAATCATCTGAAAGTGCGCGACAAATGGGACAAACCTTCCGGTGTCGCCAACGATCAAGCGCAGTTGATGACCACCTGTATGGAAACCTGGATCATTGCTGACCAACAGGCGCTGGGCAGTTTCTTCGGCCAGCATCTTCAAACCAGCGCACTATTGCCAGAACAGAACCTGGAAACCAGAACCAGAGACGAAGTTCAGGACAAACTGGTTTGGGCGACACGCGGTTGCGGCAAAGACAGGAGTTACGCCAAAGGAAAGCGATCTTTCAAAGTGCTGGAACACCTGACCCCTAAAACACTCAAAGAGCATCTCCCGCATTTCCGAAGATTTGTCTCGACACTCGAACGTCATCTCAAAAAAGCTGGAATTTTTCGTCATCAACGAAGCCGACAAACGCCAATTGGTGGACGCTGAAACCGGCAGCCTCTGGGATTTCACCAGACGTTGCCAGAGCGGGCAGCTTGCAGACAAACAGCTAAAACCTGTGTCGGTGCTGAAAGATTACTGGTTCGACTGGAAAATTTATCATCCGAAAACGGCAGTGTATTTGCTCGGCGACCGATTGAAGGAACTGTGACAATTCAAATCAAAGCCAGAAATTTCTGCAAGTCATCGGGCAACGAAGCCGTGAATTCAACTCGTTCGTTGGTCGCTGGGTGAAGGAAGCTCAGGCGTGCGGCGTGCAGGAATGGGCGATCGAGTTTGTTGATGATCGAACGAAGCTTGGCGCTTTTGATCGAGTTGGCTTTGCCCAGATCGTAAGTCGGGTCGGCGATGATTGGGTGGTTGATGTGCGCCAGATGAACGCGAATCTGGTGCGTGCGCCCGGTTTTGATTTCCACGTCTAGCAGCGTGAATTCTTCGAATCGTTCGATGACGCGATACAGGCTCAGCGCGTCGCGGCCAACTCCAACCGGGCGAATAGTCATTTTGACGCGGCTGCGCGGATCACGGCCAATCGGAGCTTCAATCTTTCCTTCGTCGTCTTTTATTTTGCCGTAAACCAACGCTGAATAGATTTTGCGAACTGCGCGCGATTGGAATTGTTCAGCCAGATACAAATGCGCGCGGTCGGTTTTGGCTACGACGATCAAACCGGAGGTTCCAACGTCCAACCGATGAACTATGCCAGGGCGTGAACTGCCGCCGCGACGCGGAAGCTGCAACGCCTGTTGCTGTAAGTGATAGACCAGCGCATTGGCCAGCGTTCCCGAAACGACGCCCGCGCCCGGATGCGTGACCATTCCGGCGGCTTTGTTGATGACGATAATTTCGTCGTCTTCGTGAACGATGTTCAGCGGAATCGCTTCGGGTTTGGCTTCCAGCGGAGCCGTTTCAGGCAAAGTGATTTGAATTTCTTCTCCGGCGCTGACTTCGTAAGCGGGCTTGGCGATTGGCTGGCCGTTGACCAGAACTTTGCCGAGTTCGATGGCTCGGCGGACTTGGGAGCGGCTGGTTGTTGGGATTTGCGAAGCGAGGTAAGTGTCCAGGCGAGTTCCTGTCGCTTCTTCTGATGGAGTGAAAGAGAGAGCGGGAGACAGAGCTTCACTGTCGCTAAGCTCATCATCTCTACATCCCTCCATCCCTCCATCTCTCCGTCCCTCTGTCTCTATGTCGCTGCGAGGTTCAGTCAATGTACAACTCCTTCGGATAACGTTCGACTGGTGCGCCGGTCTTTTTGGCCAGCGCGAAGATGTTGTCGCCGCGAAGCTCCGTTCCGATGTGAACCTGTTTCAGCAAATCCAGAATCGCAGGGTTCGAGCGCGACCAAACGTCTTCGGTTTCCAGTTCGATGACTTCAAAGCCTGCCGCCGCCAGAGCGACGCCGACTTCGTAAGGCGCGTATTCGCGGTTGTGCTGGTCCACGGTTTCGCGGACGTTGTATTGCGCCAGCAAGTACGGCGCGCATCCGACCAGCAAGCCTTCAATCGCGCGGCAACTGGCGATATTCGGAGTTGTCAGCAACAGCCATCCGTCCTGTTCCAGCACTCGATTGCATTCCCAAAGCATGTGCATCGGATCGCTTTGCAGATGTTCGATCAGTTCGCAGCACAGCGCGACGCGGAAATGATTGTCCGGGTAAGGGAACGGGTCGCGTTCGACGTTGAAATTGCTAAGCTCGAAGGTATGAGTTTCCGGTTTGTTGGCATTCTTTTGCGTGACGGCTTCGAAGACGGATTTTTGTTCGGATTGCCAAAAATCGGCGCAATGGACTTCGTTGTAGCCGGAATACTTTTTGATGGCCGGAGCGATGTGCGACAGGCTGCCGAGTTCCAGCAAGCGGTCGGAGCTTTTTTGTGCCGGTGGAATTCGTTGAAGCGTAGAAACAAAGCGGCGCAAATGTTGGCCGACGTAATGAAGCTCTTTCGGGTCGTCAATGAAACTGAGAATGTAATTTACGACTTCCTGTTCGTCGGGCGAAAAATTGTCCAAGCCTTCGGCGGCGACTTTTTTCCATTCCAGAATCTGGTGATAGAGCGGAGCCGCTCCGGTTTGAGCGACTTTGGTTTTGACGTGCGACGTGACGTTGGCGAGTTTGCGAAACGAAGTCAGTTGCGGGTGTGAGTCGTCTGCCGATTCGGGAACGTCTTCGCTGGCGGCGGCGGTTTCGGTTTTGGGTGCGCCGGATTCTCGGATGGCTTTTAGTTCGCGGCGTTGTTTGTCCAATCGCTGCTCGAACAATTGCAGCATCACGTCGTTGCGCTCGACGATGTCTGTGGAAAACTGGCGAATCATCGCGTCAACTTTTCGTTCGTGGCGCTCCATTCGTTCGTCCAACCTGTGATCTTGCGCGATGAACTTTTCATCAATTCGCGTTTCCGATGTCGCAAATCGTTCGTCCAACCGCAGATCAATTTCTCGCGTTCGTTCGTCAAACCTGCCGTCTATTCGCTCATCGAGCGTGGCTTCACGTTCGTCCAAACGATGATCCAAGGCGGCTTCCCGGTCATCCAGTCGGCGATCAATGACAACGGATCGTTCGTCCAATCGCTGATCAATCGCTCGTTCGTAGGTGTCGGCTCGTTGAGTCAGGCGAGTTTCGACCTCACCAATTTGTTCGGTGATTTCGCGCGTCAGCAGCAAACGCAGGTTGCGGAGAATAGAAGTTAATCGGCTCATATCACTTCATCGTAAACACTCTGAGTTTCGCGCGCGGCTCGATCCCAGGAAAAGCGCGCAGCTTGTTCAAGTCCGGCTCGTTTGAAATGTTCGTGCGTCGTTTCGTCGCCAAGCAGTTTGGCAATGTGCGCGGTCAAGGTTTGCCAGTCGTTCGGATCGTGAGTTAGCCCGGCTTGTCCAACGACTTCCGGCAAGCTGGTAACGTTGCTGGTGATGGTCGGCGTCCCGCAGGCCATCGCTTCCAGCGGAGGCAAACCGAAACCTTCGTACAACGACGGATAAACAAAAGCTTCGGCGGCAGAGTAGAGCGCGGGCAAATCTTCGTCGGCGACGTAGCCGGTGAATCGAACCTGATCGGTCAATTTCAATTCTTCAACCAGCTTGAAAACTTCGTCGAACAGCCAACCTTTTCCGCCGCATAACGCCAATTGCGGACGATGTGTCGTTGTTTTCACCAATTCATCGTAAGCGCGAATCAGCGTCAGCAGATTCTTTCGCGGTTCGATAGTTCCAACGTAAAGCAGATACGGTCGCCGAAGTTGGTGTTTGTCCAACGCTGATTGGCATTCGCTGATTGGCAGCGACTTCATGCTTTCTCGCGCGGCTTCAAAGATGACGCGGATTTTGTCTTCGCGGACGCCAAGATATTGAATGGTTTCGCGTTTGGTGAATTCGCTGGGAACTATGATTTTGGTCGCTCGGCGAGCCATCAACGGCATTCGGCGTTTTCCGCGACGGACGTTTTCGTCTTCGTGCGTGTGAGCCTGAGTAAACAACGACAGATCGTGAATCGTCACCACAGTCGGGCAATTTGCAAAGACAGGAATGCAGTAATTCGTTCCGTGAAAAACGTCCAGCGGAGAAATTCGCAGCATCGCAGGCAGTCCGGCCAACCACCACTTTTTGAACACAGAGCGGACAGGAAAAAACATCTTGCTCAGGTTCGGCGGCGCGCCGTTGTCAGCGTGAAAGGCGAAATCAAATGGCGAAAGCAAAACATACTGATTGTCGGAATGAACACGCGCTAGCGATGATGCCAGCGCGTCCGTATAATGCCCAATCCCTGTTTTCGCTGCTACAAGTGGAATAGCGTCAAGACCGATTCTCATAAGCGGCGTCACAGATACCATCACTTACTTTGAATTTCAAACCTGCACTTTCAAATGACAACCATTTCAAAAGATAACGAGTTAAGACAAATTCTGGATAACACCGCCGCCGCTCAACGCGATGCGCTGACTATGACCGGGTGGTGGCACAGCATTGATCTTGGCACCAAAGATGGAGTAAGCCAGGTGACGCCCGGCGCTCACAAAATCGAAGAACTCCGCGACAACTTTGCCAAATTCCTGCTGCCTGACTTGAAGGGCAAACGAGTTTTGGACATCGGCTGCTGGGACGGCTTTTACAGCTTTGAAGCCGAACGGCTTGGAGCTTCCGTGACTTCTGTGGACTGCTGGCGACCGGAAAAGTTTTTTGTCGCGCGCGAAGCTTTGCAATCGAAAGCCGAGTTTCACGAACTCAGCGTGTACGAAGTGACCAAAGAGAAGCTTGGCGCGTTCGACGTGGTGTTCTTTTTGGGCGTGCTCTATCACGTCAAACATCCGCTGCTGGCGCTGGAACAGGTTTGCGAAGTGACGCGCGATCTGGCGATCATCGAAACTCATCAAATTGACAACCTCTTCGACACCACACATCCGGTCATGGAGTTTTACGAAATGGACGAACTCGGCGGCCAGTACGACAACTGGTGGGGGCCGAATGTCGAGTGTTTGGTTCAAATGGCTCGCACTGCCGGATTCGTTCGCGTAGAGGTTTTACGGCGACAAGATACTCGCGTGGTTATCAAAGCTTTTCGCCGCTGGGACGACAAACCCAACGAAGCTGCGCCTTCATTGAAAATTGTAGCTGCGCTCAACGCCGTGAATCTGGATAACGTTTTGCCGCGAAGAGGTCGAAACTCCGTGCTGGCTTTGTCGGTTGCCGGTTTGCCTGAAACGGCTACGCGCGATTCGGTTCGAGTCGAAATCGGAGGCTTCGGTTCCAAGCCGGTTTACGTTGGCAAATGGGGCGACGAAGGCAATTGGCAAATCAACGTTCCTGTGCCGCTGGGGTTGGAGCTTGGTAAAAACATTGTCAGCGTCTGGAATGGCAACCAGCTTTCCAATGAATTCGAGATTGAACTGACTGAAGGCGGGCAGTGGTAAAACTTATGAGCGACAGCGAGTTACGCGAAAAAGTCCGGCAGGTTGGCGTCGAACAAAACGACATGCTGCTGGCTGGTTCGTGGTGGCACAGCATTGATTTGGGCGATGGCCGAGTGACTCCGGGTGTGCATTCTCTGGAGGAGTTGCAAGGCATTTACGCCAGTTTGGATTTGCCCGAAGACTTGAACGGAAAATCCTTGCTCGACATTGGTTGCTGGGACGGCTTTTACAGCTTTGAAACCGAACGGCACGGCGCGCGCGTGACTTCTGTGGATTGCTGGCATCCAAACAATTTTTTCGCCGCGCGCGAAGCGTTGAAATCCAAAGCCGAATTTCATGAACACAGCGTTTACGAACTCAGCAAAGACAAACTCGGCTCGTTCGATGTCGTTTTGTTTATGGGAGTGCTGTATCACTTGCGGCATCCGCTGTTGGCGCTGGAAAACGTTTGCGAATTGACGCGCGATTTCGCCGTCATCGAATCTCACATCATTGACCAGATGCGCGAAGGCAACGAACCGGCAATGGAGTTTTACGAATTCGACGAACTCGGCGGGCAGTATGACAACTGGTGGGCGCCGAATTTGGAGTGTATGGTGCAAATGGTTCGTTCTGCCGGATTCGCTCGCGTTGAACTGCTTTTCCGCAGCGACACGCGGGCAGCGGTGAAGGCTTATCGCCGCTGGAATGACAAGCCTGAAACCGTTTCGCCTGACTTAAAAATCCTGGATGTCATCAACGCGACAACTTTCGATCATAGCTTTCCGCATCGCGGACGCAATTCCGGGATTTCAATTTGGGTGGAAGGTTTGCCAAAGACAGTTCGACGCTGGGAAGTTCGAGTCGAAGTCGGCGGTTTCGGAATCCATCCTGTTTATGTTGGCCCGCCCGGTGATCCTCAATACTCTTCTCTGACCCAAATCAATTTCCCAATGCCGCCCGGACTAGAACTCGAAAAAACCAACGTAAGCCTTTGGCACGACGGCAAACTTTCAAATGAGTTCGTGATCCACTTGTCTGAAGGCACAAAGTGGTGAGTAGACTTTTACTGACAGCCTTCCTACAAGACACCCATCACCCGTAAGCCATTAACCGAATCAACGACGTAAAGACCTGTCTGACATTGCGTTAATTCCGGCTTTTTGGCGCTTTTTTCTCCCTCAACATCTAGTCAGCCAACTAATTCTTATGTTAGGTTGCCTTTGCTTGATGACAATTGTTTAGTTCGACAAAACAATCGTGCAACCTTTGAGTACTCACTCCCTAAAAGAGCCTCGATATAGGTAGCTGTTATCAAGAATCCCCAATTACAAGACATCCCCATTTGGTCGAATTGTAAAAGTCGGAATACGGATTGACGCCATAGCAGTCTCACAGTTGATCCGGTCCTCCGACCCCTAAACAACATCTCTACCCACAATTTTTTGATGAAGTTTTGCGTTCCTGTTGCGAGTGTGTGGTCTGCGACAAGCAGGTTATGCAGCGAGGAATAGCGGCTGAATTGGAATTTTGAAGTAGGGATACCCCATCTAAAAAAAGCTTTTACAAGAAAGAGGTGCTAAATGGATATCATCATTGAGTTGTTGAAGTTCATCAAGAAATACTAAACACGACCATCGTCGTTTAAGTTCTTCGACGGGTTCTCAGTTTTCAGTGATTTGTGTTTGCCGGAAACAGTGGGTGCTCAGATTACTCTGAGCGAGATGTTGACGCTCGGCTGAATTTGTTTGCAAGCAACCAAGTCTAAAAACTGAGAACCCGTAACATTTTATTACGATGTTTGTCGCTATTTGCGTTCGGCCTCAAAAGCCGGAAGATTTACTTCGCGTTCAAAACGAATGCGAAGAATCGTTCCCGGCGCCAGTTTGATGTCATTGCCTTTTGTCATCAGCACTCCGCCAACGGCCCCGACACCGATGCTGCCCACCACCCCGCCGATTCCACCGAGAACCATTCCTCCCAGCGATCCGATGCCGCCACCGATTCCGGCGTTTTTAGCCGTACGTGAACCGGATTTACCGCCACCGACTTTGCCTTCTTCGTCTTTGGCCCGCATTTTTTCGTCGTTAGCGAAATCGTCAATTGCCGTAACGACTGTCGCAATCTTCTCTGTGCCATAAGACATTCGCACCTGTTCAAAAACAATTGTGATCGTGGCTTCTTTTTGAGGCCGTTTTGCGGCTTGAACTTGAGTCACGCGCCCGATGAATTCCGTTCCGCGCGGAATGGCAGTGCGGCCATCGGCGGATCGAACCGCTTCGTAAAGCACTCCGATCACTTCGTCGCCGACTTCGCTGATCTTGGAGCTAAGCTGCGTTTGCAAAGAAATCTTTGCCATTGCACCTTGAGGAATAGTGATATTCGCGCCGGTCGCCGCGCTTTCCGTGGTTTCGGTTTGAGCCTGAGCAACAAAACTGACAGCCAACATGGTCGCCACAAGCACAGTCTTGGAAAAAAGCTTTTTCATTGTTTTACCTCCGAATTCCCTTTTGAGTTTGAGTTTGGGATGGCCGGCGAGCTGGTAAGGGACATTCGCTACCACCGTCTGCGTTGGTCGCTGCGACGAATTTCGTCAATATCGAAATCGCGCAATTGACTGCGGTCTGAACGCGAGTCTTCGAGTTCACTTGCACCCGAAGATCGGCGCACCAAACGAAGCGCGCCGTCACGAGACTTTTTGATTTCGCGGCGACCGTCTTCAAATAAAATTTCGACTGCCGCGCCGCCTTCCAACAGCCGAGTGATTTCGCCATACGCGATGCCCGATCCAAAGGCGTAAGAAATCTCATCGCCTACGCCAAAACTTATACTTTTCGGTTTGTTTGAAATTGCCATTTGGGACTTCCTCCGAATGAATTGTTGCCGCGAATTATACGCGCCGATTGCGGCTTTGGCATCTTCTTGCCTGAAATTATCTGAAAGTCCGCAACCCGACATCGGTCAGGTGCGGAATCGCGTTGAACATATCCAGCGAGATGCGGTCTTTGCCAAAAGTGAATTCCGTCAACGAACAATTTTTGACGCGCCAATTGAGTTGCAGCGCCTGCTGATCGGGCGCGTTGAGCACCATCTGCACAGATGTGCCGATGACTCCGCCGGAGGTAAACGCGACAACGCGACGCCCGCTCCCCTCAATATCCAAAATCTGCTTCAGCGCCAATCGAACACGTGTTTTGAACGACTGCCACGATTCAACGCCTTCGACATCAAGTTCGCCGCCGAGCCAGGCTTTGGTGGCGACTTCAAACATCTTTTGAAAATGACGATTGCGGTCAGGCGAATGCCGATTCTCTTCAAACACAGTCAGCAAATGCCGAAACCTTTCGTCGCGTTCGGCAATGGCCGGAATCAATTTGTGAGTCACGCCGTCGGCATCGTATTCGTTCAAACCGGCAAGGGTCTGACGTTCCGGCCAGGCCAACCCGGCTTCGGTGAATTGCTGGCCAACGAGTTCGGCGGTTCCGCGCTGCCGAGTCAGTGTACCGCTATACACTTCGTCAAACCGTATGCCGTGTTCGATCAAATACCGCCCCAACACGCGCGCTTGTTGTTCGCCAATGTCCGAAAGCTGATCGCTGACTTTTTCAAACGGTCTGGCCTGGCCGTGCCGAACCAAAAGCAGAGTTCCCATAATCGTTTTGTTGAATTGTTTTGCCTTTCAAAAAGTAGGTTGCCCCAAAACCGAGTTTAGCCGATGCGCTGCCATTTTCCGAACTCTGAACGAGTGATACGATGCCGGTGATTACAAAACATCTATGGAATTACCGATCTTCAACGACAACCTGAAATCATCTGCGTCGTGGACTGAGGCTCTGGCGGCTGAACGGAAACTCTGGAATCAGTCGGCGGCTTCGGCGGCAAAGGCGCGCAATCATCAAATCGAGCATCTGCTTCGCCGAGCGGGCGATAAACTGGATCAAGACCAGTTGCTGGCGGCAGCGGAAAAGCTTTCTGGCTGGGCAGCCGAACCCAATGCTCAATTTGGCAAAGACCACTTGCTGGAATTGCACGCGACATTGACCGGCGCAACCGCTGTGTTACGCCAGAACGAACCGCGTCCGCTGAACGCGATGCACGACCCAACTCCCGCGATTTTGTTGCCGAAGATGTTGGAGATGGCGTTTGATTGGTTTTCGACAGACAGCTTTGCCGAGCTTCATGGCGTGGAACAAGCAACCGTCGCGTACTTGCGTTTGCTGGATTTGTACCCGTTCCCGGCTGTAAACGAACCAACGGCAATGCTGGCTGCCAGCTTTTACACTGAACGCGCCGGACTTCCTCCGCTAGTGATTCTGTCCGATGACATTACGCAGGCTCGTTTCAATCAGGCCTTTGAAACCGCTCAGAGGATGCTGACTCAACCTCTGGTCGAACTGTTTGCGGAAATGTTGCGAAAAGCGATGGAGCGATGATTCTTTCCACGAAGCCACTCGAAGAAGACACGAAGAGTTTTTTGACAGGATTTACAAGATTCATCAGGATTAAATTCTTGACGGATTCAGCAGAGTCAATCCTGTTCAATCTCGTAAATCCTGTCTATGTTTTCTTCCTCGTTTTTCTTCGTGAACCTTCGTGTTACTTCGTGGAGGAAAGAAAATGAAATTGAAAGGCGAGCCGTTGCCGCTCGAAGTTCAACAATTGCTCGCACCATTTTTTCCCGGCTTGGAGTTAAGTCGAGTTCGCATTCACGAAGGCATCCCGCGTTACATTTCCGTGCTTGCCGCCGCTGAACCGATTGGCTACACAGACGGCTGGAAGATTTACTTTGCGGCGGGGTTTTATCGAATTGATACTCCCGAAGGTCTGGCGTTGATTGCTCATGAACTTGTCCATTGTCGCCAATACCACGAACTCGGCGCGTGGCGGTTTCGAGCAAAATATCTGGCAGCATATTTTCAAAACCGGCGCGACGGGCTGGATGCGAAAGCGGCTTACGCGCAGATTCCATTTGAAATCGAAGCGCGCGCCATCGAACGTCAGGTGCTTTCGATGCTGTTTCAACTCCAATCTGGCTTCATCAACGAATGACGAATAACACTTCAACAATCCTGAACCTGTTGCCCGATGCGCTGAATCGTCTGGCCGACTGGCAAGCGCGTTGGCACGAATACGAAGTTGACGACACGCTGCGGCTGCCTGAAGACAAGGCGCGAACGGTTTTAGCCGAACTGGTTGACCGGCTTGGCGACAATTATCCGTTCTGGCATCCCAGCTATGCCGGGCAGATGCTGAAACCGCCGCACGCGATTGCTTCGATGGCGTATTTCATCGCGCAGCAAATCAATCCGAACAATCACGCGCTGGACGGCGGCCCGGCGACAGCCAAAATGGAAATCGAAGTTGTCGCCGAAATGGCGCGGATGTTCGGTTACGAAACTCATCTTGGCCATCTGACTTCCAGCGGAACCATCGCCAACCTTGAAGCCCTGTGGGTGGCGCGCCATCTTCATCCAACCAAAGCCGTAGCCTTTTCGACCGAAGCCCATTACACGCACGGTCGTATGTGCGAAGTCATCGGCGCGAAAACCGTCGAAATCGCCGTGGATGGTCGCGGGCGAATGGATCTGGACGATTTGCGCGCACGGCTGAAAACCGGCGAGATCGGAACCGTGGTCATGACTTCGGGAACGACGGCTCTTGGCGCGGTTGACCCAATTGATGAAGCGATGAAGCTGCGCCGCGAATTCGAGTTCCGCATTCACGTTGACGGAGCTTACGGCGGATTTTTCAAATTGCTGGCTGAAACCGACGCGCTGGATGCGGATTCTGCCGCCGCTTTCCGAGCCATCGCCGAATCCGATAGTGTCGTGGTTGATCCGCACAAACACGGGCTTCAACCTTATGGCTGCGGCTCTGTGTTGTTCCGCGATCCGGCGGTCGGGCGTTTTTACAAACACGATTCTCCGTACACTTATTTCACCTCGAACGAATTGCACTTGGGCGAAATCAGTCTGGAATGTTCGCGCGCCGGAGCCGCTGCGGCTGCGTTGTGGGCGACGTTGCAATGCTTTCCGCTGACGGCAGATGGATTGGGCGCGATTTTGCGGAAGACTCGTGCAGCGGCTTTGCGCTGGGCGGAGTTGATCGAATCCAGCGAGCAATTGCGATTGGTCTTGGCTCCGCAATTGGACATCGTCAACTTTTACGCGACGACCACCAGCCACAAGGTTTCAGAAACCAGTCGGATAACTCATCGCGTCTTTGAAGCATTGATGAACGACGCCGAACATCCAATCTACCTGGCCAAGTTCAACGCCAAGCCAAGCCTGTTTGCCCAGCATCAAGATTTGGTTTGGGATGAACCGACAATGACTGTTTTCCGCAGCGTGCTGATGCGGCCAGAGCATTTGGATTACGTGCCGGCTCTGCACGAACGAGTTTTGTCCAAACTATAGCTAGACTGCGAAACATCAACCGACATCAGCAAGCATAAGTAGGAGGCCAAACATCAACCATGGCGATGATACTCAGAGGCAAAACTGAATGCCCACTATGCAATGGGGTTATCAAAGAAAATGACGAGATAGTTGCCACCAGTCACTTCATTGCTGACCCTAGGGACTTATTGTGGCGTTTCTCGGACGCCGGGATGCATAAAGATTGCTTTCTGAATTGGGATCAAAGGCTAAACTTTATCAATAGATACAACGAGACGATGGGAAGTATTACCTGGGGAAATGGAACCTATCATTGTATGCAAGATGATGGAGCGATAGTTTCACTTAAACGGAATCAGAACGAATCTATGACTTGAAAACGCAGCCAACCAATTGACCGCTGTCGTTGAACTGTAACTGGAGTAAATCAAAATGAATCAACCAATTGAAGGCGAACACGAATATCCGCACTGGAATCGCGTTTACATAACCGTAATCGTTTACACCGTAGTCTTGATTGTCGCGCTGTGGTTGTTTTCGCGGATGTTTCAATAAAGGAAGCTTCGCGCTTCTATTTACAGCGGACAGGATGTCCGCGCTCCCAGGGAGATCATTAAATGCATTGGCTGGATTGGGCGATTGTCGCCGCTTACCTGATTTACATCGTTTACGACGGATTGCGGCTGACGAAAAAGAGCAACGAAATCGAAGGCTACTTTCTGGCCAGCCGCAGCTTGCCGTGGTGGGCTGTGGGCTTGTCCGTGATGGCTACGCAGTTGTCGGCCATCACGCTGGTTGGCACAACCGGGCAAGCTTATGCCGATGGCATGCGCTTCGTGCAGTTTTATTTCGGGTTGCCGTTTGCGATGGTGATTTTGTGCGTGACGGCTGTGCCTTTCTTTTACCGAGCCAAAGTTTTCACCGCTTACGAATACCTGGAGCGGCGTTTCGATTCCAAGACCCGCAGCCTGACCAGTTTCTTCTTTCTGGTTTCACGTGGATTGTCGTGCGGAGTGATCGTCGCCGCGCCTTCAGTTGTTTTGTCGCTGGTGTTGGGCTGGAACGAACTGACTACGATTTTGGTCATGGGGTTGACGACGACGATTTACACAATGTTTGGCGGAGTCCAGGCTGTGGCTTGGACGGATGTGAAACAGATGGTCATCATCTTCATCGGCTTGGGAATCATCCTGTTCGTCATCATCGGCCAATTTCCCGCCGGAGTTTCAGTCGGCGAAGCGATGGATTTGGCCGGAGCCGTCGGGCGCATGAAAGCCGTGGATACCAGTTTCAACCTGAACGAAACTTACACGTTGTGGTCTGGATTGATCGGCGGATTGTTTTTGATGCTCTCGTATTTCGGCTGTGACCAGAGCCAGGTGCAACGCTTCCTGACTGCCAAATCAGTCAGCGAAGGCCGCACGTCCTTGCTGATGAGCGCCTTCATCAAAATCCCGATGCAATTGCTGATTCTGTTTATCGGCGTCATGGTTTTTGTGTTTTATCAGTTCGTGCAACCGCCGATGATCTTCAAAGCCGACGACCGCGCCAAAGTCGAACAGATAGCGGAGTATAAAGATCTCGAGAAAGATTACGCTGTTGCTTACGAAAAACGCCGGCGAAGTGCGCTTCTCTTTTCCAGCCTCAATGGTGAACGGACTGCTGAAAAAGATGCGTTGTTACAAGAAGCTGTAGTTGGATTTGTAAAGGGAGACTCAATTCCTACTGATGCGCTCAGAAATCTTGGACTAGACGGGGAAAAGGCTAAAGAAAATTACGCCGCTGCCAACCAGGAAATGAACTCCATCCGCAAACGCGCAGGCGATCTGGTCAAAAGCGTCACGGGCAAAGCTTTCAACGACACGAACTACGTTTTCCCTTCGTTTGTCACCAAATACGCGCCTGCCGGAGTCATCGGCTTAATCATCGCGGCAATCTTTGCGGCGGCGATGAGTTCGATTTCGGCGGAACTGGCTTCGCTTTCGACGGCAACGGTGATTGATTTTTACCGCCGCCATTTCAAGAAAGAAGCTCCTGACGCTCACTACTTATTCGTTTCAAAAATCGCCACCGGCTGTTGGGGAATCTTCGCCTGCATCGTTGCCGTTTACGCCGGGCGGCTTGGTTCGCTGATCGAAGTCGTCAACAAATTCGGTTCGTACTTTTACGGTTCGATTTTGGGCGTGTTCGTGCTGGCCATCGCCACGAAACGCGCCACCGGCAACGGAGCCTTTTTCGGCTTGCTGGCGGGGATGGCAACGGTTGCCGTGGTTGGCAACACGACAAAAATCAGCTTCCTTTGGTATAACGTCGTCGGCTGCGTGGCGGTCGTTATCGTTGGAATGTTGATTAGCCTGTTTGATCGAAAGGAAAAGTAGTTATGAGTACCACATTGCAAACTGTCCAGGAGAAAGCGATGCAACTTTCGCCAGTGCAATTGGCAAAAGTCATTAGCTTGATGGACGAGTTGTTGGCAGAAACAAGACCGCGCCCAAAAGGAAAACTTAAGTTTGATTGGGCAGGTCAATTAGAGGATGAGCTGATTGGTAAATCGTCGGTTGAATTACAGCACGAAGCCACAGAATTGCGGATTGAGAGCGCAATGGGTTATCTCAAGCAATCGCCGACGGAAGAAGCTGAAAGTCAGGTCAACAGTTCTCAAACTCATAACCAACGACACAAACCGGTTTTTGACTGGATTGGCGACGATGATGACGAGCCAGAACAATTGTCTTCGGTCGAGCTACAACATCTGGCGACTCAATTGTGGGTTGAAAAGCTGGAGAAAAATCTGGCAAGTAAATGAAACTACTTCTGGACGCCAACATCTTCCTTGAATTGTTTTTGAAGCAGCGCCAAATGGCTGAAGCCCGTACTTTGCTTGAAGGCGACACTCACGAACTTCATATCTCGATTTTCAGCCTTTATTCAATCGGTATTTTGCTGCAACGTAGAAATCGTGTCCGTCAATGGAAACGCTTTCTGCGCGACATGATCCAAACCGGCTTGGTCAAGGTTCTTGTGCTGGAGATTGATGAACTCGCCGAAATCTTTCAAACGGCGCACGTGCTTTCACTTGATTTCGATGATGCGTACCAGTATTTGACTGCCGAAAAATACAACCTAACTTTGGTCAGCTTCGACAAAGATTTTGACTTCACACCTCGCGGACGAATGTCGCCGCAAGCAATAAATCAATCCAACACTCCAACTTCATAGGAACGACAATGAAAAGAAGCTTCGCCTTGTTGCTGATCTTTGCGCTGACGGCGCAGTTAATTTTGATTTCAGTCGCAGCCGACACGCGCCCTTCGTCCGAAGAGCGCGGAGCCAGCGGATTGGCGCTGACCTTGCGCCGGCTGCAAACCATCGGCAGCGTCTTGCACACGGCGGCTCACCCCGATGATGAAAGCACGGAAATGCTCGCTTTTATGTCGCGGGCGATGGGAGCGCGCACGGCTTACCTGTCGCTGAATCGCGGCGAAGGCGGGCAGAACGGCATAGGCCCGGAGTTGGGCGAAGCTTTGGGCGTCATTCGCACCGAAGAGTTGCTGGCCGCGCGCAAACTGGATGGCGGTGAACAATACTTCACGCGCGCGATGGATTTCGGCTTCACACGTTCGCCGGAAGAGACTTTTCAGAAATGGAGCCGCGAAGAAGTGTTGGGCGATATGGTGCGCGTCATTCGCATGATGCGTCCGCTGGTGCTGGTCAACGGGTTCAGCGGCACTTCGCAGGACGGTCACGGCCAACATCAAGTCGCCGGATTGCTCGCGCCCGAAGCCATCAAAGCCGCCGCCGATCCCGCGCGCTTTCCCGAACAAATCAGCAAAGAAGGTTTGCAGCCCTGGCAAGTGTTGAAACTGTACGCCCGCCGATTTGGCGGCGGCAGTTCCGGCCCGCGAGCCGAATTCGATGTCGGCGCTTACGATCCTGTGCTGGGGCGTTCGTACAACGAACTCGCTTCTGACGGTCGCAGCCGCCATCGGTCGCAAGACTTCGGAATGATTCAAACCAAAGGCGCGGCGGTTCGCGCTTTCCCGCGCTTGTCTTCGCTGGTTGAAACGACGGAAAAAGAAACGTCGTTGTTTGGCGGAATTGATGTGACCTTGACCGGCGTCGCCAAATTTGCCGGAGCCAATGGCGAACGAATGTTGCCCGCTCTGACCAAAACCAAAGACGCCGCCGCCAAAGCTCTGGCCGAATTCAAAATCGAACAGCCGGAATTGATCGCTCCGCATCTGGCCGCAGGTTTGCGCGAAGTTCGCGCCCTTCGAGCTTCACTTGGAAACCTGGATGCAATCTCAAAAGCCAACGTGGATTCGATTCTGGCGACCAAAGAAAATCAGTTCAACGACGCTTTGGCCAAAGCGCACGGCGTCGTGGTTGATGCGCTTTCAAACACCGAAATCGTCACGCACGGCGAAGCCGTTGACGTTGCCGCGCACGTTTACTTCAGAGCTTCGGCGGCCAACGCTTCGCCGGCGGCCAAGCTTGAAGCTCCGGCCACATGGCAGATTGCGCCGCTTGCGCCTGAACCGGAACAGCCAGCGACTGGAATGGCAATGTTGCGCGGACGCGAAACGCCGAATTTCGTAGCTCGTTTCCGCGCCACCGTCCCTGAAGGCGAAGCTTCGACGCAACCTTATTGGCTGGCCAAACCTCGCACCAAAGATCAGTTCGATTGGGACGACCGTATGCCGCGCAATTTGCCGTTTGCTCTGCCAGTGGCGTCGGCTCGCGTTGAACTGACCTTGAGCGGCGAACGAGTCGTTATTACTCAACCGGTCGAATATCGTTTTGCCGACAAAACCTTCGGCGAAATCCGTCGCGAACTGAAAGTCGCTCCGGCGATTACGCTGACCGTCAATCCGCAATTGCTGGTGATTCCATCCGAAAGCGCCAACCGCACGCGAGAAATTTCTGTCGAAATCACAGACAACGCGCGGCGACCAATCAGCGGCTTGGTCAAGCTGAACGCTCCGCAAGGTTGGAAAGTCGAAAACGATCCGCGTCCCTTGAGCTTCACCAAGCAAGGCGAAAAGACCGCGCGCACGTTCAAGGTGACTCCGCCCGCCGGAGCCAACGGCGTGTTCGATCTGCAAGCAATAGCCCAAGAAGGCGGCAAGACTTACGACAACGGCTACACGGCGATTTCTTATCCCCACATCGAAACGCATTTCATCTATCGCGCAGCCAAAACCAAAGTCGAAGTCTTTGACGCCAAAGTCGCCGCCAATTTGAAAGTCGGATATGTGATGGGCAGCGGGGACGACGGCCCGCAAGCTTTGCAACAACTCGGCGTCAACGTTCATTTGATTAGCTCTGTGGAACTGGCTTCGAGCGATTTGTCAGGTTACGACACCATAGTGCTTGGCATTCGCGTTTACGAAGTCAACGAAGACGTGATGGCGAACAACAAACGTTTGCTGGAATACGTCTCGAACGGTGGGACGCTGATCGTGCAATACAACAAAAACGAATACGCCAGCGGCAACTTCGCGCCTTATCCGGTGAAGATGGCGCGCGGCGACCGTGTGACGGACGAAAATGCTCCGGTGACAGTGCTGGTTCCCGATCATCCGCTGTTCAACTTCCCGAACAAGATCGGCGCAGACGATTGGAAAGGCTGGACGCAGGAACGCGGCCTGTATTTCCTCAGCGATTGGGATGCGCGTTACACGCCGTTGCTAGCTGCGCCGGACGACACCGGCAAAGTCCTGAACGGAGGCCAACTGGTCGCGCAATACGGCAAAGGCAATTACATCTTCACGGGTTATGCGTGGTTCCGGCAATTTCCGGTCGGTACACCGGGCGCGTATCGGATGTTTGCGAATCTGGTCAGTTACGCGAAAGCCGCGAAGAAGTAGCCAGTGTCAGCCGCTCGTGCGTAAGCAAGAGCATTCACAATTGTTTTTTGCCGCGTAGCGGCGATTGAATTTAGGCAGGTCGTTTACGGCCTGCAAAGGAAAGAAGAAATTCCGCGTCGCGTAGCGACGGTTGAGACGGTTGAGTCTCAATCAACAGATTCAATCGTCGCTACGCGACGAGCCAATCCTGATGATCGCTGTGCAGGCCGTAAACGACCTGCCTAAAGTCAGCCATCCCTCTGGGATGAAAACCAGTGCAGCCCTAGCTTTGATTCAACTCAGGAGAGCCAAATGAGTGACAAACGCTTTCGCATCGCCTTTTCCTTTGCCGGAGAAAAACGCGACTTCGTGGCCGAAGTCGCCGCCTTGCTCGCCAAACAATTCGGCGAAGAGGCCATCCTTTACGACAAATTCCACGAACTGGCTGCATTGGCGCAGGACCGGAAAGATTGGCCGCAAGCCGAAAAGCTGGCGCGTCAGGCGCTGCCCTTGTCCGAAAAAGTAGGCCGTTTGGAATTGATCGCTTCCAACTGCCAACGCATTGCCAAAGTCTGGTGCGGCAGGGCAAATCCGCAGAAGCTCTGCTTTACGCCCAACGCTCGGTGGAAATCTTCACCCGGCTCGGCGTTCCCTCAGACATCGAAGCCGCCCGCGCGATTCTGCGGGAATGCGAATCCTAGTCCGTCCGGCTTATCGGAAGATGTCCTCTTTGCCTTTGATGACCATGCCGGGTTCGCTTTGTTCGATCTCGGCGATCAAGTTGCGGACTTCAGATTTGGTGGAATGAGTGGCTTGCCAAAGTCGGCGCAGAATCAGTTTCAGATCAAGGCAAGGAATCCGATTGGCCTGACAGTAATTGCGGGCACGTCTGTCATTGGTAAGCAATTTACCGCTGCGTGTAGCGCACAAAGCAATGCATTCTCTTTCACCGGCATTAAGCGAGGGCGGTAGTGTGCTGGCCAGAGCATTCTCGTCAGCAGTCGGGTCAAGCGACTGAAATCCACCGCCGGTTAAATCATCAACAATTGGTTGCAGGAAGCCACGTCCACGACGCAATCCGATTTCGAGTTCTTTGACGACGGCTGGTGGCAGATAGAGAACTTCAGTTTCGGCAACGGCAAATAGCAGATCGAGTCGTCCGATACGCGCAAAGGTCGAAAGGATGTTGGTGTCAGCAATAATCATGCGGGCTGGCTGAAAAAGCGGGCGATGTCGTCATCCATTGTTTCGGCGGATTCGGCTTCAATCACAATCGGGATGCCGCGTTCGATCAAAGTTTCTTCAAACTGCCAACGGTCGAGTCCGGCCATCTCAGCCGCGCGGCCCAAGGAAACCTCATCGTTTTTGAACAGATCAAGCGCCAGTTCCAACCGCAATGACCGATTGTTGAGCAGCAGATTACGGACGGCATCCGAAATCACTTCTTCCTTGTTTTGATAAAGTCCCAACCGCAACAGCGATGCGACTTCCAGGTCAACAAAATCCGTATAAGACATCTGGGTTTCTCCAATGGTTCAGTAACGATGAATCGGGCGGGATTATAAAGCTCGGCACAAAGTCGTCCAAACCTGTTCAAGAATTGCCTGTGCTAAACTCCATCGTGCATGCCCACATTCGATGACGCACAATCCGCGCTGGAACAGTTTTTCAGCTTCAGCACTTTTCGCGAAGGCCAGGCCGACGTGATTCGCGCCGTGTTGGACAGGCGCGATTGCATCGTCGTCATGCCTACTGGCGGAGGCAAATCGCTCTGTTATCAACTCCCTGCCCTGCTGTTTCCCGGCGTGACGCTGGTGATTTCTCCGCTGATTGCGTTGATGAAAGATCAGGTGGACGCGCTCAACGCGCGACAGATTCCGGCGACGGTCATCAACAGTTCCATCAGTTTTGACGAACAACTGTCGCGCATGCGGTTGATGACGGAAGGTTTTTTCCGGCTGGTTTATGTCGCGCCGGAACGGTTTCGCAACGAACGTTTTCTGGAAGCTCTGAAAGGCGTTCAGGTGTCGCTTTTCGCCGTGGACGAAGCTCATTGCATTTCTCAATGGGGGCACGATTTCCGACCGGATTATTTGCGGCTGCGTTCGGCAATTGACGCGCTGGAACAGGACGGCCACCGGCCTCAAGTCATTGCGCTGACCGCAACGGCTACGCCAAAAGTCCGCGACGACATCGCCGCTCAGTTGGGATTGCATCGCCCGGCCAGTTTCATCGCCGGGTTTGATCGCCCGAACCTGATGTTGCGCGTTGAAAAGTGCAAAACCGACAAGGAACGAATTGCACGCGCGGCGCAGATCATCGAACGCAGCGACGGCACAGGCATCATTTACGCCTCCACGCGCAAAGCCGTCGAAGAAATCACTCACCAATTGAAAACGCTGGGATTGAAAGTCGCCGGTTATCACGCAGGCTTTGGCGAAGCCGTGCGAGCGCGCGTGCAAGACAGTTTTATGTCCGGCGAATTGCAAGCCATCGTCGCCACCAATGCGTTCGGAATGGGCGTGGACAAACGCGATTTGCGGTTCGTCACGCATTACAACATGCCGGGTTCGGTCGAAGCTTATTACCAGGAAGTCGGGCGAGCCGGGCGCGACGGTTTGCCATCGGTTTGCACGTTACTGTTCAACCACATTGACACGCGCACGCACGAATTTTTTATTGACGGCAGCTATCCCGATCCGGATGTGATACGCGATGTGTATGATTGCCTGAAAGGCGTTGACCGCGACGAAATCGAATTGACCGCACGCGAAATCGCTCCGCGCATCGGCGTCAAAAACGAACTGGCGATCAATTCGGCGCTGGTCTTTTTGGAAAAAGCCGGTCACATCGAACGTGTGCCGGGCGGAGGCACGATCAAACTGCTCGACCGCGTTTCGCGCATACTGTTGCGCGTGGATTGGCACGATCTTTCCAAACGCCGAACCGCAGAAGAGCGAAAGCTGCGCGAAATGCTGAATTTCGCTTATCACGAAAACTGCCTGCGCCAATTCATCCTGCGCTATTTCGGTGACCGCAAACAGCCGACGAACTGTCGCTGCTCCAACTGCCAGCCGCGAATGAAGTGGAAGGAAATCGAAGAAGCCGTCGAAGAGCGTCACCAACGAATTTCCAACTCCGCCGATCAGCCGGTCGAAACCGGCGGCCTTCGCGCGTTGAGCGATCAAGAACATCTGGCTGCGCGAAAAATTCTGAGTTGCGTGGCGCGTCTGGAAGGCCGATTCGGCAAATCGCTGGTGGCCGGCGTTCTGCGCGGTTCGCGCGCTCGCAACGTGCTGAGCAATAACCTGGATCAACTTTCGACCTACGGTTTGCTGCGCGAATACTCACAGGACGAACTGACCAAATTCATCAACGCGCTGATTGTCGCCGGATGTGTTCGCCAAAGCGGAGCGGCTTATCCCGTCGTGACGCTGACCGAACTTGGGCGGCAGGTGATGCTGGACAAAGTGCGCGTCGAACTCGATCTGGAAAGCGTCGGCGCGGATTTGTCCGACGACATCAGCCAAGAAACCGAACAAGCCGAAACCGCCGCCATTCAAAAACGGCTGCAATCCAATCGGTTAGGCGACACGCACGAAAAAACCTTTGCGCTGTTCCGCGCCGGATTCAGCCCCGCCGAAATCGCCGACCAACGCGGGTTGAAAGTCAGCACCATCGAAGAGCATTTGTCGTTGCTGATAGAAGCCGGTCGAAACATCAACGTTGATGAATTGGTCAGCCCCGATCATCGCGCCTTGATCGAAACCGCTTACGCGCAATGCGTCGAAGCCGGACAAGTCGGGCTGACTCCGATCAAACAATTGCTGCCGGAGCAAATCAGTTACGGCGCAATTCGCATCACGCTGGCGGTGCTTCGACGCAAACAAACGCCTTTGTAACTGACGTTACGCGATAACAGACTAAATAAAGCGTTTGACCGCTTCTTCGTCCCGACAGGGACGGTTGAATTTAGCGCGGCGTTTCAACGCCGGGTAGCAGAGTCTTTCTCCGCCGCGTCCTGTCAGGACGCTTGAATCCTGTTCTAACGGAAACTCAAGCGTCCCTACAGGACGCCTGTTCATTCGCTGCTTTTCCCGGCAGTGAACTGCCGGGCTAATATCAACCGTCCCTACCGGGACGAAAACCGTGTCAAACCCAGTGTTCGATTCTTTAGCGCGTAACATCAGTTCGTAATTTCCCTTTATGCTGACTGAACTATTTTCATCGCCCAAACCGATCATCGGAATGATTCACGTCGGAGCTTTGCCGGGCACTCCGGCCAATCACCAAAGCGTTGCCGACATCGTCGCGCAAACCATCCGCGAAGCCGCCATTTACCGCGACGCCGGAGTGGACGGCATTGCCATCGAAAACATGCACGACGTGCCATACCTGCGCGGCGAAGTCGGCCCGGAAATCGTCGCGGCAATGACTCTGGTCGGCCAGGCCGTCAAAGCGGAAAGTCGTTTGCCAGTCGGCATTCAAATTCTGGCGGCGGCCAACATCGAAGCAATGGCGGTGGCTCACGCAGCGAATCTGGATTTCATTCGTGCGGAAAGTTTCGTCTTCGCGCACGTTGCCGACGAAGGCTTGATCGAATCTTCGGCGGCAAAGCTGTTGCGTTATCGCCGAATGATCGGAGCGGATCGAATTCAGGTGTGGGCCGATGTGAAGAAGAAACACTCTTCGCACGCTATCACTGCCGACATTGGCTTGGGTGAAATGGCTGAAGCAGTAGAATTCATGCGTGGCAACGCCGTCATCATCACCGGCAGCGCGACGGGCGATCCGCCACAACTGGCCGATGTCGAAACAGCCAAAGCGCATTGCCGCTTGCCTGTCGTGCTGGGTTCGGGCGTGGACGATCAGAACATTGCGGAGTTTTGGCCGAAAGCCGACGGCTTCATCATCGGTTCGTTTTTCAAACGGGACGGCAAATGGCAAAACGAAGTTGATGCCGGGCGGGTGGAAACATTCCTGAAAGCAGCGACTTCGGTACGGAACCAGGAGCAGTAGCGACTGGGTACTTTCGTGAGCAATGACCCGGTCGCTACCGTTCCTCACCACTAAACTAACCCGGTCGCTACCGCTCGCGGTTCCGTACCGCCGCTCAATCAATTAACCAATCACGCCATTTGATTTCAATGCGGCGAGTTCGTCGGCGTTGAATCCCCAATCCGCCAACACCTCTTCGGAAGGTTTTTCGACAGACTGAATGGCGGGAACCGTGCGGCTGAATCGCGGAGCCGGTGCTGGTTGCGTGACGCCGTTGAGTTCGACAAACGCTTGCCGCGCGACGTTGTGCGGATGTTTCGGCGCTTCGTCCAAATCCAGCACGGGCGCGAAACAAACATCCGTTCCTTCCATCAGCGCGCACCATTCGTCGCGGGTTTTGGTTTTGAAGATGGCGGCCAGTTTTTGCTGCAAATCCGGCCAGCGCGATTTGTCCATTTGCGCCGCCGGAGCCGGATCGTCCAGGCGGGTCATCTGCAACAACAAAGCGTAAAACTGCGGTTCGATGGAACCGATGGCGACGAACTTGCCGTCGCTGCATTCGTAAGTGCCGTAAAAATGCGCTCCGCCATCCAACATGTTTGCGCCGCGTTCATTCGTCCAGGTTCCCATCGCTTTCAAACCGTAAATGATCGCCATCAACGAAGCCGCTCCGTCAGTCATCGCCGCGTCAACCACCTGACCTTTGCCGGATTGCCGCGCTTCCAGCAAGGCGCAGACGATGCCGAACGCCAGCATCATGCCTCCGCCGCCGAAATCGCCGACCAGATTCAACGGCGGAACCGGTTTGCCGCCGCGATTGCCAATCGCGTGCAAGGCTCCGCTCAACGCAATGTAGTTGATGTCGTGCCCTGCCGCCGACGCCAGCGTGCCGTGTTGTCCCCAACCGGTCATTCGTCCAAAAACCAGTTTCGGATTGCGCGCCAAGCAAACATCCGGCCCCAGGCCCAGCTTTTCCATCACGCCCGGACGAAAACCTTCGATCAAGGCGTCGGCCTGTTCAATCAACCTCAAGACGGTTTCGACGCCTTCGGGTTGTTTCAAATCCACGCCGACTGCTGGCCGTCCGCGATGCAGCACGTTGAATTTTCCGCGCGGGTCTTTGGCGTCTTTGCGAGCGACGCGAATGATTTCCGCGCCCATATCCGCCAGCATCATCGCGCAAAACGGACCCGGCCCGATGCCTGCCAATTCAACAATGCGAATGCCTTTCAGTGGTCCCAAGATGTTTTCTCCTTACGCTGAATCAAAGCAAAAAACTTTTAGACAAGATTGACAGGATTTTTCAGGATGAACGGCATTCAAACCAGATTGAGGCTTACTGACATTGGGCTTTCTGTAAATCCTGCGAAATCCTGAGAATCCTGTCTAAAAAGAGGGTCACAATGTTGCTTGCTCCGATTTAGTTCAATGTCAGCATTTGAATATCCGATTCCGGCGAAATTACGCTCAGATAAATATGCCGATCATCGGGCGAAATCGTCGCCAATGTAATTCGCAACGGATCGAGGGAGTAGAGTTGGCGCGGTTCTTTTTTCACGCTGTCCACCAGATAGAGTCGGAAGTTGCTGAAAAACAACATCCGGCGATTGTCGCTCAACCAGACCGGGTCAACGCCGAATGTGGTAATGGATTCATACTGGCGCGAATCCAACGAATAGGTCATCACTCCAGCATACTTTCCGTTCGGCAAAACCAAATGCCCGGCCAGCATTTTTCCGTCAGGCGACCAAGACCACACAGACAAATGCCCGCCGCCGGGCACAGGTGGCAATGGTTCAGGCGCTTGCTCGTCCCACGCTTTGTTAGGTTCGATCAAAAATGTGTTGACCCCGGCTCTGTAAAACGCCAGCCGAGTTCCATCGGGCGACCAGATCGGATAATAGCTGCTCTTTTCGCCCCAATGAGTCACTTGTTGCAATCCGCTGCCGTCCGGGTTGATCGTCCAGATTTCGTAATTGCCGCTGCGGTCGGAATAAAACGCCAGCCGTTTGCCGTCGCGCGACCAGCGAGGCACACGGTCACGATGCCGGTCGTTGGTCAATTGACGTGGCTGCGAACCGTCTTTCTTCATCACGAAAATATCTTCCTGCGGACTGCCGAAGGTGTAATACGCCAGCCATTCGCCGTCAGGCGAAAGTTGCGGCGCAGTCACGCGCCGTTCACCGCCGGTCAACGGCGTCAAGGTATCGTTGAGGATCACTTCTTTTTGCGGATCAAAAGCCACGCGGTAAAAAACCTCTTTGACCAGATAATTCACATACACCAATCGCTTGCCGTCGCGCGTCAAACTCGGATGCCAGCTTTCAGACGCCGAACCGGTCACAGCTTCGCGTTCGCCCAACACTTCGCCTGTGGTTTGATTGATCGGGACGCGCCAAAACTGCATGGAACCTTGCTGGTCGCTGGCGAAATAAAGATAGCTGCCATCCGGCGACCAAACGGGATTCCAATCGGTTGCGTCGTCGTTGGTGACGGCAACCGGCTGACCGCCGCCAGCGGCAACCGTCCAGATGTCGCGGTGAGTTCCGCGCAATCCCCAAAATGCGATTCGCGCTGCATTCGGCGACCAGACAGGTTGCACTGCATCGTTCGCGCCAATGTCCAGCCTGCGTTTTTCACCAGTGGCCAACGTCATCACCCACAGATGGCTCTGTGTCTGACTGCGAGAATGCGGGCTGTTGGCTTGAACGGTTGCGTAAACAATTTCTTCTCCGCTGGGCGACCAGGAAGGGTTGAATCCTTCGCTTGCGATTTGCTGCAAATTTCCTCCGTCGGCATCCATCACAAAGATGCCGCCGCCGTTGCGATCGGATCGAAATGCGATGCGAGCGCCATTCGGCGAAAACGCCGCCATCCAATCGCTCACGTCCGAATTTTCAGTCAGATTGCGCGCCTGCGGTTCGCCAAACCGCTGAAGAAAAATATCGAACTGCTGACCGAGCGCACGTGAATACACAAAACTTTGCCCGTCCGGCGCGATCGAAGGAAAAAATTCGTTGCCGGGGAATCCAGTCAGCCGAGTCGGTTTCGCGTTGATCCACGGCGAAGAAAGTTTTTTCAAGCCGGAATCGCTTGCCCGCCAAATCAGCCAGCCACCCAAACCAATCACCCACAACGCCGCTGCCCACGCGGCTTTGACTTTCCAGGTCGGCGCAGTTTCAAGCTGAACGGGCTTCATCACGCCGCTTTCAAACATCGCTTCAACTCTTCTCAACTGGCGTTGCAAGTCACGATGCAACTCGGCGGTGTTTTGATAACGTTTGGCCGGATTCGCGGCCAACGCGCGATTGACGATGCTTTCCAGTTCAAACGGCAGATTGGGCTGTTTTTCCGCCGAAGGTTTATGCCCGGTCAGCATTTCGTAAAGCACGACGCCCAGACTGAAAATGTCCGTTCGATGATCGGTGTGTTCGCCGCGCGCCTGTTCCGGCGACAAATAACCGGGCGTTCCCATCAACACGCCGGAATCGGTTTCTCCGGCAGAAGCGGCCAATCCGAAATCCAGCAACTTCGCCAATCCATCGGTTCGCACGGCGATGTTTTCAGGTTTGATGTCTTTGTGAACTATTCCCGCAGAGTGCGCGGCGGAAAGCGCGCCAGCGATTTGCGTGGCGATTTTCAACGAATCGCGCAATTCCAAACTGTCGTCTTTCAGTTTTTCGCGCAGTGTTTGGCCGTCAACGAATTCCATCGCAATGAAATGCCGCCCGGCTTCCCGGCCTATGTCGTGAATGGTGATGATGTTCGGATGGTTCAACGCCGAAGCCGCGCGGGCTTCGCGCGTGAAGCGTTCGACCAGATTCGGGTAGGCGGAAAACTGCGCGGGCAAAAACTTCAACGCGATTTGCCTGTCCAGCCGTTCGTCGCGCGCCAGAAAAACTTCGCCCATTCCACCCGCCCCCAACAACGACAAAACTTCATAACTGCCAACGCGCGTTCCAACGATGGATTCCGGCGGAGCGGATTTGGCCGACAGCGAAGATTCCATCAGCGGCTGTTCGATGAATTCGCCTGCTTTTTCATACGAAGCCAGAAGTTTGAACACTTCTTCGCGCAAAGCCGAATCGCCGTCGCAAGCGCCGTCAAGAAACGCCGCGCGTTGTTCCGGTGAACATTCCAGCGCGGCGTGAAACAGTTGTTCGATTTGTTGCCAGCGTTCAGGCGTCATCGGGTTTACTTCCCTTCACCGAGTTGCTGATAAAGCCAGGCTTTGGCCAGTTTCCAATCGCGCATCACGGTGTCGGGCGACACGCTCAGAACTTCGGCAGTTTCTTCCACGCTCAGCCCGCCAAAGTAACGCAGTTCGACGACGCTGCATTTTCGCCGGTCGAAATTGCCCAGCGATTCCAGAGCTTCATCCAACGCGATCAAATCCGCCGCGCGTTCCTGGGACAAATTGATGACTTCATCCAGTGACAATTTGACGGCATTGCCTCCGCGTTTTTCGCGGTGCTTTGTTTTGGCGTGATCCACCAAAATGCGACGCATCATTTGCGCGGCGACTCCGAAAAACTGAGCGCGGTTTTGCCAATTGACGCGCGTCTGGTCAATCAATCGCAGCCACGCCTCGTGAACCAGCGCCGTCGGTTGCAAGGTGTGCCCGGCAGATTCGTGCCGCAAAAAGCGGTCTGCCATTCGCCGCAATTCCTGGTACACGACGGGAATCAGTTGATCCAGCGCCGTCTGGTCGCCATTGCTCCAGGCGATCAACTGCTGCGTGATCTGGTTGGTGTCGTTCGGAATCGGCGAATCCATAAACTCAGTCCGTGCGAATTCGGGAAGTAGCAATTTTTTTCTCAGCGTGTGCCAGTTTTTACCCGCAACTGTCGCGTTAATCAACAACTGCCACTGTGGTCGTCTGGAAACGAAGGAGGAAATGTTAAAAGTGATAAGAATGAATTTGCTGACCAATTTTGACCTAAACGAATTGAACGAAATTAAACTGTTTCATGAAGTCCCACACACAGACCTGCTTTCGATCAGCGAGCGGCTGCATCGAAAAACATTTTCGGCAGGCTCAACCTTGATGACCGCTGACCAATCCGGTGAAGTCGTGTACTTCATTCGCAGCGGCGCGGTGAAAGTTCACGTCGAACAAGCGGACGGCTGCGAAGTCATCATTTCGATTCTCGGCGCGGGCGAAAGCATAGGCGAAATGAGCGCGCTGGACCACGATTACCGTTCGGCCAGTGTGACAACGTTGGAAGAATGCGAACTGCTGTGGCTGGATCGCGCCACGTTCAAAAGGTTTTTGGCGACCGCTCCGAAGCTGAGCCATAACCTGGCGTGCCTGCTTTCGGCGCGATTGCGCCAGGCCAACGAACAAATTCAATCGCTGGCGGCAGGCGACATCGAAAGCCGAGTCGCGCGCCAACTGATCGGTTTTGCCGAAAAATACGGACAGCCGGAATCCAACGGAAACATCTCCATACGGGTTCGCCTGACACAAAAAGACCTGGCCAGCTTGATCGGCGCAACGCGCGAAAGCGTCAACAAAATCATTGTGTCGTACAAAGAGCGCGGGTTTCTTTCAGCCACTCGCAATCATTACTGGACGATTCACAATCGCCAGTTTTTGGCCAGTCGTTGCAGTTAGATCGGTTTCCATTCGCACTTTCCGGGAGTGTTTTAGAAATGATGATGGCCACAAACAATTTGCCGACGAGCGCCGACTAACGCAGTCCCTGGAACTTGTCCTGGCTCGGCCCTCATCATTTCTGAAACACTCCTCTCTGCAAAATGCTGTTAGCCATCTCACATCGCAGCGGTGACGCACTTCGCTGTCATCGCTTGCTTTCACCCATACATTGCCTTTGCAACAAACGACGCCATCTGCCTGACACGCAGTTGGCAAGACAACGGTTGACGATAAACAACGTCTGCCGCCCGGCAATGTTGGGCGCTGAACAAAGCCGCAAGAACAACGCCCGGCTTTCATCACCAATTGCGGTTCAACAAGGAGAAGATATGGCCAAAACAGTCGCAGATTATCAGGTGCTTTTTGATGGCGGTTTCACGCTCGACGCCGCTACCAATGTCCGCGAAAAAGACCTGACGTTCATCCTTCCAACTGACTTCAGGGTGGAAAACGGAATCCGAAAACCGATTATTGCGTTTCACGCTCGCGCGTTTGAAAACTCGCGGTTCAAAATTCGCATCAACGCGCGCGATGTGCTGACCTGGAATTTGAATGCCGACAACTCACGTGGTTTGTGGGATCCGTTCAACGGTTCGACGCCGTTTCCCGAAGGCGCCAACGTTCCCAACAACGTGCCCGTCGAATTCATCATCCAGGAAGGCAAGGTCGAATTCGGCCAGGTTGTGATCTGGTATCAGGTCGAGGTTTAACTTCATACGACGCACACAATCAGTAAAAGCCGACAACTCATAGCTTGTCGGCTTTTCGTTTTTTTTCACTCGGCACCATCAATCACCCGGCGCTGGAATTGATGCCCAATGGCCAACACGAAAAATCGCCGGCAGACGGTTTGTACGTCTACCGATTGAAGTTCCGGGATGAAAACGGACAGGGGCTTCCGGCGCGAAAAGCAAAGTCCTCGTCAACACCAAAGAAAAACGAACAAGAAAGGAGTTCCAACCAGACACCAAAGGCCGGGATTGCTCCCGGCCTTTTTTTCATTTCAACCATCGCCGCAACGTAATCCACCACGACAACCCAAAGTAATACAGCGGAAACGCAGCCGACACCCACATCCATGGTTTCGGATCGGCAAACACGTTGGCCAAAATCAGCGCCAACAAAATCGCCCAGACAATCAACAACCCGTTGGTCAATCGGCTGAACGGCCCTCTGTAAGACGTATACAAATACAACGACGGCACAAATGTCAGCAGCGACAGCGTGATAATCAATCCCAACGAAAACCAGGCGGGAAATTTCAGCCAGTACAGATACATCGCCACCACGTTCCAATACGAAGGAAATCCCAAAAAGTAATGATCTTCGGTTTTGGCATCGGCTTGCGAAAAGCCGTAGGCGCTGGCCAGCAGCGGCAACAACAACCACCAGCTTAAATGCTCCGGCAAAATTTCCGCGCGCCAGATGAACAACAGAGGCAGCGAAGTGTAAGTTTGAAAATCTACGATGTCGTCCAAACGGCGTCCGTCGAATTGCGGCACAACTTCCTTGACGCGAAACCGCCGCGCCAGCGTTCCGTCGGTTGCGTCAATAAACGTCGCCGCAACCATCAAGGCAATCACCCACCGAAACGATTCCGCACCGCCGCGCACAATGAAGTACGCCATTCCCGCTGCGGCAATCAAACCGGAAGCGGTGTACAGATGAACCGACCAAGCCAGAATTTTCTCTTTAGCCATTTTCAGCTTTATGGAATACCGCCGGCCAAACGCCAGAAAAAGCGAGCTTCTCGTAGAAGCGCATTATTCATACGCAAAACAACAATCGTCGCTCGTCCAATTGGCGTTCGCCCAATTAGCTCACTCCAGTCGTCTGCCCAGGAAAAGTGTTTTTCCCATTTATCTTTGCGCGGATTGAATAGCCGAACAATTCTGCCTGTCTTCGGATCACGTCCTGAAACCCGATCACTTTTGACGCTATTGCAATGCGGACAAGCTAAACACAAATTTTCGGCGTTTGTTTTTCCGTTGGCTGAAATCGGAAGAATATGATCGAGATGAAAAGATTGCCCGGTCAGTTTTTGCGGTGTATGACAATATTCACAACGCCTGCCTGCTCTCAAGATGACCAATGCAACCAACGACGATGAAGGCTTGGGCCTCATCGTTGTGCGACCTTCCGTTTTTGAATTCGTCGTTTCGGCGTTGCGGAACCCATCGTCAACCGGGCACGTTTTTCGATTAAGTCTCCATTTTCGTCAAATAATTCAGGCCGCATGGCTCGCGCCAGACTTTTGGAATTTTCAAGCATCATTTCATCTACGATAACGACCAGTTTATCCAATTCCAATCGCTCGGCTCGCGTCAGCAAACCATCGTTATTCTTATCCATTAACTCCTGTAACCGCTCATTGTCGTCTTGACTGAGGCGCTTGAAAGGAATGACCAACAGTTCGTCTGTGCTCACAGCCGTCAACACTTGTTCTGCCAACTGTCTTTGCAGATTCGCTGGCAATTGTTCAACGGCAGCCATTGCCACTTTCAATGCTTGATTGGTTCGTGCCATAAAAACTCCTTGCGGATTGAATTCGATGCGCGTCAACAGATTAGCACAGTGGACTTGGTTGATCCCATTTCGCCGTCAGCCGCGACACCACAGGCAGCAAAGCGCATCCGGCAGCAGCCGCCAGCGTTTTGAACGGGAACAGCAGCACGCCGCTGGCGTCGTACCAGCTTGCGGGATTGCCAGCCCAAAGCGGCGCAAACAGTTCGGGATACGGAATGAATTGCGGCAAGCCGAACAACGGCTCTCCGCCTCCTAGTCGCAAGACCAGCGACACGCAAAATGCCGTGATCGAACCGATGCGATTGGCTTTGGAATCGAACAAGGCAAAAACCAGTTGCGGAAACAACAAGACGAAAATCAGATCGCTGGTGAAAAACCATAGCGCCTGGACGCTTTGCACTTTCAATGCCATCACCACAGCCCCCGCGCCAAGCAGAACAATCGAAAGTCGAATGACACGCTTCATTTGCACGACGGAAAGTTGCGGCCACAGCAATCGGTAACAGCAATTCCAGCTAATCATCGAAGCCGCCGACAAAATCGAAGAACTGAAACTGGAAGTCACCGCTCCGATGATTGCGCCGAATCCGAGCAAAGCAACCGCAGGCGGCGCAACGTGTTTCAACAACATCGGCAAAGTTTCTGACGGATGAGCTTGAAGCTGCGCGAGCAATTCGGGCGGCCAGTTGTATTTGAAAGCCGCTACGCCAAGCAGCAACGGCGGAATGGTCAGCAAGATCGTCAAGGCTCCGGCAAACAGCGAATGCAGTTGGGCTTTGCGCGGCGACTGACAGGAAAGCACTCGCTGGAAATAACAGTTCCAAGGGATGCCGCCGAACACCAACATCAAACTGACATCCCACCAGCCAATGATGGATTGCGAAGTCCAGAATTCTCCGCGCGGCTGAAGTGGCGGAAAGAACCAACCACGTTCGGCGCGTGCCGTCAGATAATTCGACCAACTTGCGTCGAAACCTCCGGCTGCGGCAAAGATAAACGGCATCGCCACGGCCAATCCCAACACGACCAGTCCAAGCTGGAACGCATCGGTGTAAGCGACCGACCACATTCCGCCAATCATCGTGTAAGCGATGATGACCACCGCCGACAACAAAATCGCCGTCACCAGTTTCATGTTCAGCAGCACGCCGAAGGTCGAACCGATGGCGGCCAGCAATTCGGCGCTCCAAAACACTTCGCCGAACATCGCAGGAATGAACAAAACGACCGCCCAGTGTTTGCCGAATCGCGCTTCAAACGGATCAATCAGCGTGGTGAATTCCAGTTGGCGCATTCGTCGCGCGAAAAACAATCCGCCCAAAATCAGGCTGACGCCGAAACACAAACCGCCTTGAATGCCTGAAGCCAAAGAAGATTTGAACGCGCCTTCGGCAGTGCCCAGCAAGTAACCGCCATCCACCCAAGTCGCCGTCATCGTCAACGTCGCAATCCAGACCGGCATCGAACGACCGGCAACGATCAAATCGGCAGCCGTGCCGTCTTTGACTTTGCGAGCCGCCAGCCAACCTACGACCAGAAAACTCGCATACATTAATGTGATTGCCGCGATTGCCATTTTTGGACGATGCGGAACCGGGAGCGGTAGCGACAGGGTTTGCCTTCAGTACCGTCTCACCCAGTCGCTACCGCTCCCGGTTCTGTCTCGAATTTCAATTCTTGAAAAACAATGAGATCGCCATCGCAAATCCGATAAAAATCACCAGACGACGGATGAAAGTCTGGCCCAGCTTTCGCGCCAAACCCGCTCCGCCGTAACCGCCGACAATGGCTCCGACAGACATCAAGATGGCGGCTGGCCAGTGAATCATGCCGACAAACACGAAATAAACGGCGGCGGCTCCGTTGGTCAAAGTTCCGAAAACATTCTTCAATCCGTTCATCTGGTGAATGTCGCGCATCCCCAACATGCCCAGCGCAGCCAGCATCAAAATGCCTATGCCAGCGCCGAAATATCCGCCGTAAACCGCCACGCCGAATTGATAACAACATGCGCCAATCAGCCAGCCTGTCGAAGCTTCCTGCTGATCTTTGTCATCGGTTTTCATCCAACGCCGAACTTGCCCCTGCAACATAAACAAGATCGTGGCGAACAAAATCAAATACGGAACCAGCACTTTGAATGTGTTCGGCGGAGTGATTTTCAACAGGTATCCGCCGACCAGGCTTCCGATCAAGCTCGGCACAAGCAGCAACAGATATTTGCGCGGCACGTTCGGCAGTTCGCGTTTGTAACCGATGGCTGCGCCGGTTGATCCCGGAGCCATCGCCAGCGTGTTGGTCGCGTTGGCGATGTTGTCAGGAACCCCAGTCCAAACCAGCGTTGGAAAGCTGACCAACGTGCCTCCGCCGGCGACCGAATTGATCGCACCAGCGGCGGCAGCGGAACCAAACAGCAAGATTGATTGCGACAAAGTCATAGCAAAATAGAAATGCGCCGCCTGAATCAGTTTGAAAGCAGATTCAGGCGGCGCTCAAGCAAAAAGCTCCTGCGAGCTACACACACTAACGAAAAAGACTAATTCGGTTGAACGCCCAGGACTCCCCAGCCGCCGCGAACCAGATAATCACCCATGGTCATAATCAACAGAATCGCCAGCCAAAATAACCCGGCAATGATGATGACTTGCGTCAGCTTCGAACTCCAACGCACGTGCATGAAAATCAACACGACTGCTGTGGCCTTAATGCAGGCAACCGTCAATGCAACGATGATGTTCCACATGCCCGGCAGGTCGAATTGAGCAACCCAGACCGTCAAAACGGTAAAAACCATCAGTAATGCGAAAACGCCGAAGTAATACTTCAGTGGGACGATATGATGTTCGGAAGTATGTTCCGCCATAAGCTCCTAAAACCTCTCTCGTGTTCTTAATGTCCGCCGCCGACGTGATAGCCGGTCAAATACAACAGCGGGAAAAGGAAGATCCAAACGATGTCAACGAAGTGCCAATACAAACCGAAAAGTTCCACAGGCGAATTGTATTGCTTCGAGAACTTACCCTTGTGAGCCATGAACATAATCACCAGCAACAAGCCGATGCCGATAATCATGTGCAGCGCGTGCAGTCCGGTCATCATGAAGTAAATCCACAGGAAGACCTGCACCTGCCCGTGATATTGAGTCGGCGGGTGATCGGCTGCCGGGTTGTACATCCAATGCGCCGGAAACAAATGATGTTGGAATTTTTCGGCATACTCGAAGTATTTGACGACCAAAAAGACCGAACCCAGAATCAACGTCAACGCCAAAAATCCAAGCAGTTTTTTGCGCTCGCCCAATTGCGAGTAATAAACCGCCATCGCCATCGTCAAACTGCTGACGATCAGCACCACGGTGTTCAACCCGCCTAGCGGAACGCTCAACAAGTGACTGCCTTGTAAAAATCCATCCGGGTATTTGGCGCGATAAATCGTGTAGGCCAGAAACAATCCGCCAAAGAACATGATTTCAGTCAGCAGGAAAAGCCACATGCCGATGGTTCCGGCTTCTTTCTGCTGTTCCATGTTGACGAAGTGATGCGCCAATCCGGGAACGTGTGCTGCGTGGTCTGACAAGGTAATTCTCCTGTTAGGTTGTAGGTGGCTGGTTGTAGGTTACAGACGTCGTCTATGATCTACCACCTGTAACCTGCCACCTAATCCCTCTTAAGCTGTTTGCAATGCTGCTTCTTTCGCCGCAGCTTCTTTGATCTCTTTGACGTTTTCGAATTCGTAAGCGTCGTGGTTGATGACCGGTTGATAGGTGAAGTTTTCCGTCGGAGGCGGCGACGAAGTTTCCCACTCCAAGCCGGCAGCCATCCACGGATTATCGCCCGCTTTTTCGCCATATTTCAGCGACCACGCCAGGTAAACAACCGGCATGATGAATCCAATCGCCAACAACGAAGCTCCCGCCGTCGAAAGAATGTGCCACACCTGATATTCCGGCACATAAGCGTGATACCGGCGCGGCATTCCCAAATACCCGACGATGAATTGCGGGAAAAACGTCAGGTTGAAACCCAAAAAGACAATCGCTGCCGAAATACGACCCCAAACTTCGGGGTACATTCGTCCGGTCATCTTCGGCCACCAGAAATGCAAGCCGCCCAGATAACCGATGATCGCTCCACCCACCATCACATAATGGAAATGCGCGACGACGAAGTAGGTATCGTGCAGATGAACGTCCAATCCCAAAGCCGCCAAAAACAATCCGGTCATGCCGCCAATGGTGAACAGCCCAATGAACGCCAGCGCATAAATCATCGGCGTGTCATAGGACACCGAGCCTTTGAAAATTGTCGCAGTCCAGTTGAACGTTTTGATTGCCGAAGGAATCGCCACAGCGTAGGTAATCAGCGAAAAGACCATACCGGCATACATGGACTGGCTGCTGGTGAACATGTGATGTCCCCAAACCAAAAAGCCGAACACCGCGATGGCAAGGCTGGAAAACGCCACGAAGTGATAACCAAAGACTTTCTTGCGCGTCATGTTGGCGATCAATTCGCTGATCACTCCCATCGAAGGGATAATCATGATGTACACAGCCGGATGCGAATAAAACCAGAACATGTGCTGGAACAGCACCGGGTCGCCGCCAAGTTTCGGATCGAAGATGCCGATTTGCAGCGTTCGTTCAAAAGCCAGAGCCAACACCGTGATGGCAACCACAGGAGTTCCCAGCACCTGAATCAGGCTGGTGGCGTAATGCGCCCAAACGAACAAGGGCAACCGAAACCACGTCAGCCCCGGAGCGCGCATCGTGTGAATCGTCACCATAAAGTTCAATCCGGTCAGGATTGAACTGAACCCTGTGATGAAAATCGAAACGCCAGCGAGTGTGACCTGCGAATTTGAGTAAATCGAGCTATAGGGCGGATAAAACGTCCATCCGGTATCAACGCCGCCGCTCATGATCGTGATCAGCATCAAAATCGCGCCGACCATAAACACATACCAGCTCAGTAAATTCAGCCTTGGAAAGGCCACGTCTTTCGTTCCCAGCATCAACGGCAACAGAAAGTTACCCAGCGTCGCCGGAATCGAAGGAATCAGAAAGAAGAAGATCATCATCACGCCGTGCATGGTGAAGACGCGGTTGTAAGTTTCCGCAGTCATCAAATCGCCTTGTGGGGTGATGAGTTCCAAACGGATCAGCGCAGCGTAAATGCCGCCAATCGCAAAAAAGATCGAGATCGAAAACAGATACAACAATCCGATCCGTTTGTGATCCAACGTCAACAGCCATGATTTGACTGTGTGACCGTTGGTCAAATAATTCGTTCGGCTTTCTTCTGCTTGAGCCATGACTTCAGTTGCCATATTCGTACCTTATGTAAAATGACCCGGTCGCTATCGCTTCCGGTACTGCAACAATCCCGTTCAATTATTTAGTCGCCGCAGGAGCAGGTTTTGCCGCCGCAGGTTTCGCCGCAGCCGTAGCAGCCGGTTTTGCCGCAGCATCGCCGTCTTTCGGCCCGATGGATTTCAGGTAAGCGATGACCTGCCCAATCTGTTCTTCGCTGATCTGACCGCGGAAACTGGGCATAATCACCTGATAATTTTCGACAACTTTCGCCGCCGGATCGAGAATGGATTCGCGGATGTAGGTGTCATCAAAAGTGACTGATGATCCGTTGTTCAGCTTGACCTGTTTGCCGTAAAGCTCGGTCAATTTCGGCCCACGGCCTTTTCCGTCGGCAGTGTGACAGGTGTTGCAAGCCAGACTGGAAAATAGCCGTTCGCCGACAATCGCCGGAGGTTCGTTCGTTCCGCCGCCAAGCCAGGCTTGATACTCGCCCGGTTCCATTGCCGTGACGGTTCCGATCATTCCCGAATGCTGCGTGCCACAGTATTCCGCACAGAAAATATGGTAGGTTCCGGGTTTGGTCGCTTCGAACCACGTGGTTGTGTAACGTCCCGGCACAACGTCCGTCTTGGTGCGGAAAGCCGGAATGAAGTAAGCGTGCAGCACGTCTTCGCTGGTCATCGTCAGTTTGACTCGGCGTCCGACCGGCACATGAAGCGTATTGATTTCGCGCTGTCCGTCGGGATGTTGAGCACGCCACATCCATTGTTTGCCGGTGACGAAAATTTCCAGCGACTCTTTCGGCTCGCTGTACATCTGGTAATAAATCTTTGCGCCCCAGGCGAAAATGCCGATGCAAATGATGAACGGTATCACCGACCACAGAATTTCCAACATCATGTGGCCTTCGATCTGATCGGGAATTTCGCCGTTGTGACGACGTTTGTATTTCACCATGAACACGAAGATGGCAATGACGATGCCGATCGTGACGCCAATCGTAATCAGCCACAGTGCGATGTAAAACAGGTCAACTTCCAGCGCAAACTTGGAAGCCTGTTCTGGCATGAAGGGAATTTGAAAAGAAAAGAGGCTCATACTTGTGAATGTCCAATCGTCACGAGACGCGAGCAGCCCAAGCCGCTTCTTTCTGTTTCGTCTTGTGCCTCAGAAAAAGAATCAGAGCAATCAGAGTAACAATCGTAATCACGGCGAAGATGCGCATAATCCGCATCAACACCAACCCGTACGTTCCCCGATTGGGGTCGTACTGATAACAGTACAAAATCACTTGATCCGCCAGCGAACCGATCTTTCCGCCCGCCGCATCAAGTACGCCGAAGCGAATGTCGCGCGGCTCGAAATTGGAAAGCACGTCGCCGGGATAAAAGTACCTGGAAATCTTGCCTTGCGGCGTGATGACAATCAGCGCGCTTGTATGTGCGTACTGTTTACTGACCGGGTCCCAGACAAACCGAAACCCAACGGATTTGGTCAGCGCCAGCGTATTTTTTTCGTCGCCGGTCAGAAAATGCCAGCCATCGTTTAATTCAGGATTGGCAAGTTTCTGCATATACGCATTTCGCTTTTCCGCCGCCAGTTCAGGCGTTTCTTTCGGATCGAAACTGACTGTCAAAGAGATGAAGTCCTTGCCCGCCTTCATCGGCAACGTCTTCAGGACGTTCATCAAACCATTCAGAGTCAAACTACAAAGCTGCGGACAGTCGTAATAAACCAGCGATAAAATTATCGGCTTGTCCCCAGCATAATCCTGCAATTTCACTGCGCGCCCGGTGTGGTCTTTGAATTCCAGATCGAGCGGCACTTGATGATCCAGCAACTGGTCAACACCTACGTCTTTCAACACCGGAGGCCGAACCCCGGCGGGTTGCGCCATCACTTCAAAACAAAAGGCAAAAGGCAAAAGGCAAAAGGCAAAAATCCAACCTCGCATTTTACCGGTCAGCATCGAAACCACTGTTTGCTGATAACTAAAAACCATTTTGAACTACTTCTCGTTACTGCTTTGCGCCAGCCGCAGCGGCTTTCGCCGGAGCGGCAGCCAGTTTGGCGGCAGGTTGAGCGGTCGCTGAAGCGGCGGTTTGCGGCTGTGCAGCGGGTTGAACCGAAACAGGCGCTTGTTTTTGACTCTTGATGGCACGCCCGCCATTGGAACCTGAATTCATGACCAGTTTGCGGGCTGCTTCAGCAGCCTGAACTTCCCCAGCCAGTGCATCGGACAACTTCGGCAAACCTTTTTCGGCAATGATCTGCTTGGCGCGCTCAATCGGAATGTGAGCCACTCCGCCAGGTTGATCTACCCAACCGTAAGCTGCGGCTTGTTTCTCGACCTTATCTTTCTGCACAGCCATGTCTTCAAGCGGCAGCAAGGAAGACTTGGTATCGCCCGGCTTATCTGGATTCGGTTCAGGTGCGCCCTGCAACCGCGGTTCGGGCGGAAGCTTCGTTCCGGTTTCGAGAGCCGTTGCCGGCTGCTGCGGGTTCACTGTGTCCTCGAACTTCTGTAGCCCGATTTCCACGCCCAAGATGATGACGTACACCAGCGCAGTCGCTACGCCCAGCACCGCCAGGAAAACCAGAATCGGTTTGGGATGTACGCCAGCACCTTCGACCTGACCGTGATTGTTGTCGTGTTTATGATCGCTCATAAGTTTCCAGTTCGCAGTTCGCAGTTCGCAGTTCGCAGTTCGCAGAGTTGAATGCTGTGAACTGTGAACCACGAACTATATTCTTTTAGTGACCTCCGCCCGCAGCCGTCGCTTCGGCCAATTGCGGATCGTTGAACGGAATCAGCGGACGCTGGCGCAATTGCCAGAAAAACCAGCCCAGCCACAATCCGCCCAAACCCAGCGTGGCGGCGACATACACCGCCAATTGAGCCGGGCCGCTGTGGTGAACTTCTCCGCCGTGTGAAGCCATTTGATCGAACTGAGGGACAATCACCCAGATCAAATCCACCAGTCGCATGACAATCAACAGGCTGGCAACCATCACCAATCGGCGACCGTTCTTCTTCAGATCGCGCGACAGCAGCAGCAGGAACGGCAGCACGAAATGCAGCACCAATAAGGCGATCCCCATCGGACGCCAAGGGCCTTCAAACCGGCGCAAGTACCAGGGGATTTCTTCGGGCAGGTTGCCCGACCAGATAATCAGCAATTGCGAAAACGAGAAATACGACCAGACCATGACCAACGCCAGTTGCAGTTTGCCCAGATCGTGGAAGTGTTTCGGTTTCAGCACGTGCGCCATCGGTTCGTGTTTGCTGAGAATCACGCAAATCCAGATCAGAAACGCGATGGACAGAACACCCTGTCCGGCGATGGTCAGCAAGCCGAAGATCGTCGAAAACCATTCGGCGTCCAACGACATGACCCAATCAATCGCCGCAAAGGTAACGGCCATTCCGTAAATCAGGAATCCGGGTCCGCTCCAGTTTTGAGCTTTCTGCACCCAGCTTTGAGCTTCGTTCGGTTCGGGAGTTGTGTCTTGTGCCGCAGACCATTTCCGCAACAGGAACATCAGTCCAATCCAGATGGCGAAGTAAATAACTGCGCGAATGGTGAAACCACTGGAATTCAGCCAGACGGCTTTGTGTTCCAACAGTTTGCGAACGGGTTCTTTTTCATCTGGGCTGATCGGATGCGACCAGTGGTAAAGGCTGTGGATTCCCAAAACAATTGGAACGAACAAGACAGCCATCATCCATAACGTGGAAGATGCGGATTCCAGTTGGCGACGGATAATCAATCCCCAGCCGCCTCCGCCCAGATATTGCACCATCAGCAATCCCAGACAACCAAGCGAAATGCCAATCCAAAATACATAGGCGACCAGATAGGTCTGGAAGAAAGTCGTCTTGGCATCGTGCGACGTGACAGCACCGATGATCCAACCGATGATGCCGAGCAGGCCGACGCCAATCGCCACGCCTTGAGTTTTTCCGAGTTCAGCCGGAGCAGCGTAGTTCGTACTCATTACTTCTAGTGTCCTCCCGGAGCATTATTGCCGCCTTTGGTTTCGGTTTTTGGCGCAGCGGCTTCAGTAATTTTCTTCTTGTCGTCTTCGCCGAGTTCCGCGACGTTCGCGCGTTGGCTCAATTGCAGCACGCGAATATAAGCGGCAACTTTCCAACGGTCTTCCGGCGTCAATTGATCCGTGTAACTCGACATTGCGCCAAAGCCATTGGTCATCACGTCGTAAAAATATGAGGACGGCGCAGCTTTCAAACGCGGATCGTGGTATGACGGCGGTCGGCGGAATCCGCGTTGAACGATCATTCCATTACCATCGCCGAGTTTGCCGTGGCACGGCAGACAGGAAATGTTGTAGCGGCTTTCGCCACGATCCAGAATTTCCTTGCTAACTTTGAACGGAAAACCGTCTTCGCCGGTAATCGCGGCGGGAGCCGTAGCTCCCGCCGTTACGCCAGGGGTGGCCGCGGAGACCGGTGCAGCCTGCGCCGTTACTTTCGGCGCAGACGGATTCAAATCCAAAGAACCGCGAGCCACAGTGCCTTCGGGCAACTGACGATTGGCTCCGTCTTCGTTGGCTTCATAACGCGGGTTGTCGTGCATGTCCTGACGGCAGGCCGCAGACAAGAAGGCAAAAGGCAAAAGGCAAAAGGCAAATATCAAAAATGCCTGTCTGCTGTTTCTACCTTTCCTTGTCAGAATGTCTTCCATACTTTTGCCTTTTGACTTTTTACTTTTGACTTTTGACTTTTCAACTTTCGACATCAGTTACCTCTTTCGCTCCCAGACCTTCCAAAAAAGAGCGGGTATTGCCGTAGTTGAATTTCGGATCGTCGGCTTTGACGCAAAGGAAAAACCGGTCGGACGTGGCGCGCGAAAAGCTCGGCACGTTGAACACCGGATGATACGGTTGCGGCAAGCGGTTCATAATGATGTTACCGAAAAACGCTCCGAAGGCCGCCAGCAAAATCGTGCATTCAAAGGTGATGGGGATAAACGCCGGCCAGCTAATCAGCGGACGACCGCCGACGTTCAGCGGGTAATCAATTGACGACGTCCAAATCTGCAAACCCAGTCCGCCGAGCGCGCCCAGCAAACCGCAGACAAACACCACTTTGGAAACGGCGTTCTTATGAAACCCGATGGCTTCCCAAAGCTCTTCGACCGGATACGGCGAATAAGCATTGATGCGAGTGTAGCCCGCTCCGCGCGTCAGCTTGGCGGCGGCGACAACCGCGCTCGGATCGTCGAATTCGGCCATCAAACCGTAAATGCCTTTTTCTTCCTGTTTCGTCATAACTTTGTTTGACAGGTCGTTTTGGACAGGATTGACAAGATTGGTCAGGATTTACCCGAAACTGGTAACTTCCTTGATGATCTGAAAATCATCCTGAGAAATCTTGTCAATCCTGTCTAAAGTTTCCTTGCTTTAGTCTCCAAATTGCGGAACCGGTTGCGAACCGCCAAGCGGCTCTTTGCCGTCGTTTTTCGCTTCTTCGATCTGGGCGACTTTGTGTTCGTCCACCTGCGCCTGCGGCAGCAAGGTCTTCATTTCGAAGATCGGGATCATAGGCACGAAGCGGATGAACAGGAACATCAGCGTCAGGAAGAAGCCAATCGTTCCGAAGAACATCGAAAAGTCGAAGGCCGTCGGGTAATACATTCTCCAACCCGAAGGCAGGAACTCGCGGTTCAAGCTCATGACGATGATGACGAAGCGTTCCAGCCACATGCCCACGTTGATGAACATGCAGACCGTCATAATCACCCACATGTTTTCGCGGTACTTCTTGACCCACAACAGTTGCGGAACCAGGAAGTTGCACAGAATCAGCAGCCAGTACATATAACCGTACGGGCCGAACATGCGGTTTTTCATCATGAACAGTTCATACGTCGAACCGCTGTACCAGGCGAAAAACGCTTCCATCGCGTAGCCGTAGCAGACGATCAACCCGGTCGCCAGCATGACTTTGCACATATTGCGGATGTGCCGCATCGTGATGAAATCTTCCAGCTTGTAGAACTTGCGAACCGGGATGCCAATGGAAAGCACCATTGCGAATCCGGCGTAAACGGCTCCGGCGACGAAATACGGCGGGAAGATCGTGGCGTGCCAACCGGGAACGATGCCGGTCGAAAAGTCGAACGACACGATCGTGTGAACCGACAGCACCAGCGGCGTGGACAATCCAGCCAGCAGCAGGTAAGCCGATTCGTAACGGCTCCAATGCCGCGCGTCGCCTCGCCAGCCCATCGCCAGCATTCCGAACAACATTTTCTGCCAGGGCTGTTTGGCCGAATCGCGCAAGGTGGCGAAATCGGGGATCAAGCCCATAAACCAGAACAGCAGCGAAACTGTCGCGTAAGTGTTGACCGCAAACACGTCCCACATCAGCGGGCTGCGGAAGTTTTGCCACATGCCCATCGTGTTCGGAATCGGGAACAGCCAATAATCCACCCACGGGCGTCCGGTGTGCAGTGCCGGGAACATCGCCGCGCAAGCCACAGCAAACAGCGTCATCGCTTCGGCAAAGCGGTTGATCGAGTTGCGCCATTTTTGCCTGAGCAGCAACAGGATCGCGGAAATCAGCGTTCCGGCGTGACCGATACCGATCCACCAAACGAAGTTGATGATGTCGAAGGCCCAAAAGACCGGCGATGAATTGCCCCAGATGCCTACGCCTTTCAACACCAGATAGCCGATCGTGTTGGCCATCATCAGCAAGCCTAGAAAGACGATGGCAAAGCCGAACATCCAGCCCTTCTGAAAACCGCGCATGAAAACGACGTCCATCAATTTGGTCGTCATCGTTTTCAGATCGTACTTTCCGCCGATCATTGGCGGACGTTGGTCAACGTAATTGCTCTTTACTTCAGCCATGCTTAGCCTCTCCTGACTTCTGGCCTTCGTTGCCGTGGCCGCCTTCACTGCCGTGCGATGAAGCTCCGCCCCCCAAGGTGGCGTTCGGATTCTTGATCGGAGCCAGATAACTGGCGCGCGGTCTGGCGTTCAATTCAGCCAGCACTTCGTAATTGCGTGCTTCGGTTTTGAGTTTGGCGACGCGGCTTTCTTTGTCATTGATGTCGCCGAAAATGATCGCGTCGGTCGGACAAACCGTCTGGCAAGCCGTCTGGATTTCACCATCCGCAACTTTGCGATTCTGTTTTTCGGCTTCGATCTTGCCGTTCATGATGCGCTGGACGCAGAAAGTGCATTTTTCCATCACGCCGCGCGAACGAATCGTGACTTCCGGGTTGCGGACGTTCTTCAAACTCGGCGAATCCCAATCTCCGTACAACAAATAATTGAACCGGCGAACTTTATATGGGCAGTTGTTCGCGCAGTAACGAGTTCCGACGCAGCGGTTATAAACTTGCGTGTTCAGCCCTTCGGCGTCGTGAACAGTCGCGTTGACCGGACAAACGACTTCGCACGGAGCGTTTTCGCAGTGCTGACACATCATCGGCTGGAAATACACTTCCGGGTTGTTCATATCGCCCCGGAAATAAGTGTCAATTCTGATCCAGTGCATGATGCGTCCGCGCGTGACCAGTTCTTTGCCCAACACAGCGATGTTGTTTTCCGATTGGCAGGAAACGACGCAGGCGTTGCAACCGATGCAGGCATTCATATCAATCGCCATGCCCCAGGCATAACCATCGTATTTATGCTGTTCGGGATTGAAGATCGTCATCTTCGCGTCAGGCGGCAGGTGCGCGCCCTTGTGAACCGCCTTCGGATTCTTTTTGTAATCTTCCAGGTTTCCGGCGCGAACAATGTGGCGGTCGGCCAAATCGTTTTCATCGGAAATATACGCTTTGGAATCAATGCCCGACGCATCAATCGCAAAATGTTCCTGCGTCGAAGCCAGTTGATAAGAACCTTCGCCTGCGGCCAGTTTAGCTTCGGCAATCGCGCCGGTAGATTTCAACAGGTAGGTGTTGAATCCGGTTTTGTTTCCAACGCTGCCAGCGCGTTCGCGTCCATAGCCCAGATAAACCGTCACCGTATCGTTCGGATGACCGGCTTGAACCCACGCGGGCATCGAAAGCTCCTGACCATTGACCGTGATGCTCAGCATTTTGGCATTGGCGTGGTGCGGGTCTTCGTTCGGCGACAGATTCAATTTCGTGGCAGTCGCGGCGCTGATGATGGCGAAATTATCCCAGGTGACTTTGTTGATCGGCTTCGGGCATTCCTGCAACCATCCGTTGTTGGCGAATCGTCCGTCGTAAACCGTCGGGTCAATGCGGAAAACGATTTCATACTGACCGCCTTTGGCCGGAGCGGGCGCAGCCAGTTTGGCGGCGTCACCCTGAGCCGATTCTTCAGTCAGTTTCGTTCCGGCGACAAGGCCGTCGTGAAGCGCCTGTTTCCAGCTTTGGTCGAAACTCGCGGCCATTTGCGGCTGCGCCTTCCAATACTCTTTGACCAGATCAAGCGTCGTTTTGCCGTTTACTCCGGCAATCGCGGCCACGAGTTCCAGCGACGAACGCCCCTGATACATCGGTTGAATCAACGGCTGTATGATCGAAACCGTTCCGTCGAACGCGCGTGCATCGCCCCAGCTTTCCAGATAATGAGCTTCGGCCAGATGCCATTGGCACTGCGCGGAAGTTTCGTCGTTGTACAAACTCATGTGAGCGCGATGAGCGACTTTCTTCATCGCGTTCAGGAAACTGTCTTTCTGTCCCGGAAGATTCGGAGCGTCGTAAACCGGATTGCCGCCCAGGATAATCAGCGTTTCGACCTGACCGGCGTTCATTTCGCCAATCAATTCAGTGATTCCGGCGGTTTGATCCATTGGATTGATTTCAATCGGCGCGGTATAAGCAACTGCGTTTCCGCCCAGCTTGGCGTTGATCGCCTGAGCAATGGCGTGAACCGCCGCCGGTTGATGATCGCCCGCAATGACAATGCACTTGCCCGCGTGAGCTTGCAGATCGGCGGCAACAGCTTTGGCAAACTTGTCAGCTTCGCCGCTCAAAGGCGCACCGGCAGCAACCGAAACTCCAACGGCGTTGGCAATCGCGCGAGCCAGCGCGTCAATCTCACCGGCCTTGATCGGTAAACGGTTGTCGGCTTTCGCGCCTGTGGTCGTCAGCGTGCTTTCGGCGACCAGCAAACGATTCATTTCGTTTGAGCCATCCGTCAGCTTGCGCTTCTTCATGAAGTCGCGCGCATAACGCAAAGCTCCGGGGCCGTTTGTCAAAAAGTCCGCGTCGAGCGAAACAACCACATCGGCCTGGTCGAATTTATAAACAACGTTGGCCGGTTTGCCGCCAACCGTCGGCGCGCCCATTCGAGCGCCATCGCGGGTGTTCGCTTCGTAAGTCACCCATTTGGATTCCGGGAAGGCTTTTTTGACCAGAGCCATCAGCGACGCCAAGGTCGGCGAAGTGCTGTTTTCAGTCAAAATTCGCAGGCCTTTGCCGCCTTTCGGGCGTTGTGTTTCGATCCAACCGGTCAGTTCGTTCAGGAAATCGCCCCAAGTGCGCGTATCGCCAAGCTTCAAAGCCGATTGCGAACGGTCGGGGTCGTACAGTCCTAAAATCGAAGCCTGAGCAAAAACATCGGTCGCGCCCAGACTGCCGGGATGGTCAGGATTGCCTTCGATCTTGGTCGGGCGGCCTTCGTGAGCTTCGACCAGCAAACCGCTTGCAACTCCGTTGAGCGGCATCGCCGTCGCGTAAAATTGAGGCTTTCCGGGAACCAATCCTTCTGGAACTTTGACGTACGGAACGACATGCTCCAGCGGTTGACGTGTACAGGCAGTCAATCCGGCCAGCGCCAGCGAAGCGCCCATCAACTTCATGAAGTTGCGGCGTCCGTTCGCATCCAGCATGGACGGATCTGTTTCTGGAGCGTTCAGCGCAGGAAATTCGCGGTGCAAAAAGTCGCGGAATTTGTCGGTTCCGGCCAACTCTTCCAAGCTGCGCCAGAATTCGCGGCCAGTCTTGCGACTAATCGCCTCGCGCACCGGCTCAAGGTCGTGATCGTGGTGATGATCTCTATGTGACATTGCTCTTTTCGGTAGCCGGTAATCGGTAGTCGGTAGTCGGTAGTCAAATCATTTGCGAGACAAATCATCCGCAAACGAACTACCGATTTCCCGGCTCCCGACTGCCGAATTCTTATCTATGACAGGTTGAACAACTCGTCAGCACGTTCTTCGGCTGGATGTTGTACTTTTTGGCGAGTTCTGCGCCGCCTTTTTCAGCATGATCTTTCGGCGCAACCCATTCCATGTTGGTGATGTCTTTCTGTTCGCGCAGCACCGCGTTCGGATTGCGATGGCATTGCAGACACCATTCCATGTGCAACGAAGCTTCGTTCCACACCAACGGCATCATGTCTACTCGACCATGACAGGTCGAACAGCCGACGCCTTTGTTGACGTGAATGCTGTGGTTGAAATAGGCGAAATCAGGAAGGTCATGCACGCGCGTCCATTTGATCGGTTGGCCGGTCCGCCAGCTTTCGCGCACGATTTCCAGGTATGGACTATTGGCGAATAACTGCGAATGGCAATTCATACACGTTTTGGTCGCCGGCAATCCGGCGGTGGCAGCCGTTTCAACCGTCGTATGGCAATAGCGGCAATCAATCCCGTCGTCACCGACGTGATGTTTGTGTGAAAACTGCACAGGTTGCTCTCGCGGTTGGAACGCTTGAGTGACGTAAGGGGTGCGGTTGAATTCGATAACGAACATCAAACCACCACCTGCAACCAGCAATCCGATAACGATGCTGAGCCGCGCAAGCGTATTCATTCCGCGGTGGAAGAGCTGTGGCATAAACGAAGACCTCCACCTCGCAAAAACTTATTGTAATTTGTGACCTAGACTTGCTTGTATGTCCCGAAACTTTGTGAATGTTCGGGTTTGAAATGAGGCCGCATATTCTCCGCTGACCCAAAAATTGTCAAGACCTCCAAACCTGGAGATCAAAAGTTTGCAAAAAAGAAGTCACTTTTCTCTGCCCTGACTCAGCTAAAGCCAATTCTGCACAACCCATTCACCGCTTCTTTTGCCATTGCCACCTACTTGATGCCATAAAGTCCTTGACCAAAAACACAACACCAACCTATGATCCGCGCGCCTCGAAACCATCTTTTACCCTTTGAACTCTTAACCGCCCTCGCGTGCGCCAGAAGCGAGAAAGGAAAGAACTCAATGGCCGATCAAGAATTCTCTCGTGCCGATTTTACTGAACCCAATTCTTCGCCTGAACTGCCGGACACTCCGGTCAACCGGCTGCTGAATCAACCCGACGGAGAGCCGTACAACCCGCCGCTGTTTCGCTCTTTCACCGAACAACCATCCGTCAAAGATACTGTCGTCACCAAAGCCCAAAACTTCACCGAAACCGTTAAGGCTCAACCCAAACAAGTGGGCGCGGCGTTTTTCATCTTTGGTGTAGCAATTCCGGCTTCGGCAGTTTTCCTGGAACTGCTTGCCGGAGTGTGCGCTGGGATGTTTTTCGATCCGATACCAACGATCTGGCACAAGTTGCTGGTGGCGTTTGTGCCGGTTGCCAATCTGGCTCTCTGGTGGGAATTGAAAGAAAACGATGCGGAATATCGCACCTGGCTCGGCGTGACCAGCGGCGTGGCGCTTGGAGTTTCAGCGTTTTATGCGCTGCTGTTTTTGCCGCTGATGCCGTTTGCGATGCTCGGAATCATAGTATTCGGCATAGGCATTCTTGGGCTTTCGCCGCAGTTTTCGTTGATCGTCGCCATACGAGGAGCCATCAAACTTGGCCGCGTGAAGCGTTCGCAACCGGCAACTGACAAACGCCAGCCATCGTTCGCGGCCTGCTTGCTCACTGGAATTGCGATTTCTCTGGGAACGTTGATCGTCCTGGAAATCCAAACCACACTGACGCGGCTGAAGCTTCAAGAAGCCAGTTCCACCGACGTGGCAACCAGTCAAAAAGCGATTCGCTGGTTGCGAAGCTATGCCAACGAAAACAAATTGCTCGAAGCCTGTTACTCGCATCCGACCGGAGTCACCGATGTGCTCGGCACGTTGCTGACGCTGGGCAATCCCATCAAACCCATCGAAGCGCAAAAAATCTTTTATCGCGTCACAGGCAAACCTTTCGAGACGTTGCCCGAACCGCGCAGGCCGGATCGCGGCTTTCTTGGCTTCGACGATGACAACTGGCGACCAAGAAATTTTGGCGTCATCAACAACCTGTCGCTGGCCAGTTCGCGCATTGATGGTTCGATTGATGCCGATGCGGCGTTGGGCTATTTCGAATGGACGATGGTCTTCAAAAACAACTCGACCTTTCAGCAGGAAGCCCGCGCTCAAGTCCAACTTCCGCCCGGCGGCGTAGTTTCGCGGCTGACGTTGTGGGTCAATGGCGAACCGCGTGAGGCGGCGTTCGCTTCGCGCGGAAAAGTTCAGGCAGCTTATGACGCCGTAGTCCGGACGCGCCGCGACCCGGTGCTCATCACCAGCAGCGGAGATGACCGCATACAGATGCAATGTTTCCCAGTTCCGCCCAACGGAGAAATGAAGATTCGTTTCGGCGTAACCGCGCCTGTCGCACTGGAATCCATTCAACAGGGTTGGCTGAAACTGCCTGTGATTGCCGATCGCAACTTTGAAGTCGGCGACTTGAAACACACTGTCTGGTTTGAAGCCAAAGGTGAATTGCAATCTTCGACCAATTCTCTGTTGACTGAACGCCCCGAACAGCGACTGTTCGCGGTTCGCGGTTCGCTGGCTGACAAAGAATTGGTTTCGGCGCGACCGGCAATCGGCATCGAACGCGCAAACGACACAAACGAATTCTGGACGCCCGATCCGACCAGCAAAAGCTTCGACGCAATTCACCAAACCATCGAAGAGCGCGACTGGCAACGTCCTCAGCGAGTCGTGATGGTGATTGACGCTTCTGAAGGCATGCATCCTCACCTGCCCTCCATCGCCGATTCGATTCAACGCTTGCCCGAAGGAATCGAACTCATCGCTCTGTCCACCGGCGACGAAATCACTGATCTGATCGGCACAATCGAACCCGGCTCAGCGAAGTTGTACGGCTTCGTGGCTGAAAAAATTCGCCGCATCAATCCCGAAGGCGGCAACGACAATTTGTTGGCGCTCAACCGAGCGTGGGATTTGGCGGCGCAAAAACCTGACAGCGCGATTTTGTGGCTTCACGCGGAGAAACCCATTTTGATCGGCAATGCTGACGAGCTTCGCCAGCGTTGGGAAAGGCGACGCGAGAACGCTCCGCAGATGTTCGATCTGCAACTTGCCGCAGGCGCAAACCTGGTTTCCGAAACACTGGACGGACTGGAAAACGTCGAAACCGTCGAACGTACCAGCAATCTGACCAAAGACCTTGATCGGCTGTTCGGTCGCTGGCGAGGCGAATCGAAACAGTTGCTCATTCGGCGCGAACGAGTCGCGCGCCAGCGGCAAGAGTTGCAGAAAGATTTGCAGGAAACGTCTTCGCATCTGGCCAGACTGTGGGCGTTTGACGAAACTCGACGCCTGATCGCTGACAAAAACATCAACGGAGCCGTCCAACTTGCCGCTTCTTATCAACTGGTGACTCCCGTCAGCGGTGCAGTCGTTTTGGAAACCGCCGAGCAATATCAACGCGCAGGTTTGCAGCCCGTGCCTGCCAACACCGTGCCGACCATTCCCGAACCCGAAGAGTGGTTGCTGATGTTCGTCGCGCTGGCCGTGTTGTTGTGGATGACTTGTCGCAGGAGGTTCACTTGGCGATCGGCCTGAAAAAACTTGCTGGGAGCGCAGGCGTCTCGCCTGCCATTCCGCTTCTTCTCCAAGCCGCAGCCTTCTGGCCGGTCTGGCGCTGGTACGCGGCGCGCGTCAGCGATTCATCGGACGACGCCTGGGGTTGGGTCGCTTTGCTGACGGCGGCAATCTTTCTGGTTCGGTTCCGCACGGAATCGAACCAGCAAACTTCAACGCCTAACCTGTTGCTGCCTGCTTTGTTGACGTTGGCGTATGCCGTCAGCTTTCCGTTTGTTTCGCCTTTGCCGCGCGCGCTGCTGGCGATGGCGGCAATCGGAGCCACGCTCAGCGTTTACTGCTTCCATTCAAAATTTCAACTCAGTTTTTGCGGATTGCTGTTGCTGTCATTGCCGCTGATGGCTTCGCTGCAATTTTATCTGGGCTACCCGCTGCGATCGGCGGTGACGACGATGGCTGCGCCAATGCTGCAACTTGGCGGCTTGGCGGTCATCCCAGAAGGCGCGTGTTTGAATTGGAGCGGGCGATTGATTTCCGTAGACGCTCCGTGCAGCGGCGTGAAAATGCTATGGACGGGAATGTTTCTCTGCTTCACGCTGGCCTGTTGGTTTCGGCTGAATTGGCAGCGAACTATTGTCGCGGCGACTTTGTCGTTCGCTGCCATCGTGCTTGGCAACACGTTTCGAGCCATCGCGCTGTTTTATCTGGAAGCCGGAATCTTCCAACTGCCGGAACGATCTTCTGACGCGGCGCACTCCGCTGTTGGCGTGATGATGTTTTTACTGACGGCGGTTGCGATTGCCTGGCTGGCCCAAAAGTCAGCACAGCGAGCGGTAACGAGTCCAATTGATTGAGGAAGACTCGCTCGCTACCGCTCAATGAGATTAAGGCAAGAGAATTGCTTGTGGCTTGGTGGGACAGGTTCTTAACCTGTCCCACTGCTTCAGCAGCACAAATTTCCTATGGGACAGGTTAAGAACCTGTCCCACCGCTTCCCTGCAAATTGCTTGCCTTAATCTCATTGCGCTACCGCTCGCGATAGCGACTCAAAGCCGTTCTTGCAAACGAATTTTTCATCATGCGTATCATTACCTTCTTCATCGTCTGTTGTGCTCTTGCCGCCGTTGCGCCTTTCATCGCTCGGCAAACGATTTCTTCAAACGCATCAATTCCCTTCCCCGGCTGGCCAGCCGAATTTGAAGGCCAGCGTCTGACCGAACAACTTTTGACCGAACGCGAGCAGCAATTCGCCAAAAACTTTCCTGGCCGAATCGCCCGTTTCACAACGCCAGATTCACGCGAAATCATCATGCGCTGGGTGACGCAAAACACGCGCATCTTGCATCCGGCTTCGGATTGTTTTCGCGGGTTGGGCTATTCCATACATCCCCAACCATTGACGGCGGATGCCAAAGGTAATCACTGGGGAACTTTTGAAGCCAGGCGCGGCAACGAAAAGTTGCTCATACGCGAACGAATCTACTCCATCGCCACCAACCAAAGCTGGCCGGACGCTTCCAGTTGGTACTGGCAAACGATGTTTGGCCAAACCTCAACGAAAACCGGCGGCTGGATGGCGGTTACAATTGCAGAATTTCCGGCTCAAACTCCAAGTTTGGATAAATGATCCTGTAAACCCTGGATAAGCCAGCCGAGAAAAAGAACACCTCAATTTTGTTTGCTCTGATTTTCGACTACAGCAATCTTGAACTTTGCTGCTGCGGCGGCGTGGTAAGCCGTGGATCAGGTTCAATATCTGACTTCTGACTACCTGCTCTCGATTACTCCCAAAAATTTCTTTTCAACGTTTCACTGCTCTGCCGGGTAGAGGGTTACGAAGCAAGCAAGAACGACTCGGAATTCGGGCGAGATTATGGAATGGAACAATGTTGCGCTGATGGCTGACCAACTGCGATTCGATGATCGAACGGTGACACCTGCCACCGAGCCGCGCTCATTCAACTCACCCGTCGTTGCTTTGGTGATGCGTGCTCGGACGGGTGATTTGTCGGCGTTCGATCAACTCATCATCGCCCATCAACAACGAGTCATAGGAATTGCCTGGCGAATGTTGGGCAATCAGGACGATGCTCAGGACGCGGCGCAGGAAACGTTTCTGCGCGTTTATAAACACTTGAACGGCTTCGACACGAAGCAGGATTTTTCCGGCTGGCTGTACCGCATCACGGTCAACGTTTGCCACGACCTGGCGCGCAAACGCGGACGCGGAAATCCTGTTTCGCTCGATGCCGAACGGGAAGCCGGAAATTTCGCCGAACCTGTCAGCCCTCACAATACTGAAAGTTCGGCGATGCACGCGCAGGAACGAGCGATCATCGCCCGCGCTCTGGCAACCCTGTCGGAAAAGGAGCGCGCGGCGATTGTCCTGCGCGATCTGGAAGGATTGACGACTGAAGAAGTCGCCGGAATTTTAGGCTCAACCCCCACAACTGTTCGATCCCAGATCAGTTCGGCTCGCGCGAAGATCAAAACTTTCCGCGACCGCTGGCTGAAACGGTCGGTTCAGAACCGGGAGCGGTAGCCGCCGGACGACCGACGTGAGACCCCAAATGAAGTGCGAACACATTGAACAATTGATTCCTCTGTATGTCGGCGGAGACCTGGAACCGCCAGAAGCGGACGACCTGCGCCATCACCTGACAGGCTGCGCGCGGTGTCGTCAGTTGAACGAAGAATTTCAAACCAGCCAGAACTGGCTGACCGGATTTGCTGTGCCCGAATTTGACGAAGCGTCCTTGGCCAACATGCGCGCCTCGGTGCTCAGCGAAATCGAGCGGCAGGAGAAGCGAGGGAGTTGGATTCACTGGCTGTTGCCGAAATGGAATCCGCGATTGGTGCTGGCCGTTTCAACGGCGGCGTTGGTGGCAGTGACCGCGCTGTCTGTGACGGTTTATCGCAACCGGATTGCCCCGCCAAAACCCGGCGGCGATTTGGTCACCAAAACCGGAATTCCTGTATCAACAGACGATGGCCAATCTGGGACGTTGGCCGAAAACCGATTGAGCGGCAATGGAACCAGTACCGCGACCGGCGTGAAGCGACGCTTTCCCGGATCAAAACTTTCCGAACCAGCTTTGCCGGAAGAAGCACTCAACAACGGCGGCCTTTCATTTCCGCTAGAACCACCTGTGACCGTCCCAGAACAGACTGAATCGGAAACAACAATGTCAGTGGAACCGGAAGACAAAGAACCGAAAGAAATGCTGCGGATTGAATTGCAAACCGCAGACCCGAACATACGGATCATCTGGCTGGCTCCGAAAGCAGCCCCAACAGAGTCGAACACCAAATAGGAGAAGAATATGATCAAACCAATTCTCAAACCACTCTCTGTTTTTTTGCTCGCCCTGCTTCTTGGCGGAATTGCTACTGCGCAGCAAAATCAGCAAACTCAACAAAGCAACACCCAGCAGAAACAAACCGCCACAACAACGGCAAATAATGAAGCCGCCAAACCCCCGGCGCCGGAATACGTGGATTTTACCGGCTTCAAAGGCAAGATCATCGAATTGAAGCACCGCAACCCGTATGACATCTCCAGAATCGTTAGTTCACTTGGTAGCGGCTTCAAAGGATCAAGACTAACGGCCAACATCGAACCGCCGTCCATCACAATCCGCGATTTCCCTGAAAACATAGCGACCATCGAGGAAGCCATTAAACGGCTGGACACACCGCTACCACCTAAGCCAGCAGACCCTGTTCTCCCTGACGTGGAAATTTATGCCTACGTCTTGATTGCATCTCTGGGAGCCGAAAGTGGCAGCGACTATCCCAAGGCCATTGAAGACGTGGTGAAACAGCTTCAGACCAATCTGAACTATAGAAACTATCGGCTATTGACCGCCGTCGTACAAAGAACAAAGCAGGGGGGACAGGTTGCCAGCAATGGCGTCGCCTCACTAGCAGACAAGTCAGTCATCAGCAATTACGCCTTTGAAATCCGCAGGGTTATGCCCAATAAGGAGGAATCTAGCAGACTTAATTTGGATGGTATCAGCTTGAGACTGCAAGGCCAGCCAACGCCGGATGGACAACCATTAGGAAATGCCAGTATCAACACCGAGCTCAGACTGCGCGACGGCGAGAAAGTTGTCGTCGGCACAGCGAGTTTGCGCGACAAAGCGTTGATTCTGGTGCTGACGACCAAAGTTTTGAAATAACGATTTACCTCCACAACCCAACACACCACAAAAAACCGGGCGGATTCATCATCCGCCCGGTTTTGTTTTCGACTCATTCCGCTTTTGCCGCGTAGCGGCAGTTGAATTTAGCCGTGGGTTTTCAACCCACGGCAGGAGCGGAATTTCTCTTTACGTCGCGTCAGCGACGACTGAATTCAATCGTCGCTGACGCGACGTAAATGCTTTTCTGGCGCTACCCGGCGTTGAAAACGCCGGGCTAATGTCAGCCGCCGCTCTGCGGCAAAGAACTACCAAGCAACTACATACTCCTCACTACAAGAACCCCAGATTGATTCGATTGAATCGGTTGATGTTCGGCAAAACGCTTGGCAATTCGCTCGCCGCCACGCCGAACCATAACGCCAGGGTCGAGGCGTATTCGTCGCTGGCGATGGTCGGAATCCAGCGCCCGTCGCTGGTGTCGTTCGGGCCGTTGATTTGATGCACCGGAACCGTACCGTAAATCGCGCCGCCTTTGACGGCTCCGCCCATCACGAACTGGTGATTGCCCCATCCGTGATCGGAGCCTTTGCCGTTGGTTTTGTACGTCCGGCCAAAATCCGATTGCGTAAAGGTCGTCACATTGTTTGCCACGCCGAGTTCGACCGTCGCGTCGTAAAACGACTTCATCGCCTGGCTCAGTTCGCGCAACAAATTGGTGTGGGTCGTCGGCTGTTCGCCGTGCGTGTCGAAGCCCTGCATGTCGCAGAAGAAAATTTGTCGCCGCACCCCCAACGCCGCACGAACCGAAATCAGTTTGGCGACCATCTTCAACTGATCGGCCAGATTGTTTTCAGCAGGAAATTGAGTCGCCAGCGCAGGCGCGCTCTGCAAAATGCCGGAAATTTTCTTTTCGTTTTCGATGGCTCGTTTGAATGTCTCGCTGTACGTCTTTTCGAACAGGTTGGCGTACTGCGCGTCGAGCATCGCTTTGGTGACGACGGTTTCGGGATTGCCCCAGGTTTCGTTGTAATACCACAGCGAAATCACGCCTTCGGGCGAAATCATGTACGGAAACACCTGGCTGCCGACTTCAAACAGATTGCTTCCGGCCAGCGAAATGGACATCGAAACCTGTGCGTTGGGATTTTGCGCGTTGACGATGTCGGCCAATCGTCCGCCCCAGCCGGTTTTCGGAATTTGATCTGACCACGACGTATGCCAATGGGCTTGCTGGTCGGCGTGCGAAAACAACTGCGGAGGCAGCGGAACCGATTCGCGCAAAAACTGATCGCGCGAAGTCGGAGCCAGTAAAATTCCCGTGTTGGCGACGACGGCCAGTTTCTTTTGCGCAAATAGCGTTTGCATTCCCGGCCAGCTTGGGTGAAAGCCCCAATCGCGTCCGTCGGTGGCCGTTGGCGTAATCGGCAGCAATTGATCGCGCGGAACCGCCAAAATTCGCCGAGCCGTCGCGTAAGCCGTGTAATCTGTTTGGCTGCGCGGAATCAGCGTGTTGTCTCCGTCGTTGCCGCCATACAGGAAAATACAGACCAGAGCTTTGTAATCTGATTGCATCGCCGTCGGCGAAGTCGCCGCGGCAATACGATTCAATCCGCCGAGCATGCTTGAGGCCGCAGCGGCTCCGAGTGTTGTGCAAAGAAAATTTCTTCGGTTCATTTTTCCTCTTCTATTGGAGCGCGGACGTTCCGCTGGAGCGCGGATTTGTAATCCGCCTGGTCCGCGGACTTCCAGTCCGCTAGTCAAAATTGAGAAGCATCGTAACGGGCGGACGGGAACGTCCGCGGACCAGGCGGACGGAACGTCTGCGCTCCGGCTATTTTTGAATCACGTAATCAGGCGATGTCAGAATCAAATGCACGGCCATCGTCACTCGTTTGACCGGCTCGTTCGGATTCATCGCGTTCAGCGAAGTCAGCAATTGCGCTTTCAACGTCGAAGACATCGCGCCATTGGTCATCACCAAATCCAGATGGTCAATCAACTGGCGAGGCGTTCCGGCCAGCGCAGCCAGTTCGGAGTAGTTCGGAATCAATGGCTTGGTTTCTTCCCAGCGGAATCCGTCGCGCGTGACGTAATGAAAAAAGTCCGAAATGCCTATGATCGAAGTTTCGTTGGTGATCTGGAATTCCGGCGAATGCAATCCGGCGGAAGCGACATGCCCAGGATGGCTGTACGTAGGCTCGAAGAAGTTGAACACCGTCGGCGAACGCATGGGATTCTGACCGATGGCGTGTTCCGGGCTGTCCATCCAGTAAATCGGGAACGTGCCGCACGCGCAGGCGAAATTGCCGACGCGCATCAAATGAGCAAATCGCACAATCGGTTCGCGCATTTTGCCGAAGCCCTGGTTGGCCAGCATGTCCAGACTGCGTGCTTCGTAATCCAACAGGATGGCGCGAATGACAGCTTTCAAATCTCCGCGAACTCCGCTGCCGTTGTTATTGAAAACCTGCGCGACTCGGTAAACATAAGCTGGCGAAGGGTTGCTGGTTACCAAGCGTTGAATCAATTGCCGCGAAATGTACGGCCCGACGTTCGGATGATTGAAGATGTTATCGAGCGCGTCTTTCAAATCTTTTTCCGGTGTTTGATTGGCCGGAAGAGTCACGCCATCCAACAATTTTTTCGACAGCGTCGAATGATGATTCGGCCAGACCTGCATCGGCACTCGCCAAAATTGCGAACCGTTGTGCCAGACGTTCGGATACAACCAATTCTGTTCGGTCTTTGAAAACCAGCCGTAGCTCCAACCGGTGAACACATGAGCGAAGCCTTTGACCGTGTCGTTGTCGTAAGTCGCAATCGGCAACCCGTTGGCATCCAGCTGCAACGTCCCGTCGGGATGCAGTTTGTACAGCCCAATGGAAAACAATTGCAGAATTTCGCGGGCGTAATTTTCGTTCGGGTTGCGACCGGTCGCAGGGTCTTCCTTGTCGTTTTGCAGATGATCCAGGTAACGCCCCATCGCCGGACTGAGCGTCACGTCTTCCAGCAACTGCCGAAAATTTCCGAAAGCGTTTTTGCCCAGCAAATCCATGTATCCGGCCATCGCAAACGGTTCGCTGTCCAAATTCGACCGAAACGACACGACCAGAATTTGTTTCAAAGCGAACACCACCCGCTGGCGCAATTGATCCTGCCCGGTGACGGCCTGCTTCCAGAAAGATTCCATCATTTCCTGCTGATACGGATCGAGCCTGGTTCCGATGGTCGCGTCCAGATAAGCCATGTGAGTCGTTTGCGGAATGGCAAATTGTTCGTTCAGCCAGGTGTTGAAGCCTTTGGTTTGCAGCGAAGTGATGTCTGCATTTTTGGGGCCGAACGTAGTTTGCGCCAGAAAGCGCGACGCATCGCGCAACGTAGGCGTGCCGCTGGGCAACGGCGGAGCAGCAGGTGGCGGCGTGAAGGTTTGCGAACCGTTTATCAGTCCGAAATGGCCGCGAATTTCTCCTGACGGATACCGCGACGAATGAATGTTGATGTACAGCCTGCCGGTTTTCAGCGCGCCGATGATTTGCGGAACGGTCGTCGCGCCTACGTTAGTGAACTGCCAAAGATACGAACCATCCTGCTCTTTCGGCGACGTGTCCAAATCGAACAAGATGCCGCCGTTGGTTCCCGGATCCGCCGGGCCGTGAATGTGCGCGCTGGTTTCTGGAGTTGTCAGGTTGGCGTAGGTGAATTTCAGCACGCCGGATTTTTCATCGCCTGAAAGCCGAAACGTCGCGTAGCCCGAAGCCGGAGAAAACGCACTGCCTTCGGCTCTGAGCGAGGCCATATACATCGTGTCGGCCAGCGGCGGAGCTTTGAGCGCCACGCGAACCGTGTTCGACACTTTGCCTTCGGCAGTGACAATCACGTCGAATTCTCCGCCGGGCAACGAACGCGGAATGCGAATGTTCAATTGATCCAAGCCCGCAAAATCGCCTTGCGGCCCGGCATAACTGACTTCGGCGGCGACTCCGCCGATGGTGGCGCTGACCAATGCCAGATCGCGCCGATTACGAAATCCCGAACCGTAGAGAATCAAAAACACCTGATCGGTGGCCAGGCCAAGATCAATTTGCACCGGGACGAATTTGCCTTGCTGAGCGTCGAACCGACCGATGGGTTCGTAACTTTGGACGTTGCCGGGTTTGATGCGAAGCGCCTGCCCCGAAGCCAATCCGCGCCCGCTGCTATCAGCGGCAAACAACGACGGAGCCACGACAGCAATCGGCGCTCCGCCCGTAGCCATCGTCGCGCCGTTTTTGACCACAGTGAACGAAGCCGCTCCGAGCGCCAAGCCTGCCGGAATCTGAAAATTGATCTGTGTCGGCGAGATGAAAAACAGCGGAGCCAATCGTTCGACGTTCTGGCTGTCGCGGACTTTGACGCTGACTCCGCTCAAGATTGTCGGCAGCGGCAAGGTGTTCGCCACGACAATCGAATCCGCCAGATTCGACCCGAACGCGACAACGATTTGTTCGGCGCTGAGCGCATCGCCTTTGTAACTGGCGGCGGAAACCACTGCCAACGAGTTTTGCATTCGGCTGGCGTCGGTTTGTCTGGCAAAGACAATGGCGGAAACAATTGCTGTGGCCAGCAAAACCAGCCGCGTCATGGAAACCGAAGCTTCAAAATTTCTTTTTGGGCCAGGCATGAATCGTGCTCCTCTCGTAAAAACGAGGTTGAATGGAAATTCAAAAAGTGGGGGAAGAGAAGATCAACAAGAACAATTGGTGATGTTTTTAAGGTAAGGACGCCGTCAACTTCTTTAATTCGATTTTGTTCGGGCGGGCGGGATTATAGTCGGTGGGAATGGGCGTGCAAATTCATTTTGAAAAGTTCGACCGGGAAAGATCATCGGTTCCCGGTCGAACTTCTGTTTGAGTAGGTGTCAGTTACGGTTGGCGCATGGCTGGGTTGGTCGCAATCAGCAGATAAGCTGTGCGGAAATGGGCATAAGCGTCTTTGTAGGCTTTTGCCGTGAAGTGAATGTCGCCCGTGGCCAGTTCGGCGTTCGCCTGGGCGACGGCAGCGGCGGGAACTCCGGCCATTGCGCCTTTCTTGATGGTGTCGTCAACAATCGTCCGCACCAATTCCAGTTTGCCGCCCACAGAAGCCGGTTGCTGGAATTGCGCCAGATTGTAACGCGGCCCTTGCATCAGGTTCAGTTCGATTTGCAGCCGCAGGTTTTCCGCCTGGAAGGCGCGGATCAAGGATTCGATTTCGTCCAGCCGGGTCAGCACCATGTCGGTTTTGGTGTTGATGGTGTTGGCAGTGCCTTGCAGCGTGTTGACCTGAGCCATGGTCGCGCGCGTCGAAACTTTGACATCCACTTTGGCATTGATTTCGTTGACGGCGGTTTGCGTTGCGCCGACCGTCGCCTGAACATTGGTGACTGTGGTGTTGATGGTGTTGGCGGTGGTTTGCAGATTGTTGACGCTGGTCTGGCTGGCGCGCGTGTTGATGTTGTTGTTGGTCGTGGTGAATGAATCGCTGACTTCTTTTTCAAAATCGCGCCCGCTGCAATCGTCCGAAATCGCTTTCAGCGTTTCCAGCGGCAGCAACACGGCTTCGATGACGGTGCGAGCGACAACGGCGACGACTTTTCCGGCGACGCTCAAGAAATCATCCGGCAGCGAATCCACCACCGCCTGCGCCGCCAGCAACAGCGCCTTGTTGATCGAAATATCGGAATTGCTGACGCGCGGAGTCCTGTTCGGATTATCGGTAAATGCGTTGTTACACACATCCGGCGTGATGCCGCCCGGCAGATTGTCGTTTTCGGGCGCGGCGCTCAGATTGCGAAGAGCCGTTTGCACTTCGGGGCGCAACAGCGCATTCAAACGGCCAGGAGTTTCCCGCCAGCCGGGCGATTTGGCGAAGGCGTTTTTCAATCCAGCCAATTCCTGTTCGTTCAACTCCGCCAGTTTTTGTCTGGCCAGCGCCAATTGCTCCAGCGGTTTCAATCCGCTGCGGTCAATGATCTGCCGCGCGTACGCCGATTCGACAAACCTGGCCATGACCTGTTCCAGTTCGCTCAGATAGACCGCGTATTCCTGGCGAAATTCTTCGACGCCGGTCGCCGGGTCCATCACGCGCTGCATTCTGGCTGCGTCAATTGGCGCAAATTGTTTTTGCTGCGCCAGCGCCGGAACGGCCAGCAAAGCGAGCAGGGCGCTGATGGCGAGAGTAAGGATCGAATTCGTGATGATTCTTTTCGTCATAAGTGTTCTCCTGAAATCAGCGGGAGCCGCGCCGACGAATCGTTTGCGCTCCCTGAGCCGAACCGGCCTGGGTGATGGTGAAGGTTTGCGAAGTTCCGGTTCCGGCCACGGTGATGGTTCCCGTCCGAGCCGAGCCGCCGGTATTCGGTTCAACGACAAAGGCGATAAACGCGCTGCCGCTCTGATTGCGGTCGCTGGCGACGCGGATGAAAGCCGCGTCGCCGACCGCCGTCCATTCGCAGGTGTCCAGCGACGAATTGACGAAAAACGCGCCATCGCCGCCTTTCGCCGCAAACGAAACCGTCGCCGGATCAATCGTCAACGCGCAGGTCGTTCCGCTCTGAACTCCGGCCTGACGAATGAACACGGTTTGCCCGGCGATGGTCAGAATTCCGTTGCGAGGCAAAACGCCTGTGTTTGCCGCCACTTTGAATTTGACCGCGCCGCTGCCTGAACCGCTTGCGCCGCTTTCGATGGCGATGAAATCGGATCCGCCGCTGACCGCCGCATTCCACGCGCAGCCGGTTCCGGCTGTAACCAGCACCATTCCATCGCCCCCGCTGGCTGGCTGGTTCTGGTTGGCTGGCGAAATCGCCAGCGAGTAAACACAGTCCGCAGGCGGCGCAGGCTGGCCTTCTTGATTCACAGCGAAAGTCTGACGCGGAATGGTTTCCGTCCCGGCTTTTTGCGAAATGGCTATGCTGCCGTTGCGTCCGCTGCCGGTCGGGTTTTGCGGCAACAGGTAAGTGATGAATGCGCTGCCGCTTTGATCGCGGTCGCTGGTGACGGAAATGAAGTCGCTGGTTGTGGTCGCCGTCCATTCGCAATTGCCGGGCGTCACATCCACGAAAAAAGCTCTGTCGCCGCCTTTGGCTGGAAGCGTCGCATTGGTCGGCGTCAGCGCAAAAGTGCAAACGGCCTGCGTCGCAGAGCCTTGCAAAATGCTGATCGTCTTTGAAAACCCGTTCAAGCCGGTGACCGTCAAACTGCCCGCGCGTTGCGCCGCGCCGCTGTTGGCCGTCACGTTGAAGCTGACCATGCCGTTGCCGCTGCCGCTGCCCGCGCCGGACAAGGTGACAAAGCCGGAATCGCTGCCGACCTGCCACGAACATTGACCGGTAGTTTGAATCGTCACCGCGCCGTTGCCGCCGTTCTGGTCGAAGGCCTGCGAATCCGGCGTGACGGCATATTGGCAAACCACCCCGGCTTGCGTGATGGCGAAATTCTGCCCGGCGATGGTCAACGAACCGCTGCGCGGCGACAGGCTGGTGTTGGCCGCAACGCTGAAATTCACAGCGCCGTTGCCTGCGCCGTTTGCGCCGGAAGTGATGCTGATGAAATCCGCTCCGCTGGTGACGATTGCCTGCCACGCGCAACCGTCCTGAGCCGTGACCGCCACGCTGCTCGCTCCGCCCGCAATCGTGAACACCTGGCTGGCTGGCGCGATGGCAAAGCTGCACACCGGTTCAACTGTGGCGACGGAACTGGTCGAAGAATTATTTGCCGCCGCCGAATCGCTGCTCAGGCTCTGCACCGAAGCCGTGTTGACCAGCGGCGACGAAGCCGCTGGCGCGCCGACGATTTTGACCATCAGCGAAAACGTGGAACTGGCGTTCGCCGCCAACGCTTTTGTCGAAGTGCAAGTAACTGTCTGCCCTTCCGCCGAACAACTCCAATCCGCTCCGGTGAAAGAATCGAAACTCAATTCGGCGGGCAAAACATCCAGCACGCGCAACGGCGCAGCGGCCAGACCCGGCCCGGCGTTTGTGACTGTAATCAGGTACGCGGCTTTTTCTCCGACGCGAAACCGCCCGGTCGCCTGTTTGGTAATCGAAAGATCGGCGGAAGCCGCAGCAGCAATTTTTGCCACAAAGGCATCGTTGCCCTGCCCGCAACAGCTTTTGTCCAACGCGGCTTCGCTGACCGGGAAATTGCCGGACGAAGAAACACCGGCGACATAAATCGAGCCGCCGGAATCCACAACGATGGCAGCGGCTGAATCTCCGCCGCTGCCGCCCAGAAAGGTGCTGAACACAGGCTTGCCTTCGCCGGTCACTTCCAGCCGAACCACAAACGCATCCGCCGCTCCGTTGAACACCGGATTGATCGCATCCACTACGGGAAAGTTTGCCGAAGCCGTGCTGCCTGTGACGAAAGCCTGCCCGGCGGAATTTACCGCGATGCCGTTGCCTTGATCCGCTTTGTCGCCGCCGAGGAAAGTCGAATAGCTGATTGCCGATTCTCCGGTCGCCGAAATCGGATTCAGCACAGTGGCGAACGCATCGCCTTTGCCGGAGTTGGTTTTGCTGAAGGCATTGGCCGACACAGCGAAATTGTTCGACAAAGTCACGCCAGTGAAATAAATCGAATTGCCCGCTCCCAGCGCAATCGCTTTGCCAACGTCGCTGTCGGCTCCGCCAAAGTAAGTCGAATAGAGCAATTGATCGCCCGACGCACTGAGCTTGGCCACGAACGCATCGCCCGAAGCGACTTCGGAAGTGTTGCCCGCAGCGGCGTTGCCGTACGTTTTCTGCAAGGCTTTGTCGGAAACGGGAAAGTTCGGCGAAGAAGTCGCGCCGGTCAGATACACGTTGCCCGCACTGTCCACGGCAATCGCGTTGCCTTGATCCGAACTGTTGCCGCCCAGGTAAGTCGAATACACCAGCGTGTCTTTGGCCATCGCCGCCGTGGTGTTCAGCTTGGCGACAAAGGCGTCGCTGACTCCGCCGAAGTTGGCGTTCAGCGCCGCTTGCAAAGGAAAGTTTGTCGAAATCGTCCCGCCGGTGACGAAGGCGTTGCCGCTTGCATCCACCGCCACGGCGTTCGCCGCATCGGTCGCTCCGCCGCCCAGGTAGGTTGAAAACAGCAGACTGTTGCCAGACGGCGAAAGTTTGACCAGCACGGCGTCGCTGGCTCCGGCTGCGCCCAGATAAAGCGTCTCGCCACGCACGGCCAACGCACGCGCATCCGTGTTTGTTTGACCGTTGCTTGCCGCAACCCAGTTCGCGCCGCCGTCCGCGCTTTTGAAAACTCCGCCAGCGGTTACCGCGTAAAGTGTCGAACCATCAATCGCCAATGCGCGAACCTGCGTGGAAGTCAGCCCCATGTTCGCCGCCGCCCAGGCGTCGCCGCCGTTCGTGGTTTTGAACACGCCGCTCGGCGTTCCGGCGTAAATCGTGTTGGCGTTGGCCGGATCAATCTCCAGCGCGACGATGTTCAAATCGGTCAAGCCGGAATTTTTCGCCGTCCAGGCTGCGCCGCTGTTCACGGTTTTGAAAACGCCGCCGGTCGTTCCGGCGTAAAGCGTCGTCGAACCAGCCGCCACCAACGACTGCACGGTTGTTGAACTCAATCCCGTCGTCGCGTCCAAATTCGGCAACCCGATGTTGGCCGACGCCGAGGTGAAACCGCTGTCGGTGCTTTTGAACACGCCGCCTTTGACGCCGGTGTAAACAATGGCCGGGTTCGTTGGATCAACGGCGATGGCGCGCACGTCTTCCCTGGCTCGATTGACTTCCAGCGCCGCCGGTTCTGTGGCCAGTTGCAACTGCGGAGCATTCCAGGTTGCGCCGCCGTCTGTGGTCGAATACAGCCCGCGCGAAGTTCCGGCGTACAGCCGGTTGCCCGTGAACGCCAACGCGCGCGCGTCGCTGCTGCCCAGCAGTTTCGGCGGTTGGGCAGTTAAATCACCATTTGCAGCAATCCAGACGCCGCCGCCGTTTGTCGTTTTGAAAACGCCGCCGCCCAGCGTGGCGGCATAAACCGTGCCAGCGTTTGCCGAACCGATCGGATCAATTGCCATCGCCGCAACGGCGATGGCGGACAATCCGCTGCCGCGCGGAGCCCAGTTCGCCGCCGCATCCGTGCTGCGAAACACCGCGCTGCTGCCAAACGCGGATTGAGCCGCATTCGCCGTGGGAAAATTGGTCGAAGTCGTCACTCCCGCGACATACACGTTTCCGGCAGAGTCCACCGCCAGGCCGTTGGCACGGTCTTCGTCGCGTCCGCCGATGAAGGTTGAAAACAACAACGTCGCCGAACAGTCGGCATTCAATCGCATCTTCGTCACGAACAGATCGGTTGAACCCGCCGAAACCGCTTGCTGTGCGCTCACTGTCGGAAAATCCATCGAAGTCGTCGAGCCTGTGACATACACCGCGCCGCTGGCATCAACCGCGATGCCTGTAGCCTGTTCGTCGCCGCTGCCGCCCAGAAAGCTGGAATACGACAGCACAGGATCAATCACCAGTTCGCGGCTGCGGTCGTAATCGCCAAGCTCGAAACTGGCTTCATTTAGGGTTGCGGATTGCGGATTGCGGATTTTGTAGCGAGCTTCGATTTCGTGTCGCGTGCCGTTTGTTTGCTGGTAAACGACCGGGCGATGTTGGCGAAGCGTGCCGCCGGAAGTTTTCAGCAACAGATCGCCATTGGCATCAATTTCGATTTGCTCCGCGCCGCTGAACTTCAGCTTGATCTGGCTGGGATCGGCTTCGGGCGCGACGACGAAGTCATATTCCAATTGCCGCTGATTGCCGTAAAACACCGCACTGACGCCGGGATACAAGTCGCGGTAACGAACGCTGGCAAAAGTCGGCACATCTCGCTGCCAGTTCGCTGGATCGTTGCCGCGCAAGTAATGCGCCTTGCCCGGCAATGGCTCAACGCTTTCAAGCTGTGGCGAGCGGTTCGCACCGATAAATCTCAAACCAAGCACGGCAAATTGCGAACCCACTTGAATGGGAGAACCTCCATTCCGCAATCCGAAATCCTCATTCCGCAATCGAATGGCGATTTCATCCGACGCCAGTTGAATGTCGTAACCCGCGCCTCGCGCTTCGAACTTGACGCTTTCGTCGAATTGTCCGCGATTGGCAGAAAAGCTCAGCGGCAACCGCGCGAAACTCGTTTGCGCGTGCTGGGTCGTTGAGGCGATTTGGGCAGATGCAGTGTTTGGAAGCTCGCGGTTGTTCATCCAGGCAACGACTAACGCTAGAACCGGCAGGATGAACCATGCGGACGCTCTGATTCCGAAGACGGGCGACTGCGGTCGCTTGCGGATTCCTTTCATCGGAGAACCTCTATGGAATCTGATAATCAGGACTGTTGAAGAAAATGTTAGGCGGGCTTTCCACCTGCCGATACTCAATCAGCACGAGATTACAGGCAGACTGGAAAATCTGCCCGATGCATAAGACGCATAATTTTGGTTGGCACCAAGGAAGACGTGAACTTTGTGGCTTCGAACAACAAGAATAAATGTCGTCTTGAATTTGCAGGCAACAATGTTCACGGCGCGCGGAGTATAGGCAGTTGCTATTATGGCTTCAATGAAAATCTACGTGAATTCAGGTCTTTGGCGTGATTTATTGCCGTCGCTGTTTTGTCGGCCTGACACACTGATGTATAAAACCACCGAAAACAATCCGCGCACTAATCTGAAAAAAAACAGTGAGGCTGAAACCATGAAAACCATCTGCTTCTGCATTGTGACAGTGTTGCTACTCTGCTTGGGCTGCGCTTCGTCGGCACAACAGAATCAACTGTCGGCAAATCAACCAGCGGTCATGCCTTTGTGGCCGAACGGCGCTCCCAGCGCGAAAGGCTCCGCGCCCGAAGACATTCCCAGCATCCAGCTTTATCAACCGTCCGCCGGCAAAGCCAATGGTGCAGCCATTGTCGTCTGCCCCGGCGGGGGTTACGGCGGATTGGCTGCTCACGAAGGCCACGATGTCGCCGTTTGGCTGAACAGCATCGGCGTCACTGCCGTCGTGTTGAAATACAGACTGGGCAGATTTGGCTACCGCCATCCCGTGATGCTCGGCGATGCGCAACGTGCGATCCGAACGACGCGCGCCAAAGCCGCCGAATGGAAAATTGATCCCGCGCGAGTAGGCATCATGGGATTTTCCGCCGGAGGCCACCTGAGTTCGACCGCCGCCACTCATTTCGATGCGGGCGACGCGAACGCCAGCGACCCGATTGAACGCCAAAGCAGCCGCCCTGACGTGGCGATTTTGTGTTACCCGGTAATCACCATGACCGATCCGTTCACTCACGCCGGTTCGCGCAAAAATTTGCTGGGCGACACGCCTCCGCCGGAATTGATTGATCTGCTGTCGAATGAAAAACAGGTGACTGAGAAAACTCCGCCGACATTCATCTTCCACACCGAAGACGACAAAGCCGTTCCGGTGGAAAACAGCCTGCAATTCGCTGCCGCTTTGCGAAAAGCCAAAGTGCCTCACGAAATGCACATTTACGAAACCGGTCGCCACGGCGTAGGCCTGGCTCCAACTATTCCCGCGCTGAGCACCTGGCCGAAGCTGCTGGAAAACTGGCTGCGCGCACGCGGCTTTTTGACTCCATCGCAGCCGCGTACTTCCCAAGTCACACCACCCAAAAAACGTTCATCAGAATTGGAAAACCTGGTTGAAGAGTTGCGTTCGGCTGCGCCGGAACTGGCGGCAAGTTCGATGATGAACATTGCCGGGCTGCCAGAAGTTGCAAACGATTGGAAAGCCGAACTGCACGAAGAAGCATTTCGATTGGCAGACCGAGCGCAGAAGCCCGTTAAACTGAAAGGATTGCCCGATTCCGAAGCAGACACGCGAACCGGTTACCTGGAGGATTCTTTTTCCTATCTGAAGATGGACAAGCTGTCTTTGCAAACCAATGCGATCAATCAATTGATTGCGTTGAAACCAGCCAAGGCGCGCGAGTTGTGGAACGAAATTCAAAAACCGCCGCTCCCGGTTCGAAAATGCGAGGAAGGTTTGACCTACGACCTGACAGGTTTTTACGAGACGATGAAGGCCGTTGCTCAAAAGACTTTCTCGCAAGAAGAAGTTCAAAACGGTGAGCAGGCGCGATTTCTGGAGCAGCAGCTTATTGCGTTGGCTTCGCCTGCGGAAATTCCTTCTGCCGCAAAATTGATTGCTTCGCTCGAACTCTCGCCAACTCAATTGAACTTGCTTACCGATAGCTTGTTTCGCTCAATGGAAAAATTGGAGCCGGATGACCGCAACTTTTCCAGACACAGCGGAGAAATCTTTGATTCGATCTATGCTCTGGCCAAAAAGCGCGACCAGAACAATCTGGGAAGCGCGGCATTGATGGAATCGTTCCGAGCCTTTCTGGTCAAACACCTCAGCGCCGCCCGATGCGCCGATAACTATGCTGAAGGATATAAGCGCGGCTTACTACCGCCCGCAGCCGGAGCTTTCAACATCATCCTGAAGTCGCCGGAACGACCGATTACCTACCAAAACCTGAATCCGATTTCCGAAGACGAAATCAAGCCACTGAAAATTGAATCCTCTGCCAAATACGTTCGCTCCTGGCAAACGCCGCAATCAAAAAGTGTACTGGACAGCATGAGGGAGTTACGTTTTGGAGTTGATAAGGAACGGCAGATCGTCATGATGAAAGAAGGCAAGCAAATCCAGCCATTAACAATCGAGGCCAGAAAAACTCTCACCTGGCATCGCCGCCTGAACGAATTCCTGATGGAACTTTCCCAGTGGAAACCGGAACACGAGTTATCTGAAACTGACTACTTCAATCAGAAATGCGCGACTTATTTTGTTCTGGTTGAACTGACACCGCCCGGCATAGACCGCGAACGCATGTTGGGCGAGTACATTGGCTACTTGAAAACAAACCGCCTGCAAACGGAAAGCTTCATCGAATGGTTTCGTAATGTGTACTTTCTGGTTCGGTTCGGCGGGCTGAGAGAAACCGGCGGCGAATCTGCCTACGACAAATACATGAATTTAGTGCTGGACGCTCTACAGAATTCCGGCGATCAACCTTTACAGCTTTACGCTCGCGTCACGCGCCTGCTGGTAAACCACAAAATCGCCATCCAATAGCCCATTCAACGCAGCAGACAGTCACACCTAAACTTCCAATCGTCGTCTACTTCCCTTCTCGCACTTACGATTTCCTGAGACGTTCAAGCTCACAAGCAGATAAACGATCTGCAAACCTAAACTATCAATGACCGCCTTGTGTCAGCAGATGGCGCATCTTAAGGAAGCTTGATGGTTGAGTGTGGGTGGGAACGACAAAAGCCGCTTTCGCGGCTTTTTCATTTCGAGCTTGCTCCAAAAACAATTATGGCTCCTCAGGTAGGACTCGAACCTACAACCCTTCGGTTAACAGCCGAATGCTCTGCCATTGAGCTACTGAGGAGCAAGATAAAACTTGTTGGATTTTCAATTTCAGATGGACGTGAGGAGGATCGAACTCCTGACCTCCGCATTGCGAACGCGGCGCTCTCCCAGCTGAGCTACACGCCCAAAAACGAAGGCGCATCTTACTTACCGACTTTTGGTCTGTCAAGAACTCGGCCAGTCAAAAATTTGCCATTTGCTGCAAAAGCTCATCGTTGATTGCGCAAATCGGCGTGATTCCGATTTGCGCAATCAACGATGAAGCCAATTTACGGTATCACCGAGAAAGCATTCGATTTTGCAGCCGAAGTGCCGCCGGGATTGGCCACTGTCACCGACCGTGTCGTCGTAAAGGCGTTGGCGGCGATGGTCACGCGCACGCTCAATTGTGTTGAGCTGATGAACGTTGTGCTGGTTGTGATCTGACCTCCGTTAATGGTCGCGGTTGCTCCCGGAATGAAGCCGGTTCCGTTGACCATCACGGTCAATGTTGTACCTTTTTTGCCGAAAGACGGCGACACCGAATCAACCGCCAGTCCAACCGGCGGTGGCGGCGGTGGAGCGTTGATGGTGACGGATTGAGCAGCAGTCGAATTGACGCCGCCTTTGCCGTCGCTGACTGTCAGCGCGATCAGATGAGCGCCGACAGGCAATTTGACGCTGGCCACTGCGGTTGTGGCGATGACAATACCGTGATCCGTCCACGAATACGTCAACGCATCGCCATCAGGGTCTGACGAAGCCGAACCATCCAGAGCAATGGTCGCGCCGGTTGTGTCCGGCGCAGTGATCGTAGCCGCCAACGTGTTGGCCACAGCCACAGGCGCTCGGTTGGTCGGTGGCGGAGGTGGAGGCGGTGTGCTGGTCGTGGTGATCGTGAACTGATTGCTCAACGATTGACCGCCTTTATTGTCGCTGGCTCGCAGCGACATGTTGAATTGCTGATCGGCAGTGTCGCTCACCGTCGGCGGAGCAATCCGCAAAGTCACGCTCCGCCCAGCCGGATTGGCGTTGACCAGCGAAACGAACGTCGGAGCATTCACCAGTTCAAAAGTGACAGGATCGTTGTCGGTATCGTTGGCCGTCACCACGACATCCAACGACTGGCCGCGTCGGACGGTCTGATTCGGAATGGTGCTGATCGTCGGGTAATAGTTCAGCGCATTCCAGAACAATCGCGCCGCCGCCGAACCGCCCGCTTCGTAATGCTCGACTCTTAATTGATGAGTTCCGGCAGTCAGCGGCACGTCAACTTCGTATTTCGCTTCGGCCTGATTGAACCACTTGTCAATTCGCAGTTGGCCGTTGATGTACAGCCGTATGCCGTCGTCGCCGAACAACTGGAAGCGATAGACGCCAGCCTGGAACGAAACTTCGCGCGTATACCGAGCCGAGAAATTATCAATCGGAATGCCGCAGCTCAGATTCGGGCTGTTTTCGCCGAAGGACAAATTCAACGAACCATCACCATCGTCACGAACCAGCGTCGGCGAGCCGGACAAGCTGATGTTCGGGAAGTATTCGCCTTTCCAGTGATTGGCCGGAACGTTGTTAATGCACTGATTGGCTGGCGGTTCATTAACCGTAATCGAAAACGCTGCCGAAGTCGCTGAACCGCCTTTGCCGTCGTCGGCTTTGACCTGAACGTTGGCGAAGCTGCCCGCCACAGTCGGAGCCAGCCGCAATGTAGCCGTTCTGGCAGCCGGGTTGGCGTTGATGATCGTGGCAAACGCGGGAGCGTTGACCAGCGAGAACGTCACGTTGTCGCTGTCGGCATCGGTCGCACTCAGCAGCAGATCAAGCGTTTGACCTTTGGTCATCGTCTGGTTGCCAATCGCCGACGTAATGACCGGATTGTTGTTCGCCGGTGGCGGCGGAGGTGGTGGAGGTGGCGGCGGTCCGGCGGGCGTCAGTTTGCGAACGCGCAGATTGCCGTTGTCGCCAATCATGATGCTGCCATCGGATTCGACTTCGATGGCGGTTGGTTGCGTGATCTGAGCTTGCAACGCCGGGCCGCCGTCTCCGCTGTAACCAACGGTTCCGTTACCGGCAATTGTTTCTATGACTCCGGCGGCGTTGACGCGGCGAACGCGGTTGTTGGTCTGGTCAACGATGAAAACATTCCCCGCCGCATCCACAGCCACATCGGTCGGGCTGTTCAATTGAGCCGTCGCAGCCTGGTTGCTGTCTCCGGCAAATCCGGGTTCGCCGTTTCCGGCAATCGTCGAAATCATCTTGGTCACGGCGTCCACTTTGCGAACGCGGTGATTGCTGCGGTCGGCAATGAACAGGTTGCCCGCCGCATCCAACGCCAAGCCGCTGGGATTATTCAAGCTGGCAATAATCGCCAGCACACCGTCTCCGCCATAACCTGCGCCGCCGTTTCCGGCAACTGTTGTGACGATGTTCGTCGTCAGGTTGATGGCACGAACACGATGGTTGCCGCTGTCCACGATGTACAGGTTCTGCGCGTCCACAGCCAACGCCGTCGGACGATTGAATCGCGCCGAAGCCGCTACGCCGTTGTCGCCGATCGAACCGCTGACGCCAGTCGTCGAACCGGCAAAGTGGAAAATCTTGCCGTCAGACGCGATGCGACGAATGCGATGAAACGCCGTATCGGAAACATAAGTGTTGCCGTTGGCATCGGTCACGACTCCGCTGGGAGCCGAAATCTGCGCGAAGTTTGCCTGACCGCCGTCGCCGCCGTTGCCGTTGGCGGAATTGCCCGCAATCGTGCGAATGACGCCTTGTGCATCCACACGGCGAACCACGCGGCCTACGCTATCGGCAATCATCAATCCGGCTTCGGCGCGCGTGATGGCGGCGACCTGTTTCATCGCGGCGTCAATTGCTTGTCCGCCGTCGCCGCTGAATCCGTAATTACCGCTGCCCGCAAAAGTCGAAATGTTGTAACTGGTCGGAGTTCCTCCGCTGACAAACGGCGTGATCGTCACAATGAATTGCGCCGTCGCCGCGTTGCCACGCGAATCCGTCGCCGTGAATCTGACCGTCGTCGCGCCAACGGCGAACAACGAACCCGAAGCTTTGTCGGCGACAACCTGCACCACGCCATCCACCAAATCGGTTGCCGTGGGCATCGTGTAATTGATGTTGGCTCCGGCGGCGGAAGTCGCGGCAGTAGTAATGGCTGCCGGAACGCCTGCAATGGTTGGCGGAGTCGTGTCGCGCACGACAACAGTTTGCGCTGTCGTCGAAGTATTCGCGCCTTTGTTGTCGCTGACTTTCAACACGATGCTGTGCGTGCCGATGGCCAGCGTGACGGTAGTGACGGCGCTGGTCGCAATCACGTTGCCGTTGTCCGTCCACGAAAACGTGACAGGGTCGCCGTCGGGATCGCTGCCGCTGCCGTTCAAATTGACCGGCGCTCCGGTGGCGAAAATGGCTTCGAGCGTTGCGGGCAACTGTCCGGCGTTGGCCGTCGGCGGTTGATTGCCCGGAGCCGGTTCATTGACCGTAATTGAAAAGGCCGCCGAAGTCGCCACTCCGCCTCTGCCGTCGCTGGCTCTGACCTGAATGTTGTCGAAGGTTCCAGCGGTTGTCGGCTGCAATCGCAACGTAGCCGTTCGACCAGTCGGGTTTTGATTGATGATGTCTGCAAACGCGGGCGCATTGACCAGCGAGAACGTAATCATGTCGTTGTCTTCGTCGGTGGCGGTCAAAGGCAAGGTCAACGCCTGACCTTTGGTCATTGTCTGATTGCCAATCGTCGAAGTGATGACCGGATTGCGATTCGTCGCTCCGCCCGTGCCGGACGGCGTCAATTTGCGAATACGCAGATTGTTGCTGTCGCCGACAAACAGGCTGCAATCGGCGTCGAGTTCCAAGCTGGCAGGCGAATTCAATTGCGCCGAAGTTCCCGCTCCGCCATCGCCCGTGAACCCGGCGGTTCCGTTTCCGGCAATGGTTTCAATCGTGCCGTTTGTTTTTACGCGACGAACGCGATGATTGATCTGGTCGGCGATGTAAACATTCCCTCCGCCATCAACTGTCACGTCGGCAGGCCCGCTCAATTGAGCCGAAATTGCCGCTCCGCCGTCGCCGCCGAAACCTTGATTTCCGTCTCCGGCGACAGTGGTCATCAGTTTGGAAACCGCGTCCACACGACGAATGCGATGGTTGTTGCGATCAGCGATGAACAAATTGCCCGCCGCATCCAACGAGATTCCAGCCGGATTGTTCAAGCTGGAATTCGTGGCGATGACGCCGTCGTTGTTGTATCCGGCGCCGCCGGTTCCTGCGTAATTCGTGACGATGTTTGTCGTCAGATTGATGACGCGAACACGGTTGTTGCCGCTGTCAGAAACGTACAGATTGTTCTGGGCATCCACCGCCAGCGAAGTTGGACGATTGAATCGCGCCGACGCCGCAGAGCCGTTGTCGCCGCCCGAACCGCTCGTTCCGTTGGTCGCTCCGGCAAAATGGAAAATCTTGCCGTCCGGAGCGATGCGACGAATGCGATGGAAATTCGTGTCGGAAACATAAGTGTTGCCGTTGGCATCTACCGCCGCTCCGCCCGTCGCGCCGAACGTGGCGTAATTCGCCTGATTGCCGTCGCCAGTGTTGCCGTTGCTGGAATTTCCGGCAATCGTGCGAATGACCGTTTGTCCATCAATGTGACGAACCACACGCGATTGGCTGTCCACCACCATCAAACCTGTTCCATTGTTCGTCAACTGACTGACCGAACGCAGCGCAGCATCCACAGCCATTCCGCCGTCGCCCGCAAAGCCGTAATTTCCGCTGCCCGCATAAGTTGAAATGGTGTAACCGGTCGCGTTGCAACCGCTTCCTCCACCACCGCCCGGCGGCGGAGGAGGTGGCGGTGGCGGATCGCCGGGTTTCGGTGTCACTGTGACTTTGAAAGAAGCCGTCGCCTGATTGTTGCGCGAATCTTTGGCCGTGAAATTAACCGTTGTTTCACCAACCGGGAACAGCGAACCCGGCGATTTATCCGCCGTCACGCCGACCACGCCATCCACCTGATCCAACGCTGTCGGCAAGGTGTAATTCACAACAATGCCTTCGGTGGCGGTGGCTTGAATGGTGATGTCGGCGGGAACTCCGCTGATAACCGGCGGAGTGCTGTCTCGCACAATCACCGCAAACGCGCTGCTGCTCGTGCTCAGACCTTTGCTGTCGGTGGCGGTCAAAAACAACGAGTGCGTGCCGATGGGCAGTGTGACTTGCGGAGTCAACACCGTGGCGATTTGAGTTTGAAAATTGAACCACTGATAACTCAGCGAATCGTTGTCAGGATCGGACGCCGTCGCCAGCAAATTGACCTGGCGCCCGTTCGGCCCTGTCGCTTCATAAGTCGGACTGATCGGCGTGACGTTGACCACCGGCGCGCGGTTCACATCGGCAACCGTGATCGTGAAATTCTTGCTGTCGGTCGCGTCTCCGTCGTTGACGGAAACAGTGACGTTGTACGTTCCAGCGTCGCTGAATCCCGGCGCAAGCTGCAAACTGGCCGTGCCGTTTCCGGCGTCTGTCAACGTCGCAAAGCTCGGCGCATTTTGCATGCTGAAAACCAGCGGGTCTTGATTGCCGTCCGTCGCTGAAAAATTCACCGTGGCGGTTTGGCCTTCGTTGACTGATTGGTTGGCGACGGCGGCCAACACGGGATTTTGATTCGGCAATTGCACCAGCAAACGAATGCGATTGTTTTCAGAATCGGCAAACGCCATATCGCCATTGCCCAGCGTGATGATGCTGGTCGTCACTTGAATGTCAGCCGCAGTAATTCCCGGATTCAAAAAATTGAGCTTGGCCTGATTGCCTGGCCCGCCGTCACCGCTGAATCCGGCAACGCCGGTTCCGGCGACGACCGTTGAAGTGCCGAGCGCATTGGTCGGAGCGACGATTCTCAACACCTGATCGCTTCCGGCGTTGGCGACAAACACATTGCCAGCGGCATCAACCGTCAAATCGCGCGGACGATTGACGCCTTTGGTCGCGTTGGCAATTGTCGTGAACGAGGTCGAATTCGGCGCGTCCTGGCGAACGATGGTGTCCGTTTTGGTGTTGGCCATGTACACGCGCCCGGTCGGAGTCACGTAAATGCCGCAAGCTCCGCCGGTCACAAACGGCGTAGCGCCTTCCGTGCCTGTGGTCATCAAACTTGTGACCTGACCAGTCAGCGGATTCACTTTGCGAATGCGATTGTTGCCCTGGTCGGCAATGTAAATGTTGCCCGCAGCATCCAAGGCTACGTCCGTTGGAAAGATAATGGCTTGATGAGCTGCAGAATCGTCCGCCGTCGGGCTGCCGGGCAGCGGAGCGTCGTTGCGCCCGACAATGTCTTTGATGTGGCCAGGCGGAACGACGACTTTGGCGGCTCCGCCGTTCGGAAAGATCGTCACGTCCGCCGACGAAGTGTTCAGAAATCGAATGTGGCCGCTGCGGCGTCCGGTCAGCGAATTCGGTGGACGAATCAACGCGCCGTATTGCGAATCCACGATGTACAGCCCGTTGGCAGTCGTAAAAATTCCTTGAGGCGAAGCGAACACCGCCGTAGCGATGCGATCGTCAACCACCAACTCTCCCGCACGATTGTTCAAGGTGATTATCTGCCCCGGTTGCGCCGTCATTTCCCAAGCCGTTCCGGCAAACAACGTGACCGGATTTTGCCCGCGATTGATGAACCGTATGCTGCCGACCGGATCGGCATTGGTGTCGGCAATGAACAAATTGCCATTGATGTCTTCGGCAACGCCCGCGGCCATTTGCAGTTCTGTCACCGGCGCCGGGACATTGTCATACGGCGCTTCCTGTCCGCTGCCCGCAACCGTAGTGATTTGTCCGCCGCTGATGCTGGTTCCGGCGATATTGACCGTCGCGCCGCCCAGATTGACGTATCGGACTCGGCGAAAATTGAAATCTGGCAGGAAAAACCCATTCGCGTCCGCTGCCAGCGTCAAATTCCGAAGCTGTGTGCTGCCGGGCAAATTCAAATTTGCAGAAGTGGCCGCCGTGCCGTCTCCGCAGGTAGGATTATTTTGCTGATCGCAAGCCGCAGCCGGATTGACTCCGGCGACGATCGTTTTTTGGCCGAGAGAAGAAACTCGAATGACTTGCTGAGCATTGCCAAGCGCGACATACATGCTGTTGGCCGGGCCAAGCACAATGCCTGTCGGAAATTCCAGGTTGGAAATCAACGATTGAATTACTCCGCCCGGATCAACCCGCCGAACTGCGCCGGGATTGCCTCGGGTATCGCCGCCTTCGGCAATTAACAAATTTCCGTTGGTATCAATCGCCAAACCCATTGGCGTGGTCAGCTTGGCCTGTGTCGCTTGCTGTCCGTCGCCGTTGCCGAATTGCGGAGTGCCTCCGCCAGCGTAAATCGTTTCCAGCCCGGCATTGTTGTTGCCCGTCGGTTCAAGCTTGTAAACCAATCGAGCGCCTCCGGTTTGCGCTGCGCCGATATAAAAGAATTCGCGCGAGGCGTTGATCGTCAACGCGCGAAAATCCGTGCGGCCAACATTGAAGATAGTTTTCATCGCTCCGGGCTGAATCGTCTGGCGCAAAATCGTGAAGTCCTGAGTGCCGACGTTGAGCGCGCGAAACGCTGCAACGATCGGCGTCGCCAGATAAACGACATCTCCCGACGGGTCAACGGCAATTCCAGTCACCTGAGTCAGGTCAATGTCCAGCGGCGAAGTGGATTCCAGCGCAATGCCTCCTCCCGCCAGCAAGTTGATGTGGCCGGATTGAATCGTCACTCCGCCCAGCGTCACCGGCGTGCCGGTTGTATTGACGAAGCGCAGCAAGCTGGTTCCATTCAGATCGTCCACGACGTAAAAGCCGCGCCCTTTGGGATCAATCGCCACTGCTGTCGGCAACACCATCGGCGCTTGTTTAACCGGCGCGCTGGTCGAAAATCCTCCGCCCGCGATGGTCGAAATCATCGTCCGCGAACCAATGCCGCCTTGCGCTGGAATCATCGCCGTCCAGGTCAACGCCGAGCGAACGGCTCGTCGGAATTTGCCAATGGCAGAATTATTGCTGGCCGAAGCGTCGCTCTGCCAGACAGCCGCCGAAAGCGAAACGGCGATCATCGCCATCAAAATTAATGACTTGCGAAATGTGGAATTAAAAAGAGGCAGGATAAATTTCGAGCGATATGCAGACTGATTACTTCTCGAACTTCTCATTGAGTACATCTCCTGATGCGGTTCGCGCTGTACGCCACGATTCAAAAACAATAGATATAAAAATCAGCGGGGCGGTAAAGGTTGGTCGAAATAAGATTGGGATCGAAGACGGGGCCAACACCAAATCCATCTTTTGGCGTCGTGAGATTGGCTTTGGGCAAATCGGGTTGCTTCGGCCAACTGCATCAGGGTGATAATTTTATGGTGTCGGCTTGTTTAAGCAATCGCGCCAATCGGGCAGGGGTACGGGAAGGACTGGATACAACCTGAAAAGAACTTGTCGGGATTTTGTGAGGGGCAATTCGTAAGGGCAAAGGCATTCAACCCCAAAACCATTTGGCAAGTCAAGCATAGTTTCGGGTTGCCGCAATTGTTGACATTGCTGCTCAGGAAATCGGCGTCATTGAATCACGAGCAACCCTGACCCACCCGAACCAGAGTCAGGGCTGCTCGCTTGTGTTCGTCCTTGATCGTTACCTGCCACAACGACCGAGCGGGTCATTGCCATTCAACAATCTAAAGATGTCAGCGATTGCCAGCATATCCGCCGTTCGCCTGTCGCTGATGGCGAATCGAGCTTGAGCAAACAAATCCTCCAGCGTTGAATTTGGCGACAGTACAAAGGCATTGCTCAAAGTGACAGCCGCAAAGTTGAGCTTGTAACAACTCAATGGACTTTTCAGCGCGGTGAAAGCCGCGGGCGACGAATGCCCGCCTGCCCTGATCAAACTCAGTTGCGCTGCAACGAACTGCTGGTTGAGTTGTTGCAATGGATTTGGGCCACCCTGCAAGGCAAACCTGATTGCCGTCTGGTTGCGAGTCGGCGCGTTGGAGTTTACGCCTCCTATCTGAACTCCCGATCCCGGTGGCAGTGAAACGGGGTTGAGCAGATAGTATTGAGACGAGCGGAAGCAGATTGTGTTGCAGTTGCCCGAATCGGCTCCGCCTTCGACATCGAAATGCACTGGGGTTGATTGGCCTCTTGCTCCACGGTTGTCTATTGCTACAGCAACCCCCATGTAATGCCCAGGCGCAAGGTTTCTGGCCAGCAACGTGTAAGGTGAAGCCGTAACAGTTCCCAGCAAAGTGACAGGTGTTACGAACAACTCAGCATCACGCACATAAAATTCGACGCGCTCCACCGCTCCGCCAGGATCAGCGGCCGTTGCCGAAAATCGTATGGCTTGGTTTGCGGGGAAATCGGTATCAGCAACCGGCTCGGTCAAAGTAACATTTGGTGGCGTGTTGGCCAGCACCGTCACCGTCAAATCAGCGGTTGATTGCAGCGAGTCATTGTCTGTTGCCACAGCTCTGAGTAGGTGTGATCCCAATGCTGCGCCCGACAGTTGGAAAGTGAAGGGAACCTGGCTGTCGGTTCCAACCGGATTGCCGTCCGCAAAGAGCGAAACTGAAGTGATTTGCCCGTCACTATCCAACGCCTGGACTTCGACGGATATGGCCTGACCGGTTTGGAACAACGCACCGTTCGCCGGTGAGGCAAACGCAACACTAGGCGCAAACCGCGTAGACATCGGGTTCGCACACAGTTCCAAATCGAAGCTCAAATCTTCGCTGCGCGCCGAGTTCTGGTGAACTTCAACGGCAAGGACATTTCGACCCGGTTTCAGCAATGAGAGCGCAACGGAGGCCGGGAAAAAGACTTCTTCTTCCACTCCGCCAACTTCACGAGTCGCCAGCGTGGTGGGCGCAACCGCCCCTCCAGGCATGTTCACGCGATGGACTTCGGTTCCGTTCAGGTAAACCACTGCGCCGTCATCGCGCTTCAATCGCAACAGTAAGCTCTGCAAAAAGCTCGGATCGGCCACAGTGAACTCTCGCCGAAAATAAGTGGTGATATTTCGGCGATCCGCTGGGCCGCCGTTGATGGTGGTCGCGGGGTTGTCACCGAATCCAAGTTCCGATTTGCCGAGTTTCCATGCAGAGTCGTTGAACGTGGTTGAAAACCAGCTTGGACCGGGATTCGAGCCGTCATCCAGATAGCGCCAATCGCTACCGCCTTTGACCAAAACCAGTTTCCTGAAATCCACCTCGAACCGTTGGCCGCCGACAATGGCGTTTGGATTGCCGGGCGCGCCCAACTGAATCAAATCCCATTTGGGTATCCCAGCCTGCTGCAATTGGCTGAGCAATTCTTCCGGTTGGAACTGGATAATGACCTGCTCACGAAGCCTGAAGCTCACGTCCACGGAGAAGACTTCATTTGGGTCCAGCCTTATGTTCTGTATGAAAGCCTCTGGCGAAGTGATCTGCAGAACTTCGTTGCCAGCGGTTCCGCCGCCAACGACTCTGATTCCTTGCCCGGCTCCGCCGCCAGCGCGCCAACGCCTGAAAAGCTCAGGTTTCAAATCCACAAAGATGTCGCCAAAGTTAAGGAAAGAAGCAGCGTCTCTGGCATTCGCAAAGCGAAACCCGGCCTGCACTGTTTGGTCAAACACATTGCGAACGAGAACTGACGACAGTCTGAGCACGCCTGGAAAGTTATCCACAACGGTGATGTTCTTCCAAGCAATGTTGTTGTTGTTCCGTGTGTTGGCATAAACGTCCGTGGTTTCAGGGGAAGACATGCCAAAAGGAGCCGTCGTTGATGTTTCGACACGCGCAAGCAGGCAAAAATGCCCTTGATCGCCGCCGAAGCAGGAGAAATCAGCCGGGTTCGGCGGATACCACGGAATCTGAACCACTATGGCTTCGCCCGGAGCCAGAGCAGGGATGACCAGCGGCGCAGTGTCATAAATCGGTGGCGAGACGACCGAAGGATGCTGAGTCGTTTTACTGACGATATAACCGCCTGCGGTTGTCCACGGCTCTATGAGGCCTGTGCCGCTGCCTGTGCCATCCCAAGGGCGCATGGATGTAGTGATGTCGGCGCTGCTGGTGTCGCCGTCATATGTTGTTGCCGGGTTCAGCCTTGGCAAAGCAGATATATTTCGTTGCCATTGGGCCCAAAGCCGGTCTGCATTGGCGTGCAGTAGGAAGAAGAAGGGATCTTGTGCAGAAAAATCTAGCTGGCTCATGTTACCAACCGCGCCGGTTATTCCACCGATATAGCCGTGTGAAGGATTGTGGGCCGCTACTTCGTTGTTGTCGCGCAGATTTTCGTAAAGGCTGCTGCCTACTAAGATTGCATCTGGTGTCGCTGGCGGCGAAACGCTTCGCAGTTTGCGCCTTACGCTTGGCGGCGCTAATGCATCAAAAGGAGGGCCTATAAGCACCGGAGTGGAGCTTCCACGACCGGATGCGCCCATGAAATCGGGCGTGAAGAAGTTAAAGCCTGAAGAGTTTTCCGGGTCGGTTGTCCAGTCCCAATAAAGCAGCTTCACCGTCGGATTGGCTTCCTGAAGCAAAACTTCGTAGCGGTTGATAAATTCACGATGCCAAGGGAGAAAGGCTGGCGAGCTTATTCCCATAGAGGGTATTCCATGCCGATTGTCCGGACCATATCGGTGAACCACGTTTTGTTTATGCCAATATCTGGTCCCATCTGGGAAACTAAAGGCAGACGTTCCGATGGAAAGTATGGCATCACGATAGGCGTTGAGTTCTGGAGTACTCGCAGTAGCAGCATTTTTGCGGGGTTTGGTGATTTCCCCACCATAAAGTTTCGTTGGGCCACAGTTATTAGCTAAGTAATCCACCCATTGCGTATCCCAGGAAAGTCCTGTCGAGGCTTTTGCCCAATAAAGCTTCAGCCGCTCAGTTCCGGTTGAAGCCATGCTTCCGCGATTGCGTACGCGAACGTACACATAATTCGGCACACTGAATTTCGGATCGCGGTATTCAGGATTTTCGTGAGGCGCTGGTGTCCAAGTCGGACTTCCTTCGGGAAAAGGATATGGTTGGTAGTTCGGGTCAGGCGTTGTTCGTACCCAGATGTCTTCAGTCACCCACATCGGCCCGGTGTCTGGGTTCGGTTCAATCCCAGTGTCAGCAGACGTATCCTTGATATAAAGGTCTGAAGTCTGGAGAGCGGCAACGTGCCGGTTTCCAAAAGTACCAAAGCTGATGGCTGCTGCCGCCAATACGAAGAGCAATGTGCTCAATGGCATTTTCCGTTTCATGGTTTTCTCCTTCGGAATTTTTCCGTGACGGGCTGATGGCTGGCTCGAATCAACCAGTTGGCATCAAGCTGAGTTGGGGGAACAGAAAACTCTGACAACCGGCTGAAAATTTGTCTGCCCGATCCGGCAGGCAAGGCGTCAAATCGTTTTCCAGGTTTTGTTTGCTTGGTTTGGCGAAAACACGGGAAGTTAGCTGAAGTTCGGCTCTACCCGCATTTGGGCATTTATGGTCGGCAAAAGCTCAACGAATAAGCATTGCCAAGTTTTTTACGTTTCAAAAACAGAAAAAACAAAGCTGAAAACGTGCAGATACTATGCTCGTCATGTTGGAGAGTCAATTTCTTTTCGGCATTGCTGGCGTGGAAAAAACTCAACGAGATTCTATCAACTCATCCAACGGGCGATACCGATCATCGCCGAGAAACAGGCTGCGAAGCGTTCTGCCCACATCTCGCCCTTGAGCGTCGGACGGATTCCAGCGGCGCGCTTCGCCGGTGGCGGCATTGGCCAACAGCAAAGAACAGGTTCCCTTGTCTGCCGTCGGGCGAAAAAGTCAGCGAGCGGTAGGGGGGCCTGGAGCCGTAATTTGCACCGCACTGTCGGTCGCCGTCTGCTGCACCCATAAACTTTGCCGCGCGCTTTCCTCAGCGACATAAGCGAGATATTTGCCGTCGGGCGAAAGCGTCTGCCGGTGCATCTGCCCCGAATTGGTCAACAACACCGTCCGCCGATTTTGAAAAGGCGCATAAGCGCAACTGTTGCTGTAAAGCCAGACCGCCAGTCCAATCAGCGCCGCCAGTCCAATTGCGGCAAAAAACCAGACACGCCTCATTCGGCGCACGGACAGATGAACAAACATCGGTTCAGTCGGCACGGGCGCTTCAACCAAAGGCATATCACTTGAAGTCGCCGCGTTGGCAACGCCGTTGCTGTAAGGTTGAAACTCTTGAGGCACGGCAATCACTGCCGGCGGCAATTCATTCATCGGCGCGTCCAACGCCACTGCGCTCACCTCGGCCACGAAGCGGTAGCCGACCTTGGGAACGGTCTCGATATATTTTTGTTCAGGATCGTTTTCTTCGAGGGCTTTGCGCAGGTAGGAGATTTTTCGAGTCAGGCTGCCGTCCTAGACGAAACTGTCCGGCCACAGCCGCCGCATCAACTCTTCCTTTTCCAACAGCCACCCGCTGCTTTCGACCAACACCACCAGCGTGTCGAAGACTTTCGGCGGCAACGGAACCAGTGTTTCGTTGCGTTGCAAGGCGCGCTCGGCCACGTTCAGTCGGAACGAGCAATTTATTGGTTGAGTGGGTTAGCGCAATGGACATAATCTGTTCGTGTCTCTCGGCGGAGGATTATAAACAGGAAACACGGGAGCCTGCCATCTGCCCGGACTTGAACCGACACGCCTCTGATCGCGTTTGCGTCGAACTTGGCTGAATCTCTTATCATCCGGTTCTCAACAATCGCGCCAGCCAAGCCGCCCGGTGGTACCCAGTAGACTCCAGGCCGAAGTCATACTTCCCCTACACCAATTCCGCTAGTTCCAATAAATGTTCGCGACACGCCCATTCTTTCAAACGCAGATTTTGACCTCAATGTGTCCGCAAATATGTACGCAAAACAAAACGGGCGTCTTAAAGACGCCCGTAAGTGATTGAATCTAAAAATCGGGACGGCGAGATTCGAACTCACGGCCTCTTGCACCCCAAGCAAGCGCGCTACCAGGCTGCGCCACGTCCCGTTAAATCAATGCTCTAGTTGGCTTTTTGACTGGCCTGTTTGAGCGGCGGCAGTTGTAACATCGCGGTTCAGGGTTGTCAATAAATCCTCTGTCATCAATCGCAACCGCTTCAACGTGTCGCGCGACATTCGTGAACTGACCGGTGGAATCGGCGGTTGCGGAGGTTCTGTTGGCGGTGTGCCGCCGAAATCCGCACCAAAATCGCTGGCTGTTGCGCCCGGAGGAACGATTTTCAGACGTGCTGTTCCGCCGCGACTTTCGCTGGAAAGTTTGCGCTTCGCTCCGGCGATGGTGAACCCTTCTTCGTAAAGCAATTGTTTGATACGCATCGCCATTTCGACATCGCGCCGGCGATAGTTGCGTTGGCCTGAAGGGTTTTTCTGCGGTTGCAGCATCGAAAATTCAGTTTCCCAGTACCGCAGTACGTGCGCTTGCACGCCCACGATGTCGCAAACTTCTCCGATTTTGAAGAAGAGTTTGTCCGGTATATCGGAAACCTCTTGCTGCATGGCTTTGAAAGACATCTAAATGTTCTGAACCTTTGAAAACGAATTTGTGTGTTGAACTTTATCGGCGCGGCTATGTTACGAACGGTCGAAAAAATGTCAACGAGCAGTCGTGTTGAAAATCATCCTCGCTTCTTCGCGCAAACGTCCTGCCGAATACATTCGTTGAATGCGGACTTCCTCCACCGCCGCTGCCACATCCAGCAAGCTGGCAATCTCGCCAGAGAAAAACTCCTGCGAAGGCCTGTTTGTATCTTCGCCGTTACGCTGACGCCAATACGCTTTGACCATCGGTTCTTCCAACCGAGCGAAGATTTGATCGAACGCCGCTTTGCGTTGGCTCAAACGAATCACCGTCAATTCGTGAACAGGCGAAACCGAGACAACCTCGCGTTGTCCGCTTTGTTTGCCAGCCATCAATTCGGCCAACAACTCCGCATTGTTCGCAACGATCAACTCATTACTGCGCAAGCCATAAACCACAGAACGCCCCAACATAGGCAATTCCATCTCTCGGCATTCAACGCCGCCAACCCTTCGACTCTTCCACACGAACTTGCCAGCAGCACCGGCAACCATCATTCGACTGGCCGCCAATTCACCAATCGCGCGCTCAAGCTCTGCACGATTCAATGCCGAACCATTTTGCAAACTCACCACCGAAGCGCGCGCGAATTCGGCAAACAACATTCCTTCGACGGCGCGCGGGCGAGCCAGCTTTGCCGCGGCCAATGGCTGCGCCGATTGCAATATAACCTGCAACGATTGCGCGAATCGGCGTTCGCCAATCCATCGCAATTCCGTCGCATCGTGTTCGCCAGCGTCGCTGGTTTCGTTGATCTGCGAATCGAATTCGTGACTCAAATACGAGTATCGGTATTCGTCGTACTCGCGTTCTTCTGTCGAAGCGCCAAAATCGTAATAAGAATACCGCTCCCAATCTTTGTGAGAATTCTTCTTCGCAACGGCGTCAGGCTTTCCGGTGAACAACGCGCCGCTGACTAATTCAGCAACACCTGCGAAATCGCCACCAACGGCTCGCATCTGCACAAATGGAACATCGGCAGGAACGATTTGCTGCAACCGTCCGGCAATTTGCGGTGGCACGGCGACAGATTCCGGTTTGCCGTTCAACAAAAACTCTCGGCGTTCGACCCAACTTCCCTGCTGCATTTCCAGATCGAACATTCCGGCGCGAATGTTTTTCAAATCGGCAACTTCGCTCATCAACCAGTAATGTTTGAAATACCAATCGTCGTTCAGTTTCGATTGAGCCACCCAGACCGTGACGAAATGCGGAGCCACAGTTTTCGCCAACGATTGAAAATCCGGCTCATCGGTCAACCGATCTTTTTGGTGATCTTTTGGGCGATCTTTCTTCACTGCCCCCCACGTTTGATTGATGTTCGCCAACGCGCGCAGCAACAACGCTTCGCTGGTCGCCAAAACAAATCGCCCTTTGATGTTGGCAAAAGCGATGTGCTGTTTCTGCCGCCCGCGGTCGGCTTCGACATCGTGCAGGTAGTAAACCATCCCGTCCGGCAATTCCATTTTTTCAAAGCTGTCTTTGTTCTGAAGAAATCGGCAGGCTTCAAACTTCGCTTCGCTGAGCGGAGCAATCAACACCAAATCGAGCTTGCCGATGTCGTAAACCGCAATCGCTGCTCGATTGTCGGCAATCGAACCGAACGCAGCCAGATCAATCGCAAACCCCGCCGCCGAATTGAACTCCTCCCAACGCGCCAGCAGCTTCATCGCCAAATGCCGCGATTGCATTTGCTGAAAGTTGACGCTGGCGTTGTAGCGTTCTTTCAGTTGCGATTCATTCCATTGCTTCAACAACGCGGGCAAATCTTTGAACTGAGCGTAAACCAGCGCGCCGCGCGGAAAGTCCGCAGCCTGTTCAAAATTCTTTTCCGCTCGCTGAGCCGACACCGCGCTGACAATCAAACCTATGACAATCAGCGCCAGCAACAACGCAACAGTCAGCAACGTGCGTTTGCCAATCAGTCGCAAATCGTTTTTTGAAATGACATTTGAAAACATAGATTCCCCCTTCAACGTGCAGTTACCGGTCTGTCATCAACCGTCAGCGACAAACCGCGCTTGCCGGTCTTTTCTTTCTGCTTTGCTTTCAACTGCTCAATGCGCGTTTCGGCTTTGCGGCGTTCATCGGCGTTTATCCGACCAAAACGCGCTCGTTCAAATTCTGCGGCTTTGTCGAATTCGCCAACCTGTTCCGCTGCCATCGAAAGCAGCGCCAGCAATTCCAACTGAGACCGTTGCTGTCGCTCCGCCGCGCGAACTGGCAACGTTTGAAACTTAGCCGGAGCAACAGGCAAAACAGCATCGTCAACTCCAACGACTCCAACAGCCGTCGCCCCGCGCAATCGGTCATCAACTGCGGCAACTTTCAACGCCGCACCGGGCTGACCAAGACGCACGTAAAGTCGCGTCATCTGCCAGCGCAATTCGTCTTCGCTGGAACCGAACGCCGTCATCGCCGACGAATCTGACAGAGGAACCAACGACGCAGCGAATCCGTTCAAAGCCTCGCGTTCCTGCCCCGCGCGTTTCAACAAAACAGCGCGCAACAGCCGCAACTGATTGCTGGGCAAGTTCGCAGTCACGCTTTCCAAAGATTTCGCCGCTTCGCCCATTTGTCCGCGACCGGCCAACGACAAAGCCGCAATCGCCGCCGCTGCTTCCCTGTCTTTGCCGCTTTGTTCGGCCAAGACTTTCCACTGATCGTCACGCTTGCCAGCGACTTCCGGCGTTATCCACAAAGCCGTCCATCTTGTTTTCCGAACGACTCGCCGGTCGGCAATCAACGAAACCAGCGACTTCACGGCATCGTTTTCCAGTTTGTTGGCCGCCAACAGCCGCGCCAACTCCAATCGGCAATTGCCGTCTTCCGGCTGTAACGCCAACATCTGTTGACGGTATTCAATCGCTGCCGCGAACTGCCCAAACTCCGCAGCCGTTTCCGCCGACAGCCGCAACGAATCGGCAATCGTCAGCCGATTGCTGGCCGCAGGCTTTTCGATTCGCACGTCTTCAATCGCGCGAGCCTTGATCACTGGCATCTCCATCAATTCCGCCAACGCCTCGCTGCGTTCCGACGATGAAGCGATGCTGTTCATCAACTGCAACAGCTTCAGCGCGCCCGCCGCATCGCCTTTGGCAAATTGCAGTCGCGCCAATCCGACAAACGGAGCTTCGGTCAATTGCTCCAGCGCAAGCTGTCGCTCATAAGCCGCGCGTAACAACTCGCCTGCTTCCGCTGGTCGTTGTTCGCGCCGCAACATTTCAACTGCCTGGTTCAATCGTTCTTGATTTGGCGCAGCGACTTTCTCAAGCTTGTCGCTGACTTCTATGCCGGCAAAATGCTTCAAGCCGACGACGGCTTGCGGCATTCGCCCAGAGCGAACTTCCAATCGCAGTTTTGCCAATCGCAACCACGCCGGGCGCGCGAACTTGCCTTTGCATTCCTGTTCAACACCCGCAATTAACGCCGCAACCTCAGCGCCTTTGCGCTCGGCAACCAGCAACTCCAACAATTCTTTTCGCCAAGCCAGGCGCGTTCCTTCGGTTTCATTGGCACGTGCGCCGCCTTTGTGATCCTGCGCTTCTTCGATTTCGTCAACGCTCCAGGTTGGATGTAGCCGCGTCAGGCTTTCAAAATCGAAATCCCAAGCCTGGCCAAATAACCCTGTCGTTCGTTGAATCAGAAGTTCGTAAAACGGCGCGCGTTGCGAACGTTCGACCAACGATTCATGCACAACCATTTCTGCCAACAACGTATCTTTCGGAACGGCGTCGGCGAGCTGGCGCAAAAATACGGCCTTCGCGCTTTCGTTCGTCTTACCAAACGATTCCACCAGCGAACGAATCAATGGCTTCAACGCTTCAAATTCTTTTTCCGCCTGCTTGTCAGTCCGCCAAGATTCAAAAGCAATTTGCTTCAGATGCCAGGCCACAAACGGTTGCAAGGCCGCGCGCGCTTCCGATTGCAAACCGTGTTTGCTCAGTGTTCGCAGGTAAAGCTGTTCATCGCCAACTGAAAATTTTTCCCCTGCCAAAATCCGCGCCCACTGTTCGCGTGCCTTCTGCCCATCGCCAAGCTGAAAGTAAGCCGAGCCAATATCCGCAATCACGGCTTTGTCGCCGCCACGCATTTCAGCCGCCAACAACAAATGCTCCAAAGCCTGTGCGGCGCGTTTCTGTTCCAGCAACCAACGCCCAAGCCTGTGCTGTTCAGCCGCGTCTTTCGGTTTGCTTTCCAGCATTGCAGGCAAAAACTTATCGCCGCGTTGCCGCGAATTTTCAGACAAAGACAACCAGCGCCCATAAATTTCAGCCAGAGCAAACCAGTTGTCGCCGATCAATTCGCGCGACGAATCGGGCTTGGCCGAAACCATCTCGCCAATGGTTCGCCAGCCGAGCGCAGCCAGAAACTGAGCTTCGTTCGATTGATTCAAATCACGCGCAGCGAAACTCAATTCCGCTTGTTTGGTGTTTTGCCAGACCGCGTTCATCGGCGCAGCCTTGATCGCTTCGCTGGCCAATTGTCGTTCGTTGTTTCGCAGCAGTGCGTTGATAAGTTGAAAGCGAAACGGCGTGGCCGAGTTGATGGCCTGTCGCAATTCCCCGCGACCGGCTTCGCCGTTTTCCAGCAAGGCTTCAAAGTAACGTTCGATCAACGCGGCGTTGACTGGCTTTTTGTCGCCCGATGATTGAAGTGCCGATTGCAAAGACAGTTGAAACTCAGCGCGCAACGTCGCCAATTCTTTTTCCCGGTCGTTGGTCAGCCGGGCGTATTCGACAATTATCGAGCGATAGTTCGAACTGCTAAGCTCTTGATTCTTCGCCAGCTCCTTCTCGGCCAACTCAACCACGCGGTGATAAGCGCCGCGCTCCGAATAAAAATTGACCAGAGTCGTCAACCGATCCCGGTAAATTGATTCAGGATTTGTTGTCGTCGTGGAAGTGAGTTTCGCCGCTGAATCCTTGCGCGCAATCAAAATCGTTTCGGCCAGATCGTTAAAGCCTGCGCGGTGGCTGAGGTTCAACAACATCGCTTGCGTGCCGTCGGCTTCGGCTTGCGTGCCGCCAGCGGCAATCCATTGCTGCAAATCACTATGAAGCGCAGCCAGTTCGTCACCCGTCGCAAGCTCGCTGGCGATTTTGCCAACCGATTCCGGCACTGCCCGATCAAAAGTTTCCAACAAGCTTCGGGCTTTGCCAGCCAGCAAATTGTCGCCGCTGACGGCATCGCGTTTGATGCGTTCGCGCACTTCCCACAACCGCCGTGCGATTTGATCCAGCGACTCTTCATCGCGCAACGTCGAAACATATCCGCTCAATTCGTAAGCGTTGAGTTGATGCTTGTAAAAATCTTTCGAGAAAGCGTTCCAGGCCGCGCGATAAGTTTCAATCGCCTTTGCGCGTTCGGTGCGCGGCAAGGCTGTGGCTTCGGCAAACTGTTCGCCGAGCGTTTTCAGCTTCGGTTTTTCAACCGGCAATTTGCCGCGCACTGCGTCGGCTTCACGTTTGCGACCGGCTTTGTCATAAGCGTCGGCCAGCAAACGGATGTAAACCGGATCGTCGTTCGTGCGTTCAACGCAAAGCTTCAGAGCGTCAATCGCCGAGTTGAATTCCTTCGCTCGCAAGGCCATCTCGGCCAGTTCGCGCTGCAATTCGATCATCTCCGGCTGATTGTTGATCGCCTGGCGCATCTGCGTTTTGGCATTCGCCCAATCGTTTTTGGAATCGTGCAACCGCGCCAGCACCAGATTCCAGCGGTAGTTTTTGAAAGCCTGCGCCGAAGCTTTTTTGTAATACTCGATCATCGCATCGGCTCCGCCGTAACGTTTGGCGTATTCGATAGCCGCGTTGACGTTGGCTTCGTCGTCGGGATTGCGGTTGATGATTTCGATGTGCTGTTCGATGGCCGACGGGTAATCGCGCAACTGCGTGAACGATTCGATCACCTGTTCGCGCAACGTGGCAATGGTTTGGCGCATAGCCAGATGATCGGTTTCGGTATCTTTGACCGCGCGAATGGTTTGGCGATACCGATCACGCAAAGCGTCGGCTTTCGATTGTCGAACGTACAACTTCGACAGTTCGCCGAACACATCCAGGTTCGCAGGGTTTTCGTCGTACAGTTTTTTCAGCGTCGCTTCAGCCGCCGCCAATTGACTGCGTTCGACTTGATGCGCCGCCAGTTTGCAAGCGAAAACATAACGGAACTTTCCCTTGCTGCGTTGAGCCGAACTCGCCAGCAACCGCATGGACTGTTCGCGTTTGCCCAACCGCCAGTAAAAATCTGCCGCTTCGGTCAGCACTCCGTAATTCGTTGGATGCGCCGCGACCAATTGGCTGACGGTTGCGGCGGCGGATTCTTTTTGGCCTGCGCTGGCTGCGCGGTCGGCCAGTTGCAATCGGTAAGAAATTTTCTGCCTCTCGGTTTTGGACGCAACGGCCAATCGCCGCAACACGGCAAGTTCGCCCGCCGCATCTTCGTGGTCGTTGAATAATTCCTGAGCGTTATTCAAAAACGCAGGCCAGTTGCTGGTCGTGACTTGTCGTTTCAACAAAGGCGCGGCGATTTCCCACTGCTGCAAATCATTCATCAAAAAAGCGTAGCCAAGCACAATGCCGTCGCGTTCGTCGGCGTTGCGAATTCTGGCCAATTGCAGGTTCAACGCCTGGCGCAATTGCTGAGGCATGTCTTTGCGCGCGAACAAGGTTTTCAACCGAGCTTTCGCTCGCCGGTAATGCGGCGAATGCACGTGCAGGTCTTTGACGTATTCGGTCAACGCTTCATCGGTTTTGTGCTGAGCTTCCAGCAAAGCCGCAACCTGAAAAGCGTAAAGCGAATCATCCTGTTTTTGCCGACGAATTGTTTTCAGCACACGCAGCGCGTCGTCGTATTGAAAGTAGTCCCAATAGATTGTCGCCGTTTCCAGATAAGTTTCTTCGTCACCCGCGCCCAGTTTCAGCAACTGTTCCCATTCGTTTGCCGCGCGTTTGTAATCGCCAAGTTCGGCAAAAACTTCTCCGGCTCGTGTGCGATGATCGGTTGACGACGGCGCAACGTTGGACGAGGCAAGTTGCAACTGCGCGCACTCCGCCAACGATTGCTGATCTTTCTGGCCGAACGAACGAGTGAAGGCAATCAACCGCTGGCTGAATTCCGGCGTGTTCGGATACAGGCGATTCAATTCACGGTAAGCGTCAACAGCTTCTTCAAAGTTCGACAACCAAGCCGAAGCGTCGGCTCGGAACATTTTGTAAATCGCGTTGTCGCGTCCGCGCGCGGTTTGACTGAATTCACGCAACTTGCCGCTGCCGGATAAATGCGACAAATACCGCTGACGAATGCTGGCCGATTCAAAGTAATGCTCGGCCAACAATCGCTGCCACTCGCTCCACTGTTTGTGGCCTTCGTAATATCGCAGCAGCGATTCGACAAACTGGCGGTTATGCGGAAACCGTTCGTGAGCCGTCAGGTGCAAACTCAAATACAGTCGTTCATCAAATGCCGAAGCCGTTGGAAATGCGCCAGTCTGAATGAACCTGGCCAGATAAGATTCAACTTCGCGGTCGTTCATTCGGCCAATCAGTTCGCGCGAAAATTGTTCAAACTCTACCTGACGTTTTTGCCGCAAATACCAACGCGCCAACCGGTCAGTCCAGACCTTCGATTGAAAACGTTTGATGGCTTCCTGGTACACGCGCAACTGATCTTCGGTCAGATTCGTCTGCCCCAACCATTGCAGCCGCTGTTCGTACAAACCTTGTTCGTCGGGATATTTTTTGACTTCGGCGGAATACAGCGCCAACACGTCTGCCGCTCGATTTTCTTTCATCAACGAAGCGACAAAACGCGCCAGCACCATTTCATAAGTCACGCTGCCGGTTGTCTTGCGCTTGCCAGTCAGCGCGACCGCTCGAAACCGAGTCGAACTGTTCAAACGATAATTTTCTTCGCCGTCGCTGAAAGCATCGTTGACGCCGTAACCGATGTTCGTCGGCGGAGGATAGCCATCTGTGTTTGTGCTTTCGCTGCTGGGTTCGGCAACGCCTGTCGCCGTAACCAGTGGCTGGCCGCTTTTTCGCTGCTTGCCTAAATGATCCAGCAACCGTTGATAGGTTTCGCGTTCGCGCGCGTGGTCGCCGGTTTGAATGTAAGCGTCGGCCAGTTTCAGCGCGACTTCGGCAAATTGCGGGGCATCGCCGTAACGTTTTTCAAATTCAGCCAACAGCGTTGCCGCAAGTTCAGTTTCTTTGGCTGAAGTGTGCAGCCGAATCAAATCCAGATACATCTGCGCCAACGCTGGCGAAGTCGGATATTCACGTTTGAATGTGTTGAAAACGCGATAAGCGGCAGCTCGATTGAAATGCGCTACGGCTGCTTGCTCGGCTTGATCGAAATGGTATTGCGGTTGTGAATCGGCCAACACCAGCGACAACACTCCGCTCAGCATGCCTGGGTGCGGATCGGCTTTGGCTACGTCCTGATAAAACTTCAAATCGCCGTCGGTCAGCACAGTGCGTTTGTCGTTGGCATCCAGCAGCAACTCGAAAATTTGGTAAACGACTTTTTCGCGCAACTCGCTGCCGCGTTGCAAACCGCCAGCCTGATGCAGCGTGTACAAAAACCGCGAAGCCAACTCCGCTTCGTCGTGCATCAACAACAACCGCGCTGCCGTCGCCAACTCTTCCGGCTTCCACTGAACGCGCCGCGCCGCACGCGCCTGTTCAAGCTGCGTGAAAATCGCCGCCGCGCCGACTTCGTTGAATTCGTAATCGTAAAACCAGTAATGAAACAACCTGACTGTTGCATCGAAGTTCGTTGGGTTGCGGCGAAGCGACTGCTTCAACTCCTTGCCGTAAGCTCGCAGCCGGTCGCGCTCGCTCAAAAAGTCGTAGTAAAAATGCCGCGATTGCTCATCCGACCAAAACGGATCGAAGGCAGCGACATAAACCTTTTCGGCTTCTACGCCGCGTTTCAACTCAACCAGTGCAGCGACTTCTTTTTGCAGAAAGAAACTCTGCTCATCGGGAAAAGCGGCTTTGTGTTGGTGAACGGCTTTCAGAGCTTCGGCGTGATTTTTCTTTTCGATCAGATGTTCGATGAACTTTTTGACGACTTCAAAAGCTGCTGGGTCAGAAGCAATCAACTGAGTGAAAAACTCCGGGCGCTGATACTTTTCCAGCCGATGCCGCGCGGCGAGTTCGATCAACTGACTTAAAACTTCAGCGCGTTCGTTGGCTGGCGAAGCGGCAATCATTCGCTCCAACGTTGCGGCTTGTTCGGCAAACCGAGCGCGACGACTGTAAAAACTCGCCAGCGTTGACAGCGCGGCGACACTGTTTTTCTGAAGCTCGACGTATCGCAGCATCGCTTGATGAGCGGTGTCTGCATTGCCCAATTTTTCGTCAAGCTCCGCCAGTTTCAACGCAACATCAGCATCATTCGGAAATTGCTTTTGAACTTCGACCAATCGCGCGCGAGCTTCAACGGTTGGATACGGCACGATGGCTTGAGCGCCGAAAAATTCCTGGCGCGTGAACAACGCCGCTTCAATTTGCGCCGAATGATCGTTGGGGCTGGCCGTAGTTTCAGCAGCGTGTTGAGGTTTGATAACAACGAAGGCAATTGCCAATACGATCAGCGGCAACATCGTCCCTCTCATCAGCTTGAAAGATGTCCTTTTCACAACGAACCCTCCTTAGTCATTAGCCATGGACCATTCGCCATTAACCATTATTCGACAGGTAAAAAACGCTCTTACCCTGGCGGTTAATGGATAATGCGTAATGGCCAATGGTTAATGGCCAGAGTTTAATTTGGCACTTGGCGCATAAGTCAGCGCCCAATTACCGAAACCATGACGTCCACGCTTGATTGGTTGTGCGCGAAATCTTCGGCGGAAACCGTCACGGCGTATTGCCCCGAAGCCAAACCCGCCGGAACGCGCAATCGGCCAACGTTCATCTTTTCTTTTTCAGACCAAGCCAGTTGAACCGGTTGAGCGCCGTAAACTCGCGCAACCAAACGCATGGTGTCTTTGTCGGCGTTTACCTTGACTATGATTTCATCCCCTGCGCGCACGGTTTGCGAATCAACGCTGGCGGTCAGCTTCGGCGCGTGGCTGTCAATGACGAAGCTTTTTTCTTCCTGATAACCGTTCCCTTGTTTGTCTGTCAGCAACAATCGGCAGCGGTAGGTTCCATCGGGCATCCACGCCGGAGCCAGAAAGCGCGCCTGCCAGACGTTTTCATCGGTCAGGAATTTCAACGGCAAGGTTTCGCCGAACGGCAGCACGGCGAAAACTTCTTTGATCGAAGCGTCGGTTTTGACGCGAATGATTGGGTCGCCGGGCTGAATGACGCGCGGGCGTAGCAGCGAACGCGGCGCAGCCAGAAAAGCCGTGTAAGGCGTGACGAATTTGTATTTCTGGGACAGGCGGATGATTTCGGCGATGTAATCTTCGCGCTCGCCATTCAAATTCATTTCGTACAACAGCGCGTCAACGCGAGCACGTGCCCACAAGCGCGGCAAATGGCTGTGCGCGGTTTCAAACTCAGGTAGACTGACTCGGCGCGACAGCGCAAAAGTTTCGTTGCCTAATTTGCCCTGAACCTTCACTTCAAGGTTCTGCTGGGGCGATTTGTAGCGACCGACAAAAGCCTGACTAGCTCCGTCAAAAGTATGTTGAGACTGCGATGGCGATTGAACCGAATACACGTGCGAAAAGTTTGCCGGATTGCTGGCGACAAACTGCAAACCGTCAATGCTGGCCGAACCAATTCGCGCAAAGACCAGTTTCAGTTGAGTTGTAATGTCTTCGGTTTCGCGCGCTTGGGCGAAGTAGCCTTTGCATTTTTGCGTCAGCGTTTCCAGCAAGCTGCGATTGGAATCGCTGCCAATTCCCAAAGCATACAGCCGAGTCTTCGGCATTTGATCGGAACTGTTCGCCGCGTCAAAGGCTGCGGCGATGCGTTTGATGCTGACAGTTTTCAGCGTTGGGTTGGCGTCGGAAATCAAAACAATGCTGCGTTCGCCTGATGGAAAAGCGTTGGCCAGTTTGATGGATTCAAGTAAAGCTTGATTGATGTCGGTTCCGCCGCCCAGCATCGAAGCTTTGATAAAACCGAGAGCGCGTTCGACGTTTTCGGTCGTGGCTGGCAACGGCGAAATTGAAAGCGGCGTAAACGAATCGTTGAATAGCGCCAGATTGAAATGATCCTGCGGCTGCAAACTGTGCAGGAAGAAATCAACGGCTTCGACTGCGCGCTGAAGTTTCTCGCCGTGCATGGAAAGCGATGTGTCGAGCAGCAGCAGAACATTGCGCGGAGCTGCAACCCGGTCGCTACCGCTTCCGGTTCCATACCCTTGGTTGAAGATCACACGGGCTTCAAAGTAACCATTGGGATTTTTGGCAGCCTGTGCGGGATCGCGCAGGTCGTAAGCCGTGATGCCTTCCGGCGCGCGGTGAGTGATGAACGACAGCGCGCTCTGTTCAACGTTGATCGAGTATTCCAACGCGAAGTCTTCTTTCAATTCGATGTTGCTGGCCGTGAATTCGTACTGTTGTTCATTCGCCGATTGCTTGATCGGCGTCATCGCATAAGCGCCAGCAAAACGCAGCGGCGAAATTGGCGCGTCGCTGATGATCGAAACTCGCAATTGAAACTCGCCGACTCGCTGAGGTGCGCCAAACGAAGGTTTCAACGGAAAACTAAAACGCGAAACCAGATTTTCCACCGGCAACATTTCTGTGTACTCCAGCTCAACACGCTTGGTCCCATAAGCCGGAATCGGAAAAACTTTGGCCGAAAACGCAGACGTGCCGCCGCGCTCGTCGCCCTGTTGTAACAAACCAGGATCAGTCACCTGAGCTTTGATTTGTTCGTAAAGCTGATTGGCTCTGCGCCGTTCCAGAATCACTCCGGGCAACCGCAAGTCACCATCCCAGACAGCGAAATCGGCGATGGAACTTTGCGGCGGCAACGCGAACAGATATTTGCCTTCCATCACTTGGCCAAGGTGATTGTCAAAAATTTGCAGCACTCGAACGTGCGCGTGCTGATTATCAATCGTCACATCCACCTTCATCACCGGCAGCGAAAGAATCGAATCGTCCGGCGAATTTTTCGTCGCAGGAATTAGCGCGCCGGATTGAGCGCGGCTGCGAACGGCTGGCAGGCAAAGCGCGATGAAAATAAACGCGGAGCAAATGGCAGTAATAGTTGTTCGTGAATTGCGCGTCATTGATTTACTCCCTGACAAAGTCCAGGCGTTTTTTGTGGATGTGAGCGATGCCGCTGGTCGTGCCGAAATACACGTTGTCGTTTTCGACAGCGACGCTGAGTACGGTTGAAGAAGGCAGTTCCGCTTTCAGCTTTGTCCATTTTTGCGAAGCCAGTTCCAGGACCCAGGCTCCGTCGAGCGTGCCGACGTAAAGCCGTTGGCCGTCTGTCGCCATCGCGTTTGGGTTGACCGATTGTTTGCCAATTTCAGAAGTGAATCCGATCAATTCGCCCGAAGGTGTCAGTTCAAAAACTCCGCCGCCATACGTGCCGACAAACAATCTGCCGTTGACTGAGCAAATTGCCGTCACCCAGTTATGAGTCAATTTCGAGTTGGAGTCTTTGAAGACGCGAACGACTCGGCCAGAGTTGATCTGCGCCAAGCCGCTGAGCGTTCCGGCGTAAATTGATTCGCGCAGCGGCTGGACTGCGTAAACGCTGTTGCTGGGCAGGCCTTGCACTGTAGTCAGAGCTTGCCACTGTTTGGCTTGATTGCCAGATTGTCCGAAAGCCAGGCCGCGATTGGTGGCCAGAACAAAACCATTCAAAGAGGCTGAAGAGGCTGAGGACGTTTTTTGAAGTGGTGCGGCGTGCAGGATTGAATTGCTGATTAACCCTTCGGCGACACCAACAATTTGCGGCTGCATCGAACTGTTGAATCTGACCAGCCCTTGCGAAGTCGCCGCGATCATTTGCTGCGCGGCGCTGTCCCACGCCAGCGAATTGATTTCGCGCACCGCACTGGTTTCCAGATGAGTCAGCCGACGACCTTCGGGCGTAAACACATCTATGCCGTTGCGAAAGCTGCCCACCCACAAATTGCCCACGCCATCAAGCGCCAGCGCCGAAATGATGTTGCTGGTTGGCTGAGTCAGCACCGCGACCGGTAGAGAGCGATTTTCTGAAAGCCTTTCGTCCTGCCAACTCGTGCGCCTAATGCCTTCGTTGCTCAGTAGCCACAATGACTGCTCGCCTGAAAAGACATTCAGTTGGCAGGACGAAAAGCTTTCAGATTTCTTGCTGGAGAATTCTCTTTGATGAAAAGCCGGAGTTAGTTGAGTTCGTTTTGTTCGCGCGTCAGTGACAAGCTGGAAAACTTCGCCGTTGTCTTTGCTGATCAGAATCGAAGTGCCAGCACGCACGATGCTGGACAGCGAAGGCAGCGTAGCCAGCGTTTGAAAACCGTTTTGTTCAGAAACAAAAAGCTTGTTGATTGCAATCGCCGCCACACCAAAATCCGTTGCGACAAACAACTGTTCACCGTTTGGGACAACTCCGACAACGCGGTTCGACGGCAATCCATCGGCAACGGTGAACTGCCGCCAGCGCGTGGCTTCGCTGATCCACAAACCTTCGGCGAAGGTGCAAACAAACATTCGCGTGTTGTCTACCGTCACTCGCTCAATTCCGTTGATGCGTTTTTCGACGGCCTTCACTTCGCGGAATTGTTTGCCGTCGAATTCCAACAAGCCGCCCGCGAAAGTTCCGATCAGCAAATGGCCTTTGTCTTCCAACAGCGAAGTGACAGCTTGAGCTTTGCGATCAGTCCAGCGGTAAGCCGTGAAGTGCGAGCCATCGAACGCGACCAAACCTTGTGAACGAGTGCCTATGAACAATTGCCCGCCGAATTCAGCCAGCGCGGTCAAATCGCTTTCCGGCAAACCGTCCAACACAGTGAAATGGCGATTCGCAGTTCCGTCGTTTGCCAGTTGCAGCAAACCGCCATCCGTCGCCGCAAAGAGCGAGTTGTTGAATCGCGCCAGACTGCGAGCGCCGCGAGTGTTTTGCATCAACCGAATGCCTTCGGGATTGATGGCCGGGAGCAATCGCTTTTCAAACGGCACGACCGATTGCCGAGCCAGTTCCGCCGCAGCCGCTTCCAGGCTGTTTTGCGCGCTTCGTTTGGCTTGCCAGACGGCGGCGACAATTCCAATTTGCAGCAGCAACAAACCAATCACAATTGAGCGGAAGTGCTTCATCAACCATTCACGCGGCGCAAAGCTGGCAATCATCTGACTGAGTTTTGAATTCATCGCGCTTCCTCCTGACCTTCGTTTTCGACGAGGCGGATTATGCGTTTAGTTGGTTTGCAGCACAGCGAGGCAGGCTTCGGCGTGGTGATGGGAAAACGCTGTTCTGTGGATGTTGATCCCGGCGTTTTGGCAGGGAAATCACTAGCGGCGAAATGTGGATTCCCACAGTTCGTAATGTTGATTCAGCCGAGATCAAATCAGCCATTGGCCGAAAGGATAAAGATTTATCCACGTCGAATAATGGTTAATGGCCAATGCTCAATGGCTGATTTTTGCGCTCACGTTGTCAGATTCTTTTTCGCAACAAGGCTTTCAACTGCTGAACTGTGGCTTGATGTTTCGGCTCGTTGATGAGGTTGCGGTATTCGTGCGGGTCGGTTTGATGATCGTAAAGTTCCGCGCCTTGCCGGCCTTCGTCCCATTCGGTGTAGCGCCAACGTTCCGTACGAACGGAATAACCTGAAAATCTGCCGCGCGTCACCTGCGTGTAAGCCGCTTCTTTCCATTTCAACTGCGGATTGTCGAGCAAGGGAACGAAGCTGCGGCCTTCCAATTTGTTCGGCGCTTTCAAGCCGGCAAGTTCCATCAGCGTCGGGTAAATATCAATGAATTCCGTCAGCCGCGCGGTCGCCTTGCCTTTGGCTTTCATCTTCGGCGCGTAAACCAGCAGCGGCGCGCGGGCGGAAAGTTCAAACAGCGTGCCCTTGTTCCACCAGCCGCGTTCGCCCAGGTGATAGCCGTGATCGCCCAGGAAAACGATGATCGTGTTTTCCGCCAGCTTCAGCCGATCCAGAGCGTCAATGACCTTTCCGGCTTGCGCGTCGGTGAAGGAAACTCCGGCCAGATAGGCGCGCATAAATTCCAGCCGCTCTTTGTCCGTGAACTTGCCGAAAGCTTCGCGGAAGGCTCCGCCTGGAATGGCAACGGCAGGGTCAGCCAGAGTGCCTTTCGGCGCTTGCCACAGCTTCAAACTTTCAGTCGGATAAAGATCGAAATACTTTTTCGGCGCGATGAAAGGGTCGTGCGGTTTGTGCAAACCGACGGCGAGGAAAAACGGCTGTTTGTCTTTGGCGCGCTGTTCCAGAACGTTGACGGCTTCGCGGGCGATTTGGCCGTCGGGCTGATCTTCGTCCGTGCCTTCGGCTGCGCGCCAATTGCACCAGGCCAGTTTGCCGTCGGTCAGATTGCGGCCTTCGCCTTTGAAACCCAGCGGCGTGGTTTGAAAGTAACGCACTTCGTCCCACGAAGCTTTGTCGTCCATATCGGTCCGCAAATCTTCCATCGTCAATCCGCGATGAAAGATTTTGCCGAAACTGGTGGCGCGATAACCGTTCTGCCGAAACAGTTGCGGCAAGGTGACTACGTCCGGCAGCGTCGTGCGAAAGTTGGTGTTGTTGTCCGTGATGCGCGTCGTGTCGGGACGCAAACCTGTCAAAAACGAAGTCCGGCTGGGATTGCAGACAGGATACTGGCAATAAGCCGCGTCAAAGCGCATCCCGCGTTTGGCCAGCCGATCCAGATTCGGAGTTTTGGCAATCGTACTGCCGTAAGCGCCAAGCTCCGTTCGCAAATCATCGGCGACGATGAACAGCACGTTCGGTTTTCGCGCCGGTTGAGAAAGCACGGGTTCGTTCGGCGAAACCATCAGCATCGCCAACAACAAACAGCAACAAACTCGAATCAACTTTTTGGTCATAAGCCAATCACTGCCAACGTGTCAGTAGCCCGACCGTAAGGAAGGGCAAGCTCAGCAAAAAGCCCTTGCTCATGCGCGGGCTACCGACACACCAGCATCTACCAACGAATGCGGTGATCGTTCAGCGGATAAGTTGGGTCCCATTTCTTCAATTGTTCGTGGCGGTTTCCCGCGCGTTTCAGATTTTCAACCAGCTTGGCCATTTTGTCGGCGTCAATTTCCACGCCCAGCCCAGCCGCGTCCGGCAAAGCCATCTTGCCGTCTTTGAATTGCAGCATCGGCCCTTTGATGATGTCTTCGGTCGTCCACGGGTAATGCGAATCGGCGTCGTATTGAACGCGAGAAATCGAGCAGTTCATGTGCGTCATCATCGCCATCGAAATGCCCAGATGATTGTTGCTGTGACCGGAACAGCCCCAGCCCATCGCTTCGCAAATCGCCGCCCAGTAACGCACGTTGTTCAGCCCGCCCATGTAATGATTGTCCAGCAAAACCACATCCACCGAACCTTTTTGAATGGCGGGAACGATGTGCTCCATTTTGGTGACGACCATGTTCGTGGCCAGTGGGATTTTGGTTTGCCGTCGAACGGCGGCCATTCCGTCCAAACCCGGCGTCGGGTCTTCGTAATATTCCATGTCGAGCGGTTCAATCGCTTTGGCCACGCGGACTGAAGTTTCCACAGACCACGCCGCGTTCGGATCAATGCGCAGCTTCGCGTTCGGCATTGCGGCGCGCATCATTCGCAAAGCTTCGACTTCCTTGTCCGGGTGCAACACGCCGCCTTTGAATTTGCAGGAAGTGAAACCGTACTTTTTGTTGAACTCCTGAAACTGGCGAGCGACTGATTCCGGCGTCGAATAATCCGGGCCGTTCGGCGTAGGCATGACGAAAAAGATGTAGGCCGAAAACTGTTGCGCTTCGCGGTAAGCGCCGCCGATCAAATCCACCACGCGGCGATTGATGGCCTTGCCGATGATGTCCAGGCAGGCGACTTCGACCGCGCCGAAAGCGTTCGGCGTTTTGAACTGTCGGCGGAAGTATTCGATTTCAAACGGGTCGCGCCCCAGCACTTTGTCGCGATTGGCTTCCAAATCCTGCACCGCTCCGGCGGCGACTTCGGCCACACCGGTGAAACCGTCGTCGGTTTCCAGTTCCAGAATCGTGCGTTTGAAATGCGTGTCGTGAACATTCCACGAATTCAGCAAGGCGAAATCCGGCGAAGCGACAACGGTCGCCTTGAACTTGCTGATTTTCATTTTGCTGCGCGGGCGTGCGGCTCGCGGAGTTCCGCTGCGATTTTGTCCGTAAGCGTCGGCGTCAAAAGCCAACGCCATGTCTTCGATGCCTGCCAAACCGGTGATTCCGGCGGCGGTGGCAATCCATTGGCGACGGTTCCAGTCGGTCATAGGTTCCTCACAGAAAATTCAGCCGCAGATAACGCAGATAACGCAGATAACGCAGATAACGCAGATTATCGAACATATACGGCAGACAGTTTAGATACAGATAGAACTTTTCGGCGCTTACACCGATAAACTCAGATCAGCGAACATCCGCTTTTATCTGCGGCGGAAATTTTTACAGATACGGCTTCCACATTTCGAGCATTGCCCAAAGCTCTTCCACTTCTTCCGGTTTTACGTTCGGCAGCGGCGGACGCACAGGCCCGCCGGCCAAGCCCACCATATCCATCATCGCTTTCATCGCCGAGACTTCGTAACCCTTTCGCCGCGCACGCAAGGCGTAAAGCGGCGTAACGCATTCGTAAATCAGCTTCATCAATTCAGCGCAGTTTTCCTTGCAACCGGCTTCGTGCAGCGCCAGCGAAAGTTTCGGCGCAACCGTGGCGATGCTGGACGTGTACGTGCGAATGCCGATGGAGTAATAACCCGGCAAGCTGTCGTCGCCCGCGCCGCCTATCCAATGCAGCCGGTCGCCAAGCCGATTGATAATCATCTGGTAACGGCGAATGTCCGCTTGCCCGTCTTTCCAGGCGCAAAGCGTGGGAATCGCCATCGCCAGTTTTTCCACCATCGCCGGAGAAAAGTTCGCCCAATCGCGGCTGTAAATCAGCAAGCCCAAATCCGTCGCCGCGCCGATGGATTTGTAATACGCGACCATGCCTTCGTCGTCGGCGTTCGGGTAATACGGCGGCAAAGCCAGTATGCCGTCGGCTCCGGCGGAGGCGGCTTGTTTCGCCATTTCGACGGCCATCGGTTGGTTGAAACCTACACCGGCGATGATCGGCGCGCTGCCGCCGATGACTTCGACCGTCAGGCGAACAACGGCGTCATATTCCGCCGGAGTCAGCGAATAGACTTCGCCGGTTCCGCCCGCGGCAACTACGGCGCAAAGCTGGTGTTCGTTCAGTTTGGTCAAGTTGTGCCGCAACCCTTCCAGGTTCAGCGACAGGTCTTCGTTAAACGGAGTGATCGGAAAAGCAATCACGCCTTCTTTCAATTTGCTTCGGAGTTCGGTTGGAGTGGTCATGGTTTATTTGCGAGTCGGCAACTCTTCAATCGTGATGTTTTTATAGCGGGCTTCGCTGGGCGGGCCGCTGTGGATTTGCAGGCAAATCACGCCCGCTTGCCCGGCTTGATTGATGGAATCGTCGGCTTCCGTGTAATCCACGGTTTGGTAGCCGTTGATGGTTAGCCGAATGCGTTTGCCTTCAGCACGGATGACGTAATCGTTCCAGTCGTCGCGCTTCAAAACTTTGTCCAGCGCGGCGGCGTCCGGCGAAACCAGCACTTTTTTGCGGCGCGATTCGTCATAAAGCGCGCCCCAATAATTCTGGCCGATGTCGGCTTGGTAGCCGATGACTTCGTGATTGTTCGGGATGCGCTCGGAACGAAACTGGATTCCGGCATTGACGCGCTCGCCGGTGACTTTGAATTTGGCGCGCAGCACGAAGTCGGAATAGCGTTTGGTCGTGCAAAGGAATTCGTTGTTCGGCAAAGCGGCTTTCATCGAACCGCCGACAATAGCGCCGTCTTCGATGCGGAAGATTTTCATGTTGCCTTCCCAGCCTTTGAAGCTTTTGCCGTCGAACAACGACCGAGGTTTGACGGCGGCGAATGTGACAACAGCCAGCGCCAAAATAATCAGCAAACAGATTCGGTTCATCATTGGCCAATCTCCTTCAAATCAAATCCCAGGGCTTCCGCGCCTTGCGGCCAAGCAACTTGGACGCTTCGGCATCAGCGACGAAATCTTCTTTCGCCGCGTCCCAAGTCAAACGACGGCCTATTCGGTAAGCGATGTTCCCCAAGTGCGAAGTCGCCGTCGAGCGGTGGCCGATTTCCACTTCCGCATTCGGCGCTTTCCGAGAACGAACGCATTCGATGAAATTCAACGTGTGCAGATCGGTGGTGTCGCGGCCTTGAACTCGTTTGGGCTGCATCCGCCAGGCGTCAATCGGCTGCGAGCGTTGTTTGGCGGTCAGCGCGGTTTTCAGCGGTTCGGGATAAATTTCAAAGCCTATGCGGTCGGCGATCAGCGTGCCGTTTGTGCCGTAATAAGCCTCGCCGTGCGGACGGTCATCAGCGCCGCGCGCTCCGTAATTGTTAAAGCCCGGCGTTCGTCCGCCCGCGCCGTGTGCGTTCAGGTTGCAGCTTTCGTAACTGAGGATGAAACCGCCATTCTTGGGATGTTGGAATTCGTAAGTCACTTGCAACATATCCGGCACATCGCCCGCGTCTTTCAACGTAAATTTGCCGCCTGTAGCCACAACGGTTTTCGGAGCTTCAACGCCCATGATTTGCTGAACCGTGTCGAGCCTGTGCGTGCCGTAATCGGTCATCGTGCCGCCCGCGTAATCGTAAAAATTGCGAAACGTGGAAAGAAAGCGCGAACGGTTGAACGGCACTTTCGGCGCCGGGCCAAGATAAAAATCCCAGTCCAAACCTTCGGGTGCGGGTTCGTCAGCGTATTTGCCGACGCCGTTCGGAGTAATGTTGCTGTAATTCCAGACGCGCACGAAACGAACTTCGCCGAGTTCGCCGGATTGAATGATCTGCTGGACTTCGCGGTAATGCGGCGCGCTGCGATGTTGAGTGCCGGTTTGGACAATACGTTTGTAACGGCGCGCGGCTTCGACCATCAATCGGCCTTCGCGGACGTTGTGCGCCAGCGGTTTTTCAACATAAACGTCTTTGCCGGCCGCACAAGCGAGCACAGTAATCGCCGCATGCCAATGATCCGGCGTGGCGATGTGAACGGCGTCCACTTCCTTCAATTCCAGCAGCTTTCGGAAGTCATTGAACTTTTTCGCCGAGCTTCCTGCCCAAGTCTGCGCACTCGCCGCGTTCGTCTCATAAACATCGCAAACCGCGCCGTATTCCGCGCCCGGAACTTTCCGCATCAAGTCGGCAACCTGCCGTCCGCGCCCGCCGCAACCGATCAAACCGACGACTACTCGGTCGTTGGCTCCGACGATTCGTTCGTAAGAAAGCGCAGTTGTGGAAACCACGGTCGCGCCAGTGATTGCTGAGTTGATGAATTCTCTTCGTTTCATAAATGCTCTCCCCATCGAGCAAGAGGGAGATAACGGAACAAACGGAAATAACTGAAAAAAACGGAAAGATTTTTTTGAGGTTCCGTCCGTTCCGTTATTTCCGTTTGTTCCGTTATCTCTTTGACCTCTGGTTTCAAATACGGTTGAACTTCTCAATCGCCTTGGTCAGGGATTTGAATTGGCGTATGAACGGGAACATGCCTTTTTCGCGGTCGTCAATTTCCTGAGCTTTTTTCAGGACCTCTTCGGCGCGTTCTTGCGGCACAACGACCACGCCGTCTTCATCGGCGACGATGATGTCGCCGGGACGAACCGTGATGCCGGCGCATTGGACTTCGACGTTGCGCGCCACAGTCGCGTAATGCCCAACCGCCGTTCGCGGCGAAGACGACCGCGCATAGACCGTCAACCCCATTCGCCTCACATCCCAGATGTCACGAATCGCGCCATCCAAAACCATGCCGGCCATTCCGCGAACCTTCGCCGCCGTAGCCATTAGATTTCCCATCGCGGCGATTTCCAGCGTGCCTTCCATAACTATGACGCCGACTTCGCCGGGTTTGGCGTTGTCAATCATTTCAACTGAATGTTTGGTCGAAAGCGCGGGCGTAGCCTTGTCAGGCGTCGTCGGTTTGACCAGCGAAGTCACGGCGCGTCCGACAATCGGTGTTCCGGTGACGAGTTTCATGTCGTGCAGCATCGTGCCGTTTTTACCGGTAACTAATTCCACTGCATCCGACACCGAAGCCGGATAAGTTTTCTTGTATGCGGCGATGAGCGATTCATCAGTCGAAGTCGAAGTTTTCTTTTGCGCGGCGACAACCACCGCCGCCAGCGCCGCACAAGCCAGAACAATCAGAAACTTTTTCATAAGCCGACAACTCTCTGTTCAGAAATTGACCATCAGCCATTGGCCATTAACCATTATTGGTTTGGGTATGAATCCCGCCTACCCTTTCGGTTAATGCGTAATGGGCAATGGTTAATGGGTAATTCGTTTATGCTCGTCGAAGCTCTTCGTAAACAAAATCGGCGCAACGCGAAGCTAATGCCATCACGGTCAACGTCGGATTCTTTTCCGAATAATCAATGAAGCCGCTGCCGTCGGCGACGAACAGGTTTTTGACATCGTGCGATTGCAGATAAGGCGTCAGCACGGAAGTTTTCGCGTCGTTGCCCATCTTGCAGGTTCCAACCCAGTGAACGCTGTCCACTCCGGGTTGCGGATTGGTATTGGTGATGACGCCGCCCGAAGCTTCTATGATTTCGGAAATCTTTTCGGTCGCGTCTTTGAAAATGGCGCGGTCTTCGGTCGTCAGACTGAAATGCACTTTGGGCACGGCCAGACCGTAAATGTCTTTCACCGTCGGATCGAGTTCCATGTACCGTTCCGGCGAAGCGATCATTCCGTTTTGCGAATACATGCTGATGAGCGACGGCGCGCGTTCACGAACCCGGCGTTTGAAATCCAAGCCAAAGCCCGGCACGTTTTGCCCAAACGAAGGATTGGACGTGCTGACGCGCGAACCGGAATCCACGATGATGTGATAGCCCTTCGGAAAATTCGGGTGCGGCTTTTCCCAGTAAAACGACGCAATGTAAGCGTGGCTGCTTTCCGTGCCGTCGTCGTTGAAAACCGGCGCGTTGTTCAGTTGTTTCAAGTAACCTTGCGCGCCCGAAGTGGTGTGTGTAATCAGGTTTTTACCGACCAGCCCGCTGGAATTAGCCAAACCATTCGGGAAGTGCGCCGATTTCGACAGCAACAACAGCCGCGCGGATTCAATCGGCCCGCAAGCCAGGACGATCTTCTTGGCTTTGACTTCATAACTTTTGCGCGTGCGCGCATCGAAGTAACGAACGCCGGTTGCCGTCTTGCCGTCCTTGCTCATCATCACTTCGGCGGCGTTGGCATAAAGAATCAGTTTGCACTTGCCGGTTTTCAACGCGCGCGGCATCGCCGTGTTTGCTGAAGTGTATTTGGCGTCCACGTCGCAACCGCGCATGCAATGGCCGCAATAATGGCAAACCGGGCGTTTGGACTCGTGGCGTTCGGTCAGCAAAGCTTTGCGGGCGGTAATCATCCGAAACTTTTTCGGATCGAGCTTGTCGCAACCTTTTTTGATCTGGTGCGCCGCGCACAGCCACGGCAAAGGCTTTTGGAAAACACCGTCCGGCACGTTCGGATGGTGATCGTAATTGCCCGTCACGCCCATCAACCTTTCCATCCGGTCGTAATACGGCGAAAGCTGTTCGTAACTGACCGGCCACGTGGCGAAATCAAAAGTGCTGTTGCGCCAGCTCAAACCCGCCCACAGCAAAGATTTTCCGCCGACGGCTTTGGTCAGAAAGTGATCGAAGCGTTGATACTCGCCCGCTTTGGTAAACGGTTCTTTCGTGCGGTCAACCGTCAGATGCTTGCGCGGATCCCAGCCTCTGCCGTTTTTCGGCAATTCGTAAGGCATCGTGTGCGAATAAAAATCCTTCGCCGGATCAACCCATTTGCCCGCTTCCAACACCACGACCGAAGCGCCTTTTTCGGCCAGTTGCATCGCAACCACGCCGCCCGCCGAGCCGGAACCAACTACACACACGTCGTAGATTTCTGATTTTTGAATCACCGTTAAATCCTCTTTTGAATGCTTTCGTAAACCACTTCGCCCGTGATGCTGTGGTGGCGAAACACCAATTGCGGCGCGCCACTGGTTCCCACCAACTCAACCGACAGAAAACCGCCTTTGACGCGATGAAAACGGTGGAAGCGTTTGTCTTCGCCCGGCGAACCTCCGGCGTTGCCTTCCGTGATTGTTCCGGCGGAAAACTCCTGCACGCCGGTTTCGGGATCAACCGAATGGTATTGCCAGTGGCGGTCGCCGTTGAGAACGAAAAAGTTCTTCAGCTTTTGGTCTTTCACCCACTGACGAAACTCGCGGCCTTCGGTGGCGAAAGCTGCGTTGGCGTGGTTGTCGCCTTTTTTATCGCGGTCGGGGCCGACAATCGGCGTCGGGCTGATTAACACTCGAAACGCGGCGTCACTTTCCAACAAAGTCCGCTTCAACCATTCTTTCTGCTGTTTGCCCCAGATGGTTTTTTCCGCGCTGTCTGCGGCTTTGTTTGGCGAACGAAAATCGCGGCCTTCGGTCAGCCAGATTTCCAAGCCCTTGCCCCAGCGAAAACGACGATAGGGCGGATCGCTGATTGGAACCTGTTGGCGAAAAATCTTCAGCCCTTCGGCAAAGGTCATCGGAGCCATAAAGTCCGGTTCGCCGCCCGGCCAGCAATCGTCTTTCAAAACGTCGTGATCGTCTTTTGTCCAATACCCCGGCGTGTGCTGGTAATAGTCTTTCAGCGAAGGCAACGAATACATTCGATGCCAGAAATGCCGCGCCATTTCCGGCGTCGTCGCTATCGGCGGTTCGGTGTCGTAATAAACGTTGTCGCCGACCATCGCCGTGAAATCCGGCTTCAATCGCCGCATCGCTTCATAGCTTAAAAAGCCGCCGGCGGTGTCGCGCGTCAGGTAATGCTGGCAAGTGGAAACGACGAATTTCAGATTTTTCCACGCACCGCGCGGCGCGGTGCGAAACGAACCCGGCGAGCCGCGTCGAGTTTGTTTGCCGCCGGCAGCCGTTTCCACAGCGAAGTGATACAGCGTCTCCGGTCGCAAATCTTCCAGTCGAAACAGATGCGTGAAATCGGTTTCGGCGGTGACATCGAACCAGGCGGTTTTCTTCGCGCCGGATAAATCCGCGCGTTGCCCGTAAAGCAATCGCGCACGACCGGCTTTGCCCGGACAAGCGCCTTCCAATTCGGCGATGGTCATTCCGGCAGGCATCACCTGCAACTTTTCGCGGCGATCCTGTCGCGTCAGGCCGGGAAAGTTGAAGCCGGAATTGTTGCGCGTGGCCGCCGCCGTCAACCGCGTGTGAATCAGCGCCGAATGATCTGTGACTTCGCCGATGCGTTCGCCCTGCGCGTTAAACGGAGCTTCGTCCGCCGCCAAGCCAACCAGTGGAACAGCCGACGCAGCCAGGAATTCTCGTCGTGTGAATGAGTTGTTCATATTGATTTGGTGGGACAGGTTCAGAGCCTGTCCCACCTCTAAATATCTACTTCTTCGGAGCCGTGACCATTGGGAAATCGTCCGTGCGGAAAGGCGTCGCGGGCAGTCCCGCTTTATTCCAGAAATTCAGCACCGGCCAGTTTTCCCAGCCGAAACGAACGGCCACCGGTTGAGCGACCGACGAACTGGAAACAATCACCTTTTTGCCTTTGATTTCGGCTTCGGCTGGAACGAATTTCTGATCGGCTCCGGCAATGGTGAAACCCATCAGTTTGCCGTCTTTGGCGACCAAGCCGCCGCCGACGTGATTGAAGCTGAGTTCGATCTTGTCGCCTTTGACCTTCATCGTTGAATAAACCGGGCCGGAGTAATCAATCTTTTCGCCGTAAGCAATGGCGCGCGCGGCCAGCGCCAGTCGTTCGCCGACGGGTTGTTTCTGTTTGGGATGAATGTCTTTTTCTTCGCCGATGTCGGTGATGACGGCTTGACCGGTCTTGGGCAATTTCAAAGTCAGCAACTGGGCTTCGCGCAATTCAGGCCAGGTTCCGGGCGCGGGCGGCGCGAAAGGCGCAAGTTGCACGAACAGAAAAGTCATTTCGCTGTTCCAGGCTTTGCGCCAATCCTGAATCATCGCCGGAAAGATCGAACGGTATTCATAAGCGCGCCCGGCGTTGGCTTCGCCCTGATACCAGATTGATCCGCGCAGCGCGTAAGGCACGAGCGGTGCGATCATGGCGTTGTACAAACCCGACGGGCTGCTTTGATGGCCAGGCCCCATCGGGCGTCCGGGCGCGGCGGGAGCGGGTTTGCCTTCTTCTTTGGCTTTGGCGACGGCTTCTTTGTGTTTTTCCATCGCGGCTTCCCATTTGGCGTTGGCTTCGGGAAAGGCTGTCAGAGCTTTGGCGTAACGTTCGCGGACGCCGGCGAAGTTCGGATCGTTTTTGACGACGCCGTCACTCGTCCAGGCTTCGGAAGGCGTGCCGCCGTAAGACGAATTGATCAAACCGACCGGAATCCCCTGCCTCGCCGCTTGCAAAGCGCGACCGAAAAAGTAACCGACCGCCGAAAAACCGGCGACCGATTCGGGCGAACATTCTTTCCACTGGCCTTTGACATCGGTTTGGGGCGTGTCTTTGGAAAGGCGCGGCACGCTGAACAAACGAATCTTTGGATGATTAGCGGCGGCGATGTCCGCTTTGGCGTTGGCGGTCTGATTCATCGTCCATTGCATGTTCGATTGGCCGCTGCACAACCAGACTTCGCCGACCAGAATGTTTTTGATCGTCAGGGTGTTCGAACCGCTGATGGTCATGTCAAACGGCCCGCCGGCTTTCAATTCTTTCAGCGTAACCATCCATTTGCCGCCGGTTGTGGTGGCAGTGACTTTCTGGCCTTGAAATTCGACGGTGACTTTTTCGCCTTCGTCTGCCCAGCCCCAGACGGGCGCGGGCATTCCCTGCTGCAAGACGCAGCCATCGGAAAACAGAGCATTGGCTTTGACCGCTGCCATCGCAGTCGAAGCGGCGGCCAAACAAATCAGCAAACAGCAAAGCGTAGAAAGTCTTTTCAGCGCGTAACGCATAGGTGATCTCCCGGAAAATTGACCGGCAGCCAATTCGTCCAAATTGGCTGACTGGTCGTCAAAGTTGTGAATTGAAACGGAAAAGAATTGCTTGAAGGAACTCGTTTGCCGTTGCGACAACGAGGCGATGGACTGTAACTTCGGTCTCATCGCAAATCCCGGCGCATTGTTCTAGCTGGCTTCGGCGGTGTCAATGCGTTGGCAGCCGAGAAAGAAAATTTCCCACTCGCAACATCCTGCGAATCAACGTCAAGTAAATCGCTTTCAACAAACGAATCTTGCGAGAAAATCAGACTGGCAAAAAAAGAAGGGAGCCTTTCGACTCCCTCTTCAGACTGGATTGTAAGTATGGCAGTTGTCCCGACTGCCACCTAAACACCGTAACTCACTGCCCAGCCTGTCACCATCACAAGCCCGAACAAACAAGTGATGATGAAAAAGATCAATCTACGAAACCGTAGATTTGAGTGCTTGCCGCCAGAATTTCTGCAATGGCTGTGCCACTAAAAAGGCGACACAATTCAAAGGATTTAGCCAATTTCCCAACGAACTCAGCGGGAAAGTTTGCCTCACCAGCGAGGCATGTTAGGACACCGTCACCGGTGATTCGCCGTGTGTTGAGAACCGGAAACAGACTGCATCAGTTTTTCAGCGGCAATGGCGGGCAAACGCATCGGCTGAGACGGAAACAGTCCGCCGAACAACAAAAACAACAAAGCGGCAATCAACACCCAGCGTTCGCGCGGCACTGCGTCAGCAATGTGATTGGCTGCCGAAACCGGTTTTCCCAAAAACAGGCGAGCGAACAGCCTCATAACGCTGAAAGCGTTCATCGCGGTGACGACCGGTAAAACCACTCCCAGATAAGGGTTGGTGGCCAGCGTTCCTTGTAGCAACAAGTCTTCAGCGGGAAAACCCAGCGTCAACGGCAATCCGACCAGCGCCAGGCCTCCGGCGGCAAAAAATACCGCCAAACGCGGCGCTCCGATGGCTAATCCCAGAAAACCGTCTTTTTCGAGCGCCACGCCCAGCCGAGCTTCCAGCCCTGAATAAACCGAAGACAACATTACGGTCGAAACGGCGACAACCTGCCACAACACCAAAGCTCCGGCGATGCCAATCGCGCTGTAACTTTCCAGCCCGGCCAGCAAAAACGCCGACTGGCTGATGGCGACCAGCGCGAACAATCGGCGAGGTTTGCGTTCAACCAAACCAACCAAAGCCACATACGCCGCGGTCAGCAAACTCAACGTGCTGATAATCGGCCAGGCTTTGTGCGCTTCGTCGGGCAACAAAGGCAACACGATGCGCGCCACCAGAAACGCTCCCAGATGTCCGTTCAGCAACAACGTCAACGGCAACAACGGGCCGCGCTCGAACGCAGTCACCACCCACGAATGTGCTGGGAACAACCCTTTTCGCAAAACGACCGCGCCCATCAAAAAGGCAAAGGCGGCGAAGAGCAACGTGGAATTTCCGGCGCGTGCCAAAGTCAGACCTAAAGCCTGTTCCCAGCTTGTTCCTGGCACGGCAATAACCAACAGCCCAACGCCAACGCAAAGACTGGCGAGGCTCAGCGCCAAAACGATTTTGGAAAATCCGGGAACCATCGCGCCGGTTTCGCTGACCGCATTGGAGGGTGGCGCAAACATTCGCGTGAGCAAAAACGGCGCGAGCGAGCCAGCCCAGCCCAACACGAAAACCAGCAAATTATTTGCCGCATAAGCCGCGCAAGTTGTCGCGCTCAGCCACAACACCCCGGCCAGCCATTGCGAAGTCAGTTTGTGTTTCGGAACCAATGCCGCCACTCCCAAACACAGCGCAGCAAACAATGACAGCGGAATAGCGTTCAGCGCATCCACCAGAAACCATTGGCTGAACGGTTCAGACAATTGAGCGTTTGGCGCGTTGGAAACAGACAGGCTGTTGCACAGCAACGCCGCGAAGCTAAACGCCAGACAATACACCGTCCAACGGCGAGCCTGTTCGACTACCGCCATTTTTCTGACGACAAACGCGGCCAGCAAAGGCACGAAAATGCCCAAATTCAACAATCCAAACAACAAATGATTAGACATCTGCGCTCTCCGTGTTTTGCAGCAACGACGATTGCCCGGTTAACACTCCTGCTTTGGTGGCCAACGGTTTGTGATGGCCGTTGATGTTTCCGCCAAAGTAATCCACCCATTTGCCTTCGATACGGCGCATCCACCCTGCCAGATGCAACACAGGTCCAACCACAAACCGGTCGAGAAAGGTGTCGTGATGACCGCGATCCAGCGCCAACCGATAAAGCCAATGCTGCGCCCGCTGCGGCAAAAGCGATTCAAAATAAATCCCGGTCGCTCCCAAATGACCGCCTGCCGCCGCGTGAACTCTGTGATGGTCGTGCAGCATCGAAGGCGCTCGCAAAAATTGCAGTGTGCGAATCAGCGCGTGACCGGCAATGTGCCACAGCGCCAGTTGCTGCCAGCCGAACCCGATTTCGATGAAGATGATTCCCAGTTGCGCCATCGAGGCATAAGCCAGCGCATTTTTCGCGTCCGGGCAGGCGCGTCCGACAAAAGTTGCGTGCAAGGCGGTCAACAACCCAATCACTATGATGGATTCGGACACAAATGAAGACGCGGCGATAATCGGCTGAGCGCGCAACAACAGATAAGCTCCGGCGTGAACCGACAACGCACCGTAAAAAATCGCGCTCGAAGGCGTGGGGCCTTCCATCGCGCGCGGCAACCAGCCGGAAACCGGAACCTGAGCGGCTTTGCCCATTGCCGCCAGCAACAACAAAAACGCCGTAATCGTGGCGGCGCTTCCCAACAGCGGAGTATGTTGCTGGATGTTGTTCGGCAAGATTTCGGTGAATTCCGAAGTGCCGACATAAATGTGCATCAAAACCACTCCGGTCAGCAGCCCAACGTCGCAGGCACGGTAGGTGGCGAAAACTCGCAAGGCACTTAGAACCGGATCATCCCTGTGCTGAAAGAACGCGATCAACAAGACCGACGTGATGCCGACAATTTCCCAACCGCCGATCATCAAATCGAATGAACCCGCCGCGAAAAACAACAGAATGCCTGCGCCAAACAGATTCAACAGCATGAAGAATCGAAAGAATCCGACGTCGCGGTGAATGTACCGGCGCGAAAACACAGAAACCAAAAACACCAGCAACGCGCTGAGCGTCAGCAACGGCAACGAAATGAAATCCGCCCACAGCGCCAGCGGGAAGTGATAATGCCCGACGTGAAACCAATCGCCATACACTGCGCTCAATTGAGTTTTGCCATTGCCCAGCAATTCCCACCACATGGCGGCGACAACCAACAGCACCAAGCTGTAACAAATCGTAGTCAGCCGCGTGACCGGACGTTCAGTCGGTTTCCAGCCGAACAGCCAGCCGAATCCGAGCGCGGCGCACAATCCGCCCGGCAGCAAAATCAATAACCCAAGTAAAAGACTTTCATTCATAGCTGACCTTCATCAACTGGCGTGAGCGGCGGTGGCCGCCACGCGAGCAATCGGCAGGTGCTCCAACTTGCCCAAAAACCAATCCGGCGAAGTTGCTGTTTGCGGCAACGGAACGATTTCGGTCATCGGCTCGAATTCGCCGTCGCGGTAAACGTGCAGACTTCCGTCGGGGCTCATTGTCGCCAAACGAATCCAGCGGTTTTCCACCAACTCCGTCACCATTGCGCTGCGGCGCACGGCGTTCATCACATTGTCAGGAGTGTTTTCGACAATCAGCAACAACCGAACAGGTTCGTGAACTTCGACCATTTGCCATGGCAATCCGGTTCGCAAATCGCTTCCCTGCCCGTTCATCACGCCGACCAATCCGGTGACGTTGTGCGGCAGCTTCGTTCCGCAACCGTATCGTTCGTTGTCCACAAACGAGAAGTAGTATTCCAGGTTGATGCCCGCGCAAACCGGCCCGGCTGCGCCCAAAATCGCTGCCAGGCTGTCCAGTTTGGGATCGCGGTCAGGGTCGTAAGAAATCAAAAAGGCTCGGCGATCCATGAACAATCCGCGCGTCAGGCTGCGGCGTCCGACCACGCAAACCGCATTGGTCGCGTGACCGTATTCAGGGCGAGGTTCAGCCAGATGTTCGGCGCGCTCTTCAACGTGGCGAAGCGCGGCTTTCGGCGTGGTGTCGCGGTAAGCGGCTTCAAACCGGCGCGCACGTTCCAGCGCATTCGCCTCGCGCGCTCGATCCAGCGATTCGGCCAGCTTCGCAAATTCGTCAGCGTGCGTGGCCGGAATCGCCGACGTGTCGAAAAACTCGACCACGTCGTTACAGGTGTCGTGATAACCGCCGACAAACCACGTATCAACCGGAATGTTCATTCCCTGTTCGCTCATGCGTTCGCGGACTTGCGGATGATTGGCCATCGCCGCAAACATCCTGGCGTTCGGGCTGCCGCGACGCCCACCGCAGGCTCCGCAATCGTGAGCCGATTCGTGAGGATTATTCAGACTGGTCGAACCGTGCCCCATAATCGCCACCAAACGCGAGTGGTTTTCGATCAAGCCTGCCGCGCGCAAAGTTCCGGCGACCCGGTCGGCTTTTTCCTGAATGGTGAAACCCAGCAACAAACCTTCGGCGTTTTCAGCGGATTTTTCGTGGCTGGCCGTGTCGTCGCGCAACAAGGTCAATTCGGTGTTCGGCGACGGCAAAAACAAATTACCCAATCGAGCGTACAAATTCCCGGCCTGGCGCGGAGTCAGAACTCGCGTGACAAGCGGGAAAACTGACAACCAGCCAAGCCCCAGCGCGCCAACCCAGCCACGCACGAGCGTCCGCGAACCGATAAAACTGTTGTGAGCGATTTGCGCCCACAACTTGCGACGACTTTGACGTTGGTTGGAAAGATGCTGGTCGCTTTCGCTCGGGCGTTCCTGAATCGCGTGCTGCGGAGTGACAACGACCGGGCAAAAGGCTGCTCCGTGCGCGTCGTCCAAGCCCTGATAATTGACCGCAACGCCGAAAAAGCCTGCCGCGCCGAGCGTTTCAACGTTCGGCGCGATTTCTTCCAACGCACGGCGAACCGATTCTTCGCGTTCGTCAATGCAGAAAATTACCTGAGCAGCAGGACGGTTGGCGGAACGGCGCGGATCAATTTCGGCTCGGTACGTCAGCAGCGGGCGCAGAATTTCCAGTTCGTGCCAATGTTCGTAAGCCAGATGCCAGACGCGCCGACGCTCCCAATCGCCAAAAGCATTGATTTCGGCAAGGAACGAATTGAATTCATCCCGGCTGAGCGATTGGATTTTCTCCGCCGACAATCCCAACAACTGAGCGACATCGAACACGCGAGCGGCTTCGGCCATTTGCTCGGCTTCGGTGACGGGAGCAGGCAAAATCGGCTGACGCCATTGCGAAATCTCGCCCGATGTTTTCACGTTCTCGAACGCGACCAGCGTCAGCGTCATGCGCACGGCCAGAAAATCCATCAACGAGCACGGAATCGGTTCGTGCGGAACCAACGCCGGTTCGCGCTCCAGTTTGTGCATCAATCCAGCCCAGCCCGGCAACGACAACAACTCCGCCGTCAACAGCGATTCCCATTCAACTTGCGGCGCATCCAGTTTGTTCAGGCAATCCAGAACGACTTCGGCTGAAGTCATTCGTTTCAGTTGCTGGCGTTGAAAAACATTTTTCAATCCGCTCAACAACGACGGCGGCAACAATCCGGGCTGGCTCATCAACGCACAAACCGACTGGTAAAAACCTTGTTCGCGTAACGGCATAGGCCAATATGATTGCCCCTGATCCAGAAACGTCGAACACAACCGAATCAACCAGGTGTTGATGATTTCATCGGTGTCTGTTCCGGTCGCGGCCAAAACGGCATCGCGCGGGCGTTGCGGCATCGCCGGCGAAACAGTTTCCGATTTCGGCATGCGATGAAAACAGGCTGCAAACAAATCTCGAATGGCCGTACGTTCATCTTTGCCTGCCAACAAGTCGTTTCGTGTGGCTGAGTCCAAATCAGGGCGCGAAAAATCCAGCAAGCCGTTTTCGTCCATCAACCATTCAATGTTGTCCGCCGCAATCGCGCGCAAACCAGGAACCAGCATCGCTCGGCGCAGCTTTCGCCGAGTTACTCCGCCCGGCAAAATCTCCGCGTCCGCTTCGCGCGAAAGAACCACGTCCAGGTTTTCCGGCGTGATTCGCCCGGCGGCGAAATCTTTGCGAAACGCGGCTTCGGTCATAAACGGTTCGGTTTCAAACAACCGGGCGGCCTGTTGAACGGCGTCCTCGAACTTCAAATGCTGAAACGCATGCAGCGTGTTGTGATGAATGAACACGCCAATCGGCCCTTGATCCGGCAGAAAGTGCGCGGCGTGGTCAATCGCGTGCTGCAAATGTTGCAACGGCTCCTGATTGTTCGTTCGCTCAACAGTCATTGAATTTTATTTTCCAGCTTAGGCTTTTACTTTGGCAACAATGTCCTCTTTGCAGGTGAAGAAAGTGTCGTCATAAAACTCGACAATCCCGGATTCCAGGTCGTGCGTCGCACCGATAATCGCCACTTCACCGTTTTCAATCATCTGCTCCAAAATGTAGCTGCGGCTGATGATGGCTTTGACCGAGCGGTTTACATTGATTGAAGTGACGTTTTCTACGAACTTCGGATTGGATGAATTCCGGGTTTCCGGATTGGTCACTTCGCGTTCTTCGTAAACCGCCGGCTGCAACTTGGCCAGCAATTCGGTCAGGTTTCCCATCTCTATGTGGTCGCAAGCACCTTTCACCGCTCCGCAGTTTGAATGTCCAAGCACAACCACCAATTTTGCGCCCGTCACTTTGCAGGCGAATTCCAAACTGCCCAGAATGTCTGTGTTGACGATGTTCCCGGCGATACGAATGGACATGATGTCGCCCAGCCCCTGGTCGAAAATCAGTTCAGACGAAGTGCGACTGTCAATGCAGCTAAGAATCGCGGCGAAAGGCCATTGCCCGTCGCGCGTGTCATTGGCCTGTTGCAACAGGTTACGATTGGCTTTCAGGTTGTTGATGAACCTGTGATTTCCTTCTTTCAGGATTGCCAGCGCATCGCGTGGAGTCATTTTTTCCTGCAATTCTTTTGTTAGTGTTCTCATTCCTTCTCTTCTCTTTAATTCCTGACGTTAGGCGATGGTAGGTCAAATAAAGCGTTTGACAGTTTCTTCGTCCCGGCAGGGACGGTTGAATTTAGCGCGGCGTTTCAACGCCGGGTAGCAGAGCCTTTCTCTGCCGCGTCCTGTCAGGACGCTTGAATCCAGTGTTGGCGGAAACTCAAGCGTCCCTACAGGACGCCGATTCATTCGCTGCTTTTCCCGGCAGTGAACTGCCGGGCTAATATCAAACCGTCCCTAGCGGGACGAAAACCATGTCAAACCCAATGTTCGATTCTTTAGCGCGTAACATCAGTTACTTCTTTTATGCCGAATTTATCGGCAAGCTTTCAGTTGCACGCCGGACAGATTCCCAAATCTACCCGGCGTTTCGCATTTGCGGTGACTCGGCAGTTCACACGTTCTTCAATGCGAAGTCACGTGAACAGCATCTGTAAGCTTATACGCGCTCTTGAATCCAACCAGACTGACGGAAATTCCTTTGTCCTTCGATCCCAGAGCGACAAAGTCCCGAATCAGTTCGATGACATCGTGGTCAATGTAAGCGGAGTTGGTGGCGTTGATGACTACGCTGGAATTTTCCGGCAAGTCGGCCAGAGTTTGTTTGATCGCAGCTTTGTTCAGGAACGACACTTCCTGGGCGAGGTTAATATGGATGGTTTCTCCGGCGTGATGTTCTTCTTTCTTGAAGAAGTAAGCCAGCCTCATATTCTCTCGCAGAATGAAGAAGATACTTATGACCAGGCCAATCGCCACGCCTTTCAGCAAGTCCGTAAACACAACCGCCAGAACTGTGACAATGAATGGGAAAAATTGAAGCTTGCCGTTGTTCCACATGTGTTTGAACACCGAAGGATTAGCCAGCTTCCAACCGGTCAGCAATAACACCGCCGCCAAACACGCCAATGGAATTCGATTGAGAATCGTCGGAATGGCAACAACAGCAACCAGAAGCAAAACACCATGCGCGATGGCCGAAATTTTCGTTCTCGCTCCGGAGTTGACGTTGGCCGAAGTTCTGACAATCACCGAAGTCATCGGCAGTCCGCCAATCAATCCACTGAGAAAATTGCCAACGCCTTGAGCCTTCAATTCGGTGTTGGTGTTGGTAAACCGTTTCAGCGGGTCCATTTTGTCGGCGGCTTCGATGCACAACAGCGTTTCAATGCTGGCGACGGCGGCAATCGTTACGGCGACGACCCAAACATCCACATTGGCGATGGCAGCCAGATTCGGGCGCGAAAATTGACCGACAAAATCTGAAAAAGACGACGGAACCGGCAAGCTGACCAAATGCTCCTGAGAAATTGCCAGATTCGATCCGCTGGATTTGAAGACTTCGTTCAGAATCACGCCGACGATCACGGCGACCAGAGCGCCCGGAATGACTTTGATCTTTTTCAGAAACGAAACTTTCATCCACGAAATCAGAATCGCCAGCGAAACCAACGTGACGATGATCGCTCCGAAGTGCGAATAATTCACAGCGTCAATCAGCGCGGAAAAAGTATTGTGGCCGGTTCCTTTTTCAATGAAGAAAAAATCGCCTTCATTGTCTTTGTCGTAACCGATGGCGTGCGGCAATTGTTTCAGAATGATGATGACACCAATGGCGGCCAGCATTCCTTCGATCACGTTGGAAGGAAAGTAATTTGAAATGGTCCCGGCTTTGGCAAAGCCCAAAGCAATTTGCATCAATCCGGCCAGCATCACGGCCACCAAAAAGGTTTCAAACGACCCCAGCGAAGAAATCGCCGTCAGCACGATGGCAGTCAACCCGGCGGCTGGCCCCGAAACGCTCAATTCCGAATTACTGAGCGCGCCGACAACGATTCCGCCGATGATTCCGGCAATGATACCGGCAAACAATGGCGCTCCGCTGGCCAGAGCAATGCCCAAACACAACGGCAATGCGACCAGGAATACCACCAATCCCGACACCAAATCTGTTCTTAAGTAATCTAATCTGGATTTCATAAGTTAATCTTTTGGACTTTGAATATTGATTTGCTAAAGCTAGGGAAGAAGTGCGACTTGAACAGTTTAGCAATGACTATGCCAACCGTTAAAGAGTTGGTTTTGAAAGCTATTTGGCTAAAATGGCTGATTGGCGACAACAGACGCACCGAGACAACTTGCCTCAGCACTGTGGCAATCAAGGACAAAAAATACTGCTCGCTCCGGCTTAATCGCCAGAGGCATTTGCTACGACCAGATTTGGTTTTGAAGTGACCGACGACGCGATTTCACGTTCCAGATTCCGTTGCTGCAAATCTTCCCACGAAACTTCGACTCGGCCCGCGCGCGAGATGTGTTGTTTGCACCAATTCGAGATCAGGTCGAGACAGGCGTGGTCAATGTAATGCAACCGATCAATTTCCAGCTTTACCGTTGTTCCGACGGGAACCGATTCCAAAGCCGCTGCCAGTTTTGGCAATCGCACAAAAGTCGCAGCCCCGCTCAACACAATCGTCGTGTCGTCCGAATCAAGTTCAACCTGGGTCTGCACATCCAAATGCGAAAACGTAAGCAGCAATTTCAACAGCGACAACGCCAAACCGATCATCACTCCAACAAACAGATTGGTCGCAACAATGCCCAAGATGGTGGCGAAATAAATGGCGATTTCCTGCCATCCGAAAGGTTTCAATTCGCGCAGAGCTTTCGGCGACAGCAACTTGAATCCCGTGTACACCAGAATCGCCGCCAGCGCCGTCGTCGGAATCCTGCTGAGCATAAACGGAGCCAATACGACCAGTCCAAAAATCCAGGCTCCATGCAACATTGACGAAACGCGGGTTTTGCCACCGGCATTGACGTTGGCAGAACTGCGGACGATGACTCCGGCCATCGGCAACGCGCCGAACAATCCGCAAATGGAATTTCCAACGCCCTGAGCAATCAATTCTTTGTTGTATTGGGTTCGTTCGCCATTGTGCAGGCGATCAACGGACGTGGAACACAGCAAAGTTTCGGCGCTGGCGACGAAACACAGCGCAATCGCCGAACCGACCACAGACCAATCCAGCCAGTTACCCAAAGCTTCCATCGTCGGAAAACTGATCGCGCTGGCAAGATTGCCGGGAACGCTGACGTATTTGACAGGAGCGCCGACGATCATCGCTCCAATCGTGACGACGATAATCGCCGCCAACGGAGCAGGAACGGCCTGCAATTTCTTTGGCGCGTAGCTCCAGATAAAAATCAGCCCCAACGTAATCAAACCAATTGACGCAGCGACGTAATGCGAAGAGCCGTCAATCGGCACAAAGCTTTTGTAAATCGCTTCGGGAATCGAAAGCAGATTGGCCAACCCGCTGTTTTTGGGGCCGTCGTCCACCATCACGTGGATTTGCGACGCGATGATTAACACTCCGATGCCCGCCAGCATTCCCTGAATCACCGACGGAGAAATGGCGCGGAACCATTGCCCAATTTTCAAACCCCCAACCAACAATTGCATCAATCCGGCCAGCAAGACGATCGCACCGAGCATGGCCATGCCGTGCTGTTGAATAATTTCCCAAACCAACACGGTCAATCCTGCCGCAGGGCCGGTGATCTGCAATGGGCTGCTCGACACAGCCCCAACGACCAGTCCGCCCACAATGCCTGTAATCAATCCCAGCGCAGGCGGCACGCCCGATGCGATGGCGATGCCCATGCACAAAGGCAAAGCCACAAGAAACACCACAAATGAAGCGAGAAAATCGTTGGCAAAATTCTCGCCCAAACCTGTTTTGGGTTTGGTCTTTGTTTGATTCATTTTTCCTTCTCTCTTGCTGCCGTCCAAAAACTACGCTGCCGCACGAAGGGCCATCTGCGGTTTGGGCGAGGCGCTCATCTTACGTGTGACTGCTGGCGTGACGCCTTCGCCGGTGATCGGCGCAAAGCGCGACAGTTCAGGATCGTAAGCCAGAATTTGGCCGCTTTCGATGTGATAAACCCAGGCGTGCAAGGTCAGATTTCCTTTGACCAATCCCGCAGCCACCGCCGGATAAGTGCGTATGTTGTCGAGCTGCATCAGGACGTTTTCCTTGATCGTCGCGTTCAACAGTTCCTCGCCCTTGAAATCCTGATAATTGTCCATCACCACGCGGCGAGTCGCTTCGGCATGTTTCAGCCAGTTGGCGACCAGCGGCAATGAAGTCAGGTCTTCCGGCTTCAGCAATCCTTTCATCGCACCACAATGCGAATGTCCCATAATCACGATGTGACTGACTTTCAATGCGCTGACGGCGAATTCAATCGTAGCTCCTTCTCCGCCATTGGCCGCTCCGTACGGCGGCACGATGTTACCTGCGTTGCGAATGACAAACAGTTCGCCCGGCTGAGTCTGCGTCAGCAAATCCGGCACAATGCGCGAATCGGAACAGGTAATCAGCAGCGTTTCAGGTTGCTGTCCTTTGGACAGTTGAGCGAAAAAATCCTGATGTTCATTGAAGTGCGTGGTTTGAAATTCGTGAATTCCGCGAACGAGTTTTTCCATGATTCCTCCGAGTTTTATGTTGAAGAGTCAAAGCGAGCGGATACCACTCACTACAGTTGTTTGTTGATTTGTCGTAACTGCTCAGCCTCTTCGCCGCGTTAGCGGCGCCTGAATTTAGACGTGGTTTTTAACCCACAGTAGGAGGCTTCCCCACCGCTACCCGGCGTTGAAACGCCGGGCTAATATCAGCCGCCGCTCTGCGGCGAAGAACGGGCTGAGCAGCTACGATTTATCTTTTGCTGGCGTTAAGGAATGCAGCCAACTGACGGAGCAATTTTGGCAATGAGTGTGCCAATCGCTAAACCGCTGTTTTTCAGGGGCTTTTTGAAATGGCCGATCAGACTTGAAGGAATTCGGCTGGGCAAATTCGTCACAACAGTGCGACAGGATTGAGCACAGTTGGCCGAAGGAAGCCGTTACAAAAACACCCGAACAAGAGTTCCCAAAGCATGCACATCGCCCGGACGGGCAATTCCGTCGTTTTGTCTGAGGTAAAAGAATTCTGCGTTCAGGCGTTCGCTGAATTGTTTGATGATGCCGCCTGAAATCCGATTGCGAAACCAACCTTGACGACCGTTGGGACCTTGCTGAGTCGAGTACCAAACTTCATCGGCGACAAAAGGCTTGAAAGCGAAGCTGCCTATTTTCAACGGATAATCAATTTGCAGCCGGTTGCGGTAAACGGTGAAATCGCGGCTGTCGTGGCGGACTCGGCGTTCGTACAAATTGCGGTCGGTGAACAGGAACTTGCCAAGATTGACCTTTCCAGTGACGTTCATCACCAGCCGATGCTCGCTGATACGACGACCGGGAAACGGCTGTTGGTCAACGTAAAGATACGTCGGCATCAACGTCAGGTATTTGTTCGGTTTGAAGGCCAGCCCTGCTCCGATTCGTTCGTCAACCGGACGCTTGAGGTTTTGCCCGACGCGCAGCACGCCGATGACAATCAAATCATGTTTCTTGTCCAGAGCTTTGATCAGTTGCACTTCGTTCCAAAACTGATTGTCGTCTTGAGGCGGCGTTTGCGCCCAAACCAACGTACACCCTGCCCAGGTGGCAATAACCGCTGCCGCCACTCGAATCCAACCAAGTTTTTTCATCACGCTCTTTTTCCCTTGTTGTATTGGACGTGCCGTCAGTCAACGGCCAAAGTCATATTTCGTCACAGCCTTGTCAGAAATTGCCACGCAAGTTTTCAGCCAGTCATCGCTAAGCCATTGAAAACAAGGCAACTGATTTATGGCATAGCCGTTGCCATATCGTTTTGCGTAAGTCGCCGCAAAAGCGGCAATGTCAGTAAGTTTGATAAAACACTAAAAACAATCTCTTGAAGGAGGGAGAAAAAAATGAAAAAGCTGACAACCAATCTGTTAATCGCCTTAACGCTCTGCGTCGGGTTAATTGGCACGGCACTGGCCAATGGCAAGAACCTGAAAAAGACCGTCACGCTCGACAAAGACATTCTGATTAACGGCACGCTGGTCAAAAAAGGAACCTACCAGGTGAAATTCAACGCTGCTGAAAACCTGGTCTCGATTGAAAGCGACAAGGATTTAGTGGCAACGGCGAAAGTGAACGTCAAACAGGCTGCGAAGAAAGCTCAGCACGATTCGCTGGCTTTCGTGGAAACGGAAAAAGGCCAATTACTGACGACAATCACTTTTTCCGGCGACAAACGCACCCTCCATCTCGGTGAGCTTCAAACCACAACCGCAGATGAATAAATTTACCTGTCCATAGAACGAAACTGAGGGGATGACTTGGGCTTCGGCGAGAAATCGTCGAAGCCCTTTTTTTTGTCGGTAATATCGAGCGAGTAACGCGGAACTTTTCTGATTCTGTAACTGATGTTACGCAATGGCAGATCAAATAAAGCATTTGACAGCTTCTTCGTCCCGGCAGGGACGGTTGAAATTAGCGCGGCGTTTCAACGCCGGGTAGCAGAGCCTTTCTCTGCCGCGTCCTGTCAGGACGCTTGAATCCAGTGTTGGCGGAAACTCAAGCGTCCCTACAGGACGCCGATTCATTCGCTGCTTTTCCCGGCAGTGAACTGCCGGGCTAATATCAAACCGTCCCTGCCGGGACGAAAACTGTGTCAAACCCAATGTTCGATTCTTTAGCGCGTAACATCTGTTCTGTAGATCTCGCCGCTAATTTGGCTCCAAGCCTACAACTCGAAATTCGGATCGCTGGCGCGGTATTCATCCAGTTTGCGATGAAGCGTGCGCCGGTCGCAGCCCAGCAGTTCCGCCGCGCGCGATTTGTTGCCGCCGGTCAATCGCAAGGTTTCCAAAATGTAAGCTCGTTCCAAATCGCTCAACGTCAGTCGTTGTTGGCGAGCCTGGGCCAGCAACTGAGACGTTTGGCCACTGTTACGAATGCGTTCGGGCAAATCGTCGGGCGTCAGGTTGGCGCCTTCGGCCAGAGCCACCGCGCGTTCAATGGCGTTTTCCAGTTCGCGCGCATTGCCCGGCCACGAATACGCCGTCAGCACAGCCAGAGCTTCAGGCGTGACGTTCATCGAAGGTCGCCCGGCAAGTTCGGCAGCTTTGTTCAGAAAGTGTTCGACCAGCAGCGGAATGTCGAACGGGCGTTCGCGCAATGGCGGAATGTCCAGATGAATGACGTTCAACCGCCAATACAAATCTTCGCGGAAACGATTGGCTCGAATTTCCGCTTCCAGATCACGGTTGGTGGCGGCGACGACTCGAACGTTGACGGCTTTTTCCTGATCCGCGCCGACACGCCGAACGGTTCCTTCCTGTAACACGCGCAGCAATTTGGGCTGCATCATCAACGGCAATTCGCCGACTTCATCCAGAAAGATCGTTCCTTCGTCAGCGGCTTCAAACAATCCGGCGCGAGCCTGTTTGGCTCCGGTGAACGCCTGCCCGGTGTGACCGAACAATTCCGACTCGATCAATTCAGAGGGAATCGCGGCGCAATTGACCGGCACAAAACTGCCTTTGCGTTCGGACAGATCATGAATCGAACGCGCAACCAGTTCCTTGCCCGTGCCGGATTCGCCGGTAATCAACACCGTCGTCGCGCCGCGAGCCGCGCGAGAGATCATCTTGAATAATTCCTGCATCGGTTTGGAAGCTCCGATGATTCTGGCCGGAGTCGTTGGCAGTTGGCGGCGCAGTTTGGCTTGTTCGCGTTGCGCGACGGTTTCGGCCAAAGCCTTTTCCACCACGCGCAACAGTTCGTCGGTTTGGAATGGTTTGGTCAAGTATTGAAACGCTCCGGCCTTGACCATTTCGACGGCTTGTTCGACCGAACCGAACGCCGTCATCACCACCACAGGAGCCTCCGGGCGCAGTTCGCGCATGCGCGCCAGCAATTGATCGCCCGTGATGCCAGGCATTCGCACATCGGTCAACAACAGATCAATCACTTCCTGCTGACGTTCCAAATGCGCCAGCGCCGAACGACCATCAACGGCCAGAGCGGTTTCATAACCGCCCGTTTCCAAATCGTCCTGCAACAAATCGCGCAGATCGGCTTCGTCTTCAGCAATCAGTATTCGTGCTTTCAATGTTCCCTCTCATTTCCCTTCTACTGTTTCCGAATCAACTACAGGCAAAAAAACCGTAAAGGTCGCGCCGCCTTCGGCATTGTTCGCCGCTTCGATCCAACCGCCGTGTTCTTCGACAATGCGCGTTGAAACCGCCAGCCCAAGCCCTGTTCCGTGTCCGACTTCTTTCGTAGTGAAAAACGGATCGAAGATATTTTCCAGGTGTTCGAGCGGAATTCCCGTTCCGGTGTCTGTAACGCTGACCGACGCAAAAGCTTTTTCATCGCGCGAAGCCTCATGGCATTCGACGCGCACCCGCCCGCCTTCAGGCATGGCTTGAATGGCGTTGGAGAAAATGTTCAGAAATACCTGTTGCAACAGATTCGGATCGGCTTCAATTGAGCGAAGCCCGTTGTAGCGTTTTTCGATCTTGATGCCGTCGCGTTCGGCGTTCGGTTGAATCAGTTCCAGCGTATCCGTCAACAACTTGGGCAGGTTCACCGGCCGGCAACGCAGGTCGTATGTCCGCGACAGATTCAGCAAGTTGCGAACGATGTTGGCAATGCGTTCCGTCTGGTTGCGAATGATCGTCAAATTGCGCTGATGAGGTTCAGCCGGAGTGGCCGCGTGGTTCATCAATTGTTTGGCTCGACCGTCAATCACCTGAAGCGGCGCTCCCATTTCGTGAGCGACTCCGGCAGCCAGATGACCGACTGCGGCCAGACGTTCGCTATGGCGCAGCTTGCGTTCCAACGCCAGTCGCTCTTCGGCTTCGCGTTCCGCCTGTCGGCGTTGTTTGGCCAGACTGTCGGCCATGCGATTGAAATTGTGCGCCAGCCCTGCAAGCTCGCCTCCACCGCGTGGAACTATCACCCGGTGAGACAATTCGCCTCGCCCCATTGCCGCTGCTCCGCCCAACAAAGCTTGAATCGGGCGGGTCAGGCTGTAATTCGTCACGGCCATCACCACCAGAAAGATGGTCGCGCACAGCAACAACGCCATCAAAACAATTTCCCCGCGCATGCGGGCGATTTCAGCGTTCACGAATGAAATTGGCTGGGCGATTTCCAAGACCTTGACCGCCTTACCATCCACCTTGACCGGCATGATGACCGAAAACACGTTTTCCTTGCCCAGCATGCTTTCAATTTCAACTTTTTGCCCGCTGGCAATCACCTGCCTGGCCTCTTTCAAATACCGAATTTCTTCAGGGGTATTCACGTTGGAAACGAATTCGACCGTGCCGGATAAATTGAACAGCAGAACGCTGTAAATGCCTGTGTTTTCGCGCAAACGATTGATTAACTGCTGTGCGTCCAGGACGTGATTGGCGGAGTAATGCTCTTCCAGCGCAATTTGCAAAGTAATGGCATGAGTACGCACTTCATCTTCGGCAGCGGCTTTCAAACTCTGTTCGCGTTGCCTGAGCAAGATCAAACTTGCGGCAATCAAAACCGCGCTCACGACTACGGTTAAGTGCAAAATCAATCTGGTACTGATCTTCATTCCGCTTACCCTCTTTGACCGTTCAGCAATTTCCTTGCCAGAAACCTAAGCTTACATCTTTTTCCCGCCGGGCAGGTAAGCAGACAAAAAAATAGCGGCGAGTCTTGGCGACCCGCCGCGTTGAGTAGTCCATCAACTAAGCACCAGCTACGGAAGTAAATCGAAAATCTGACCTCGACGCCGTTTACGGCTCGCGGTTGGTGAAAAAGTAACTGACGCCGAACGTGAAGGTGTTCTGATTGCCTCGCGCGTCTCCAGCCGAATTCGTAAAGAATTTCTGGTTGGAAAAATCGCGGCGGTATTCAAACCGCGTAATCAGATTGTTGACCAGCTTCACTTCCTGAGTCAGCGTGATGTCTTTGACGGTTTGCGCCGTTCCGGTTCTCAGGCCGTCGCGGTCGTTGAAGACTTCAAAGCGCGGCGAAAACGCCAGCTTGTTGGTGAAGGCATATTTGAAATAAGCCGCTCCGCCAGTCCATTTGCCTCGATTGCCGAGGTTGTCGCCATCCGCGCCGTAAACGAAATTGCCCAGCAGCGTCAGTTTGTCGTTGACGTAAACCGTCGCCACAGTGTCGGCAATGTGTCGCCAGTTGTCGCGCGCCGAAACGTCCGGCACGTTTGCCAGCGGAGCTTCGGGGCCGGCCAGATAAGTCTGCGTCAAGGCAAATTTTTTGCTCGGCGTCAGCCCAAGCTGAAAACCAACGGTTTTGCCCGCGTTGTTGCCGACGTTGTTTTCAAACAGATTGTCCCAACCGTTGACCAGAAAACCCGTCAGCGCGACTTTGTCGTTGAAGGCATATTTGGCTCGAAGCCCCGTGTGGTAATACGGCCCGAACGCGAACAGCCAGCCACGCGAATAATTGAAGTTGTCTTTGGTTTCGATGACTTCAGCGCCAACCGGCGTGTAGAACTTGCCGAAATCAACAATCAAGCCGCTGCCGATGGGCGCGACATAACTGGCGTAGGCTTGCAAAACGTGTTTGGTCGCATCGTTGCGACTGGAATCGCTGACCGAAACGATACGGTCAACGGTTTCTCCCAAACCCAGATCAACGCGAAATCCCAGCGGGTCGTCTTTCGAGTTCGCTTTGTTCAAAGTCATCTTGGCCAGTTGCAGGCTGAACGCATTGTGGCGAACGTCGAAAGCTCGCCCTTGAGTGAACATATCCACTTTGTTGTTGTTGTAGCTGTAATACCCATCCACGATGCCGCTGACTTCCACGTCGCGGAAAAACTTGATCAACCCGTCGTTCTTTTTGGCATCGTCCTGAATGACGGCAATCTCTTTTTTGATCTCGGCGACTTCGGCTGCTTTGGCGACGTCGTTTGCCGGTTTGACCGAATTGTTGTCGAGTTTGGCAAGACGCGCTTCGAGCTGGCGAATGCGCTCTTCCAGAGCTTCTATGGTTTTGGTCAATTCTTCGGTAGCGGATTTGGCAACGGCTTTGTTGGCGACGGCAGTTTTCGCCGCAGCGTCCGCGCTCGCGCCCGAATCGTTTAAGCTGGCTCGCAATCCGGTTTGGCCAAACGCCGCCAAAGCCAGAAGCGTTGTCAGAAAAAAGGCTGCCAGCGCCGTTTTTGCCAAATGGTGAAGACGGTGAGTGGATGAAAGTGTGTTTGAAAGCATTGCTCTTCTCCTCTTGATGACTTGTGTGCGAAGCCATCAACAGAGCAACGCCTTGCGCGAAAAACATCGCGCGACATAAACTCAGTTCACGGCCACGCAGGCTCTCTAACAGGTGGTTGCGTGGGTCGAACCGGGCTGACGGCGCAGGTGATGTTCCAGCATCACCGTTGAGCGTCGCAGCCCTTACTTTTTATAGCTATTTGCAGGTGCGTGAGACTTCTTGATTTGGTGGGACAGGTTCAGAACCTGTCCCACCGCTGAATATACAGGTCACACTCGACTGAAAACCGCTATAAGTCTGAGAGTGTCTTGGAAAATCTTGGAATCTGGAAAAGTCAAAACGTGCTTCAGACTTTTCCAGACTTGCCGTGACTTCTCCTGACTTTTCAAGACTGCCTTAAACGGCGTTGACGCCGTGTTCGCCGGTGCGAATGCGAATCGCTTCTTCGACCGGGAAGACAAAGATTTTGCCGTCGCCGAATTTGCCGGTTCGAGCGGATTTGATGATCGCGTCAATCGCGCCTTCGACGATTTCGTCGTCCACGATGACTTCGACTTTCAGCTTGGGCACGAATTCCACTTTGTATTCGCTGCCGCGATAAACTTCGGTGTGACCTTTTTGACGACCGAAGCCGCGAATTTCACTGAGCGTCATTCCTTGAACGCCCAACGCTTGCAACGAATCTTTGACGGCTTCCAGCAGGTGCGGGCGAATGATTGCTTCTATCTTTTTCATAAGTGTGTTTCCTTTTTGAATTGCGAAGTATGGAGTGTGGATTGCGGAATCAGCAGCGATAAATCCGCAATCCGCATTCCGCAATCAGGTTATTTCTCCAGAGCCTCGGCGGCCACCAGGATGGATTCGTTATAAGCGCCTCCACTCATCCCGAAACCGCCCGCCGAAATCAGATCGGCGTCCAGATTGTAACCTTCTTCGCCGTGCTGGCTAATGTCCAAGCCCTGCATTTCGTCTTCGCCCGTGACGCGAACGCCAATCGTCAGGTCAATGACTTTCAGAATGACGTATGAAGCCGCGCAACCAAGCGCAATCGCCACCGCCGCGCCAATCAACTGATTCAACACCTGCGCGGGATTTCCTTCCAACAATCCGCTGGGAGTTGCCGCTCCGGTGACTGTGTCTTTGAAAACCGTATTGACCGCGCTGTTGGCGAACACTCCGGTCAACAAAGCGCCGGTCAATCCGCCTACGCCGTGAACGCCAAAAGCATCCAGCGAATCGTCGTAACCCAGTTTCTTTTTCAACTGAGTCACCGCAAAGAAACACACCACGCCCGCAATGAAGCCAATCGCCAAGGCCGACATCGGCGTGACAAATCCCGCCGCCGGAGTGATTCCGACAAGGCCGGCAACCGCTCCTGAAATACCGCCAAGCACTGTTGGTTTGCCTTGCCGAATCCATTCAATCACCAGCCAGCCAATCGCCGCCGACGCGGCTCCGAAATGCGTCGTGACGAAAGCGTTCGACGCCAGCGAACCTGCCGCCACTGCGCTGCCCGCGTTGAAACCGAACCAACCGACCCACAACAAACACGCGCCGATGACGCTCAGCACCAGACTGTGCGGAGCAAACGGCGTTTTCGGGTAACCGACTCGTTTGCCCAGATACAACGCGCAAACCAGCGCCGAAAATCCCGAAGAAATGTGAACGACCGTTCCGCCAGCGAAATCCAACGCCGGAACTTTGCCGCCCAAAAACGCATTCAACAATCCGCCATCGCCCCAAACCATGTGAGCCAGCGGGAAATACACGATCACCGCCCACAACGTGCAAAACAACAGCATCGCGGAAAACTTCATGCGTTCGGCAAAAGCGCCTGTGATCAACGCCGGAGTGATGATGGCGAACATCAATTGGAAGATCATGAACGTCTGCGCCGGAATCGTCCCGGCATAAGCCGACGGTTCAGCGCCAACGCCTTTCAAAAACAGAAAATCGAATCCGCCAATGAACGGCGAACCTTTGGCGAACGACAGGCTGTAACCAAACACTGCCCAGATGACGGTGATGACGGCCATCATAATGAAGCTCTGCATCATCGTGGCCAGCACGTTCTTTTTGCGAACCAATCCGCCGTAAAACAGCGCCAGGCCGGGGCCGGTCATCATCAAAACCAAAGCCGAACAAACCAACATCCAGGCATTGTCGCCCGCAGTTTGTGCGGTTTTGACGGCGGCTTCGGCGGCGGCCAATCGCTCTTCGACTGTCGGCGTTTGAGCCAAAGCCGAAATCGTCATTGCAATTAAACCCATCGGTAAGACTGCGAGTTTCGTCAACAAACTTCCCAGCTTATGCAGTGAATTCATGAGGGTGTCCCTTCCTTCGTGTTTTGATCGTTGAGTGCAAGACGAAGCGCCTCTTCGATGGTTGGCAACTGATCGTCCGCCAACTTCTCTCCTGTCGCGTTCGTCACATAAAAAATATCCAGCGCAAGATGCTTTTCGGTCGCCACCTTTGCGAACACGATGTCCAGGTCGAGCGCCGCCAACGTCCAGGCAATTTTGTACGCCAGTCCGGGGCGGTCTTCGGCCATCACTTCCAGAATCGTGCTTTTATTTGATGAATAATTATCCCAGCTAAAGCGTGTTGGCGCGGCTTTGAGCATCTTGCGCCGAGAGGAAAACTTCGAGCTTGTTTGTGCGCGCAATCGTTTTTCAACGGCGGCGGCGACATCAAATTCGCCACCGAGCGCGCGTTTCAACGCCAGATCAATCTGTTCCCAGCGAGCCGGATCGTTGATCGGCTCTCCGGCGGAATCACGAACTTTGAATGTGTCAATCGCCACGCCGTCGGCGCGCGTGTTCAGTTGCACGCTCAGAATGTTGACGCCTTGCGCGGTCAACGTTCCGGCAACAGCGGCGAACAATCCGCGACGATTGCGCGCAGCCAGATGCAAATCTGTGCAGCGAGTTTGCGTGTTCACCCGCCAACCGGTTTTGACCAGCCGCGAATTCAACGACGCCGCCAGTCGAACGTGTTCGATGATCGTTGGCGGCGGAGTCACACGCGCATAATCATCCGGCAACAATTTGAAATGGCGACGAACTTCGTTTGAATCCACTTCGCTGTTCAGCATGCGAGCGATGCGTTGGCGCAAGGGTTCGGTTTCGCTTTCTCCCTCCTTTTCCGGCAGCAAAACCGCGCGCGCTTTGATGTACAACTCCCAGATCAGCGCGTCTTTCCATTCGTTCCAAACACCAGGCCCCACGCCGTGAATGTCGCCGTAAGTCAGCATGCACAGCAGGTTCAGGTTTTCGATGCTACCCATTTCTGCGGCAAAATCCTGAATGACTTTTTCGTCGCTCAAATCGCGGCGCTGGGCAATGTGCGACATCAACAAATGTTGGCGAACCAGAAACTCGACTTGTCCGGCCATCGGCTCTTCGATTTGCAATCGCGCGCAAAGCTGTTTGGCAATGACGATTCCTTTTTCGGTGTGACCGCCGCCAAGCCCTTTGCCTATGTCGTGCATCAGCAAACCCAGATGCAAAACCGCCAGGTCGCCGATTTGATCGTAAACGCTGCGATACCGCTCCAACGGTTTGCTGCGCGAATTGGTGAGTTCGTCCAACGCCTCGATCGTTCGCAACGTGTGTTCGTCCACCGTGAAGCGATGATACAAATCGTGTTGCACCAGACAGGTCACGCGCGCGATTTCCGGCAGGTATTTGCCCAAAAAATCCAGTTCGTGCATCAACCGCAATCCGGCAGCGACTCGGCCTTTGGCGCGAAGCATTTTCAAAAAACTGTCGCGCGCTTCGGGAGAAGTGCGAAACGCCTTGTTCACATTCGGCAACGATTCCTGAACAACTTCCTGCAATTGCGAACTCAGCCGTGCGCCTGTCGCCTGCGAATAACCGAACGCCAGCATCATTCGATTTCCATCCAACTTTTCGTCCGATTCGGCCAGATCAATTTCGCCGTCGCGCATCACGAATCCGCCAGCCGCCGCAGCAGTTTTGGCCGACGAAAGCGCGCGTGAAAGCCAATTTTTCTTTTGCTGTTTCTGAGCGGCGCGTTGCAGACAACTTTCGGTCAACCGATGCAACCTGCGCGCGTGCAGGTAGTAATCGCGCATGAACAATTCCGAAGCCCGTTGTTCGCGCGTGTCGGCGTATCGCAAATTGCGCGCAATCTGTTGCTGCAAATCCAGCGACAGCAAATCGCTTTTGCGATTGGTCAGAAAATGAATCTCGTTGCGAACGCGCAGCAAAAAATCGTAAGCGGCATTGATCGCCTTGGCGTCGCGTTCGGCCAGCACTTCGCGTTCAACCAATCCGGCAACCGTCGTCACGCCGAACGCCGAGCGCGAAACCCAAAACAATTCGTGCAAATCGCGCAAACCGCCAGCGGTTTCCTTGACGTTCGGTTCCTGCACACAGGCCGCGTCGCCGAATTTGCCGTAACGCGCCTGCCGTTCGATCAGCAATTCGTCCAACAGTTCGCGTTTGTTTTTGTCGAAAATTTCGTCATCCAATCGCTCGGTCAATTCTTCAAACAGTTCTTCGCTACCCCACAAATGGCGAGCTTCGATCATCGAATTGCGCGACACGACATCTTCTTTCGCCGACGACAAACACTCAGCCATCGAACGCACGCTGTGGCCGACGTTGAATCCCACGTCCCACAACGAATACAAAATCGCTTCGCTCAATTTGGCGGCGCGTTCGGCATCGCGGCGACCTTTGTACAGAAACATCACGTCAATGTCGGATTGCGGCGAAAGTTCCTGCCGCCCGTATCCGCCGAGCGCGATGATGGCGAAATTCGCCGCGTCCACTTCTCCGCTCAATCGCTCTTCGACGGCTTGCCGGGCGATTTTCCGAATCAGCAAATCCACCACCAGCGAACGCGCCGCAACAATCTGCGAACCGCTGATGCCGAACCGATGGCGCAAATGCAATCGCTGCGTTTCGATCTTCAAAAACTTTTTGAACGCCCCCAACCGATCAACCGATGCCGGTTGTTTATCAATCCGCCGCAACTTTTCAGTCGCATGCTGTTCGATTGTCGTCAGGTTGATTTGCATGTTCGTTGAACTCGACTCGGCATAGTGCAATGACGATGCCACAACTATCGCGTGGCCAAACGATTGACGGTAAGTGACGTGATTATTGAAGATTTTCTGTTGAAGAGATTTTGATCGCCCGAAATGGTCAAACCAGCAAGAAGACAATTCTGTTAGGCCGGCGGCAGCCAATAACAATTTTGTATGGGCAGATTTCAGCAATCCTGTCAGCTAAACATTCAGCAACACGCTTCAGCCCATTTGCACAAAGCAAACTGTCAGGTGAACGGTAAATCCGCAGAGCCGGGACATATTTGCGCGGGATGAGCGCAGCCTGACTGATCGCGCCGCCAAAACATTCACGACAAATTTGTCATTCATACTTACTGCATCAACATTTCTGTCTGCCATTGCCGAACTCATTCCGCGTCGTTGGCTTCTCGGAAGCTTCAGCATAAAATCCGCCCGCCTTTTTCTCAGAAGTCTTAGCAGTCAGACTGATTCACCAACACAGTATCAATTCAGCGAACTCAGATGCTTACTTGGCAACAACTCGAACAATTCGCCAAGTGAGCAATCTTAAGCCGTTCGAGCAACTGAAGGAGTTGAAATCTTTGACGATCACATTTAGTGGAACGAACAAGGAAAAGAACCTGGAGGCGCTGGTTTGCCAGTTCTCGAAACTGGAATCGCTTTCCCTTAGTGGGCTAACGACAGAACAGCGCCGGTCTTTGCGAAAGATTCCGGCCAGTTTGCGGGAACTGAAGTTTTAGCGGCGTGGTGTTGCCGAAGGCTGGAGCGCGGATGCCCACATCCGCTGAAAATAGAAGCGCGCAGCTTCCGATTATCGGCTCATTCGGCGTTGCGCGGCGGGTGAAGGGTAATGCCCGTCTTCAATCAAACCTGCGCGTTCTTCCGCACTTTCATCACTGTTGAATCCCAAAATGCGTGCGGTGACTTCGCCGATTTCGGTCAGCGATTTGATCGTCGCTCCGTCCAAAGCGAAGTGGTCGGCCCAGCGGTCAATGCGCGGATTGAAGAAGCGAACCAGTTGTTCCGTCGGCCAGTAGATCGAACCGAGATCGCTGCCTTTGTTGCGATTGCAGCGCTGGCAAGCCTGGGCGAGGTTTTCCGCCGTTGTTGGGCCAAGATGTTTGACGCCGATAATGTGGTCTACTTCGCCGCCGAGGAAGGTGTCGTCAAGATCAATCAGGCAATACTCGCAGAGGTTTTCAGCGCGAGCGATGACCAACTGCCGTAATTCTTCGTTGATGTAACGGCTCATGAGTTCATCAATTTGCGGGCGCGGATTTTGGCCATCCGCATGACGTGTTCCAGCCACATGTAATGATCCAACTCCGCTTTCTCGTCGTCCGAAAGTTCGGTCGTCTTTTCCCGGAAGATCAAATCAGAGACTCGCTCTTTTGTCGGCTCGGAAGGACGAAAGGCAAGTACCTTTCCCGGATTCGCTTCGGCAATGAAATCAATCACTTCGTCGTAAGCTCGCAGTGCGTTCATAGTTCAATTCTCCTTCAATTGCAGCGCAATGTTACCGCAGACCTCAGAGCAGACAAACTACTTAGGGCAACAAGGTTTCGCCCATCAGGTGCAGGTCAACACAGCGAGCGGCTTTGCGTCCGTCGGCGATAGCCCAGACGATCAGGGATTGGCCGCGAGACATGTCTCCGGCGGCGAAGACTTTCGGGACGCTGGTTTGGCAGTTGTCATCAATGGCTACGTTGCCGCGAGCGTCCAGCTTCACGTCCAGTTGCGCCAGCAATCCGTCCGGTTCCGGCCCCAAAAACCCAAGCGCCAGCAAAACCAAATCGGCTTTCCAGACTTTTTCTGTGCCCGGAATTTCTTCCGGCACGACACGACCGCTGTCGTCTTTCGCCCAAGTGATTTCGACAGTGTGAAGCTCTTTGACTCGGCCAGCGTCGTCGCCGACCAAGCGTTTGGTCATCAACGAATACCGGCGCGGATCATCGCCGAACACGGCGGCGGCTTCTTCCTGGCCGTAATCCATTCGATAAACTTTCGGCCATTGCGGCCAGGGGTTGTCGGCGGCGCGTTCGTTCGGAGGCTTCGGCAGAATTTCAAATTGCACCAGACTGCGGCAACCGTGTCGCATCGCAGTGCCTACGCAATCGGTTCCGGTGTCGCCTCCGCCGATGACGATCACGTCTTTATCTTTGGCGGAAATGTACTGGCCGTTTTGCAGATTGCTGTCGAGCAGGCTCTGAGTGTTTTTGTGCAGGAACTCCATCGCGAAATGAATTCCCTGCAGGTTGCGACCTTCGACCGGCAGATCGCGCGGCTTGGTCGCGCCGCCGCAGAGCACAACCGCGTCGAATTCGCTCATCAATTTGTCCGCTGGAAAATTGTGCCCGACGCTGGTGTTGGGTTTGAAAATGACGCCTTCGTCGGCCATTAACTTGATGCGGCGCTCGACGATCTTCTTGTCCAGCTTCATGTTCGGAATGCCGTACATCAACAATCCACCGATGCGGTCAGCGCGTTCAAAGACTGTTACGGAATGACCGGCGCGATTCAATTGCGATGCGGCGGCCAGGCCAGCGGGGCCTGAGCCGACGATGGCGACTTTTTTGCCGGTGCGAGTTGTCGGCGGTTCGGCAACGATCCAACCGTGTTCAAATCCGCGATCCACGATTTCGCATTCGATGTTTTTGATCGTCACCGGAGGGCCGTTGATGCCGACAACACACGAACCTTCGCACGGAGCCGGACAAACTCTGCCAGTGAATTCCGGGAAGTTGTTGGTCTTTTGCAGTCGCAACAAAGCTTCGCGCCATTGGCCGCGATACACCAGATCGTTCCATTCCGGGATCAGGTTGTTGATCGGACAACCCGAAGCCATCCCGTTCAACAGTTTGCCGGTATGACAAAACGGCACGCCGCAATCCATGCAGCGCGCGCCCTGTTCGCGGAGCTTTTCTTCCGCAAAGTGGTCATGAAATTCCTGCCAGTCAGCAATACGTTCGGCAGGTTGCCGGTCGTGCGGCAGGTTTCGGTCAAATTCTAAAAAGCCTGTTGGCTTTCCCATCGTGTTCCTCTCAACCTACTTATTTTTGCGATCCAAGGATCGGTGGATGAAGCCCAAGTTCACCAAGCGCCCATCGCAAGTTAATCAACTCTTCACGATTCAACCGCAAAGCCTGAACCGTAGCGCGCCCAGCAGCAGTCAAACCAATCAAGAGCTTTGCTGATTTGTCCCAGGCAAATTGCTCTTCCCATCGCTGACGACGCGGATTGAAAAGTTGCACTTTCTGATTTGTCTGAGGATCAACTGCTTTGACTTTGTCGTGCTTGTAATAGTTGCAGCCTGCACAAGCCCAAGCCAAATTGCGAATTTCAGTTTTTCCGCCTTGAGCAACTGGGATGATGTGTTCGACGTTGAATGGCTCCGGCACAAAGCTCTTCAGAATGCGGCAGTATTCGCAAACGCCATTGGCGCGCGCTTCAACTGCGCGCCTTTGCGCTGCAGTCGGGCGTTCACGAAAACCGGATGGCTGGCGCAGGCCGAAAGCTTTACGAGATTTGGGCACTGGGCGAAAGCTCCAATTGCTTGACGATTGTTTCCGGCGTCACTTTGCGAAGCCGTGCCAAATCAGCGACGGCACATAAGCGTCTGGCCCAAATCCGCTCAATCTCTTTTATCAATTCGCCTAATTCGGCGTACTCCGCATCACTCAATTCTCCGTCGAGTCTTTTCTTGGTCAGAGTGTCGTAGCGATCCTGGCGCTCATCTGACAAACAATCATTGATCTTGAAAAAAAGCTCTGATTCTTTTTTCGACAGACGCGACGCAGTTGGTTTACGCACCAGCCTCAACTCGGTTCGCAGCACAGCTTTCAGACGGGCTTGTTCCTGTGCAGGCGCGGAATTGTAGGCTTCTGCCAAATCAGGTTCGACTCGGATTACAGCGGTTCTTGCAGCCATGACGGTACTCCTCAGAAACGGAAATTTCGCACTCAGTCTAAACGCTTGCGCCGAATCCAGCCAAGCTTATTTACCGCCCGCGCGCGAAATGTCTGTGGAGTTCAATTCAAATGCGGCCCAGACGGCTTCTTCTTCGCCCAAGCCTTCGGCGCGCATTTGCCGTTGGGTGTCCAGCACTCGCTTGTAATCGTTTGGCATGACGCGGATGAAGCGCGGCAGCCATTCCGCCCAGTTGTCCAACATTTCCTGAGCGCGGCGGCTGCCGGTGAATTCGGCGTGGCGTTCGATCATCGTGCGAACGGTTTCAAATTCTTCTTCGTCGGCGAAATGAACAAGTTGCCCCAGCGACACCATTTCGCGGTTACAGCGGTCAGAGAAAGTTCCGTCTTCGTCCAGCACATAGGCCACTCCGCCGGACATGCCCGCCGCAAAGTTGCGCCCGGTTTTGCCCAGCACAACTACGCGACCGCCGGTCATGTATTCGCAACCGTGATCGCCTACGCCTTCGACAACGGCGTGGGCTCCGCTGTTGCGAACGCAAAACCGTTCGCCCGCAACTCCGTTGATGTAGGCTTCGCCGCCAGTCGCTCCGTAAAACGCGACGTTGCCGATGATGATGTTTTCTTCCGGTTTGAAGGTCGCAGCCCGCGACGGATAAACGATGATCTTGCCGCCAGACAAACCTTTGCCGACGTAATCGTTTGAATCGCCTTCCAATTCCAGCGTGATGCCGCGCGGCACAAACGCTCCGAAGCTTTGCCCGGCGGAACCTGTGAAATGCAGTTGAATCGTATCGTCCATCAAACCGCCAGCGCCGTTTAACCGAGTCAGTTCACTGCCCAAAATCGTGCCGACGGTGCGGTTCTGATTGGTGATCGGGAATCGCGCCTTGACGGTTTTGCCTTCTTTCAACGCTGGTTCGCATAACGCCAGCAAGGTTTTGTGATCCAGAGTTTTTTCGATGCCGTGATTCTGTTCGATCTGGCAATAACGTCCGACTTCGGCAGGAACATCGGGCTGATGCAGGATGGCGGTGAAATCCAAACCGCGAGCTTTCCAGTGGTCAATCGCTTTTCGCGTTTCCAGGCATTCGGTGTGGCCGACCATTTCATTGATCGTGCGGAAGCCCAGTTCGGCCATCAATTCGCGGACTTCCTGAGCAACGAAGTACATGAAATTCACCACGTTGTCCGGCGAACCGTTGAAGCGTTCGCGCAGCTTCGGATTCTGCGTGGCTACGCCAACCGGGCAGGTGTTCAAATGACAAACCCGCATGACTATGCAGCCCAGTGTAACCAGCGGCGCGGTGGCAAAACCGAATTCTTCGGCTCCCAACAACGCCGCTACGACGACATCGCGGCCTGTTTTCAATTGGCCATCGGTTTCAACGCGAACGCGGCTGCGCAGGTCGTTTAGCACCAAAACCTGATGCGCTTCGGCCAAGCCCAACTCCCACGGCACACCGGCATGTTTGATGCTGGTTTGCGGCGAAGCTCCTGTGCCGCCGTCATAACCTGAAATCAAAATCACATCGGCGTGCGCCTTGGCGACTCCGGCGGCGATAGTTCCGACGCCGACTTCGGCAACGAGTTTGACGCTGATTCGCGCTCGCGTGTTGGCGTTTTTCAAGTCGTAAATCAACTGCGCCAAATCTTCGATGGAATAAATGTCGTGATGCGGCGGTGGTGAAATCAAACCGACTCCAGGCGTTGAGTGCCGGGTCTTGGCGACCCAGGGATACACTTTGCTGCCGGGCAACTGGCCGCCTTCGCCGGGTTTCGCGCCTTGCGCCATTTTGATTTGAATCTCTTGTGCGTTGACCAGATATTCGCTGGTCACGCCAAATCGCCCCGAAGCGACTTGTTTGATGGCGCTGTTGCGGCTGTCGCCGTTTTCGTCTGGGATGTAACGATCCGGGTCTTCGCCGCCTTCGCCAGTGTTGCTTTTGCCTCCGATGCGATTCATCGCAATGGCCAAAGCTTCGTGAGCTTCCTTGCTGATAGAGCCATAAGACATCGCGCCTGTCTTGAAGCGTTTGACGATTTCCGTCACCGGCTCGACTTCATCAATCGGCACAGGCGGGCGATTGGATTTCAGATTCAACAATCCGCGCAGCGTGTAAAGCTGTTTGGCCTGGTCGTCAACAAGGCGGCTGTATTCTTTGAAGGTTTTGTAATCGCCGCTGCGCGTGGCTTTTTGCAGCGTGTGAATGGTTTGCGGATTGAACAAATGCGCTTCGCCGTCGGCGCGCCATTGGTATTGGCCGCCCGCTTCCAGCGCGTGGCCGTTGACCTGACGATCCGGGTAAGCGTGGTTGTGGCGCATCAAAACTTCTTTGGCGATGACATCCATGCCTACGCCGCTGATGCGCGATGGCGTCCAGGTGAAGTACTTATCAATCACTTCCTGCTTCAAGCCGACGGCTTCAAAGATTTGCGCGCCGCTGTAACTTTGCACGGTCGAAATGCCCATCTTCGAGATGACTTTGACGATGCCTTTGTTGATGGCTTTGATGTATTTGGCGACGGCTTGTTCGTGAGTCACGTCTTTCAACATGCCGTGGTTAATCATGTCGTGCAGCGTTTCAAACGCCAGGTACGGATTGATGCCGCGCGCGCCGTAACTCAACAGCAGCGCGAAATGATGCACTTCGCGCGGTTCGCCGGTTTCCAAAACCAGACCGACTTGAGTGCGCGTGCCTTCGCGCATCAGGTGGTGATGCACCGCCGACACAGCCAGCAACGCCGGAATCGGCGCGTAGTCCCGATCAATTCCACGGTCAGACAGAATGATGATGTCGAATCCTTCGGCGTGGGCTTTACTTGCTTGCCGACACAACTCATCCACGGCGCGCTCCAATTCGGCGTGGCCGCCATTGGCTTTGAACAACATCGGAATTGTGATGGATTTGAATCCCATCTTTTCTTTGTCGCCCAATTGCCCAAGTTGCCGAAGCTTTTCCAGGTTTTCGTTGGTGAAAATCGGCGAAGACAATTTAATCAACCGAGCGACTTCGGGCGCCGGTTCCAGCATGTTCGCTTCAGGCCCGATGGCTGTTTCGGTGGACATAATCAACTCTTCACGAATGGCGTCCACAGGCGGGTTGGTGACTTGCGCGAACAGTTGTTTGAAATAGTTGTAAAGCGATTGCGGTTTGTCGGACAGCACAGCCAGCGGCGTGTCGGTTCCCATCGAACCGGTTGCTTCAACGCCGTCGCGTGCCATTGGCGTCATAATCAACCGCAAATCTTCGTGCGTGTAACCGAATGCCTGTTGCCGAACCAGCATCGTTTTGTGATCGGTTTCGTAAACGTGTTTCGGCGAAGGCAAGGCTTCAATGGCGACCATGTTTTCTTTCAGCCATTGGCCGTAAGGATGTTGCCGGGCGAGTTCGTTTTTCAACTCTTCATCGTCAATGATGCGGCCTTGTTCCAGATCGGCCAGCAGCATACGACCGGGTTGCAAGCGACCTTTGTAAGCGACGTTTTCCGGCGCAATGTCCAGCACGCCGACTTCCGAAGACATCACCAAGCGGTCGTCTTTGGTGACGTAATATCGCGCCGGGCGTAATCCGTTGCGATCCAGCACGGCTCCGATGCGAACGCCGTCGGTGAAGGCCACAGCCGCCGGGCCGTCCCACGGTTCCATCATGCAGGAATGGTATTCGTAAAACGCGCGCTTCTCTTCGCTCATTGACGGATCGCCAGACCACGGTTCCGGAATCATCATCATCATCGCGTGAGCAATCGAACGCCCCGTCAAAACCAACATTTCCAGAACGTTGTCGAACATTCCCGAATCGGAGTTGTTGACATCAATGATTGGCAGCAGTTTCTGCAAATCTTCCTGACCGAAGAGCGAAGATTTCATGCGACCTTCGCGCGCGTGCATCCAGTTCATGTTGCCCCGCAGCGTGTTGATTTCACCGTTGTGGCACAGGTAACGATAAGGATGCGCGCGGCTCCAACTTGGGAAGGTGTTCGTCGAGAAGCGCGAATGAACCATTCCCAGAGCCGACGTGAAATCCGTGTCTTGCAGGTCCAGGTAGAAAGGACGCAACTGCGTGGAACTGAGCATACCTTTGTAAATCAGGGTCTTGAACGACAGGCTGGCAATATAAAAGTTTCTGGCCTGCGGCAAACCCGAATTGCGGATGTTGCGAATGCTCTGTTTGCGAATGATGCAAAGCTTGCGCTCGAAACCCAGTCCGCCTGGGCCATCCGGCAAATCGGCTGCGCGTTTGATGAACACCTGACGGAAACATGGTTCGGCGGCTTTGGCTGTTGGGCCGATCATCGAATCATCCACCGGCACGTCTCGCCAGCCCAATACTTCCTGCCCTTCATTGCGAACTTCGGCTTCAAACATTTCTTCGCAGGCGCGACGACTGTCATTGTCGGCAGGCAAAAACAGATTGCCGACTGCGTATTGACCTGGTTCGGGCAAACTGATTCCCAGCTTGGCGCATTCTTTCAGGAAAAATTCGTGCGGAATTTGAACCAAAATCCCCGCGCCGTCGCCTGTGTTGACTTCGCTGCCGACCGCGCCGCGATGCTTCAGCTTGACCAGAATCTGCAACGCCTGTTCGACGATTTCATGCGACTTGCGCCCTTTCAGATCAACGACGAAGCCCATACCGCAGGCATCGTGTTCAAAGCTGGGATCATACAAACCTTGTTTTGCTGGTGGCTCGTTGCGAATCATACAATTTCGTCCTTGCGCTTAAATTTTCAGACAGTAAAGTCGGAAACTAAGTGGCTGGTTTAGATAGACGTTGGCCTGCCGCTTGATTCACGTCTTTCGGCGTTCAGTCGTACAGCCGGAAATTCAAAAGCCTCAGCGAGTGTTTTTGATCTCGCTGAGGCTTCCAATCGTTTTAGTCTTTGGATTTGACCTTAACTTTTGTCACCAGCGAATAAGGCTGCGTTTGGCGTTCGGGGCAGCTTTTACGGTTGCCGCTGACGCCGATTTAGCGGTCAGCGACAACGTCGCAAGAATCAGCTTGTTATTCCCCTTTGAAGCCGCCATTACGTTCAAACCTCGACTATGGTGATTCGAATCTCGGATACAAATTTTCTGTTGGTAGTGATGATGGTGCATGAACTGACACTTGCACCGCACATAAAATACGCAAATCGTATTGGTCAGTCCAATGAATCTTTTTGATTGGCTAGATAAATGCTGTTTGTTGTGGCTGAGGTCGGCTTGCACCTGCGTATACGGAAAATAACCACAAGACCCTGAATCACCAGTGGCAACGTAGCGATGATTCTGAACCGTTGCTCCCTGCGTGATCCAGGCTCTCCGTGGTTAATGTGGAGCAAGCCATGGCTTGCACATCTCAATAGTTTGCCTGCTGATTACCGGCAAGAAGCGCCGCTGCATTGCTCCAATGCTTTTAGGCGATAGCTGAACTGCTGAGCCAGTTTTTGATATTGCGCTCTGCCCGGCGGCGTGCTCAGCAAATTGAACAGTTGATACGGATCCTGGCGCAGGTCGTATAGTTCAACTTCGATCCCGCCATTGAACGACTGCCATTCGACGTAAGTATATTCAGTCGTTCGCAGCGCCTTGTAACTGGGAATGTCCTGCAACGATGCCAGCCATTCGTATCCCGGAGCCATTTCAGTGCCGACTCCTTGCTGGCTGTCGCCGGTAGACAGATATTGCGCGATGAAATCCGTTCGCCAATCTTCCGGTTGAGTCGCGCCAAACAAAGGCGTCAACGAACGACCATCCACATCCGAAGGAATCGCGGCTCCTGCCAACTCCAAAAACGTCGGGGTGAAATCAATTTCCAACGCCATGCGATCTTCTTTGCGCGGAGCGATTCCCGGCCCGGCGACGACCAACGGCACGCGAACCGATTCTTCGTAAGGCGCCATCTTGTGCAACAACCGATGAGCGCCAAGGTTGTATCCATTGTCCGAAGTGAAAACGATCAAAGTGTTTTCGCGTTCGCCGTTGGCTTCCAGCGTTTTGACGACCGAAGCAACCAAATCATCCAGCGCGTAAAGCGATCCCATTCGATTGCGATAATCCACGTCGTTCCAAACGTCTACCATCTTGGCGCGAGCGTCTCCGGTGGCTTTCAACCAACTGGATTTGTCAGCCAGAAAAGCTTCGTTGTAATTCGGCTGACGCGGCGAAAAGGCATGTTTGTAAGGATGATTTTTGTGGCGCGGAGCCGGTGGTAACGGCAAATGCGGCGCAGTCGGCGAGACGTACAGGAAAAACGGCTGATCGTCTTTGGCTTCGGCGCGGGTGATGAAATCAGTCGCTTTGGTGGCGACGACGTCCGTCGCGTAATCGCTTTCGGCTGTGCCGTAACTGACCAGTTTGCCGTTTTCATTCATCTGGTAGTTGTAGCCCGTGTACGACAGGTTATCCACGAAGCCGTACCATTCCGACCAGCCAGCGGGAACATGCAGCGGGTCTTCTTCGATTCCGTTGAGATACTTCCCGATCAATGCCGTGCTGTAACCAACTGCTTGCAGTTGAACAGCCAACGATTTTTGTTCGTTGCCATTGGCGACAAAAGCCGCCCAGCCGCCGTACTGGCCGGAATTGTTCAGGACTCCGGTGTTGTGGCCGTACTTTCCGGTCAAAATCGTTGACCGAGCCGGACAACAAATCGGCGTTGGCGAAAACGCCTGAGTGAATTGAATGCCTTGATCGCGCAACAGCGCAGCGGTTTGCGGCATGGCATCCCAGTAAGGCATGACGACTTCGTCCAAATCATCGGCAAGAATGAAAACGATGTTGGGTTGTTTGGTCTGGGATGTTGGCCGGGTAACTTTGGCCGATGTCGGCTGAATAATGAGGCTCGTGGCAAATACCAGGACGGCCAAAACACTAACAAGAATTTTCTTCATAAGGTTCGCTCCTTTGAGTTTGTTATCAATTACGGTTTGCAGCATCCGTTGATGTTGCAAACCGACAAACGCTCGAAGCGAGGTTTCAGCCGTCTACTTTGGTCAATGATCTGTAAAGTTCTGCAAAGCTCTTCAAAGCTTTGCCAAGCGAGGAACAGGCTGAAAACCATTCCTCGCCTGGCACTGCGCTATTTCACGTTGATCGTAACGGTGTTTGCCGTTTTTCCATCCACAGTCAGCACTACGCTGACTTCGCCACGACCGGCGGCGGCGCGTGGAATGCGGATGTTGCATTGATCCAGCCCGACAAAATCTTCTGAAGCTCCGGCAAACAACACTTCGGAAACAATGCCACCGATGGTCACGCGAGTCGCGTTCAGGCTGCTGCGGAATCGCCAGCCTGTTCCGTAGGAAATCAAAAACACCTGATCGGTTTCCGGGCCAAGATCAATCGGCACGTGAACCATCCGGTTTTGCGTCGCATCGAACCGTGCGATTTGTTCATAACCTGACGTGCCATCGGCTTTGACACGAAACACGACAGCAGATGCGATTCCCAACCCGCTGGAATTGGCGGTGAAAAATCCGGGCGCAACCAAAGCGATGTTCAACGAACCGGTTGAAATCACTCCGCTGGAATTGACAACGGTGATGGTTGCGGCTCCGGGAGCGGTTCCGGTCGGAACCAAATAATTGATCTGTGTCGGAGCCACGAAAAATAGCGGCGTGGCGCGTTCAACACCCAGACTGTCACGGATTCTGGCGGTTGTTCCGGCCAAAGTTGTTGGCAACGGAATTCCATTGGACGAAAGAATCTGGGTCGCCAGTTTGTCGCCGAACGCCGCCGTAATAGCTTCGGGCGCGACTTCCGTACCGGTAAAGCTGGCGGCGGACACGCTGACCACTGGCGGAGTAACTGCGGTGCGCTTCAGCATTCGTAAGCGGTTGTTGACGGTGTCGGTAAAAAGCAAATCACCGTTGGGCAAGGCCAGAATGCTGCACGTGACCTGAATGTCGTTGGTCAGCGTTCCGGGATTCGGCAAATTCAACCTTGCTTCAATGCTGTTTGAGCCATCGCCAGAAAAGCCCGCATTGCCAGTGCCAGCCACAACGCTGGTCGTGCCGAGCGAGTTGTTCGGAGCATCGAGGTCGAGAATCTGGTGGTTTTGCGCGTTTGTAATGAAAATTCTGCCAGCGGCATCCACTGTCAAATCGCGCGGTCGGCGAATGTTGCGCGTACTGTCGGCGATGACGCTGAACGTTGTGGCGGTCGGCGTATCTTGCCTCAAAATCCGACTGTTGCGAGTGTCAGCAATATGCAAGCGCCCTGCATTGTCAAAGGCAATGCCGGTTGGACCAAACAATGTCGCTTGAGTCCCGTCGCCAAAAACCGTGCTGACGGTTCCCGATTGAGCGTCAATTTTGCGAATGCGATTGTTTCCTTGATCGGCGATCAAAATGTTTCCGGCGCGATCAACCGCCACGTCAGTCGGGAAAAACGCGACCCGGTTGGCGGGCAATCCGTCGCCCAAAACTTGCGGGTTTGTCGGCGGACGCACTCCGCCAATGTCTTTGATCTGGCCTGGAGGAACGACAATCCGGTTGTCGCTGTTAGGAAAAAACACCACATCGTTGTTGGATGTGTTCAGAAACCGAATCACTCCGCTGCGTCGCCCCGTAACCGAAGTCGGTGGAATTTTGATCAACGCTCCAGCCTGTGAATCGGCGATGAACAGCCCGTTCGGCGTCGCATACATCCCTTGCGGAGTCAGAAACAGCGCAGTGGTAATGCGGTCATCCACTTGAAACTCTCCGGCTTCGCGGTTGAGCGTAATGATCTGGCCGGGTTGCACAGTCATGGCGTGTGGTGTGGTGACGAACAACGTCACAGGCGCGTTGGTACGATTGACGAATCGAAGCCGGTTGTTGCCCGTGTCGGCGATGAACAGATTGCCTTGGGCATCAACGGCGGCTCCGGTTGGAACGAACATTTCGGAATAGGTCGCCTGCGTTCCGTCATACGGCGAAGGCTGGCCGCTGCCGACAATCGTGTTGATGGCGTTGGAGCCGATGTTAGTTCCCAGAACGTTTTGCGGGCCGCCGCTCAAATTAACGAACCGGATTCGTTTGTATCGAAAATCCGGCAGATAAAATCCGCGCCCATCCACGGCAATGACCAGCGTGATACTGGCCGTACTGTCCGGAATGTTCAAAAACGCCTGGCTTGCCGATCCGCCATCACCGCAAGTCGGGGTGAAGTTCGGATCGCACAAAACCATATTGGGATTTCCGGCAATGGTCGTTTTTACGCCTGCGGGGGTTATCCGAACGATTTGCTGTGCATTGCCGAGCGCAACGAAAGCGTCTCCGCTGGAGTTGGTTGTGATTCCGGTAGGATATTCCAACCCGCCGATCAACGTGCTGATGATGCCTTGCGGATTGACTTTACGAATGCTGCCCAGAATCAAGCGAGCGTCTCCGCCGTCGGCGATCAACAAATTGCCGGAGTTATCAAACACGATTCCGGTCGGCGTGGTCAGCCGGGCTTGCGTGGCAGGATTGCCATCGCCGTTGCCAGTGGCAGGATTGCCGCCTCCAGCCACGACCACTTGTCCGCCAGAACTGTTCAGTTTCAACACCAGCCGCCCAGCCACAAAATGAATATCTCTAGTCGAAGGTTGAATCGCCACAGACCTAAAAGTCGCCAGATCAAGCGTAGCCACGCTGCTGATCGTTCCCGGCGTAATCGTTTTGCCTAACACCGTCAGATTTTGTGTGCCGATATTGATGACGCGAATGGCAAAAAACGAAGGAATGCTGAGGTAAACGGCGTCTCCTGAAGGATCAACAGCAAGCCCTGTGACTTGAGCCAGATCAGTGTCACGCGGCAAAACGCCATCATTGCTTTGAACGCCGCCGCCCGCGATCAAATTGATGTTGCCGGGTTGCACAGTGACTCCGGCCAGCGTCACCGGCACGGTCAAGGTATTCACAAAACGCAGCAAACTGGTTCCGTCCACTTCGTCAACGATGTAAAACCCGCGCCCTCGCGGGTCCAACGCCACAGCCGTCGGCAATACCATCGGCGCTTGCCGAACCGGAACGTCCGATCCGAATCCACCACCGGCAATGGTCGAAATCGTCGTTTCGATCGTCGCCGCCGAAAGCTCCGAAGCGGTTTTTCGCGCAATCGGAAACGTCACCGCCAAAATCAGCACTACGATTGGCATCAAAATACGAAGTCGGGAAGTCAAAGTTATGAAGGGTGAGGGAGTGTTGTAATTCATCGTCGGTTCTCCTGCGGCCAATGCCTGAGCGAGCCTGGGGCAGCCAAACGGCAAAACAGATGATCTATTTTTTCTGCAAGGTGTCGGGGTTTGATAATCGGTCGGATTTCGTGATGCAACTGACCAAATCCAGATTAAGTTTTGGTCAGGCAGGGCCTGTCGAATCAGGCGCGCATTAGACCATCAAGCCGCGCGGCAAGTCAAAGAAAAAGTCCGAAGCAGCTTGTTCATTGGTATTGTTACCACATTTTGAATCAATGAACTGGCGACAGGGCAAAAGCATGATAACTTTGCGCCGGTAACAAGAATGACCGGCGTTTACCGCCATTGAGAACAATTGCAATCCTGTATGCCAACCATTTTTCGAAAATGACTTCGCAACTTCCCATCATCAACATCAACTCGCTAATGCGCGGCGCAACCGACGATCAATCCTTGGCCAAGCAGATCAAACACTCCTGCTGTAATTTCGGGTTCTTTTACATCGCCGGCCACGGCGTGGATGTCGAATTGCAAAACCGGCTGGAAGCCTTGAGCCGCGAGTTTTTCGCTCAGTCGTTGGAACGCAAAATGGAAATCCGTATGGCGCTTGGCGGCAGGGTCTGGCGCGGATATTTCCCTGTTGGCGATGAACTGACTTCGGGACAGCCTGATTGGAAAGAAGGCATTTACTTCGGCGCGGAACTCGGCGCAGAACATCCACTGGTCAAAGCCGGAACGCCGATGCACGGCGCGAATCTGTTTCCGGCATATCCGCCGCAATTTCGAGAAACCGTGCTGGAATACATGGATGCGATGACTGAACTCGGCCACAGATTGATGGCTGGAATTACGCTGAGCTTGGGACTGGCGGAAAGTTACTTTGCCGACCGCTACACGGCTGATCCGCTGACGCTCTTTCGCATCTTCAATTACCCGTCAGGCCAAAAAAGCGGCTGGGGCGTCGGCGAACACACCGATTACGGTTTGTTGACGATCTTGAAGCAGGATGATTCCGGCGGCTTGCAGGTGAAATCGAAA
>CADECP010000013.1:167149-168991 GCA_902825875.1 uncultured Acidobacteriota bacterium
TTTCCCTTCTTCTTCGATCCCAATTTCAACGCCGAAGTGAAAGCCATCCAGCCAAACCTGCCTGCCGAAGACGACTGCGAACATCGCTGGGATCAAACCAGCGTCCACGAATTCAGCGGAACGTACGGCGATTATTTGCTCAGCAAAATTTCAAAAGTCTTTCCGCAATTACAAAGGTGATTCTGCTTTAACTCTGATGAAACGGCTCTAGGAAACTTGATACAGACGGCAATTAACGTATTACATCCCAGCGTTTGGAGTCATCTGAATTCTTTTTCAAAAAGTAGCCCCGACTCCAACGTCGCCCATCCTCAAATAGAACTCCATCTATAATTGGCCTAACTTGCTCAATGCTTGATATGCCATTATCTGCCATGGTTTTACGCCATTTTTTGTAACTAGCAGCAACTTGTTCATCCTTATTAAATTTGATCGTAATCGTCTCATCAGGTTTGATAGAAATACTGGATGGAGTTGCAGCATAATTGCATTGCCCTCCTAACCATGCAATGGGGATATTGGCAAACTGGCTATTTGATGGCATCTCGAAAGTAATAACTAAATTTGTAATTGTACTTTGCGACCGATTCTTAATTGTCGTCTCTAGCTCAGATATCCAGTCGTCGCCCGCAACAAAAGCAACATTCTGCTTAACTGCGGCATTGCCAACGCGAAGGCCAACTATTTCAACTGGCGCTGGCTCTGGCCCTGATTCACGCTTTGTATTTTCAATGGTTCGCATACGCAACTGCGGCGCAGCATAAATAAGGTGACAACAAATAAATAATATGGAGATAAGCTTAATCATATTCCCTCGTCTAGTTATTTAGTCGCTAGCCCCCCGACCTTCAAGACTAAGTATCTTGGGATCGGGGGAAAATAGGCTATCAACATAAACCAACACTTAGTCGGCTAGACAGTCGCCTACACGGAAAACATAAACTTGATTGCTACATGGTTCACCGATTATCCCACAAGTCGACTGGCCAGACCCAAGGACACTAAAACCTGGAATAGGGGTTATCTGATCGTTAAAGCTATGACATCCTGGAGCACATTCGAATTCAACCTGCCCGGCAAATGAAGCACAGCCAGAGTTAGAATTAAAAACTTGATAGCCATTTCGAATTGATTTACGTAAGTAGCTCGCCTGATTCTCCATGCCGATAACAATCCACAACTTAGGATCAACTTCATCCCTACGTAATAAATATCCTCTTGACCACCTAGTGTCATCATCAAAGAAAACATGGCCGACTTCTAATACTGCATTTTTTAGCGAAATGTTTTGTGCGGCCATCGCTGTTGCCAAAGATGCTATTTTATCGGTAGAAAAATTTGCTGTAGCTTCTGAGCCTCGTGGAATGCTCCCTGTGAAACCAGCAGCAGGTGAATAAGCAATAAACGCATTTGTTTGCGGATCACGCACAACTAAATCTAATTGTACTGACTTTATGACCTTGTCTGAAAAACCACGTATCGTCACCGTCGAATCGCCTAAATCATGCGTTTTTGAAAACAGTGATTCCCCAAATGAGAGGTCTTTCCCTTTGACGCTAAGCTTAGTGATACCGACGGGAACCATATCCCGCCCTGCATATTTGTTAATTGGCTTCACAGTCCATCCTGTGAAGGAGCTTGCTTCAACAACCTGCTGAGAATTGAACTTTACGTAACTAGCCACTGCCAATGCGATTACCAGAACTGAACAAAAAACGATCTTTGCAAACTGATTCATATTTCCTCCAAAGACGTGTTTTATCCTAACTTATCATCATGGACTGATGCTAGGACTGATGCTAGGACTGATGCTAGGACTGATGCTAGGACTGATGCTAGGAC
>CADECP010000014.1 GCA_902825875.1 uncultured Acidobacteriota bacterium
AGCTTACCAGACTGCCGCTCCCGCAGCGGCAACAACCTATTCGTGCAACAAAGCCATTCCATGAGCTTCGTACCAATGCAACTCTACTTTGCGTTGAGCACCGTTTGCCAACAGGACTGTGGCAATTCCTTTGAGCTTTCGCCAACGTCCTCGACCATAGGCCTTACGCAGGTATGAGCGAGCGTCAACTCCAGTGCCGCTCGCAATGACCTTTATCTCCAGAATCGGGCTGATAACCTCGAATTTCATTCAGGCAAATGAAACAGCAAAGCCTAACACTGTGCAAGCATGCAATGAAGGCAAGTCGTCACATTCGCAAATGCGTTTTGAGAAACCGCCCAGTATGCGACCGTTTGCACACCGCCACTTCTTCCGGCGTACCCGTCACGACGACTTCGCCGCCAGCGTGGCCGCCTTCGGGGCCGAGGTCAATGACGTGGTCAGCAGTCTTGATGACATCAAGGTGATGTTCGATTAACAGCACCGAGTGCCCGGCGTCTACCAGTCGGTTCAGAGATTCCAGCAGCTTTTCAATATCAGCCAAGTGCAAGCCCGTCGTTGGTTCGTCCAAGATGTACACCGTGTGCTTCGCGCGTTGCAGCTTGCTCAGTTCCGTAGCGATTTTGATGCGCTGGGCTTCGCCGCCGGAAAGCGTCGTCGCCGATTGGCCGAGCGTTAAATAGCCCAACCCCAAATCATTCAGCACTTCAATTTTCTTGCCGATGGCGGGTTCGCTTTTGAAAAACGCTGTGCCTTCTTCGACGGACATGTTCAGCACGTCGTCAATGGTTTTGCCGCGCAGCGTGACTTCAAGCGTCTCGGCGTTGAAGCGCGCACCTTTGCACGCGCCGCAAGTGACTTCTACATCGGGCATGAAATAAAGCTGCGTCGTGATGGCACCTTCGCCCTGACATTCTTCGCAACGACCGCCTTTGACGTTGAAGCTAAACCGCCCCGGTTTGTATTCGCGTTCAACTGAAAGCGGCGCGCGAGTGAACAGGTCGCGGATCGTGTCGTAAAAGCCAATGTATGTCGCCGGATTGGAGCGGCTGTTGCGACCAATCGGCGATTGGTCAATGTTGACGACTTTGTGAACGTGCTCCAAGCCGTCTACGCCATCGTGTTCGCCGGGCAGCGTGCGTGTGTCTTCCAGCTTTTTCCACAAAGCCTTGAACAGGATTTCGTTGACCAGCGTGCTTTTGCCGGAGCCGGACGCGCCAGTAATCGCAACCATTTGACCCAACGGAATCGTCACGTTGACGGATTTCAAATTGTTTTCGCGCGCTCCGCGAATGATGAGTTGTTTGCCGTTGCCTTTGCGCCGCTGTTTCGGCGTTGCGATTGACCGTTTGCCGGAAAGGAACTGTCCGGTCGGTGAAGCTTTGCAGGCCAGCAAGTCTTTCAACGTGCCTTGTGCGACGACTTCGCCGCCGTGAATGCCTGCGCCGATGCCCATTTCAATCACGTGGTCGGCGGCGCGAATCGTGTCTTCGTCGTGTTCAACGACAATCACCGTATTGCCGATGTCGCGCAGCCGTTCCAGCGTGGCGATCATCTTCACGTTGTCTTTCGGATGCAGCCCGATGCTGGGTTCGTCCAGCACGTAAAGCATCCCCATCAAGCCCGATCCGATTTGCGTAGACAGCCGTATGCGCTGCGATTCGCCGCCTGAGAGCGTACCTGAACGCCGATTGAAATTCAGATAATCGAGGCCGATGCCGAGCAGCAATTCCAGCCGTCCGCGAATTTCATTTAGCACCTGACGGCCTGCATCAGCGCCGCGTCCAGTTGGTTTGATCGTGCCGAGGAAGGCGTGCAACTCGTCGAAATTCATCTGGCCGAATTCGTAAACATTTTTGCCCGCGATGGTAAACAGCAATCGCGTGGCTCGGATGCGCGCGCCGTTACAATCCGGGCAGGTGTGTTCAACCATTACCTTGTCCAGCCAGGCTTCCATCCCCGAACTCGCTTCGCCGCGCTGGCGGTAACGGCGGTAATGGCGTTCGATGCGCCGCGCGATGCCGTGAAAGCCGATCTCTTTGCCTTCCCAATCGCTGCGTTTGCTCAACTCTTTAGCATCGGGCGGCGTGACGACTTTGAACTTTTTCTCGATGCCATAAAGGATCGCGTTGCGCGCTTTCTCAGGCAGCTTTTCCCACGGCGTATCGAGCGAGAATTTCAACGCTTCGCCCAGACTGAACATGATGCGTCCGTCCCAATTGTCCGGCTTGTAATTAAACGCTTCGCGCACGAAGCAGCCGCCGCGAATGCTACGTTCGGGGTCGGGTACGAGCAATTCGGGATGCGTGAGTTTGTTGACGCCGAGTCCGCTGCAGGTAATGCAGGCGCTCTCAGGAAAGTTGAAGACAAAGAAATCAGGCTGGACATCGCCGTAAACAAAATGATGCGTCGCGCTAACTGGCAGGTGGGGCAGGATCGTATCCTGCCCTTTGCCAGTGCGAGTCTTAGGCTGGTGGGGCAGGATCGTATCCTGCCCTTTGCCAATGCGAGTCTTAGGCTGGTGGGACAGGATATGATCCTGCCCCACCTTCAAAACGTGAATCTGTATCAGCCTGTCGCCTACCAGTAACGCAGCCGCGATTCCGGCTTTGATGGCTTTTTCGTGTTTGCGGCTGACAATGAACCGATCCACGATTGCGTCCATGTCTTTGACCTTCGCCTCGTCAAGCTCGACTTCGTGTGAAATGTCCACCGGCTTGCCGTCCACGATCAAACGGCGACAACCTTTTTTGCGAAGCTCGGTGAAGACGAAATCCAGTTCTTCGCCGTACACCTTGAAGACCGGCGCGCGCAATTCAATTTCAGTTCCTTCGGGCAAGCCAAGAATTGCTTCCAGAATTTGATTGGCGCTGCGGCTGGGCGTCGGCTCATTGGTGCGCGGACAATGCGGTTCAGCGATGGTGGCAAACAGCAGGTTCAGGTAGCTGGCAATGTCCGTCATCGTGCCCACGGTTGAGCGCGGATTGTTGGCGATGTTTTTCTGTTCAATCGAAATAACTGGCGAGAGGCCGAAGACAAAATCTACGTCAGGCTTGGCAACTTGGGCGACGAAGCGTTTGGCGTAACTCGACAGCGATTCCATGTAACGCCGCTGCCCTTCGGCATAAACCGTGTCGAAAGCCAGCGAGGACTTGCCGGAGCCGCTCAAGCCTGTGACGACGATCAAACGGTCACGCGGGATTTCCAGCGAGATGTTTTTCAGGTTGTGTACGCGCGCGCCTTGCACGGCGATGGTTGTGCGGGCTTTCGTTTTTGACTTTTCAGCCATTTCGCTAGATCGGACTTTTATAGGTAAAGATTGGTGGAACAGGTTCGCAACCTGTTCCACTCGGTGTGATGCGTTATTTGCTGCCAACACGCTCAAAAGGCATGTCGCGCATTCGCCCTGCGCCGACATGTAATTTTGTGATTCGTCCGTTGGCGTCGCGCGTTGCCCAAAGCACCTGGCCAAGTCCGAGGCTAAAGTGATCTTTGAATTGCGGACGCAGTTGCAGACGGGTGTTTGGTCGCTGGACAAAAAATGCTTTGCCGTCTTCAGCCGCGATAGTGAACGATGCTCCGGCTTCTTCGCTGTGCCAGACGCCAGCGAAGGCTTTTAGTTCATCTGGCGTGGGCGTCCATTGCGTTTCGGCAAAATATCGGTTGATGGCTTCGCCTGTGTCTACTTCGACGGAAATCGGTTTGCCATTCGTTCCCATCTGAAAGCGGATCCGCGCCGATCCGCCGAGAAATGAGCCATCGCGCAACGGACGCAACACAGCTTGACCAGCCAGACGCAAGACGCCGTTTTCAACTACAGTGCGTTCGGGCAGATGCGTTTTTTCGTTGCGCCACAAAGCCACGTACTTTTGTAGTTCCTCAGGTTTCAACGCGATTGTTTCTGGTGGCGTTGGAGCCGGAAAAGGTCCAGCGATTTCGTTGAAAATGTCTCGATCCAAAACCGCAGGGTTTCTGGACGCGCTATTGCACATCACGGCGACTGAAAGTTTGAGGTCTGGGTAACGGGAAAGGAAAGTTTGATAACCCGCTGTCGAACCGCCGTGAGAGACTTTGCGAATGCCATTTTCATTGGTGACGACTACGCCCAGCGCGTAGGTGATTTTTCGGCCATCGTTCAACACGCCGGTTGTTTCCAGAGCTTCAACCAGCGGAGCGCCCATCGAACGCGAATCGAGCATGGCGTTCCACTTCAGCCAATCGCCGACGGTCGTCAGCATTCCACCGTTGCCGTAAACATTCATAAACGGCATGGACAATCGCCACGGCCCGGCAAGCGATCCGGTGTAAGCCTGAGCACGACCAGGAATCAGCCGCTGGTAATCATCGCGCCAACTTGTTTTCGTCATTCCCAGGGGTTTGAAAAATCGCTCTTCGGTGAAAGCAGGCAGGCTTTGCTTCGCTACACGTTCGACGACGGTCGCGGCCAACTGATAACCGCTGTTGGAATAGGAATACTCAGCGCCGGGCGTGAAATCCACCCCTTTTTGATGCGTGATGACATCCATTGCCAGCGTCTGCGAAATCATACGGTCGCCTCTGCCAAACCCTGTCAGTGCCAGCACCGAACCCCAATCGCGCACGCCGCCTGTGTGATTGAGCAAATGGCGTATGGTGAGCGGCGCGCCGTAATCAGGCAATTCCGGTATGTATTTTTTGACAGGGTCATCCAGCCCAAGCTTTCCCTCCAGCGAAAGCAGGATGACCGCGGCTGCGGTGAACTGTTTGGCCACCGAACCGGATTCAAAAATCGTTTGCGGAGTATTTGGAATGCTGTGTTCCATCTCCGCCATGCCGAAGGCCTTTTCGTAAACTGGACGGCCAGCCAACGAAATGCCAACGGCGCATCCGGGCGCAGACGCCGGAGAGAGCTTGGCGGCCTTTTCGACTGCTCTATCCGCGCCAGCAACGACCTTGGCTTGATCCAGCGTTTGAGCAAACAAGGCAGGCGAAGCCAGCGCGATCATCAGGAAAACAGAGCTACCGATTTTGATTCGTGTGTTCATAACAGAAGTCACCTCAATTAGGGGTTGGAGTTGGTTACAGCGTTGCTTCGACTTTCACTGCGCCAACCAGATTGGCCAGTCGTGCCAGAGCCTCATCCAATTGTGTCTTGCGAGCTTTGGTCACTTTGATCGTTGGTTCCCAAAAGACCTTACGAACTTCCAACACGCCGCGTTCGCGCTGAAATTTCGGATCAACGCGCCCGACCAATTGCTCGCCTTCCAGAATCGGCAGCACGTAATAACCGTATTGCCGTTTCGGTTCGGGCACGAAAGCTTCAAAGCGATAATCGAAGTTGAACAATCTTGCCGCGCGAGCACGATCTCGAATGACAGGATCGAATGGCGAAAGCAAACGCATGCGGTCAGGCGCGTCGGGCAGCTTACGCAATCGTTGTTGCCAATCGCCCAGCGCAAAACTGGCGCGTGGCGATTCGCCGTTCGCGGATTCAATTATCACAGGAACAATCTCGCCGGATGTTGCCGCTTGTTCGCACCACTGCCGAGCTTGAGCGAGCGTGATGGCGTGCCAAAAATCGGCAATCTCTTTTGATGTAGCGATGACCAACCGCTCGAACGCCGTGCGGCAAGCCCATTCAATGTGTTCGCTTTCTGATGGAGCCGCGAGTTTGACCGCTGACGGCAACACGCGCTCTGTCAGGTCATAAACTTTCTGAAAACCGTCGCGCCGCGTCACCATCAATTCGCCGCTGAACCACAGATATTCCAGCGCGGCTTTTTGCGGCTTCCAATCCCACCAACCGGCGGCTTTGCCTTTGCGGTCGTGTTCAAAATCCTGCGAACGCAATGGTCCTTCGCGTGCAATGCGTTCACGCACATCGGCCAAAACCTTCTCCGGCTTGTCGCCCATCCGCGTCCCCAGCCAGCGATAACGCAGCTTGATTTCGTAATGAGCAAAGCGCGGCTTCCAATGTGCAAACCATCCGGTCGGAATCGCCGAAGCATCGTGCGTCCAATGCTCAAACAAGTGTCGTTGGGTTTCCAGCAGGTGTGTGAAATGTTCGTGGCGGTAAGCGTCTAAACGGCTGGCGAGAGTCAGATGATGAGCGCGTTCGACGTAATTGATCGAATCAATTTGGACGAAACCCATTTGCTCAATCAGTTTGGCCAACGTCGCGCGCGTGGCTTTGCGCGCCGAGTCTGCAAGCAGGCCTTGTGCGCCCAGAAAAAGGCGGCGGGCGTCTTTGGCTGAAATAACCGGCTGAGGCTTGTCAGCAACTTTAGACTTCATTGAATCCGCCTCCAAAAGAAAAGAAGGCAAGTTCCTGCACGCTGACGTTGCTCTTTTTCGTCAGGCGAACAGTCGTCGAAGCTTTGCCAAGCAGTCCGAGATCAGCCAGGTATTCACACGCCGTTGTCACATGTTCGACGCCGAAGTTCCGTTTGAAATGGTCTTCAATTTCGGTGCAGGAGCGCGCTTCGCCGACTTCACGCAGATGGTCAAGAATTGGAGCGAACAGTTCCGGCGCGCGTTCAGCAAGGTAAGCGTCAATCTTTGCCAGAGCCGCTTGCACGTTTTTCTTTGTCTTTTTGGAGTTCAGCAGATCGGAGTAAATCGTTTTGAACAAAGCCGGGTTCAACTTCATCGCTTGCGGAATGACTTCGCGGTCGGCCAGCAAACGCGCGCTGACGACTTCGATTTTCGCCAGCGGAGTCGCTGCATAAAGAATCCACAACGCGGTGTAATCCAGATCGCCGCGAGTCAGCAGAAATTTGTGCGCTTTGTAAATGGCGGGCAAAGCGCCGGTCGCCGCTTGCAACAACTGCACCTGCGTGTCGCGTTCGCCTATGTTTTGAAGCCGCCCAAACAAATCGGCAATCGTTTGATCGTGCGTGTACAGCAATCGCCCTTTAGCCAAAAACGAGTGCATAAACGAATTGCCCAGCGAACCTTCCACCGTCCGCCGCAATTCCGTCCGCGACAGCAACAGCGCGTGAACGTTCACTCCGTCGGCGTAAAGCGAAATGCCTTCGGTGTCGAATTTGCGATCGTCTATTGTCACCAACACCAGATCAACGTCCGATTTCGCCCAGACTTTATCGTAAGACAAACTGCCGCACAGGATGGCCGCCAAGATCGAAGGATCTTCCCTGACTTGTTCGATCAAAGCATCAATCGCTTCGGTAAATTTTTGCTGGATGGGAGTCGTGGCCATAAGCAGCATCAGGAAAGCTGGGATATTTGCCAGATAGCGATGGCTTGTTTGGCCATCCAGGCTTGTCTGGCAGCAAGCCGTTCGGGATTCCATTCGGCATTTTCTTGGGCGAGTTTGCGCGTCACGGCAAAGCCGCTTTGTGCGTAAACAGGGCGTTTTGTTGCGTAATCCTCATTGCCCTGGTCTCGGTTGGCCGACGATTGCAGCAAAGTCATGTTGCCCAATCGAAAGACCATTGCTTCGATTTCTTCTTCGGAAAATTGATCCCAGCCTGCGCCGGGGTTTTGAGGCAGCACATGTTCAAGATTGAAAGTATCGCTGTTGAAATCGTAGTCCTGGCCGGTTAGCCGTCTTTCTAATTCACACAAAATGTAACGAACGATACGGCCATTGCGAGATTGTTTTGTGCGTAAGACCTTATCCGTGAAAGCAGCGCGGAATGTTTCGTCAGAAAGATAAACCGGACTTAAAGCATTCAATACATGGTTGGTTGTAGTTGATTCCAAGTTGAAAATTTTTCCTGCCACTCGATTGTAGACATGCTCCTGTTCGTTGCCATGCAAGCCGCTGATGACGTTGTAACGGAACGAAATCATGACAACGGCTCGTAAAATTGGCTCGAATTGCTGATCGTTGAACATCCTTCGAGCTGCCAGCAACAGGGGAAATGGCTGGCGAACCCCAAAGAGCTTCAGTTCCTGAGCATAAGATTTCAGTTTAGGCGGCCAGGATGAAGTCTCCGGCGATGTCAGGCCAAGATATGCGTCAACATCATCTTCCATTGCGCGAATCAATTTGAAGACTTCCTGATCGGTTTTGACTTGTCCGCGAATTGCTTTGAAGAGTTCCGCTTGTCGCACAAAAGAGTGGCGACTATTCCAGTGAATTCGTAAAAAATCTGGGAAGCTTTCGCTTCCCAGGCGGCTTACCATTGCCTCCCATCGGTCTTCCAGCTTCATCAGTTCATGTTCGTGCTGGCCTTTGCGATCAAGCACCGAGAAAAGATAATTTTTCAAAAGGTCTGTCGCCGAAAGTCGCACGCCGCGCGCGTTGAGCGTTTCAAAGACTTTGTAAGCGTTCAGTTCGTCCGTCACCGTGATAACAGTAAAGAACAACCGGTCGCTTACCATTTCAACCAGAGTCGCAAGTGCCACGCCTTCAACCAGGCTACTTTTACGAGCGTATTCGCTAACCTTTTTATCGAACCATTCAAAGGCTTTTCGCAGGCTATGCTCGGATGCCCGGAACCCACGTTGTGGCAAGCGGCTAAGTGGGACAAGGTAGGTTTGGTAATAGTTATCGTTGTTGCGGTTAAGTGTGAGCTTGGAACGCGGGATAAGTGTTATAGGGTCGAGATAGCCAATATAATTTTTACGGAGTGTTTCCAGGCGCTTTTGGTTATCGTTGGCGTCTTTACCCTCGTCAATCAATCGCTGCAGGTTTTTTAGTACGGCCAAAACAATTAGACTGAGTGTTGTCAGTCGTTGTTGCCCATCTATTACGTCAAAGACTTTTTCGTCGTCTGATTGCAGTACTAGATAGCCCATGTAGTGTGCTGGTTCCCCACCTTCTTTGATGGTGTCTTGAATATCAAGCCAAAGGTCTTCCCATTCATCCTCAGTCCAACTGTAATCGCGCTGGAAACGTGGGATGCGGTAAGTCAGGCCATTGCCCATCAATTTGCGATAGGTGTCGTTCTTTGTGGCGAAATTTGATGCAGCCATAAGTTGTCCTTTTGGTTCGGATGAATTTCGACGCCAGACTAAATCGAACAGTAAAGCGATTTCAATCAGTTAGCTGTTATCTTTCTGCATCCTTTGCAGGAACCGGGATTTTCTCGGCTCGCACAGCGGCGTGATAAGCGAACGACGCCAGCACCATCGCGCATTGTTTCAAATCGTCGGCTTTGACTCGCTCGAAGGTATCCATGTTCGTGTGGTGCGTTCGCACGTCGTAATCCACGTAATCCTGCACCGGATTAAAGCCAGCCATTCCGGCGCGCGCAAAGCTCACGTGGTCGGTGTTGCCTATGCCTTGCAGGATGTTTTTGCGCGTTCCCAAATCTTTGAACGGTTCCAGCCAGGCGTCAAAGATTGGTTTCACCAGCGAATTGTTTTCCAGATACCAGCCGTAAATCGGCCCCGATCCGGGATCAAGGTTGAAATAGACGTTGAACTTTTCGCGCGCGGCTTTGTTGGCTTCGCCAGCCAGATATTTTTCAACGTAACGGCGCGAACCGTGCAGCCCTTGCTCTTCGCCGCCCCACAGAGCCATGCGGATCGTGCGCTTCGGTTTCGCACCGATGGATTTCAAAATTCGCATTGCTTCCATCACTGCGGCGGCTCCGTCTGCGTTGTCTGTGGCTCCGGGCGAAGAGTGCCACGAATCCAGATGGCCTCCGATCATGACAACTTCATCGCGCAAGGCGGGATCAGTGCCGGGCAATTCGGCCAGCACGTTGTATCCGTTTTTGTCTTCGGTTAGAAAACGAGTTTGCAGATTGACGCGCAACTTGACGTTGATGCCGCGCTGAATCATCCGAGCGATCATGTTGTAGTGCTCCGCGCTTAGCACCACGCTGGGTAAAGCGGCTTCGCCATTGTCGCGTCCCAGCACGAACAAAGTTCCGTGCTCGCCTCGGTTCGGACGAAGCACAACGCCTGCGCCGGTTTCGCGCAGCATCCGAGCCATGTTTTGCGGAGTGATAAAAGAACCGGCTGGACCTGCGGGCGGACGCGGCTGACCGATGGCTACAGGCTGATCGAACAAAGTCGGTTGTGGACGGTCGGCGCGCTCAAACGAAGTCTGAATCGGCTGGCTCATGACAATTGCGCCTTTCAGCTTGTCGCGCATCTGGGCAACATCTTCCTGCTTTTTGTCGCCGAGGAAAATCGGAGCGGCGGTGATTTCGCCAGCCATCGAAGCCGACCACGCTTCAGGATAACCAATCAACGGCATATAGCGCGGCTCTACCATTTCAATGGAAAACTTGTCCAGCGCCCAACCTCGCCCAAATTCCCACGCTTCCAGACGAGGATTTTCCAGGCCGTATTCTTTCAATTTGGCTTGTGCGTAATTGGCGGCGGCTTTGTAAGCGGGCGAGCCGGTCAAACGCGGGCCAATGTCTTCGGTGAAGTGCGTGAAGGTTTCGTAGACTTGCGAGCGATTCAGACCTTCGTCGCGGATTTTGGCGATGAGGTCTCGATCAACTGGTTCCTGAATCGCCCAGACAGGCGCGGCAAACAAACAAAAACAAGTTACGGCGATAGTCAGCAAATAACGTTTCATTTCGAGGTTTCCTTTGATGTTTGGGGCGCAGTGTTAAAAAGCAGCAGGCGGTTTCAACTCAAAGCCTTTTGGCGGTTCGGCTCCCAGCAAATGTTTGACGAAGTAATCCCAGCGGCGGCGAACCATGTACGGTTCATTGCCGAAACCGTGGCCGCGATTGGGGAACATAATCAGGTCGAAGTCTTTGTTGGCTTTGATCAGGGCGTCTACGACCAGCAAGGTGCTGTAAACCGGCACGTTGTTATCCATTGTGCCGTGCGCCAGCAGCAATTTGCCTTTCAGATTTTTGGCCATCAATTGATTGGCCTGGTTGTCATAGTTGGTTGTGCCGTCCTGATTGCTGACCAGCAAGCCCTGCCATTTCTCGCCCCAATCGTCTTCGTACAAACGGTTATCGTGATTGCCAGCCTGGCCGACGCCGACTTTGAAAAAGTCCGGGTAGCTGAACATCGCCGTTGCTGTCGCGTTGCCGCCGCCCGAATGGCCGTAAATGCCTGCGCGTTCGATGTCTATCCAACTGTGACGCTGCGCCAGTTGTTTCATCCCAGTCACCTGATCGGGCAGCGTGTTGTCGCCCATGTTGCCGTACCACTTGGTATGAAATGACTTCGAGCGCCACGGTGTGCCCAGCCCGTCAAGCTGAACGACTACGAAGCCGAGTTCGGCCAGCGCCTGTTGATCGCCGCCAGTGGAAAAGCTGCGCGAGCGCACGCTGCCGGTTTGCGGGCCGGGGTAGATGTTGTTGACGATGGGATACTTTTTGCTCGGATCGAGTTTCGTCGGCTTGTAAAGCAATCCGTAAATATCTGTCACTCCATCGCGCGCCTTGACTGTGATCGGTTGCGGCGGTTGCCAGCCCATAGCCAACAGTCGCGTGATGTCTGCTTTTTCCAACGTCAAAATCTGTTTGCCTTCAGCGTCGCGCAGCACGGCAATCGGAGGCACGTCGGGTTTGGAATAACTGTCGGTGAAAAATCCGCCCGACGGCGAAAGCGAAATGTCGTGATCGGCGTCTTCGGGCGTCAACAGCTTCAAGCCCTTGCCGTCAAAGCCAATGCGGTAAAAGTGGCGGAAGTACGGATCGCGGCCTTTTTCTTTGCCCACGCCGACGAAGTAAAGCTGGCGGTTCTTTTCATCCACGCGGAGCAGATGCGTGACGTTGCCCGCGCCCGTCGTGATCTGGTTTTTCAGCTTGCCGGTGCTGGCGTCGTAAAGGTAAAGCTGTCCCCAATCGTCGCGTTGCGAATACCAGAGGATTTCATTGGATGCGGACAAGTAGCGCCAATTAACGCGCCCAGCGCTGGAAGCCGCGCTGGATTCAAAAAAGGTGTCCACTTTTTCTTCCATCACGTCGCGCACCTCGCCGGTCAGTGGATTGGCGATACGCAACTTGACCTGTTTGCGGTCGCGCGAAGTCGAGGCGAACGCGAGTTGCGCGCTGTCGGCGCCCCATTGCACGTCAGCCCAAGTTCCTCCGCAGACGATGTGGTCGCAAAGCGTTGACCGATGCGCGTCGGCTGGCATTTTCAGCCGAGTGACTTTGGCGGCGTCTACATCAATCACAACGCGCTCAATCATGAAAATCTTGGCATCGCCGGGCAGAGGGTATTTCCAGGCTTCGAGTTTTGGATGACCGGCGACGGTGGTGGCCAGGTACATTTCGCCTACGCCACGCGCGTCGTGTTGGAAGGTGGCGATCTTTTTGGAATCAGGCGACCACGCCAGCACGGGGCTATCGCTTTTCGCCCAGCCCGCGTTGTTCGTCGCGTAGCCAAAATCTTTCACTCCGTCAGTCGTCAGTTGCGTTTCCTTGCCGGTCGCCACTTCGCGCACCCACAAGTTGTAATCGCGGATGAACGCCGTGCGTTTGCCATCCGGCGAAGTGGACATCAAATCCGCGCCGAACCTGCCTCCGCGTTGTTCATTGCCGCGATTGCCAGTGGTGGGAGTTGCAGTGCATTGATTGCCCAGCACATCGCAGTTGAACCGGCGGCGTTCGACGTTGAAGGAAATGGTTTTGCCGTCTGCTGAAAATTCGATTTGCTGAAAAGGAAGCTTCGTCGCTTCGTATTTTGCTCCAGCCGCTGCCGAAAGCGCTGCCGCGACTTTGACGTGGTCGAAAGCCGCTCCGCGAGTTCCGCGTGCCGGATCAACCAACACAAACTCCGCGCCATTTTCGGTCGCCACGCGATACCAGAATCTTCCATCGGGCAGCCAGTTCGGGCGAACTCCCGCACGCAGAACCAGTGGCGCAGTGTTGTAACTCATGAACTTTTCGGCGCGCGCGTAATCGTCAGCCGTCAAAGCTTTTTGCTGGGCGAAACAAGGCAGCGCAATAAAAAGTCCAACGGCAAGGATTGCGAAAAGAAAACGCAGACGTTGCAACATAACATTTGTCCTCAGAATTGTTTTGGGTTGGCGATTCGCGGAAAACCGAATCGCCGGTATTGTTGTCCATCGTGGCGGATTTGTGAATTGCGTTGCCGCTGTCGGAGCCGCCGCGTTATGCTCAGGCTTATCGAATCAAGTCACAATGAATAAGGGAACGAATGTCTTCATCTATTTCCGGTGACACACGACTGAACAATCAAACGGCTTACTTTCACATGCTGTGGGCTTCGCTGGCGTTTGCGGTGATGGCTTCGGTCAGCCATCTGGCCGGAGAACGCAGTGACTGGCAATTGGTCGTCGTCGCTCGTGCCGCCGTAGCCTTTTTCTTCGCATTCATCATCGCCAAGCTCGCTGGGGTCAAACTGATCTTGTTCGGTTCGCGGACGTTGTGGGTGCGTTCGTTGGCGGGCAGCACCGGGATGATTTGCAACTTTTACGCGCTGGCGCATCTGCCGGTTTCTGACACGCTGACTTTGATGAACACGGCTCCGATCTGGGTGACGTTGCTGTTATGGCTGGTCTTCAAACAAAAACCGACGACCGGCATCGGCGTTGCTGTGCTGGTCAGCGTCGTAGGCATTGCACTGATTCAGCAGCCACATTTTCAAAGCGGCAAATTCGCCATCCTGATGGCGCTGTGCGGAGCCTTTTGCACTTCGATTGCGATGCTGGGATTAAATCGGTTGCAACAGATTGATCCTCGCGCCATCGTCGTTCACTTTTCCGGCGTAGCCAGTTTGGCGACGACACTGTTTTTGCTGGCGACCAATCGCAAAGACTATTCGGCGCAGTTGACGGACAAAACTACACTGGCGTTGCTGGTGCTGGTGGGCTTGGCTGGAGTCGCCGGGCAGATAGGCATGACTATGGCTTTTGCCAAAGGACAAGCGACCCAGATTTCCGTCGTCGCTTTGTCGCAGATTCTGTTCGGGCTGATCTTCGACGTTGTGTTTTGGAATCACGCCGTGAACGCGCTTTCATTGCTGGGAATGGGAATGGTCGTTGTGCCGACGGCGTGGCTGATTCTGGGCAGAACACCAAAACAGAGCCACGACCTGATAGAAGTCGAGATGGAAGACTGACTTATTTCACCTGACACGCCGATCACAGATCGGCGTCCATTGAAAATGGACGTTAGCCGAGCAAGCGATCGTATTCGCTTTTGACGACCTGATAGCATTCGCAAACAGTGGCTTCCAATTTTGGACGGTCAAGCAATGTAATGGTGCCTCGAACATAAGAAATCACCCCTCGTTCTTGCAGTTGCTTGGCGGCCAACGTGATGCCTTCCCGTCGCACACCCAGCATGTTGGCAATCAGGTTATGCGTCATCACCAGCTTGTCAGAATGCAGGCGGTCGTAGCTGAGCAGCAGCCAACGGCAGAGTTGCTGTTCGACAGAGTGGAGGCGGTTACAGACGGCGGTTTGCGAGATTTGGGTGATCAACGCCTGTGTGTAGCGCAACAGGCTCTGTTGAAACGTGCCGCCTTTTATGAACTCGGCTTGTAGCGATTTTGCGCTCATTTTGTACGCATTGCCTGCGCTTTGCACCACCGCCCGGTTGGGAGTCGTTTGACCGCCCATAAACAAAGCAATGCCGACCACTCCTTCGTAACCGGTCACCCCTATTTCGGCTGTCGAGCCGTTTTCCATCAAGTAAAGTAAGGAAATAATGCAGTCCGTTGGGAAATAAACATGCGTCATCTGCGTGCCCGATTCATAGATGACCTGGCCGAGCGACAGCGACATCAATTCCAGGTCGGGTTGAAGTCGCTCAAACTCGACCTTGTCCAAAGCAGCCAGCAGGCGGTTTGCCATGGGACTTATGGCTGGCGAAGAGATGGGCATAATCAGCATCCTTGGTTTTTACCTGAGTAAAAGCGATTGCCGTTCATTCCGGCTTATGTGTGCGGTTGCAAACACACAAGCTCAAGAAGACGGCCGATAAGGCCGTTGGCGCCGTGTCTGCCGCTGCCTATCGAATGAAATAGGCCCTTGTATGTGCGAGAGCGCACCGACAATAAAGCAGCATGAGGCTATTATCAATTTTGAATCGCTAACAGTTTTGAGAATTAACTCTCTTCCTTGAGTTGATAGAGTTGCAGCGGGAGAAAGGTAATGGGAACAGGCGCGTTCAGCCATAATGACTGAACGCTTGCTGCCAGCGGCAGGCCAATGGTTGTCCGGTAGTTTCATCAGCCATTTGTCTCTGCCGAAGGGGTTTGTGAACCGGAACAAGCGACTTTCGACTCAAAAATATGAGTTGTCCAAATCCATTCAAACCGGCTTTTTATGTAATCGCGTCAAAACCACGCCAATACTGAGATTCGACAGCAGGTACTTGAGCACATCCTGCCCATGCAATTGAGCAAGTTTTCGACTCAGCCATTATCATCCTGGCTTGCTGCTGTAAAACTAATGCGGGCTGTCGCCAGTTGCCGTTTCAGTGATAGACAACAGAGACAAGAAATTATGACAAATCTGGAACGCAGAGCGGAACTGACGCGAAAGGCCGCAGTTGTACAAAAAATCTGGCTGCACGATAGGGAAGAACGACGGGCGATGCTGGCTAAGGACAATGAGGCAATCAAACAGCGATGGATCGAACTGGATTCTGTTAGTACTAAAGCATTGGCTGCCGGCCAAAACTGTAGCGACACTGAAATGGCCAGCCAATGTTTGTCTGGGGGCCAAAACCGAAAGGAAAAAGAATGATGATTCAAGAAACGCCTCAAGCCGACCTATTCAAAAAAACAATTGCGAGTTTTGTTGCTGAACGAAACTTTCAGTTCGCGTGCAATAAAAATTGAAAGGCACAATCACGCCCACTGCCTCAACTATAACGGGGAAAAACCATGTCAATTGCCAAAGGAACCGAGATTACATCGTCATCCGCTGTCAGTTTTGAAGACGCCGTCAACAAAGGGATCAAGCATGCCGGTAAGGCCCAGGAAAATGTGCGTAGCGCCTGGGTCAAAGACCTGAAAGTAGTGGTCGAAAATGGCAAAGTCACCGAATACCGAGTGACAATGAACATATCTTTCATTCTGTAAGATTCATTTGATGCTGGCACCCACCCAGGCTGCCCAGGCTGTGGTGAGTGATTAGGAGAAGTTTTTGATAACACCTGGCACAACCAATTCCGTAAACCGTCTCGCATTCATCGGCAATTACTTGCCGCGCCAGTGCGGCATTGCCACTTTTACCACCGATTTGTGCGAAGCCATTGCGGCTGAATACAGCGAGATCAGGTGCATTGCGGTGCCGATTAACGACACTGAGGCGGGTTATGCCTACCCGAACCGCGTACGCTTTGAGTTGGGCGAAAAAGACCTTGATTCATATCGCCGAGCCGCTGACTTCCTGAACATCAACAATGTAGACTTGGTTTGCCTGCAACACGAATACGGCATTTTCGGCGGACGCGCAGGCAGTCATGTGCTGGCGCTGCTGAACGAATTGAATATGCCTATCGTCACCACTCTGCACACTGTGTTACGAGATCCCGACCCAGATCAAAGGCGCGTGCTGGAGCAAGTCGCGGGCTTGTCGGACCGTCTGGTTGTGATGAGCGAGCGGGGCGCAGAGTTCCTGAAAGACATTTACCATGTGCCTGCGGAAAAGATTGATTTCATTCCGCACGGCATTCCTGATTTGCCGTTCGTAGACCCCAGCTTTCACAAAGACCTGTTTGGCGTTGAAGGCAAAATCGTATTGCTCAGCTTTGGGTTGCTTTCCGCCAACAAAGGCATCGAAACCGTCATTGAAGCCCTGCCTGCGATTTTAGCGAAACATCCGAACGTGGTTTACATCGTGGTTGGCGCGACGCATCCGCATGTTTTGCGGAACGAAGGTGAAACCTACAGGTTGTCGCTGCAATGGCTGGCTCAGGAAAAAGGGGTTGAAGGAAGCCTGATTTTTTACAACCGCTTTGTCAGTCTGGAAGAACTGGTGCAGTTCATAGGCGCGGCGGATATTTACATCACACCTTACCTGACCGAAGCGCAAATCACTTCGGGTACGCTGGCTTACACGGTTGGCGCCGGCAAAGCAGTCATTTCGACGCCTTACTGGTACGCCGAAGAAATGCTGGCCGATGAACGTGGCGCGCTGGTTCCCTTCCGCGATCCGGCGGCGCTGGCTGAACAGGTCATTGACCTGCTGGATAACGAAGCCAAACGTCACGCCATGCGCAAACGGGCTTATATGTTCGGACGGGACATGATCTGGCCTCAAGTGGCGCGCAGTTACGTCGAAAGTTTTGAACGCGCCCGCGCCGAACGCCGTCATTACAACCAGCCAGGCCCGGCAGTGAAACCGATGGATAAAAGGCCCGGTGAATTGCCGCCGTTGAAACTCGATCACCTGCGTCGTATGACGGATGACACCGGCATGTTCCAGCACGCCATCTTTACAGTTCCCAACTATCACGAAGGCTACACGATTGACGATAACGCCCGCGCGTTGCTGGTGAGCGTTTTGTTGGAAGAAATCGGCAACAGTGAAGCGGAAGAATTGACCACGCGATATTTGGCTTTCGTCTGGCATGCCTTTAACACCAACAGCGGACGCTTTCGCAACTTTATGGGCTACCAGCGCAACTGGCTGGAAGAGAACGGATCGGAAGATAGTCATGGCCGCACCTTGCTGGCGCTCGGCACAGTGCTGGGTCGTTCAAACACGCCAGCTTTGCAGAGCATGGCTGGCTGGGTTTTCGAGCAGGCGTTGCCAGCCATTCTCGCCACTCGCAGCCCGCGCGCCTGGGCATTTGCGCTGATTGGCGTCCACGAATATCTCAAACGATACACGGGAGATCGCAAAGCCGGTCGAGTGCTGGAAGATTTAGCCGCCCGCTTGTTGGCTTGTTATCAAAAACATCGTTCGGATAACTGGTGCTGGTACGAAGCCAGGCTGACTTATTGCAACGGCGTTCTGCCGCAAGCCTTGATGATGTGTGGCCAATCTCTGTCGAATCAGGCGATGACGGAGGCCGGGTTGGAATCGCTGAACTGGCTGGTTGATTTGCAGCGATCGGAAGCTGGGGGCGGGCATTTCGTTCCAATTGGCTCGAACGGTTTTTACTCACGCGACGGCGAACGCGCGCGTTTCGACCAACAGCCAGTAGAAGCCCAGGTGATGATTTCCGCCTGTTTGGAAGCTCATCGAATTACGGGCGACAAACAATGGCGCAAAGAATCTCGCCGAGCTTTTGAATGGTTTCTAGGTCGCAATGATCTGAACCGCCCCATCTACGACCCAACGACCGGAGGTTGCCGTGATGGTTTGCATCCCGACCGCCCGAACGAAAATCAGGGCGCTGAATCCACTTTGGCCTTTTTGCAATCGCTGCTGGAATTACGCCTGGCCGAAAATGGGCTTCATTCCTTGAAGCCGGAAACTCAATGAGCAATCAACATCCAGAACTCTTTCGCCGTCATAAACTCAATCCGATTTTGAGCGCCGCCGATTGGCCTTATCCGATCAACAGCGTCTTCAACCCCGGCGCAACGATGTTGCCGGATGGAACAACGTTGTTGTTGTGCCGCGTGGAATGCAGACGCGGACTTTCTCATTTCTCTGTGGCCAGGTCGGTTCATGGGGTGAGCGATTGGCAAATTGATCCGCAACCCACGCTGCTGCCTGAGCCTGACAAATTCCCCGAAGAGTTGTGGGGCATTGAAGACCCGCGCATCACTTTCGTGCCTGAGCTGAGCAAATACGCCGTTGTTTACACCGCTTACACCCGCGATGGACCCGGAGTGGCGCTGGCCTTCACTGAAGACTTCCGCAGTTTTGAACGCTACGGAGTGATTATGCCGCCTGAAAATAAAGACGCCGCGTTGTTGCCTCATCGCATTGGCGGCAATTGGGCGTTGATTCATCGCCCGGTCAGCGGGCCGCGCGCGCATATGTGGATCAGCTATTCGCCTGACCTGCGCCATTGGGGCAGTCACAAACTGATGATGGAATCCCGGCGCGGTTCCTGGTGGGATGCCAATAAGATAGGGCTTTCGCCGCCGCCGATAGAAACTCCGCACGGCTGGCTGGTGATTTATCACGGCGTGAAACACACCGCCGCCGGTTGCATTTACCGGCTTGGTCTGGCGCTGTTTGATTTGCGCCGGCCGGAGCGTTGCATCAAGCGCGCAGACGAGTGGGTGTTTGGCCCCGAAGAACCTTACGAACAGCACGGCGATGTGGGCAATGTCGTTTTTCCTTGCGGTTACACGATTGCGCCGGACGGCGATACGATCAATCTGTATTACGGCGCGGCTGACACCAGCATTGGTTTGGCAACTGCCAGTCTGGGCGAGTTGATGGACTGGCTTGGCCGCAGCAGTTGAAAAACGGTTTTTAGCAGCCAAGCTGCGTAACAAACTTTGGCAGGAGATTATGGAAGAAAAAATCAAAACAGGAACCTTGTTGATAGCCGATGGCGCTACCTTACCGGAATCCATGCAGCTAGAAACGGAGCCGTACGCTTATGGGTGGCGGCTGGTCAAAAACTTCGACATCAAAGGGTTCCGACAAATCATCAACCAGGCGGGCTGGAATTTTTTCTACATTGCTGGCGCGATAGAAACCAGCGCTTTTGGGAGCGATGAAAAGAAAACCACTCGCAAGGCAATCAAACAGCTCATGATGAAATTGAGGTCGAAGAATTTTAACTGCCTGGAAATTACCCAAGTGGAATCCAGACGGTCTTTGGGAATGCCTTATGTAAGCGTTTCTGCTCATTCCCGGCATATCCAGAAAAGCATCGTCCTCTTTGGCGATTGAGCAGTTATGCGTAGGCAGGCTGTTGGTTGAATTCCGGCAGCAGGTCTTCGCCAGAAGTATATGTCAAAACGCAATGGCGACAGAGCCAAATACAATCGTGAAAACAAGAATCGCAAAACCAAGCAAGCGCGCGTTCAGGAATTGCGAAAAGCATTGAAGAGCAAGGTTCCAGAGCCGGTGGCGGAGAATCCCGCAAAAGATGAAGAGCAGTTTGCCAATAATTGACTGCGACAATTGACCGGCCAGGCGAAGACAGACGCGACTGCTTTTGAAATTCCACCGCAGTAAGGAGAGCTATATGATTTATACAAGTATTGTCACAGTCGTGATTTTGGGGGTAATGCTGACACCGCTTTCAGGCCAAACGCATGACCTTTCTCGGTACCGTGATTTCCAGTTCGGGATGAGATTGCCTGCCGTGGCGAAACAAGCTCGCCTGAAACCATCGGACGCGAAGACCATCCATGACCGCCCGGCAATGATTCAAGAATTGGTTTGGGAAGCATTGAGCTTTACCCACTCTTCTCCTCAACCGGAATCCGTGAAAGACATTCTGTTCAGTTTTTACAACGGAGAGCTTTTCCGCCTGGTGATTTTTTATAACAAGGAACGCGTTGAAGGCATGACGGCTGAAGACATCATCGAAGCGATTTCCGCGCAGTACGGAACAGCGTCCAGACCCACGATCGAGATCACTCTTTCCTCGACCCAACAATACAGTGATGGAGAGAAGTTCTATTCAAGCAGAAACGAAAAAGTCATTGCGCAGTGGGAAGATTCGCAATATTCATTTAGCCTGTTTCAATCCTCCTTACAGTCCACCTTTGGTTTGTTGGCGTATTCAAAACGGTTGAACGCTCAAGCTCAAGCTGCCATTGCCGAAGCCATACGATTGGACGAAGCGGAAGGTCCTCAAAGAGAGGTTGTGCGTAAACAGAAAAAAGACGATGAGGATCGTGCCCAACAAGAGAAGGCCAGGCGAACGAACAAAGTGCCGTTTCGACCGTAATGCCAACTCAGCCATTCGTCAGTAAGCTATTGGTGAGTGAAGCCAGAGCCTCAGTTGTCTTGCCACGCCCCTTCACGCAGCTTTTGCGTAAAGCCCATCCGGCACATCAATTTTTTTGCTATCCATCACCGTCGTTGCCGATTGAGTGGCTGTCAGAAGGCGAGTTTCTAATTTTGCCTGGATGGAGAATCGGTTGCGTCAATTTGGGCGCATGCTTATAATCCGCGCCAACTTAAAGCGGGATTACCACTTGTTCACATTTATCGGTTCATCAAATGACCGATCACAAAAGCAAAAGTTCTGAGTAAGAGAATTTCAAAAGGTTCTTTTTGAGTTTGAGTTCAGGAGTTTTTTGCGCGAAAGAGGAGCTGCCTATGCAGAGCGAAGTGTCCTCGCTCGAAGCAGTGTATCTGATCTGGCTGTCGGGAGCGGGATGTAATGGCGGGTGTACGATGGCCATGCTTGGCGCGTCGGAACCCGGCATTGAAGATTTGATTCTGGGCAATGTGCCGGACGCGCCACGTGTGATGTTGGTGCATCCGGAATTGGCGATGGAAAACGGCGATGCCTTCCGCGCCAGTTTGGAACGCGCCGCCGCCGGGCAGTTGTCGCCGTATGTGTTGGTGCTGGAAGGTGCGATTGCCAACGAACGATTGGCCGGTTCGGGCAGTTTTTCGCGGCTGGGAACGTCGCAAGATGGCAGACCGATTACGACTGCCGATTGGGTAGACCGACTGGCTCCGCAGGCCGAAGCAGTGATTGCCATGGGAAGCTGTGCTTCGTGGGGCGGTATGATGGCGGCAGATGGCAGTCCAATTGGAGCGCGCGGTCTGGAAGATTACCTCGGACGCGATTACCGCAGTCGAGGCGGTTTGCCGATTATCAATGTGCCGGGTTGCGCCCCCACCGGCGAAGGTTTTATTGAAACTCTGACTTACGTCTTCCTTCATCTGGCTCAACTGGTGCCCCTGGACCTGGATGAAGAACGCCGTCCTCGTTGGTTGTACGGCCACGAGACATACCCGTTGCCTCCGCGAGTCGAATATCCCCCCGCAGTTGGTTTTGATCTGTCGAATCGTCCGGCGATCAAATGCCCGGTTCCCGTGACCGGATGGTTAAGGGGATTCGGTGGATGTGCTCGCGTCGGCGGAAGCTGCATCGGATGCACCGAGCGCGATTTTGTAGATCAATACATGTCGCTCGCCAGACCCGATCCGGCATTTTAAGCAGCCTGTTAAACAGTTTGGGCAACATCGTGAATCCCTGAAGCCCCAAAAAAATAAAGCCCCAAATGATATTCACGATGATTGCTAACAACGGCGTTCTTAACAGTAGTGGCAGTAACGGCACTTTCATTTGAGCGCAGCCTACCCTCACACAGGTTTTCAGGCGTTCAACACGTGATTCTTTCTCTTTGCCTGTGACATTCAGAAGTCTGCCAATCGAATTCGACGCTTATGGTCGCGCACATCTGCGCGATGAAGACGCCGTTGCGCCTTTCAGCGTAGACAGCGATCCGCGTATTCAACGAGCGTTGAACCGCGAAAAGGCGCTGGAAAAACTGGCCGACAATCAGCACGTCTGGGATTTCAATGTGTCGCCCGTAACGCGCGTGGCCGGAAATCTGGCGGTTCATGCAGTGATTGATTTTGAGCAGCGACGTGTGCTGGACGCCCGGATCGAAAACGCTCAGTTTTGCGGCTACGAATTGCTGACCGCTGGCCGCGAACCTTCGGACGCGGTTCACCTGGCCAGTCGAGCGCGAGGAACCTCCAGCGTCGCGCACACGATTTCGGCGGCGATGGCGCTGGAAATGTCTTGCGGCGTGACGCCTCCGCCGTTGGCGATTCTGGCAAGGAATTTAGGAACTTGTGGCGAAGTCATCGGCGAAAGCGCACATCATTTGTTCGTGCTGGCCGGGCCGGATTATTCCGAAGCCGCAATCAGCCGAACCAGTTTGTCGTTGTGGGGAAAGGCGCAAAAAACTCCCGCTCCCGGCGTCAACGTACACGGTTTGGACACGATTGCCGAAGTCATGCGCGGCCTGAATCCGTTGAGCGGACATTTGTATCTGGAATCGTTGCAGATGATGCGGCTGTCGCGCGAAATCGTTACCGTCTTGTTAGGCAAGTATCCGCATCCGTCAGGAGTTGTGCCGGGCGGAATCGGCGTCGAAGCCAACAAGGAATCCTTCAATCAGGTTTTGGGGCGAGTGAACACGTTGCTGGATTACGCCAAAAAAGTGACGGCGATCTGGGACGATCTGGTGGATTTCTTTTACGATGCCGAACCTCGTTATCGTCGCGTAGGCGAATTGCCGGGCAATCTGTTTTCGGTTGGGATGTGGGACGACCCGGAAAGTTATGACGCCAGTTACACCAATTGCAACGGCTGGGGGCAGCAACGCATGGCCATGCCGGGAGTGATGATAAACGGCGAGTTACGAACTTCGCGTTTGAGCGACATCAATATCGGCATCGAAGAGTTCATTGACCATTCGTTTTACAAAAGCTGGGAAGGTGAATTGTTCGAGACCGATCCGATGAGCGGCCCGTTATCGCCCTGGCATCCGTGGAACAAACAGACCGTTCCGGCTCCGCAGGAACGTAGCTGGCGCGGAAAGTATTCGTGGGCGGCGGCTCCGCGCTGGGATCGTGAGCCGATGGAAACCGGCGCGCTGGCGCGAATGTGGATCAACACTCTGAACGCGAATCAGAATTGCGAATTCATCACCACCGGACGCCGCTCGATGGAAATCTCTTTGCCGAAAGGACAGCAACCGGCGATGAGCGTTCGCTGGTTGATTCCCGAACGCCCCAACACGCTGGAACGAATCCGCGCGCGGGCTTATCAAGTCGCTTACGCCGGAATTGTCGCGTATGCCAATTTGCTGCGAGCTTTCGATTACGTCCGGCGCGGCGAAGTTCACATGTCTCGCCGCTTTCGCGTGCCTGACAAAACCACCATCGGCGTTGGGTTCTGGGAATGCGGTCGTGGAGCCGTGACTCATCATCTGAGCATCAACGAGCGCAAATTGATGAATTACCAGATCATCACGCCTTCGGAATGGATGGGATCGCCGCGCGACGCCGTCGGCATGCCGGGAATTTACGAAGCTGCGATTATGAACACTCCGCTGTTGGAAGAATGTGCGCGCTCGGAAGACCTGACCGGCGTGGATATTCTGCGAACGGTGCGAAGTTTTGATCCGTGAAGAAGTGTCCAGCGACCAGTTTCCGGTTTCCAGTAAGTGAAGCCAAACTGGAAACTGGAAACTGGAAACTGGAAACTGAAGACTAGAAACTGACACAGGATGGTTTTCAAAAACCTGCCAATCGAATTCGACAAAGGAGGACAGGCGCGAATGCGTGCTGTCGGCGTGGCCGATCCGTTCGGGCTGGAAAAAATGGTGCGTCCGCAACTTACAAACGAACGCGAACGGATTTTGAAAGAAGCCGAAGCCAATCCACACGTTTACCGATTGGAAGTGGATCCGCTGACACGCGCCACTGAGCGTTTGTCGTTGGGCGCGTTGATTGATTTCGCTGCGCGCAAAGTCATTGACGTTCGCGTGGAAAACACCAGCTTTCGCGGCAGTGAACTGTTGTTGAAAAACCGCGCGCCTTCTGATGCCGTTGCGCTGGCCAGCCGAGTCAGCGGACAAGGCAGCGGAGCCAATTCGATTGCGGCGGCTCAGGCGCTGGAAATGGCTTACGGCATTGCGCCGCCTCCGTTGGCCACGATTGTTCGTTCGCTTGGAGCAGCGGCGGAATTGCTGGCTTCGCACGTGCGCCATTTGTTTTTGGTGGCCGGGCCGGATTATTCCGAAGAAGTTGTCGCCAAAACCAATCCTTCGTTGTGGATTGTCGCGCAACAAACGGCTGCCGCCGGAACTGCGTTTCATGGGCTTCGCACCATCGGCGAAATCATGACCGAGTTGAATGTTTTTACCGGCCAGCTTTACCGCGAAGCGATTCAACTGACGCGCACCGCCTGCGAAGTCGCCTCTCTGGTCTTTGGCAAATATCCTCATCCGTCTTCGATCTTTCCCGGCGGAGTCGGAATCGAAGCCAATCGCGCGACATTTCAGAGCGTGTTGGGGCGCATCAATCAGTTAGTGGATTACGCCAAAAAAGTCGTCGCCGTTTGGGATGATCTGGTCGAGTTCTTTTACGCCGCCGATCCGCGATACCGCCACGTAGGTGAAACGCAATCGAACTTCATTAGCACGGGATTATGGGACGATCCGACCGGTTATAACGCACGTTTTGACAAGTGCAACGATTGGGGAGAACGCCGAATGGCTACGCCGGGCGTGATCGTCAAAGGCAAATTGAGAACCACCAAGCTGGCCGAAATCAGCGCCGGGATCGAAGAATTTGCTGACCATTCGTTTTATTCCGCCTGGAACGGTCATCCGTTGAAAGTTGATCCGCTGGGAGTGCCGCTGTCCCCGCTGCATCCCTGGAACAAATTGACGATCCCGGTTCCGGCAGCCAGCGATTGGCAAAACGCTTACACCTGGAACACGGCTCCGCGTTGGGATCGTGAGCCTATGGAATCTGGCGCGCTGGCCAGACAATGGATCACGGCCATCAGCGGCAAATTGAAAAACGAGTTTATTCATACGACCGGTTCTGCCGGAAAAGACGCCGGACTGGAAATTGACCTGCCGAAATTTCAGCTTCCGGCGACGAAAGTCATCTGGCAGGTTCCCGAACGCGCCAACGCTTTTGAGCGCAACCGAGCGCGCGCATATCACATTTCGTATTGCAGCGTCGTTGCGCTGACTTATTTGCTGAAAGCTTTTGACGCTTTGCAACGCGGCGAAACCGCCATGTCCACGCGGTTTCGTGTGCCGCAGGAAGCCATCGGCGCGGGGTTTTGGGAAGACGCGCAAGGTGCGTTGATGCATTACGTGATGATCGCCAACGGGCAGATTGCCAATTACCAGATAATCACCGCGTCCGGCTGGATGAGTTCGCCGCAGGATTCGTTCGGCGTGCCGGGACCGTATGAAAAAGCGATTCTTTCGACACCGTTGTTGGAAGATTTTGGACAACCTGAAGAATGCACTGGCATTGATTTGCTTAGAGCCGTACGAAGTTTTGACCCTTAAAAGGAATGCGGAAGGATGAAGGCGGAATGATGAAATTTGTCGCCCCATTGTTTAGCGACGATTCAATTCATCATTCAGCATTCAAAATTCAGCATTCAACCGATCCCCCTTTTGGAGGTTTTGAATGCGACTGCCAACCTGGAAATTCAGAAACGTTGAAGAAGATCGTGACGAAAACCGTCGCCAACTGCACGAAGCAGCCTGGCCGGATATGTTCGCCAATTTGCAAAGCGCGTACGCCGAATTGACCAACGCGCAATTCGAGCTGGAGCGCCGCACGGCGGAAATTTCCGAAACGCGCGATCTGTTTCAACAGGTGATCTCTTCGATGTCGGAGGCGCTGTTTTTGACTGACCGTTCCGGTCGCGTAATTCGCGCCAATCCTGCGGCAGCCGCTTTGCTGGAATGCCCTGAAACTTCGATTCTCGGACGTCCGCTGACGGCTGTGTGCGGTTCCGACGACATTCCGGCCACGCCATGGAAGTTGATGGAAATTGCTCCGACCGGACGCATCACCAACCTCGACGCCGATTTGCGAACTCTGGGCGGAGCGAACATTCCCGTCAGCTTCTCGCTCGGCTTGATGCACGACAAACAGAACAAGATCACAGGCGTGCTGGCCGTCGCCCGCGACATGCGCGAACAGCGCAGTCTGATTAACAGTCTGGTTGCCGCGCGAACCCGCTTTCAGGAGTTGTTGGAATTCGCGCCAGACGCCATCGTGCTGGCCAACCAGGATGGCGAAATCGTGCTGGTCAACACTCAGACCGAAAAGCTGTCCGGTTACAAACGCGAAGAATTGTTGGGCAAGAGCGTTGAAGTGCTGGTTCCCGAACGGTTGCGCGGACAGGTTCCCGAACCGACCTTAGCCAAAGACGATGCGCTGCTTGATTTGGACGAAGCCCTGTTGACTGGCAATCTTTCCGGCAACGCCGAACAAGTGGAGTTTTATCTGCTCGACCGCGATGGCCGCGAATTCCCTGCTGAAATCACTCGTCGCCAGATCGAAACCGAAGACGGTTTGCTGGTCATGAGCCTGATCCGCGACGTGACCGAACGCAAACGCGCCGAAGTCGCTCGCCGCGCCGCCGAAAATCGCTATCAGGACTTGTTCGATAACGCCAACGACATCGTTTACATCCACGACCTGGAAGGTAATTTCAAGGCGCTGAACAAAACGGCTGAAAAGCTGGCCGGATATTCGCTGGACGAAATCCTGCACATGAACATGGCGCAGGTCGTTGTTGAGAAATACTTGCCGGAAGCTCAGCAACGAATCATGGAACATCTGTCCGGGCGCGAAAATCTGCCGCCGTTTTCGGTGGAGATCATTCGCAAAGACGGCAGCATTCTGCCGGTCGAAGTCAGCACCCGGTTATTGTTGGAAAACGGCCAGCCGGTTGGCGTGCAGGGAATCGCCCGCGACATCACCGAACGCCAGCGCGCCGAATCGGCTCAGGGAGCAGCCGAAGCGCGGTATCGTGCTTTGTTCGACAACGCCAACGACCTGATTTACACCCACGACCTGCAAGGAAATTTCCAGACGGTCAACGAAATGTCCGAACGCATCACCGGTTACAGCCACGAAGAAGCGATGCGCATGAACATCGGCCAAATCATTGCGCCGGAATTTCTGCCCGGAGTTTTACAGCGAGTCACAGAACAAGTTCACGGCAAGGTTTTCAAAACACCGCTGGAACTGGAAATCGTCTGCAAAGACGGCAGTCGCATGGCGTTGGAAATCAACACAATGGTGTTGGTCGAAAACGGAATGCCCATCGGTATGCAGGGCATCGCGCGCGACATTACCGAGCGCAAAAAAGCTGATTTGATTCAGGCGCGATTGAATCGTCAGGCCGCCTTGCGAGCGGAAATCAGCGCCGCTCTGACCGATGAAACCCACACCTTGCCGCAGATGCTGCAGGAATGCGCCGAATCCATTGTGGAGCACCTGGACGCCGCGTTTGCCCGCATCTGGCTGCTGAACGAAACCGAGCAGGTGTTGGAGCTTCAATCCAGCGCAGGACTTTACACGCAACTTGATGGAACTGACGCGCGAGTGCCGGTTGGCAAATCCAAGATCGGGTTGATTGCCGAAGAAAAATCTCCGCACCTGACCAACGACGTGTTGAACGATCCGCGCGTCAGCGACAAAGAATGGGCGGAGCGCGAAGGTTTGGTTTCATTTGCCGGTTACCCGTTGATGGACGGCGACAATTTGATTGGCGTGATGGCGATGTTCGCCCGTCACAAACTGGAAGCCGACACGGTGAACGCACTCGCGGCAGTTGCGGATTCAATGGTTCACGGCATTCAGCGCAAACGCATTGAAGATGAACGAACCGTGCTGCTGTCCCGCGAACAAGAAGCGCGTCTGGCTGCCGAAAATGCCAGCCGTTTGAAAGACGACTTTTTGGCGATGATCTCGCACGAATTGCGCGCTCCGCTGACGGCGATTTTGGGTTGGGCGCAGATGCTTCGTTCAGGCACGCTCGACCGCGCCAGTGCCGAACGCGCCTTGACGACCATCGAACGCAACGCCAAATCCCAGGCTCATTTGGTCGGCGATTTGCTCGACGCTTCGCGCATTTCCACAGGCAAACTCAGCCTGGAATCTAAACCCGTCGAATTGATGAGCGTCGTTGATGCTGCTGTTGACGCGGTTCGGCCTTCGGTCGAAGCCAAGAGTCTGCGCATGCAAATCGTGATGGAACCATGGGTTGGCCCGTTCAATGGCGACCCAGAACGATTGAAACAGGTCGTCTGGAATCTGTTGTCGAACGCCATCAAATTCACTCCGGCGGGCGGATTGATCGAAGTCCGTTTGGAGCGGCTGGAAAACAAAGCCTTGTTGATCGTCAGCGACACCGGGCAAGGGATTGATCCAGAATTCCTGCCGCACATCTTCGACCGATTCCGTCAGGCGGACAGTTCCAGCAAACGTCAGCAAGGCGGTTTGGGACTGGGTCTGGCCATCGTCAAACACATCGTCGAACTGCACGGCGGAGCGATTTACGCTTACAGCCGCGGCGAAGGACAAGGTTCGGATTTCATGATTACCCTGCCGTTGGCGGTGCAAACGGTCGAATCGCACGAAGGCGAATTGTGGCCGGAAACCTTGCCGGAAAGTCAGACTCGTTCGGGCAATTTGCGCGGCGTCAAAGTGCTGGTGGTGGACGACGAACGCGACACCCGCGAAGTGTTGAGCGTGATGCTGAATCGTTACGGCACGGAAGTTCGTTCCGCCGGTTCTGTCCGCGAGGCCTTGGACGTTTTGTCGGTTTGGATGCCCGATCTGTTAGTTTCAGACATCGGCATGCCTGACGAAGACGGTTACGTGATGATTCAAAAGCTGCGCGCTTTGCCAGCAGACAAAGGCGGTGAATTGCCCGCCGTCGCACTGACTGCGTTCGCCAGCCCAGCCGACAGAGAAAAAGCTCTGGCTTCGGGATTCCAGCGCCATCTGGCCAAGCCAGTCGAACCGGTCGAACTGGCCAAGATCGTCGCTCGTGTACTTGGCCGCAGCGAAGAAGGCATCACGCTGTAACCCTCAAGACCAAAGCCGGGATGATTTTACGATCATCCCGACTTTGAAAAATTATCCATTATCCATTCGCCATTACCCATTAGCCGACTGGGTAAACATTCCGAATCCCCGCCATTTTTGAAAACCTTCCCCGAACAGAACAAGGAATTTATGCCTCGAAGTTTGCCCGTCAAACTGAGTTTGCTTGCCGTGTTGCCGTCGTTATTGGTTTGGACATTGACCCAACGAAATGACGCCAAAGCCCAAACCACTTCGCCGAAAATCGTCATCTCCGGTTGGACTCTGACCGCCGAAGATTGCCGAATGCCTGACGGACTGGTTGATCCGGGCGAAACCGTCACATTGAGCATCGCGCTGCAAAACACCGGCGGAGCCAACACCAGCCAGCAATTGCTGGCGACGCTGCAAGCCAGCGGCGGCATCAATGCTCCCAGCGGCCAACAGGATTACGGACGATTGACCGCTGGCGGCCCGTCCGTTTCGCGCAACTTCAGTTTCACGGCGGCCAGTCAACAACTCGGCACGCCTATCACCTTGACGCTGCAAATTTCCGACGGCGGAGTTAATCGCGGAACCGTGACGACGACAATTATGTTGGGTTTGCTGGTGTCCGACACCGATCCGGGGTTGTGCCAGACAGGATTTTTTCAGCCACGTTCGCCCAGCGCATGCATCTTGACACATTGTGCGTCTTCGCGGCGACCGCCGTTCCCCGTTGGAACCTACGCAATCATTTGCGACACCGACGCGCCTTCGCGGTTTACGTTTTTGCTCACGGTCAGAGACACGCAACCACCCACCATCGTTTGCCCAACTGCCGTGACAACGGTTGCGACCAACGGAGCTTCTGCAATCGTGACGTTTCCCGCGCCTACCGCCACCGACAATTGCCAGGTGACAACAACCTGTTCGCCTTCGTCAGGCGCGACATTTCCAGTCGGAGTCACCACAGTCAGTTGCACAGCGACGGATGGTTCCGACAATTCGGCAACTTGTTCGTTTACAGTGACGGTCAATCAAGACATAGGCCAGCCGATTCCGCCCAGCATCGTTTCAAACGATCAGCGAACGGGTTCGGTCTTGGCTTTTCCGATTTACACCTCCAGCGCCAGTTCGCCGCAATCGCAAAATACGCGCGTCGCCATCACGAACACCGAACCGACGCGAGCCGCTTTTGTGCATTTGTTTTTCATCAACCAGGCCTGCAATGTTGCCGACAGTTTCATTTGCCTGACGGCTCAGCAGACGACGCATTTTCTGGTTTCGGATTTAGATCCCGGCTCGACTGGCTATTTGATTGCCGTTGCCACTGACAGCTTTGGCTGCCCGATGAATTTCAATTTCCTGCTCGGCGATGAATTCGTGAAGTTTCAATCCGGCCACACGGCGAATTTGCCCGCCCAAGCCTTCGCCGCCTTGCCCGGCTGGCAGCCGTGCGCGGGCGGAGCGACTTCGGCGACGATCAGCTTCGACGGAGTTCGCTACAGCCAAGCTCCACGAGTCATCGCCGCCAGCAACATTCCCAGTCGAGCCGACGGCAACGAAGCTCTGATTTTCGTCAATCGTTTGGGTGGAGATTTCAGAACCGGAGCCAGTACGGTTGGAGCAGTTTCCGGGCTGCTGTATGACGATGCGGAAAACGTCGTCAGCGTGTCGCGCTCCGGTGGATGCCAGTTTCGACTGGAATTGAATAGCTGTTTTCCCTGCCCCGGCCCGCGTTTTGAATCGTTCATTCCTTCGGGGAGAACCGGCTGGCTGCGATTGTTCAGCGAAGCGGATTCAGCCATTTTCGGCGCAAGTTTCGTTCAAAATCCCAATGTTCGAGCCACTGCCAACGCATTCAATCAAGGCCACAACTTGCACTCGCTGACGCTTACGAATACCGCTAACATTGTGATTCCAGTGTTGCCGCCGAATTGTTGAACGACGCTCAGCCGTTCTTGCCGCAAGGCATTGCTTCGGCCAAAATGCCGCCGATGAAGTTTTTGGTTCAATCCTGGTTCGCCTTCGCGCAGAACAATTCAATTCAATCCAACGACGCGCAACTTATTCGTCAGTTGATTGCCGAAACACGTTCGATGAAATCCGTCGTCGGACGAATGAAGCACGTGTCCGGCAAACTGCTTGGCGCGGTGTATCTGCGGCAGCCGTTGATTGGTTCGCTTACTGAAGCCGAAGTCTTCACCGTTCGCCTGGATGGATTTGATTGCATCACCTTTCTGGAAACGGCGCTGGCGTTGGCACGCGCCCGCAATCAGGATGAATTTCTGGCGTTGCTGAAAAAGATTCGTTATCGCAACGGCGAAGTCGCTTACCAGCAGCGATTGCATTACACGACGGATTGGGCGCGCAATCTGGTTCAGCTTGGGTTGATGACCGATATGACTCTTGGCGAAACCACTGTGCATCGGGAAAAGCTGCTCAACGTTGTGAAAGGCATTCCACAGCAAATGGCGCGTTTTCGTTTTTATCCGCGAAGTGAAATTCAAACCGTCAGTCGCTGGTTGAAAGACGGCGATTTCATTTTGTTCGTTTCTGGGCGTGCCGGGTTGGATGTGTCGCACGCAGGATTGATCGTTCGCAATGGCGAACAAGTCTTGATGCGCCACGCCCGGCGCAGTTACAAGAAAGTCATCGAACAAGATTTGATGGAATTTTTTGGGGCCTTGCCGATGTCCGGCTTTATGATTTTCAGACCGAAAGAGAGTTAGGAGTTAGGATTTAGGATTTAGGATTTAGGATTTAGTTTATGAAGAGATTGATGATTGCTGTGTGTGCGGGGAGCGAGGTGCAAGGCCTTCCCGTTGGAATCGAGACGGTTGCCGTGGATTCGGTATTGTCGGGCGCTGGCGTTCAAGCTCTGATGGAGTCTTGGAAGACGGATTACCTGATGCTGATATTGCCTGGCGGCAAGGTCGAGCTTGGCGCGCGTGCCATCGAACGCTTTGTTCAAATAGCTGACGACACCGGAGCCGGATTGCTTTATTCCGACTTTCGACAGCGCAACGGTGACGAAGTCACTGACCATCCGTTGATTGATTATCAACTCGGCAGCATTCGTGACACGTTTGATTTCGGCTCGGTGATGTTGCTTTCGCGCCGAGCGGTTGATGTTGCGCTGCATCTTCACGGTCAGGTCGCCGAAAGTGTTCAGTGGGGCGGGCTGTACGATTTGCGGTTGAAGCTTTCGATTGAATCCCAACTGTTGAGAATTTCCGAGCCGCTATACACACGCGGCGTGATTGACGCGCGAGCCAGCGGCGAAAAGATTTTCGATTACGTTGACCCTCGTAAACGCGATTACCAGATCGAAATGGAACAACTGGCAACCGCGCACCTGCAACGCATCGGAGCCTGGCTGGAACCTGAATTCGCCGAAGCTCCAGCCGTCAACGAAGCCTTTCCTGTCACAGCCAGCGTCATCATTCCCGTTCGCAATCGAGTCAACACCATCGCCGACGCAGTTCGCAGCGCGTTGGCTCAGCAAACAGATTTCGCCTTCAACGTAATCGTCGTGGATAACCATTCCAGCGACGGAACTACTGAAGCCTTGCAGCAACTGGCTGCGGAAGATTCGCGGCTGATTCATTTGCGACCGCAGCGCACTGACCTGGGAATCGGCGGTTGCTGGAACGAAGCCGTCTATTCAGAACATTGTGGGCGATACGCTGTGCAGCTTGATTCCGACGACATTTACAGCGGGGAGCAAACTCTGGCGCGGATTGTCGCCGAGTTTCAGGCAAATGGCTGCGCGATGGTCGTTGGTTCATACACGATTGTTGATTTCGCCTTGAACGAACTGCCGCCGGGTTTGATTGATCACCGCGAATGGACGCGCGACAACGGACGCAACAACGCTCTGCGCATCAATGGGCTGGGAGCGCCGCGAGCTTTCGACACTTCCATCTTGCGGCAAATTGGTTTGCCGAACACCAGCTACGGCGAAGATTACGCCGTGGCTTTGCGAATCAGCCGCCAGTTTGAAATCGGCAGAATTTACGATTCGCTGTATTTCGCTCGGCGTTGGTCAGGTAATTCCGACAGCGCATTGCCGCTTCAGACTGCTAATCGGTACGACGCTTACAAAGACAGGCTGCGGACGATTGAGATTTTGGCTCGGCAGAAATTTAACGCGGAGAAACACAGCCGATGAATTGGGAAAGCCGTTTATTGAGCGAAGAAGAATTGAACCATTGGTACGGAACCGAGAGCGGTAGCGACCGGGAGTTTGAAATGTCATCCGACCAAGCCAACCCAGTCGCTACCGCTCCGGGTTCCGTACCGCCGCCTAAAGGCGGAACTACAAGCGAATTGGCGAAGGCTTTGATTCGTCAGCAAGTCGCAACTTGGCCCATGCTGCGCGAAGCCGTCGCCGGATTGGAAGAAGTTGCATTCAAGCATTTCACTATCAAAGGCTCGGATGTTTTCGCGCAATTCAACCCGGCGCGAATTGTCAGCACGGCGGCGAAAGTGGATGCGGCAACCATCAGCCAGCGGCCTTGTTTTTTGTGCGCTGAAAACTTGCCAGCCGAAGAAAAAGGAATCGCGTTTGGCGACCGTTTTGCCATCTTGTGCAATCCGTTTCCGGTGTTGTTGGATCATCTGGTGATTGCAGCGCGCGAACACACGCCGCAGGCAATCGAAGGCAAATTCGGCGCGATGCTCGATCTGGCTGAAGGCTTGGGCGAAGACTGGTTCGTGCTTTACAACGGCCCGCGCTGCGGAGCTTCCGCGCCCGATCATTTTCATTTCCAGGCTTGTTCGCGCGAAGGAGTTCCGTTGTTCAACGACTTCGATTTTTGGCTTGAACGTGACTCAAAGGAAAACGGCTTCGTCGTCAGTCACAACTACCGATTCAATTTGATGGCTTGCGGCGGAGCTGACCGGCAGCAGTTGACTGACTGGTTTGCGCGTGCGATTGCTCATCTGGCCAAACTGACAAATTCCGAAGCCGAGCCGATGTTGAATTTGATTGTGACGTTCGAGCGTGGCCAATGGTCAGCGTTCATTTTGCCGCGAGGCAAACATCGCCCGGCCTGTTACGACGCAGAAGGCGACGCGAAGTTGACGATCAGCCCGGCGGCAATTGATCTGGCCGGAGTCGTAGTCGTTCCGCAGCCGGATCATTTCGCGCGCGTCACGGCTGAAGACCTGGAAGGGATTTTTGCCGAAGTCGGCTTGAGCCAAGACCAGATGAACGACTGGTTGAAGCGAATTCAGGAATCAGAACAATGAAGCCAATCGAACGCGAACCAATAGTTGCCGTCGGATTGATGATAGGTGTTGAAACCGCCAGCTTTGAATTGAACGGCGAGTTTGCCTCTGCTGGCGGCGCGCGGTTTGTCGCAGGAAGTTATCAAGCCGTGATGGCTTGCAGTCGAGTCGAAATTGTTGCCGCTGACGGTCGTCGCTTTAGCGCAGGCGATGAAATCAAGCTTGTGCCGGTTGATGAGTCTTCATCGTTTGTTGTCCGCGATGTGATCATCGGCATTGATTTTCACTGGGAGCAAAAGCAAGACCAGCAGTTTCAAGGCGCGTTGCGGTTGAAGCTCGGCGCTGACAAACGGCTGACGGTTATCAACGAAGTTCCGGTTGAAGCTTATTTAACCAGCGTCATTTCTTCGGAGATGAGCGCGATGGCCGACGCCGAATTGTTGAAGGCTCACGCGGTGATTTCGCGCAGTTGGTTGCTTGCTCAAATGACTCCGTGGAAACGCGCGCGAGTCAAAAGCGACGCGAAGATCGAAGTTGTGAACGGCGAGCGGCAATTGATTCGCTGGTACGATCAGGAAACGCACACGGACTTTGACGTTTGCGCCGACGATCACTGTCAGCGTTATCAAGGCGTGACCAAAGCGACTTCGCCAATGGTCTTTGATGCGATTCAGGCGACGTTTGGCAGAGTGCTGACGTTTAGTGAAGAGCTTTGTGACGCGCGTTTTTCAAAATCCTGCGGCGGAATGACAGAAAGCTTCGATGCTGCCTGGGCTGATGAGCGGCGAGCTTATCTGGCGGTTTCTTTTGACGGCAAAAACTTTCCGACTGAATTCGCGTTGCCTTTGACCGACGAAGCCAACGCCGAAAGTTGGATTCGTTCATCGCCGCCAGCTTTCTGCAACACGACTGATCCGAAAGTGCTTGGCAAAATCCTGCCGGACTTCGATCAAGCGACGCGCGATTTTTATCGCTGGCGAGTGACAATTGCTCAGGAAGAGTTGCAGGAACTTTTGCGGCGAAAGCTGGGAATTGAATTCGGCACGATCCGCAAACTCGAACCGGTGAAGCGCGCGGAATCAGGTCGCCTAGTCAAGCTGCGAATCGTTGGCGAACGCGAAACGCTGGTCATCGGCAAAGAGCTGGAAATTCGCCGCGCGCTGTCGCCGTCGCATCTTTACAGTTCGGCGTTTGTGATTGAAACTTCGGGCAATGGTTCGGCGGCTCCTGAAAATTTTACTTTGATTGGCGCTGGATGGGGACACGGCGTTGGGCTTTGCCAAATTGGAGCGGCGCTGATGGCTGAACGTGGATACAGCTTCGAACAAATTTTGGCGCATTACTATCGCGGCGCGCGTGTCCAGGCGCTTTACACAAAATGACAAACGAATTTTATCAACTGGCTTTGACGGACAGGCGGCGGGCGCTGGCCGATGCGGGCTTCGTGCGGAACGATCTGCGTATCTGGGCGCATTCCGACGGACGTTCTGTCGGCGAAGGCGTAGCGGCAGCATTGACCGACGAAGCCTTCCTTCGTTTTTTGGGCATTCAACTTCCGGTTGAAATCATCCCCGAAGCGAACCGACCTGAAATTGCGCTGACGACGGGCGCGTTGTGAAACTGATTTAAGTCTGTGTTCAAGGGAGCGAGTGCGATGAAAGTTGTTGTTGGATTGCTGCTGTTCGCTTTGTTGGTGGCGCTGGCTCCGACCGCGCAAAGTCAGCGCAGGCCGCGTCGCCCGGATTTCGATGGTGAACTTCGCGTAAACCGTAACTCGCGGCGCACAGCGACTCCGCGTGGCGAATACACCTTCGCCCGATTGATTTACGACGGCAACGGATGGCGTAGCAGTTGGACGACGGATTACCCGAAAGCCGACGAACAGTTCATCGTCGGTTTGCGCGACTGGGTTCGCAGCAGCCTGGATGTTTCCGACGACCCGGTTGCCGTTTCGATGCAAGACCCAAACATTTTCAAATACCCGTTCATTTACGCTGTCGAACCCGGCGGCATGGAATTATCCGAAGACGACGCGGCGAAGTTACGCGAATATCTGCTGCGCGGAGGCTTTCTGATCCTGGACGATTTCTGGGGAGAATACGAATGGCAGAACGTGCAGGAACAGATGCGAAAAATCTTTCCCGAATATCCGATCAAGGAATTGCCGCTCGATCATCCGCTGTTTCATTGCTATTTCGACATTAACGAAGTTGTGCAAGTGCCGAATGTCAGCAACGCAATTTATTACGGCAGGACAGATGAAAAAGGCGGCATCGTTCCTCATTACGACGCCATTGTGAACGAAGAAGGCCGCGTGATGGTTTTCATCGCTCGCAACTCCGACAACGGCGATGCCTGGGAATGGATTGACGAACCTCGTTATCCGCTGAAATACGGGCTGGCGGCTTATCGGTTGGGGATGAACGTCATCGTTTACGCCATGACTCATTAACTCAAAGCCAAAAACGTTGCTTGACGCCTTCTCGTTCGGTGCAGTAAAAACGCGGGCGGCGGCGCTGCTCCCGCCTGACCTTCTGAACGGATGCCCGCGCGTTCCGTCCTGCAGCGGAGGTAAAGGGGATGAATGTCTTCGAGCTTGGCAGAAACTTGTTGATTGGCGACTCAATGATTTGGCAGGAGAAGCCTACAGCGCGCGGGGCCGTGGCTTGTCCTGTCAGCAAGAGGAGCATCAACAATGACTGCACAAAAGCATTTGAAACAACTCGTCCGCGCCCGCATGCAAAAAACCGGTGAGCGTTACGCCACCGCCCGCCGCCACCTGATCGGCAATTTCCAAAACCAAAACTCAGACCCAATAACGCGATGGCATTTTCCCGGCAATGTTCCGGCGACGACCGCGTTGCGGATTTTGCTGACGCATCACGGAGTGCGTGCTCCGCACACGGGCGAACCTTTTACCGAAGCAATGCTGTTCGGATTGGCTGGCGGCATTGGCATTGGCGTCTTCGCGTTTTATTACCAGAAAGAAGATCACGCTTCGTTTTTCCTGGCCGGGCGGCATCAATGGCACGACGATGCTGCTTATCTGGACGAAGCCTTGCAGCGGTTTGGCTTCAAGTCGGTGATTCAAGAAACCGCCGGAGCCAAAGCCGCTGAGCAGCAATTGCGCTCGGCGTTGGAGGGCGGGCCGTGCGTGGTTTGGGTGGATATGGCCGAACTTCCTCACCGAGCGATGCCCAGCGAATTTAGCGGCGGCGGTTATCACGTCGTCGTCGCCTATCGCATCAACGAGGACGATACGGCGCTGATCGGCGATTTGACGGACGCTCCGATCAGCGTTTCGTTGACGGATTTGGCGCGCAGCCGCGCTCGCATCAAGAAGCAAAAGCATCGCGTGTTGTCGCTGAACTCCATTCCAGCCAAACCCAATTTGGATTTGAAAGCATTGGTTCAAACCGGATTGCGGCGTTGCCATGAAGTTTTGCAGCATCCGACGCTGCCCGGCATGAAAAGCAACGGCAAGTTGGAAGCCCTGAAGACGTGGGCGCAGCGGCTGCACGGTTCCAAAGACAAAGAGTCGTGGGAAGCGATTTTCAAACCCGGCGCGAATCTGTGGCGCGGGCTGACCTGGATTTACGACTGCGTCGAAAATTACGGCACGGGCGGCGGGCTGTGCCGCCCGATATTCGCGGAGTTTCTGCAGGAAGCCGGCGCAGCGTTGAAAGATTCCCGCCTGATTGCGCTCAGCGAACAGTATGCGGCGCTTGGCCGTCAGTGGAGCGAGCTTGCCGAAGCGGCTTTGCCGGATGATGTGCCGTTGATGCGTTCGGCGAAGGAGTTGCTGACGAAACGGCGCGAGTTGTTGCACGATGGCGCTCCGACGGAAGATGTGCGCACTGCCTGGCAGGAACTCGGCGAAGTGGCGAAACAGACTAATCAGCAGTTCCCTCTTTCGACAGCGGATTGCGATGCGTTGCGCGCGCAATTGCAGCAGCGCGTGTTGGCGCTTTACGAAGGCGAAGTCGCCGCGCAAGCCGCTTTGCTGAAGACATTGCCATAGCTGGCAAAGTCGCTTCGTCAATCAGCGACGCGCTTTCACGCAGCCAACATCTGCGATTTACGAAAAAGGAAATCGCTCAAATCCTGGTCGAAGCTCTACGCGCAGGTTCCTTCCGCGTTCGAATCAATCCAAAAGTATTTCGAAATGAACCTGGATGAGCCTATCGTCAATCTGGCCGCGGGCGCGTTGCTCGGATTCATCCTGGAAGAAATCGGGTCGAGTATTTACAATCAGGGCGTCGCCGATGTGCAGGCACACATGCAGGAACGCATCAGCCAACTGGATTCCGAAGTTTACGCGGACGAATTCCAATACTGGCGTAACCGCGACCGGCAACTGAAAGGTCGAAAGTAAACGATATGCACATCCAAAGACGCGAATTCATTTTGGGAAAATGACGACCGCTGCCCAGCGTGAAACAGGCGATTACGCGCGGCAAACCGTTGATTGCGGGCTTCAGCAACGGTACTGTGACCGAACCGGTCGGCGGAATCGGGATTGCTCCTGCGAAAGCCCGCTAAGCCGCCGAACTTGATCAACCCCGGAACCGATTCACCATCGCGCCGGCTGAAGTGTCCATTGGCCGACCTTTCTTTGAATATAGGAGAAACTATGAATACGAGCATTTTTCAGTTTGCGAAACGCCTGGGTCTTTTGGCTTGTTTGCTGGTTTTCGTTTCATCGGCTGCAAGCGCGCAGGATGTAAGGGGAAGTTCGGATCATCCGCTGTTTCCCAACCGGATGCCGGGCTATTCCATTTCCAACTACCAGCAACAGGCCTTTGCCTCCTTTGGCTTCCACATGCGCCCGGTCACTGCTATCGAAGGCAAGTACACGCGCATCCATTACTACTTGAAGAACACCAATGAGCATCCGGGCGGGTTGGCAATTCGCCGTAATTACGAGAACGCCATCAAAGCGGTGGGCGGCCAGGTCGTTTTCACGGATAAAGACTACAGCGTCATGAAAGTCACGCGGAACGGAGTCGAAGTCTGGGCCGAGATCCAATGCTCCACCAATGCGAATTTTGTGGGCCGTTACTATTTTCTGCATATCATCGAGCGCGAGCCGATGCAGCAGGTCATCACGGCGGACGCGATGGCCGCCGCGATTGATAAAGACGGGTTCATCGCCCTGGACATCCACTTTGCCACCGGCAAGGCGGAGATTCTGCCGGAATCGCAACCGGTCGTGGCGGAGATCGTCTCTCTGCTGAAAAAACGTCCCACATTGCGCGTCGGCGTGGAAGGCCACACGGACAACACCGGAACGGCAGCGGCAAACAAAACTTTGTCCGAAGCGCGTGCGAAATCCGTGGTCGCTGCCGTGACGGCTGCCGGAATTGATGCCAATCGCCTGGTTCCGGCGGGGTTCGGACAGGAACGCCCCATTGCCGACAATCGCACAGAAGAAGGCCGCGCGAAAAACCGCCGCGTGGAAATCGTGAAGAAATAAATGAAACAGTCCATTCTTCATCTTGCCTTGGTGGTTCGTGATTACGACGAAGCGATTGAGTTTTACACGCGCAAGCTTCACTTCACGCTGGTCGAAGACACCTATCAGCCGGAACAAGACAAACGCTGGGTTACGGTCGCTCCGCCCGGAGCGATCGTAACGACCTTGTTGCTGGCGCGCGCCGCTACGCTGGAACAGAAAAAGTTCATCGGCCATCAATCCGGAGGGCGCGTGTTTCTGTTTCTGCAAACCAATGATTTCTGGCGCGATTACCGGGAAATGGTTTCGCTGGGAATCAAATTCATCCGCGAACCAAAAGAGGAAAGTTATGGCACGGTGGCCGTCTTTGAAGATTTGTACGGGAACCTGTGGGATTTGATTCAGCGCGGTGATTCTTAAAGCCTGGCTGAATTATTGAAACGCCATCTGCTTTTCAACAGTCATTACATCCAGACACGCATCTTCATTCAACTCCATCAAACCCTTCGGAGGTTCAACCTATGTCGAAACGGATTTTGTCGGTCGCGGCGCTCTTGCTAGCGATTTTATCAGTTGGCTTGTTATTCGGCGGACTGAAACCATCAGTCGTCAGCGCCAATGGCACAGGAACTCGCTTGCTGCGAACTCCAACCGTCAGCGCGACGCAGATAGCGTTCGCTTACGCCAACAACATTTGGATGGTCGAACGCGCTGGCGGAACGGCTCGGCGATTGACCAGCTTTCAGGGACAAACAACGAACCCGCACTTTTCGCCCGACGGCAAATGGATCGCCTTCAGCGCGGAATACGCTGGCAACACAGATGTGTACGTCGTTGCGGCTGCGGGCGGAGAACCGAAACGATTGACGTGGCATTCGGGCGCAGATTCCGTGCAAGGCTGGACGCACGACGGCAAGTCGGTGATGTTCGCTTCGGCGCGCGCGACGTGGGCGCCCAGCGGCGCTCCTCGTTTTTGGACAGTTCCTGCCGAAGGCGGCGTCGAAGAACCGATGGCATTGCCGCGCGGGTATCAGGGCAAAATTTCTCCGACCGGCACCCACATCGCTTATCGCATGAACAATTCGTGGGACGACGAACGCCGCAATTATCGCGGCGGCCAGAACCGTCCAATCTGGATCGTGGATTTGAAAACTTATGATCTGGTTTCGCCGCCGTGGACGGATTCCAAAGACATTGATCCGGTGTGGGTGGGCGACACGGTTTACTTCATCTCCGACCGCGACGGCGTAGCCAACGTCTGGTCTTATGAAACCAAAACCAAAAAGCTGGCTCAGGTCACGCGCTTCACGGATTTTGATGTCAAAACGATGGATTCCGGCGCGGGCGTCGTAGTGTTTGAACAGGCCGGTTACATTCACGAACTCGATCCGAAAACCGGCAAGACGAAACAAGTGAACATCACGGCCACAGGAGACTTCCCTTGGATGATGGCTCGGTGGGAAGACGTTTCCAGCCGCATGACCAACATCGCCATTTCGCCAACAGGCAGACGCGCCGTTGTCGAAGCGCGCGGCGAAATCTTCACTATCCCGGCGGAAAAAGGCGACATCCGCAACCTGACAAATTCCAGCGGTTCAGCCGAACGCGATCCGGCGTGGTCGCCCGACGGCAAATTCATTTCGTACTTCAGCGACAAATCCGGCGAATACAAATTGATTCTGGAATCACAAGACGGCTTGTCGGCTCCGCGTGAAATCGCGCTGCCAAACCCGAAGCATTACTACACGCCGTCCTGGTCGCCCGATTCAAAAAAGCTGGTTTACACCGACACAGACCTGAAAGTTTGGGTGATGGACGTTGCCAGCGGACAGGCCAAAATAGTCGGCAGCGATCCGTGGATGGTTCCGACGCGCACAGTCAATCCTGTGTGGAGTCCCGATTCCAAATGGATTGCTTACGCCAGTCATTTAAAATCCATGTACCACGCGATTTTCGTCAGCAACGTCGAAACAGGCGAATCGAAACAGGTGACGGACAATCTGGCCGACGCGGTTTGGCCGGCGTGGGACGCCAGCGGAAAGTATCTGTGGTTCATGGCTTCGACGGATTTCGGGCTGCGGTCGCAATGGTTGGATATGACTTCTTACGACCACGAAACGAATTACGGCTTGTACTTTGCGATTTTGAAAAAGGGCGAAGCGACTCCGCTGTTGCCCGAAAGCGATGAAGACACTGGCGTTGGCAGCGCGCCTGCAACTCCGGGCGGCGCTCCGGCAAACGGCGGTCGAGGCGGCGGTCGTCCAGCAGCCGATGGCGCGCCAGCAGATCAAGCTCCGCGCGCCGTGCGAACTGTCAGCGTGCAAATTGATTTTGACGGCATTCAACAGCGCATCATTTCGGTTCCGGGAATTCCCGAACGGCCTTACGCGCAATTGAAAGCAGGCATCGCCGGAACGGTCTTTTACATTGAACCTGCCGCTGGCGGTGGTGGCGGACGCGGCGGCGGTTTTGGCGGAGGAACTCTGCAACGTTACCGTCTGAGCGACCGACGCTCGGCTCCATTTGTCGCTGGCGTAGCGACTTACGATGTCAGCGCCGATGGCCGCAAATTGGTTTATCGCAGCGGTGGCGGTGGCGGCGGACGTGGTGGTGGCGCAGGATTTGGCGCGCCTGCTGCGCCTTCGTTGTACATCGTTGATGCCGACCGGCAACCGCCTCAACCCGGTCAAGGTCGGATGAACGTCAGTTTGCGTATGTACCTGGAACCGAAAGAAGAGTTCAAACAAATCTTCAACGAAGGCTGGCGCAATCAACGCGATTACCTGTACGTCAAAAACGCGCACGGCAGCGATTGGCCGAAGATGAAAGAGATGTACGGCGCGCTGTTGCCGCACGTCAATCATCGCGCGGATTTGAATTACCTGCTGGACAACATGGGAGCCGAAATCGCCGTCGGCCATTCCTACGTTCGCGGCGGAGACATGCCCGACGTGCCGAATTCGCCCGGCGGATTGCTCGGCGCGGATTTCACTATTGAAAGTGGGCATTACAAGATCACGCGAATTTACGACAACGAAAGCTGGAACCCGGATTTGCGCGCTCCGTTGGCATCGCCCGGCGTAGACGTTTCAGTCGGCGATTACATCGTGGCCATCAACGGCATTGAGTTGAAAGCGCCGGATAACATCTTCCGTTTGCTGGACGGCACGGCGAATCGGCAAACCGTGCTGACCGTCAACAGTCGCCCGTCTTCATCCAAAGAAGGGGAAGGCGCGCGGCAAATCACAGTCATTCCAACCGCCAACGAACAAGGGCTTCGCGCGCGCGCCTGGGTCGAAGCCAATCGCCGATTGGTGGACAAACTTTCCGACGGCAAACTGGCTTACGTGCATCTGCCGAACACTGGCCAGCCGGGTTACACCAGTTTCAATCGGTATTACTTCGCGCAACAGGACAAGCTGGGCGCGGTGATTGACGAACGTTACAACGGCGGCGGCTCAGCGGCGGATTACATCATTGACGTGTTGCAGCGCGACTTTGATGGGTACTTCAACAACGTCGCCGGAGATCGTTATCCGTTTACCAGTCCGGCGGCTGGAATCTGGGGGCCGAAAGTCATGATCGTCAACGAGATGGCTGGTTCCGGCGGGGACTTGATGCCGTGGATGTTCCGTTATCGCAAAATTGGCCCGTTGGTTGGCAAACGCACCTGGGGAGGCTTGGTGCATACGGCTGACACGCCCGGCTTTATTGATGGCGGTTCGATGATCGCTCCGCGCGGAGGCTTCTTCACCCGCGAAGGCAAATGGGCTGTCGAAAACGAAGGCACAGCGCCGGACATTGACGTTGAAAACTGGCCGAAAGAGGTCATCGCCGGACGCGACCCGCAACTCGAGCGCGCCGTGCAAGAGGCGCTGCGAATGCTGAAAGAAAAACCGGTCAATCGCATGACGACCGAACCGCCACCGCCAACTTGGGGCCAGCGGAAGACGGATGCGCCCGCTGTGCCTGCGACGACGGGAGGCAGGCAGACGCGCAAGCAATAATCCAATCAGTTCCGCGAGGAGCCGCCTGTTTATAGCGCAGCGTGACGCGCGTTTCCTTAGCTCCGCTAGGAGCGGTTTGTGCAGATGCCGCTCCTTGCGGAGCTTGGGTATTTTTGCGGATCGTTGCTATAAACAGGCCGCTCCTCACGGAGCTATAGGAGGCCAAATCATGATGGCTGGAACATTGGAAAACATCAGGCGGTGGTGAAGCTTTCTCTACAGGACAAAAACGGAGTCAAGGATTCATGCGACGCGCCGGATTGTTGCCACTCGTCGTAAGCCGAAAAGTCCCGAATGTTTTTGTAGCCGTTGAGCGATGGCGGCGCGTCCACTTTGTGGCAAGTGGCGCAGAACTCTGGTGACAACCCAGATTTGATTTTTGCAAACGCGGCACTTATGATGCCCGCGTTTTCGGCAAGCCTGCACAGGCTAAATCCCGCTGAAAGCGACTTCCGAAAGATAGTTCAACACCGATGATCGCAGATCGTTATTACCAACGAAATCATTTCGCCGAGCCGCCAGTTTCCCCGCTCAAAATCGGCGCGTCTTCATCATCAAACCCATCATCTTGCGATCATTCATCCTGCTCGTGGCGCTGCTCATCATCATATTCACATTCGTGGTAATTGTGGTTTTTGAGCACGCACTTTCCGAACATCATCAATCGCCACAACCCAATTCAAGAAAGGCTGGATTCATAAATTCATGAAAATCCTGATTAGCGACAATCTTTCCAAACTCGGCGTAGAGATTCTGCGCCGCAACGAAAATTTCCAGGTGGACGTCAACACAGGTCTGAAGCCTGAAGAACTGAAAGCGATCATTGGCCAGTATCACGGCTTGATCGTTCGCAGCGAAACCAAAGTCACCGCCGACATCATCGCCGCCGCTGACAATCTGAAAGTCATTGGTCGCGCCGGTTCAGGCGTGGACAACATTGATGTCAAAGCCGCCACCGCGCGCGGCATCATCGTGATGAACGCCGCTGGTGGTAACAGCGTCACCACAGCCGAACACACCATCTCGCTGATGATGTCGCTGGCGCGCAAAATCCCGCAGGCTCACGCCAAGCTGAAAGCCGGAAACTGGGACAAAAAAAGTTTTATGGGCACTGAACTGCGCGGCAAAATACTGGGAGTCATCGGGCTTGGCAACATAGGCAAAATCGTCGCGCAATGTGCTGTCGGTTTGAGTATGAAAGTCGTCGCTTACGATCCGTTCACCTCGAACGAAGTCGCGGCCAAAGCCGGAATCGAACTCGGCACGTTGGACGATGTGTTCACTCGCGCGGATTTCGTGACGGTTCACACGCCGATGAACGACGAAACTCGCGGCATCGTTGGCGAAGCTGCCTTCGCCAAAATGAAAGACGGTGTGCGGGTCATCAACTGCGCTCGCGGAGGTTTGGTTGACGAAACCGCCCTGTTCAATGCGATCAAATCCGGCAAAGTCGCCGGAGCCGCGCTGGACGTGTTTGTCAAAGAACCGATTCCGCAAGACCATCCGCTGCTGACTTTGGATGAAGTCGTCGTCACTCCACATTTGGGAGCTTCGACCAACGAAGCTCAGGATTCCGTAGCCATCACCACCGCCGAACAAGTCGCCGACTACCTGGCGACGGGCACAATTGCCGGAGCCGTCAACGTTCCAGCAGTCAGCGCCGAAGCCCTGGTGACTATGCAACCGTACCTGACGCTCGGCGAAAAACTCGGCAGTTTTCAGGCGCAATTCTTCACGCAGCCCGTCAGCGATGTGCAGATCAGTTACAGCGGCGAAGTCGCCGGATTGGACGTTCGCCCGATCACTCAGGCGATTCTGGCCGGTTTGCTGAAAGGCGTCAGCGCGCGCGTCAATCAAGTCAACGCTTCGGTCATCGCCGAAGAGCGCGGTTTGCGCGTGACCGAAACCAAAGAACTGACGGCGCAGGATTTCACCACCTTGATCGAAGTCGTGGTCAAAAACGACAAGGAAGAAAGCCGCGTCGCCGGAACCATCGTCGGCAAAGGCGAACAACGGCTGGTGGCGATCAATTCGTATCGCATGGACGCTCTGCCGGAAGGCCAGATGCTGGTGCTGCACAATTCCGACAAACCCGGAGTTGTTGGCCGGGTCGGCACTTTCCTGGGCGAACATCGCGTCAACATCGCCCAGCTTTACCTGAGCCGCAACAAAGCTGGCGGCACAGCGATGGCGGTTTATCAGGTGGACAGCGCGCTGGACGCCAAAACGCTGACCGAACTGGCGAAGTCCGATCATGTGATTTCGGTTAAACAAATCAGCCTTTAATTCGGTTGTCGGTGGCTGGTGGCCGGCAATGCCCGATTACCGACAACCAGCCACCGAATACCGACAACCAACACGATGCTTGCAAAACGAATCATTCCCTGTCTCGACGTTGATAATGGCCGAGTGGTCAAAGGCATCAGCTTTGTGAATCTGATTGATGCAGGCGATCCGGTGGAGCAAGGCGCTCGGTATGACCGCGAAGGCGCTGATGAACTGGTCTTTCTGGACATTACGGCTTCGTCCGATCGGCGTGAAATCGTTGCCGACATGGTTCGCCGAGTTGCCGACCGAGTCTTTATTCCGTTCACTGTCGGCGGAGGCATTCGCACAGTCGAGGACATCCGCGCAATCTTGATGGCTGGAGCTGATAAAATTTCGGTCAACACGGCTGCGGTTCAGAATCCGAACCTGATCCGCGAAGGCGCGGAAAAGTTCGGCGCGCAGTGCATCGTTGTGGCCATTGACGCTAAGCGGCGAAAAGATTCAGAAGGCCTTTCGTGGGAAGTTTATTTGCATGGCGGACGAACTCCAACGGGAATTGACGCCGTTGAATGGGCGCAGCAAGCTGCTAATCTTGGCGCAGGCGAAATCCTGTTGACCAGCATGGATTGCGACGGCCACAAAGATGGTTATGATTTGGAACTGACCGCCGCCGTCGCTGAAGCGGTCAACATTCCCGTTATCGCTTCGGGCGGAGCAGGCAAGTTGGAACACTTGTACGATGCGCTGACTACTGGCAAAGCAAGCGCAGTGTTGGCAGCTTCGATTTTTCATTTTGGCGAATTCACCATCGGCGACGCGAAACAGTATTTGCGCGAGCGCGGGATACTTATGCGGTAGTGGTGCAATTTTCCAAATTGCACCGACGCTTGCGATGCCTCATTTTTGCCGGTAGATGAGACAATTTGGAAAATTGTCTCACTGGTTTGTTGCCCTCAACTTTAGCAAGGAGCATTTTTCAGATGAATCGGATCACCAGAATTGCAGGGTTGTTGGCTGTACTGGCCTGTCTTGTTGGGTCGGCCAGTTCTCAGAACAAAACCTCGTTTCAATCTCAGGAAGTCAAATTCGACGGTCACGAAATAAAGCTGGCGGGAACACTGCTGACTCCGAAGCTCGATGGCGGCAAGCGAGCGCCGGCTGTGTTAATTGTGCCGGATTCAGGTGTCACCTCGCGCGACGGCATCGCAATCGGCGAAGCGAAACACTCTGTTTACCGCGATCTGGCGGAGCATCTGGCGAACAAAGGAATCGCCGTATTGCGGTACGACAAACGCTGCGCCGGAACCAGCGAGTGCAAACCCGCCACAAGTTTCGACGATTACATTGACGACGCACGCAAAGCCGCTGATTTTTTGAAAGCTCAATCGCAGGTTGATCCCGCCAAATTGTTTTTGTTCGGGCACGGCGAAGGCGGTTATATCAGTTCCAGTCTGGGGGCTGCCGAAGATTCCAAGTTTGCCGGAGTAATTCTGGCTGCGGCTCCGGGGCGACATTTGCACAAAATCCTTCGCAAGATGACTGAGCGGCGACTGACTGAAGAAGCCAAAAAAGCTGAAGATAGAGAAGCCATTTTGGCCAAGCTCGATCGCGTAGTTCGTATGATTCAAAACGGGCAGCAGGATTTTTCCAGCATCGCACTCAACGACAAAGATCATTACGACGCTCTGCTGGCTGACCTGATTAAGCGGCGGCAAGTGATCGTCAGTCTGTTCATCAACGACCCGCTGCAAATCGTCAACAACATCCAATCGGCGACGCTGATCGTGCAAGGCAAAAAAGACGTTCAAGTGACAGTGCAAGATGCCGAGTTTCTGGAAGAAGCGATGAAACGCGCCGCGCACAATGATTCCACTTTGCTGCTCTTGGACGACGTTGACCACTTGTTGAAAACCAACAAAGGCGCCGCTTCGTCTGCATCGCTGGCGAATGTTTCTCGCCCAACTGACGCTGCGCTTCTGGCGGCAGTGACGGACTGGATTTTGAAAAAGGCAAAGTAGTCGGTAATCAGTATTCGGTAGAGGAATTGATCGCTCTCCGACTCCCGACTCCCGACTCCTCGCTCCGACTACCAACAAATGACTGAAATCCAAAACTTGAAATTTGATGAACAGGGATTGATTCCCTCCATCGTGCAGGATGACGCAACCGGCGAAGTTTTGATGGTGGCATACATGAACGCCGAAAGTCTGGCTCGGACGATGCAAACCGGCCAGACCTGGTTTTGGAGCCGTTCGCGTCAGCAGTTGTGGCACAAAGGCGCGACTTCCGGCCACACACAGCAAGTCGTGGATGTTCGATTGGATTGCGACGGCGACGCGCTGCTGGTCAGAGTTATTCCAAACGGCCCGGCTTGTCATACAGGCGAACAAACTTGTTTTTATCGTGGTGTGAACGAAACCGATCCGCCGCGCGAACCGGCGGGAAAATCTTCGGTAATTCATCAGGCCGATTCGCCGTTGTCGCTTGTCAATGTGGCCGCGCTGGATTTGGGTATCCTGCTTCAGGACTTGTACCGCCTGATTCAGGAGCGCAAAGATCAGCTTCCCGAAGGTTCCTACACAACTTATTTGTTTAACGCCGGTCTGGACAAGATTCTGAAAAAAGTCGGCGAAGAATCGGCGGAAACCATCATCGCCGCCAAGAACGTCAGCGATGGAGGAACGCGCAAGCTGCTTTCCGGCGAAATCAGCGATTTGCTGTATCACTTGCTGGTGTTGATGGTCGAACGCGAAGTCAGTTTGCAGGATATTTCCAACGAGTTGAGCCACAGAGCCGGAAAGCCTGCACATCCGAAATACAACCAATAGCCAAACATTTTTTTGCAAGCAGTTGAAAGTCTGAAGTTGTCGAACACGTCTGACCTCTGTTGGGGTAAAGACGTTTATCGCCGGGCAAGCTAGCGGCTTGTCCCATTACTCAAATCAGCCAAACCATTAGGAGGACAACATGACCGAAACTCACGAATCTGCATCGTTCTTTGCCAATTTGAGAATCAAGCTCATCTGGTTTTTCAACTGGCTGTACTTTTTGCGCTTCCCAATCTTTACGGCGGTGGCGTTGGTTGGATTGCCTTATCTGGGATTAGTTTCTTCGTTGAAATCCCTGCTGGCCAGTTTGTTCGTAACTGACAAATGGGGAATCTTTTTGGTCTCGTCGGTGGCGTTCACTACCGGCTGGGCAATTTTGACTACGTGGCGATTGATCCGTTTATACGGAACCGCGCGATTCAAACTCGGCGAAGAAGCCGCCGAAACTACCGAACCCAGATTCAGCATCAATCTTCGACAAATGCTGGTTGCAGGATTGCTGGCCGTGCCGGTGACTGCATCTGTGGTTTACAAAACGATTACCGAATCCGCCTACACGTCGGCAACAACTGCAATTTTGTTCGCGGTGTTGGGCTTGGCCGGATCGTTGTTGCTGTTTTTCCTGGCCGTGCTGTTACAGCTTTTCGTCAACTCTGAAACCAGAGCCAGGCAGTTGTACAAGGAATTGTTCATCGTCAGTTGGTTGCCGGTTTCGCTGATTGATTGGATAGCGCGAAAAGACCCGGTTGAAATGCCTAGCCGAACTTTGCGGAAGTTTCTGAAGAACATTCTCGGCGAAGGTTTTTTTGACGAACGCGAAGGCCGATTTCTGGCCGGGCACGGCATGGCAGCGGCGTTGCTTGTCGTCACTCTTGTGGTTTTCATACTGGCTGGACAGTTCACTACCGTTGAAATGCCAGCGATTTTTTTCGTTGTGTTGTTGTTGATGTTGCTGTGCTGGGGGTTGAGCGGGCTGTCTTTCATGCTGGATCGGTTTCGAGTTCCGGTGATGCTGATCCTGATGGCGATTACATACATTTCCGACCCGAATTATTTTTACGACACGGGAAGCCACAAACCTTTGAAAATGCTGGCGCCGCAAGCCGTCCTGGCTTCGGGCGGAGCGGGGCCTAAAAAAGTCATTGTCGTCGCCACCGAAGGCGGCGGCATTCAGGCAGCAGCCTGGACGGCTCAAGTGTTGTCCGGCATTCAAAAAGAACGCCCGGATTTTGCCAACGCCGTTCGCGTCATCAGCTCGGTTTCAGGCGGTTCGGTCGGTTCGCTGTTTTTCGTCAACAGCTACGATGCTCAGGCAGGCGCGCCAAATCCCGAAGCATTGGAATTGGTGGTGAAAATGTCCGAAGGCAACAGCCTGGACGAAGTCGCTCGCGGATTGGTCTATCACGATTTTTTCAACACTGTGCTGTTTGGGTTTTGGCCTTTTGGAGTAGATCGCGGCATCGCGCTGGAAGATTCCTGGGGGCGCAATTGCCAAAAAATTTGCGACGAATACCTGCTGGGCAAACCATCCGGCACGCCTTGCCCGGTGAATTGCCAGATGAAAGGAACCCTGGCGGCTTGGGCTGAAGATGTCGTAACCGGAAAACGCCCGGCCAATGTCTTCAATTCCACTGTCGTCGAAAACGGCGACCGTTTGTTGATTGCCAATACTGACGTTGAAAAACCGATTGATCGGCGCGGCAGAGTAAACATCGCCGAATTGTTAGGCGGCAAAGACGTTCAGGCCGACACCGCGGCACGATTGTCTGCGACATTCCCGTATGTGTCTCCGGCAGCACGGTCACGCGAAAACAAACCCGATGGCGCAATGCTGCACGCTGTGGACGGCGGGTATTACGACAACTACGGCATGACCAGTCTGGTGGAATGGCTGAACAATGCTCTGCTGGAAAACCTGATTTCCGAAGTTTTGGTGATTCAGATTCACAGCTTCCCGGAAATCACTTCCAGCGAACCTCCGCCCGGCTACATTTCGCAATTGCTGGCTCCGGTCGAAACTCTGCTGAACATACGAACATCGGCGCAGGCTTCGCACAAAGAAATCGAATTCCGGTTGTTGCAGGAAAAATGGCAAGGCCAGGTTCAAAGCGCGACGTTCCGGTTTTGCTGCCTGCCGGCCAAAGATGGCGCAAAGAATTGTTACGACCCTCCGCTGACCTGGAAATTGACCGACGACGAAAAAGCGAAAGTCGCCGCTTGCTGGACGAACGGCAGCCAGAACGGCGAACTACAAAAAGTCATGAACTTTCTGTCCGCAATGAAATAGAAAAACTTGAATCGGAACAGGCAACATTGGGACAGAGCGCAAGAAAACAGAATGAACACTGATGTCAGGACACTTTTCGTTATCAACCATCAGACAAGAAAATGTAGGAAAGGAAAATCAGAGTTCTTATCTTCCTTTCCCACATTTTCCTGTCTGATGACCCAATTGTTTTTTGCCATCATTGGTTTTCAAACGTCTCAAACAAAATGTGTCCAGACATCTGGGATGAACAAGATTTTTGACAGGATTGACAGGGCTTCAACAGGTGAGGACATCCTGCCAAGTCTGAGTCCTGTTCATCCTGAACAAAAATCCTGTCAATCCTGTTTCAAAGTTTTTTGCTTCGATTTAGCTCCAAATTTTATGTCTTCAATTTCTCCTTCAACGTACGAAGAATTTCTTTCGCTCGCTGCCGAAGGAACGGTGGTTCCGCTGGTCAAAACCGTAATGGCGGATTTGCTGACGCCGGTTTCGGCTTTCTTGCGAATCGAACGCCAATCGCCGCGCGCTTTTTTGCTGGAATCAGTCGAAGGCGGCGAAAAGATCGCGCGCTATTCGTTTCTGGGCTGCGCTCCGCACACGATTGTTCGCGCGCGAAACCGGTTCGGAACCAAGAGCGATAGCGGCCGGGTTGATGTTTCAATCGAACGCTCAGACGGCAGTCAGGAAATTGTCGAACGTCCAATGTTGGACGTGCTGCGCGGCCTGATGCGCGAACACAAGCCGGTCAAAGTTTCTGGATTGCCGCCGTTTTCCTGCGGAGCGGTCGGGTATTTTGGCTACGATGCCGTGCGCTGGTTCGAGCGATTGCCGAATCAAGCAAAGGACGATCTGAACATTGACACAGCCGTGGTCATGTTCTTTTCCAGCGTCCTGGCCTTCGATCACGTCAAACATCAGATTCACATCATCGCCAATGTCTTTACTGACGGAGAGCGAGACGGCGAAAAGCTGCGCGACAAATACATCGCCGCTTGCAGCGAAATTGCACGGCTCGAAGCTTCGTTGGCTGCGCCGATTGAACCGCCGCCTTTGGCCAGAAGAGCCGAATCGCCGCAGATTCGCTCCAACATGACTAAGGAGTATTACGTTTCGGCGATTGAGCGGGTCAAAGAATTCATCAAAGCCGGCGACGCTTTTCAGGTGGTTTTCGCTCAGCGGTTCGAGACTGACATCACGGTTCATCCATTCCAGATTTATCGCGCGCTGCGAGTCGTCAATCCTTCGCCGTACATGTTTTTCCTGAAACTCGGCGGCGAAGAAACAGTGCTCGGAGCTTCGCCGGAAATGTTGGTGCGATGCACAGGTCGCCAATTGGAATATCGCCCGATTGCCGGAACTCATCCGCGCGGAGCTACCGAAGCCGAAGATCGCCAACTGGAAGAACAATTGCTCAACGACGAAAAAGAACGCGCCGAACACGTCATGCTGGTTGATCTTGGTCGCAACGATCTTGGCCGCGTAGCCGAATACGGCTCGGTCAAAGTCGCCGAACTGATGTTTGTCGAACGTTTTTCGCACGTCATGCATTTGGTTTCGTCGTTGAAGGCTACGCTGCGCGAAGAACTGGATTGTTTCGACGCGCTGGCCGCCACCTTCCCTGCTGGCACGGTTTCCGGCGCTCCCAAAGTCCGAGCTATGGAAATCATTGATGAACTGGAACCGACTCGGCGCGGAGCTTATGCCGGGTCGGTGCTGTATTTCGATTATTCAGGAAACCTGGATTCGTGCATCGCTCTGCGAACGATGTACGCCCGCGGCAATCGGGCTTATGTTCAGGCTGGCGGCGGCATCGTCGCCGATTCCGTGCCGGAAACCGAGTTTCAGGAAACCATCAACAAATCTCGCGCATTGGTTCGCGCGATTGAAATGGCGGAGAAAGAGTTATGAAAAGATTGCGGATTTTGTCGGGATGGAGAGACGGAAAGAGAGAGAGGGAGAGGGAAAAATGCTACCTATCCCTCTGTCTCTTCATCCCTCTGTCTCTCTGTCTGTTGCTATTGAGTTATGCCACAGTGCTGGCGCAAGTTCCGCCTGCGCGAAAGAAAAACGCTCCTCCGCCCGGAGCCGAACCGCCGCCGATTTCGTTGGAAGAAGCCGCCAAAGTCGAAGCCGTCATCACCACCGAACTCGGCGTCATTCGATTTGAGTTTTATCCGTCCAAAGCGCCGAAACACGTTCAGGCTTTTGTCAAAAATGCCAAAGCCGGGTTTTACGATGGCTCGGCGTTTCATCGCGCCATCAGGCTGGGCATCATCCAAGGCGGCGATCCGCTGTTGAAAGACCCGAAAACTCCGCGCGCGAAATGGGGCAGCGGCGCACTGAATCAATTGCCGGATGAGATCAGCGACGTGAAACACGTCACCGGCACGGTTTCGACCGTTCGCATTCCCGGCAAAGCCAACAGCGGCGGCGCGCAATTTTTCATCTGCGCTTCGGCGCAAACGGCGCTTGATGGACAGTTTTCGGCGTTCGGCCAGGTCACCGAAGGCATCGAAGTCGTGGACGCCATCTCTCAAGCCGAAGCCAATGACGATCAAATCCTCAAATCGCCGATCAAAATCGTCAGCGTCAAAATCGAACCTAAACGCGAAGAACCGTTCAAGGACGCAACGGTTGACGAAATGCGAAAAGAAGTCATTTTGCGAACCAGCTTGGGCGACATTACCGTTGCGCTGGAACCGGACCTGGCTCCGGAACACGTCCGCAACTTTTTGAAATTAGTGCAGACAGGTTGGTACGACAAAACCGTTTTTCATCGCGTCGTTCCCGGCTTCGTCATTCAAGGCGGAATGGGAGCCGGTCGTCCCGGCGGACAGGTGCATTACGCCGACAAATGGGTTCGCAACGTTAAAGGCGAATTCAGTCAGGTGCGTAAACACATTCGCGGAACGCTTTCGATGGCGCGCGCTAACGATCCCGATTCAGCTTTGACATCATTCTTTCTCGTGCTGGCTCCGGCGACGAACCTGGACGGCAAGTACTCCATCTTCGGCAAAGTCGTTGACGGCTTTGAAGTGTTGGACAAGATCGAAAAAGTCCCGCGCAACGGCGAAGCCCCAACCGAGCGCGTCGAACTGATTGAAGCCGTCATCAAACCCTAACTGGCCTAAGCCTGTTTTCAATCGGAGAAAAGAATCGTGAGAAAAACAGTTTTACTTGCCATTGCCTGGCTGATGCTGCCAGCGGTTTGTTTGGCACAAGATTCGCCGCCTGCGGCGCAATCTCCGCGCATTTCCACACTGGAAGAAATCAGCGCCGAATTCGATAGCGTTCCCTGCAAAGACAAAGATCGCTTGGCCGCAGTCAAATCCCTGTTTGAAAAAATGGGAGCCAAACCTGAAGAAATTACTGTCGAAAAGGCAGGATCGGCAGAAAATGTGGTAGTCAAAATCGCCGGAGCCTCTGCAACAGAGGAAAAGGTCGTCATCGGTGCTCATTTCGACAAAACGGCTGACGGTTGCGGTGCAATTGATAACTGGAGCGGTGTGGTTTCTATTGCCCACATGTACCGCACCATGAAAACCTTAAAACCGGAGCGGACGCTAATTTTCGTCGGCTTCGGCGAAGAGGAAAAAGGCACAATCGGCTCCCGTGAAATGGTGGCTAAGATCAAAAAGGAAGAAATTGCCAGTTACTGCGCGATGATTAACATTGATAGTTTTGGAATGGCCATTCCACAAGCCGCCGACAATCTTTCCAGCAAGTCGTTGATTGACGCCTCAGCCAACATCGCCAAAGAAATGGGAGTTCAATTTGCACACGCCAACATTCAAGGCGGGAGCGATTCCGGGCCTTTCCTCAGCAAAAAGATCCCGGCGATTACGCTCCATGGCCTGACCAATGACTGGCCTAAAGTTCTGCACAGCAGCAACGACATCGCCAAAAACGTGAACCGCCAGAGTGTTTACATTGGTTATCGCCTGGGGTTGATGTTGCTGGCCAAAGTGGACGGTTCTGCCTGCGATGCCTTTCGAGAAACCAAAGAAGACAAAAAGGCCAAAGGGGGAACGGAAAAGAAATGATTCTGGTGATAGATAACTACGATTCGTTTACTTACAACCTGGTGCAATATCTGGGTGAGCTTGGCGCGGATGTCAAAGTCGTTCGTAACGATCAAGTCGGCGTCGAAGATGTAGAGGCCATGAAGCCTGAACGCATTTTGCTGTCGCCCGGCCCTTGCACGCCGAACGAAGCCGGAATCACTTTGGACGTGATTCGCCATTTTGCAGGCAAACTGCCGCTGCTGGGAGTTTGTCTCGGCCATCAAGCGATGGGGCAAGCTTTCGGCGGCGAGGTCATTCGCGCGCCGTATCTGATGCACGGCAAAACCAGCCAGATTCTTCACGACGGCAAAACGATTTTTGAAGGCATCGGCAATCCGTTCACGGCTACGCGGTATCATTCGCTGATTGTCGAACGCAGCAGCATTCCGGCGAATGTCGAAGTGACTGCGACGACTTCGGATGGCTTGGTAATGGGATTGCGCCACAAAGAATTTCCGGCTTGCGAAGGCGTGCAGTTCCATCCCGAATCCATCATGACTACCGAAGGAAAAAAGCTGTTGGCGAATTTCCTGAAACTGAACTGAGTTGTATATGGCTAAGGTGTACCTTGAAACCAGTTTCATTAGCTACCTTGTCGCGCGTCCAAGCCGCGACTTGATCATGGCGGCTCATCAACAAACCACACGCGAATGGTGGGAAAAAGAGCGTCTGAAGCATGAGGTTTATTCCTCTGACGCCGTTTGGGAGGAAGCACGACGAGGCGACCCAGTTGGAGCCGCAAGCCGTTTGTCAGTTCTGGCTGATTTGCCAATCTTGGCGGTGTCTGATGAAACAGAAGAACTGGCAAGAAGACTCATCAGCAAACATGCGCTTCCACAAAAAGCTTTCCTCGACGCGATTCACATCGCGGTTGCTTCTGTTTATGGTATGGACTATCTGTTGACCTGGAACTGTAAGCATATTGCCAATCTGACGATGAGGAGCGCAATTGAGAAAACTTGTCCTGAGGCTGGCTATGATCCGCCGGTCATTGGCACGCCGGAAGAATTTGAGGAGTCGTAATGTTTAATGACCCAATCATCGAAGAGTTGCACAAAATCCGTGAACAAATTGCGGCAGAATCTAACTATGACCTGCATGAAATAGTTGAATCGCTCCGCCGTTCGCAGCGTGAGACTGGCAGAGAAGTGGTAACTCTGCCGCCGAAGCTGGTTACGGCTGCAACCGAAACAGGCGACCAAGCAAAAGTAGAAACTCTTTCCGCAACTAACAGTGCTTCCTGATTTCCTCAACAAACTGATTGTCAAACAAGACCTGCCGCAGGTCGAAGCCGCCGCTTTGCTCGAAGCAATGTTGGGCGAATCGGCGACTGACGCGCAGATTTCCGCTGTCTTGATCGCTCTGGCCAGCAAAGGCGAAACCGAAGAAGAACTGGCTGGTTTTGCCGAAACCATGCGCGCTCGCAGTTCAAAAATTGCCAGCAAGCACGCTGCTTTTGTAGACACTTGTGGGACTGGCGGCAGCACGGCCAAGACATTCAATGTTTCGACGGCGGCGGCTTTTGTGGTCGCTTCGGCTGGATTGCCTGTGGCCAAACACGGAAACGTCGGTGTGACTTCAAAATCAGGAAGCGCCGATGTTTTACGCGCTCTGGGCGTCAAAGTTGATTTGCCGCCAGAACGAGTCACGGAAATTTTTGACGAACTCGGCGTCTGCTTTATGTTCGCGCCATTGCATCACGCGGCAACAAAACGAGTAGCGATGATTCGCCGCGAACTTGGTGTGCGAACGATTTTCAACTTGCTGGGGCCGCTGACCAATCCCGCCGGAGCGCCATTTCAAGTCATAGGCGTTTCGTCTGAACCAGGCTGCGAAAAAGTGGCGAAGGCGTTGGCTCGGCTGGGAATCAAACGGGCTTGGGTTGTGCGTGGAACAGATGGTTTGGATGAAATTACGCTGGCAGGCAAAACCGTTATTCACGAAGCAACCGCCGAGGGAGTTCGCCGCTTTGAAATTTCGCCGGGAGATTTCGGTTTGCAGCAATCATCGCTTGAACCCCTGCGCGGCGGCTCAGCCGAAGAAAATGCGACAACCATTCGCGCAGTGCTTTCCGGCGAACGAAAAGACGCGGCGCGCGATCTGGTAGTCATCAACGCGGCGGCCTCGCTCTTTGTCGCTGGCAAAGCAGAAAGCTTGTCAGCAGCGGCTGGACGCGCCGCTCAAGTTTTGGCCAGCGGCGAGGCGTTGGCGAAATTGGAGATGTTTGTTCGCGCAACACAAAAGTAAAAATCTATGCCTGACATTCTGGAAAAAATCGTAGCTCGGAAACGAGAGAGGTTGGAAGAAGCCCAGCGCCGTGTTCCCTTACGCGAGCTAAAAGCTTCGATACCCACGGTTGGCGGTCAAGGAATTTTCGCTCCGGCGCTACGGCGCAAAGGCGTCAACATCATTGCTGAAATCAAGCGCCGTTCGCCGTCCAAAGGCGTCATCCGCGAAAATTTCGACCCGGTCAGCATCGCTCGCAATTACACGGCTGGCGGAGCGGCAGCGATTTCCTGTCTGACCGAAGAAGATTTCTTTGACGGTTCGCTGGAGTATTTGCGCGCCGTGCGCGATGCGTCGCCACTGCCGATTCTGCGAAAAGATTTCATCTTCGACGAATATCAAATTTACGAAGCCGTTCACGCCAAAGCCGACGCGATTTTGTTAATTGCCGCCATGCTCGAAGCTGAACAGTTCAACGACTTGCTGGAACTGACGCATGGACTGGGCATTGACGCACTGGTGGAAATCCACGACCGCGAAGAACTCGACAAGGTCATGCGCTACGACGTGCGACTGCTGGGCATCAACAATCGCAACCTGCGAACTTTTGAGACGCGGCTGGAAACTTCGTTGGAACTGGCGAAAGACTTGCCCAACACAATCACGCTGGTCAGCGAAAGCGGCATCCGCACCCGCGAAGACATTGACCGATTGCGCGCGGCTGGCTTCCACGCTTTTTTGATCGGCGAAGAGTTGATGCGGGCTGAAGATGAAGGCGAGGCGTTGAAAGCGTTGGTAAATTGATGATGGTTCAGAACCGGGAGCGGTAGCGACGGGGTAAGCGACGGCAAGATGGAAAAAGTAAAACTCAAAGTTTGCGGCATCACCTCTCTGGAAGATGCCCGCGCAGCGATTGATTGCGGAGCCGAGTTTTTGGGCTTCAATTTTTATCGCAAAAGCCCGCGCTACATTGCGCCCAAAGCTGCGCGAACGATCATTGAACAACTGCCGAATGAAATCACAACCGTCGGTATTTTCGTCAACGAAGCTCAGCCGCAAGACGTGCTGAAAATTCTGAATGCCAGCCGCGCGCAGTTGGCGCAGCTTCACGGTGACGAAGACGCTGCTTATTGCGCGGCGGTCGGAGCCGAACGAGTCATCAAGGCTTTGAGAGTTGGCGAAGGTTTCGATGTGCGGCGGGTTTTGAATTATCCGGCTTGGGCGATTTTGCTGGATGCCTTTGACAAGAATCTTTACGGCGGAACCGGCAAGACTGCGAATTGGGAAGTGGCGTTCGAGGCCGCGAAGTTGACTCGGTTATTTTTGGCGGGCGGTTTGTCGCCGGAAAACATTGCCGAAGCGATTCGCGCAGTTCAGCCGTTTGCCGTTGATGTGAACAGCGGCGTCGAAAGCGCGCCAGGAATAAAAGCCGCCGACAAATTGAAAAAACTGAAACAGGAGATGGAGACGATCAAATGAATTTTTCCGCCTTGCCGGATTCCAGCGGACACTTTGGGCCTTATGGCGGCAGTTTTGTGCCGGAAACTTTGATGTATGCGCTGGATGAACTGAAAACCGCGTACGCCGTAGCCAAAGACGATCCGATTTTTCAGGAAGAGTTTCATCGTTTGCTGCGCGAATTTGTCGGACGGCCTACGCCGATTACCTTTGCCGAACGAATGACGCAGCATTTGGGCGGCGCGCAGATTTACCTGAAACGCGAAGACTTGAACCACACGGGCGCTCACAAAATCAACAACGCTCTGGGGCAAATTCTGCTGGCCAAACGAATGGGCAAACGCCGCATCATCGCTGAAACCGGAGCCGGTCAGCACGGAGTGGCTACGGCGACGGTTTGCGCGTGGGCTGGACTTGAATGCGTCGTGTACATGGGAACCGAAGACATGCGGCGGCAGGCGTTGAATGTTTTTCGCATGCGATTGTTGGGCGCGGAAGTGCGCGGCGTTGAATCCGGCAGTAAGACTTTGAAAGACGCCATCAACGAAGCTCTGCGCGATTGGGTGACAAACGTCGGCGATACGCATTACCTGCTGGGTTCTGTGCTGGGGCCTCATCCTTACCCGATGATGGTGCGCGATTTTCAGAGCGTCATTGGCCGCGAAGCTCGTGGGCAGATGTTGGAACGAACCGGGCGGCTGCCGGATTATTTGGTCGCTTGCGTCGGCGGCGGCAGCAACGCTATGGGATTGTTTTACGAATTCCTGAACGACGAATCGGTCAAGATGATCGGCGTCGAAGCTGGCGGGCGTGGGCTTTCGCTGGGCGAACATGCGGCCAGGTTTTTGGAAGAAGGCGGCGGACGCATCGGCGTGTTGCAAGGCACGCGCAGTTACGTGCTGCAAGATGATCGCGGGCAAATCGCGTTGACACATTCGATTTCAGCGGGATTGGATTACGCGAGCGTTGGGCCGGAGCATTCGTTTCTTCACGACAGCAAACGCGCCGAGTATGTTTTCGCCAACGACGACGAAGCTCTGGCGGCGTTTCAATTGCTGGCGAAAATGGAAGGAATCATTCCGGCGCTGGAATCGTCGCACGCGATTGCCGAAGTTGTGAAACTGGCTCCGCGTTTGTCGCCGGAGCAAATCATTCTGGTCAATCTGTCAGGTCGCGGCGACAAAGATGTTCACACGGTTGCCGACGCCTTGAACGAGAAACTCTGATGGCCGAACGCGCACTCAAAGCAGACGATCTGGCCGCAGAGGTCAAACAGTTGATGGGCGACCAACTCATTTCAGCGATTTACCGCGACCGCATTCGCACGATTCGCACGCGCAGCTACAAGTTGGAAGCTACGGCAAAAAAAACATCCGTCGAAGTAATGCACACCTTGCTTGGCGTGGAATTGAAAATTGGGAAACGGCGACTTCTCTGCCCTGATCTTGCGACGGCTCGTTACCTGAGCGTCTTTGCCCGGCTGGGAGTTGCCGAAGTTGCCGTGCCTTATGACATCACGCAAATTTCGCGGCTGGCCGATGATTTGGAATCGTCCTGGTTTCGTATGATGATGCTGACCGAGCATTTGACCGCCACACGCAGCGAACGGCTTCGCGGCAAACTCGCCAACTTGCTGATTGCCGATCAACAATCAGAAGTTGTTGCGCTCGGCGCTGGCCCCGCAATCCCCGAATTCAATCAAAACACTCGGCAGCGCAGGCCGAAATACTGGACGAAGCCCCGCTAAAGAAGGAGCACAAAGCATGAAGTTATCGAAGAGTTTTTTCTGGCTGGCTGCAACAGTGTCGCTGGTCGTTTTCAGTTTACCTGTCTCTGCCCAACTTCCTGCCGAACCGTCGCTCGATCAAATCAAAGCGGAAAAATTCATCGTCCGAACTCTGGACGGCAAGAAGCTGGAATTGAACAAGCTGCTAACGTCTGGCAAGCCCATTGTGCTGGATATTTGGGCGACTTGGTGCGGGCCGTGTCGGCAGGAAATCCCTCACTTGATCGAACTCGCCGACCAATATCGCAAAGACGGATTGATCGTCATCGGATTGACGACCGAAGATTATGAAACTCAACGTAATCGCGTGAAGTCGTTCGTTAAAGAGTATGGCATGACTTACAACGTAGGCTTTGCATCGGAACAACTCTATCTGGCATTCAACAGCGGTTCAGCGGCCATGCGAATCCCGCAAACCTTCGTGTTCGGCACGGACGGCAAACTGGTTAAACGCCTGATCGGATACAACACGCGAATTGGCAGAGAAATGTTGAACTCCGCCGTAGCCGAAGCCGTAACTCCGCGCAAAGAAGTTGGGCAGTGAAAAAAACTTCTTCCTTCACTGGGAATTTCGCCGGTTGTCAATGTTGGAAACAGCAGGCTATCATACAGCCCGTTTCCGATACCCGCGTTCGCAATCAGGATTCGCTGAAGCCTAAAGTCCCAACCGCGAACGACGTTTTAACTTCACCGAACCAGAAAGCAGAAAGTTCGAATGTTTCAAATCCCGATAAATTCTTCGTTGACTGTTCGCCGGTTTGGCTTGCTCACGTTGCTATTGGCGATGCTGATTCTGGCTGGCTGTTCGGAAAGCAGCGTGATGAACAAAGCTCAATCACCCGGCAGCAGCAGTTACCGCCCACCGGCAAATCCTCGCGGCAAACTGGACGAAAGCGTCAACACTGTCAATCTGGCCATGTTGAAAGGCAGCAACGTCAAGTTTGGCGACCTGGTCGGCAACAACAAAGTCGTGCTGGTCAATTTTTGGGCGACTTGGTGCAGCCCGTGTCGCCGGGAAATTCCCGATTTGATCGCCTTGCACAATCAGTTCAAAGACAAAGGCGTCGAAATCATCGGCTTGACTGTGGAAGACCCGCAGATGGAACGCAATCGCGTGGAAATGTTCATCCAGCAGTTTTCAATGAACTATCGCGTAGGCTTTTCGCCGCAAGACATGTTCATGAAATTCAACGCAGCCAATGGCGGAAGCCCGCGCGTACCGATTCCGCAGACGTTCATCTTTGGAAAAGACGGAAAGATTGTGGACAGTCTGGCCGGGCTTCGTGGAGATTTCCGGCAATGGGCGGAAGGCGCGATCAATCACGCGCTGAGTAAGACTTAAGTAATGCCCTCAAATGTAAACAACTTGAACGCCCTCACTCCTCAACTTAATTTTTGTGTTACGTGATTCGGAGGTAGACATTCATTATGCGTAATCGTCAATTCCAGTTTTTTTCTCTTTTAGTGCTTGGAGTTTTTTGTGCAGCTTTGATTGGGTTCAACACCAGCGCTCAGCAACAATCCGTCAACAAACAGCCATCGGCGGATCAAGACGGCCCGGTTGCCGTCACCCCCAGAACAATTACTGAAAAAGCTCCGGCGGAAATTGTCATCACGCCGGAAGATTTCGGCAACTTCCGGTTTCCGCTCATCAACAACAAAGGCGAAATTGTTTTTCTAGGGTTGTTCAATAAAGGCGATGCCCAGAATAGTTCCGGCCAAGCCATCTTTGTTCGTCAGCCAAATGGAAGCTGGAAAATCACACGCGAAGGCGAAAAATCCAGCAATCTGGCTCAGCCGATTTATGGATTCGGCATGCCGACCTTCAACGACAACGGCGACCTGACTTTCTATTCCAGCTTTGGAACTGCTACGCTCAAACCGGTTGTCACGGCAATTGATCCCAACGACCCTGCCGGTTACGCAGCCAAATCAAATAACGGTGGCTTGTACCTTAAAAACGCTCAAGGGCTGAAAACGCTGGTCAAACTTGGCGATGAAGTCCCGAAAATGCCTTCGCACTTCAGCGGCTTCAGCAATGCCTCGACAAATTCCAAAGGCGTGTCGGCGTTTGTGGGAATGTACAGCGACCCTGACGGCAAAGGCATCTTTATGGTCGAAAACGGCGAATTGCGCCTGGTGGTGCGTAGCGGCCAGAAAGTCGGTGTCACCGGCGGCGAAGAAACCTTTTCCGAACATTACTACCCGACTCCGGTCAATGACCTGAATGAAATCGCCTTCATGGCTCGCATCGGCGAAAAAAGCGGAATCTTCGTTTCGCGTCCAAAAGGGTTGGAATTGATCGCTTATGTCGGTCGCCCTTCACCGGTCAAAGGCACCAATTATCTGGGTTTCGGCAATCGAACTCCGGCGATAAACAACAAAGGCGATGTGGCCTTTTCCGGGTTTTATGATGGCCCGGTTGCGGGACGTGCGCTGTTTTTCAAACCAGTGAACGGCCCTGTTCAGATCATTGCCAAAAAAGGCGACCCGGCTCCGGGCGGCGGTAAGTTCGAAGACTTTCTGTCTCCGGCGGTCAACGCGCGAGGTGAAATCGCCTTTATCGGCTTGATGGGCGGACGCAGTCGCGGAATGTTCATCAAAACCGCAAAAGGCATTGAGCCAATCGCCATGGTTGACCAGAAAATTCCCGGAGCAAAAGACGAAAACGAAATGTTCAATCAATTCACTCAACCCGGAATTAACGATCGCGGCGAAGTCGTTTTTTACGGTCAGATTAGAGCCAACGTCGCCATCTTCCACCGCGATGAAAAAGGCGTGTTGCATACGCTGATTCGACGCGGCGACAAGATGCCGAAGTAAGGCTCAATTGCAAAAATTTCCGGCTCAAAGCGTGGTTCGGTCTCGACCAAAACACGCTTTGAGCCTTTTGCTTATCACCGTCTTTATTGGTCAAAAACTCCTACAGCCACAATCCTTTGCCTTTGAGCCAGAAGTTGCTAAAAAAGTTTCAAACCAGCATTGACTTGGTTCTGACTCACACCTAGAATCGCCCCGCCTTATCAAACTGACAGAGTAAAGTCTGTCACCCAACTTAGTACCACATAGTTAGCATGTTCGCCCCGTCCAGAAGGCAAAACGGTCTGCCTGACGGACTCTGTATCACTCATTACGTTTCCAAAAATTGATTACAGCCGGTTTGCCTGGTTGGTCAAATAACGTTTCTTCGCGTTTTTTGGCCGATTAGTCAGACTTGGTTTCCAAGTGAATTCCCATCATGAAGAGGCGATTTCATTGGCAGGTAGTTCTCTTGCCTGTCAGTACAATCACCAATCACAGGAGACAAAATAATGGCAGAACCTTTCCTGTCTGAAATCAGAATCATGTCGTTTAGCTTTGCGCCCAGAGGCTGGGCGCTCTGCAACGGCCAGTTACTCCCTATCAACCAGAACCAGGCTCTCTTTAGTTTGCTTGGGACAACTTTCGGCGGAGATGGACGAGTGAATTTCGCTCTGCCAAACCTGCAAGGCAACACGCCGATTCACGTCGGCAGCGGCCACACTCTGGGAGAGCGAGGTGGTCAGCAGGCACACACGCTTTCGATTGCAGAACTTCCGACTCACGTTCACGTGGCAAATGCGACGACGGCAACTGCCACAACAAACACCGCAACTGCGAGTTTGTTGTTGGCGCAATCAACAAATTCGCAGCTTTATGGCGCGCCAGCGAACTTGCAAGCAATGTCGCCCAATGAAATCACAAGCGTGGGAGGCAGCCAGGCTCACCTGAACATGCAGCCCTTTCTGACCCTTTCCTTCTGCATCGCGCTGCAAGGAATTTTCCCAAGCCCAAACTAAGAAGGAGGAACAAATGGCACAACCTTATGTTGGTGAAATCAGAATGTTCGCTGGCAATTTTGCTCCGGCTGGCTGGATGTTTTGCGAAGGACAATTGCTTCCCATCTCGGAAAATGAAACGCTCTTCAACCTGATCGGCACGACTTACGGCGGCGATGGCCAATCAACTTTTGCGCTACCCGACCTGCGAGGTCGAATTCCCATCCATCAAGGCAATGGTTTCATCCTTGCCGAAACCGGCGGAGCCGAAGAAATAACTTTGACCGTGAGTCAAATTCCTGCTCACACCCATCCTATGCTAGGAACGGTGAATGTTGCGAGCGGCACAGCGCCGACAGGGCAGGTGCTCGCGGCTTCGACTGAAGTAACCGTCACACCTTACGGCTCTGACGCCCCGCAAACTAATCTCGCTCCACAGGCCGTATCGTCCGTGGGCGGCAGTCAACCGCATACGAATTTCCAACCGTATCTTTGCGTTGATTTCATCATCTCGTTGTTCGGGATTTTCCCAAGCCCATCTTGATCTGACGCCGCGTTGCGGTTCCTTCAATCTAAAGTTGGGCATTATCAACATCTATGTTTGGGATTTTCCCACTATCTTTTTTAGGAGAAATCTATGGCAGACCCATTCGTCGCTGAAATACGAATCTTTCCATTTAACTTCGCGCCAAAGGGTTGGGCATGGTGCGACGGCCAACTGTTGCCGCTAAGTCAAAACACTGCTCTTTTCTCGCTGCTTGGGACGACCTACGGCGGCAATGGCAAGTCGAACTTCGCTTTGCCCGATTTGCAGGGACGCGCTCCGATGCATCCTGGGCAAGGGCCGGGATTGTCGCTCCATGACCTGGGAGAAACCGGCGGGTCAGAAACAGTAACTTTGCTTGAGTCGGAAATCCCGTCGCATTCGCATGCCATGCGTGCGTCGCAAGCGGATGGCGGCAATAGAAGTCCGCAATCAGAAATGCTGGCTACAGGTCTCGGCATAGGCATGTACGCCGCGCCGGGCGGGCTGACCAACCTCTCTGATAACGCGCTTCCTCCCGCTGGCGGCGACCAGCCGCACAACAACATGCAACCGTACCTGACGCTTTACTTCAATATCGCGCTGCAAGGTGTTTTCCCGCCGCGCACATAATGAGTAATTGTTAGCTGCGTTTTTCACTGTGAAGCTGTCAAATCACTAATTGACAGCTTCACAGCCACAAAATAGACTCCGGCTTCCCTCAACGACTGATTGCTTTCCTCACAAATAGCATTGAAAGCAGTTAAAGGTCGAAACTCACTGGGCAAACGAATTTTCAACTAACTTTGACTAAAGCGCCTTTTACGGGCAGGTCGTTTTTTTGAGTCAAATTCGGCCCTGTTCCTCAACTGAATCCGGGCGTCACCTCAATGATCGGATGCCTGATTCCAGAACATAACAACCTTTTGCCTTTCGATATTTTCAGGAGTTACACAATGAAACTGCGAGCTTCATTTCAAAGAATTGTTATCGTCGCGTTGACGGCAACGTTAATTGCCGCGATTGGCTTAATTTCTATTCAAGCCAGAAAAGCCAATCAAGCCAACGCGATTTCCGCACAACCCACAACCGTACAGCCTGTGCGGGCAAAAGCAAAAAAAGCCAACGCCTTTGAAGACGCCAAAGAAGCTTCGCGTTTCAATTCTTCTGCCAGTTCAATGGCATTTGAACCGATGATGTTTGCTCCTGTGGTGACGGCCACCAAGAGCGCCGTGCGCGTCGTAACGCCTGGCGCAGGCGGCGATGTAAACGGCAACGGTTTCGTCAACCCAGGCGACACGTTGATGTATTCGGTGGTGGTCAGCAACATTGCTGCCCCAGGCGTCGGCAATGATGCGCTGAACGTGGTCTTCACAGATCAACTCAATGGCGATCTATCACTACTCGGCACAGCCACAGCTTCACCAATTGCAACCAATGATGCTTACTCCGTGCTTGTTGGCAACGTCAGCATCAGCGTTCCGATGGGTAGCGGCCTGTTGGCCAATGACGTGAATCCACAGGGAACCGGAACGATCATGGCCAGCGCAGCGGCGCTCAGCGCACAAGGTGGCAACGTATCCGTCTCCGCCGACGGCAGCTTTACTTACAATCCTCCTCCTGGCTACGAAGGCTCGGACACTTTCACTTACACGCTGACGCACAGCAACGGAAAGATGGACACAGCCACGGTCACGCTGACAATCAGCGGAATGATCTGGTTTGTTAATAACAACGCGGCTGCTTGCACGACACTGGCAGGGGGCTGTGGACGGTTGAGCAATCCCTTTTCGTCGCTGGCCGCGTTCCAGGCGCTCAACAATGGCACGGGCAACAATCCGGCTTCGGGAGATAACATTTTTATCTTCACCGGCGTCGGCAATTACACCGGCCCGCTGACGTTGCTCAGCAATCAAAAGCTGGGCGGTCAGGGCATGACGGTTTCCCTGTCAAGTTTCACTGGGCTGACGCCTCCGTCTTTCAGCGCCGCCTTGCCTGCCACCAGCGGGACGCGCCCGAATATCCTTGTCCAGAACAATGGCGCGAACGCTCACAACCTGACTCTTTCTACCGGCAACACATTGCGCGGGTTCAACCTGGAAAATCTAGCAACGGGGATGGGCGGCAATATGACGGGGTCGGCGTTGTTCGGCACGAGTTTCAACAACTTGACGGCGAGCGAAATGAACATCGTCAGCAGTGCAGGCACGGCAGGCAATTGCACTCCGGCAGTCAATCTCAACCAGGGGAGCGGCACGGCTGCGATCAACGTCACTCTCAATAGTGTTTCTGCCGACAAATGTACCAATGGCATTTTGCTGGCAGACACCACTGGCAGCTTCACTATCACGGGCAACGGCAACACAACTGTCGGCGGCAATAGCTCCGGCGGCACGATTCAGAACACGACCAGTCATGGCATTTCGCTGAGCAACACACAGAACATCTCGCTCACGAATTTGAATATCCAGAACAGCGCCGATAGCGGCATTTTCGGTAGTCAGGTGGTCAATTTCACCTTCGACAACGGCACGATCAACAACTCCGGCACTTCGCTCGGAGCTTTTGATTCCAACATCGCCTTCAGCGACGGCGGCGTGACGACCGCGACAAGCTTTGTTTCGGGCACTGTCACCATCACCGACAGCGTGCTGACGCTGGGTTATTACGACGGCGTAGACATCCAGAATTTCACCGGCACGATTTCCAATCTCACGATTTCGAACAACACCATTACCAGCAGCACTTCCACCGCGACCAGCAAGGCTCCCGGCATCCGCCTGCTAGCCTTCGGCAGCGCAGGCAGTGCGGCGAGCGTGACCACGGCGACGATCAACGGCAACACGATCACCAATTTCCCTAGCGATTCCGGCATCATGTTCCAGTGCGGAAACGCCACCAGCGAAGCTTCGCCCAGCAGCACCTGCGGGTCCGGCGCAAACCCAATCAACATCACTAACAACAACATCTCCGGCCAAAGCGCCGTCAATCGCATCGGCACACAGGGCATTCTGTTCAACGTTCAGGGCGTGGGAACGGGGCATTTCAACGTCTCCGGCAACTCGGTCATGCACACGTCGGGCAATTCCATCTCGCACAACGTGTTTGGCGACGCCATCGTCACGACGACGATCAATAACAACACGGTCGTCTCGAACAACACGCTCGGCTCTCAGGGGATCGGGGGCGGAACCAGCTTCACGACCGGATTTACCTCAACGCCGAGCCTGACGGTGACGGTCACAAACAACAACGTCAGCCAAACCGACGGCAACGGCATCTTGATGGTGGCGCGCGACCTTGCCACCGGTTCGCTGAACATTTCAGTCAAGAACAACACCGTTGCCGCTCCTTTGGGTGGCGTGCGCCCTGGCATTCGCGTGGACGCTGGAAATGCCACAGGCGACAACGACGTTTGTCTGGACATTTCAGGCAACACCAGCGCGGGCAGTGGCGGCCACCCTGGCATCGGCCTGCGCAAACAAGGAACCAGCACCACCGTCAACGCTTTCGGCATTGAAGGCATGGCGGCCACCGCGTCACCCGGCGTTGAAGCTTTTGTCGCCGGTCTGAACCCGGCGGGCGGCGGAGTCTTACTTATTTCCGCCACCAGCGGATTCACGAATTGCGGGACAGCGCCAATCGCCGCTCCGACAGAAGGCAGTTCGTCCGCCAATGCCACAAGCGGATCATCCAATGGCGCTACGCCAAGCTTGTTCGCTCGCGTCAAACAATGGCTGACCCCGGTCTTCTCGGCGTTCTCTTCTTCTATCAGCTACGTCAACTTGGACAAAGCCTTTGGCAAGGTCGAGCCGACCGTTTCGGCAGCCGAGCATGTAGTCCCGCCTTCAGGCGGAATCTCTTCAATCACCGAAGCATTACCGCCGAAAGGCGGAACTACGAGCATTCCGGCTCGCACGATGATCGTCAACAGCCGTGGCGAAACTCGCATTGTGCCGACTGCATTGCTGGCAGGCGAATTGATTACGATCAATGGCACGGGCAGCGGCTTCACGCTTCCGGCAGGTGAAAGCACGACGATCATGTTCAACGCCACGATTGGCGCTGGCTTCACCGGCACGGCGATCACCAATCAGGCTTCGGTTTCCGGCATGGGCTTTGGGCCGATTCTGAGCAACAACTTGATGACCGAAGTCATCCAACCACCGACAATCAGCAAGGCCTTTAGTGCAAGCTTCATCGCTACAGGCACAGCGACTAGCCTGACCTTTACACTTACCAACCCGAATCCGATGGAGGCGCTTACCCAAGTTACTTTCACTGACAATCTGCCGACAGGACTGGTCATCGCTACTCCCAACGGCATATTGACCACTTGTGGTGGCACTGTTACTGCCGCACCGGGCGGTAATACGATTAGCTTCAATGGTGGCACAATAGCTCAGGGTGGCTCTTGCATCGTCAGGGTCGATGTTCAGGGCACGACCGAAGGAGCAAAGCTAAATACGCCTGGCGCGCCAGATTCACTGGAAAGTAACCCAGGTGCGAATGGTGCAACCGTCACACTAAATGTGATCAATGCACCAACCCTGGTCAAGAATTTCACGCCAAGCTCAGTTCCTGTGAACAGTCCATCCGTGCTTAGCTTTACTATTACCAACAACAGCACGGTTTTCCCGCTCAACGGGATTGGGTTTACCGACACTATGCCCAACGATGTAGTGATAGCGACACCTAATGGCCTGACCGGTTCTTGCGGCAGTGGTACAATCACCGCGATACAGGGCACGAACACGGTCATTCTCTCCGGTGGGACGTTGGCTGCAAACAGCAGTTGCTCATTCAGCGTCAACGTGACCGCACCGACACCGGGCACTAAGTTAAACAGTCTCAGTTTCGCGACGACCGAACTGGGTCCTAATAGCGGGCTAGCCGAGTCTACACTTAGGGTATTCGCGCCGCCGACTGTGGTCAAATCGTTTTCACCGACGGGCATTCCGGTCAACGGCACGTCCACGCTGAGCATTACCATCACCAACCCGGCAGGCAATCCAGGCGTACTCAATGGCATTGCCATCAGCGACAGCTTCCCAGCCGGACTGGAAGTCTCAACGCCGCTGGTTTCGTCAAATACTTGCGGCGGAACGTTTTCGCCGACGGCGGGCGCGACCAGCATAGCTTTGACCGGAGGCGCGATTGCGACGGCGGGCAATTCCTGCACGATCAGCGTCAACGTTCGCGGCACGACGGCTGGCGCGAAAAACAATGTCACCGGCAATGTGTCTTCGACCGAAGGCGGCACAGGCTTGACGGCCAGCGCGACGCTCAACGTCTTCGCGCCACCGACGATTGCCAAATCGTTTTCGCCAACCAGCGTCGCCGTTGGCGGAACTTCGACACTGACTCTGACCATCACCAATCCGGCGGGCAATCCGGCCGGAATCACAGGCGTGGCCGTCACCGACAGCTTCCCGGCTGGCTTGGAAGTTCATACAACTCCCGGAGCCATGAACACTTGCGGCGGCACGTTCACCGCAGCGGCAATGGCGACCAGCATTTCGTTGACTGGCGGAGCAATCGCTTCGGCGGGCGGAAGCTGTTTGGTCAGCGTCACCGTCAAAGCCACAACCGGCGGCACGAAGAACAACGTCACCGGCACGGTTAGCTCGACAGAAGGCGGCACAGGCTTAACGGCTTCGGCCACCTTGAGCGTCGCGCAAGCTCCGACAGTGACCAAGAGCTTTTCGCCGAGCACAGTTGCGCTGAATGCCCCGTCTACGCTGACGATTCAATTCAGCAACTCGAATGCTTTCCCGCTGACTTCGACGGCCATCACCGACAGCTTCCCGGCTGGAATGGAAGTGGATGCCACACCGAACGCGACGAACACTTGCGGCGGAACGTTCAATCCGATGGCAGGCTTTACCGCCCTCAACTTTAGCGGCGGCACGATTCCGGCCAACAGTTCGTGCGCGATCAGCGTCGTGGTCAAAAGCTCGATTGCCGGAGTTAGACCCAATACAACCGGCAATGTCAGCACGGCGGAATCAGGCATGGGCGGAACGGGGACGGCCAATCTGACGGTCATCGCTCCACCGGCATTCAGCAAAACTTTTGGCCCGTCGAACATTCCGCTTGGCGCGATTTCCACGCTGAGCTTCACGATTACCAACAACAACACGACTTCAGCCTTGAACGGCATTGGCTTCACGGATGTGTTGCCCGCCGGTCTGAGCGTGTCCGACGCGACGACCAACAACGTTTGCGGAACTGGCAGCGTCCTGACCGTAGTTGCCGCGACCAGAACGATCACTCTGACCGGAGGCAACCTGGCCATCGGCAGCCCGATGCCAACGACTTGCACGATTCCTGTCACCGTCACAGGCATCACCCCCGGAGCGCAGGTCAACACGACTCAGGCGATCACCTCGACCGAAGGCGGCACGGGCAGCACGGCGACAGCGACGCTCAACGTCTTTGCTCCGACGACGATTACCAAATCGTTTTCGCCAACCGGCGTTCAAGTCGGCGGCACATCAACGCTGACCATCACCATCACCAACCCGGCGGGAAATCCCGCTGGCGTAACTGGCGTGACCGTCAGCGACAGCTTCCCTGCCGGAATGGAAGTCAACACGACTCCAGGCGCGACTAACACTTGCGGCGGAACGTTCAGTCCGACGGCGGCGGCGACCAGCATTTCACTGACCGGCGGAGCAATTGCTTCGGCGGGCGCAAGCTGTTCAATCAGTGTCGTTGTCAAAGCAACGACTGCTGGTTCAAAGCTCAACACCACCGGCGCAGTTGTTTCAACACAAGGCGGTCTTGGTTTGACGGCTTCGGCGACGCTCTTTGTCGCTGCGCCTCCAACCGCGATCAAGAGCTTTTCACCAGGCAGCATTCCGCTGAATGGAACGTCCACATTGACGATCAGCTTCACCAATCCGAACGCCTTCACGCTGAACGGACTGGCGATCACGGACAGCTTCCCCGCTGGTTTGGAAGTCGCGGCAACTCCGGCGGCAACCAACACTTGCGGGGGCACGTTTAGCCCGACGCCAGCGGCAACCGCCATCAGCTTGAGCGGCGGTTCGCTGATATTCAGCGGCACGTGCTCAATTTCGGTCGCGGTCAGAGGCACGACTGCCGGAGCCAAACCCAACGTCACCGGCAACGTCAGTTCAACTGAATCCGGCGCAGGCGGAACGGCGAGCGCGATATTGAATGTCTTCGCGCCACCAACCGTGTCGAAGGTTTTCGTTCCGACCAGCGTTGCGTTGAATGGTCAATCCACGCTGAACATTGTCATCACCAATCCGGCTGGCAATCCAGGCGGACTGACCGGCATCGCCATCAGCGACACATTCCCGGCGGGTCTGGAAGTTTCCAGTCCGCTGGTTTCGTCAAATTCCTGCGGCGGAACTTTTGCTCCGACAATCGGCGCGACCAGCATCAGCTTGACCGGCGGCGCAATTGCGACGGCGGGCAATAGCTGCACGATCAGTGTCAACGTTCGCGGCACAACGGCGGGTGCGAAAAACAACGTCACCGGCACAGTCAGTTCGACCGAAGGCGGAACCGGATTGACGGCAACGGCAACGTTAAACGTCTTTGCTCCGCCAACCGTGACCAAGGCCTTTTCGCCAACCGGAGTTGCGATCAACGGAACTTCGACATTGACGATCACCATCACCAATCCGGCCACGAATCCGGCTGGAATCACTGGCGTGGCAATCAGCGATACTTTCCCGGCTGGAATGGAAGTTCACACGACTCCGGGAGCGACCAACACTTGCGGCGGCACGTTCAGTCCGGTGGCGGCGGCGACAAGCATCAACCTGACCGGCGGAGCGATTGCGACAGCGGGCGGAAGCTGTTCAATCAGCGTCACCGTCAGAGGCACAACCGCCGGAGTCAAAAACAACGTCACCGGCACAGTGTCTTCGACCGAAGGCGGCACAGGTTTGACGGCTTCGGCGACTTTGACCGTCGCGGCGGCGCCGACTGTGGCCAAGAGCTTCTCGCCGACTTCCATCGTACTCAACGGCACGTCAACGCTGACGATCAGCTTCACCAATCCGAACGCCTTCCCGTTGACGGGGTTGGCGATCACCGACAGCTTCCCCGCTGGCTTGGAAGTCGCAGCGACTCCGGCGGCGGTCAACACTTGCGGAGGCACGTTCAACCCGCTGGCAGCCGCAACCGCCATCAGCTTGTCCGGCGGTTCGCTGACATCCAGCGGCAATTGCTCAATCAGCGTCGCGGTCAAAGGCACAACCGCCGGAGCCAAACCCAACATCACTGGCAACGTCAGCACGACCGAATCCGGCGCGGGCGGAACGGCGAATGCGACGTTAAATGTCTTCGCTCCGCCGACGATCACCAAGGCGTTTGCGCCAACCATCGTCGCGCTCAACGGAACTTCAATCTTGACGCTCACCATCACCAATCCGGCGGCCAATCCGGCTGGCGTGACCGGCGTGGTGGTCAGCGACGTTTTCCCTGCCGGTTTGGAAGTTCACACAACTCCGGGAGCGAACAACACTTGCGGCGGATCGTTCGCCGCGCCAGCCGGAGCAACCAACATCGCCTTGACCGGCGGAGCGATTGCGACTGCCGGCGGAAGCTGTTCCGTCAGCGTCACCGTCAGAGGCACAACTCCCGGAGCCAAGCCCAACACCACAGGCGCAGTCAGTTCGACTGAAGGCGGCGCGGGCTTGACGGCTTCGGCCACGTTGAACGTTTTCGCTCCGCCGACGGTGGCGAAATCGTTCTCGCCGAATTCGATCCAACTCAACAACACGTCTACGCTGACGATCACCATTACGAATCCGGCGACGAATTCCGGCGGAGTGACCGGCGTGGCGATCAACGACGCTTTCCCGGCTGGTTTGGAAGTTGACGCGGTTCCGATGGCCACGAACACTTGCGGCGGCACGTTCACCGCAGTGGCAGCGGCCACCAGCATCAACCTGACCGGCGGAGCGATTGCGACCGCTGGCGGATCGTGTTCGATCAGCGTCAAAGTCAAAGGCACGACTCAAGGGCTGAAGACCAACACAACCGGCGCGGTCAGTTCCACCGAAGGCGGCACGGGCTTGACGGCGACTGCTACGCTGGATGTCATCACCTGCAACAGCATCGTTTGTCCATCGGATGTCTTCACCGCGACGACAGGAAATTCGACAATCGTCAATTATCCAGCTCCGACTGCGAACGGCATTTGCGGAACGATCACTTGCACCCCCGCTTCCGGCTCGACGTTTAACTTAGGCACGACGACAGTCACCTGCAACAGCAGCATTGGCAATCAGTCCTGCTCGTTCAACGTGACGGTCAACAGAGTCGGCGGCACAGTGACTGACCCGCTGCTTTGCACCGGACCGGGCAACACCGTTCAGGCGACTCTGGTCATTACCAACAACGGCAACGTCAATCAGTTGGTCGGTGACACGACGACCTTCACCAATCTGGTCGGAGTTCCTGGAAGCTGTACCGTTTCGCCAAACGTTGGAACCTGCGCGGTAACGAATGGCAGCTTGACGTACGGCGGCACGCTGACTCCGGGTCAAACGGTGACGATCACCTACTTGACGCAAGCCAGCGATCTGGCTCAAACCGGCCAGCAGGTTTGTACGAACAACTCTGTCACGTTCAACGGCGGAGCGGCTTTTGCGTTCTCGGTCTGCGACGTGGTGGATTGTCCGGCGATCGGGCCAGGCAATCCGTTCCCGGCGCGGTCTGAAGCCAGCGATCAATCGGCGGGTTCGGTGCTGATTTACAACGTTTACACTTCCAGCGCCTCTACGCCGAACACGCAGAACACCAAAGTCTCGTTGACCAACACGCATCCGGCGTTGTCGTCAACGGTTCACTTGTTCTTCGTGGACGGCAATACCTGCTCAGTTGCAGACAGCTACGTTTGCCTGACCGCAAATCAGACGACCAGCTTCCTGATGTCCGACCTGGATCCGGGCACGACGGGTTATCTGGTGGCTGTGGCAACGGACGCTTTCGGCTGTCCGATCAATTTCAATTACTTGATTGGCGACGAATACGTGAAATTCGGCAGCGGTCACGCGGCGAATTTGGGAGCGGAAGCGTATTCGGCAATTCCGGGAGGTTTGGTCGCCTGCGATCAAAACGCAGTGACCGCGACGATCAACTTCGACGGCACTAGCTACGACCGATTGGCTGCGACATTGGCATTGTCGAACATTGGCTCAAGAGCCGACGGCAACGACACTTTGCTGATCGTCAACCGTATCGGCGGAAACCTTGGCATCGGAGCGGCCAGCTTAGGAACGCTGTTCGGCATTCTGTACGACGACAGCGAAAACGCGCTGAGCTTCAACGTGACGGGCGGTTGCCAGTTGCGTTCGAGCTTGACGAACAACTTCCCGCGCACAACGCCTCGCTTTGAAACCTTCATTCCGGCAGGCAGAACCGGCTGGCTGAAAATCTTCAACCAGACCGGAGCAATCGGAATGACCGGCGCGGCCATCAACTTCAACGCAAACGCGGCCAGTTCGGCAGGGGCTTTCAATCAAGGCCACAACCTGCATCACCTGACCTTGAACAGTCAGATGAGCTACGTCATCCCGATCTTCCCGCCAAGCTGCTAACCAACAATGTATGGGTGCAAAATTTTGCGTCCATACAATCACAGAGGCCGGAATGATCAAGCTTCTCGACATGAGAAACTTGATCATTCCGGCCTTTTCTATTCGGTCAGAAGCAACACAAAATACCTGAATAAACTGGAAACCCATCCAGAACAATTCAGATAATTCAATCACTTTTCCAGAAATCTGGATAAACTTTGACAACACATTCTGCCAAACAACCGTAAATCCTTTATCTTTCAATCCCAAACCCAGTCAATCCAATAAGGCACAATCATTGCCTGTTTTTTTCTGTCCCAAAGTTCGTTTTCCCGACAAATTTTCACAACAAGAAACTGAATCGCTCAAGTCATCGGTGAGTCCAAGCCGATTGGCAGAGAAATTCCCCCAATTAAGACCAAATCCTTGAAGGGCTTTTCAGAGCGAATTACCAATTTCCCAAATTCTAAATTTCCGGAGGTCTGTTATGAAATTTCGCAGTCTCGCGCGCTCAGCAATGGTCTTCACAGTTCTGATGCTGCTTGGCTCTATGGCACTGGCCCAGGTATCGCGCAGCAGTTTAACGGGACTGGTTAATGACCCGAATGGCGCTGCGGTTTCAGGCGCTAAAGTGGTCGCCAAAAACATCGAAACAGGTGAAGAGTATCAAACTACCACCACTACCCAGGGCGCTTACACGTTTGCATCAATCGCGCCCGGCCTTTATTCAGTCAAGGTCGAAGCCACAGGCTTCAAACGATTGGAAGCTCAAGGAATTACCATCGAAATTGCTATCCCGGCGACGTTGAACCTGACCTTGCAGGTCGGTGAAGTCAGCGAAGCGGTTGTGGTCAGCGCTGAAGCACAAGAGATGTTGAATACAACATCTGCAACGTTGACCAAGGTCATCAGCACCCGACAAGTTCAGGATTTACCATTGACCGGACGAAATCCGCTTGATCTTATTCGCCTGTCGGCTGGAATTTCCGTCACCGGAGATGACGCTCGAGGCGCCAGTGTCGGTGGTTTGCGCGGTTCGGCGACCAACGTTACCCAGGACGGTATCAACGCGATGGACAACTTCGTCAAAACGAGTTCGTTTTTCGCAATCAGCGCGCCGTCCTTGAACTCCACCGACGAGTTCAGCATTTCGGTGGGAACCAACGGTTCCGAATCCGGTCGCGGCGTCGCCCAAGTCAGAATGGTCACCAAAACCGGCACCAATGATTTCCACGGCACTCTGTTCTGGCAACACCGCAACGACGCCCTCAACGCCAACACCTTTTTCAACAATCTTTCGGGAGTTGCCAGACAAAAAATCCGGCAAAACTTCTTTGGCGGCACAATCGGCGGCCCGATCCGGCTTCCGAAGAAGGCCTTTGGGCCAGCCGCCTACGATGGACGCGATAAGAGCCACTTCTTCTTTTCGTACGAAGGTTTCCGCGAACCATTTTCGGTGACTCGCAATCGCACGGTACTGACCGAACAAGCGCGTCAGGGAATTTATCGGTACACGGATGCAAGCGGCGCAACCCAATCATTGAATATCTTTTCCATCGGCAACCGACAAGGCGCTAACCCACTTGTCGCCAACTTGCTCAAAGACATTCCGCTTCCGAACAACACAGAACTCGGAGATGGATTGAATACAGCCGGCTACCGTTACAATGCCAACGGTTCGGGGCCGAACGACAAATACGTCGGACGCTTTGACCAACAACTTCTCCAAAACTCCGAAATCGGCTCACACAGACTGGAATTTGTCTACAATTACGCCAAGTTCTTGCTCACTCCCGACACTTTCAATGGCCTTGATGCGCCATTCCTTGGTGGTACCAACGCAATTCAATCTTCCAAACGCACTTTGGTGACAGCGGCAATTCATTCGACCTTTGGTTCGCGCATGACCAACGAAGTACGTGTCGGCCACCAGCGCGCACCTGTTGGATTCATTCGAGAATCAAACCCATCACAACCTTTTGTTGTCTTCCCAACCATCACGACGCCTAACAATACCTTTATGTCACAGGGACGTAATACGATGGTGTATCAGTATATTGATAACTTCTCGCTTGTGGCGGGAGCGCATTCGTGGCGCTTTGGCGGTGACTTCCAATCCATTACAGCGGCGACGTTCAATGATGCTGGAATCAATCCGACAATCAACATTGGCACGAATGCGGCAAATCCGGATGGAATTCTGAACTCCCAGTTTCCAAACCTTCCGGCTGGTGCGACAGGCGTCGGTATCGCTGACCGTGGGCGCGCCATTTACCGTATTTTGACCGGGTTGCTGGGAAGCTCCAGCGCTACTTTCAACGTGACAAGTCCGACTTCGGGATTCGTGCCCGGAGCCACGCGTGATCGCACGTTCAAACAACGTATGGTCAGCCTTTATGCTCAAGATTCCTGGCGCGTGCGACGCAACTTTACCTTCGGTTATGGCGTGCGTTGGGAATTTCAGGGAGTCCCATTTGAATCGAAAGGCGTCGCCATCCAGCCTGTCGGCGGTCTTGATGGCGTATACGGCGTTTCCGGACGCGACAACCTGTTTAATCCGGGGGTGCGAAGAGGCCCAGCCGCTACCGTCATTGATTTCGTCAATGGAACCACCGGCAAAAAGCTTTACCAAGACGATTGGAACAATTTTGCGCCTTTCCTGAGCATTGCCTGGTCGCCTAATTTTGAAGGTGGCCCGCTCCGCTGGTTGTTCGGCGCAGAAGGCAAAACCTCCTTCCGCGGCGGATATTCGATCTCGTATCTGCAGGAAGGTTTCACCGTCGTCAGCAACGCGCTTGGCGTCGGTACGACCAATCCCGGATTGATCCAGACGGCGGCCAACAACGTGCCGACTGGGGTGCTGACCGGAGCTGGAGTCCCTCTGGTGACGCCGACCTTTGGCATTCCAACCACAGATGCAGCAAACTTTGCGATCAACAACAACAACGGCATTTATGCGTTTGACCAGAACCTGCGCACTCCGTATGTGCAGCAATGGTCGTTTGGCATAGGCCGTCAACTGGGAAATGCCACAGCACTGGAAGTCCGATACGTCGGCAATCACGCTGTCAAGCTGTTTCGTGGAGTCAACTACAACGAAGTCAACATCTTCGAGAATGGATTCCTGAATGAATTCTTGAACGCACAAAAGAATCTGACTGCAAACGGCGGGGGAAGTTTTGCGCCGGGTGCGGCGGGAACTGTGCCGTTGCCGACTCTTTCGACGCTGTTTGCAGGACTGTCGGCCGCCAATGGATTTTCCAACGCAACGCTGATCAACAACCTGACCAACAACAATGTCGGTGCGATGGCTTTCACGTTGGCGAACAGTCCCGTTTACCGAGCCAACCGCGCGAACCTGACCTTCAACGGTCAGCCTTCGCCGAACTTTTTCCTTGCCAACCCGAACGCTTCGTTTGCTCAGGGGCTGACCAACGGATCATTCTCAAACTACAATTCGTTGCAGGTTGAACTGAACCGCCGTATGGCGAAAGGGCTGTCTGGTGGCTTCAGTTACACCTTCAGCAAGGCAATCACCGATAGCGCCGGTCAAGGCAACTCGCAAAGTACGCTTGAATCCTACCGCACCTTCAGGGACATTCGCCTGGATCGCTCGCGGTCATCGTTTGACCAAACACACCGTGTCGTCGGCCAATACATCTATGAACTGCCGGTCGGATCTGGCAGAAAATGGTTGAACTCTATTCCGGTGTTGAGCAAAGCACTGGAAGGCTGGCAAGTCGGCAACATCATCTCCTGGCAAACTGGTACGCCGATCACTGTTTATTCGGGACGATCCACGTTTAACCAGTTCAATCCGGGACTCAATCCGGTACAACTTTCGGGGATCAGTTTTGAGGAATACCGCAAAAACACTGGAATCTTCAAAACCTCGTCGGGGGTATTCTTCGTCAATCCGAATCTCTTGAATGTGACGACCAACACTCGCGGACAAGCGACAGGAGCTACAATCAAACCGGGTTTCTTCGAATCTCCCGCTCCGGGCACCTTTGGCAATTTCCCACGCAATGCGATGGTTGGGCCGTCCTTTTCACAGTGGGACTTCAGCCTCATTAAACGCACGAAGCTCACCGAAACTGCCAACGTCGAATTCCGGACGACCTTCTACAATGCCTTCAACCAAGCCAACTTTGTATTTGGCGACATTGGGGCTTTCGATGCGGCAAACTTTGGCCGTATCACTGGTCAGCGAGGCTCACCTCGTGTTATCCACTTCATTCTGCAGATCAACTTCTAAGTTCAAACGATTAGAAGTTGAGTGCAAATAGCTCAAGAGCCTGATTGGTGTAAGAGTTTTTTCTTCTATGCCAATCAGGCTTTTTGTTTCTGTGCTGTTTAGATTGAGTCAGTATGCTTGCGAAATTTTGACGCTGCTTGCAATTGCCGGTCATTTCAACCCGCCCAAGTCACTCCATTGAAGCCTGACAGGTCGTTTTGCTACACATATTTTGCCAATAAGAACTTTAGCCACTTTTTGACTCAATTGTTACTATCTTCTTGTAGAAAAAACGGCTGATGCCGGATTGCAGGAAAAAAAATTGGATGGAATTGGCCTTATCATTGGTTTATCACCACAATCTCATACAGTTATTTTCTTAGCATTATCAATGCTTTAGCGTCGCAAATGCCTTTCTATTACGCACAATCAAATTTATTTTGCCAATAACGAATTATTGGCACGCCAGATGCTGCCCTCCTGATTTGAAGAGTTATCCTTTAATTCACTAACAACCAACCAGTCATTTTTTGTTTTACGTCCGGTCAAAATCCGCAATTTCGGAAAAGCTGATCGGCCAATCAAGCATAGCGGCTAAAGCTAAGCAACGGTTGACTCAAAAGTTTGTGTGTTCCCATTTGGGCGCGCTTGGCAGTTAAACCCAATTGTTGAAAGCAGATTAACGAGGAAAGTTATGAAACCAATTAAGTACGTCGAGAAAGGCTTGTCAGTGACAGCCGGTGCTTTGTTCAACGCAGTTCAGTTTTTCAATAAGTTCAATCCGAACGAATCCTTCATTCCGAAATGGTCTGATAAACCGCTCCAAAAATCCTGGCAAAAAACCAAACCGACTCTGGGTTGGCCGCGCGTGACCGACAGCCTGTGTCCGAAGTGCGTCAAAGAAGCTCGCACCCGAATCATCGAAAACGGCGAAGACCCGTGGCAGGTGATTCAGGAACGTCCGGGCGAAATCAAAGCGACGATCATCGAACGCGACAACCAAATCTGGATGACCAAAGATTGTCCGGTTCACGGCCATTTCGAAGATATGATGGCCGTTGACGCCAAGTTCCTGGAACACATCGAAACGATGTACCCAGGCCGCGACATTGACGCCCACAACGATCAGCACGTTCACCATCACGCTTCGTCCACCATCAAATACGGACGCGGTTCGGTGCTGACGATTGATCTGACCAACCGCTGCAACATGATGTGCGATCCCTGTTTTATGGACGCCAATCAGGTCGGCTTCGTCCACGAACTGTCGTGGGAAGAAATCAAAGAGATTTTGGACAACGCCATTCAAGTCAAACCCCGCCGTCAAATGTCCGTGCAGTTTTCCGGCGGTGAACCAACCTTGTCGCCGTACTTTTTGGACGCCGTTCGTTACGCGCGCAAAGTCGGTTACAACTCCGTCCAAGCCGCGACCAACGGAATCGAATTCGCCAAGTCGAAAGAATTCGCACGCAAAGCCGCTGAAGCCGGTTTGCGTTATGTCTACCTGCAATTCGACGGCATCGGCAACGCCGCCAACAGCCACCGTCAAGTCGGCAACCTGTTCGATGTGAAGTTGAAAGCGATTGATAACCTGCATTCGGCTGGCGTTGAAATCGTGTTGGTGACGACGCTGGTCAATTCTGTCAACAACGACGAAGTCGGCCCGGTCATTCGCTTCGCGCTGGATAATCCGAAGAAGATCGGCTTCATTTCGTTCCAGCCGGTTTCCTTCACTGGCCGCGACGAAGACATCACCGACGACCGTCGGCTGCGTCAACGTTACACGCTGTCGCACATGGCTCACGACGTTAAGAAACAGGTCGGAATCACCGATCCCCACAAAGACTGGTTCCCGATTTCGCTGATGTCTGCGTTTGCGGATTTTGCGGATATGGCTCACGGTCCGGATCGTGAATGGGGGCAGATGAGTTGCGGTTGCCATCCCAACTGCGGCGTAGGCACTGCGGTGATGGTTGATAAAGAAACCAAAGAAATGAAGCCCGTCCCGGATTTCATCAACATTCCAGGCCTGATCAAAGACATGCAGAAGATCACCGACGCCGCGCGCAGCAAGAAATTTTCGATGGCGATGATGGCGATGGCTCTGCTGAAGAACTACAACTCCTTCGGCGCGCCGACGCACTTCAAACTGTCCGACCTGCTGCAAAAGTTCGACAAAACCTTTGGTCTTTCCGGCAAGGATTACGGCAAATCCGATCCGACTCGCACGATTGACGACGTTGAAAAACGCCGCAAAGACCGCTGGAACTTCCTGTTCATCGCTGGAATGTGGTTCCAGGATTTGTTCAACTACGATTTCCGCCGCACCGAAATGTGCATCATTCCTTACGGCACTCAGGAAGGCGAAATCAGCTTCTGCGCGTACAACACCGGTATCGGCTGGCGCAACATCATCGAAAACATGCACCAGAACGCCACAGTTGCGAAGTGGTATCAAGAGCATGGCCGCCACGAAATTTTCGCCAACAATCACAGCGTTACATTGAGCGATACGGCTCATATGCTGAAAGTCAACGCGGATGATTCGGCGCGTGGCCGTGAAAAAGCTGCCGTGCCGCAAACGGCGAAAGAAGAGCAAGCCGCCATGCGCAAACTGTACATGCAGTCTGTGCTGAAGAAAGCCGGAGCCGACCAGAAACTGGTTCAGCTTGGCGGTTTGAACAGCAAGAAAGAAGAGGGCACCGGCGCTGTTTCCGTGTCCGGCGATTAAATTTGTTCCTGAACCAATAAAAACACGAGGTATCACCCCTACCTTGAACTAACGGCTGACAGCGGCGACAACTGCTGTCAGCCGAATTTATTGTTGGAGATCATAGAAAAATGGCAAGCTCAATGCACGAGCAAGAATCTTTACTGACAACGTTGGAAAACGCTTTCGGCTTCGCACAAGACCAAGTCAGTTCCCTGCTTGAAAAATACCCAGCGGATTATTACCCGATGTACACCGTCAATGGTCAGTTCGGCCAGGATCGCAAACGATGGACGCATTGGTGCGATGGTTTTTATCCAGGAATGATGTTCATCTTTGCCGAAGCCACAGGCGACGAAGATTGGCTGGACAATGCGATTCGTTATACGACGCCGCTTGAAGCTCGCCAGTATGACCGAGCCGTTCACGATCTGGGTTTTCTGTTTTTCTCGACGCATTTGCGTTGGTTGGAACTCGGCGGGCCAGTCGAACACATTCGCCCGCTCCTGATTCAAGCTGGCAAAACAATGGCCATGCGGTTTATGGAAAAGGGTCAATACTTACGCTCGTTCGTCGAACCGGCTTCCCTGTTCATAGACATCATGATGAACGTCGGCACGATCTTTCACGCAGGCTTGGAAACTGAAGACGATCACTTGCTGGACATTGCCAACAAGCATTGCCAGACGACTCGGCGAACCATCGTTCGCGGAGACGGTTCGACTTCCCACGAAGCCATCTTTGATTTGAACTCCGGCGAATGTCTGCGCCAATCCACACATCAAGGCTATCGCGGAGATTCCTGTTGGAGCCGAGGTTTGGCTTGGTCTTTGTACGGATTCACGCGGTCATTTTTGCAAAGCGGCCAGATTTATTACCTGCAAACGGCAATGCTCAACGCGGATTACTATCTGGAAAACACGCCCGCCGATGGCGTCACGCCCTGGGATTACGACGCGCCGGAAAGTGGCGCGCTGGCGAAATCTCAAGTGGACACTTCGGCGTGCGCGATTGCGGCTTCGGGCTTGTTGGATTTGGCTGAAGTCACTCCTGACCGAACGAAAGCGCGCGCATATCGAGACTTCGCGCTGACCTCTCTTAAGACTCTTTCGGAAAAATACCTGGGTAATCTGACGCCCGGCTTTGAAGGAATCTTGAATGGCGGCGTTTATCACATCCACAAAAACCTCGGCGTTCACGAAGCAGTCATGTTCGGCGAATACTTTTTCGTCGAAGCCTTGCACAAGGCGCTGGACGTTTTGAGCGAAGCGACATTGCCAGCCGAAATGAAGCCGTCCATTGTGAAACCGTACCCGGAGGATTCATTGCCCGATTCAGCGAAAACCTGGCAGGACGGCCCCACCGAAGAAGACATGCCTTCACCGGATCAGAACCGCGAGCAGTAGCGAGCGGGTAACTTTCATCGTAAAGCGATTATGGACAAAGAAAACATGAGTCGTCCGATTTCCATCGTCACAGGAGCAGGGCGCGGCATTGGCCGAGGCATTGCCATCGAATTGGCAAAACTCGGCCACGCCGTTGTCATCAACTATGCTGGCAATTTCGCGGCGGCAGATGAATGTTTGAAATTGGTTCGTGAAGCAGGCGGCGAGGGAATTACCATTCGCGCAGATGTTGCTTCTGCCGAAGATCGCGCCCGATTGGTGACAGATACGCTGACGGCTTTCGGGCGAATTGATTTGCTGGTCAACAACGCCGGAGTCGCGCCGAATGTGCGCGCTGACATTCTGGACGCTGGCGAAGAATCGTTTGATCGTTTAATCAACATCAACCTGAAAGGCCCGTACTTTCTGACTCAAGCCGTTGCCAACCAAATGATCGAGCAGGTCAAAAGCGGAGCGACGCCGTTCGGCTTGCCGCAGATTGTGACGATCACTTCGATTTCGGCGTACACGGCTTCGGTCAATCGCGGAGATTACTGCGTGGCAAAAGCTGGCCTGGCTATGATGACTTCGCTGTTTGCCGCTCGGCTGGCGGAATTCGGCATCAAGGTGTTCGAAGTTCGCCCCGGCGTCATCGCCACAGACATGACCGAAGGCGTGAAGGAAAAGTACGACAAGCTGATTGCCGAAGGCGCTTGGCCGATTCGCCGCTGGGGCTTGCCTGAAGACATTGGCCGGGCCGTCGCAGCAATTGCTCGCAATGACTTTCCATTTTCTACAGGCGAAGTCTTCAACATAGATGGCGGCTTCCATCTGCGGACGTTGTAGGAGTTTCTAAAAAGTACCCTTATGACTGGAGATAATCAGGAACGCTTTGAGACGCTTCATTTTCCTGATAAAGACTCTCTGGATCGTGTCGAAAATCTGTGCGAACTCAGCGAACCGATGATGGCGTTTTTGACGATAGCGGCGGGGTTGAAGTGGCAGTCTGAAAATCTAATTCGCTAGACCTATTCCATCCACTATTCTTGCTTAGATCGGATTGCACCTTTCTTGTCTGGGTCTCTCGTAAAGTAAATTGGTGCTGGTGGCTTATAGCCATCAGCCCATTTTGCTACATTTTGTTCGTTGCAACTTAAGACTTCGTTGCCCAAAATTTGAACAGCGAGGTCACAAGAAATCTGAAAAAAGCTATGCGTTTCCCGGCATTTCTTCTCAGAACCACTAATAATGGGGCTATCGGAAAAAACAATCCTTGTTGGCTTACCACTTTTAGTGGCAGAATCTTGTAACCGACTTGCAACCTCGAATTCAATTAATCTTGCATCATTACACCCATGTGCAGTTTTTTGCGAGAGTGGTGGAACCGTCATTAAAAATTCAATCGCAGAATAGTTCCAGGGGCCTTCTCCTTTTGTAGCAAGGTCACGGATATCACTAGATTGTGGCGACACATAATTCAGGCTTTGAAGCTGTTTAAGCAATGACGAAGAGCCTTCTCTATCAATATTTTTTAGCCTGCTGATCTCAGTCAAGGCACTCTCTTTAGTCGTTGTCACAAATGGCAACTCGTTCAATTGAATACCTATTAAATTCGGTGCAGGAGCTTCGGGTTTGTTGAGAAAAAACAAGCACGCGCCGATTAACACAACAATCATTACAATAACTGACCCCTTTGCGGAAAGGCCTAGAATGTTGACTTCATTTCCACCGGCTTGGGGTTGAAGAAAATCACTCCGAAACGATTTGCTAAATACCAGCCCCAAGAAGAACATCAAAAAACACAATCCAAATACTATAGAGGCAAAATGTTTCATTGTGGGAATGCTCCTATTTAGACATAGTTGTTAAGTTTCAAACCGAGAGTTTGGCGAGAAGACTGATGAATGCTATTGGCTCTGTAATGTCCGATCGGATTTTCTATAAATGATTGGTATTTAACGACATGGTTGAATGCCGGTAGCGAGACCAAACTCGCTACCGGCGTTTCGCGTTTATGGCCGATCCTTGAACTTCTCGTACAGCCGTTGATGTTTGTTCATCATATCCACCGGGCGACCGGCGATGAACATCTGTTTGACCTTAGTCCGATGTTCCAGGATGTCGCCGTCGGTGATGACCAAATTGGCCAGTTTTCCGGCTTCGATGCTGCCGAGCAGTTTGTCTACGCCAAAGATTTGCGCGGGAGTGATCGTCACGCTTTTCAAGGCTTCGTCTTTCGGCAAGCCAAACGCCGCAGCCATTCCAGCGTGGTATGGCAGCAAACGCACATACGCCGAATCGCTGGTGGCAATGGCGACTTTCACACCGGCTTTGTGCAGTTCTCCGGCGCGGGCGAAGGTTTCGTCATAAGGCGAATCTTCGCTGCCGGGCAGTTCCAACACGCCGCCGAGCACGACAGGAATGTTCTTCTCTTTCAGTTCCTTGGCAACTTTGATGGCGTCATCGCCGCCGGAAATAATCAGCCGCAGTTTGTATTTGTCAGCCAGTTCAATCGCGCCTTTGATTTCGTTCGCTCCGTTTGCGGTGACAAAAACAGGCACTTCGCCTTTCAGCACGGGAATCAACGCTTCCAAACCCAAATCCACAGGCCGCGCGGGAAGACTGCGATCTTTGGCAGCGGCTTCTTTGGCGTTAACATAAGCTTGCGCGTCGTCGAGTTTCTTTTTCAAAGCGTCAAGCTGCCGTTCGCGTTGTTGGCGTTGCTGGTCTGAAGCGCCGCCTAAAATCGCAGCAAAAAATCCGCCGCCGCGTCCGCCGAATCCGGCGCGCGGATAATTCAACTGCATTGCCGCAGAACCGAGTACTTTCATGTCGTGCTGAGTCCAGCCGTCCAAATTCATCAACGCGCATTGGCCGGAAATGATTCCACCTTGCGGACAGGTCAGCACGGTTGTCACGCCATTCATACGCGCAACAGGAATGTGTTCGCTGTGCGGATTGACGGCGGTGATGGCTTTCATGTTGGGATTGAAATCTCCCATCTCCGTGGTGTCCACAGTACCGGGTGAGCCTTGCCCAATTTCAGACAATCCAACGTAGGTGTTGGAATCAATCAATCCCGGATAAACCGACAAGCCTGTGGCATCAATGATTTTGGCCTCTTTGGGAACAGCGACGGTTGCGCCGACAGCTTCGATTTTGCCGTTTTTGACCAGCACCGTGCCTTTTTCAATCACACCATTGGTGACGGTGACGATGCGCGCGTTGCGAATGGCGTAAGTTCCCTGCTCCGATTTCGACTGCGCCAGCGCCAAAGTTGAAAGGCAAAAGACAAAAGTCAAAAGGCAAAAGACAAAGGTGCGGAACTTCAATTTTGATTTAGTAAAAGTATTCATTGTGACGATTCTCCTATTTCAGTGAATCGGCAAAAGGAAAAGTCGAAGGCAGCAATTTGCAGCGATTCAGTTTTTCCGCCGCGGTAGCGGCGGCTGACTTTAGCCGTGGGTTTCAACCCACGGTAGCTCGCCGAGTTCTTCCGTGTCGCGTTAGCGACAACTGAATTCAGGCGTCGCTAACGCGACGCGAACGTTTTGCCCGTTTACCCGGCGTTGAAACGCCGGGTAAACTCAATCGCCGCTCTGCGGCGAAGAACAAGCCCATTCACTCGGCTTACATTTTTGCCTTTTGATATTTGCCTTTTGCCTTTTTGATTTCCTCACCGTTGTTTCTTACGTCCCGGCCCACCGTGTTGGTGACCGTCAATTTCTTCTTCGCTGAGCGTCGGGATAACCGGTTGCTGTTGCACTGTCGGTTGCGCGACGCCGGGCGTGCGGCGTTCTTTTTCGATCAAGGCTTTCTTTTCCGCCGTCAGTTTGGCGCGATTTTCCAAATCCTGTTTGCGGTCGAAATAAACTTCGCCTTCGATCATGGTCATTTCCGGGCGCGAATAAACGCTGAACGGATGGCCGTTGAACAGCACCAGGTCGGCGTCTTTGCCGACATCAATGCTGCCGATTCGTTTTTCCAGTCGCATCTGAATCGCCGGATTCAGCGTCACCAACTTCAAGGCTTCTTCTTCGGTCAGGTCGCCGTACTTCATCATCTTGGCGGCTTCCTGATAAAAGCGGCGCGCGTGTTCGTTGCTGTCAGAGTGGATCGAAACAACAATGCCGCGCCGAGTCATGATCGCCGCGTTGAACGGAATCGCGTCGAACGCTTCCCACTTGTAACCCCACCAATCCGGCAGGATCGAAGCCGAAGCGCCGTGTTTGGCGATTTCCGGCGCGACTTTGAACCCTTCCAACGTGTGTTGCAGCGTGTGGACGCGAATGCCGAATTCTTCGCAAAGCCGCATCAACATGACGATTTCGTCCGCGCGGTAACAGTGCGAATGAATGTCAATCTTGCCGCGCAAAATGTCTGCCATCGCTTCCAGTTTCAGGTCGCGTCGAGGCGGCAGCGGATTTTCGCCGCGCTTTTTGGCCAGTTCATAAGCGTCCCACTGTTGCAGATATTCGCGGCCTTGCGTGAAAGATTCGCGGATGACTTCTTCGACCCCCATGCGAGTGGCGGGAAAACGGCGCGTCGCTCCTGGCAAAGCAGGCGAATTCGACCGCTTGGGATTTTCGCCCAAAGCGAATTTCACCGTGCGCGGCGCGTCGGCGACTTTCATCTGGTCAACCGGCTTGCCCCATTTCAATTTGATGATGGAGTTTTGCCCGCCGATGGCATTGGCGCTGCCGTGCAGTTGGTGGATGGTCGTCATCCCGCCCGCGAGTTGGCGATAGATGTTGATGTCAATCGGATTGACGACATCGCCCATTCGCACCATCGAAGTGTTGGACAAAGTTCCTTCGTTTGTGCCGTCCAGCGCAGTGTGCGAATGCGAATCCACGAATCCGGGCGTGACGTACATTCCGGTGGCATCAATGATTTTGGCATTGGCTCCGGCTTTGACATCGGCGACTTTACCGACAGCGGCAATCTTGCCGTTGCGAATCAAAATCGAACCGCCTTCGATTGTGCCGCGCGAAGCCGTCATGATCGTCGCGTTGCGAATCAAAATCTCTTCGTTGCTTTGCGCCAGCGCCGTAGCGCCGAAAGCCAACGTGAGCAGGAAAAACAAAATAGTTCGTTTCATTGTCATCTCCTTGCAGAAACCCGCTCCCTACCGGTCGCGGTACTGACTCAGACCGCGCCGACGCGCGGGACTGACTCGTTACTCTTTCGGCGTTTTGCTGCCGGTGAAATCCGAATTGCGCCCCATCATTCCCATCTGGCCACTGATCGAAGCGCCATCAATTTTGCCTTTCAGCGTTCCGTTCATCGTCTGGCCGTTGGGCGTAGTCAGCGTGTACTCTAATTCGATTTCGTTGCCTTTGATCGAACCTTTGGTAATGGGAGCCGCGCCGAATTGCAGGTTCAATTCGCCTGTGATGGCTTCGCCGTTTTGTTGCAGGTTGGCGGTCATCTTCATTTCGCCGCGCGGCGAAGCGACCGTCAGCGTCCACGAACCGGCAGCCAATCCTGCGCCAGCCGATTCCGGTGGTGTCGTTCCGCCGGGACGCCCGCCGCCTCTGCCGCCGCCAGCCATCGGACCGCCCGGACGCTGCGGAGCTTCCGCCGCTTTGATCTCGAACGGTTTGCCATCCACAAACACGTGTTTGATTTTGGTGTCGCGGGCGAACAGGTCTCCGCTGGCGATGACCAGATTGGCAATTTTGCCTTTTTCAATGCTGCCAAGTTGTTCGCTCAAGCCGAAAATTTGCGCCGGATAAATCGTCATCGCTTTCAAGGCTTCGTCTTTCGGCAAACCGGCTTCAATCGCGCGAGCCGCGTTGACCAGAAAATCTGCCGGACGCGCCAGCGTTCCCGACGTGAACGCGAAACGAACTCCGGCTTTTTGCAACGCGGCTGCCGCTTTTGGAGCGTCGGCGCGTTCGCGCAAGGTTCGCAAGCTTTCGCTTTCGGGATCGTCCAGACCGGCGGGCTTTTGCGGGAAGCTCAAACTGAGCAACACGGTCGCGCCTTTTGACTTCAGCCAATCGGCATTCATGTAACTTTGCGTTGCGCCGGAAACCAGATACTTCAACTTGAACTCTTCAGCCAGATTGACGGCGCGCTCGATTTCGCGCTGCGAACTGGCATTGATGATAACTGGAACTTGACCGTTGATGACTGGTTGCAACGCCGCCAGCGATTTGTTGACTTGAGGCCGTTGCAGGCCACGCGGATTCTGGTTGTACCGATTCCATTGTTCGCGGTAATGCTGGGCGTCCAAAAATGATTGACGCAAAAACGCCAGCACGCCCATTGCCGAACCGGGATAACCTCCGCCGCCAAATCCTCGCCCGCTGCCCAAACTGATGTTCAGCGTCGCCGGAGCTTTCAAAACCAATTTTTCTCCGGCGTCGGTTCCCAAATTGATGACGGCACTTTGTCCCTGAAAAACTCCTGTGCGCGGAGCCGTCAACGCCGTGGTGAAACCTGCCGCGCGTTGTTGGTCAAACGTCGTTTCGGCAACCTGCAATTGGTCAACTACGGTCACTTCGGGACGCAAACCCGCGCTCGTTTGCGGTGCGGCCATTTGCGCCATAATCATTTGAATTGGGTCGCCGGTCGGAGCGCCGCCGCCGCGACCACCGCCACCGGCAGGCGCTTCCTGTCGAACGCCGTAAGCCGTGTGTGAATCAATCAAGCCGGGATAAACAGTCATCCCAGTGGCATCCACAATGCGGGCATCGCCGGGAATCGGAACATCCGCACCAACGGCTTGAATCAAACCATTGCGAACAACAATTGTGCCTTTTTGAATGACGGCTCCGGTAACGGTAACGACCGTGCCGCCGCGAATTGCATACGCTTCGCCCTGTGATTGCGCTGAGCCGGTTCGCGCAGCAATCAAAGCCGCCACGGTCAAGGCCATCGCACAGGTGAACGCAAGTAAGGAAGTACGCTTCATGACTGAAGTAGCTCCTGTCTTTTGATGAAATCAGTTATGGGTTTTCGGAAGGATTGAAATTGAGCAAACCATTTTGCTCGAATCTTAAGACGCGATTTGCGCGTTCGGAAGTTACATCTTTGTTTGCCAAACGCGGGCGTAATCTAGCCCAGCAGTTCGGGAAGCGCAATAACTTGGACAAGCGCGCAACTCGCACTTACAATGCGCCGCACTCCAACATCGGAACCAAAAATCAGGATTCATCACGATGAGCAAAACAACTCGCAGAGAATGGCTGCAAGCGTTGACTGCCACAGCTTTAGTTTCGGCGGCTTCAGGTAAACTGTCCGCGCAACAACAGGACAAAAAGCCGCAGCCGCTTTCGATCAACGATTACGAACCGAAAAGCATGCTTCACGTCAAAGAAACCAACGTGGCGCGAGCGCGTTTTCCGGTGATTGATTTTCACACGCACCTGTCATTCACGAACGTTTCCGGCCCAACTGAAAAAGCCAACTTCCGCGCCAAACGTGAAGAAATCCTGCCGGTGATGGACAGCAAAAACGTTCGAGCGATGGTCAATCTGACCGGCGGGTTTGGCGCGGCGTTGGAAGAAAACCTGAACTACTGGCAAAAACCGAATCCCGACCGCTTTATCACCTTCACCGAACCGTGGTTCAAACGATCCGCCGAACCGGGCTATTCAAAATTCCAGGCGGAGCAAATCGAACGCGCCGCGAAACTTGGCGCAAAAGGTTTGAAGGTGTTGAAAACGCTGGGGCTGTTTCTGCGCGAACCGGCGGGAACTGGCAAGCTGGTGCAAATTGACGACCGCCGTTTCGATACGATGTGGGAAGCCTGCGCCGCAGCGAAGTTTCCCGTGGCGATTCACACCTCTGACCCGGAAGCCTTCTTTTTGCCGATTGACCGATTCAACGAACGCTTTGAAGAATTGAACGCGCATCCCGACTGGTCATTTCACGGCAGAGACTTTCCCAACAACCGCGAATTGCACGAAGCCCGTTTGCGCGTGGTGGCTCGGCATCCGAAAACGCAGTTTGTCTTTTTGCACGTCGGCAACGCCGAAGATTTGGCTTGGGTGTCGGAATGGATGGATCGGCACCCGAACATCGCTGTGGAATTTGGCGCGCGCATCGGCGAACTCGGTCGGCAGCCGCGCGCCGCACGCAAGTTTTTCGACAAATACCAGGATCGAATTTTGTTCGGCACCGACGCCGTGCCGTATGGCAAAGAAACGCCGCAACAGATTTTCGGCGAAAAGCTCTACGAGATTTATTACCGCTTTCTGGAAACCGAAGACGAGTATTTCGATTACGCTCCAGCGCCGATTCCGCCGCAAGGCCGCTGGCGCATTTACGGCATCGGCTTGCCGGATCAGATTTTGAAGAAGGTGTATCACCAGAACGCCGAGCGATTGCTGCGGCTGAAATAGTTTTTTTCTTCCACGAAGTTACACGAAGAGAACACGAAGAAGAGGAAAAGTAGACAGGATTTACAAGATTGCACAGGATTGGTTTCCATCCGAGCTTGTCAGGCTGTCCCAACGGTCTTCATCCTGTTGAATCCTGTAAATCCTGTCTAAAAGCTTTTCTTCCCTTCGTGTGTCTTCGTGGGAAAACATTTTTTCTAGGAGATCAATCATGAAACACACGCGCTATTGTGCCGCGCTTTGCTTTTACCTCGGACTGGCGATCTTGCTTTTCCAAACACCGACACCCACCACGCACGCCCAAAAAGCCAAAAACGATCCCGACAAAAAAGAATGGCGGCAATTGTTCAATGGCAAAGACCTGAAAGACTGGAAGATCAAAATTCGCGGCTATGCGCTGGGCGACAATTTCGGCGACACCTTTCGCGTGGAAAACGGCGTCATCAGAGTCGGCTACGAAAAATACGACCAATACAACGAACGCTTCGGCCACATGTTTTTCAAGGAGAAGTTTTCGCATTACGTCATCGCCACCGAATATCGTTTCTTAGGCGAACAGTGTCCCGGCGGCCCCGGCTGGGCAACGCGCAACAGCGGCATCATGCTTCATTGCCAATCGCCCGAAAGCATGGGCAAGGATCAGGACTTCCCCATTTCCATCGAAGCGCAATTGCTGGGCGGGTTGGGCAAAGGCTCGCGCACAACGGCGAACCTTTGCACTCCCGGAACCAACGTCGAAATGGACGGAAAACTGTTCACGCCGCATTGCATCAACTCCAAATCGAAAACGTACGACGGCGACCAATGGGTTCGCGCAGAGCTTTTGGTAGACGGCGACAAACAGATCAAACACATGGTCAACGGCGAAACCGTGCTGTCTTACGAAAAGCCGCAAGTCGGCGGAGGCAACGTCAGCGGCCACGATCCGGCAGTCAAAAAAGACGGCATGCTTTTGAGCGAAGGCTACATTTCACTGCAAAGCGAGAGCCATCCGATTGAATTCCGCAAAGTCGAATTGCTGAACCTAGTCGGTTGCATGGACACGAAAGCAACCAACTTCAAATCGTATTACCTGAAAGCCGACAACTCGAAATGCCAGTACAACAAAAAGGCGGCGAAAAAATAGATGGCTGACAGCCCTCAAGTCATCTTTTTTGACGCTGCCGGAACGCTGTTTGAAGTGCGCGGCAGCGTCGGTGAAATTTATAGTCGCATCGCCAGTCAGTATGGCTGCGAAGCCGATGCCGTGCAGTTGCAGCAAAATTTCGCTCGCTGGTTTCGGCTGCAACCGCCGATGGCGTTTCCGGCGGGCACGGATGAAGACAAGTTGCGCGAAATGGAAAAAGGCTGGTGGAGCAATCTGGTTCGCGCCGTGTTTGCCGATTGCGGAAGCTTTTCGCACTTTAACGAATTCTTTGACGATGTGTTTGAACGGTTCCGTCAACCGAAACTGTGGCGGGTTTTCGATGACGTGGTTCCAACGCTCGGCGAATTGAAACGGCAAGGCTTTCGACTAGGAGTCATTTCCAACTTCGATTCGCGGCTGGATGATGTGCTGCGCGGTTGTGAGCTGGCTAAGTTTTTCGATTCGGTTCACATCTCGACACGCGTCGGAGCGGCCAAGCCCGCCCCTATGATTTTCAATGCGGCACTTGCCCATCATCGAATTGAAGCTTCGCAAGCCTGGCACGTTGGCGATTCCGCGCGCGAAGATTTTGAAGGCGCGCAAACCGCCGGGCTTCAAGCCATCCTGCTTGACCGCAATAATCATCACGCTGACAATCCGGCGTGCATTACCAGTCTTAAACAGCTTTTGATTCGGGTGTAATTATGAGCACAACGATTTCGGCAAATCTGACGACGAACCTGGATGATCCATCGGCGATTCCTTATTTTCTGTGGGATGCTCCGATGACCGTCGCCGAATTCAAACATAGACTGAGAACCTCCTCGTTCGCCGAACAGACGCGACTCCTGGCAATTGTTTTGCGCGAAGCCCGCGATATAGACGTTTGGAAATTCACTTCGCCTGAAGAAGTCTGGCGCAAATGGCCGGAGCTTTCCCGCCACTTGGGTCGCCGAAGAAATTTTTGGGAATTTCTGCTCAACCACTGGAAACAGGAGGGTTTGATCGGTGGATAACAAGCTCAGCGCCTTGCAACAAGATGTGTTGAAAGAATTCTTTGCCGGCGAAAACCGATTCTTTCTGACTGGCGGGGCGGCGCTTGCAGGTTTTCATCTTGGCCATCGGGAAACGCACGACCTCGACCTGTTCACTCTCAGTAACGCCATTGATGATGGCCAAGCCGTCCTTACCCAAATCGCCCGTCAGTTGAATGCTTCGCTCGAATCTATCCAAACCGCTCCCGACTTTCGAAGGCTTTTGCTTCGGCGTGACCATGAAGCTGTCGTGGTTGATCTGGTGCGCGATTATGTCCACCAAGCTTCGCCTGAAAAATTGGTTATCAATGGCATATTCGTTGACACACCGCAGGAAATTCTGGCGAATAAGCTATGTGCGTTGCTGTCGCGGTCAGAGATACGCGATTTGGTGGATGTTCGCGCCTTGGAGCAAGCCGGATACCGGGTGGAGGATTTTCTCCCGGTGGCGGCATTGAAGGATAAAGGTCTGACTCCAGCCCAACTGGCCTGGGTATTGAACCAGGTCGAACTCGGCGATGATTTGACTCCGCCGGGTGGCGTTTCAGTTATAGAACTGCGTAGCTACCTAACAGAATTGATTGGCCGACTGACTAAAAACGCCTTTCCTGCTACCTAAACAATTTTCGACTAACCCAATAAGTTTTGAGGCTTGAATGAAAAAGATTCTCCCAGTAATTCTATTGGCTTTCAGCACAATTTCCTTGGCGGCTGACAACTGGCCGCAGTTTCGCGGCCCTGATGGCACAGGCCATTCCGACGCGACAGGTTTGCCGACCGAATGGAGCGAAGGCAAAAACATCGTTTGGAAAACTCCGATTCACGACCGAGGCTGGTCTTCGCCAGTAGTGTTCGGCAAGCAGGTTTGGCTGACTTCGGCCAGCAAAGACGGACGGCAGCTTTTCGCGCTTTGCCTGGATCGAGACACTGGCAAAATCATCCGCGACATCAAACTTTTCGACGTAGCCCAGCCGCAATACGCGCATCCGTTCAACACTTACGCCTCGCCAACGCCGGTCATTGAACAAGGCCGCGTGTACATCACGTTCGGTTCGCCGGGAACGGCTGCAATTGACACCAAAACTTTCAAGGTCATCTGGGAGCGCCGAGATTTCCAGTGCAACCACTTTCGCGGTTCCGGTTCTTCGCCGGTTGTGTTTAGGGACATGTTGTTGATGCACTATGACGGCAGCGATCATCAATTCGTCGTCGCGCTGAACAAAAACACAGGCAAAACCATCTGGCAGACCAATCGTTCGATAGACTTTCAGGACTTGGACAAAAACGGAAAACCCGCCGCCGAAGGCGATTTCCGCAAAGCTTTTGCTACACCGCACGTGATCCAACTGAATGGTCGCTGGGAAATGATTAGTCTCGGCGCAAAAGCCGCTTACAGCTACGACCCCTTCACTGGCAAGGAGCTTTGGCGCGTCGAAGAACGCGGCCAGCATTCGGCCAGCACACGGCCTGTGCTTGGTTTCGGAATGATTTTTTACCCGACGGGATTTTCCAACGGTCAACTGTTCGCTGTTCGCACCGGAGGCAACGGACTTATCACCGAATCGCATGTTGCCTGGCGATTGAAACGCGGAGCTTCGAACAAACCGTCAATTCTGCTGATAGATGACCTGATTTACATGATCGGCGACACTGGCATTGCTACTTGTGTCGAAGCCAAAACAGGCGAAATCGTCTGGCAACAGCGCATCGGCGGCGAGTATTCCGCTTCGCCGGTTTACGCCGATGGCAAAATCTGGATGTTCAGCGAAGAAGGCAAAACCACCGCCATCAAACCCGGCAGGACGTTTGAAAAACTGGCCGAAAATCATCTGGACGACGGTTTCCTGGCTTCACCGGCCATCGCTGGCAAAGCGTTTTTCCTGAGAACGCGAACTCACCTGTACCGAATCGAAAAGGCTTCAAAGTAAACGGAGAGACTCAATGCGAAAATTTGCGATTATTTTGCTGACGCTGCTGTGTTCGTTGGCGATCAATGCTCAAACGCCGCCCACCATCGCGGCCAAAACCGCCAACCTGCAAAAAATTGATGGCTACGTGCCGATTTACTGGGACGCGGCGCAGGGAAAAATGTGGATGGAGATTTCGCGCTTCAATACGGAAATGCTCTATCAAACTTCACTGCCCGCCGGAATCGGATCGAATGACATAGGGCTTGATCGCGGCAGACTGGGAACCTCGCACGTTGTGTATTTCGAGCGCACAGGGCAAAAGGTTTTGATGGTTCAGCCGAACTATCGTTACCGCGCGTTGTCCAACGACGAAGCCGAACGCCGAGCCGTCGCCGATTCTTTCGCGCGTTCGGTGATTTGGGGATTCAAGATCGAAGCCTCCGAAGGCAATCGCGTGTTGGTGGATGCGACGCCGTTGTTGATGCGCGATGCCACCGGAGTTGCGGAAACTCTCCGCCGAATGCGGCAAGGCAATTATCGTTTCGACGAATCGCGCAGCGCGTTTTACCTGCCGCGCACCAAAGGCTTTCCGAAAAACACCGAAATCGAGACCGTCATCACGTTGACCGGCGACGAACCGGGACGATTTTTGATGAGTGTGACGCCTTCGTCATCGGCAGTCACCGTTCGCCAACATCATTCGTTTGTCGAATTGCCTGACCTGAATTACAAGCCGCGACAATACGATCCGCGCGTCAGCGCCAACGATTTGACGTTTTACGATTACGCTTCGCCTTTCGATCAGCCGATTGAACAGCGTTGGATTCGCCGCCATCGCTTGCAGAAGAAAGACCCGAACGCCGCCTTCAGCGAACCGATTAAACCCATCGTGTATTACGTGGACAACGGAGCGCCGGAGCCGATTCGATCGGCTCTGGTCGAAGGCGCTTCGTGGTGGGCGCAGGCTTTTGAAGCCGCCGGATTCAAAAACGCTTTTCGCGTTGAAGTGCTGCCAGCCGACGCCGACCCGATGGACGTTCGTTACAACATGATTAACTGGGTGCATCGTTCGACGCGCGGCTGGTCTTACGGTTCGCAAGTCAACGATCCGCGCACGGGCGAAATTATCAAAGGCAACGTCACGCTTGGCAGTTTGAGAATTCGGCAGGATGTGATGCTGGGCACGGGAATGATTCCGCCAAACACGGCAATGGGTGATGTGGAACACCAATGCGAAGCCGGTGATTCGCCTGATGTTGATTATCTGGCTACTGCTGATCCGGCGACGGATGCGGCAGCGATGGCGTTGGCGCGCATTCGTCAGTTGTCCGCCCACGAAGTCGGCCACACACTCGGTTTTGCTCACAACTTTGCGGCTTCAAGTTACGGACGTGGCTCAGTGATGGATTACCCCGCGCCGTGGGTGGAAATCAAAAACGGTAAACTGGATTTGTCGAACGCCTACGCAGTTGGCATGGGCGCGTTTGACAAATTCTCGGTCACGTTCGCTTACGCCGAATTCCCTGCTGGCACGGATGAAAAAGCCGAGCTTGAGAAGATCATCCAAAAAGGCATCGCCGACGGAATGCTCTTCATTGACGATCAGGACGGGCGTGGCGTAGGCACGGCTCACCCATTGGCGAGCGTCTGGGACAACGGCTCCGACCCGATTGCGACCTTGCGTCACGAAATGGAAGTTCGACGTATTGGGCTGAAAAATTTCGGCTTGAAAAGCATCAACGCAGGCCAGCCGATGTCCGCGCTCGAAGCCAAGCTGTTGCCGTTGTATCTGCATCATCGTTACCAAACGGTGTCGGCGGCCAAATCGCTCGGCGGTTTGTATTTCACTTACGCGATGAAAACCGCCAATGGCCCCAGCCCGGCGAAATTCCGCGAAGTCGTCCCGGCGGCTCGCCAACGCGAAGCTCTGAAAGCGATTCTCGAAACAATCAAAGTCGAGGAGTTGGCGATTCCACAAAACATTCTCGATCTGATTCCGCCCGTCGCCACTGGCTACGAAGGCGGAACGGCAGAATACTTCAGCCGAAGAACCGATCCGGCGTTCGATCCGTTGGCAGCGGCGGCGATTGCTACGGACATTTCGCTCGGGGCCTTGCTCAATCCCAGCCGAGCGGCTCGATTGATTCAGTTTCATTCGGAAAATCCGGCAAACCCGGATTTCAAGGAAGTGATTGATGCGATCATCGCCGCGACTTGGAAAGCTCCGGCCAAACCGCAGCACCGCACGATTCAACAAACAGTCCAAAGCGTCACGGTGCAAAAGCTGATGAATCTGGCCAGCGATGAAAACGCTTCACCGTTGGTTCGTGCGGAAGCATCGGCTGGCCTGAGAAGTTTGAGCACTATGTTGAAAACCGCAAGTGGCGACGCTCATCGCCGAGCGACGCAGGAAGACATCGAACGATTCCTGAATCGCCCTGACGCCGTTCGCAGCCCATCGCGTGCGCTACCGGCTCCGCCGGGCGACCCGATTGGAAACGCTGGGCGATCCAATTGATAGCGGTGAAAAAGAGGTGAAACGATAAGCAAAGCGAAACTTGAAAATCAGGCTTCGCTTTGTGTTTTTCCGGCGACCGTTTTTTTGAGTATGGCGGTCAGGCTGAGCGTGCCTTGCAGCATCGAATATCCGATGAAGCCCATAATCGCCGCCGGGAACCAACTGCTGACCGGCAGTCGCAACAGGTTTACAGTCAATTCGCCCAGCTTGGCTTGTTCGGTGACGATGGCTCCGAACAGTGCCAGCCCGAACATGACGATTCCGCTGAAGCCGCCTCGGATCAATCCTTTCACATCGAATTTCGGCAGCGCGGCAATCAACGGCCAGATCAATCCGCCCAACATCGCGGCAAACAATTCTCGCCAAGGGAAGTAAAACGTGACAGGAGTTTTCCCCTGCACCTGGCTGGTCTGATCGGTCGCGGTGATTTCCATCTGTTCGACCGAATGCGACGAATACACTTTCTTCACATCCGAAGCTTTGTCGGCGGGAATGAACAACACTGGGTCTTCTTTGTCGAAACTCAAGTATCTGTCGTAGGTGAAAAACACCGAACGTCCCGCGCCAAGGTTTTCGTCCTGAGCCGTGATGACATCTCCGCAATCGTTGAACGCAGTGACGGACAAATTGATGGCGCTCAATCCGCTGGCAATCTGCCGCCCCGGCGAAGTAACCACTTTCAACGATGTCGCCCGACGCGGCGGATTGAAAACCAATTCCAGATGATCCGATGCAATGCCCGGCACCTGAGATTCGACAATCAAATCCACATTCGGATGGCAATTCGATTTCAATTCGACCGGCAAACTGACACTGCTCCCGGCGGGAATGCTGACTGATTGCTGAGTAAATTCAACTTTGCCTTTGGTCGTTCCGCCAAGTTTCAGTGCAACTGGAATTTCTTGCGTAGCTTTGATCGGCAGCTCGTTTTGATCGAGCAGAAAAACCTTGAACCGATATGAATCTCTGATTTCATCGTTGACGTTGTAACCTTCGATTTTCAGGCGGCTAGGTTTTGGAACTTCGACAGGCGCCGGAACGACAGTCGGTGGTTGCCAGAAAGCCGGGATCAATTTTGCTTGTCGAAAATCGAAACTGAACAGATTCATCGAATCATTCGACTGCCGCTCCGACGGGTGTCGCTCCGATTGATGTAACGCCACAGCCACAGGAAAACCGGCAGTGACCAAGCCCGGAGATTCAACGTACAGCCGGATTGTTCCCGGCACTGCACTTCGGAACGTCAACGTAACTTTGTCTTTGTCCTTTTGAAAGGTTCCTGACACTTTCGCCCACTGCTGCCCTTTGGCCAGAGTCAGTGTTTGCCCTTCCAGCGACCTTGCATACAAAACCGTTTTGAATCGAGTGGTTTGTTGAACAGCAGTCTTGGTTTGAGCAGCGGCTTGCGTCATTTCGCTAAAACTACTCAACAAGGTGGCGGTCACGGTCAATTGATAATTCGTATCGGCTTTGACTTTGGTGCCGCGAAAATCCAGCAGCGAGATTTCGACTTTGGCGCTGGTCGAACGCGAAATCGAAGCGGGGTTTGTTGCAATAGCCAATCTGCTCGGCCCTTGAACGTTGATGGCGGCATTGCCTGTGATGACGCCTTCGGCTTCGGCAAACAGGCGGACAACGCCGCCTCGCTCGGATTTGACGCTGATCCAGATGCTTTTGGCTCCGGCGGGAAATTCACCTTGAATGATGGCCGCGTCGCTGGTTTTGGCGAGAAAGATTCCTGACCTGTCCAACGTAGATTTGGTTTGCCACTGAGCGATTCGTTTGGCGGCGTTCAAATCATTGAGCACAGTCGCCGTCAATGTGAGTTTGATGTTCGCAGGAGCGGAAGTTTGAGTTCCGCGCGGGTCTAGGAATTTGATTTCGACCGAAGTGTCTTTGTTGATTGCGGCAGTTCCGGCGGGAAGCAGCGGCGCGACAGACAAACGCGAACCTTGCGCCGGAACTTGTGCGACGACGCAGTTTGCCAACGACATAACCAGCAAAAGCGTAATTGCCAGATGATGAAAAATTCTTGCCGACAATGGCTGAGATACAGTTTGCAAGTTCATTGTGTTCTCCTGAATGTAAAGCCGATTTTCCAATCCGCCTGTCAACCGAGATGAGCGTCAGACGCAAACCGTTGGTTTGCCGAAACGCGCACGCGCCAATGTTACTTGCACTTTGTGAACGACTCAAAACTCAGTGCCCGGCGATTCTTGAATTTTGGCCGGAACCGGGCCACCAACGCACGACGAACGAAATGCCGCCTTCGCCAAAAACGCGCAGCCGCGCGCAACGCCAGCGGTTCGATGCGCTGGGCGGTTCGATCATGCCGACACGGTTTCGATAAACACGCGGAATTTCCAGCGTGCCGGGCGTTCCCGGCAAATCAATCAACACTTCGCGCTCGCCTCGAACTTTGCCGCTCCATTGAATCAGCTTCGGCCCGATTTGTTGCGAGTCCTGACCGCCATCACCCGGTTCGTTTCCGTCGGAGTCCGTATCACGTGTTTCGGGCTGACGGCGATAAGATTCTTCATCGCGACGGCGATTTTCAGCGATTCGATCTCGTCTGGCCGAAGACGATTCATCGCGGACAACAGACTCATTCGACGTGGTCGCCGACTCGGCCTGCTCTCGCTGTCTGATTTTGCGCTCTTCGTTTTTGGACGCGGCATTCGGCTGGCTGGACGGCTGATCGGCTGGCTTATTGGCCGGCTTATTGGCTGGCGGCGGCGTTTTACCGACGACAACCGCCGGAGCCTGCGTAATTTGCGGCTGAGTTTTTACACTCCCCGTCGGCGAAGGCATTGGCGTTGATTGAGTTTTTGCCGCTCCGTTCGGCAAAGCAGTGGAAGGAATCGCAGCCACCATTGGCTGCGAAGACTGCGAAGACTGCGAACCTGATGCTTGAGCCGGTTGATTGGCCGAAGGCGACGAACTTCCTTTTGCCGCGACTACGCCGGACAAAAGATCGCCTGGCAGTTGTGCGGCCAATTCCAGCGAGTCCGAATCACTGGCAATCGCGGCTTCAGGCGTTGGAGACGCTGCTGGCAACTCTCCGGTCAGCAGCGGCAATGCGCGCGATGTCAGCCAGTTCCTGCCCAAAATCCCACTCGCCAAAACCAAAACAAGCGCAACAGCGGCAACAGCGACACGGCGACGGCGACGGCGAACCAACGTCAACCGATTCACAGCCGCAGCGTCTTCAAAACTGGAATCCGAAGAAACACCATCGGCTGAAACTTCCGGCAAAAGCGGAATCACAACCTGCCGCGACGCGGATCGAAGCTGTTCAACCAATTCCTGCCCAAATTCTTGAACGCTCTGCTGACGATTTTCAGGAGCTTTGGCCAAGGCGCGCAAAATCGTCTTTTCCAGATTCAGCGGAATTGCCGGATTGAGTTGGCGCAGCGGCTGCGGTTCCGACTGCAAATGGTGAATGGCGATTTCCGTCGGCGTGCGACCTTTGAACGGGCGTTCGCCGGTCAGCAATTCGTACAGCATCACGCCCAGCGAATAAATGTCCGACCGATGATCTACCGCGCGGCTCTGGCACTGTTCCGGCGAAGCGTAGGCAACAGTTCCGCTCAAAACCGAATGCTGCGTGAACGGCGGCGCTCCGGGCGGCTGGGGAAATTTGGCAATGCCGAAGTCTATGAGCTTCGCTTTTGAGATTGAGGGATTGAGAGATTGAGGGATTGAGGGAAAATTTCTATTTTCGACTCTCTCCATCTCTCCATCTCTCTGTCTCTCTGTCTTCCCACCCTCAGAGAGCATCACGTTTCGCGGATTGATGTCTCGATGCACGATGCCGCGCGCGTGGACTTCGCCAAGCGCATCGCAAAGTTGAAGCGCAATGCTTACCGTTTCGGAAATTTCCAGCTTGCCTTTGGCGTCCAACTCTTCGCGCAGAGATCGCCCGCGCAAAAACTCCATCGCCACGAATCGCAAATCGTCGCCGATCATTCCGCTGTCAAACAGCCGCACGATGTTCGGGTGGTCAATGCCAGTCAGCGCGTCGGCTTCGTGGCGCATGCGTTCCAGCATTTCGTGCCAGTAATTCCGCGCGGCTTCGGCATCAATCGCGTAGGTCAATTCACGCCGCACCAGTTGCGCCGGATCGCTGACTTTAACTACGGCTACGCTGTCGGTTTGCAAATCAGTCGCAGCAAAAACGGTCGAAAGCCCGCCCTGCCCTAAACGCCGATAAAGCTTGTACCGCTCCCCAACCGTTTGATTCAGCAATTGCGACAAATCGGGTTCGTGAACCTGAGCGCAGTTCGGACAGAAAACGGCAAATTCAGACAAATCTCCGAAACAACGTTGGCACCGAGTCATAGCTGGCTCCTTCGTGATGTGTTGGAAGTGTTTTTTGGAAAAGGGTGGACGGAGTATAGAGGAAAAGATTTTGGCTGTCAGCGGAAACTTTGAAGCGCGTCGCATTCCTAATTACTTGCGTTGATTCTTGAGAATCCTGACGGCCTTCCGCATACTTGCTGCCGCTTGAAGTCAAAAGCATTCGACAAAACTCTCAACTCAAACCTGTGGAGGAGAATTTATGTACACCGTCTCGAAAGATGAACGCACGTGGGGAATGTTGGCGCATTTGTCGGCGTTGCTGGGTTATTTGATTCTGCCTTTCGGCAACATCATTGCGCCGCTGGTAATCTGGCTGATGAAGAAAGATGAGTCACAGTTCGTCGGCGAGCAGGCGAAAGAATCGCTCAACTTTCAAATCAGTTGCACCATTTACATGATTGTCGCGCTTGTCTCACTCATGCTGTTGGTTGGAATAATTTTGGTTCCGATTGTTTATGCTTTCGGGTTGATCTTGACGTTGGTGGCAACGGTCAAAGCCAACAATGGTGTTCCGTATCGTTATCCGTTGACGCTTCGCCTGATTAGCTGAGCCTGATCGTATTTACATTCAAATTACAAAGAGCGAGGAGTGCTTTCACAGCAATCCTCGCTCTTTTACTTGCAGGTATTTGTTGACCAATTGAAACGATAACTGACCCGCTTGAACGTCCAGCACCAACCCTCCCAGTTCCGTAATCCTGGCCAGAGCCTCTTCGCGTTGTTGCAGCAATTCTTCGGCGACGGATTGTTTGTAAACGTCTGCGACAGCTTTTGGTTCGGTGGCGACCAACGCTCGCAGGTCGTTGTCGCCAATGGTGACGATCAACGGCAAATGGCGAGGCAGCAATGACGCTGTGTAAGCCAGCAATTCCGCCGAAGCATCTCGATCAACCAAATCCGTCAGAATCACCACCAACGAACGTCGTTTGCAGTTTTGCGACAAATACTGAAACGCTCGCGCGTATGACGGTTCAATCATCTGAGCTTTGACGTTGTACAGAGCCTCGGTCATTGCCGATAACTGGCTGTGGCCTCGTTGCGGAGGCAGGTAGCTGACGACCTGCCGATTGAACACCAATAAGCCGACATTATCTCCGCCGCTGGTCGCCACGTAGCCAATTGCCAGCGCAGCATTGATGGCATGATCGAGTTTTGACAGATGTTCGATACGCGAAGTCATCAACCGTCCGGCGTCAATCATCACCACTATGTTCTGGTTGCGTTCGATCTGGTATTGCCGAGTCGTCAGCTTGCCGCGTCTGGCTGTCGCCGTCCACGAAACATGCCGCAGTTCATCGCCAAGCACGTAATCTCGCAAACTTTCAAATTCACGGCCTTGTCCGCGCAATCGTGTGCGGCGCATTCCGGCCATCAACTGGCGATTGCGCTGCGCGAACAATTCGTAGCGTTTGGCTTCGTTGATGTTCGGGTAAACCTTGACGCTTTCCGCCGCAGGCAAACTGACCTGTTTGACGACCAGCCCCAGCCGCGAACGCCAGCGTAGCGCCACGTTGCCAAAGCTGTAATCTCCGCGCGAAGCCGCGTAGAGTTTGTAACCGACCATTGCCTCAACTTCGCCACTGCGCGACCGGCGAGTTTTCGCCGTCAACAATCGCTGCCCGCGCAATTCCAGTTCGGGCGGAAATTCGTCTTTGATCGTGAACAACGGAGCGCGCGAACGTCGCCGGGCGAGTTTGACCGTCAGATGCAACTGCACTTCGTTTTCTTCGCCGATCATGAACCGGCGAGGCATGACGCGACGAACTTCAAGCTGAGATTCTTTTTCGGTCAGTTTGTAATCAACGAACGCCAGTGCCAGCAGCAACAAATCGTATCCCAACAACCACCACTTCAAATTCGTTCGCGCGGCAAAGCCCGTCCACATCACCACCATTGGCAACACACCAAGCGCAAATAGAATGAAGAACCTTCGAGTGAAAATCATTTGGGAAAATCAAAAGGCAAAAGGCAAATATCAAAAAGCAAAAATGAAAAGTGCCACCCTTTTGCCTTTTCACTTTTGATATTTGCCCTTTGATTTTTAGCGGGGTACTTCAACCGCGCTGATAATTTCATCCAGAATCGCTTCTTCGGTGATGCCTTCGATTTCGGCTTCAGAACGCAGCAGTATGCGATGGCGCAGCGCCGGATGAACCACGTCGCGCACATCGTCCGGCGTGACAAAGTCGCGGTCGCGCAATGCCGCCAGAGCTTTGCTGGCCAGCAGCAAAGCGACCGAAGCGCGCGGGCTGGCTCCCCACAACAGGCTCGGATGTTCGCGTGTGCGGCGAACCAGATTGACGATGTAATTTTGTACGCTGGGTTCGACGTTGACCTTGCGAACTTCGGCGCGGCACTGCGGAATCACCGCCGGATCATCCACCATCACCAGCGGCACGTTTTCCAGCTTGCGAGCGTTAAAGCCCGCCTGCCAATTGGCGACGATTTGTTGTTCGTCTTCGGCGCTGGGGTAAGAGATCAAAATTTTGAACAAGAATCGGTCAAGCTGGGCTTCAGGCAACGGATATGTTCCTTCGTATTCAATCGGGTTTTCTGTCGCCAGCACCAAAAACAGAGGCGACAGCAGATGACTTTCGCCGTCAATCGTCACCTGACGTTCTTCCATCGCTTCAAGTAAAGCGGCCTGAGTTTTCGGCGGAGTCCGATTGATTTCATCGCCAAGCAAAATGTCCGTGAAAACCGGCCCGTGCCGCAAACTGAATTGCGACGTGGCCACATTGAAAACGTTCGTGCCAGTGATGTCCGACGGCATCAAATCCGGCGTGAATTGAATGCGGTTGAACCCCGCGCCCAAAATTCGCGCCAGCGTTTTGACCATCAAAGTTTTCGCCGTGCCCGGTACGCCTTCCAACAAGGCGTGGCCTTCGGCCAGCAAACAAATCAGGATTTGGTCAATGATGGCGTCCTGACCGACGATGACTTTGTGGACTTCGTTGCGAATGTGTTCGGCGACCTGGCTGACGTAATTTGCCATGCGTAATGGGCTGAACTCCTGTTGATAGATTTGAACTGCTTTCTGCGAGCGGCAACTATACTCAAAGAGTTCTGGGGCGACAATCGTTGTATTGCCTATCGGTTTTCCTGCTGGTTTAATCCCATCCATGCCAAATCTGATTATCGGGTCACGCGGCAGCAAACTGGCGCTGTGGCAATCCAATTGGGTCAAACAGGAACTGGAACGATTGCATCCGGGCTTGGTCGTCGCGGTTGAAGTCATTCAAACCACCGGCGACAAACAGAGCGAAGCTTCGTTGACGGCAATCGCGGGCAAAGGCGCGTTCACCAAAGAAATCGAAGACGCCGTGTCAGATCGGCGGATTGATCTGGCTGTTCACAGTTTGAAAGATTTGCCGACGATCTTGCCCGACGGTTTGCACATCGTCGCCATCACCGAACGCGAAGACGTACGTGATGCGTTGGTCGCTTCTATTGGATTGGCTGTTAGCTCGATTCAGGACTTGCCCAAAGGCGCGCGCGTTGGAACCAGCAGCTTGCGGCGTCGAGCGCAGTTGCTTCACCAACGGCCTGACCTGGAAATCCTGGAGCTTCGCGGCAACGTAGACACCCGGCTTCGCAAACTGGATGAAGGCCAATACGACGCGATCATTCTGGCTGCGGCGGGATTGATCCGGCTGGGATTGGCTGACCGCATCACGGCGCGAATCCCTGCCGCTGAAATGCTGAGCGCAGTTGGGCAGGGGGCGCTGGCTGTCGAATCCCGCGTTGACGATCAACGGACGAATTTGTTGCTGGAGGCTTTGAACCATTGGCCGACTCGATTTGCCGCCGAAGCCGAACGCGCCGTGTTGCGTGAACTCGGCGGAGGTTGCGCCGTTCCGATTGCTGCTCTTGGATTGGTGACGAACGACCGGCTGACGTTGCAGGCTTTGGTGGCGGACGTGAACGGCCAGCAGGTGATTCGCCAACAAATGGAAGGTTCCGCGCATCAGGCCGAAGAACTCGGCGCGCAATTGGCTGAAGCCTTGATTGCCGCCGGAGCGCGCGACTTATTGAATCGAAATTCTTTGGCAATCAAACCAGGAAAAGAGAATACGGAACAAACAGAAATAACGGAAAAGACGGAAAAGGCATTTGGAAGAGGCGATGCTCAGGCCAATAAGCTTGATGCCGCGACCGAAGAGTTTCCGTTAATTCCGTTATTTTCGTCTGTTCCGTTATCTGAGTTGGTTATTCAGGAAGAAAGCCAATCCGAATTCAAAGTAGTCACTCCTGAACTGCCGTTGGCTGGGCGCAAAGTCATCATCACTCGGTCGCCGAAACAAAGCAGCGAAATGGTTCGGTTTCTGGAAAAGCTTGGCGCAGAAGTCATTGCTTGCCCGACGATTGAAATCAAACCGCCATCCGATTGGGAACAGCTTGATCGCGCGTTGGTGCATTTAAGCTGGTTTGACTGGATGGCGTTCACCAGCGCCAATGCCGTCGAATGGTTTTTACATCGGCTGGACGAACTTGGGCACGGACGAGCTGAGTTGATGTCGCATCGTGTGTGTGCCGTCGGACGCAAAACCGCCGAAAAGCTGAAAAGCGAAAACATCTCAGTAGACGTGATGCCCGAACGATTTACAGCAGAAGCTCTGGTCGAGGAGTTCATCAAACGATTTGGCGTCAGTCAGCGGCTGCGCGGTTCGAGGATGTTGTTGCCTGCGTCGAAAACTACGCGCGATGTGATTCGCCCGGCGATGGAAAAAATCGGCGTTTACGTCGAAGTCGTCGAAGCTTATCAAACGGTGTTGCCTGCTTCGGCGAGCAAAGAAACGATGAAGTTGATCCGAAACGCCAATGCCGATTACATCGTCTTTACCAGTCCTTCGACGATTACGAATCTGGCGGCAATCCTGGAAACAGACCACTTGATTCCGCATCTGACAAATTGCCGAGTGGCTTGCATAGGGCCGGTGACTGCCGATGCCGCGCGGTTGCATGGGCTGGAGGTTCATATCCAACCTAAAGAACACACTGCCGAAGCCATCGTTCGCGCGTTGGCAGCGGACAGTTTGAAGCGATTTGAACATTAGTTTGCATCTCGCGGCGATTGATTTAGACTACGCACGCTTTTGGAGAGATTGTTCTTTTGCCTCGCCAAATCAAACAGCCGGTACGCGATTGCTTTTTAGACTTTTGCATTGAGCAAAGGGAGTCGAACAAAGATTCATGACTTATTGTACGAACTGCGGAACTAAATTGGCTGCGGGCGCGACGAAGTGCGACGCTTGCGGAGCGAGTTTAGTCGCAACCAAACTGACACCGCCCGAAACCCCGTCTCACGATACCGCCGTATCTGCAACCGATCATCTGAAGACACGAATTGCCTCGTCGTCCGATTCCGGTGAATCCGCCAAACCAATGGCCGTTGGCACGCAAATCGGGCGAGTGCTCGGCGGGCGTTACCAGCTTGATTCGTGCATTGGCAGCGGCGGCATGGGCGAAATTTATCGCGCTCGCCGGTTGCACATCGGCGACACGGTTGCGGTCAAGGTTTTGCGACCGGATGTCATTGAAAACGAAAAAACGCGCCAGCGGTTTTACCGCGAAGCGCGCGCCGCCGCGATGCTTCATCATCCGAACGCCGTTGTCATTCACGATTTCGGCGAAGACACGGACGGCACGGCTTACATCGTCATGGAATTGCTGATTGGTCGTAGCCTGCGCCAATTGCTGGTGGAATCCGGCACGGTCGCGCCCAGACGCGCGTATGGAATTATGCGTCAGGCCTGCGCTGCACTCGACGCCGGTCATCGCAACGGCATCGTTCACCGCGACATCAAACCCGATAACATTTACCTGTTGGACACTCACGACGACGAAGACCACGTCAAAATTCTGGACTTCGGCATCGCCAAGCTGGCCGACAAGGCGCTGGACACACTCAGCATCGAAGAACAACGCCTGACCAACGTCGGCACGGTCATCGGAACTCCGCATTACATGTCGCCCGAACAGTGCCAGGGCGAAGAAGCCGATTCGCGTTCGGACATTTACAGTCTGGGCGTTGTGCTGTACGAAATGCTGACCGGCGTCGTGCCCTTCGTCGCCAAAACTCCGACGGGTGTGGCGATCAAACACGTCACAGAACAACCGCGCCCTTTGCGCGAAATGAATCCTGCGCTGAACCCGGCGATTGAAAATGTCGTGCTGCGCGCATTGAGCAAAGACGCGACTTCGCGTCCCCAAAATGCCATTGAATTGACGCGCGATTTCGATCTGGCCATTCGCAGCGATTCGAATTATGAAAATTCGACCGTGCGATTCAGCGATTCAGGCGAACAAAAAACTGTCGCTCCGTTGGCCACGCCTGATGGACGCGGAACGGAAGTGTTGAAACCAGCCGCGAATACAGGCGGGCAGCCTCGTGTGGAAACGCAGCAGCAAAGTTACGACACAGTGGTCAGCCCTTCGGCGACGGACACGCTCGGAAAATCGGCAACCGAGTCCCTGCCTTCGGCTGGAACTGAAGTTCTAACCAAATCGAAAACTACCGGCGAACAAAAACTCGGAACGGTTGATCTGAAAACTCAGGTGATGGAAACACCGGAACCTGTCGCTCCTGCGGCTCCGGTTGCCAAAGAACCTGCCGTCAAAGCCGACAAACCGCCAAAACAAGAAATAAAAGCAGGCAAGAAAGACAAAGCCGAGCCAGCCAAACCAGCCGAAAGCGCCAAAGCGCCAGCGTCGAAACCGGTTACAGCGACCAAAACCGCTGAACCGGCTCCGGCAAAATCGCGCACGCCTTTGTTAATTGGCGTCGGAGCATTGTTACTGATTTTGGCTGTGTTGGGCGCTTGGATGCTTGGCGGCGGAGACGAAACTCCGCAATCGCAAACCGCGACGAACTCAACTTCGCAAACGGCTACGACTTCAAATTCGCCGACCGCTTCCAGTAATCAATTTCCGCAAACGTCTACGCCGGAAGGCATGGTGCTGGTCATCAACGGCGTGTTGCAGGTCGGGCGCGACGGCGGAAAAGAAAACGAAGCTCCACCGCACGTCGTCACGCTCAAAGCTTTTTTCATCGGCAAAACCGAAGTCACCAACGAAGAGTATCAGGCGTTTGTGACTCAAACCGGTCACGCTGCTCCGCCTTCATGGAATGGCGGAACCGTTCCGGCAGGCAGCGAAAAACTCCCCGTCACCGATGTCAGTTGGGAAGACGCCAACGACTTTGCCAAATGGGCTGGCAAGCGATTGCCTACGGAAGAGGAATGGGAATACGCCGCGCGCGGGTCGAATTCCGACAATCTGTACCCGTGGGGAGCTAAATGGCTGGACGGCGCTGCCAACGTTTTGAAAGACGGCGCTGGATTGAATCAACTTTCAGCGGTTGGCCAGTTTGCAGCCGGAGCCGGACCGTTCGGCGCGTTGGACATGATCGGCAACGCCTGGGAATGGACGGCCAGCGATTACAAGGCGTATCCCGGCGGCACGATCAATCCGCCCACTGCCGGATACAAGAACCTGAAAGTGATTCGCGGCGGTTCGTTCAACACTCCTTTTGCGGATGCAACGGCAACGCTGCGCAGCGGCTGGCCTGCTTCGCGCAAAGATTGGCCTAAATCCGTCGCCCCGGATTATTCCAAGACCGGTTTTCGGCTCGCCAAAGATGCGGACTGATTCAACCGGGCTTTTCTTCAGGGATGTAGCATTATGAAGAATCTGTTGAAAGCTTTACCTGTCGCTGTTGCGGCGTTGATTCTGGTTTCCCCATTCGGCGCCAATCATCGAACTTACGCGCAAAGTGGAACCGGCGAATTACCCGGCATAAAACCGACGCCTGCGCCAAAACCTGGCGCGAAAACTCCTGCCAAACCTGCGGCTCCCGTGACGCCTACGCTGACGTTCGACCAGGAAGTCAAAGGGCGAATTGATCCGCGTGGTTCCGAAAAAGCTCCTGGCGGTGGGCTGTTTGAAGATCACATCCTGAACGCCAAAAGCGAAGATTTGCTGACGTTCCAGTTGCAAAGCGCCGACACCAATCTCGGTTTGCAGATTTTGGACAAAGACAAAGCCGAAGTCGCTGTCGCCAAAGACTCCGCGACGGGCATTTTCAAACTCAAATCGGCATCGGGCGGTTTGCCAACCGACGGCGAATACCGCGTTCGAGTCGTCGGCGCTGCCGGAAAAACCGCTGTGCCGTTTTCGCTGAAAGTCATTCGCGTCGGGCTGACGGCGAATGTGTACAACGAACGCTTCAATCAGATTGTCATCAACTACCGGGAAACAGACGCGGCTTCGGCGGACGAAACGCTTGCCAAGCTGGAAGAGTTGACCAAAGCCGACAGCAGCAAAGCCGGGGCGTTTGAGTTTTTGGGCATCATTTACCTGTACAACAAAAGTGATGTGGCCAAAGCCGAACAGGCAATGGATCAAGCCATCAAGTTGAACGGCGCGGCGGTCGTCAAAATTTCTTACGACGGACAGTGGCGACGTATGGCTCGGCTGCGAAACGGAAAAACCGGCTGGGAAGATGCGCGCACCGGTTGGCTTCGCATTCGCCCAGGCCAGTTGGAAATGACCGATCCGGCCAACAAACCTCTGATCACGGTCAGCGGCACGCAAATCAAAGAAATTTCCAAAATCCTGACTCCCAGCAGCAGCCTGATTACCATCACGGGCGAACGGCGCCAGTTCATATTTGCGCCCGGCAGCGGCAAACAGGAAGAAGCCGATCTGGTCATCAAACTTGTACATACTCACGTAATGAAAAGGACGAATTGAGTTCGCAGTTCGCAGTTCGCTGTTCACAGTTCACGTGAGCAATCGGCTGCGAACTGTGAACCGCGAACTGCGAACTATGAATTTATGGGGAGGCCGATTTACCGGCGAAACCGACCGACACTTTGCTGCCTTCAACGCCAGCTTTCGATTTGACCGCCGCCTGATTTTCGCCGACTTGCAAGCTTGCGCCGTTCACGCGCGAGCTTTGGGCAGAGCGGGCGTTTTGCCGGATGCCGAAGTCGAATCCATCACGCAGGGCTTACAGAAAATCGGCGACTTGATCGCTGATCCTGCCTTTCTGAACCTCCCGGAATTTTCCAACACCGAAGACGTTCACAGCTTTATCGAATCGCGTCTGGTCGAATTGATCGGTCAGGTTGGGTACAAGCTGCATACCGGGCGCAGTCGCAACGATCAAGTCGCCGTTGCCACGCGATTGTTTTTGCGCGGCGAAATCGAGCGGCTGGACGACATCGTCCGCGACACACAACGCGCGTTGATCGAATTGGCCGAACGCTACGAAAACGATCCGCTGCCCGGATACACGCACCTGCAAAAAGCCCAGCCGATTCTGTTCGCGCATTTTCTGCTGGCGTATTTTCAAATGCTGTCGCGCGACCGCGCGCGGCTGGCCGATGTCAAAAAGCGCGTCAACGTCTTGCCGCTCGGTTCAGGGGCGATGGCCGGAACGAATTTCGCCGTTGACCGCGAATGGATGGCGACTGAACTTGGCTTTGACGGCGTGACGCGCAACAGCATTGACGCCGTCAGCGACCGCGATTACATCGTCGAATTCGTCAGCTTCGCGGCGTTGACGATGATGCACCTGTCGCGGCTGGCCGAAGATTTGATTATTTATTCGACGCAGGAATTCGGCTTCATCAAACTCGGCGACGCCATTTCCACCGGCAGCAGTTTGATGCCGCAAAAGAAAAACCCCGACTCTCTGGAATTGATTCGCGGCAAATCTGCGCGAGTGTTCGGCCACCAGATGGCTATGCTGACAATGGCGAAAGGCTTGCCGTTGGCTTACAACAAAGACTTGCAGGAAGACAAGGAAACGCTTTTCGACACGATTGACACCTTGTCCGACAGTTTGCGCGTGACGGCGACGGTGTTGCGGAACATCGAACTCAACCGCGAACGCGCTCGCGTGGCGGCGATTCGGGATTACACCAACGCCACCGATCTGGCTGATTATCTGGTTCGCAAAGGCTTGGAATTTCGCAAAGCGCATGAAGTCATTGGCCGCATCGTTGTCTTCGCCATTGAACAAGGCAAGGAACTCGGCGAACTGAGTCTGGCGGAATGCCAACAGTTTTCGCCGCTGTTCCAGCAGGATTTGTTCGAAGCCATTTCGCTGGAAAGTTCGCTGGCTGGCAAACGACAAACCGGCGGAACCGCGCCCGAACAGGTTCGCCAGGAACTGGCGCGCGCCAAAGCTGAAATGTAATCAAACCGCTCCAATACAAAAGTCACAGAACTCACAAAAACAAGCAGGATCAGTTTTGTGTCTTTTGCGCTTTTTGTGGTTGCAATCTTTACTCATCAAACCTGCCCTATGAAACAAACTCGAATTGTTCTTGTTGTCCTGTTGTTGTTCGCTGCCTCAGCGTGCAGCAAGGCTCCGCAAAAAAGCGCCGAACAGCCCGCTTACACCGCTCAGGAATCGCTGGCGAAAATGCATCTCAGCGAAGAGTTCAACGTCGAAATCTTCCTGACCGAACCGCAAGTCATGTCGCCGACCGAAATGGCCTTTGACGAAAACGGGCGAATTTACGTCGCCGAAATGCTGGATTACCCGGACGATCCTCCGCCGGGAAAGCCAGTCCGTTCGCGCATCAAATTGCTGGAAGACAACGACGGCGACGGCAAGTACGAACGCACAGTCATCTTTGCCGATCAGGTGTTGCAAGCCAGCGGTATCTTGCCCTGGAAAGGTGGCGTGATCGTCACCAGCGCGCCGGACATTTTTTGGATGAAAGACACCGATGGCGACGGCAAAGCCGACATCAAGCAAGTCTTGTTCACGGGCTTCCCGAAAGTGAACCCGGAAGCGCGCATCACCAATCCGCGTTACGGCATTGATAACTGGATTTACTTCGCCAATCACGGGCGCGAAGGCCGCATCACTTCTCCCTCGCACCCGGAGCGTGAAGCCTTGTTGGTTCGCGGAACGGATTTTCGCTTCAACCCGACGAAAGACCTGGCCGAAAACAGTTCCGGCATCGCTCAATTCGGGCTGACTTTTGACGAATGGGGCAATGAGTTTATTACCGATAACACGACTCATTTGCGGCAAGTCGTTTTGCCTTACAAATATCTGAGCCGCGCTCCATTGCTGGAAGTTCCCGCCGTCGCGCTGAATATTTACGAAGGCGGAAAATCTCCTGGGCAAATCTTTCCGCTGACCGGCCCACAGGAATGGCGCAAACAACGAACGGCTCTGCGCCAGCAACGTTATGACGAACAGGGCTTGAACCGCACAGAACATGTCGGCGGATATTTCAGCGGAGCCAGCGGCGGCACGGTTTACAACGGAGATGCCTGGCCAGCCGAATATGGCGGCAGCGTCTTCAACGGCGAAGTCAGCGCCAATCTGATTCACCGCGACGTGCTGACGCCAGACGGCGTGACTTACAAAGCAGCCCGCGCCAAAGAAGGCGTGGAGTTTCTGGCTTCGGAAGATCAATGGTTTCGCCCGTGCAATTTCGCCAACGCGCCCGACGGCAATTTGTACTTCATGGATATTTATCGCCTGTTCATCGAAACGCCGGAATCCATTCCCGAAGAAATCAAAAAGGGCATGGATTTTTACGCGGGCGATTCGCTTGGGCGAATCTACAAACTGACCGCAAAAAATCCGCGAGCCAAACGCGACCTGAAACCGCGGCTCGGTTCGGCCACCACCGAAGAACTGGTTAAAACACTTGAGCACGAAAACGGCTGGCATCGAACGACGGCGCAGCGGCTGATAGTTGAGCGACAAGACAAAACCGCGATTCCGTTTTTGAAAAAGCTGGTTGAAGAAACGCAATCGCCGCTCGGCAAAGTTCACGCGCTGTGGACACTGGAAGGCTTGTCGGCGCTGGATGAATCCTTGGTACTGGCGGCATTGAAAGACCAGCATCCGCGAGTCCGCGAACACGCAGTGCGATTGGCAGAAAGCTTTGCCAAGTCGAAGCCGATTCAAGCAGCAGTGCTGGCAATGGCAAGCGATGCCGACGCGCGGGTTCAGTTTCAAACGGCTTTCACGCTCGGCGAGATGAAAGACATTCGGGCAATGGACGCGCTGGCTAATCTGGCAATCAAACACGCGGACAATCAATGGTTTCGTTTGGCAGTCTTGAGTTCAGTCAACGATTCCGCCGCGCAGTTTTTTGCCTTGCTGCGACGGAAAAATCCCGGCTTTGACAACAAGCAACTTTTCTCGCAACTGGCAGCTTTGATCGGCGGCAAACACGACGCGAACGAACTGGCCGGATTGTTGAAGCTGGCGGCAACGCTCAACGACCCTGAACCGACGCTCAATGGATTGAGCAAAGGCCTGAAGCTGGCCGATGTGAAAAATTTGCGCGTGGCAGGAGCCGAGCCAGTGTTGATGAAACTGCTCAGCAGCGACAATGAAGCTCTGCAAAAAGCAGCTTGGGAAACGGCGCGTTTTTTTGAATTGAAAGGCCTGGTGCAAAAGGCTCTGGCCGATGCTCAGAACGCCAGCTTGCCTGTCAAAACTCGTGTGACGGCCGTGCGAGCTTTGCGCGGCGGCCAGTTCGCCGCAGTTTCGGCTGTGCTTGAAAAACTGCTGGTTGAGCAAAACGCTGAGCTACAAACCGCCGCCATTGAATCGCTGGCGGCGTTTGATGATGCGAACATCGCTTCAAACCTGATTGAGCAGTGGCAGAAATTCTCACCGGAAATTCGCCAGAAAGTCTTGGCTGCTTTGCTTAGCGACCGCGAGCGAATGAAGGTTCTGTTGAAAGCTTTGGAAGACGGAAAGATCGAACGAACGATGGCTGATCCGGCTATGCAGGCGAAGCTTTTCGACCATCCAGACAAAGACGTGGTGGCGCGCGCTCAGGCGTTTTTCAAATCAGAAACCGACGAACGCAAAGCCATCGTTGCCAGCTACGCCGAGTCATTGAAACTGACCGGCGACGTCATGCGCGGACGTGACTTGTTCAGCTCAACTTGCGCCAAATGCCACGTGCCGCAAGCCGGACGGCCGCGCATCGGCGCTGATCTGTCCGGCATCAACAACAAAACCAAAGAAGAGTTGTTGAATTCGATCATGAATCCCAGCGAAGCCATCGAAGGCCGCTTCGTCAATTACATCCTGACGACCAAAGACGGACGCATCGAAGACGGCATTCTGGCCAACGAAACTTCGGGAGCCGTGACATTGCGAAACGCCGACCGCGACGTGACGATTTTGCGAAAGAACATTGCCGAAATTCGAGCTTCGACGATTTCGCTGATGCCGGAAGGCTACGAAAAGACGCTGACCAAACAACAAATCGCCGACATCATCGCGTATCTTCGCGGCGGGCTTTGAAACGACGTAAAGACGTTCCGAAAGTAATTTCCAGCTTTTATTGGCAAGCCGAACTCTGCTTGCTACACTCGCAACCCTATGATGGACAGAGCAAGAATTTTGATTGTGGACGATGAACAAGCGGCTCGCGTCGGTTTGAGCGAGATCATTTCAGTTTGGGGTTACGAAACGCAGACGGCAGGCGATGGGTTGGAAGCGTTGGAAATTGCCGCCGAGTTTCATCCGACAGCCGTGGTGACGGACGTGTTCATGCCTCGCCTGGACGGTTTCGGATTGCTGAATCGTTTGCGCGAAGAGCACCCGGAAACGGCTGTCATTTTGCTGACCGGGCAAGGCAGCATCGAAGACGCGGTTCGCGCCGTCAAAGAAGAAGGCGCATTTTATTACTTTGAAAAACCGATCAACACTCGCCAGTTAAGCGTGGTTTTGCAACGCGCCATCGAACAGGCGGCTTCGCGGTTGGAAAACACTCGGCTGCGGCGACAACTCGGCGAATACGGCGTGTTCGGCAAACTGGTCGGCAATTCTCAAGTTATGCGGCAGATTTACACGACCATCGAACAGGTCGCCAGTTCCGCCGTGTCGGTGCTGATTACAGGCGAATCGGGAACCGGCAAAGAAGTCGTCGCGCAAAGCATCCACCAACTCAGCCCAAGAGCTTCGCGGCCTTTTGTCGCCATCAACTGTTCGGCGATTCCCGAAAGCTTGATGGAATCTGAACTCTTCGGCCATGAACGCGGAGCCTTTACCGGCGCGATTGCCAAACGCGAAGGCTGTTTTGAACTGGCCAACACCGGAACGCTGTTTCTGGACGAAATCGCCGAAATGCCTGCAATGTTGCAAGCCAAGTTGCTGCGCGTATTGGAAGAGCGCAAAGTTCGCCGCTTGGGCAGCGCCAAAGAAGTTCCAGTTGACGTTCGCGTACTGGCCGCAACCAACAAAGACCCACACGAAGCCGTTCGCCGTGGCGAAATGCGCGAAGACCTGCTTTACCGATTGAACGTCATTCACGTCAAACTGCCCCCGTTGCGCGAGCGCCGCGAAGACATTCCGCTGCTGACCGAATATATGGTCAAAGAACTCAGCAATCGCCACAATCGCCCGGCAAAACTGGTTTCGACCGAAGTGCTGGAAATTTTTTCGCGCTTCCCTTGGCCCGGCAACGTGCGCGAACTTCGCAACGTGGTCGAACACGCCGTCATCGTTTGCGACAGCCAGCGAATCGAAAAACAGCATCTTTCGCCGCAGATGTTCGATGGTCGTTCGTTGAAAAACGAAGACTCGATCACCTTGCCCGTGCCAATTTCGCTGGATGAAGCCGAGCGCCAGTTGATCCTGAAAACTCTGATCCGCACGAACAACAACAAAACTCGCGCGGCGGATTTGCTGAACATCAGCCTGAAAACTCTGCACAACAAATTGAAGGCTTACCGGGAAGAAAACGAAGAGTAAATGAGCCTTTGAAAACGGATGGCAACGACCGAAGAAAACCAGGCCGCTCCGGCAAACACCGACGACCAGATGGACGAACGACTCTATTCTTTCGCCAGTTTGGATCAGTACACGTTCAAACAGCGTGTGATTATTCGGCTGGCGGGATTTTTGCTGTTCTGGCTGATTCGCGTCATCGGAGCCACGCTGAAATTTGAAATCGTTGGCCGCGAACATCTTCAACCGCTGGCCGAAAATCAGCCGCTGGTCTATTGCTTCTGGCACAACCGCATTCCGACTGCGACGTATTTCTGGAAAAGCAGAGGCATCGTCGTCATGTCTTCGCAAAGCTTCGATTCGGAATACATCGCGCGCTTCATTCAACGCTTCGGCTACGGTACAGCCAAAGGCAGTTCGACGCGCGGCGCGCGAGCCGGATTGATTCAGATGATTCGCGCCGTCCGAGCAGGCAAAAGCGCAGCGTTCACCGTTGATGGCCCGCGCGGGCCGATTTACGTCGCCAAACCCGGAGCGTTGCTGTTGGCGGCAAAATCAGAAGCGCCGATTCTCCCCTTTTCAATCTCGCTGGATCGTTGCTGGCGGCTGAAAAGTTGGGATCGAATCGAAATTCCCAAACCGTTTGCACGGGCGGTGGTCGTCATTGGCCGGCCAATTTTTGTCAAAGACGGAAACAGCGAAGCGGAACTTGAACGCTTTCAACTGGCGCTGGAAGCCGTGCGAGATCAAGGTGATAAACTGATCGCCGAGAGTTCTTCCTCACTTTCTCGAAACGCAAATTCAGTCGGTTGACAAACCTTTGACCGAAAATATAATTACGCGCTTTGTCGCTGCCGGAATATCCAAAGAGGAACTATGCTCATCTCGTTATCGCGTTTGCCTGCTGATGGATTGCCATTCAATCATCAGTACTTGGCGGGCGAACTCGACACCAGCGAGCATGAATTTGAAATTACCGCATTGCCATTGGTGATCGGGCGCGTAGATCGCGCCGGAATGGATATGCGAGTTCGCGGAACTGTTAAGTCCGCTCTGGTTGTCACCTGCGACCGTTGTTTGACCGAAGTTGAAGTTTCCGTAGATGCGCCCTTCGACCTGATTTACGTTCCAGAAGACCTCGGCGCAAATCAGGTTGGAGAAACCGAATTGCACGACCGCGACCTTGATCTGGTGGTTTACGAAAACGAACAGATCAACGTTGACGATCTGGTGTTGGAACAGTTGGAACTGAGCCTGCCGACCAGAGTGCTCTGCCGTGAAGATTGCCGCGGATTGTGTTCGCAATGCGGCGCAGATTTGAATTTTGAACAGTGCAACTGCCAGAAACCGATTGATCCTCGGTGGCAGGCGCTGGCCGATCTGAAAAACAGTTCGGAAGAAGAAAACTGATTGAACTTATAGCTTAATTGGAGAATAGACCATGCCGAATCCTAAACGACGACACTCGAAATCGCGCAGCCGCAAACGCCGCACGCACGATTCACTGAGCCGAATTCAATTGTCCAACTGCCCGAATTGCGGCAACAAAAAACTGCCTCATCGCGTTTGCCCTCGCTGTGGATTTTACGGCGGACGAACTGTGATCGAAGGCAAAGAACAATTCTGAAAAATCTGAAAGGCGAACGTCGTATCGAAACCGTTACGGCGCTCGCCTTTCGTTTATCTACTGCCGCCAGCTTCTACATTTAAGAATCCTGCTTGGCTTCAATGCTCACCACCATCGCTGTTGACGCTATGGGCGGAGATAACGCCCCCGCCATAGAGGTTGAAGGCGCGATCCAGGCTGCGCGCGACTTGCGCGTTCGCATCCTGCTGATCGGGCGGGAAGAACAGATTCGCGCCGAATTGGCGCGACAGGGTGTTCCCGATCCTCGCAAACAGCGACTCCACATCGAAATCGTCAACGCCACCGAAGTCATCACGATGGACGACCCGGTCGCGCAAGCTGTTCGGCGAAAACGCGACTCTTCCATTCGCGTCGCCGCTCGATTGGTGCGCGAAGGCAAAGCCCACGGATTGGTCAGCGCCGGAAACACTGGCGCGGTGATGGCGACTTCGGTGTTGATGCTGGGAACCTTGCCTTCGGTGGATCGCCCGGCGTTGGCAGGTATTTTCCCCACCCTGAAAGGCAACGGCACTGTGTTGCTGGACGTTGGCGCAAACGCTGAATGCAAGCCGGAGCATTTGCAGCAATTCGCCATCATGGGATCGGTTTACTCGCGTTCGATTTTGGGCGTTCGCAACCCGCGTGTCGGCCTGATGAGCATTGGCGAAGAAGACATCAAAGGCAACGACCTGACCAAAGAAACGCTGCATTTGATGAAAGAAGCTCCGGTCAATTTTATCGGCAACGTCGAAGGACGAGACATTTTCACAGGCGATGTTGATGTGATTGTCAGCGACGGGTTCACCGGCAACGTCATACTGAAAACCAGCGAAGGCCTGGTTGAAGCGATTATGGGCCTGCTGAAAACCGAACTTGGACAAACTTTGCTGACGCAAACCGGCGCGATTCTTTCGCGGCAGGCATTTAGAAGCGTCAAAAAGCGGCTGGATTATTCGGAATTCGGTGGAGCGCCGCTGCTTGGTTGCAAAGCGATTACCGTGATTTGTCATGGCAGTTCGACTCCAAAAGCGATTCGCAACGCCATTCGCGTCGCCAAAGAATTTGTCAAAGAAGACCTAAGCGCGCGCATCGAAAGCGAAATCAGCGAGATGACATTGATTCAGTAGCTGAAGAAGTGGACAGTAGACAGTAGTTTGGGGTCTTCGTTCAAGATTATTGTTGGTGGAAAGACGCAATGGGAACTAAACAAATGCTGGAAGGAATGTGAATCAGTCCAAATCGAACTATCACAATTACCTACTGTCTACTGACTTCTGTCTACTGTCTACTCCGAATTTATGAGCAAATTGGCATTCATTTTTCCGGGTCAAGGTTCACAGCACGCAGGAATGGGGCGCGACCTGGCCGACAACTTTGCGGTTTCAAAAACTGCGTTTGACGAATCGGACGCGGCGCTAGGTTTCAGTTTGAGCGGCCTTTGCTTCAACGGCCCCGAAGAAGATTTGCAACTGACGGCGAACACGCAACCGGCGATTTTGACAGCTTCGTTGGCTGCATTTCGCGTGTTATCTGAAAAAGGCATCAAGCCCGATTTCGTCGCCGGTCACAGCTTGGGCGAGTATTCGGCGCTGGTTGCCGCCGGAGCGTTGAGCCTGACGGATGCGGTCAAACTGGTTCGTCGTCGTGGAGAGTTCATGCAAGAAGCCGTTCCAGTTGGAGTTGGCGCGATGGCGGCGATTCTGGGAATTGACACCGAAAAGGTTTCTGATGCCTGCACGGCAGCATCTCAAAGCATTGGGCAAGGTCAAGCCTGTGCCCCGGCGAATTTCAACTCGCCTTCGCAAATTGTCATTGCCGGACACAAAGAAGCCGTCGAACGAGCCGTTGAAGAATGCAAAGCTCGCGGAGCCAAACGCGCGATGCTGCTGAAAGTCAGCGCGCCGTTTCATTCTTCGCTGATGATGCCGGCTCAGGAACAAATGATCGAACCGTTGAACGCCGCCACTTTCAACGACCTGAGCTTCCCTATCGTCAACAATGTGAATGCTGCAATCGTCACTGACGGAGCCGCTTCGCGCGAAGCCTTGATTCGACAAATTTCCGCCCCGGTTCGCTGGACTGCCAGCGTCGAGAAGTTGCTTGCTGAAGGCGTCGAGACTTTCGTTGAAATCGGGCCAGGAAAAGTTCTCTGCGGACTGGTCAAAGCGATTGCCAAAGATGCTGGCAAGGAAGTAAAACTGCTCAACGTCGAAGATCAAACCAGCTTGCAAGCAACGCTTGAAGCCTTATCAAACTAAACGATGTTCAATCTTTCAGGACAAATTGCGTTGGTCACAGGCGGTTCGCAAGGCATTGGCCGAGCCATTGCGTTGATGTTGGCCGAACTCGGCGCTGATGTGGCTGTTATGGCTCGCACGCTGGAAAAATGCGAAGCCGTCGCTGAAGAAATCCGCTCCAAAGATCGAAAAGCCATCGCCGTTCGCGGCGATATGGGCAACGTCGAAGACATCAAAGCAGCCGTCGCCAAAGTCGGCTCTGAACTCGGCCCGATTTCGATTCTGGTCAACAACGCCGCCATAACCCGCGATGGGTTGATGCTGCGAATGAAGCAAACGGATTGGGACGATGTCATCAACACCAATTTGACCGGCGTGTTTCAGATGACTCAGGCCGTGTTGCCGATGATGACCAAAGCTCGCAAAGGCCGGATCATCAATCTGACTTCGGTCGTCGCGCAGATGGGCAACGCCGGACAGGTCAATTACATTTCGGCCAAAGCCGGATTGATCGGATTTACGAAAGCCGTGGCGCGTGAATATGCGTCGCGCAACATCACGGTCAATGCGGTTGCGCCAGGATTTATCGAAACGCCGATGACCGACGTTCTTGGCGAAGCGGCGCGAAATGCAATGCTGGAACAAATTCCGTTAAAACGACCGGGAACCGATCTTGACGTAGCTTACGCGGTTGCGTTTTTGGCCTCAGATGAGGCAGGCTATGTCACCGGTCAGGTAATCAACATCAACGGTGGAATGTATATGTGAACGAGTTGATAGTTGACGATTGACAGTTGATGGTCGCGCTGTCAGCCAAACTATCAACTAGCAATTTTCAACTATCAATTAACCAAACACTACTTGGAGGAATTCATGGCAGATTCAATTGTGGAAAAGGTAAAACAGATCATTGTGGACGAACTTGGCGTGGACGAAGCCGAAGTCACCGATAACGCGCGGTTCATTGACGATCTTGGCGCGGATTCGCTCGACACTGTCGAGTTGGTGATGCGATTCGAGGAAGAGTTCGGCATCGAAATTCCTGACGAAGAAGCCGAAAAGATTCAGAGCGTGGGCGACGCCTTTCGTTACATTGAAGAACATCGGAAATAAACTTCCATCTTGTCACAGGAAATGTCGGAAATCGGCAAACCTGTTGTCACCCTTTCGCCAAAGCAGAAATGAGCCACAAAAAGGCACAAAACTTACAAAAGCCAGGCATAACTTGGATTACTTTTGTGATACAGCGGCTTTTTTGTGGCTGATTGTCTTTTACAACACTCGAAGTTTTTCAAATCGGTTGCCGCTGGCCCCTGCCGGCGTTTGATCTCCATAAACACGTTGTGTTGAAAACTTTTTCAAAGGGAAGGAAGTCTTGAGCAACGAAATCACCAAAAAGCGTGTTGTCGTCACCGGTCTCGGTTTGGTCAGCCCGCTCGGCAACACGACAGAAGAAACCTGGGCTGGACTAATTGCCGGACGCAGCGGAGTGGATTACATTGCGCGGTTTGACACCAGCCAACACAAAGTCAAATTCGCCGCCGAAACCAAAGGCTTTGACCCGCTCAAATTCATCGAGAAAAAAGAATTGAAGAAGATGGATTATTTCATCTTCTTCGCCATCGCTGCTTCGCGCGAGGCACTGGAAGATTCGGGTTTGAAGATCAACGAAGACAATGCCGAAACAATTGGCACTTATATCGGCAGCGGCATTGGCGGGTTCGGAGTTTTCGAGCGCGAACACACCAAAATGCTTGAAGGCGGCCCGGATCGCATTTCGCCGTTTTTCATTCCAGCTTCGATTGTCAATCTGGCTTCAGGTTACGTTTCGATTTACACCGGAGCCAAAGGGCCAAATTCGGCGACAGCGACGGCTTGCAGTTCGGGCGCTCATGCCATCGGCGACAGCTTCAAAATCATCCAACGCGGAGACGCCACGGCAATGATTTGCGGCGGTTCGGAAGGCGCAATAACGCCGATGTCTGTTGGCGGGTTTGCGGCAATGCGGGCGCTTTCGACTCGCAATGATGATCCGCAACGCGCCTCGCGCCCCTTCGACAAAGACCGCGATGGATTCGTCATTGGCGAAGGCGCAGGCATCATGGTTTTGGAAGAACTGGAGCACGCCAAAGCTCGCGGCGCGAAGATTTATGCTGAAGTCGTCGGTTATGGAATGTCCAGCGACGCTTTTCACATCACCCTGCCCGATCTGGATGGACCGCGCCGCGTGATGCTGAAAACCGTCAAAGACGCAGGCGTTGAACCGAATCAGGTGGATTACATAAACGTTCACGGAACTTCGACGCCAGCGGGAGACGTGAATGAAACCAACGCCATCAAAGCCGCGTTCGGCGAACACGCTTACAAACTGGCGCTCAGTTCGACAAAGTCCATGACCGGTCATTTGCTCGGCGGAGCCGGTGGATTGGAAGCAGGCATTACGGCTCTGGCAATTCATAACCAGATTTTGCCGCCGACCATCAATTACGAAACCGCCGACCCGGAATGCGATTTGGATTGTGTGCCGAATCAAGCACGACAGACCAAAGTTACTTACGCGCTTTCAAACAGTTTCGGCTTCGGCGGAACGAACGCTGCGTTGTTGTTCAAACGCTACGAAGCTTGAAACCATCATCTGATTCCCTGCCCATTGAGCGAGCCGAACATTAGACAAGCGGCTCGCTCAACTTTTTTCGGCGCTGAACCAAGACAAAACACTTTAGAAAAATACCGGCCTGAATGACTACACAACTCACTGGCCGTTCTAAGCCATTTCCCGGCAAAACTCAGCTAAGTCCAACGATTTCAATACTGCCTTTTATCCTGCGGCTGTTGGCACAAACATTGCTGAGTAACGCTCATCTTTACGCGGTAAAAAATACGCAGTCGAGATAAAAGTACCCTGAACCACAAAAAACGGAGGACAAACCAATGTCGAACCGTAGACATAAAATAATGGTCGTAGAAGATGATTTGAACCTGCGGCTGACTCTGACTGAACTCTTACGCTTGCAAGGTTTCGCCGTCGTCACAGCTCGTGATGGCGACGAAGGTTACGTGCAGGCATTGGCACACCAACCCGATCTGATTATCACTGATCTGCAAATGCCCGTTCTGGATGGAATCGAACTGGCGCGACTGATCCGGCGCGAACATGGCAAATTGAGCGCAGTACCGATCATCGCCTTGAGCGGTGCATTGAACGAATTCAATTTGCCGGAAAAGATGAATGCCGGGATTGACCGCTTTGTGGATAAATCGGTGTTCAATTGCCGAAGCCTGATGGACGATGTGAATTCTCTGTTGGGTTTGAAGGTCAGGGCGACAGCAATGTAGCCCGATAAGTTAGGCAGGTTTGATAAGCCCGCAATTGGCCTCTAGCATCTCACCCCGTCGTGCTTTTCAAGCCTGCCTACTTCGATTCAAAATTTCCGGAGTCGTAATACTCAGGGTGAACGAACGGCAGCAACGCAAACACCACAGCCGGTTTGTATAAATCCAGTCGAGTCACAACACCATCCGACAAAATCCCAATCGCGCCATCCTGCTGCTTTGAATTCGAGCGGCCAAAAAATCGGTCGTCAGCTTCGCCCAATTCAATTCCCTCTCGAACCATTTGAGCAATCGGCTCCGGCAGCAAAAATCTTCCCGATTGGCCTTTGCCAACACGGCCTTCGCGGTCAGCGACGACAATCCAGGCATAAGCCCACATTCCGTCTTCCGCATCGAGCGTCCCGCCTTCCAAGCCTACGCCAAACTGCGCGTCAGCGGTGTTTTCCAAAGCCTGCCGCGCACGATTGAGCGCCCCCACGAACATTTCTTGATCGGAATCCGGCTGAGCACTTACGCCGGAATCCGTTTTGACGCCTACCGCGCGCGATTCCGGCCAGAACGCTTGAATGGCTTCGGCAACGCAATTGATTTTGACGGGATTTTCAGAACCGACGGCAAAAAGAAGTGTTGATTGCATAAGTGACGTGAATCAGTTGAAGTTTGAAATCAGGCTCGTAAACTAACACAGCTTTCCAACCGCAAACAACGAGAGGATTTTCTGCAATGCAAATCATCAATTTAGCCAGCGACAACCAGCAAATGATCGAACAAATGGCCGCCATTCTGGTTGAAGCGTTCAAGGAACATTGGCCTAACGCCTGGCCAACCATCGAAGACGCGCGAGAAGAAATCAGCGGATTTTTTTCAGAGGAAAGAATCTGTCGCATCGCCGTTGATGACGACGGAACCGTTCTTGGCTGGATAGGCGGCATAGAAATGTACGACGGCGAAGTTTGGGAATTACACCCGCTGGCAGTCGCCCAGTCGGCGCAAGGTCGTGGCATTGGCAAAGCTTTGGTCGAAGATTTGGAAGTTCAGGTCGCCGCTGAAGGCGGATTGACTTTGTGGTTGGGCAGCGATGACGAAGACGGCATGACTTCGCTGGGCGGAATTGACCTGTATCCCAACCCGTTGGAGCATCTGGCCAACATCAAAAATCTGCGCGGACATCCGTTCGAGTTTTACCAGAAACTGGGTTTTGTAATCGCGGGCGTAGCGCCCGACGCCAATGGCTTCGGCAAGCCGGATATATTTATGGCCAAGCGTGTGGCTCAAAGAGGTGAACCGTGTTCAAGCTGAAAGTAGACGACGAAATCGAAATCCGAATGCTGAAAGAATCAGACACCGAAACGGTGTTCGCATTGGTGGATCGCAACCGCGAACATCTGCGCCGCTGGTTGATCTGGGTGGACGCTTCGGATTCGCCCGACATCACGCGGCAATACATACGCGATTCCAAACGTCGTTATGAAAACAAGGAAGCTCTGTCGGCGGGCATCTGGTTGAACGACGAACTGGTCGGCGCAACCGGTGTTGTCCAATACGAATGGCACAATCGCATAATGGAAATAGGTTATTGGCTCTCTGCCGACCAGCAAGGCAAAGGCGTCATGACCAAAGTCGTCAAAGCGTTGATTGACGATGCGTTCTCCAATCTGAAAATGAATCGCATCGAAATTCACTGCGCTACAGGCAACACGCGAAGCCGAGCCATTCCCGAACGATTGGGCTTCAAACCGGACGGCGTCATGCGCGAAGCCGGATTGATAAACGGCCAGTTCGTGGACAAAGTGATTTACTCAATGCTGGCCAGCGAATGGAAAACTTCATGAACTCAATTGCAGAATTGCGCGCAGCCGCGCTGACCATCTTTCACAAAACTCTGGCGGCGATTGATGCCGAAACCGTTGTTGCCGCGAACTTGCGGCTGGATGGGAATCAATTGCTGGTTGGCAATGAAGCAATTGATTTGAACGGCTACTCCAAATTGCTGGTCATCGCCATTGGCAAAGCCAGCGTGCCGATGGCTCGCGCGGCGGAAATGGTGTTGGCAGATCGAATCACCGCTGGTTTGGTCGTCACCAACGCAGTGATTGGCGATTCGCCGCGATTGCCGATTTTGATCGGTGGACATCCGTTGCCGAATGCCGCGAGCTTGGAAGCAGCGGCAAAGGCTTTGGCTTTGCTCAGCAAACACGACAGCCAGCAAACGTTGATTCTGTTTCTGATTTCCGGCGGAGGTTCGGCAATGTTTGAACAGCCGATTGATCCGGCGATTACTCTGGATGACCTGCAAACCGTCAACAAAGCTTTGGTCAATTGCGGAGCCGTCATCAACGAAATGAACATCGTTCGGCGACATTTGTCGGCGGTCAAAGGCGGCAAATTGGCGGCGGCGGCTCCACGTTCGCGGCAAGTGTCGCTCTACATTTCGGACGTGAACAGCGATGACCTGACGACAGTCGCGTCCGGGCCGACTTTGCCTGATAGTTCGACGGTTGAAGACTTTCAACGAATCATTGAGCGGTACGGTTTGCTCAAACTGTTCGATACGGAACCGGGAGCGGTAGCGACCCGGTTGCTTGAAAGGCGCGACATTAAAAACGCCCGGTCGCTACCGCTCCCGTTTCCGTACCAAGCTCCGTACCAAGCTTCGCACCACCTGTTGATGGATAACCGCCGAGCGATGCTGGAAGCCAAACGAATTGCCGAGCGCGATCACGGTTTCATCGTCGAACTGGCCGAAGATCAGGTGGAAGATCACGTCGAAGCAATGATGCTGACTCACATCGAACGCATCGTCTTGCTGCAAGCCAAACATAAAAACAAACCTGTTGGCCTGATTTCCGGCGGCGAAGCGATTTGTCCTGTTCGCGGCAATGGGCAAGGCGGGCGAAATCAGGAATTCATTTTGCGCGCGGCGATTCAAATGAATCACTTTCAAACTGAAAATATCGTCGCGCTGAGCGCCGGAACCGACGGCATTGACGGACATAGTCCAGCCGCCGGAGCCATCGCCGATGCTCAAACCATCGCTCGCGCCGACGCGCTAGGAATTTCCGCCGAAGCTCATTTAATCAACTCCGACTCATTCAACTTCTTCAACTTAATTGGCGACGCAATCATCACCGGGCCGACCGGAAACAACGTGCGAGATTTGAGAATCCTGCTGGCTGGCTGAAGCCTGCTCTTTCGTTGTAGAATCCGCGCCGTTTCATCACAACATTTATTCAACTAAAAAAATACGGCTTCTTACCTTCTCCGCGATTAGGCCAAGATTGCCAAAAGCTTTGCTGAGTTTGAAACCCAATCGCAGCCGATGCGCCAGGTTCTGATCTTCAAACACAGAGTTGAGACAAACTTTGCGTGGTTCTGATACTCGGCTGTTAATGTGGTTTTCATTTTGCCTAAACCGAAAACCACACATCAAAATCAAACTCTGGAGGAATTTATGAAGAGTTCAAACTCTACTGTTTCTGCCGTCAGGCTTGTCCTGGTTCTGCTGGCAGTTCTCTCGCTCGCCCCTTCGGCGTTAGCGCAGTTCGACACGGCAACAGTGCTTGGCACGATTACAGATGCCGCAGGCGCTGCGCTGCCGAAAGCGACCGTTACACTCAGAAATGTTGCCACAGGCATTACCGCTCAGGCGCAAACTGACGAAAACGGAAACTACCAATTTTTCAACGTTAAAATCGGAACCTACACCATCACCGCCGAAGCGCAGGGCTTTTCCAAAGCCGCTGCGGAAAACGTGCAAGTCACTGTCAACGCCCGGCAACGTGTTGATCTGGCCATGAAAGCCGGAGCCGTGACTGAAACCATCACCGTCACAGCCGATGCCGTCCGGCTGGAAACCGAATCTTCGGATCGCGGACAAATCATCAACCGCGAACAGATCGTCAACCTGCCGCTCAACGGTCGTTCGTATGCCGACCTGGCGCTGCTATCGCCCGGCGTCCGCCGTTCGATCTTGTCGGCTCAGGAAGCGGGCACGCGCGACGCTTCATTCAACGTCAACGGACTGCGTTCCTCGCTCAACAACTTCATCATTGACGGCGTGGACAACAACTCTTACGGAACCAGCAACCAGGGATTTTCAAATCAAGTGGTGCAGGCTTCGCCGGACGCCGTTCAGGAATTCAAGGTTCAAACCAACAACTTCAGCGCCGAATTCGGGCGCGCGGGCGGCGCGGTCATCAACGCTTCGCTTCGCAGCGGCACGAACGAATTTCACGGCACGGCTTATGAATTCCTACGCAACACTTCGCTCAACGCGACTGGATTTTTCAAACCGCTGCGCGGCATCAAACCGACGCTGATTCAAAATCAGTTCGGCGGAACCATCGGCGGGCCGATCAAACGCGACCGGACGTTTTTCTTCGCCGATTACGAAGGCTTCCGCCGCATCACGCGCACACTGCAAGGCAACATCCAAACCATTCCGACCGCGCCCAACCGTCAAGGCATTTTCACCGTTGATGTGGTTGCGCCTATTACGTTTGTAGATTCAAACGGCAACACTGTCGCCGCCGGAACTCGATTTGCCGCCGGAACTCCGGTTCCGATGACCAAACTGGCCAGACAGGTGATGGATTTGATTCCGCAACCGACCAGCACGGCGTTGACCAACAATTACGAAAACCTGCCGCGCAATCAGTCTTTCAATGACAAAGGCGACGTGAAGATTGACCACAACTTCAGCGAACGCACCAATGCTTTTGTTCGCATCAGTCACCGCAAGGTGAATAATTTTGAAGCGCCGACGCTGCCCGGCCCGCTGTTCAGTTCAAACGCAAACGCTTTTGTTCGCGTGTTGAATCAGCAACTGGCAACCGGCGTGACGCATAACCTGACGCCGACTTCGGTGATGGAATTCCGCTTTGGCATTTCGCGCACCGACGCAGGCAAAACCCCGACGGGTGTTGGCGATCCGGGCTTCAGGGTTCCGGGGCAACCGACCGATCCGCGTTTTGCCGGTGGTTTGATTACTCAAGCCATCGGCGGTTATCTGGGCTTGGGACGCCAATCGTCGAACCCGCAATTTCAAGACCCGACGGTTTACAACCCGCGTTTCAACTACACCTTCCTGAAAGGCAAACACAGCTTCAAGACCGGTTACGAGTACCAGGCAATCAACACGGAAATTGACGACTTCAATCCGAAATACGGCCAGGACAATTACTCCGGCCAGTTCAGCCGCCCTTCGGGAGCGGGTAGCAACAACTTCTACAATCTGGCGGATTTCTTTTTCGGCGCGCGTAATTCGTATAGTTTGAGCAATGCCGTCATCGTCAACCTGCGCCAGCGTATGCACTTCGCTTACTTGCAGGACGATTTCAAGCTCAACTCAAAATTAACGCTCAACCTCGGTGTGCGTTACGAATTCGCCACGCCGCAATGGGAAAAAGACAACTTGCTGGGCAATTTCGACCCGGCGACGGCGACGTTGATTCAGGCGAAATCCGGTTCGATTGCCGACCGCGCTTTGGTTGATCCTGACCGTAACAACTGGGCACCGCGTCTGGGTTTTGCCTGGAACGCGCTGGATAAAACCGTTGTGCGCGGCGGTTACGGAATCAGTTACGTCCACTTCAACCGTCTGGGCGGAGAAAACCTGCTTTCGTTCAACGGGCCGAACATCGTCAGCAACAGCATCACCCAACAACCTTCGCAAGGTATTTGCACGGGCAACAACTTCCTGAACTGCTTCCGTCCGACCGAAGCCGGTTATCCGACCGATTTCGTCGCGCCTTCCCGGTTCAGTCCGTTGACGGCTCGCGTCAATTTCACGCCGAAAGACACCCGCACCGGCTACGTCCAAAGCTGGCACTTGAGCGTTCAGCGCGAACTGCCGTGGAAATGGCTGGTTGACGTTGCTTATGTCGGCAACCGCAGCACCAAGCTGATTATCCTGGGCGATTACAACCAGGCGCGTCCGAATAACGCCAGCGATCCGGCGGCGGGAACCCCGCTGCAAAATCGTCGCCCGTTCGCCAACTATTCGTTCATTCAGGCTTCCTTCAACGGCGGCTGGACGAATTACCACGCTTTCCAGGCCAAGCTGGAACGCCGTTTTTCGGACGGACTTTACCTGCTGAATTCGTTCACCTGGTCAAAAGCGATGGACAACGCGGCGGGACACTTGGAAGCGAGTTTCGGCGACAATTCGCGCGGCAACATTCGCAATCTGGCCAACGACAAAGGCCGGTCGAATTACGATCAACCGTTCAACAACACGACCAGCGTCGTTTACGACCTGCCCTTCGGCAAAGGCCGCAAGTATCTGGGCAGCGGCAATGTCGCTGTGGATTCAGTGCTTGGCGGATGGCGCGCAACGTTGATCAACACCATCAACAGCGGTTTGCCGGTCAATCTGACTTACGGCCCGGCTGCGGCGTTTGTCGTCGGTTCGTCGCTGACTTATCGCCCGAACCTGACAGGACAAAACCTGTACAACGATACCAGCGATCCGAACAATTACCTGAATCCGCGCGGGGCGACCGTTCCGACCGACCGTTCACAACCGTTCGGCACGGCCGGCCGCAACATCCTGCGTGGACCGAGTTTCTTCCAAACGGATTTGGGATTGCACAAAGCCTTCCCGCTGTGGAAAGAAAGCACCAAGCTGGAATTCCGCATGGAAGCCTTCAACCTGTTCAACAAAACCAACTTCCTGACGCCGGACGCCAACGCGAATAACATTCGCTTTGACGCGGCGGGCAATTACACAGGAAATTACGGCAAGATCACCGGCACATTTGCCGCGCGACAAATTCAGTTCGCGCTGAAGCTGATCTTCTAAACCCCAAACACCAGCGTGTCGGTAGCCCGCGCGTAAGCAAGGGCTTAGTTTCCAAGCTCAAGCCCTTGCTTACGCGCGGGCTACCGACACTTTCCGCAAAGGCTAGCTTGCAATGACCTCCAAAAAAACGATTCTCCCTTTTGTCCTTCTTCTCGCCTTCGCCGTTTCGGCGCTTGCTCAAACCAAAACAGAAAACGTCATTCTCATCACCTTCGACGGAGCGCGCACTCAGGAAGTCTTTGGCGGCTTAGACCTCGAAATCCTGAAAGACAAAACCAAACGCGGCAAAGTCGAAGACTCGACGCTTTACAAAAAATACTGGGCTGCCACGCCCGAAGAACGCCGCCTGAAACTGCTGCCCTTTTTCTGGGGCACGCTGATGAAAGATCACGGTTCGATTGCCGGCAATCGCACTCTGGGCAGTTCTGTCATGACCACGAATAAAATGTGGTTTTCCTATCCCGGCTATTCCGAAATCCTGACCGGACAGGCGCACGACGACGTCATCAACAGCAACGACCGCAAACGCAACCAATTCACCAGCGTACTGGAATTCCTGAAACGCAAATTGAATCTGAGCAAAACGCAGGTGGCGCTGTTCGGTTCGTGGGATGTGTTCAATTGGATCGGCGAACACGTCGAAGGTTCCGTGACAATCAACTCCGGTCACGAACCTTATGAACTGGCGGCCAACGCCGAAACCAAGGCTTTCAGCAAGTTGCAAACCGAAATGCTCAGCCCCTGGGACAGCGTGCGCTTCGATTACTTCACTGTGCATTTCGCGCTGGAGCATTTGAAAAAATACCAGCCGCGCGTGATGCACATTGCTCTGGGCGAAACCGACGATTGGGCGCACGACGGCGATTACACGCACGTGCTGAATTCCTTCACTCAAAACGACCAACAGATCAAACAGATTTGGGACTTCCTGCAAAGCTCGCCGAAATACAAAGGCAAAACTTCGATCCTGTTCACAACCGATCACGGTCGAGGCAAAACGATCAAAGATTGGACGGATCACGGCGAAAAAGTCCCCGAAGCTCAATACATCTGGATGGCTTTTGTCAGCCCGGACAGCGCACTGCGCAGCGAATGGAAAAACACCGACACGATTTATCAAAACCAGGCGGCGGCAACGCTCTGCCGCTGGCTGAATTTCGATTACAGCGAAAACAATCCGCAGGCTGGTAAACCCGTCGCCCGTCTGTTCAGCAAGTAACAACGCGACTTTGGAGTGCTGCGGCTCGGCGCAGCTTTTCTTTCATCGGTACGGTGCTTCCTTTCTAGCAAGCGAATTCAATCGAATGCAAAGCTACGCCAAAGCGTAGCACTCCAAAGCTTCGCAGTTCCGGAGCTTGAAATGTCCACAACTACCCCGCCCCAACGCCTGACTTCGATGGACGCCTATCGCGGCTTCGTCATGTTTTTGATGGTCGCGGAGGTTTTGCATCTGGCCCGCGTCGCTGCCGCGCATCCCAATTGGTTTTGGAACTTCCTGGCCAAGCATCAAACCCACGTCGAATGGTACGGCGCAACGCTGCACGATCTGATTCAGCCGTCGTTTTCGTTTTTGGTCGGAGTCGCCCTGCCGTATTCCATCGCCAGTCGCATCGCCAAAGGCGAATCGCAATCGAAGATGTTCGCTCACGCCGCCAAGCGAGCCTTGATCCTGATTCTGCTCGGCGTGTTTTTGCGCTCCGTCGGCAAACTGCAAACTAATTGGACGTTTGAAGACACGCTGTCGCAAATCGGAATGGGTTATTTGTTCCTGTTCGCTCTGGGATTTCGATCAACGAAAATCGTCTGGGCTTCACTGGCTGTCGTGCTGGTTGGTTACTGGTTGGCGTTTGTTTTGTACCCATTGCCACCAGCCGGATTCGATTACACTGCGGTCGGAGTTGCAGCGGATTGGCCTTATCACGCTTCGGGTGTTGCCGCGCACTTCAACAAAAATTCCAATCTGGCTTGGGCGTTTGATACGTGGTTCCTGAACCTGTTTCGCCGCGCCAAAGAATTCACGCACAACGGCGGAGGCTATTCGACGCTGAGTTTTATCCCTACGCTGGGCACAATGATTTTAGGATTTATCGCCGGGCGCTGGATGCGCGAAGAGACTTCTGACAAAGCCAAATTGCAAAAGCTGGCAATCGCCGGTGTCGCGGGCATCGCGCTTGGATTGGCGCTGCACTATTCCGGCCTGTGCCCGTCGGTCAAAAAAATATGGACGCCAAGCTGGACGATCTTCAGCGGAGGCTGGTGCTTTCTGCTGCTGGCCGGATTTTACGTATTGGTTGACGTGCGCGGTTACAAACGCTGGTCGTTTCCGCTGGTGGTGATTGGCATGAACTCGATTGCGATTTATGTGCTGTCGCATTTGATCGAAAAATTCATTCTCGCTTCGTTCCGCATTCACTTTGGCCAGAACGTGTTCAACGTGTTCGGCGAAGGTTACTCCTGGCTGTTGAGCGGCTGGGCAGCCATCGCAGTGTTCTGGCTGATGCTTTACTGGATGTACAAGAAAAAACTGTTTATCCGAATCTAAAACGAATTTTCTCCCACGAAGACACACGAAGGAAGCACGAAGACAAGGAAGAAGAAGTAGACAGGATTTACAAGATTGGACAGGATTAGGTTTGATTCAATCAGAACTTTCATCCTGTTGAATCCTGTAAATCCTGTCTAAAGATTTCTGTTTTCCCTTCGTGTCTTCTTCGTGTGGTTTCGTGGGAGGAATGTTTTCGCCACTCAAACTCAATGACAAACCAAGACCCTTATCAACTCCGCCCCGAAGACGTAGCCGAACCACCATCAACTTTGCTGGAATCCTTCAAACGCATTGGCCCCGGAATGATTTTGGCTGCTTCCATCGTCGGTTCTGGCGAACTGATCGCCACCACCACGCTGGGAGCCAAAGTCGGTTACGCCGCGCTTTGGATCATCCTTCTAAGCTGTTTCATCAAACCCGCTGTCCAGGCCGAAATGGGGCGCTACATCATCGCCACCGGAGAAACCGGGCTGGAAAGTTTCAATCACGTTCCCGGCCCGCGCTTCAAGGTGAACTGGATCGTCTGGATGTGGATTGTCATGACGTTGATGACGATGTTTCAGGTCGGCGCGATGTTTGCCGGAGTTTCGCAAGTCATGTTTTTGCTGACCGGCATCGGCGTCAAAATCTGGATTTTGATCTTTCTGGCCATCACGCTGGCGTTGCTGCTGGGCGGAGGTTACGACCGCATCGAAGGCATTGCGATGGTCAAAGTCGGTTTGTTCACCATGCTGACGTTGATGGCTGCGCTGTTGCTGGTTCGCATGCCGCAATACTTTTCGTGGAATGATTTTTTGGGCGGATTCAGTTTCAAGTTGCCTGGCAGCGGATTCGCCGATGCCGTGGCCGTCTTCGGCATCACCGGCGTCGGAGCCAGCGAATTGTTTATGTATCCGTACTGGTGCGTCGAAAAAGGCTACGCTAGATTCACCGGCAAACGCGAAGACACGCCGGAATGGAACAGACGAGCGCGCGGCTGGATTCGCGTCATGAATCTGGACATTCTCAGTTCGATGGTCGTTTACACCGTCGCCACAATCGCCTTTTACCTGCTGGGAGCGGGCGTGTTGCACGGCATGGGATTGATTCCAAAAGACGCCGAGATGATTTCCACGCTGTCGAACATTTACACGCAAACGCTGGGCGGTTGGTCGAAATGGATTTTTTACGTCGGAGCCATCGTCACCTTGTACGGAACGATCTTCGCGTCGCTGGCGGCGAACACGCGCATCTTCGCGGACATTGCGCGGCTGATGGGATTTTTCCGCGCCGACGACGGCGAAGCCCGCGTCCGTTATCGCAAAGGCTTTTTGTTGACTTTGAGCATTGTGCCAATCGTGCTGGTGTTCAGTTTCAAAGACCCTGTGCAGATGGTCAGAATCGGCGGCATCGCCCAGGCGATGATGTTGCCGGTCATCGCCATCGGCGCGCTTTACCTGCGCCATCGCCGTTTACCAAAACAGATCATTCCTCCAGCGTGGCAAACCGCCGGGTTGTGGATCGCCGCCATCGTCATCATCTGGCTGATGGGTTATTCCGTTATCAAAGCCGTTTTGGCAATGTTGTAAACCTCTTTCTCATCCACGAAGTAACACGAAGAATCACGAAGACTTTTGACAGGATTGGCAGTTAATCGTTTTAATCCTGAGCCAAATCCAGTTAATCCTGTTTTTGTTTTCTTCGTGTCCGCTTCGTGTGTCTTCGTGGATAAATCATTCTTTTATGACTGAACGACGAATGCTCTTAGACAGTGAATTTCAAATGCCGAGTTTTCGGCTGGATGGCCGCGTGGCGTTGGTCACAGGCGGAGGCCGTGGGCTTGGTGTTGGTATGGCTCAGGCGTTGGCTCACGCCGGAGCCGACATTGCGCTGGCGGCTCGCACCGAAAGCGAATTGGAAAACGCCGCCGAACTGGTTCGCGCCATCGGCAGCCGAGCGTTGGTTTTGCCGACAGACATTGCCAATGTCGAAGCCGTTCGAGCGATGGTCAATCGCACGGCGGAACACTTCGGACAATTGGACATCCTCGTGAATTGCGCGGCGATTAACATGCGTCAACCCGCCAGCCAATTCACCGTCGAAGACTGGGACAAGATCATGAACATCAACTTGCGCGGATCGTTTTTCGCCGCGCAGGAAGCCGTTCGCGTCATGCGTCAACAGCGGTCTGCTCACAAAGGCAAAATCATCAACGTCAGTTCCATCGCCGCCGAAATCGTAGTCCCCAATGTCACGCCCTACGCCACCAGCAAAGGCGGCATTCGCCAGATGACACGCGGCCTGTCTGTGGAACTGGCTAAGGAGAACATCTGCGTCAATGCCATCGCTCCCGGCAGGTTTTGGACGCAAATGACCGACAGCGTCTTTTCCAATCCCGACTTGTACGACAGCGCAGTCAGCGTCATCCCTATGGGACGCCCAGGCATTCCGTCGGAATTGGCCGGAGTGACGGTGCTGCTGGCTTCGGACGCTTCGGATTACATCACCGGCCAAACGATCACAGTTGATGGCGGATGGACGGTTGGCGTCGCCGTCAAAGCTTGAATGCGGCTGTTTCCCCAAAAGTTTGTGCCAGCATTGCACACCCTTCCCATTCATATTTCTCAACTGCTTACCCTGACACAGTAAGAGTGTCTTTCAAGTTCAACTCTCTCGCAGCATCAGACAACAACACGCGCAAAAAACTGCTGGGTTGGTTTTGGCGGAAGAATTCGGCGGAGACGGCAGGTTGGAAGCATTCGTCTTCCAGGAAGTGCCAGATTTCGTCGTTGCCATTTTCGCCTCGTCGGACGGTTTCGGAAATCCACAAGCCAAGCATGGTTCCCAACGCCGCGCGTACGCTGACATCGGCTTCTCCGGCTTTAAAGTTTCGTTCGGTTTGGGCGATCAGGTTGACGGCGTCCGGTTCCAGTCGCATCACCCAAATTCGCAGCCAAGCGTAATCGTAATCGGTGATATTCAAATCGCTGAGCGACCAGGTGATACCACCAAAGCCGAGTTTGTCGGCGCGTTCCAGAATGGCGCAAGTGGCTCGGATGATGGTTTTGATACCGCCGTAAGGCATGAAGGCTCCGAAGACGTCTTCGGGTTCGCTGGGAATTTGCACCAACGGACCGGTGGAAGAAGGTTTGCTGGCGGGTTCGGGTTCAGCAGCTTCCTGTCGAAGCGGTTTCAATGTGGCGACGACGGTTCTGACCCATTGCGGCAAAATCCAGACGCTGGTTTCCAGCGTTTCGCGCAGGTCGTTTTCGTTGACGAAGCCTTGCAGATAATCGCAACAGGTTTGCCACAAGTGCAGAAAGCTGTCGCTACCGTTGACCGGATCAAGCAGAGCGACAATGTGTTCCGGCACATTCTGAGCGTTCAACCATTGCGGGAATCGTTCGGCCAGATCAGGTTCGGTCAAACCGACTTGCAAGGTGATGCTTTCGCGTTGGGCGGCAAATGAATCCCAGCCTTCGCCAACGCGCAACCGCAATCGCATGGTCGCTTCGCGCATGGAGCTGATGAGCGGCGGAGAAAAGCTGCCTTCCTTGAACATCATCATGCGAGTTCGTTCGTTGAACAGCGATGAAAGCGTAGTAATCCAATCGGTCTCGCCGACCAGACCTCGCCGCTTTTGTTCGGCGGCCAGCAGCATGACCAAAACCCCTATGCCTGCTCGGCGCGTTTGCGGATTTCCCCAGAACGCGGCGGTGTGGCCGGGCAACAACCAACGGCTGGCAGTTTCTTCGTCCAGCACCTGCGCCCACTTTTGCAGCCATTCAAAATCGCCATCGTCGGTTCGGAGTTCAGCCAATGACCAACCATCGGCGGTCAGGTGATTGGCATTGGCGCGGTTGATGATTTCTCGTTGAGCAGCGCGGATTGTTTCGCCGCTTCCGTCTACAGGGATGTCTTGAAAAATAGCCATGAGTTGGTGATCTCCCACGTGAGCAAGTTGAATTGATTCAGCATGGCTCGAACCGGGTCGGTCGTTGATGGTTTGTGATTCGAGCGAGGTTTAGGATCAAGATCGGTTGCCGTACCAACCTTGAGAGGCAGTCGGAGTTTAATCCGAGTCGGCTGAGGCGGGCAACGGAAATTTCTGTTGTGCGTGGAATAAGCACCGCGACCAATCATCGGTCGCGGTGCTGCCGAATCAAAAAAGTTTCGTCACCACCAATGCCGTCGCCAGATAACCAACAGCTTCCAGCAATGCCGCGCCGACGTTTCGGTCATTCGCTATTTCCTGATCCAGACGCCCGTTGCGAAAACTGAATCCGGCTCCGAGCAGCAACATTTGCACGATGATTTGCCGAACTGGATATAAAACCAGCACGACCAGCAACATCAAACCAAAACTGCGAAAGCTGTCCGCATAGCCGGTGAAACTGCCAGAGACCGCATACCCCACCATCATTCCAATGGAAACGATCAATCCGGCGCAGCCCAAACCCGCCGCCAGATTGCCGTCCTGAATCAGATGCGAATCGTTGTAAGCCGTCAGCATTCGGAAAATGTGCGTCAAAACAATCAGCGCCGCTACTCCGGCCAGCCAGAAAACCACAGTCGGCACAATCGAACCGCCATCACCTGTCAACGCCCCGGCGACAATCTGACTGGAAGCGATGTGAACTGCACCATCTACGATTCCAGCGGCGACATTGCCTTCGGCAATTTGCTCACGCAGAGGGACTCCGGTGGCTTTGCTGTATTGTTCAAAGATAAAACTGGCCACGGCCATCGCCACAATTCCACCAACGCCATAAGCCAACACGCCTTTGACATCGCCCCAGAACGAATGGCTTGGGCCGCTCAAGATAGGTATGACGACGTTGATGACTCCGAGCATAAAGCCGCACAACGAAACCGCTGCCGCTTTGTTGTCGCGGTTAATCAGCGCGTCGGTCACTGAATGGCCGAGCGTTAGCCGGAACACCAATCGCGCGACAATCAACAAAACGATCACCGCCAAAACCACGAAGCCAATAGTTGCTGCGTCCATAATTCCTCCTGATGTTGTGTACCTTACGTTTGAATTCTGCTTTTCGTCGAGCTTATGCCTTGTCTATTGCTCCCGCAATTGCGCTCATCACCTGAGCCACACTGATCGAACGAATGCATTCCGGTTCGGCAAATGCTTCGCACTTGTACATCGAACAGGGATTGCAGGCAAAGTAGTTCTGCACCAATTCCGAAGGCGCTCGCCAGGGACTCCAGCGAACGGAACTCGCCGGGCCGAATAAAACCACCAGCGGAGTTTTCACCGCCGCCGCGATATGAGCCGGGCCGCTGTCGTTGCCGACGAACAATTTCGCTCCGGCTATGACCGCAACCAGTTCACCGATGGACAGCGAACTCAAGCTAGCCAGTTTCTGCTTCGTCGCTTTTTGAACAGCCTGCATCTGTGCCCGTTGTTCGTCGGTAGGCGCTCCGGTCAGCACGATTTGCAAACCGCGTCCGATCAACTCTTCAGCGACTTCGGCAAAACGTTCCGGCATCCATCGTTTGGTGTAAAACTCATTGGTCGGAGCCAGCACCGCATACGGCTTTGCCGGATCAACACCTGCGGCGGCCAACTTTGCTTGAGCGTTTTCCAGCATCGCTGGCGCTACGTGCAGATGCGTTTGCGCAGCCTGCTCGCCGGGCAATCCCAGCCATTGAAATTCGGCAAACTGGTTTTCAACCGTGTGCAACCGCTGACTAATGCCCGGTTCTTTCAGAATTTCATCCACTGACGGAATTCTCAGGTTGTAAGCGTAACCGTTGCGAAAATGTGTCGGAGCCACACGATGCCTGGCTCCGCCGGCAAAAGTCAGTTGGGCACTGGTCGGCCCGCCGTGCAGGTTGATGACAGTAGTGAACTTGCGATCGCGGATTTCCTTGATGACTCCCAACCGCGATGCAAAAGTGCTGCGATTGTCAGTGTTTTTGCGCGGCAACGCGATGGCGTCAATGTCAGGGTCGGCGGCGTACAGTTCTGTGTAAATCGCTTCGACCAATGTCGTAAGTTCCAGATCAGGACGAAACCGCTTCAACGCGCGCAGGTTGGCTGTATCCAACACGGCTTCGCCCAAATTGCGAAGCCGAATAAACAGCACACGAGAATTTTCCGGCAATTGTTGAAAGAATAATGTTGGCATCGAAAGTTCAGGAAGTGCGGCGATCAAGCTTGAACTTCTTTTTCGATGGTTGCTTCTTCAACGATCATGATCGGAATGTCGTCCCGAATGGGATAAACACGAAAACATACTTCGCATTTCAAACCGGTGCCATCAGCTTTCGGTTCGACCCTGGATTTGCAAAACGGACAACACAGAATTTCCAGAAAATCAGGATTAATGTTCATCGAATTTTCTCTTGGATTGGGTTAGGACTGCGAACGAAGCGGCATTCTAGGGATGGACTTTCAGACTGTCAAAGCGGTTTTCTCTTTTCCCACCAACAATTTCACACGAAAAACGACCGCGAAACTTTAGAACTGAAAGAAGCCGTTTCAGGAATTGACAGGTCTGGGGTCGGTCAATATACTTCGCACTTCCTTTTGATGAGTGCCAGTGAATGTGAAGGCTTCGAATGCACATTACTTGAGTCTTTGACACTCAACTAAGCACCCGCATTTTAAGGAATGCCAAAAATTTCAATTACATCTACCAATAAACAACCAATCTGAAAGGAGTTTTCCTAATGGCAACAACTATTCGTCCGCTGAACGACCGCATCATTGTGCGCCGCACGGAAGATCAAGAACAAATGCGTGGAGGTCTGTACATCCCAGACACCGCCAAAGAAAAACCGCAGGAAGGCGAAGTCATCGCTGTCGGCAATGGCAAATTACTCGACAATGGAACCCGCATTGCGATTGATCTGAAAGCTGGTGACAAAGTCCTGTTCGGCAAATACTCCGGAACCGAAATCAAACTCGATGGCGAAGAATATCTGATTCTGCGCGAAGACGATATTCTGGGCGTGATCGAAGGCGCGGCCAAAGCCAAAGGCAAATAAGCGTCAACCTTAGTCAAAAATTTTTGGGAGGAAGAAACAACTATGGCAAAACAAGTTATTCACGGCGAAGATTCGCGTCAGGCGATTTTGCGCGGCGTCAACCAATTGGCCGACGCAGTCGCCATCACTCTCGGCCCGAAAGGCCGTAACGTAGTTATTGATAAAAAATTCGGTTCGCCGACGATCACCAAAGATGGCGTGACCGTGGCCAAAGAAATCGAATTGAAAGACGCTCTGGAAAACATGGGCGCTCAGATGGTGCGCGAAGTCGCTTCGAAGACTTCGGACGTTGCCGGCGACGGAACCACCACGGCGACCGTTCTGGCGCGTGCGATTTTCAAAGAAGGCGTCAAAACCGTTGCCGCCGGAGCCAACCCTATGGCGTTGAAACGCGGCATCGAAAAGGCTGTTGAACAAGCTGTCGCTTCGATCAGCGCGATGGCCAAAAAGGTCAACGAAGATTCGATTGCTCAGGTCGGAACGATTTCGGCCAACGGCGACGAAACCATCGGCGGCATCATTGCCGAAGCGATGAAGAAAGTCGGCAAAGACGGCGTCATCACCGTTGAAGAATCCCGTTCGCTGGAAACCCTGCTGGAAGTCGTCGAAGGCATGCAGTTTGATCGCGGCTACCTGTCGCCGTACTTCGTCACCGACGCCGAACGCATGGAAGCCGTGTTGGACAACGCGGTGATCCTGCTCTGCGAAAAGAAAATCAGTTCGATGAAAGACCTGCTGCCGCTGTTGGAGCAAGTCGCCAAGCTCGGCAAACCGTTGCTGATTATCGCGGAAGATGTCGAAGGCGAAGCCTTGGCGACGTTGGTCGTCAACAAGCTGCGCGGCACGTTGAATGTTTGCGCCGTCAAAGCTCCTGGTTTCGGTGATCGCCGCAAAGCCATGCTGGAAGACATTGCCATCCTGACCGGCGGCAAAGTCATCAGCGAAGACTTAGGGATCAAGCTCGAAAGCGTCAAGCTGGAAGACTTGGGCAAAGCCAAGAAAGTCACCGTTGACAAAGACAACACCACGATTGTCGAAGGTTCCGGCAAAGGCTCTGACATCTCCGGTCGCGTTGCCACCATCCGTCGCCAGGTCGAAGAAACCACCAGCGATTACGACCGCGAAAAACTGCAAGAACGTCTGGCCAAACTGGTCGGCGGCGTTGCAGTCATCAAAGTCGGCGCGGCAACCGAAACCGAGTTGAAAGAAAAGAAAGCTCGTGTCGAAGACGCCATGCACGCAACGCGCGCGGCGGTTGAAGAAGGCATCGTTCCGGGCGGCGGCGTGACGTTGGTTCGCGCGGCCAAAGCCCTGGAAAGCCTGAAGCTGGAAGACGAAGACGAACAGATCGGCGTCAATATCGTTCGCCGCGCTCTGGAAGAACCGCTCCGCAAGATTGCCGAAAACGCTGGCAAAGAAGGCGCGGTCATCGTCGAACGCATCAAGAGCGAAAAAGGCGTCAACTTCGGCTTCAACGCCGCGACCGAAGTCTTTGAAGACCTGGTCAAAGCGGGCGTCATTGACCCCGCCAAAGTTTCGCGCACGGCGTTGCAAAATGCTGCTTCCATCGCAGCCCTGATGCTGACCACCGAAGCCTTGATTTCGGAAATTCCCGAAGACAAGAAAGCTCCGATGATGCCTCCGGGCGGCGGTATGGACGGCGGTTTCTAAACTCCGGCCAAGCCGAAAACTGAAAAAGGGAGCCTTCAAGGCTCCCTTTTTCAATTGAACTCATTAGTTGAACCAATCAAAAAGACCGGCTTTAAGCAACTGCTACCTCTGCGTTCAGACTGGGTCTTAAGGAAGTCACAATATACGCATGCTTTATTTGTAAACCAAAAAAATTACTACTTTGAACATCAACTGAGCCATGCTCGATTTTGATCGTTCGATTGATTGCATCAAGAGCTGGATTATTTTGGTCAATAAGCACAATCCTTGAAAGATTTACAAGCTCATCTGGCTTAAATTTTGCCTGAGTCTGTTTCGCCATGAATGAAAGCGCCTCCTTACGATTTGCTTCGATCCAAGGTGCAGCTACGACTAAGTCCCATTTATCCCCAGCCTCCTCTCTCAGAAACAAGGCAAATAAGGTGAAGGCACCCTTTTTTATGGAGATTTCTTTCTCTAGCTCACTGAATTTACTAACTAGCTCTTTCATAAAACACCTAATAGCTTTTTTACAGCCTCAATCAATAACTCTGCATCATTTTTTCCAGCACTTCCAATTGGGTCATACCTTGCTTCGGGATCCCATTTGGCAATCGCTGACCACTCGGCAAGATATGCGGTTTTAATCTTACTTTCTAAACCCGATAACGACAGCAAAACATCCAAATTATGAGTTTTAAAACTTTGAAAAGGTTGAAACTCGCTTCGTGTCTGTGGGAAACCACTCCACTTCAGCGTCTTACAAATCCGGTTTTTCAGCGCCAACTCAATAGCGTAGCCACTTAAATATGCTGCCCCATCATAACGCCCTGCATTAAACAACGCCTCAGCATCTTTTAGTCGCTCACGGGCTATTTTTCGTAATTCAACTCTTGTGATCATTTGGAGCCAAGAATAACGGATTGATATCAGCAGATCGCAATTTAATCTATGACAATTACAATCGAACAATAGCAAATCCTACTCTTTTATGCATCGGCTTCTCAGCCTTACACGAAGTCATCGCTTATTCGTAATCCAATGCTGCCCAATATGCCTTTCGTCAGTGTTTGCCCCGAATCGCAACGTAAGCCTTCACGACTTCAAATACATATTCCTGACAAGCCAGCGCCGTCGTTCCGTTGTATTTTCCGTTGTTCGTAATGTTGTTTGACAACACGCGAATTCCCAAAAAAGGTACGTTGAAGAATTTGGCAATCTGCGCCGCCGAAGCCGTTTCCATCTCTTCGACCGAAGTGCCGAACTGTTTGTGAAAGCGATTGATCCGGTCAAGCTCGCTGTTCCAAACGTCGCTTGAACCGATGACGCCGCGAACGACTTTGCCTTTGCGATACGAATCTTTAACTTTGTCGGCAACGGCCAACAATTGTTCGTCGGCATTGAACCGGCGCATCGTTCGCGCGTTCGGGTCTTCTCCGGCGCTGCCTTCGGAAGCCAGCAAATCCATTGGAACCCATTCAACCGAATAGCTTCCCTGCCCGGACTGGCGAACTCCGGTTTTGAACGCGCCCAAATTGACGGCAGCTTCGCCGATGACGATGTCGAAGACGTTCAACTTCGTGTCGTGCCCGCCCGCCGTTCCCTGATTGATGATAGCGACCGGCTTGAACCGTTCGATGGCGATTGCCGTCGCCGCCGCTGTGTTCGACATGCCTTTCAAGGTTTTCGACACAACGACCGGATACCCATTCACCGTCCCGCGCCAAAACATCCAACCGCCGACTTTCTCTTCGCTGGCGTTTTCCAGCCGTTTGACCAGCAATTCGACTTCAATCGGCATTGCGCCTTGCACAATCACCGGACGCAGCGGTTCAGCGTTCAAAGCCTTCTGAGCTTGAACGACTCCTAAAGAGACGGTACAGCAGGCAAAAGCCAACAGTACGAATGTGCGGGTTAAAGTAGAATTGATGAGATGACGCAGCATGGGGATATTCCTTATCATCTTTACTGGATAAATCATGCCCATTGGTAATTCTGCTTGGGTTGAGGCGTACTCAATGATTGCCGAACTTTTATGTCGTTACGACTTTCTCTGATCTGCAATATGCCACAGAACGCCTGTGGGATCAGTCAGGTAGAGCACGCGAAGGCCCCACGGTTGTAGCTCTGGTGGTTTAGCAGTGTGTAGGTCGTACTTGTCCAAAAGTCCGCTACTTTTGATGTGATCCCACCATTCATCAGCATTTTCAACCGTAAGGCTCATCATGAAGTTCTCGGCATACTCCTTCACATAAAAAGCCTGCAGCAGAAACCGATACCCATCTATCTCTAACTCACATACTTGCTTATTGCCCCAATTCTCACGAAATCCCAGATCAAGATAGAAACGTTTAGAAAGTTCGAAGTCTCTAGCGGGAACAAACGCTTTGAGATCGAGTATCTTATTAACCGCCATATTCACTCCTTTTGCCTGCTGTTACCGTTTCTCTGTCTTCCACGAAGTCAGCACATACTCGTGATCCAGTTCAGCCCAATCGTACCGAAGCAGGATTTTGTCTTCGCCTGCTACCCACAAATGAGCAGTCGGCGTTTTCAACTCATCGGAATCAATCGTGAAGTGCGCGGCTTTGAACGTGCCCGCCGGAATGGTGAGTTCTTCTTCGCCAAGCAGGTTCAGTCGAACCGTTTCCAGCCGTCCAAGCGGCCCGTCGGTTCCGTTCCAGCGCGTCGAAGTGTTGTACACGGTGCGCGTCTGCTGGCCGCCAAGCGCGCGGTCGTAATTGAAAATCGCCCAACCATCCAGCATCACGGCGTGAGAAACGATGGAAAAGGAATCGGCGGGAATGGCGAGGGTTTGTTGCGTGTGGCCGGTTTCGGGGCTGTCGGTGACGGCAATCAGTTTATCGGCTTCGGTGCGAAAATAACCGGAGCCAATCCATCGGTCGCCGACTTGCAAGCGGATGAAGACTTCCGAAGGGCGACCATCTTTGCCGCGCGTGTACGTGACATCGCGGACAAATTGCGAATCATCGGTCATCGCCAGACAACGCATGGTCGTCGAACCGTCGCGGTTGCGCGTCAATTGCCAGTCTTCGCGGCCACGCTCCTGCCCTGTGGATTTCGTCAGGTAGCTGAGCCGCCCATGTTGGTATTTGAAGTCGGTCATTTTCGGGTGGCAGGTCACAGGTGGCAGGTTGCAGGTCGTCAGCAAATCGCTGTGACCTGCAACCTGTCGCCTAACACCTTAACGGCGTCCGCTCATCATTCCGCCGATCATTCCCATAACGTCGTCCACCGCCGAACCATCGCCATCGCGGTCGAGCAATCCGCCAAGCACGCCCATCAAGCCGGAATTGCCGCCCATTGATTGAGCCGCTCCGCCGAGCAATCCGCCCAAATCCGCCGCACCAAGTCCACCGCCACTTTGTTGGCGCGAACGACCAATCGCGCCCATCACAACCGGAGCCAGAATCGCCAGCAATGGGCCGACTTTGCCCATATCCAATCCACTTGCCTGACTGACGCCTTGCGCGACGGTGCCTTGTTGGCCGCCGAAGATGTGACCGAGTATGCCTGCGCCGTTACCTGCGCCGCCGCCAATGTTTCCAGCGATCAATCCGCCAATGTCGTCCAACACGCTGCCGTCGTGGTCGCGGTCAATCGCGCCCAGAATTCCGGATGCGCCTTCTTCGCTGGCGCTATTGTTGGCCAATCCGCCCAGCAACATCGGCAAAGCCGCCTGAATCGCGTTGCTGGTCGAGCCTTCGTCCGCGCCAATCGCCTGGCTGATCTGCCCCACGGTGTTGCCGCCGAGCGCGTCTTGAAGAATTCCTGTCAAATCCATTGTTTGTTCTCCTGAGTAAAAGCAAGGCAGACACACAGCCTGTCCCGCTGACTGGATAAGGCGAAACAAGCTCGCGGCTTGCCTCAATGGTTGAATCGAATCATAGCTGTGGGGATTATTGCGTTTGCTTTGATAAGCACGGCCAATATAATCCCCACGCTTTACCCTGTAAATCAAATCCAGATCAATTCATCCGATGACCAATCCCGCTCAGTTCGCAGTGAAAGAACCGTTGCGGCAACGCCTGTTTCCGAATCACGAATGGGCGCTGCTGATTCTGCTGCTTGTCGAGCTGGCGTTGTTCAGCCTCATCGGAGAAAACTTCCTTTCGCGCTCGAACGGGTTTGAAATCATCCGGCTGAGCGTGGAAATCGGATTGCTGGCGTTGGCGCTGACTCCGGTCATCCTCACCGGAGGCATTGATCTTTCCGTTGGTTCGATGATGGGTTTGTCCGCAATCGCTTGCGGCTGGATGTGGAAAGTCGCGGGCTTGCCGATTTGGTTGAGCGTCGCGTTGACGCTGTTGGTTGGCTTGATCGGCGGTGGACTGAACGCCTTGCTGATCGCCCGGTTCAACCTGCCGCCGCTGATTGTCACGCTCGGAACGTTTTCGCTCTTTCGCGGCTTGGCCGAAGGCATTACTGGTGGCGTGGCGAATTACTCGGACTTCCCTGCTTCGTTTTTGTTTTTTGGGCAAGGTTATTGGCTCGGTTTTTTGCCTCCGCAAATGTTGGCGCTGGTGGCGGCTGCGATTGGATATTTTCTGTTGCTGCATCGGACGGTGATTGGGCGCGGACTTTATGCGATTGGATTTTCTGCCGAAGGCGCGCGTTTTGCGGGAATCCCTGTCGCCAAACGAACCGCGCTGGTTTATGTGCTGTCAGGTTTGGCGGCGAGTCTGGCCGCAGTGATTTACATCGCGCATCTTGGCCAAGCCAAATCCGACGCCGGAACAGGTTATGAATTGATTGCCATCACTGCGGTAGTGTTGGGCGGAACTTCGATCTTCGGCGGACGCGGAACAGTGTGGGGAACGACGCTTGGCTTGTTCGCCATCGTCGTTTTGCAAAACGGTTTGCGGCTGGCTGCGCTGCCGACTGAACTGGCTGGCATTCTGACCGGCGCGCTGCTGGTCATCACCATCTACATTGACCGCATAAGCAAAACCACCGACTACCGACTACCGACTACCGACTACTTTTCTGAAGAGGATTTTGAAGTGAAAAACTCTCAAGTGGCATTTATCTGCGCGGCAATTCTGGCCGCTGGCTTGCTCATCGCTGGCAGCAACTGGTTGCTGGTTCGTTCGCTGCCGACTTCCGGCAGTCAGCCGCAAATGACTGCGACCGCGCCGACCAAACGAACCGTCATCGGCATGATGCCCAAAGCCAAAGGCGACCCGTATTTCGTCAGTTGTCGCAAAGGCGCGGAAGAAGCCGCCAAAGAACTCGGCGTTGAATTGATCTGGGATGGCCCCACCGACCTTGATCCCGCCAAACAAAACGAAGTCGTCGAAGGCTGGATCACTCGCAACGTGGATGTCATCGCCGTCAGCGTCGAAAACTCCGCAGCGATTTCCACCGTGTTGCGCAAAGCGCGCGAACGCGGCATCAAAGTCATCACTTGGGACGCCGACGCTGAAAGCAACGCGCGAGACTTCTTCATCAATCAAGCCACGCCGCAAGGCATCGGCTACACCTTGATGGATGAAGCCGCGCGGATTCTCAACAGCAAAGGCGAATTCGCCATCATCACCGCCAGTCTGAGCGCAGCCAACCAAAACGAATGGATCAAACACATCAAGGCGCGCTTGGCGGAAAAATATCCCTCGATCAAACTCGTAGCAATTCAACCCAGTGACGGCGACCGCGACCGCGCGTTTCAGGAAACACAAAACGTGATGAAGGTGCATCCGAACGTCAAACTGATTATGGGAGTCGCCGCTCCGGCGGTTCCCGGCGCAGCCGAAGCCGTCAAACAATCTGGTCGTGCGGACGTCAAAGTCATTGGCCTTTCGATTCCCAGTCTCTGCAAACCGTACGTTCACGACGGCGTCATCGAAAGTTTCGTGCTGTGGAATACGCTGGATTTAGGCTACCTGACTGTGTTTGCGGGAAATGAACTTAGCGCCGGTCGGCTACGGCTTGGCGACAAGGAACTCAACGCGGGCAAATTGAAAACTCTGGAAGTGAAAGACAGCGACGTGATGTTGGGTGCGCCGTTTATCTTCAATAAGACGAATGTTGACCGGTTTGATTTCTGACTTCATCAGGCGCGCCGGCTTTACCGACGCGCCCGATTGCTGCCCGATTGCTGCAAGCCTCATCGGCGACTCAGAGTTTGCGGCCAGGGCAATCGGCAAGCGTTTGCGCCGCCTTTTCGGCCAAGATCGAAACTGGCAATGCGCTGGCTGCCGCTGCCGTGAGCGGTTTTGGCTCTATGATCGGTTCCGCTGGAATCTCTGGCGTACAGCAAACTGTTGTGAGCTTCGTCTTCGTCGCCCGGATCAATCAGTTTGGCTCGTTCCGCCATTCCAAATGTCGCGCCCGCCAAACAGTCCGCCTGCAATTCGTAATCAATTGTGTGGGCAAATTTCACGCCCAGCATCCGCTGAATCGAATGGCCGTATTCGTGCCACAAAATGATGATGGCTCCCAAATCGCCGTCGTCCTGAAACCTGGTCATCTCCGAAGCGCGGTACACGTTCTCCCACAGAAACCCCATCTTCAGGAAGATTTTGTGTTCATTGGGATCGTAATAAGCGCCATCGCCACCATAAAAAACTCCCGGCATCTGAAACTGCGCGCTGTTGTACCGGAAAACTTGCGCCCAGGAATCGTCGGCAAATTTGATCGCCGAACCCACCTTTTGCTTAATCATCTGAACTTGAGCCGTGGTCGGCGCGGGTTGAGCTTGCGCTGACAAAGAAATCAACATCGTGGCAATCAATAACACAGACCGGCCAATCGTCATTTTGGTTTTCGGCAACATACGTTTCCTCCTTGGGTTGCTGGTGTCATCTGAAAAGCATTCATCGCGCGTCGCTATTTCCGCTTTCACTCCCTCATGTGCAAAACGCGATGAGAAAGGCTCATCGCGTTTGAAATTTTTTCAGGAAAAAACTTTTGACTACTTTGACTACAGGGCAGGTTCCCAGACTTCACGCAGGTCGAGCGTAAAGCCAGGCAATTCGGGATCGGCGGAAACTTCGCTGACGTTTTCAAGCTTTTGAACCGCAACGTTTGGGCGATAAACGTAAACAGTTTTTTCTTCAGGATCAATCAACCACCCCAGCCGCAAACCACAGGAGATATATTCGTCCATTTTGGCTTTGATCGTATCAAGGTCGTCGCTTGGTGAACGCAACTCAATCGCAAAGTCGGGAGTAAGCGGCAGAAATTTCCTTTTCTGTTCCAGCGTCAATTGGGCCAATCGAGCTTTGCTCACCCATGAAGCGTCCGGCGACCTGTCAGCGCCGTTTGGCAATTTGAAACCAGTCGAAGATTCAAATGATTTGCCAGTTCCATTTTCCTTTCTCCAACTGCTTAATTGCCGAACGATCTCGTCGTTACGACTCCCAGTTTCTCCCCCAGTTGGTGGCATAACAATCACTTCTCCTTTCGCCGTCCGTTCGAGACGCAAATCCGGATTCTGCCGACAAAGCTCGTAAAAGGTATCTTCAGTTGATTTGAGTTGAGCGCCGAATTGACTCATAAGATTTCCTCCGTTGGCTCGTCATTCTACGCTCGTCGCTTTCAGATTTGTAGCCCCAGCGAAACGTGCTTCGTTTCCAGAAAAGCGTCCAAGCCTTCGCTGCCAAGTTCGCGTCCCCAACCGCTTTGCTTCAGTCCGCCAAACGGAGCGTTGCTGGTCGTAGGAACTCCGTCATTGATGCCAATCGTTCCCGCTTCCAAAGCTTCCATCAATCGAAACGCGCGGTCCAGATTTCCGGTGAAGGCGTATGCGCTCAATCCATAAGCCGAATTGTTGGCCAGGGCGATTGCTTCTTCTTCGCTGTCGAACGAAGTGATCGGAGCAATCGGCGCGAAGGTTTCTTCCCCCATACACTGCGCGTCTTTGGGAACATCGGCCAGCACAGTCGGTTCAAGGAAGAAGCCTTTGTCACCAACGCGCCTGCCTCCACACAAAACTCGCGCGCCTCTGGCAACCGCGTCTTCAATGTGCGCCAGAGCTTTCGCCATTCCCGCTTCATCAATCAGCGGGCCGATTTCCACGCCCGGCTCCAAGCCGTTGCCTACTTTCATCGCCGTCATCTTCGCGGTGAAGGCTTCACAGAATTGATCGTAAATGCTGCGCTCGACGTAAATGCGATTCGCCGCGATGCAGGACTGGCCAGTGTTGCGAGTCTTGGCGATCCACGCGCCTTCGACAGCACGATTCAAATCAATGTCGCCAAAAACAAGTACCGGCCCGTTGCCGCCAAGTTCCAGCGACAACGGCTTGACGGTGTTCGCGGCTCCGGCAATCAACAAACGACCGACTTCGGTCGAACCAGTGAAGGTGACTTTGCGGCAAAGCGGATTTTCCAGAAACTCTTTTCCGATTTCAGAAGCTTCGCCGAGCACAACCTGGAAAACGCCTTTCGGCAAACCGGCGGCGGCAACACATTCGGCAAAGGCGATCATGCACAGCGGCGTTTGCTCCGCAGGCTTCAGCACAAAGGTATTTCCTGCCGCCAATGCCGGAGCCATCTTTCGCGCCGCCAACACCAGCGGAAAATTCCACGGGGTGATTGCGCCGACAACTCCCATCGGAGATTTGATGACCAGATTGCGTTTGCCATCGGCTTGATGAGGGATGATGCGGCCATACGCGCGCCGGGCTTCTTCGGCAAACCAGCGCAGATGATCCACGGTCATCGCCACTTCGCCGAAGCTTTGTGCCAGCGGCTTGCCATTTTCCAGCGTGATCGTTCGCGCAATTTCGTCTTTCCGTTTTTCGACTTCAGCAGCAATCGCCAGCAAAAAATCCGCGCGCGCTTTGCCGGACAGCCGTCGCCAGGACTTGAAGGCTTCGTTGGCGTCACTGATTGCTTGCGCCACGCGAGCGCGATCAACGGTCGAAACCTGACCGAGCGATTCACCGGTCGCCGGATTGATGACTTGTTGGAAAGGCGAAGAAACGTGCCAGTCGCCGTTGAGATGCAAAGAATAAGTTTTCATAGCTCACAGTTCGCAGTTCGCAGTTCACAGTTCACAGTTCGCGGCTCAACTCTGTGAACTGCGAACTGTGAACTGCGAACTATTTCGGCACTTTTGCCCAATCGCTCAAAAACTGATTCAGGACAATGTCAGTCATCGGGTGGTTGTAAAGCTGATCCAGAATGTCGAATGCCGCCGTGCAAACATCGGCTCCGGCCAGCGCCGATTCCAGTACGTGCGTTGGATGGCGCATCGCGGCGGCGATGATCTGCGTATCAAAGCCGTAATTGACATTGATGGTTTTGATTTGTTCGACCAGTTCCATCCCAAAATGTCCGGCTGCATCCAGACGACCGACAAACGGACTGACATAAGTCGCCCCGACTTTTGCCGCCAGCAAAGCTTGCAGCGGCGAAAAAGTGACAGTGACGTTGGTCTTGATGCCTTCGGCAGCCAGGACTTTGACGGCTTTCAAACCTTCTTTGATGAGCGGGATTTTGACGACGACGTTTTTATGCAGCTTGGCCAGTTCGCGGCCTTCGGCAACGATTTCAGGCGCAGTCAACGTAACGGTTTCCAAACTGACCGGGCAATCCACGATGCCCAGAATCTCTTCGTACACGTCCATCGCGCGGCGTCCGGTTTTAGCGACGTGTGACGGATTGGTGGTAATGCCATCCACGATGCCCCAACTCCACGCTTCGCGGATTTGCGCTACGTCTGCGGTATCCAGAAAGAGTTTCATATCCCCTCGATAAAGTTTGTAGTTCCGCCTTCAGGCGGCAGACTTGGCAAGCGAACGCAACCGCCTGAAGGCGGAACTACGAACGTGATCGCCGTGGCTTATTGAAATTCGCAAAATACTTCGCTTCGCCGCCGTTCAAAATCGCCGCTACATCGCGGCAAACTGTCGTCACAACGCGGCGTTGCGCTTCGTGGGTTTGCGCGCCGATGTGCGGCAGCAAAATGACGTTGGTCAATTTATCGAATTCGCTGGGCACGGCGGGTTCCTGTTGGCGAACGTCCAGGGCCGCGCCTGCGATTCGGTTTTGCTGCAAGACTTCAAGCAAGGCGGCTTCCTGCACGACTCCGCCGCGAGCGGCATTCAGGAAATACGCTGTCGGTTTCATCAGGGCGAATTGTTCCGCGCCGATCATTCCGCGCGTTTCGTCGTTTTCCGGCGTGTGCAGCGAAACGAAATCTGAAACGGTCAGCACTTCGTCCAAACTGGTCATCCGTGCGCGAATTTCCATCGCGCGCAGACTTTCGGGATCAACATAAGGATCGTAAGCGACGATTTCCATTCCCAACGCGCGCGCTTTGGCGGCGGTCAAACTGCCGATGCGCCCCAAGCCGACAATGCCAAGCGTTTTGCCAGACAATTCCACGCCCATGTATTTCCAGCGATCCCAACCGCCCGCTTTTGTGTGAGCGTCGGCGTCGGGAATCATCCGCGCCAGGCTCAGCATCAAGCCAATCGTCAATTCGGCGACAGAGTTTGTGTTTTGTTCAGGCGTCCAACTGACGACAATTCCAGCCTGCGAAGCCGCTTCCAAATCCACGTTGTCCATGCCGACTCCGGCGCGAGCGATGACTTTCAGGCGCGTTCCGGCTTCGATGATCTCGCGCGTGATCTGAGTCTGGTTTCGAGCGATCAACGCGCGAAAGCCAGGAATCATCGCGCGTAACTTGTCCGGCTCTTTCCACAACAACGGTTCGAACACGCAATCGAAGCGTTCGCGCAATTCGTCCATCGCTTCGCCAATGATGTTTTCAGTAATCAAAACGTCAGACATCACAACTCCACACGGCGGAATTTCCCAGCCAACAGTATCAACACCAACACGCCCGCCGCAGGCATCAACGCCGCCATTGTAAACACCGGCGTATACGAAACCTTGTCCACCAGCCAACCGGTCAGGCGCGGAAACAACCAACCGCTCAATCCCCCGGCAACGCCGGTCAAAGCGGTGACACGAGCGACGGCATTGTTCGGAAAGATGTCGGAGATGGCGGCAAACATATTGGCCGAAAGCGCGTAATGGCCGAAATAAACCAGGCAGATTGCTCCCCACCAAATGACCGGAGTGTTGGCTTTGACAACGACAATGCTCAGCGCGCAAAGCGCCGCCCCGACCAACATGACCAACTTGCGCGATTGATCAACGGTTAATCCTTTGCCGATCATTCGCCCTGTAATCCAGCCTCCGCCTACGCTGCCCAGATCGCCGAACAGCGGCGGCAACATCCCCAAAAAGCCAATCGCCACCATTGTGTACCCGCGCGTGTTCGACAGGTACAACGGCAGCCAGAACAAATAAAACTGAATCACAGGCCCCACCAGCAAACGACACAGCATCAACGCCCAAGCCTGTCGCGTCGCCAGTAATTGCCAAACGGAAGGCGACGGACGCTCTTCTTCAGGTTCGCTTTCTTTGATGTATCGGCGCTCGGCTTCGGTCAGCGAAGGGTGCTCTTCGGGCAGTTTGTAATACCTGCGCCAGAAAATTACCCAGAACATTCCCAGCAAACTAGGAATCAAAAACGCAGCCTTCCAGCCCATCTTGGCCATAATGAAGACGATGATCGGCGGCGTAATCATATTGCCGACCAGCGACGCGCCGTTCATGACGCCTGTGGCAAAGGCGCGTTCTTTTGGTGGAAACCATTGCCCGATGACTTTGACTCCGCCGGAATAATTGCCGCATTCGCCTGTGCCCATCCAGAATCGCAGTACGCTGAATTGAAAAACCGTTCGCGCCGCCGCGTGCATGGCGTTGGCGATTGACCACCAAATGACCGCAAAGGAAAAGCCCAGTTTCGGCCCACGCCGATCCATCAATCGCCCCATCGGGAATTCGCCGATCATCATCCCAAACAAAAACCACGAAACGATATTGCCGTAATCTTCATTCGACAGCTTGAATGTTTCTTTGAGCACCGGCGCAACGTACGAAAGCGTCAGCCGATCAACGAAGTTGATGACTGTGACGAAAAACAGCAGCGCCAATATCCACCATCGGACTTGACGGTAAACCGGCGGCATCGTCATTCGCGCTGCGTCTTGTTGGGATGTCACTTGAGCCATATTTGATTTCTTATCGCGCCTATTTCAGACCGTAAGCTTCCAGATACTTGAGTCCGGTGCCGGTGTTGAACAACACAACTCGTTCTTTGGTCGCCACCTGACCGCTGGCCAGCAACTTTTTCAGCGCCGAAAAACACGCTGCGCCTTCGGGCGCGCAAAAGATGCCTTCGGCAGCGCCGACGATTTTGGTGTCGGCGACCATTTCTTCGTCGGTGACGCTGATGGCTCCGCCGCCGCTGGTTCGCAAAATGTTTAGCATGATGAAATCGCCGACGGCCTTTGGCACTCGCAAACCCGAAGCCGCCGTGTGCGCGTTTTCAAATTCCGGCGCTTCGTCCCAGCCATTGTCGTAGGCCCGAACAATCGGCGCGCAACCGGCAGCTTGAACCGAAAACATGCGTGGGCGCTTCGAGTCAATCCAGCCCATTCCTTCCATTTCGTCGAAGGCTTTCCACATCCCGACCAAGCCCGTGCCGCCGCCGGTCGGGTACAAAATCACGTCGGGCAATTCCCAGCCGAACTGTTCGGCCAATTCATAACCCATCGTTTTTTTGCCTTCGATGCGGTACGGCTCTTTCAGCGTGGAAACGTCAAACCAGCCTTCAGCTTCTTTGCGGCGCGCGACTTCGGCTCCGCAATCGGTTATCAAACCGTCAATCAGCGTGACCTGAGCGCCAAGTTGTTCGCATTCGATTCGGCAAGCCGCCGGAGTATCGCGCGGCATAAAAACGTAAGCTTCCAAACCCGCTGCCGCCGCGTAAGCCGACATTGCGCCGCCCGCATTGCCTGCGGTCGGAATGGCGACTTTTTTGACGCCCAACTCTTTGGCCATCGAAATCGCCGCGGTCTGGCCGCGCGCTTTGAACGAACCAGTCGGATTCAAGCCTTCGTCTTTGATAAAGAGTTCAGACATGCCAACCAACGCGCCCAGCCGTTTGGCGTGCGGCAGCGGTGTCCAGCCTTCGCCCAGACTGACGATGTTTTCGTTGTGAATCACGGGCATCACTTCGCGGTAACGCCACAACGAAGACACGCGGCCTTTCAACACGTCTTTGGTCAACGTTTTCGCCGCCGCCTGCAAATCGTACCGAACCAGCAAGGGCTTGCCGACTTCGGACAGGTTATAAATTTTATTGGCTTCGTAGATTTTGCCCGTCTTCGAGCATTCCAGGTGAGTAACAAACATTCAAAACGTCCTTCTCAAATCCACGAAGGACACGAAGGATCACGAAGTTCTTCGCTTCTTTTTCGTGATTCTTCGTGTCCTTCGTGGACAGTTTTTAAGTTGTTATGGAATCGCCTTTGCCGTCCATGAAGTCTTTGTTTTTATCGCCAACCCAGTACCGCGCTCCGGCAATGCACCAGATGAATTCCAGCGGCGATTCCTGAGAAAAGACCGGGTGGTAATTCATCATAGGAATCGTCACCAGATCGCCTTCGTTGACCGAAGTCACGAAGCACATTTTTTCCGGCGATTCGTAAACTTCCATCGCGCCGTGACCTTTGATGAAGATGTAGGTTTCTTCCTGATCGGTGTGATTGTGCGGCGGCCAGGAACGTTGATAGGACTGGAAGAAGGTGTATCCGGCGATGAGTTTGTCCGCCGCTTCGGGCACATCGAACATCATAAAGACATCTTTGCCTGCCAAGTGGCGAATGCGGTCTTCGCGTTTGGAGTATTCGGCGAATCTGGAGTAATGCACAGGATGAACGTTTTCCGCCGTCGCCGAACATTCAATCACTCGCGCAGGTTCAGAGGTTGAGTTTGAGATTTGAAACTCGGCTCCGCGCGGAATGTAGATCGTGTCGTAAGCCGCCAGCGAATAAGTTTTGCCGCCAACGCTGACCTCGACGCTTCCCTTCCACATAAACAACAAAGTTTCGTCGTTGGCTTTGCTCAGCACATCTGTCTTCGCGCCTGCTTCCAGCGCGTATTCGCCGCAACTCAACCATTCCAGTTTGGCCGTTTCTGGCGTGAATCGCGGAGTGTAAACAGCGCCGGTTGAAACTGCTTTGAACAACGTGCCGGGTTTGACTGAATCGCTTTTGTGAATGGGTTCGGCAATCGCTGCCGGTTGAACTGCAAGTTTTACAGATGCGCTTGTCATCGTTTTTGATTTTCAAAAAAGGGAGCCGGAAGTCGGAAGCCAATAATCGAAAACACCGACTACCGTCTACCGACTCCCGGCTACTCGTTTAGTAAGACAGCCTCAACCCAAATTGCATCTGGCGCATGGTGGCCAGTTGGAAGATGTTGGTGATGCGGCCTGCCGTTCCCGGACAATCCACGCAAGCGTTCGGATTAGCCAGATTGACTTTGTTCGGCACGTTGAACATTTCGGCGCGGAATTGCGCTTTGAAGCGTTCGGTGATGCTGAACGTTTTTTGCAGCGACATATCGAATTGCTGGAAGCTCGGCCCCAGCAAACGATTGCGCCCGATGTTGCCGAAAGTTCCGCGTTGCGGACGACGCCAGGGGCCAATTGTCTGGCCGTTGGTCGTCAACGGAGTAATCGTCGAACCGCCTTGAGCCGTAGTGACAAACCATTGCGCGGCAGTCGGATTATCCGGCTTCCAATCGCCCACCAGATCAGGACGACACCAGCCGGTGTCGCGGTCTGCGTTGCAATCGCGGTAACTGGGAGTGAACGGCAATCCGCTCTGCCACGAATAAATGACGTTCATCTGCCAACCGCCGATGACTGTATCTACAGCCTTGCCGACGCCACTGAGGAACTTGCGACCTTTGCCGAAAGGCAATTCCATCACATTGGCCAGCGTGTAAACGTGGCTGCGATGGTTGTCGTTCGGCCCGTAAGCCTGAGTCGCGTCCTGGTTGTAGTAGGTGTTCGTGTAATGGAATGACCGCGACCAGACGTAATGCGTCAGCAACGAATAACCTTTCGAAAAACGCTTTTCAGCTTTCAACTGCATCGAATGGAAGTTGTTGCTTGCGTCCGAACCGTAATAACGGAAATTCTGCGACCAGCCGAATTTTTGGAAGAAGGGTTTGCGCTGGTTGGTGGTCAGCGTTCCGAAGCCTTGCAATGTCGCCTGGTTGAAATCGTAATCGCCGCCGAAGCCTGCGAAAACGTGTGTGCCTTTGGTTCCGACGTAGGCCGCTTCGACCGCAATGTCGCCGATGGTCTGGCGCTGAATCGTGACGTTCCAGCTATCGGTCGTTGGCAGCCGCACACGTTCCGGCAGAATGAACGCCGTCACGCCGTTGGGCAGAATCGGGCGACCATTCGGGCCTTTGGGCTGGTTGTTGAGAATCGTCGCGGGATTGAGCGCCTGCGGGCCTTGCGCCAGGTTAAACACCGAATCGAAGTTCCGCGCCGGTTGATTGGATTGAATGCCCAGCACCGGCAGGTTCTGCGTCACGTTGTGTCCGAAGACCGAACCGAACACGCCGATGTCGAATCCGCGACCGTAGCCCAATCGCAGCACAGTCTTGTCGCCCAGCTTGTAAGCGATGCCGATGCGCGGCGCGAACAGGTTGTTGGCGGCAAGTTGATTCAAATCAAGTCCGACGCCATTTGAACCGGCAATCAAAACTTCACCGGTGTTGACGTCCACAAATCCGCCTTTGCCAGCGCCGGTCACGGTTTGCGGGCGATAGTTTTCGTAACGCAATCCGTAATTGATGGTCAGGTTGCGATTGACACGCCAGTTGTCCTGACCATAAACGAAGTAGCGATTCTGGCGTTCTTCGGCATCGGTGATCGTGCTGACGTAACGTTCGAACACGCTGACATCGCCCAACAGGAACGAAGCCAGAGCCGATCCGCCGCCGCTGGCGCCTTGCGTGCGCGCAGCGTTGAATTGCAATTCGCCCGCGCGGTGACGGTCGGACGGAATTCGCAGATTCTTGGCGTAGCGGTAATCAATACCAAAGCGGAACGAATGATTGCCTGCCTCTTTCGACCAGTTGTTGACGAATTGGAACGCGCGTTCGTTCTGGCGCAGCGGGCAATTGCAGCGAGCGAATTGCAGCGCGTAACCGAAGTTGAACTGGTTGCCGCCGTTGCCGCCGGGTCCGTATCCGTTCAACAGAAACGCTGGCATGCCGCCCGTGAATGAATCGTTATTCAAACCGGGAATACCGGCGTCTTTGGCCGGAGTGGTTTCGCCCGCGCCCGGATCAACGTTGACGCGATACCGGAACCAGCCGAAACGGAAATCGGTTCGCAACGTCGGGCTGACCGAATAGTTGAATCCCGAAGCGATGCTCTGATTGCGCGTGCGCGAAATGCCCGCGAACGGAGCTTGTTCGTCAAATCCGCGTCCTCCGGCTGCGAAACCGAAAATGCCCGGCGAATCCAAACGATAATCGGCAATGCTGTACCGCCCGAAAATTTGCAGTTGCTGGCTGTAAAAATAATCCCAGCGCGTGTTGGTAATGTCTTCGTTGAATTTGATCGTCCCGGAGCCGACGTAATTCGGCGCATCGCGTAACACGCCGTCAATGTTCGGCAGCGGAATCAGCCTCAACAGGCTCTGCGCCTGAGCCGACAACCGGTTGGTCGGAATTTTGTTATCGGTGAATTGCGTGCGAGCCGCCGGAGTGTCGCCGCTGGCCGGATCGAAAATGTTCAATCCCAAACCGCTCAGATCGCCCGCGCGTTCGGCTGCCGACGGAACTCGCAACAATGCCGAACCGCCAGTATTGCGGCGCGTGCCTTGATAATCGCCAAACCAGAACAGTTTGTCGGCGATGATTTTGCCGCTGGCTGCTCCGCCGAATTGATTCAACTGCGTGACGGGAATGTATCGGCTGGAACCGCGAATCGGATTGAACTGTGTGAACGGATTGCGCGCGTTCAGCACGCCGTTTCGCAGGAAGTTAAACCCGACGGCATGAAAATCGTTCGTGCCGGATTTGGTTTGGACGCTGATGACTCCGGCGGTTGCGCCGAATTCCGCGTCATAAGCAGCCGTCGTGATCTTCGCTTCTGACAACGATTCCAAAGTCGGATTGACGACGATCAAACTGAGCAGCGCGTCGCGGTTGTCCGTTCCGTCCAGCAATTGAGTCGTTCCGGCAAAGCTCTGGCCGTTGACCACTTTTCTAAACGAACCTTGCGGGTCTTCGGACGAAGCCGTTTGCGAAGTCGTCGCTTGCACGCCCGGCGTCAGCAATTCAAATTGCGAAAAGCGCCGATTGATGAGCGGCAAATTCGTGACGGTCTTTTCGGTGAAGGTCACGGCCACGTCGGCGCGTTCGGTTTTCAGCAACGGAGTTTCCGCGCTGATTTCGACGACCTGGGAAACGTCGCCGACCTGCAATTTCAAATCCGCGCGCGATTCCTGGTCAACTGAAACGACGACCGTTTGCACAGCGGCTTTGAATCCGTTGGCTTCGATTCGCACGGTGTATGTCCCGGCGATCAATGCTCGCTGGGTAAAATTGCCGTCTTGATTGGTGACGGTGGTCACTGTGACTTGTCGTTGCGTGTCGGTGATGACCACCTTAGCCCCGACAACCGCCGAACCTTGTGGATCAGACGCTGTGCCGACAATCGTGCCGTACACCGCCTGACCGAAGGCCGCCGTATTCACAAGCAGCGCAAACGCGGCGACCAACATCATCGCCATCATTCTTCGCATCATTTGTAGCCTCCTTGTGGGATTCTCAAAAAGTTGAGAGGTGATTGGATACTGAGCCAGCGTCGCGGACAGCGGACTCAGACTTCGTTGAATTCGGGTTGATATTTGACGATCCCAGCAAAACCCGCCAACGAACCTTCTTTCAATTCCATAGCCATAAAAACTTCATCGCGCACGTCGTATTCGCTTTTAACGCCGAACCGACTGGAGGGAACAAAACCAAACCGCGGATAAAATTCAGGATGCCCCAGCACAACCGCAAACGGATAACCGGCTTCGCGGCAATGTTTCATTCCTTCTTCTGACAACCGCGAACCTATGCCTTCGTTCTGCCGTTCGGGCGAAACCGCCAGCGGAGCCAGGCCAATTCCGATCAGCCGGTTTTCTCCGGCTTCAAGCACGACTTCGCTGAACAGAATGTGCCCGATGATGCGGCCATTGTCTTCAGCCACCAGCGAGATTTTCGCTTTGCCGTTTCGCCGCAGAGCATCCACCAGATTCGCTTCAGCCGCCTGACCAAAGGCTTGATGAACGACGTGGTGAATCATTGCGATGTCTTCAGGTAGTTCAGGTCGAATGACGATCATTGCTATCAACTCAGAAATTATCCATCAGCCATTGAGCATTACACATTATTGGTCAGGGCAGGATCGTTTTTACCCTTTCGGTTAATGGCCAGTGCTTAATGGGTAATGGTCAATCAAATGTCTTCAATGATTTTCGTGCCGGTCGCATCGAACTTCATCCGGCGTTTCTTCCAATAAGCCGCTTTTGCCAGATGCACAGGGTTGCAGGCTTCAATTCCGGTTTGAATGTCGGCGCTCGGACGTTTGCCGGTTTTCACTGCTTCAATGAAGTTCGTCGCGTGTGCGACTTCCAGATTGCCTTCGGCTTTGACGATTTGAGCTTCGCCTTTGACCGGCGTGAAAACGTATTCGCCGCGAGTGATTTCCAGTGAACCTTCCGTGCCTTGAAAGAAAACGCCCGGACGTTCGTTGCGAATCGAAAGCACAGACGATTCAAAAGTCAGGTTCCAATTTCCATTGGCTCCGCCCGCGTATTGCAACACGGCATTGACCGTGTCCGGATTCACCCGGCCATCTTTCATCTGGTAAATGCCGCCGGTTGCAGTGGCGTTCAACGGCCGCGATTCGTTCATCATCCACTGAGCCACATCTGCCCAATGCGTCAAAATATCGGCCAGCAAACCTCCGCCGTAATCCGGGAAATATCGCCACGAATCATACCGAATCCAGTCGTAAGCGACTTTCGGCGCAGGCCCCAAAAAGCGTTCCCAATCCAGGCCCGCAGGTTTCGGCTGCGGTTCGATCTTGCGACGCTGCCAAGGGAAGTCGTGCCAGATGGCGCGCGCAAAGACGACTTTGCCGAGTTTGCCTTTGTCAAAAATCTCTTCTTTGGCGCGAGCGTAATGCGCGCCACTGCGTTGTTGTGTGCCGGTTTGAATGACGACGTTTTTGAATTGTTTGGCGGCGGCCAGAAATTTCGCGCCTTCTTCAAAATGATGCGAAGTCGGTTTTTCCAGGTAAATGTGCTTTCCGGCTTTCAGCGCCGCAAGCGTGTGATTCAAATGCAAATGATCCGGCGAACCGATCAACACGGCATCAACGTCTTTGTGGCTCAAGGCTTCTTCGATGGCGACCAGTTCATCGGGTTTGACGCCCAGAAAGTCTTTGGCGCGTCCGCGCTGAACGTCGTACACATCGGCGATGCAACTAAGTTCTGCTCGGCCAGTTGTCAGAAAAGCTTTCATGACTTCGCGCCCGCGCCGCCCACTGCCAACCAGAGCCATTCCCAGTCGGGCGTTCGCTCCGACTACGCGCGAATACGAAGCGGCAGTCAAAGCCGTCGCACCTGAGCCAATCAAAAAATCTCTTCGTTTCATATCAATTCTTCCCGGATTGGTAAGGCGTCAATCTAGGCCACCAGCATTTCACTTCAGCACGATAACGTTCGTAACTTGAGCCGAACTTTTCAACCAATTCAATTTCTTCCAGAGGCCGCGCAACGTAATTCCAAACCAGACTGCCAGCCAGCGCGTAAACCATCACCATCACCGAACCGAGATAAATTCCAACCGCCAAGCCTTGTCCCATTCCGGCCAGAGCCATCGGATTTCGCACAAAGGCATACGGCCCACGCTCCACTAAGGAGTCGCGTCACGATAAGTTGACTAATTTTCCCTTTCGCCCCGGAGCGATGGT
>CADECP010000015.1:0-69232 GCA_902825875.1 uncultured Acidobacteriota bacterium
GAGAGAGAGAGAGAGAGAGAGAGAGAGAGAGAGAGAGAGAGAGAGAGAGAGAGAGAGGAGACCTCGACCTGGAGGTTTCTTTAACGGTTCGTTGCTACCCAATGAAAACTCTGTGAATGATGCTCGAATTCAAAAAACGATTGAGATGTTGCGAGCCAGCCTGCATCTTGAGCTTTCGCTTGAGACAATTGCCCGAACCGTCAACTTATCGTCGTCCTACCTTCGTGCCTTGTTCTGCGAAGTCACCGGCTTGCCGCTGGCTTGCTATGTCAAACAGTTGCGATTGGAAACAGCCCGCCATTTGCTGGCTACGGAATTCCTGACTGTAAAACAGGTGATGGCCCAAACCGGAATCAAAGACCCAAGCCATTTCAACCGCGATTTCAAATCAACTTATGGAGTTACTCCGGCACAGTACCGCAATCAGTCGAAAGTTGTTGGCGACCAAGCCTTCCTTGATTCGCATCAGGGGGATGTTCGGCAAACGTTGTAGGTGTAAACCTGACGATAGTTATTCTGGCCAATGAATAGTCAAAATGGCCATCTTGTTCGAGGTCGGTCTTACGAGTAGCTTGCTGCCGTCGCCAAAACCAAACAATTCGGTTGTCAAAATTGAAAGGTAAAACTTATGTCAGTCCTAGCGAAGTTACTGTTTTCGGAATATGGATTTGCTGGAAAACCAGGAAGGTCACTTCTTGTTGCACTTAGCGGATTTCTCGCAATTGCATTAGCGGCAATCATCGCATCCGGCTTAGCAATGCCTTTAGGAAATGCCGCGAATTTAGATGCTTCACCAAAAAATGCAGAAGCATCGCCTCCAACCGCAATCTTCTTCACAGTCTATCAAGATCGCATTGAGCCGAAGGAAATTATGGTCTCGGCAGGACGATACCTTGTGGGCGTTGATAATCGTAGCGGTAGCGGACAAGTTGTCTTGAGCATGCAGTTGAATACTGGCCAAAAAGTGGCGGACGTCTCTGTATCCAGAGCTAAAAGAGATTGGAGAAGAGTACTGGCATTTACTTCCGGAGAATATGTTTTGTCCGATTCCGGTAAGCCCGGTTGGAACTCGAAGATCATCGTAACGGGGAATTAAGCCAGCTTCAGAACATCATCGGTCGCAATTCCACAAAATCATTCAAGTCATTGGTCGCCAAACCAGGGAGATAATTATGAGTGTTGGTTTGCCCTCTATCGAAACGATCGCCAAGCGAACTTGGGCTGCGATAATTTTGCCTTTTGTTCTTTTCATCAGCCTGACGGTAAACAGTGACGCACAAACGACCACGGATGGTAACACTCCGCGTGGCATTGCTCCCGGAGCGCCAGCAGGCTCATATCCGCTGAGTGGTTTCGAGCAGGTTGATCTTTATAGCGGGCGCGTCAACTTCAGTCTCCCGGTTGTTGCATTGCAAGGGCGCGGGCAGGCTGGCATTCCAATTACGGTGCGAACCGCCAGAGCTTCCTGGAGAGTTGAGCATCACGTTATTTATGACCAGTTCAATCTGCCTTGCAATGTATGGTATCCGCAGGCGAATTGGTGGTACGAAGACATCTCGACAAGTCCATTCTGGCCGGGAGGCCGCATGATCGGGCGGCAGAGTAGATCAGCGGAATTGCTGGACAGCACTACTTGTGGGCCTGGATTTGGGGCATACGCTGAGAAATCGAATACCCATTTGGTTTTTATCGCCCCAGACGGAACTGAATACCAGCTTTGGGATGCGCTTCAGGGCGGGGTGCCCAGATTCGGTAATTGCGTGAATCCAACTCAAGATCCAAATCGCGGCAAGGTCTTCGTGACGGCTGACGGATCGTCTGCAACTTTTATTTCAAGCGAGCCATTTTCCTACACAGATATGATCAGCCCTGATCCTGTCAACGGGGATTTTCCGTTTCAGCGTACATTTGATCCGACGGGCTATCTATTGCTGCGTGATGGAACACGATACCGAATCAATCAGGGGCGAGTGGAATGGATACGAGACCGGAATGGCAACGTCATTACTTTTGATTACACTGGAAGTCCAAACCCGAACCTGCCAACCAAGATCAAGGATTCGCTCAATCGTGAAATCACATTTGCTTATGATCTGCAGGAAGCGCCTTACGGATTTCACCACAAGATCACGGTAAAAGGCTTTGGAAATCAGGACAGGATCGTGCGTGTTTCCTTAAAGAATTTGGGCGAGGCGCTGCGAGCAGGTTTTAGCCTTAGGCCTTACAGCGGGCCAACTGGACTTTTCCCTCAGCTTGATAACGTCGCCGGTATATTCGCCCCGGGTGTGGTTTCTGCAATCTGGTTGCCAGATGGGCGCAGCTATCAGTTTTACTACAACGATTACGGAGAGTTAGCGCGCATCGAACTGCCTACGGGCGGTGCTTTTGATTACGATTATGAAGGAGGGCAGGAAGGAGGAACGGTTAGCGGGGTCATTGGCGCTTATAACTCTACCAGGTGTGTTGATTATGGAAACAATCCGCCCGATATGGCGATATACCGTCGTCTCGTTCAGAGAAGAGTGTACAAAGATAAAAATGACAACAACTCGCTGGAGAGTATAACGACTTACAGCAAGCCTGCGTATTTACAAGTCAACGGCAATAACGCGACCAAAGTGTCGGTCAAAAACCATGGTCCTGTTATTACTTCGTCGCCAATATCTTCCAGCGACCATTATTTTCACGGTTACGCAGACAGCGGAATTCTTGGCAATGATCTCGTTGCGTTCCCAGCAGCAAATGAAAGCAAAGAGTTTCAGACCGACGCATTAACTGAAAGCGGCACGGTATGGCAGAGAACAGAAAATGTCTGGCAGTCAGGATGTTCCATAACTGCGACAAGTGGAGCGGCAAACTACCGCCTGATTTCCACGAAAGTGACGGTTCCTGGCTCGAATGCTCTGTCGAGCCAAATATCGAAGCAGGATTTCATTTATGACTGCTACAACAATCTTATTGATACTTCCGAATACGATTATGGGGTTGGGGCTGCTAGCGCGCTTTTAAGGCGCACGCATACCGATTACCTGACTTCCGGTTACGATACGATTGCCGGAGGCGTCAGCAATCCCAATCCGGACGCGACGATTCACATCCGCAGCTTGCCGACTCAACAATCTGTTTATGACGCGAATGGGGTTGAGCGGGCGAGAACGACTTACGAATACGACACCGCACCTCTTGGGGCGCTGGTTGATCGTGCAGGCATTACTGGATTGGTCAGCCGTAGCGGGCAGGCTGTAGGAGCCGGATACGCCCCGACATCTGATTTGATGCGCGGCAATCCCACCAAAGTAACCCGCTGGTTGCTGGCCACGACCGGGCCGGTAGCGGCTGACACTGGGATATTCAGTTCCTCTCAATACGACGTAGCCGGGAACATCGTCAAAACCAGAGATTCAAATAACAATGACACAACTTTTGATTATTCGGATTCGTTCAGTGGCAGTTTTACCTCTAATACATTCGCTTTCTTAAAAAGCACGACTTCACCGAATCCGGGTTCGGCTTACGGCGGCAATATGCCTTTGGTGACGACTTCCACTTACGATTTTTCGTCCGGCAAAGTCGTCTCAACCACCGACCCGAACGGCAAGGTGACTTCGTTTGAATACGTTGACCCGCTCGACCGGCTGACCAAAGTTTTCAGGCCGTCTGGTGGCGGCATGACCGAGTACCAATACGGCGATACGCCTGGTGATCTTTACTTGCGGACGCTGACACAACAGAGCACGGGCTTTGGTGGAGTGACGCTGGCGGATTACGCGCTTTTCGACGGTTTGGGCAGAGCCACACGCTCGGCGCATTACGAAGGTTCGGATTTTTCCGGAGCACGTTGGAGCGTGCGCGACACGCGATATGATGCTTTGGGCAGAGTTTCGCAATCCTCAAACCCGGAAATTGTCTCGGATTACAATGCGGCTTTGCCCGGCAACGCAGTTTGGACGACGACGACTTACGACGCGCTCAGCCGGGTGATTGAAGTAACCACGCCGGATAATGCGAAAGTTAAGACTACGTATTTGGGCAATCAGGTCACGGTGGAGGACCAAGCGAACAGAAAACGCAGCAGCATCACGGACGGGCTTGGGCGATTGATCCAGGTCAACGAAGCTCCGAACGATCCCGCTTACAATTACCAAACCAACTACACGTATGACGTTCTTGGCAATCTGATTCGTGTCAGGCAGGGCGGTTTTCCAACCGGAGGTAGTCCTGACCCGACGGTGCAATTCCGGCGGTTTTATTACGATTCTTTGTCCCGGTTGGTGTACGCCAACAACCCCGAACAGAACGCCACCATCGCCTTCAACCCGCCAGGCGAAGCCGGGACGATGTGGACGATGGCGTATGTGTATGACAACAACGGCAATTTAACCGGACGCACTGACGCTCGGAATGTAACGACGACGTATGCCTACGACGCGCTCAATCGCAACACAACGGTAAATTACTCCGACACGCCGACCATCAGCCCGGACATTGAGCGGTTTTACGACACCGCCACCAATGGCAAAGGACGATTGCAGCGTGTGGTTTCCAATCTTGTCCATCCGGGCAGCGCCAGCCGCGTGGATTCCCGCACGGTCATCAACGGGTACGACGATCTTGGCCGAGTGATTTCGCAGACACAGGGCTTCCTGAAATCGGCCAACAATTGGCAGGATTACACGGTTTCGCGCACCTACGATTTGGCCAGCCATGTTAAAACCCAAACTTTTCCGTCAGGCGGCAGCCCCGTCACCTACGGCTACGGGGCTGGTGGGCGAACAGGCTCGTTTGAAGGATTTCTTGGTGGGCAAGGGTATTTTCTTTATTCTTCCGGAATGGTTTACAACGCCGCCGGGCAGATGACCGAAGAGGTTTTTGGCACGTCGCCTACGCCCATTTACCATACTGCGCGGTACAACAACCGCTTCCAGATGTACGAAGTCAATGCCGGCACGTTCAACGATGTCAACAACACGGCTAGTTCGGCGTACTGGAATCGCGGACGGTTGAGGTTCTTTTACAATCAGGCGGCTTTGAACGCCGAAGACCCAAGCCTTGCCGGAACGGATAACAATGGAAACGTCCTGCGGCAGGAACATTGGGTTCCGACGGCGACGCAAACCAATCAGATCAACGCCGCGCTGAGCAATGTTACTCAATACGCCATGCCGATGCGGGATGATTATTTTTACGACCCGATCAATCGTATTACCAAAGTCGAAGGGCGGCAGAGAACGGCGTCGGCTTATCCCGGACAAGGCGTTTTGCAGAGCATTTATCAGCAGGCTTACAGTTACGATAAATTCGGCAACCGTAAGCTTGATATGACGCAGACTTGGGGCACGGGGATCAACGGCTCTGTGGTGGCGGATATTTATGACGTAGACAAACCGACCAATCGGTTGAAAGGGATGATTTATGACGCTGCAGGGAATTTGGTGAAGACCAAACCGATTTCTCCGCAACCGGAAAATCGTGTCTACGATGCTGAAAATCGGATGATTACGGCTACGTTGGGAGCGACCAGCCATTATGTTTATGACGGAGACGGGCGGCGAGTGCGGCGGATTCTGCCCACAGGCGAATTCTGGCAGGTTTACGGCATTGACGGAGAATTGCTGGCGGAGTATCAATGGAACGGTTCGACGGCTTCTTTGAAAAAGGAATACGGCTATCGAGCGGGGCAGTTGCTGGTGGTCGCCGACCCGACCGAACCCAATGCCAACAAACGAGTGCAATGGCTGATCGCGGATCACCTGGGAACTCCGCGAATGGTGGTGGACAAGACGGGGAGTCTGAGCGGGGTGACTCGGCACGATTACCTACCGTTTGGAGAAGAGTTGACGCCAAGCATGGGTACGCCATCTCCGACCATAGTGAGGAGTGTAGGGTTGGGTTATCAGCAGACGGATTCGGTGCGGCAGAAATTTAGTGGCAAAGAACGAGATATCGAGACAGGGTTGGATTATTTTGGAGCAAGGTATCATTCATCAGTGCAAGGTCGGTTTATAAGTTGCGATCCAGCGGGAGTTACTAAGCGGCATATTTTGAACCCACAAAAATGGAATTTGTATATTTATGTCCTAAACAATCCGTTGGGATTCACAGATCCCAACGGGCGTAAAGAACAAGGAACGGGAGGAAGTAGAACGATAGATGTATTTCTTAATTTTTCAACAACAAGTGAAAGAAACACTACCAAACAAGGCAATAAAGTAACTCAGGATTCAGGGCCTGACTGGAAAAAGCTTCAATCTGATGCAAAAAAGAATGGCTACGATCTTAGGATATTTGATAAAGGGCAGAGTAGTATTGATCAAGTGCGTTCATCCTTAAAGAATTCGGGGGTGACAGTTATAGTAGGACACTCTCAAGGGGTAACCCTCTTGGATAGCGGCAGGTTCGAAGGACGATCGGTTGATGTAAGGGGAGCTGCAATTACTCCTAATGGAGTAGTCCCAGGACATAGATATGAAGGTACAGGTGCTTTCAATGCTATAGGACCGACAGAGCCGAAACCTGATGTCAATGCTCAAGCCACCTGCTTATTTGTCTGCCATTCTATAGATGTATTGCCTGGCGCGTTCAATTTCAATGGCTCTGATCAAGCATTTGTTGGAACCGATGGCGGACTAACAAGGGTTGGTACATTGGAAAATGCTGCCTTCGCATTTGTAGAGACATATGTCAACACTCAGGGAAATTTGGATGCATCAGTAAATGCGGCACAAAAAGCTGTTGACGAGAGTCGCGACGACATAGATAAAGGAGACAAGGTCAAATTGAAGAAGGTGCCATAGTAGGTTTTAAATAATAGTTGCTATTGCAGTGCAAGATAGGGAGAGAAAATCAAACTGATAGAGAAAAGACGAGGCATATGATAATAACAATTCAATCTGTAAAAATTTGCCTAGTAACAATGATTGTGGGTTCAACTTTGCTTTTCGACCCGACAACGGATGCTGCCTTTAGTATGGTTACAGGCAGTCACTTTACTGCTCAGTCAAGGCTTAAACGCTTAATTAAAGAAGATGGCTGGGAAATACCTGGTTTGGCAAAAAGTAAAATAATGCTCCCTCGCCGTGCTTTCCAAGATTATAGTGAAAAACCAGTTTCGCAATTATATGTAACTGAATTCAAGCCTATTGGCAAGGCCGTGGCTGCAATTCCAATATATTTTATTAGAAAGGATGGCGAAGAAATTGTAACACGACAGCAGCAAATTACCGTCAAGTCCATTGAAAAGTACGATGTTAATAAAAAAGCATTTTGCTTTATAGTTAGTGGCATCGGAATATCGCACGATAAGAAAACGGGTCAAGGAGGTTATGCAGGGGGATTTAGTTTTGTATATTATGATAATGACGGTGATGGAAAGTTTGAAACTTATGAGTTGGCGGCGGATACGACTCCACCATTTGTTCCTCATGTGCCTGAATGGGTATCGCATTAATGTTGCTACAGGCTGACCAAATAGCTTTCGATGTATTACTATCCTTAGTAACAGAGGCCATTGATTAGCGATCCAGGGGTTGAAGCACCGGGCTAAATTCAACCGCCGCTATACAGCGAAGAGCAGACGAGGCAATTACTGACTTTTTCCACGAAAACCAAGCCCTTACGGTCGGGCTATTGACACAGAGTCATTTCCAAACTCTGTTAATCAAATTCCAAAAGGAGTCGAATCATGAAACGAGGCGAAATGCTGACAGGTCGAAGTGTGTCCGGTAGGTGGCAGGTGTTAGGTGACAGGTTACAGGTTGTTGCCGGATTGTTGCTTGGAGTAATTGGACTGGTAGCGGCGCTACATTTCGGCTTTGGAGTTCGTGCGGCAAATGGGATTGGCGGGCAGGACAAATCGGCGGATGGCGTTTGGCAAAAGACTCGGATGATGGCGGGGGAATGGGCTGGAAGGGCTGGCGTGCCGGAATCGGCGGTGGTGTTTCGGCTGGATGAAGCGGCTCTGCGGCAGGCGCTGTGCGGTAGGGAGGGAGAGACGGAGGGACAGAGGGATAGAGGGAATGAGGGAGCGAGTGTGGAGATGTGGTTGCCGATGCCGGGTGGAGGGTTTGCGCGGTTTCGGGTGGTCGAAGCTCCGGTGATGAAGCCGGAATTGGCCGAGCAGTTGCCCGACATCAAAAGCTATCGCGGATGGGGAGCGGACAATCCCTTGTTGACGATGCGATGCGATTTGTCTCCGCTGGGATTTCACGCGGCGGTGACGGACGGCGTGGAGTTGATGGCGATTCATTCCGTCGAACCAAACGACCGCGAACATTACGTCAGTTACGCCGGGCGAGATTACGCCTCTGCCGCCGCCGATGCGCTGTGCTTGGTCAACGAATCGAAAGTGATTCGGAAAATCACGCCAGTGAACTCGCGCAACTCTTCGATTGGCGCTGAGTTTCGTGACTACGAAATTGCCATCGCTACGACTCAGGAGTTTACGAACGCCTACGGCAATGGAACTTTGGTCGGCGCCAGAGCGGCGATTAACTCGGTGTTGACACAGTTGCAAATGATTTACGATCGGGAACTTTCCATAAGTTTGAGCTTGGTTAGCACACCGCAGAATCCGCTGTTGAACGATCAGGTGATTGCCTGGTCTGGCAATCCGATTTCATTTACCAACGGCAACGCGGATGAGATGGTCAACGAAGTCAGAAGCGTTTTACGAGATCGAATTGGCGTGGCCGAATATGACTTGGGATTGGTTTTGGGGACTGGCAGCGGCGGTTCGGCTTATGTCGGAGTGGTTTGCGAAACGGCTTCGGATTCTTTTGGGCCGTACAAGGGCGGCGGCGCGGTGTTGATTAGCGGGGCGCTGACTTCTACTTCAAACGTAGCTTTAGCAGCACACGAAATCGGCCATCAATTCGGAGCGACGCATACACAGAACGCGAATTGCGGCAATCGGACTGGCGACACGGCTTATGAAACCGGAAGCGGATTGACTCTGATGTCGAATGCGGGCGGTTGCGGCTCTGACAACATCGCTACGGGGCGTTCCGGGCATTTTCATTCGGGCAGTTTCGAGCAGATCATCGGCTTTCTGAATGTGCTGGGAGGGACTTGCGCGACCCTTCAGTCGAGCAATGGAAATGATCCGCCAACAGTCAATGGCGGAGCGGATTATGTGATTCCGAAACAGACTCCGTTTGCGTTGACGGCTGCGGGCAGCGATCCGAACTTCGATCCGCTGACATACAGTTGGGAACAGGTTGATGCTGGTGGTGCGAGCTACTTTAACCCGCCTTACACTGACACGGGCGATCCGGCGTTGACGACTCGGCCAATCTTTCGGCCATTCGATCCGGTGGCGAATAACCCGATAAGAATTTTCCCTAGTCTAGCCAATATCTTGAGCGGCCAGAACGGCTCAATGTATGAAAATTTGCCGCAGGTGACGCGAGCGATGAACCTTCGCGTGACAGCGCGCGACGGGCGCGGCGGAGTGGTTAACGATTCGGTGCGGCTCGACGTGGATGGCAACGCAGGGCCGTTTCTGATGACTTCGCAGAATTCAAACTTCACCTGGCAAGGCGGAACTCAGCAGACAGTAACTTGGAGTGTGAACAACACGGGCGGTGGCACTTTGGTCAATTGTGCCAACGTGAAAATCTCTTTGTCGTTAGATGGAGGAAGCACGTTTCCGCAGGTGTTGGCTATGAGCACGGCCAACGATGGTTCGGAAGTGGTGGCGTTGCCATTCGGTCTGAATTCTTCTCAGGCGCGGGTGAAAGTCGAAGCCATCAGCAACGTCTTTTTCGACATTTCGAATGTGAACTTCACGGTTACGCCGGGCTGTAGCTATTCGATCAGTCCAACCAACGCCAATTTCCAAGTTGGCGGCGGCGGCAACTCCGTGACGGTGACGGCGACCGCCGGATGCGGCTGGACGGCGACCAGCAATGCGGCTTGGATCACCATCAATTCAGGGGCCTCCGGGACAGGAAATGGGACTGTCAGTTATTCGGTGTCGGCGAACACAGGTGCAGTAAGAGCAGGCACGATAACGATTGCCGGGCAAACCTTCACGGTGAATCAGGCTGGCGTCGGGATGATGTTTTATCCACTGGCGGCTCCGGTGCGGTTGTTAGAAACGCGAGCGGGGCAACCCGGCTGCTTCACCCCCGGAGCGCAGATTCCAGGCGGAACTTCGTTTACGCAAGTGGCGCGCGGCACGTGTGGCATTCCGGCAAATGCTGTGGCCGTCATTGGAAATATCACAACCGTGTTATCCGGCGGCGGCTATCTGACGGTTTACCCCAGCAATAATGTCACTGTGCCGAACGTTGCCAGTTCTTATTACGGAGTGAATGAAATCCTCAACAACGTCTTTACTGTTGGGTTGGGAGCGGGTGATGGCGCGTTCAAGATATTCGTTTCCAGCAATACAGACGTGGTGGTGGACATTACAGGTTATTACGCACTGCCATCCGCTGGTTTGTACTTCCATCCTTTGCCCACGCCGATTCGGTTGCTGGAAACCCGCGCGGGACAACCAGGGTGTTTCGCTCCGGGTGTGCCTCTGGTAGCAGACACCGACACGTCACAACAGGGACGTGTGACCTGCAATGGGGTGACGATACCGAGCAATGCGATGGCGCTGGTGGGTAATGCCACAACAGTAAATCCGCAGGGTGCAGGTTGGCTGACATTTTTCCCCGCTGATGCGGCTCGCCCCTGGGTATCCAGCGCGAATTACGTCCAAGGTCAAATTCTCAACACCCCATTCACCGTTGGTTTATCGGCGGCGACCGGTCAGTTCAAAATTTACACGCTTCATACCACTGACCTTGTTGTTGATGTGGTTGGTTATTACAGCACTTCAGCCAGCGATATAAACGGAACCGGCATGTTGTTTTCGGCCATGGTGACGCCGATGCGATTGCTGGATACGCAGACCAGTCAAAACACCTGCTTTACGGGAAGCCAGAGGATAGGCGGTACGGATTATGTGCAATCAGCGCGTGGTTCTTGTTCGATAGGCTCCAATGCAACGGGAATTGTCGGCACCACCACCGTATTCAATCCGGTGGGGCAAGGTTGGCTGACGTATTATCCGAGCAACGTTTCAAGGCCATTTATCGCCACTTTGAATTACACCACCGGGCAAGTTTTCAACCGCCACTTTACAGTTGCACTAGGTACGGACGGGGCTTTCAAAAATTATTCCTTCGCAACCACTCACCTGGCGGTTGATGTGTTTGGGTTCTTCTCACCCTGATTCGCGGCCACAACGAAAACGATTCGTTTTGACTGATAGTAGTCGCAAGAATGTTTTTTTTTCATCACGCCGAGTCTGGCCATTGCGCCGGACTCGGCGTATATTTTTGTCGGCTGGTGTGACCAGTCATTTCGCCTGCATTTTTCGAATTACCAACAACCATCAACAGCAAGTTTTTCGCCGGAGGTCACTACACGTGAAGCGGAAGTTTACTCTGTTCGCCGTCGTCGCTACGGTTGCCGCGTTTTGTCTGAGCCAATGGGTTTCTGCCGATGGATCGGCGCAGCAGAAAGCCACAACCGTAGATTTCAATCGAGAAATTCGTCCCATCCTTGCCGACACTTGTTTCGCCTGCCACGGCCCGGATGAACAAACACGAAAAGCCAAATTGCGGCTGGATACCAAAGACGGCGCATTTGCCAAACCCGGCGTGATCGTCGCGGGCAAATCCGCCGAATCGCGCTTGTTCAAACGTATCGCCACCAAAGACCCGAATGCCGTCATGCCTCCGGTTGCGACCGGCCACAAACTGACCGACAAACAAATTGACCTCATCAAACGCTGGATTGACGAAGGCGCGCAATGGAACGAGCACTGGGCATTCATCGCGCCCAAACGCCCTGAAGTTCCTACGGTGACAAACAAAGCCTGGGTGAAAAATCCGCCCAATCCTATTGATGCTTTTGTGTTGGCTCGATTGGAAAAAGAAGGCTTGAAGCCTTCGCCTGAAGCCGACCGCGCGACGTTGATTCGCCGCGTGTCTTTGGATTTGAGCGGCTTGCCGCCCACGCCCGCCGAAGTTGACGCCTTTCTGGCAGACAAATCACCTGATGCTTACGAAAAAGTTGTTGACCGTTTGTTGGCTTCGCCGCGTTACGGCGAAAAGATGGCGCTGCATTGGCTCGATCTGGCGCGGTACGCCGACACTCACGGTTATCACATAGACAGTCACAGAGACATGTGGCCGTGGCGCGACTGGGTTATCAAATCATTCAACGACAACAAGCCTTTCGATCAATTCACGATTGAACAGTTGGCGGGCGACTTGCTGCCAAATGCGACTACTGAACAGAAAATCGCTTCCGGCTTCAATCGCAACCACATGATTAACTTCGAGGGCGGCGCGGTTCCCGAAGAGTACCTGAACGAATACCTGATTGATCGAGTTGAAACGACTTCGACGACATGGATGGGGTTGACGATGGGATGCGCGCGCTGCCACAGCCACAAATTCGATCCGCTGTCGCAAAAAGAGTTTTATCAGTTTTACGCCTTCTTCAATTCAGTGCCGGAAAAAGGCCTGGATGGAAATCGAGGCAACGCCGCGCCGTACATGGCTTTACCGACCGACGACCAAAAAGCCAAACAGGACGCGCTGGCCAGAGCCATTCGAGATTTGGACGATGAACTTTCCGACAAGAAAATCGCTCCGTTGATTGAAGCGTGGGAAAAACCTTTGCTCGGTAAAACGGCTGCTGCGCCAAACAAAAACCTTCTCGCACATTACGAACTCGATGGCAGTTTGTCCGATTCGTCTGGGCGTTATCAGCAGGGAAGAACCGTCAATGGCGACCCGACTTTCGGCGCAGGCATCGTCAGCCGAGCCGTTTCGCTGGATGGACAAACGCAATTGAGTTTCGGAAATGTTGGCGCTTTCGACACTCGACAAGCATTCAGCTTCGCCGCGTGGTTGCGCCCCGGTTTGGGCAAAGTCGGCAACTACGCTTTTCAAAAAATCAGCGACGAACAAAGTCGGCGAGGCTTTGAATTGCTGTTTGACGAAACGCACTTGATCGAAATTCAACGCTGGGGAGCGCCGCTGACCATTCGTTTGACCGCCAACTGGCCGAACGATGCGATTCAGATTCGCACCAAAGAATCTTTCAACACCAGCGAATGGAAGCATCTGGCGATTACTTACGACGGGTCTGGCAAAGCCGCCGGGCTGAAGGTTTTTTTCAACGGCAAAGCCGTCGCCGTCGAAACGCAAAAAGACAGCCTGACCGGTTCGATCAAAAACGATGCCGACTTGTTCATCGGCAGCAAATCCACAGGCCGAGCTTACAGCGGAGGCATTGACGATTTGCGGCTTTACGATTGCGCGCTGACGCCGAAACAGGTTGAGCAGTTGGGATTGCGGCATCCGATTCAAACCACGCTTTCCGGCATCGGCGGCAAACGCACCAAAGAAGAAGGCGAACGCTTGCGCGAATACTTTCTGACTGAAATCGCGCCGGATTCCGTCAAACGCCAATACGTCGAATTGAAAGACTTGAAGAAACAAAAAGCCGAGTTGGACAAATCCATTTTGAATGTGATGGTGATGATGGAGCTTGGCAAACCGCGCGACACTTTCGTGCTGGCGCGAGGCGATTACCGCAACAAAACCGAAAAAGTTTCCGCCGGGGTTCCCGCCGTGTTGCCGCCTCTGCCGATGCAGAATCCCGACCGTGAGGGAGTGGGAGCTTCCAACACTCCTAACCGGCTGGCGCTGGCCAATTGGTTGATGGGCGCCGACCATCCGCTGACCAGTCGCGTAGCCGTCAATCGTTATTGGCAAATGCTGTTCGGCTTCGGCATCGTCAAAACCGTCGAAGATTTTGGCGTGCAAGGCGAACAACCCGTTCACCCTGAGTTACTGGACTGGCTGGCGACTGAATTCCGTGGCGGTACAGGGAGCGGTAGCGACCTGGTTGCTCGCGCTTGGGACGTGAAGGGGTTGCTTAAGTTGTTGGTGACGAGCGCGACTTACCGCCAATCATCAAAAGCCACTCCGCAATTGATTGAAAAAGACCCTGAGAATCGTTTGCTGGCGCGCGGCCCGCGTCATCGCTTACAAGCCGAGCTTGTTCGAGACAACGCGCTGGCGGTTAGCGGATTGCTGGACGACCGCATCGGCGGCAAAAGCGTCAAGCCTTATCACCCCGCCGGGTTGTGGGAGGAAATGGCCTTCGGCGACGGGTTCAGCGAACAGGAGTACGTCCAAAGCAAAGGCAAAGACCTTTATCGCCGTTCGATGTACACGTTTTGGAAGCGCACGGTTCCGCCCGCGCAAATGTCCGCCTTCGACGCGCCAGACCGCGAAAAATGCGTCGCCCGCCGAGCCACCACCAACACTCCGTTGCAAGCTCTGGTGCTGATGAACGACCCAACTTACGTCGAAGCTTCGCGCAAACTGGCCGAACGAGCTTTGCTGGAAGGCGGCAAAGACGCGAATGCGAAGATCGCTTATGCGTTTCGTTTGGCGACGGCGCGCAAACCGACGCTGGTCGAAACTAAAGTCTTGCGCGAATTGCTGACGCAACAACTCACTCGTTATCGCAGCGACCAAAAATCCGCCGCAGACTTTTTGAAGATCGGGACGCTGGCTGCTGATTCAAAACTGGATCAAGCGGAACTTGCTGCGTGGACAATGGTGGCAAGCGCAATTCTGAATCTGGACGAAACCATCACGAAGGAATAGCTAAAACCGGAGCAATCGAAATGAACTTGAAACAGGAATTTGAACAACATCTGACGCGCCGCCAACTCTTCGGACTCGGCGCAAAAGGCATTGGCATTGCGGCGCTGGCTTCGTTGTTGAGGCAGGATGGGTTTGCGGCTGCGGGCGAAGAACGCAATCCGAAAACTGGCGGACTGGCTTCGTTGCCGCACTTCGCGCCCAAAGTGAAGCGAGTGATTTTTCTGCATCAATCGGGCGGGCCTTCGCAAATTGACACCTTCGATTACAAACCGTCGCTGGAAAAACTGCACGGAACCGAATTGCCGGATTCGATTCGCAAAGGGCAACGCATCACCGGCATGACTTCGGGGCAGAGCGCGTTTCCGTGCGTCAAATCCATTTTCAAATTCGCTCAGCACGGGCAATCTGGAACCTGGCTCAGTGAGTTGTTGCCTCACACGGCAAAAGTCGTTGACGACCTGACGATCATCAAATCCGTGCATACCGACGCCATCAATCACGATCCGGCGATCACGTTTTTTCAAACCGGATTCCAACAACCCGGACGACCGAGCTTCGGGTCGTGGATGAGTTACGGATTGGGCAGCGAGAATCAAAACTTGCCGGCTTACATCGTGCTGCTTTCGACGGCGCACGCGCTGAACACCGACCAGCCGCTGTTTTCGCGCTTGTGGTCGAGCGGCTTTTTGCCGTCCAGTTATCAAGGCGTCAGGCTTCGCGGCGGAGCGACTCCTGTGCTTTATCTGGAAGACCCTGCGGGCGTGAACAAAACTTCGCGCCGCCAAATGCTGGACGCCGTGTCCAAGCTGAACAAAATCAAACACGACGATTACGGCGATCCTGAAATCGAAACGCGCATCACGCAATACGAGATGGCTTATCGAATGCAGACCAGCGTGCCCGATTTGATGGATTTATCGTCAGAACCGGACAAGACTTTTGAAATGTACGGCGCTGAATCGCGCAAGCCGGGAACTTATGCCGCGAATTGTTTGCTGGCTCGGCGATTGGTCGAACGCGGAGTGCGCTTCGTCCAGCTTTATCATCGCGGCTGGGACCAGCATAACGACCTGCCGCGCGATCTGGCGTTGCAATGCAAAGGAACCGATCAAGCTACGGCGGCTTTGGTGGCAGACTTGAAACAACGAGGAATGCTCGAAGACACCTTGATCGTCTGGGGCGGAGAGTTCGGACGCACCGTGTATTGCCAAGGCAAACTGACCGATGGGAATTACGGGCGCGATCATCACCCACGCAACTTTGCGATGTGGATGGCGGGCGGCGGCCTGAAGAAAGGCTTCAGCTTGGGCGAAACAGATGATTTCAGTTACAACGTCGTCAGCGATCCCGTGCCGGTTTACGACCTGCAAGCCACGATCCTGCATTTGCTGGGCATTGACCATAAACGCCTGACGTACCGATTCCAGGGACGGGACTTTCGGCTGACCGATGTTCATGGAGAACTGGTTGAAAAGGTGTTGGCTTGATGTTTGATTCAGACGTTATGGGACTTTCTGCTGCTGACAAAATCAGAACCATTCGATCAGAGACCAAATTATCCAAATCTGGTTTGGCTCAATTACTTGGAACATCATTGGTTTCGCTTTCTCACTGGGAAGAGGGGGCAACTGACCCAAGCCCGGCACAAACTGACCAGATAAACCAGCTTTACGCCTCTCTTTCAACGACGCTACAGCCCAAGCTTTTTTTTACCGATAACTCTGCGTTTGCTTCACGGGGGATCAGGTCAAAAGCTGCCTTACCGTTGTTTGATGTGGTGGCTCCGGTTGCCAAGCTAAGTGAGAAACCATTTCAGCCAATTCTTTCAAGGTTAAAGCAGGGACGATACTTTTCGACTTTGGATAGGACAGTCGAAAGCCTGCTGATGGCTCATCAGCACCCAGCCAGGATTACCAGCATCCCGCCGATTGCCGGAATGTCTGCCGGAAAAAACACGTACACTTACGACGCTCACACTTACCACACCAAAGTTCCACCACAAGGAATTGCAGAATTGCTTACGCACTATTTGCCTGAAGGAGGGTTGGTATTTGATCCGTTTGCAGGCAGCGGCATGACAGGGGTGGCGGCCAGTATTAGCGGACAGGATTGCATCTTGAACGAGCTTTCGCCTGCGGCCTGTTTTATCGCAAACAGGTTTACGTCGGCACTTAATCCCGGAGTTTTTGACGCAGGGGTAAAAGCAGTTTTGGATGAATTGAAAGAGTTACGGGAGCGACTGTATTCGACTTCGTGTCGTGAATGCGGACGTGACACGGAAATTCTGTATAGTGTCTGGTCTTATAGGGTAGTTTGTAATCAATGTAGCCATGAATTTTTGTTGTGGGATCATTGCCGCAGTTATGGCAAGCGTGTGCGTGAACATAAAATTCTGACTGAATTTCCCTGTCCAAACTGTCAGGCGAATTTGAAAAAATCCAGGTTACGCCGAACGTCAGCCGAACCTGTGATGCTGGGATACAAATGCTGTCGCGGCGGTCAGCAGGAGATGATGTATCCACTGAATCAATCTGATCTGGTGAAAATCGAAGAACTGAATCAGCATCCGCCGCTGGCTGAAAATTGTTACCCAACCACCAGTCTGCCAGATGGCGTCAACTTGCGACAGCCGATCAATCATCACCTGGATTCGATAGACAAGTTTTATACTCCACGCAATCTGGCTGCGATGAGTCATTTGTGGCAATGCATTCAGCGAATTGAATCAACTGAACTGGCCGCCTTCCTCGGTTTTGTTTTTACCTCTTTGTATCAGCGCGTGACGCGCTTGTCGGAGTTTCGGTTCTGGGGCGGCAGTGGGAATTCGGCCAACTTCAATGTCCCTTACATTTTCAACGAAGCGAATGTTTTTCTGACCTTTGCGCGCAAAGCCAAGTCAATCCGCGATCATCTGGCTACGACAGCCACTCAGTATCGCGGGCAAGTCTCTGTGGTGAATGGCTCTGCCACTTCGCTTGATTACTTGCCTGACGAATCGGTTGATCTGATCTTTACTGACCCGCCTTTCGGAGGAAACATCAATTACAGCGAGATGAACATTCTTTGGGAGTCCTGGCTTGGCGAATTCACCCAAACGGATTCAGAGACGATCATCAATAAGCATCAGGGCAAGGGGATCGAAGAGTATCAACAGTTGATGACGCAAAGCCTGAAAGAGTGCCATCGTGTGCTAAGGCAGGATAGTTGGTTACTGCTGGTGTTTATGAATTCGTCACGCGCAGTTTGGGAGGCGTTACGGGCAGCTATTGCCGATGCCGATTTTTCCATTTGTAAGGTTGATTCGTTCGACAAACAACATGGGACATTCAAACAGTTTGTCAGTGATAACGCGGTTGGGTTTGATCTGATACTTCATTGTCGAAAAAGTGCGCCGAACGGGAATTCGGACGACCAGAAAGACGCCGAGTCGGCGAAACATTCGATAGAGGCTTTTTTGGTAAAGAGGGAAGGAGCTTGGCCAAAACGATCATACTTACATGTCGGGCGGGATGAAGAGGTTGATTACCAGAAACTTTATAGCGAATGGTTGGCTGATTCATTTGTTTCAGTTCGGGAGTTTGTTGATTTCTCGCAGTTCAAAGCCGTTGCCGACAATTGGCTTTCGGGCAGGCTCCAAACCAAGGCATGAAAAATGAAACATCCTAAAACCTTACCGGCATTTACCGCGCGCCAAAAACAGAAAGCGTATGAGCTTCTGGCCACAAAGGTCGCCTTTATGATGGGGCGGAAGTTTGAAGAAGGCGACTGGGCACAGGTTTATTGCGCGGCGAAAAATATCCCTTTGCAAGGTTGGAGCAACCTGAACATAGACATTGTTCACGATGGGCTGGGTGTCGAGCACAAAATGCTTCGACCAAATGGCGATAAACTTGTCCGCGAAGTTTTCGGCTCACAGTTGATGCACCCATCGGCTACCAGGTCAATTCGGATTGACGCCAGTGGCAAACCAAACACCGAGATGCGAAGTGTGTTGGGTCAATACGCAGAGTTGTTGACCCAACGACGCGAACTGGTAAAACAGGAATTTCCGAACTGTGAACCGGATATGAGAACCGGCTGGCTGTTGTGGCAAACGAACCTGCACGAGTTTGTTTATTTCGAGGAAGAAACCGTTATCCCTGACCCGAAAGATTATGTTGCCGAATGGCACGAGAACCGTCCGAAGGGCGGCAGAAAACCGAGTCGCAGTTTATGGATTTACGAAAAAGAAACACGCCGGAAACGATATTCTGTCACCACTTCAGCCGGAGCAAAAGTTCAGCCTTACTTTGATGTTCCGCCTCAAAGCGACCCTCATGTTTACTTATTTCGCGTTCAGGGAGAGGAGTATAAAACCGGTTTCGTTCGCGTTTGGTTGCCTGCCATAACTGTTCGTGAGTTGCGCCAATATGTTGGCAATCTTTCGGAAGAAAGCTTGCGGATTGCTGTCGAAACAATGGCCAATCAGGCTGCCACCGCTGATGCCACCAGTAATGCGTTTGTTGAAATGGCTGAGCCGATAAGCCTGCTACGCGAATCGTATGAACTTCTGGGTAATTGTTTTCCCGATGCAGTAAGTGACGCCCATAGATTCCAGTTTTTGGTTGAATCACTCAGAGGAGCAAAATCGTGAACAACTCTTTTTCACCAAGAAGGCTGCGCTTTTTACCTGTTTACGTTTCAGTATTGGTTTTTCTGTTTGCTGTAGTTGCTTACTCTGTAAATCGTGATGGTAAAGACATCGTCAAATCCATAGAGCGTGTCACGCTCCGCAAATGGAGCGACGATCAAATCACCTGGTTTTTGCCTCGGACGACGGTTGTGCCGTCGTCAAAGGGTGCGAAGCTGTTGATGACGCTGCAAGAGATCAGTGGCTCGGATTATTACGGACCGGTCAAATGGCGCGAGTCTTCTGACCTTGGCAAAACCTGGAGTCCGATGTTGGACGTTCCCGGTTGGGGCAGGCGCAAGCTTGCGGATGGTGTCGAAGAAGCCATTTCGGATGTTGTGCCCGAATACCACGCGAAGTCCAAAACCATTTTGGCCATTGGGCAAACGCTGTTTTACAAAGGCGGCAAGTTCTTCGCCGACCAGCCTCCGCGCCACGTGGTTTATTCGGTGCGCGATGCGGCGGGCAATTGGGCTGAGCCGAAAAAACTGGTTTGGGATGACCCGCGCAACAGTCGGATTTACGTTGCTGGTTGTGCGGAGCGCGTGACTTTGCCGAACGGAGACATTCTGTTGCCGTTGTCGTTTGCTCCGAAAGATCGAATTGATAATTCCGTCGCTGTCGCGTTGTGTGAATTCGATGGCCGCGAATTGAAAATCAAACGTTTGGGTAACGAGCTTCGCAACACGACCAAGCGCGGCTTGCTTGAACCTTCCGTGATTCAGTTCGGCGACAAGTTTTATCTGACCATTCGCGCCGAAGATAATCGCGGTTACGTTGCCGTTTCAAAAGACGGTTTGAATTGGGCGGAACCGCAAGCCTGGAGTTGGGACAACGGCGAGCCGCTGGAAATGTCCACGACTCAGCAACATTGGTTGAAGCATTCCGATGGGCTGTATCTGGTTTACATGCGAAAGGCGACAGAGAACGCGAATGTCATGCGATGGCGCGCTCCGTTGTTTATGGCGCTGGTAGATCAAAAAACGATGCGGCTGGTTCGCTCAACCGAACGAACTGTTTTTCCGCTGATTGGCGACGGGCTTAACAATCCGACGATGGTTCCGCATTACGGCAACTTCCACACGATGATGCTCAATCGAGATCAGTCGCTGATTCTGGCTGGCGAAGTCATTCCCGCAAACTTTCACGGCGATTTGTTGATGGCCAGAATCTGGTGGGCGACACCGAACCGATTTGCAGCCACACTCGCCGCTCACTAAAATCAAGTTGTCTTCCCGCATCCTATACTTTTTACCGCTGAACAAATTTTACGAACGAATATGACGGAAAAACTGCGCCGAATTTTGATTGCCGAAGACGATGATGACGCTCGCATCGCACTGAAACTGATGTTGAAAATGAGCAAGTTCGATGTGCTGGAAGCCCTGAACGGACGCGAAGCCGTGGACAGCGTATTCCTGAATCGGCCTGATCTGGTGTTGATGGATTTGTCGCTGCCAGGGATTGACGGGCTGCAAGCCACGCGCGAAATTCGCCAACGAACTGAGTTTCAAACCTTGCCGATCATTTTTGTCACCGGTTATGACAACAAAGAAACCATAGACCGCATTCAAGCCACCGGCGGAACCGATTACATCAACAAACCGATTGAATTCGACGACCTGAAAAAGATGATTGAAGCTCATCTGGCAAAAAGAAGTTGAGTTCAGCCTTTCGCTGGTTCTTTCTGGCGATTCCTGCCGTTACCTTTCCATCACCATTTCATCACCAAAACCTCTCTCAAGCATCACCAATGCTGTTAGAGGTTTAACTACGCTTTCCCGCTTTACCCAGTGAGCAGCAAGAAACGCAAACATCGAAGCCGATGACCGAGCGTCTTGCCGCAGTTCACTCAGTTTTTTTGAAGGAGTAAGGAAGGGAAAGTTATGAAGCCAAAAATTCAAACACTAAAAACCGCATTCGTTTTCTTTCTGGCGGCGCTGATCGCCTTTTCAACCTTGACGCCGCTGCAAGCTCAAAACGTTCGTCGGCGAGCACCGGAGCGCGTTCACGAAGAAGAGCAGGGAAATCCGTCCGAATTGCATTACCTGCCGCGATACAACCGGGCGGCGATGGGACACGATCACGCGCACGACCTGGGCGAAAATGTCGGGACGGAAGACCTGGTTGCCGATGACGGTGCGGACGGCGTGTTGGCGCAGCTTCGTGCCAACACGGAAACTCCGCGCTGGAATTCCGCCGCCGGGCGAGCCGCTGTCGCCGATCAAATGGTGATGGAATTGTCCGAAGCGCAAACCGTCGAATCGTCAGGCGGCGAACCGCAAAAACCGTTCAGCGTCACGGGCAACCAGCAATCCATCATCTTCGACGGGCAAAACGTTTGCACGATTCCTGATGTCACGCTTCCGGGATCGCAATGTTGCAGCTACACAATCAACGATCAGCACAACACTCAGGATGTGCGCTATCGTCAGCCGTATCACGTGTTCAAAACGGGAACGGATGCTCAGCGCGAAGCCGATGCACGCGATTTCGCGGCTTCTGTCCGAGCCAGCATGCCGATGTATCTGCCTTATAGAAGCAGCCACGTTTATCCCGGCAGCGGCTGGCTGTATGACGGCGGCAGTTTTCACGGCGCGATTGATTATTCGCGCGACAACGCTCAGGAAGGCGTGGACGCCACCTTCGGCGTGTATGCTGTCGCTCAAGGCCGAGTGGTGACGAAGTTGTGGAACGATTTGATGGGCAACGTGGTCGTCATCGAACACGAAGCTCCGAACGGCGACCGGTATCGCACGACGTACATGCATCTGCGCGACGGATTCGATCACGATCTGGCCAAAGCCAAAGCGATTCCGTCCGGCGATAAGTATGGCGATGATGGCAAAGTGACTCGCCAATATCGGTATTACCTGTTTTCACACAAAGCCAATCCTGATTCGTTGTATTGGGGAACCAACTCCCAGAAGATCAAAGTGGACGTTGGCGATTGGGTAAGCGCCGGTCAGCAAATCGCCTGGAGCGGCAACACCGGGTACGGCGGAGCCGGTTGGGGGTTGGATAACAACGGCAACGTAACCAACAAAGCGACGGCCAACAATCACCTGCATTTGATGACCACCGTGCCCGATCCGCGTCCGGCGTACCCAAACGATTGGGTGCAGATTGATCCGTACGGCGTTTATTCCGAATCTTATTCGGGCGGCTGTTACGATTTGTTGGATGACACCGCGTACGTTCGTTTGTTCGCGCCGTTCTATTCAAACTTCCACAACGTGCCCGCGAACGTCGTGTCGAAGTATTTCAGCTACTATCCGGGAATGGGTTACGCCTTGCAGACGCTCAGTTTGCACCGCAACGGCAACGAAGTGCTGGCTTCCGGTTCGTTCCAACGCAACCTGCCGTCGCAATGGAAAGCGCGGTTTTATATGACCGGTTCGGATTTCCAAAACTGGTTTGACACTTACCACGACCAAGGGCTGCGACCGCGCGAAATTTCGGTGACGCCGGATGGTTCGGGCAATCCACGATTCAACGTCATCTGGAAAAAACGCGCTGGCGAAGGTTATTACACCTACTTCGGGCTGACCGACGCGCAATGGTCGCAGAAACGAACCGAACACATCGCCAATGACGGAATGGTGTTGGAAGAGCACGTTGTTTACGATACCAACTCCGGCAGACGGCACGCAGCGATTTTCATCAGTTCGCCGAAGCCGGTGACGTACGATCTGCATTCAATGCCGTTCGCTGTGTTCAATTCGGTGTTGCAGCCGTTGAAGCTGCAAGGGTACAAACAGACGAACATCAACATCGAAGAGATTGACGGCGGCAGAGCGTACAGCGGCATCTGGCGAAAAGTCGCCGGAACCTGGGCGATGGAATACAACCTGACTCCGCAGGAATACCAATCAGCGTTTGAAGATTACCAGGCGCAAGGGTTCAGGTTGTACCGGCTTCAAGGTTATGCCGATTCGGATCGGTTCGCGGCCATCTGGACGAAATGACCGGTTGCAGCGGCGGCAAGCTGCGACAAAGTGGTTGAGGAAAACACAGGCAGTCCGGCCAGCCAGACGCGGTCAATTGCCGGACTGATTTTTGCCAAAGCGGCAATGAGTTCATCGCTCGTTGCCGCTTTGGCCGTTTCGTCAGACACAAACAGCGCATTGAATTTTTGTTCTAGCAACGCGCGCCGCACCGAAGCTTTCGGCTTCGACAAGTCCGAACCGACGACCAAAATCGCAAAGTCGCTGCGGACGAATTGCAACAGGCTGGTTCCTTCGACCAACACGTTCGCAGCCATCACGCGCGCCAGAGCTTCGTGAGCGCCCGCTTCGACTTGCGCGTCGGTGGCAATCACCCAATGCACGTTGACGGCTCCTGAATCCCAATACCTGGCAGTGTCTTTGCCGCAGCAAAAAGTGGCTTCGCGCCCGGAACGCACCGTCGGCTTTTCGCCCAGCAAATCGCTGACGCAACAGGCTTCGGGGTCTTTGCCGCACGAACGGTAATGACCTTTGGTGAATTTGATTGCTTCCCAACTTGCGGCGGCAGTCAGTCGTTGCAGCAATTCGCACATCAAAGTCGTCTTGCCGGAATTCGACGAAGTGCCGGAAACGGTGACGATGCGTGGATTCGTATTCGACACAATCATTGTCCTCTTTGTTTCAACCACCGAGCCACCAACGGCATGCAACCGCAATCAGGGCCAACGGCTTTCAAACACTGCACCAACTGGGAGCGCGGGCGTCCCGCCTGCGCTTCAGGAAAAATAGTTCGAAGTAGCGCAGGCGAGACGCCTGCGCTACCAGCGACAGAAACTCTTTTTCCTGAAAACTATAATTCAGCGGTCTGAAGTCTGAAATCATGTCCATATTTTTCAAGAAAAAGAATTTTCGCTAACAGCGTTTGGCCAACGCTTGCGAGTTGTGAATGGTGATGTGGTATTGGCGGTCAACGGACAGGTAGCCGCGCTCTTTGTAAGCGACGATGACTTTGTTGATGTGTTCGCGCGAAGCTCCGATCAGGGCTGCGATGTCGCCTTGAGTGAGGCGAATCGGGATGTGTGTGTCTCCGTTGGATTGCGTCTGGCCGTATCGTTCGGCAAAGGAAATCAACTGGCGCGCAACACGGTTTTCGACTTCCAGGCGCGCCAGCGAACGAATTTGATTGTCGGCCATTCTCAATCGAGCCGACAAAATGCAGGACAAGTTGTACGACATTCGCGGCATCGTCAGCAGAGCGCGATGAAACGAGGTTCGGTCAATCCACAAGACTTGGGTTTTTTCCAACGTGATGACGCTGGCCGAACGCATTGGCTGATCCAGGGCGCTCATTTCACCGACGATTTCGCCGGGGCCGAGAATGGTCAGGATGACTTCGGAACCGTCTTCGGATTCGGCGCAGACTTTCACGGTTCCGGTTTGAATCAAGTACACGACTTCGCCTGCCTGTTCTTCAGTCATCATCGCCGTGCCGGAGGCAAACGTTTTGCGATGCAACAACGGAATCAGTTCCTGCAACTGCGCGGCGGGCAATTCGCGGAACAGCACGACGTCGCCAATCTCTTTGGAATCATTTTGGTTCAGCGTACTCATTATCTTTAGCCGGGATTGTCTGCCACGAAGTCTAAATTTGCCAGCTAATCGCATCCGCCGACAACGAAAATTACTGATATGGCAATCCAACGACCGCCACAAACATTCATAGCGGTTCGCGGTTCTTTCAGCTATTGTTACCGCGTTGTAGAAATGGATTGCACTCAGGTTTCTTAAAGACACGGTATCCGTATGACCCCCGACCAATGGAAAAAAATTGACGAACTGCTTGATGCCGCGCTCGATTTGCCATCGGAACGGCACGCCGCTTACCTCGACGAAGTTTGCGAAGACGATGAAGAACTCCGCCGCGAATTGTCTTCGCTGCTGGCCGCTCACGAAAAAGCGGGCAGCTTTATCGAAACCACTCCTGCAGAAGGCATCTCCACAGTCTTTTCCGAACGCGGACTTGACCAGACGCAAACGCTGGTTGGGCGAACGCTCGGCCATTATGAAATCGTCGCGCTGATCGGTTCGGGAGGCATGGGCGAAGTTTACAAGGCGCACGATTCGCGGCTGGATCGTGATGTTGCCATCAAGGTGCTGCCTCAGCATTTGTCGTCACACCCGGACGCGCTGTCCAGGTTCGAACGCGAAGCCAAAGCTGTTGCTGCGCTTTCGCACCCGAACATTCTGGCAATTCATGATTTCGGTCACGAAGGCGGAATGGCTTATCTGGTGATGGAATTGCTGGAAGGCGAATCTCTGCGCCAGCGAATGGCGCATTCCATTCTGAACTGGCGCGAGTCGGTCAAAATCTGCGCTTCAGTTGCCGAAGGGCTTGCCGCCGCTCACGCCAAAGGAATCATCCATCGAGACATCAAACCGGAAAATGTGTTTTTGACGAACGACGGGCTGGTCAAAATTCTGGATTTCGGAATTGCTCGCGTCAAAAAAGCTGTGGTCAGCCACGCCGAGACTTTGATTTCGCAAGGGCTGAACGAAACCAAACCCGGCACGTTGATGGGAACCATCGGTTATATGTCGCCGGAACAGGTTCGCGGAGAGCGTGTTGAAGCGCCTGGCGATATTTTCTCGCTTGGATGCGTGATGCTGGAAATGCTGATCGGAGAGCGTCCATTCGCTCGCAAAAGCAACGCAGAAACGATGGCAGCGATTTTGCGCGACGATCCGCCTTCGCTCGAAGCCACTGATTTGCCGCCCGAACTCCATCGGGTCATTTTTCGCTGTCTGGAAAAATCTCCCGAAGAGCGGTTTCAATCGGCGCGCGATCTGGCCTTCGATCTGCGTTCGATGTTGACCAGTTCGTCAGGAACTTATCGCGCCGTCAGCGGAGCGATGCCTGCGATGAAGATCGCTCCGACCGATGCCAAACGTTCTGCGTGGTTATTGCCTGCAATCGCTGCTGCGGTTTTGCTGGCAGTCGCAGTGCTCGCCTGGGCGATGTTGCGTCAACCCACCACGCCAACCAATACCGTTGCCATTTTGCCTTTTGAAAACAGCGACAAAGACCAGGCCATCAATTACCTGTGCGAAGGCATACCGGAAAGCATCACCATTTCCCTGGCGGAAGTTTCTCAAATTCGCGTCATGGGATGGAGCACGGTCAAATACAAAACGCAGACTCAGAAAGAAGCCGATCCGCAAAAAATTGGCCGTGATTTGAAAGTTTATGCGGTGGTGGTAGGCAAAATCTCCAGGACGGATGACCACTTGACCGTTACTGTTCATATGATCGGTGTCAGCGACGGCAGGCAGCTTTGGGGAAATCGGTTTGAAATCGGATTGGACGAAGCCCGAAAAGTGCAATCTGAAATCGCGGGCAATGTTTCGGAAAATTTGCAGGTCAAACTTTCCGGCGAACAGCAACGCCAGTTGTCAGCGCGTTACAACACCGACGCCGAAACGTATCAGGCTTATTTGAAAGGCCGGTATTACCTGAACGAACGCGCCAGTAACTGGGAAGAAAATCTGAAAAAAGCGATTGAACACTTTCAGAAAGCCACTGAAAGCGATCCTCGATTTGCGCTGGCTTATGCCGGGCTGGCCGATGCTTATGTGTTGCTGGAAGAGGATTCGGCCAACACCCTTGCCGCAGCGAATCGAGCGTTGACGCTGAACCCGCAATTGGTGGAGCCGAAAGCCGCCATCGCGTTTGCGCGCGCTCAGTTCGACTGGCAATGGCAGGAAGGCGAAAAAGGATTTCTCGAAGCCATAAGGGAAAAGCCGCGTTATGCAACGGCGCATCACTGGTACGCGGAGTTTTTGGCTACGCAGGGGCGGTTCGACGAATCGCTGAAAGAGATCAAGCTGGCTGCGGAAATCGAACCGCTTTCGATGCCTATCTCTGTGGATTGGGGGCTGTATCTTTTCTTCGCTCGCCAATTCGACGAAGCCATCGCTCAATTTCAGAAAACGCTGCGATTCGATCCCAACAACTCCAATGCCTACAGGTTTATGATCCCGGCTTATGAAGCGATGGGAGACTACAAACAGGCAACTTACGCCTACCTGGATTATTTGCGAATTCGTAACCGAGCGCCGAAAGACATTGAAGAAATAAAAAACACTTTCGAACAACAAGGAGTCACAGCGTATTGGCGGTTAAAACTGAAACGGATTCAACCATCGGTCGAATCCGGCGAATCCAGTTCTCAGATTCTAGCGGCGTATCTGCATTCATCGCTTGGCGAAACAGACAAAGCCATCAATCTGCTGGAAGAAGCTTATAAAAAACGCTTTTACGCGCTCTGGTATCTGAAAGTGGACCCGCGTTACGACAAACTGCGTGACGATCCGCGCTTCGCCGATTTACTGAAACGGGTCGGGTTTTAGCCTTCTCAAAGCATCCACAATTCCGGTCGCAGAGTTTGTTTGATCTTGTGCAGCACAATTCGCCCAATCATCTGCTGGTCGAAATCTATTCGCGCAAACGCCGTCATTCCAGGACGCAGCAAACCTTCGTTGTTTTCAACCGTCAACTCGACTCGATATACGGTTTGGCCGCTGGCGTCGAGCTCGCTTTCGCCGCCGATTTTGGTCACCGTGCCGCGAAAGGTTTGATCGGGAAAGGCGCGCGCTTTCAATCGAACCGAATGCCCTGCGCGAATGTCGCCGATTTCGCGTTCGGGAACCTGAATGCGAACCAGCAATTGGCGAGTGTCTGCGATGCGGCAAATTTCAGTGCCTTTCTGAAAAAACTGGCCGGTCAGTCGCGGCAACTCTTCGCCGAAAACCATGCCTCCGCGCGAAGCCACAAGTTCAAATTGCGAGCGTTTGCGATTGAGCAGATCGCGCCGGGCTTCCAGCGAAGCGATCACTTCGCGCTTAGCTTTCATCTCGCCGCCGAGTTTGGCGATCTGCAAACGCCCGGCGCTCAGGTCGGAACTCGCCAGATTTACTTCAGTCGTAGTCCCAGCATGCTTGCGACGATGTTCGATCAAGGCGGCTTCCAGTCGTTGGCGAGTGGCGGCCAATACGCTGGCCGAAGTCGAAGCGCGCATTTCCGCCGCGTCCAATTCGCTGCGCGGAACTATGCCTTCAGCGTTCAGCTTTCGCGCGCGGTCGCGTTGAACCGCCGCTTCTTGAAACTGCGCGCGGTGGTATTCGACTTCGGATTCCAGCGCGGCCAGCGCCGCCGGATAACCGTTTGCCGCCGGTTGAGCCGTCGAAACAGCAATCACTTTCGCGTCGGCATTCGAGCTTTGCCGTTGAGCGGCAATCTGTCGCCGTTCGTTTTCGATTTCGTCGTAATCGAATTGACGTTGGAGCAATTGAGTCGCCGCGCGCGAGACGGCCTCTTCGCTCGAACGCAATTCGCCTGACAGCCTGTCGTATTCGGCGTTGGCTCGCGCCAGTTCCGATTGGACGGCGGCGATTTGTTCTTCGACATCGAAGTTTCCCATCTGAGCAATGACGGCTCCGGCGGTGACTTGATCGCCCGGACGAACCCGCAGTGTCATCAGCGAACCGTTTTCCGGCGCGCGAATGATCGCTTCCTGACTAGGCACGGCAATCAACGAACCGTAATTGCCAACCGACGCGCTCCAAGGCAAAAGCAAAACGGCGACGGCCAACACGGCCAGCGACAGCGGGATCAGGCGACGCCGCCAGAACGGAACAGGTTTGGATTCATTTGCAGTTGGAGTGTTATCAGCCATCTTGCCTCCTTTGATTTCCGGTGCGGAACCGAGAGCGGTAGCGACCGGGTGCATTGTTTCCGGTGCGGAACCGAGAGCGGTAGTGACCGGGTGCATTGTTTCCGGTGCAGAACCGGGAGCGGTAGCGACCGGATGCTTACGGCGTTTGTGCCATAGGCTCACCCAGTCGCTACCGCTTCTGGTTCCATACCATCGGAACAGATCGAACAGTTGTTTGATTGGTCGCCGAACAAAATACAGAACCACAGCCAGCGACAGCAGCAATCCCAGCAGATAAAACCGGTCGGTCAGCCATTCGCCGATATAAATCACCAGCACCGAAGCAAAGGCCACGTTGTACAAAAACGACAGCAGCCCGTAGACCAGATAAATTCTTCGTTCGCGTCGGGCGTAGCGCGCTGCTTCGACATTCGGCTGACCGAACAGAATCTGTTTAAGCAAACCTCGCCAGTAAGCGCGCGAACGATCCATCAAGTTAGGCATTCGCAGCCACTGGCTGAGGAAGTAATACCCGTCGAGTTTGATCAGCGGGTTGGCGTTGAAAAACACGTCGAAAACACTGCCCAGCAAAAACACCACAGCAGCATCCGACAACAACGTGCCCGGAGCCAGCGCCAGCCACAGCAAAAAACACACCGCGCCAACCATCAATTGCCAATAAACTCCGGCGGCGATTACCCACAATCGGCGGTTGCGTTGCGGAATCAAATGAATGCCCGACACGTTGCAATACAGCGCAAACAAAAAGTAATAAACGATCAGCACGCCGACTTCAGTCGCTCTGCCGCCAAAGGCTTTGCAAGTCATGCCGTGCGCGAATTCGTGCGAAATGCCGATCAGGTAAGCCGCCAGCAAAATCGTCAGCGCGTGATCGCGGATGAGCGGAGTTGCCTGAGCCGACAATTGCTCCCAATTCATCAACGCCAGCAAAGTCGAACCGACGATCATCGCCAGACTGAAACAGAAAAATCCTGTCGTCCAAATCCAGCGTAGTTTCGGAACCAGCGCCGTGAACAGCGGATCAGGATTGAACAGTTTGATGGGTTTGTAAGCTTGCTGGCTTTGCAGAGCGTCGGGAGTGTCGGCGTGTGTTTGGCCTTCGCCTGCCAGCAAGCCGTAGCTTTCCAGCTTGGTCAGGAATTTGGTCAGCGTCATCAGGCCGAGTTTGCCGCCGTGTCGTTCGCCAAACTCTTCGCAGATTTGTTGCGGAGTGCGTTGCCCGTCAATCAGCAAAAAGACATTTCGCTCCGTCGCGCCCAGCATCAGGTATCGCCCAACCGAAGCGGCTCCCGCCATCCAGACAATACGTTCGCCGTCTCGCTGTTCGGCGAATTCCAAATCGTCTGCGGGCTTTGGCGGATAAACGGTGAACATAAAATCAAAAGGCAAAGTAACTGCTCAAGCTTCTTCGTCACGTAGTGACGGCTGATTTTAGGCAGGTCGTTTACGGCCTGTGAAAAAGCAAAAAACGTTCGCGTCGCGTAGCGACGGCTGAATTTCCTGACAGTATTCAGGCGTCACTACGTGACGCGATTGATTGCCAAATGCTTTGCAGGCCGTAAACGACCTGCCTAAATTCAAAAGCCACTACGTGGCTTAGCTTTTCTACGCGGTCAGCCGATCCAGTCTACGCGGTCAGCCGATCCAGATTCGTCCGAACCGCCTGAAGTTTCGGATGATCGGCGGCAAGCGTCGCTTCAAAAATTGCCAACGCCTGCCGGTAAGCTTCAACTGCTTCTTCACGGCGACCGAGCTTTTTCAGCAGCACGCCCAGATTATTCAAACCGATGGCGACATCCGGGTGCGACACGCCAAGCAATTTTTCCTTCAGCGCCAATGACCGGCGATAAAGCGGTTCGGACAATTCGGCTCGACCAGTGTTGGCGTACAGCGCAGCCAGATTGTTCAGGTTGATGGCAATTTCGTATTCCGCCGAAGCGTCTCCCGCAGCCAGTTGCTTTTCAAACAGAGCCAGCACACGGCCGTAAATCGGTTCGGATTCGGCGTACTTGTTTTGCCCGTCCAGCACTCCGGCCAAAGCCGCAAGGTCAGCCGCCAGTTGAGTTTCCGTCACTCCGGCGCGACCGACTTCCAGAGCTTTTTGGCGGATTTCCACCGCTCGCCTGGCTGCCGGTTCGGCTTCAGCAAAACGTCCTCGCGCGTGATCCAGTCCGCCCAGGTTGTGATAAATCGTGGCGACTTCAGGATGCGATTCGCCCAGATGAAAAACGGCCAGTTCCAACGCGCGGCGATAAAGAGCTTCGCCCGCGTCGAACTGGCCGGAGTATTTGTACAAAATCGCGTGGTTATTGAGCACCGCAATCAACTCCCGCGCCTCGTTGCCAAACGTGGCTTCCGCCAATCCCAAAGCCTGTTTGAACAAGACTTCGGAATCGGCGTACCTGCCCTGTTCGCGCAACTGGTCGGCGTGGCGAACCAATGCCCAGACCTGCTGTTTGGCATCAAGTTGAGAGATGTTGCTTGCGGCGCTCATTTTCTAACCCCACCTTTCGGGAACTAATCCACCACGACCGTTTCGTTGTGTTGAAGCTTGATACCCGGAGCGATGACGGCTTCGGCTTCTTCGACGGTCAATTCCACTTCCACCGTTTCGTTATGTTGGAGAACCAGAGGCGGCCCTGGAGCGAAAAACTCTTCGGCTTCTTCGACGGTCAATTCCACTTCCACCGTTTCGTTGTGTTGAAGGCTGACGCCCGGAGCGATGACGGCTTCGGCTTCTTCGACGGTCAATTCCACTTCCACCGTTTCGTTGTGGTTGAGGTGAATCCCAGGAGCGATGACGGTTTCGGCTTCTTCGACGGTCAATTCGATTTCCAATTGGGTAGGTTCGTTCGTAATCATAAGACGTGGTCTCCTAATGCTTTAGCGGTTTGAGGGAAAGAGAGCGAAACAGGACGAATCGTCGTCTCGCCCCCTGTTTCGGATGCCGCCGATTGCGTCATCCAACTGCTAAGGCGGAAGTGAAACTCAAAAACTATCATCGCGGCAAAAAAAATTTCCGCTCCTATTGTTTGAATGTAAGGACACATTTTCAAAACCGGAGGAACACTGACCGCACTTGTGCGGTGGTCATAAAAATGAAGACTTCTCTGATGTCTGTACACTTTCCCAAATATCCCGTAGCTGTCTCCTTAAAAAGTTTTCCCCTGCCATTGGAACGGTTCGGCGATCAAACCGAAATCGTGACTCAACGGCAGAGGAAAAGACCGCGTTTTGATTTTGGTTCACCGCGAAACTTACCGGGCGTCGCCGACCAATGTCTCGTTGTGGTTCGGCGAAAGAGCCGGAGCGATCACTGCTTCCATCTCTTCGACGCTCAGATCAACTTCCACCGTCTCGTTGTGGTTGCCGCTGATACCCGGAGCGATCACTGCTTCCATCTCTTCCACGTTCAGTTCGATTTCTTCGGCGTATACGGTTTTCATGACATTCTCCTTGTTGGGTTTGAGTTGGTGGGTTGCGTTCCCGGCGCTCGCCTGTCACCGCTTCCCTATTTTCCGAGAGCCGCTTTCTTTCGCTCCCACCCACAGAAACGCGAAGCATCAGCGCCAGCTATCATCGCCGCAAAAAATCTTCGACTTTTTTGCCAAACACTTCTGCCTGCTGACCGGCGGGTCTATAATCCGCGCGCAGCCCAACATTGCGGTCAACACAAAACAAGGAGAGGCGATGGCCACAACGTCTCACGAAGTCACAAAACTTCTGGCAGATTGGAGCAATGGCGATCAGTTGGCTTTGGAGCAATTGATGCGATTGGTAGAGGGAGAATTGCGCCAGATGGCTCATCGCTATATGGCGTGACAAAATCCAGGCCACACGCTGCAAACCACCGCGCTGATTAACGAAGCCTTCATCAAACTGGTCGGCCAGTCTGACAAACACTTCCAGAACCGCGAACACTTTTTCGGAGTCGCAGCCAGCGCCATGCGTCACATTCTGGTGGATTACGCTCGGTCGAAACAGTACGGCAAACGCGGCGGCGGCGCGCCTGTAGTTTCACTGGACGAAGCCTTGACCGTTACCGAAGAGCGCGCCACAGAGTTGGTCGCGCTGGACGACGCGCTGAAAGAGCTTGCCAACTTCGACGCGCGCAAAGCTCAAGTGGTGGAACTGCGGTTCTTCGGCGGTTTGAGCGTTGAAGAAACCGCAAAAGCTCTGAACACGTCCCAAATTACCGTCATCCGCGATTGGGGCTTCGCAAAGTCCTGGCTACACCGGGAACTCAGCAATAAATACAAAGATGAACCCTGAACGCTGGCAACAAATCGAACAGCTTTATCACGAGGCGATTGATCGAACGTCAGGCGAACGCGCCGCGTTTCTCAACAAAGCTTGTGGCGCGGACGCCGAACTTCGGCGCGAAGTCGAATCCTTGCTGGCTTCGCACGATGAAGCCGCGAGCTTCATTGAACAGCCGCCTGCGGACATCGTCGCCGGAATGATGGCAGAAAAGCATTCGATGATTGGCCGCACGCTCGGTCATTACGAACTCACTTCTCTGCTCGGCGCGGGGGGCATGGGCGAAGTTTATCGAGCGCGCGACTTGAGACTTGACCGAGATGTCGCCGTCAAAATCCTGCCCGAACATCTGGCACAAGACGTTGAAGCTCTTCGCCGATTCGAGCGCGAAGCCAAAGCCGTCGCCGCTCTCTCGCATCCAAACATTCTTTCGATCTTCGATTTCGGCACGGAAGCTGGCGTCAGTTATGCCGTGATGGAATTGCTGAAAGGCGAAACACTGCGCGCGCGGCTTCAGCGTGGAGCAATGGATTGGCGTGAAATGGTGGAAATCGGTTCAGCCATTGCCGAAGGCTTGGCGGCGGCTCACGCCAAAAACATCATTCACCGCGATTTGAAACCTGAAAACATTTTTTTGACAAACAGCGGTCAAGTGAAGATTCTGGATTTCGGCATTGCTCGTGTGAAGCGTACGATTTCGCCCGACGCCGAAACGCTGACGACCTCCATCGAAACAACCAAACACGGTGTGGTGATGGGAACACTCGGTTACATGTCGCCAGAACAGGTGAAAGGTGAAGCGGCGGAGGCTCCGAGTGACATTTTTTCGTTGGGTTGTGTGTTGTACGAAATGCTCAGCGGCCAACGGCCATTTGTTCGGGCAACGACAGCGGAAATGATCGCAGCCATTTTGGAGGCCGAGCCAGCGCCATTGACTGGCACAAAGACGAAACTGCCGGCGGAGATTGGACGCATCGTCAACCATTGCCTGCAAAAGAAACCCGATGAGCGGTATCAATCGGCGCGCGACCTGACTTTCAACCTGAAGGCTATGCTGACTGGAAAAACGATTTCCGCTCCACTGCCCAAGTCACTTAATCGCCGAAACCGTTTGGCAATCCGATCTGTCGCAGTTGCTTTGGTCGTGTTGCTCTCGATAACGGCTTGGCTTTTCTGGGGCAACAAGTCAGTTGGAGCCATTGATTCGCTGGCGATTTTGCCGCTGGTCAACGCCAGCGGAGACGCGAATCTGGACTACCTGAGCGAGGGCATCACTGACGGTTTGATCAACAATTTGTCGCAATTGCGGCAGTTGCGAGTGATGGCACGAGGCACAGTGTTCAGTTACAAAGACAAAGAAGTTGACCCGCGAAAAGTCGGCAAAGAATTGAAAGTCCGCGCCGTGCTCAGCGGCAAGATGACGCAGCGCGGAGACACGCTTAGCATTCAAGCCGATCTGGTCAACGCCAGCGATGGTTCGCAAATTTGGGGCGACCGTTACACGCGCAAACTCACCGACACACAAGCCATTCTGGAAGAAATCGCCCGGCAAATTTCTGAAAAGCTGCGCCTGAGGCTGAGCAGCGATGAACAGCAGCGCGTGACCAAACGTCAGACCGAAAACCCGGAGGCCTATCATCTTTATTGGAATGGTCGTTACTATTCGAACCTGTTCACAACCGAAGATTTAAGAAAAGGGATTAAGCTTATGAATCAGGCGGTCGAGGCTGACCCGACCTACGCTTTAGCTCATGCCGGCCTGTCTGCTTCCTATTAGTCGCATCCGCTCAATATCCTTGCCCATGAAGAAATCACCCGTGAGGAAACTCAATCCGCCACTGCCGCTGGCCAGACGCGCCTTGTCGCCGTCGTGAACCAAAATCGCGGTTGCGCGCGTCAATCCATCATTAAGCAACGCCAGCAGGGTTTCTCGACCGATCAGGTTTTGCGAGCCAGCGTCCTGAATCGCTGCTTCGTCGCTGGCTTTGGCCAACGCCGCGACGCCATCACGGATTTTAACTTCGCCCCGCTTTTGCCAAGTGCGCCCAGTCAAGTCTTTGACTGTCACCTGACAGCGATAATCACCATCGGGCAGCCCTTCACCTTGCTGGTCGCGCAACGGCCAATCAAGCACGCCGCCCGGTTTGAAGTCTGAATCGAAGAGCCTCACATTGCCGGCAGCGAATACTTCAAGTCGCATCTGCGCGACCGAGACATCGGTCGCAAAGCGCGCCTGCTCGCCTGCCACTGAAACAGTCACGACGGATTTCGCCGGTTGCTCGCGAACAGGTTCGACCGTCTGTGCTTGCGCGCCGATGGACATGGAAGCCAGTAAAACCATACAAAGTGTGATGGGTCGTTTCCAACTGAAAAGCATAAGTACCTCCCTTTCTGAAGTTGTAGGGCACGAGAAATGCGCCGGTTTAACATTCGAGCCGAGCCGTACAGCAACCATTGCTGCTTCTCAAACTCTCGCGATGATGATGCGTTGTGCGATGAAATTGCGGTTATCCATTCAGGAACACTGGCCGTGTTAAATCGGGAACACGCTGGCTGAAGCGATTGGCGCCTTGCGTGCATTGCGCGCGTAATCCGAGGGCTTTCGAGTTGTGAATGGCAATGTGGTAGTTGCGATTAATGGAAATGTAACCGCGCTGTTTGTAAGCGGAGATTACCTGATTGACACGAACTCGCGTCGCGCCAATCAATCCGGCTAAATCGCTTTGGGTCAGTCTGAAAGGAATCAGGATATTACCATTGGAATGGTAAGCGCGCGGTTTGGATCAAGACGCTTCATGGGGAGTTTCAATTTCAGACGCAGCGGTTTGGCAGTGGTGAGCAGGCGACGACTTGGTTGGAGCAAAGTGGTCAGGTCTTGTCGGGGCGGATCAGTCGTCGCTTGGGCGAGGTTGGAGCGTGCTACGCCAATCGAGTGAGTTACGAAGAAGTGGAAGGTTTGATTGAGCGACTGACGGGTGAGCGGCTCAAGTGGATTGGTATGACAGCCAGTCGGCTGAAGTGAAGGAATGAGTTGAAGTCCGGCGGGCAGCAAAGCTCTTGGAATTCTCAAGGTTGTTGAACTCAATGGCGAGTGGAATCCAACTTTGGTTTCCTAAAAACGCCGCTGCCTGACCCATGAAAAATTTACAGGAAGGATTTTTGTGTGCCTACAGTTCCTGGCTGTTTGAATTGTTTGGAAAGATTCGGGCGATGTTTTTGAATCTCAAGCAGAGCATTCTCAATCGTTCGATCACTCGCGCACTGTTCGTCGGGAAATGTGTGACTGGTGTCAAAATTGGAATGAAAGAACCTGTGAATTTCAACGTTTGAGTCCGCCGAACACGTCTTTCAAAATGCTGGTAATGCGGGCGGCTGGGTTTTTGCGAATCTTCTTTTCTTCTTCGCCTACCATAAAGAACAAACCGTCGAGCGCCTTGCCGACGACGTAATCGTCAATGTCCAGCGATTGAGTTTTGGCAAAGGGAATGTCTTTGAACCGGGCGATCAGGTCTTTGTATTGTTTGGTCGCGCCGACTTCATCCATCGAACGGGAGATGATCGGGCGAAACGCTGTGGTGATTTGATCCGAAGTTTTGCCTTTGAAGTATTCCGTCGCGGCGGTGTCGTTGCCAAACAGAATTTTCCGCGCGTCGTCGAAAGTCATCTGCTTGACCGCGTCCACGAAGATTTTGCGAGCTTCGGGTGCGGCTTTTTCGGCGGCGCGGTTCATGCTCAACACGAAATCATCCACCAACCGGCCTTGCCCGATGGCGCGCAAGCCTTTGCCGACGGTGTTCAATTGCTTCGGCAGCAAAATCTTGATGGCGGCGTTTTTGAAAAATCCGTCCAGCCGTCCGGTCAGATTGATCGCGTTGCCGGTTCCGATTTGCAGAGCTTCTTTCAGCCCGGAAATGATCTGGTTGTCGCTCAATTTGCCACGCTGGGCAAAGGCGAAATTGCTTGGCAAAGCCACCGCGCCAACAACAGAAGCCAACGATGCGATAAAGCGCCTTCTTTCGTTCATAACGTCTCCGGTTTTGATGAGTTGATTTAGCGGGTGAGCCGAGATTCGCAAATCGCTTTGTGGCCGTCAAGCAGGCTGGCCTAAGTTTCTACGGTTTGGCGTTCACGGCGTGGTAGGGCTTTGGGTGCTTTCGATTCGATCAAGTCTTCGCGCACCTGGCGAAGTTCGATTTCGGTTTCGGAAAGTTTGCCGAGCACTTCATCCACGGCGACGCGCAAATCCACTGCGGCGGCAACCAAACGGAAAAGAGCTACGCTGATGATGGCGAACTCGGCCAATAATGCGAGAACAAAGATTTTGAAGATCAAACCGGTACTCCTTGGTTTCCATCAGTTGGGGGATGGGGATAAGCGAACGACAACGAATCGCCCGGCTTTACGGCTGCCCGGCGAATTTTGTCTGTTCATTGTTGATGAGATTTCCGGCTGCTTTGCTGCGAAATGGCTGGGAGCGGTTGCCTTGCGGCTGAGGATTTAATGAAGTCCTGGTTTTACAGGAATACTTCAACCGGTACGTGGAAGAATTCAGCCAATGCTTTTGCGTTCGCTTTGCTGATGCCGCGCTTGCCGTTGACGATTTCGGACGTGACGCTTTTGGAATTCAGCACCGGCCACAAATCGCTTTGCTTCAGGTCACGAGCCGCCATCAACTCGGTCAAGACTTCCTGCGGCGTAGCCTGTTCCGGCTGATACACGCGCTGTTCATATTCCTGAATCAAATGAACGAGCAGTTTCAACAGCGCGTCTTCTTCAGGAGAGGCGTCGTTTTCTTTTTTGAATAGTTTTTCAGTGAACGCGAGGAGGCGCTTATGCTGTTCTTCAGTCTCGATTCTTACAGGCAATGCGGCAGCCAGAAGTTCCGCATAAATCTGGGGGTTAAGTCTCACAATCCTTTTTCCACTTGTCTTTGTCGTATTCGGCATGGGTCAAAATGTGTTGAATTTGAATTCCTTGAGTGCGGTAGTTGATGAGCGCAATCAAGCGATAGTTGTTGCCTCTGATATTGAAAATGGTGCAACAAAGATAAAGGTCAGCATGCGGATAGCTTTGTTTTACTTCTGCCAGATTTTTCCATTTGGCTTTCGAGGCAATCTGAAACCAAGAGTTCAAAGATTTTCTGCCGTCCGGGTATTTCTGCGTGAACTCGATGATCTTGTCGTAGCCGACAACGTCCATAATCTATTTCCCCCCAAAAAGTTTTTACTACTTTGCGTTGCATGATCTTCCTCCTAAATCGTATCTGTGTTGTTGTACCTGTTGTACCTGATTTGACATACGCTGAACGAGTGTCAGGTTCGCAGATTGTGAACCTGACGTCAACTCTAATTTTCTCCGAAGCAAAACTTGACACCCCGCAGCCGAAGCTTGAGAATCCGCGCGTCTTTTTACTCCATCAAGCAATCAGGAATTCATACACGAGGTCAGCGAATGCCCGAAATTGATTATGACTTGGCGCATTTCTTTGCGTGGGCAAGGGCGAAGGCGTATGCCGAATTGGATCGCCGGTTGCAACTTGATCCGTCGCTCGACCCGAACTGGACTTTTTCAGACATCATGCAGCAATTGTTGGAAGAGTACCGCCAGTCTCAGCAGCCGCAGTCTTCAGCAGCGGACGCTGGCGGCGAATAACCAAACTTCAAGGAGATAAAAATGACTTCAGACCGATTCAGCCATTCGATATATCAAGTTCGCAAACGTGTTCTTTCCTTGCTTGGCGGCAAGTTTGAAATTTTCGATCCGGCAGGGAACGTGGTGCTGTTTTCCAAACAAGCGGCTTTCAAATTGAAAGAAGACATCCGTTTGTTCACCGATGAATCCATGAGCACCGAACTGGTTTCGATTCAGGCGCGTTCTATTCTGGATTTTGCCGCCGCTTACGATGTGGTGGACAGCGCCACAGGTCACAAAGTCGGTGCGCTGAAACGCAAAGGCTGGAAATCCATGTTCCGCGACCAATGGATCATCATGGATGTGTACGACAACGAAATCGGCAGCATTCAGGAAGAGAATGCCTTTCTGGCTTTTCTGCGCCGGTTTGTGACCAACCTGATTCCGCAAGCGTTTAACGTAGAGATCGGCGGTTCGTCCGTCGCCGAATTCAAGCAAAACTTCAATCCGTTCGTTACCAAACTGACGCTGGATTTTTCGCACGACACGCAACACCGGTTTGATCGCCGTTTGGGCATCGCCGCCGGAGTGTTGCTCTGCGCGATTGAAGGCAAACAGGAAGGCTAAAAAAACTCGTATGGCCCAGGAAAACTCGCTTCGTCTGACAAAAGTGCAATGGTTGATTTGTATCATTGCAGTCATTGGCTTTGCCTTCGACACTTATGAACTGTTGATGCTGCCGCTGATTATTCGTGACGCGGTCATGAAGCTTGGCGGGCATGCTTTTGGCAGCCCTGATTACAATTACTGGCGCGATTTGTTTTTTTACGTGCCTGCGGTGTCGGGCGGCATTTTCGGATTGCTCGGCGGATATTTGACCGACCGGTTGGGGCGGCGGCGTGTGCTGACCTGGAGCATTTTGGTTTACGCTTTTTCGGCTTTTGCGGCGGGCTTTGCGACTTCTTTGCCTATGCTGTTGTTCTTTCGCTGCACGACGTTCATCGGCGTTTGCGTCGAATTCGTCGCGGCTGTGGCCTGGCTGGCGGAGTTGTTTTCCGATCCCAAACAGCGCGAATCGGTGTTGGGATACACGCAGGCATTTTCTTCGCTTGGCGGCGTGATGGTCAGCGGAATGGCTGCGCTGATTGCGAAATCGTCGGCTTCGCTGCCTGCAATTCACGGCGGACATGACAACTGGCGTTACCTGCTGATTTCAGGATTGATCCCGGCAATTCCGTTAATCATCATCCGACCGTTTTTGCCGGAATCTCCGGTCTGGCAGCAAAAACGCGCGGCAGGAACGTTGAAGCGGCCAAGCCTGAAAGAATTGTTCGTGCCGCAATATCGCAAAACGACGCTCATCACGGCGGCGATGTTTGCGTGCAGTCTTGGCATAGCCTTCGGAGCCATTCAGCAGATTCCGCAGATCGTTCCTTCGCTGGTGCAGGTAGATGCGGCTTTGCCGCCGCCGGAACGCGCCAAACTTATTTCGGGCGCTGTCGCCAACACTCAACTGTTTCAGGAAATCGGCGGACTTGTCGGACGGTTTCTGTTGGCGTTTCTGGCGATTCGCATTCTGTCGCGGCGAAATCTGTTGCGAGTGTTCCTGATTCCCGGACTGATTCTGGTTCCGCTGGTGTTCATCTTTCCGGCAACCGGCAATCTGGCGATGTTGAAATGGGGAATGTTCTTCGCCGGTTTGTTCACCGTCGCGCAGTTGAGTTTCTGGGGAAATTACCTGCCGCGCGTTTACCCGACGCATTTGCGCGGCACTGGCGAAAGCTTTGCGGCGAACATTGGCGGGCGAATGTTCGGTGCTTCGGCTCCGCTGCTGACCACACAATTATTGGCAACGATGCCGGGCGGCGGGCCTTCGATCAAACTGGCGTATGCGGCGGCGGCGGTCGCGTTTTTGTTGTACGCAGCGAATCTGATTTTGGGATTATTCCTGCCGGAACCGCAGCAGGAAGAGTTGCCGGAATAAGTTTCAGGATTTAGCATTGCTGCGAATCCGAACCCTTTTCGGACAAATACCCAAACCCAATTTTAGCCGTATGACAATTTGAAAAATTGCCATACCTATATTTCAGGAGTTCGACAAAGACGATGAAAAGACAAGTTTCGATTTTGGTAGTTCTGTTGGCGCTGGCCGGTCTGGTTTCGCTGGCTGTTTCGGCGCAGACCAAAAAAGCTCCGGCGAAAGGGAAAGCTTCAGCCGGAAAAGCTGGTGGAGCCGGGGCTGCGTTGTGGACACAGCATTGCAAAAAATGTCATGCCGCCGACGGCAAAGGCATTGAAAGTCTGGAACCGCCTGATATGACCACCGAAAAATGGCATGCCGCCAATGACGACAAAGCCATCGCCGCCGCCATCAAGGATGGCAAAGGCATCATGCCGGGTTTCAACGACACGCTGAAACCGGCTCAAGTGACGGCGCTGGTCAAACACATTCGCACGCTGAAAGTGGCAGGCGAGAAGAAGTAGTTTTTTAGATCGGTTTTCAAATCATTGCATGGAATAACCGCAAAATGTGAACCAGGCGCGAGCATCAGATTCTGTGATTGTCTCCAGTGCTTCTTTGATTGCCTGTACAAGAGCTTCGTAAGTTCTTGCTTTGGCTCGTCGCAGATAAGTCTTGATCTTTGACCAGCAGCACTCAATCGGATTGTAGTCATGGGAATAAGCTGACAGATATTCCAATCGTGCACTGCGGGCTGCGACTATTTCTTCGACGCCTGCCACTTTATGCGAGGAAAGATTATCCATCGGCAGAATTTCTCCCGGTTGGAGCGTGGGGCACAAAACTTCTTTCAGGTAGATTTTGAAAATGTCTCCGTTGAGCGCGCCTTCAAATACCCAGGGAGCCTGCATCCCATCCAAACTTATAGTAGCGATTAAGGTGTAGTTGCTGCCATAGTTTGAAGGGATCGCTTCGACAACGCGCTGCCCAGGTATGGCTCGCCCATAACGACGAGTCATATTCAATAAAGTTCCTGTTTCATCAAGAAATTTGAGCTTTTTCGCCATCCAGTCAGCAGCACGTGCGCGGTACTCTTCTCGTGCTTGTTTTACTTCGGGACGCTGTTGCTCCTCCGGTTGGTGAGACTTTTTTTCGCCCCAAGCTCAAGCGTTGTAACTCACGACACATCGTTGCCGGGCTGACAGACAATTGAGTATCTGCTTTGATTCGCTCGCAAAGTTCATCCAGTGTGGCATCTGGTTGAGAAGTCACAAGGGCTTTAATTTTGTCCTCATGATCTTTCAACGTTCTTTGCACACCGCCACCACGCGGAAGAGCAGCAAAGCTCTTGAGCGATCGCCAGCGTTGCAAAAGCTTTTCTATAAAAGAGCGGCTCAAACCGAATTCATCAGCAATCTCTTGCTGAGTATAGTCAGGATGATTTTCGTAGAACCGTATGATTTTTTCTCGGAGATCATTGGAACAAGGTGTCATTCCCTCATTTTGCCCGATGAGTTTCCGTACACACAAGTGAAAACCGATCTAATGGCATTGCTGGTGGCGCAGTTTATGATGGTGTTATTGCTTGTGCGGCAGCCAAAGCGGAGGTGGACCATGTCGTCACGTTTAACGTCAGAGATTTTAGCCGCGTTTACCCGTCGCTGGCTGCAAGCATCATTGTCCCCTAAAAATGGAACATTTAAGTTTTCAAGTTGAAACGCTGGATTCGCAGACTCAGGCTCGCACAGGGAGAATCAAAACGGCTCATAGCGAAATTGAAACGCCAGTGTTTATGCCGGTCGGCACTGCCGGAACTGTCAAAGCGTTGACGCAGGAGATGCTGGAACAACTGGACGCGCGGATCATTCTGGGCAACACCTACCATCTGTTTTTGCGACCCGGCCACGAGACTATTCGGCAGCTTGGCGGATTGCATAAGTTCATTTCCTGGCCGCGTTCGATTTTGACCGACAGCGGCGGCTTTCAAGTTTTCAGCCTAGGCGATTTGCGGAAGATTCGGGAAGAAGGCGTTGAGTTTCGTTCTCATCTGGATGGTTCAAAACAGTTTCTTTCGCCAGAAGTTTCGATGCAGGTTCAACACGCGCTTGGTTCGGACATTGTGATGTGCTTTGACGAATGCACGCCACATCCCGCGACCGAAAAGCAGGCGAAAGATTCGCTGGAAATGACTTCGCGCTGGGCGAGGCGTTCGCGCGCGGAGTTTGATCGGTTGAAAGGCACAGAGCTTTCGACTGGGAAAGCGCCTTCGCTCTTTGGCATCAATCAAGGCAGTGTTTATCCCGAACTTCGCCGACAGAGCTTGGAACAGTTGGTCGAAATCGGCTTTGAAGGTTATGCCATCGGCGGTTTAAGCGTCGGAGAAGAGAAGTCGCAGATGTACGACATCGCGGAATTCATCGCTCCGCAGCTTCCCGCCGACAAGCCTCGTTATTTGATGGGAGTCGGCACGCCTGAAGATTTGATCGAATGCGTGGCTCGCGGAGTGGATATGTTCGATTGCGTTATGCCGACTCGGAATGCCCGCAACGGCCAGATATTCACTTCGCGCGGAAAGCTGAACATCCGAAACGCACGGTTCACATCTGACGAAAAGCCGCTTGATGAAGACTGCAAGTGCTTGGTTTGCAGCCGCTATTCGCGGGCTTATATTCGTCATTTGTGGAATTGCGGAGAGATTTTGGCATCAACACTTTGCTCGGTTCACAATCTGGCCTTCTATCTTGACAGCATGCGCTCCATACGGCAAAGTATCGCGCTCGGTGAGTTCACTTCCTTTCGCACAAGCTTCCTGAACAAATACAGAAGCAGTTCAAACGAAGAATGAGCACGCCGCGTCTCGCATAATTTCAATTTGATGAACTTCACCGCGAGACAAACATCTTTCAAAGAAGGTTGAAGCCCACCCTGGTCATGTCACTACAGTTCGCCTTGTTTCTGGCTTTTCAGCAAGGAGGCAGTCCGCTCGGAATGTTGATTCCGATGGTTCTGGTTTTCGTGCTGTTTTACTTTTTGATTATCGTTCCCCAGCGTAAACGGCAACGAGCCGCGGATGAAATGCTGAACAATCTGAAAGCCGGGGATAAGGTTGTAACCAGCGGGGGAATTTACGGACAGATCATCAGCGTGCGCGAAGACAAACGCACAGTTCAATTGAAGATTGCTGATAATGTCCGAATCGAAGTTGCCCGTACGGCAATTTCGGGGATTCAGGAAACTCCTGAGCAAAAAAGCTGACAAACTCTGAACTTAACCCTGATTGGTCGCCGGCTGATTTGATAGCCCTGCGACGCTTTACAGTCTTATGAACAAGAATCTTCGTACTCGCGGAATTGTTATCGCCATCATTACGATTGGCTGTTTGGTCATTCTGTTTGGGCCTTGGAACAAGCAAAAAGGCTATGCCCGAAGCGCCAGTGACTTCTTTAGCCCTTCGAAGCTGAAACAGAATCTGGGGGAAAATATCCGGCTTGGTCTTGACCTCAAAGGCGGCACTCATTTGGTGATGCAGGTGCAGGCCGATGAAGCCATCACGGCGATGACCAACAACAACGTCCAAAAAGGCAAAGACGATCTGACCAAGGACGGAATCAAATTTACGGGCGTCAAGGCCGCGGCTCCTGGCCAAATTGTTGTTGAAACGCCAGATACAGCCGAGCACGACAAAATCAGGGAAAAATTCTTTACCTTTATGCCTAGTGATGGGTGGGATTATTCCACCAGCGGCAATTCAGTCACCTTCAAACTCACCAATCGTTACGCCAACCAGATTCGCAAAGACGCCACCGAGCAGGCCAAGGCGATCATCGAACAGCGCATCAATCAATTTGGCGTTGCCGAACCGACAGTGCAGCTTCGTGGCAGAGAAGAAGATCACCAAATCCTGTTGCAAATGCCCGGCGTGGATAATCCTGATCGAGTTAAGGATTTGCTGAAAACCGACGCACGTTTGGAAATTCGCGCTGCGAATGCTCAGAAGTTCGACACCGTCGAACAGGCTAATGCTGCATTGGCTGGTGACACGAACAAAGAAGTGCTCCCGTACCGTGAAAAGAAAGCTGATGGCACAAGCGATACAGGGTTTTACATTGTTGATAAGTTGCCGGTGATTGATGGTAGTGATTTGCGCGAAGCCCGAGGCATTCCGAATCAGCAAGGCTTTGGTTTTTACGTGGCTTTCTCGCTCAAACCAGGCGGCTCTGAAAAATTCGGAACCTGGACTGAAAACAACATTGGCAATTATCTGGCTGTCGTTTTGAACGGCGAAATCCGCAGCGTGGCAGTTGTCAGGAACAAAATTACTGACAGCGGCCAGATCGAAGGCAATTTCACTCAGCAACAAGCCGAAGACTTGGGGCTTGTTCTGCGATCAGGCGCTCTTCCCGCAAAAATCACCTACATTGAAGAGCGAACCGTCGGGCCGTCGTTGGGCGCTGATTCGATTCGTCAGGGCATCTTTGCGTCAGTCGTCGGGCTGGGGTTGGTTATCCTGTTTATGCTGTTTTATTACAAGATGTCTGGCATCAACGCTGTGGTGGCTTTGGCATTGAACCTGCTGATTTTGCTGGCTGGTTTGGTGCTGTTCAGCGCAACTTTGACCTTGCCGGGCATTGCCGGAGTCATCCTGTTGATCGGTATGGCTGTTGACTCGAACGTGCTGATCTTTGAGCGCATACGCGAAGAGTTGCGCGCCGGTAAGATCGTTTCGTCGGCAGTAGACACTGGATTCAACAAGGCTCTGGTCACAATCATTGATACTCACGTGACCACGATTGTGTCATCTGCATTTCTTTATATCTTCGGAACTGGCCCGGTTAGAGGTTTTGCTGTGACGCTGACCATTGGTCTGCTCGCAAACCTGTTCACGGCGGTTTACGTTTCGCGCTCAATGTTTATGTGGGTGTTGAGCCGAGGCGGACGCAAATCTGAAACGATAAGCATCTAATTTATTTGGCAAAGTTATGATCGAAATTTTTAAGAGCGCAAATTACGATTTTCTGGGCAAAAAATGGTTTTTCATCGGTTTGTCCTGGGTATTGATTCTGGCCGGCTTGGCTTCGGTGCTGTATCGTTCTTTTGACGGCAAGGATCATACAAATGCTTTCAATATGGGCGTTGACTTTGCCGGAGGAACGCTGGCGACGGTCAAGTTCCGCTCTGCTCCTGATTCAAACACGCTTCGACAGGCATTGGAAAAGCAGGGAGTCGAAGGCTCCAAGATCATCATCCAACCAGTTACGGATGAAATCGGTCAAGCTCCGAAGAATGAAATACTGGTTCGTCTGCCCAATGAAGTTAAGGTTGAGCGCCAGCAAGGTCAGTCAGAAACCGGAGCCAAGGCTCTGAACGATGCAGACATCGGAAAGCAAAAAATTCTTGCTGCCATCTCAAGTTTTGACGACCCTTCAACCAATGGCAAAGTAGACGTCAATAAAATTGGCAGCGATAAGTTGAAGTTTGAGCTTATTGAAAAGGCCAAGCTTGATCAGCAGAGTGCCGAAGAAGCCGCTCGCGCTATTGTGGATTACCGTGAAAAGACTCGTGCCGGTTTGATCGGTGACATCAATGAAGTGAAAAATATCAATGGTGTTCCGCCTCAAATTGCTGATTCCCTTGGCAAAGATTTTTTTGCCGGGTTTGCATCTGTGAAAAGCGCGGAGGCAGTTAGCCCTCAAGTCGGAGCTGATTTGCGAAACAGTGCCATTGTGGTGACGTTGGTTTCCTGCATTGCGATGTTGGCATTTGTGGCTTTCCGCTTTAAATCCTGGGGGTTTGGCATTGGTGCAGTGATTGCCGTCTTTCACGATGTACTGGTCACTTTAGGAATCTTTTCGATCATGCAGTGGGAGATAAACCTGACGGTTGTTGCAGCATTGTTGACGTTGGTCGGTTATTCGATGAACGACACCATTGTTATCTTTGACCGTATACGTGAAATGATGAGAACCAAGCGCCGTGAAGGTCTGGAAAAACTTTCAAATGAGGCCATCAACCAGACTTTGTCGCGCACCATCATTACTTCCGGGCTGACATTCCTAACCGTTTGCGCGATGTTGGTATTTGGCGGTGAAGTTCTGAAAAGTTTCTCCTGGTGTTTGTTTATAGGAATTTTGATCGGAACTTATTCGTCAATTTACATCGCCAGCCCATTCATGCTTTTGTGGGAAAGTTGGAGAGCTACCGCCCGAACCGAAAAAACTGTTAGTCAATCGCGTGTTGCTTCTTCTGTGCCTGGCGATAATGACTCGTTGACGGCAACTTCTGCTGGCATCACGCCCCAGATGCTTGCCGCCGCCGGTATTTCTACTTCACCTCGAAAGCTACGCAAGAAAGGCAAATAATTACTGATAAACTTGTCTACTTGCTCTTGTGAGTAGTTAGGTTTTGTAATTGCCTTTGCAGAAATGGTTGAAGCTGCTTGCAAATGTGAAGCGGCAATTTGGTAAAACAAAATTAGGTGAAACGTCTTGACGAATGTTGAACCAGATAGTAGACTCCCGGTCGTTGCTGACCCGTCATTTCCGGTGTATTCAAAGGTTGTCACTAAAAAATAGCGCGACTAACAAGCTCACTTCATTATCCAGATCAGGAACAATGAGTAAGGCGCGGTAGTTTCCCATAGCCGCTTTTGCTCGACTCTCTGGTGCGTGAGGCTGAGTTTTGATTTCAAATTGGTTTTTTCGTTAGGTCGGTAGTCTCGGTTTGTGAGACAGATCGTCTCAATCAATAAATAAAACATTTGTATTCAAAAGAATAAGCATCATTGATTCTCCAAGTGATCAATGATGGCTTGCTATCTTCAGATTGTCGAGTAAGTGAATTGTCTCGTCTCCCTGATCAGCTTACGTGTAGTTGGTGTAATCGGGGGATGGGGGTTCTCTTATTTAGTCGCATGACCTGTCGGCACAGAGGTCAATGGAGGGCTTAAAGCCATGTTCGATAATTTAGTTGAATCATCCAAGCACGGTAAAGATAACTCTCGTACAGGAAAGTTCATGCTTGTCACTACGCTGATTTATGTAGTTGGCTTGCTGAGTGTCGCCGTAGGGACCATTGTTTGGATGAACCCGAACCTTGTTGATGCGCTTGATGTTTCTTCAATGTTGGCTCCGCCACCACCGCCTGCTGCTCCACCGCCGGCTGCTCAACAGCAAGTCGTTAGAAATATCCCTGAAGTCACAACATTTTCCGCGCCTATCAAGCCGCCTGAAAGAATTCCTGATCCGACAACAGTTCAGTCTCGCCCGGTCGTTTCTGCTGTTTCACAGGGAGTCCCTGGTGGAGTCCCTGGTGGAGTCACAGGTGGTGTGCCAGGTGGAGTTGTAGGATCGAAAGGCGATGATGTTCCGCCGCCGCCGCCGCCGCCGCCAGCGCCCAAGCCTACGCCTGAACCTACGCCAGTGCCAAAGAAAATCAACGTCTCTGGTGGCGTATTACAGGGCAGTGCAATCAAGAAACCTGCTCCGGCTTATCCGCCGATTGCTAAGGCTGCCCGTGCCGCGGGCGCTGTGCAAGTGCAAGTTACTATATCGGAAGATGGCCGAGTTATAGATGCTCAGGTTGTAAGTGGCCATCCTCTATTGCGTGATGCAGCCGTTCAAGCAGCTAGGCAATGGGTTTTCAAGCCCACAGAGCTTTCTGGTGTACCTGTGAAGGTGCAAGGAGTTTTGACTTTTAACTTCACATTACAATAGCCCCTCTAAGGCTTAAGCTGTTTAGCAGGGAACTTATTCTTGTGTAAGCGAGTCTAAGCAGGTGTTAACGTAACCTGCTGTTTTATTGCTAATTTGCTGTTCTTGCGTTCTGTAGTGATTTGCAAGTAAGCAATTGCAAAGTTTCGTTCAATTTCAGCAACCACTATTGGAGGTTTTCGACATCATGACGATTTTGCTTAGCCAAATTTGGTTGGCAGTTAATTCTTTCGCTCTCATCCTGGCCGAAGGGGGCGAGGCACAAGCAGTAGATTTTTCGATCATGGGAATGATTCGCGCAATGGGACCAGTACCTATTGGTGTGAACATTATTCTTTTGATTATGTCTATTTGGTCAATTGCTATCATGGTTGAGCGTTATTTGACGTTCAGCGCAGCGAAAAATCAATCCAGAGAATTTGCTCCGAAAGTGGCTAATTCACTGAAGAGCCAAAAGATTGACGAAGCTATTTCGCTTTCTGATAAGTATAAGAAAAGCCATTTGGCGATGGTTGTTAATGCTGGTTTGCAGGAATTTCGTGCACATCAATTGTCTAGCGATATTTCCGGAGACATTGTTGATGCTTCGAAGCGTGCTCAACAAAGAGCCTCTGCAATCAAGATTGCGGAATTCAAGCGTGGCCTTTCTGGTTTGGCTACCATTGGGTCTACCGCTCCGTTCGTTGGCTTGTTCGGAACTGTGTTTGGGATTATCACAGCATTTCAGGGCATGCGCACGGCTGAATCGTCAGGTATCTCGGCAGTCGCTGGCGGAATTGCGGAAGCTCTCTTTACCACAGCATTTGGTTTATTTGTAGCTGTGCCCGCGGTGTGGCTGTTCAACTATTTCACCAGCAAGGTAGATAACTTTGTCGTCGAAATGGATAATTCTTCGGCAGAGTTGTTGGATTACTTCCTCAAACAACGAGGCAAAAAATAGCTTTTGCTTACTTGATGTGATTCTTTCCAAGATTCGTTGCTTAAAATTACGCAGGCTGGAGTCATGATTAATTTCTCTCTCCAGTCTGTGTAAATGAAAAGCGCATTTTGTGATTGAGTTGAGTTAACTTTTGTAACTTTCAAGGAGGAAATTCAGATGGGTATGGGAGGCGGAACTGGCGGTGGCGGTAGCAGCGGTGGAAATCTCAACTGCGATATTAACGTCACCCCAATGGTAGACATTATGTTGGTGTTGCTGATTATTTTTATGGTCATCACGCCACTCCTGCAATCTGGTGTTTCATTGGTTTTACCACAAGGTAAAGACCCGGTTGAGGATCAAAACATTACCAAAGATACTGCTATTGTTTTATCTATCCCAAGTGATGGTGTTTACTATCTTGGTCGAGACTTAGTTAGGAAAGAGAACCTGATTGAGAAATTGACTGCGAGAATGAAAAGTATGAAGCCAGGCGATCCACAAGCTGTTTATATTAGAGGCGGCGTAAACGTTCAGTACGGAGATGTCGTTGATCTAATTAACATGATTCGAGAAGCAGGCTTTGAGCAGCTTGGGTTAGTTTCAGAGAAGAAGAAATCTGACGATAAGTAACTTCTTCAGATTTTTAGCTTTGGTTTAACTTTTAGATAATTTAAGGAGATATCGTTATGGCGATGAGCGAAGGCGGTCATAGCAGTAATGACGCTGTGCCATATATTAACGTTACACCGCTAATTGATGTGTTATTGGTGCTTTTAATCATTTTTATGGTCATCAGCCCGCAAAAGCCACATCAGTTTGAGGCAAAAATCCCGGAAAAACCACCTGAAAACCAGCCTGACACTCCTCCTGATCCGCTTAGTTTGTTGGTCACGCTTAGTAAGGCCGGTGGAGTCTACAAGCTAAATACCGAAGAAATGAAAGACCTTACTTCTTTGCAAGATAGGTTATTTAGCGCACTCAACGGTAGACCTGCTGACCGTAAGGCCGTTTTTATTAAAGGCCCACGGACGATTCATTACGGAGAAGTTGTCAAAGTAATTGACGTTGTTAAACAAGCGGGTGGACAACCTATAGGGCTTCAAATTGAGGGGTTGGACCAGTAATTTCCCCCACACAATTACCCAAATAATGCCGCTGAAATTCTGCTGAAAATCACAGATTATTTCAGTTTACCCAGAGCAATTCCTGTTTAGGGAGAATTCCTAAAAGCTATGAGAGTTTCCTGTAATTTTTCTAGTGTTGTTGGCGTTTCAGCCATAATTGTGCTGGCAATGTTAAATTCTGGTTGTGATTATACCAAGAAGGTAATTGCCAAAGATAAGCTTAATCAAGGAGCGATATCCTATAATCAAGGGAAGACCAAAGAGGCTCAGCAGTATTTCAAAGATGCGTTGAGTTGGGATGACAAAAGTGCAATCGCGCATTTGTTTTATGGAGCTACCTTAGTTAAGGATTACAAGAACTTATCTGGTGATGAGCGGAAAAAGTTGGCTAACGAAGCACTCCAGACTTACAAAAAGGCTCTGGAATTGACCACGAATAACTGCCGTAACACGGATAACGCGCTTCTTTATATTGCCAGCATTTATGAGGACCTTGAGGATCAGGATAATTGGAGAGAATGGATTCTTAAACGCACAGAAGGCGATTGCTCCAATAAGGACTTGAAGGCAACTACTTACTACACTGTTGCTGTAAAATTTTGGGAAGCTGCAAAGTCCCAAACCGATCGTTATCAAGACAAAACCGCTCAGGATCCGTTCCATTACCGGAACATGGATTATCCGGCAGCTCAAGCTGACAGACAAAAGACTGACGAAAGTATTACTAAAGGCTTGGAATATATTGATAAGGCGCTTCAAGTTGACCCGGAATACGTTCAGGCGATGTACTATCGTAGCCTTTTGTACCGGCAAAAACAGATGATGACCAAAGAAGAACCCAAGCGAAAGGAAATTGAGGCTCTTGCCAAGAAGATAACTGACGATGCTTCAGTTATAGAAAAGAGAAAAGAAGAAGAAGCCGCTAAAAAGCAAAAAGAAGAAGCTGCGGCCAAGCCGCAAGGCTAACTTGGCTTCTAATCGATAAATCGCCTTTATGAAAATCACAATAGCCAGTGCTCAGGATTGGGCACTGGCTATTGTGATTTTTGTTGTTGTTTAACGTCTGGCTTTTATCAGGCGCTAGCGGAAGGGATATTCAGGGAATGCAAGACAACCGGCCAATCAAAGTTCTGTTAGTTGAGGATGATTCTGCCTCGGCTGAGATTGTCAACGCTCTACTTGACCAGGATTCTGGCATTTTTGAAGTTGAATGGGTGATGAGCTTGAAGGATGGTCTGTCGAAATTGGCTGCCAATTTCTTCGATTTAGTTTTGCTGGATTTTGGATTACCTGATAGCGATGGTTTGGATACTTTTTTGCGGTTGCAAAAGCATTCGCCAGCAGTAGCGATAATTCCTTTAACGGCTACCGGAGATGAGTCGCTGGCTCTGAAAGCAATTCAATTAGGAGCACAGGACTATCTTTTCAAAGGGGCGATTTCGCGGCAGTTGCTCACAAAAGCCATGCGATATGCTGTTGAGCGGAAGCGTGGGGAAGAAGCTTTGCGGCGCGCGCACGACGAACTCGAACGACGAGTTATGGAACGAACAGCAGAGTTGTCAGCCACAAATTCTCAATTGAAAGAACAGATTGCTGAACGTCGTCGAGCGGAAGAAGAATTGAGGCGGCTTTCGCATCGTTTGGTCGAAGTTCAAGAGAGCGAACGGCGTAACATCGCACGCGAGCTTCATGATGAAATAGGTCAGTTGCTGACGGGGCTGAAATTGGTGATTGAAATGGTTTCGCGTCTGCCAGCCGAAGAGCTTGTTGAGCATTGCCATAAGGCACAAGTTTTGGTGAATGAATTGATGGGACACGTTCGTGATCTGTCGTTGGATTTAAGGCCGGCCATGTTGGATGACCTTGGATTGTTGCATGCGTTGTTATGGCATTTCGAGCGATACAAATCACAGACTGGGGTCACGGTTACGTTGACCCATACTGGGATTGAAAATCAGCGTTTGACGCCAGAAATTGAAACCGCCGTTTACAGAATTGTGCAGGAAGCCTTGACCAATGCTGCCCGTCACGCTGGAGTCACCAAAATCAGAGTTAATGCTTATGCGGATGCCGAAAGTCTGAATCTGCAAATTGCAGATGATGGTAAAGGGTTTGATGTTCAGGCGTCGCTTGCGGCAGGACAATCCAGCGGACTTGCTGGAATGCGTGAACGGGCGCAGTTGTTAGGTGGTTTGCTGATGATTGATTCCGTCGTTGGTAAAGGAACAGTTATCAACGCAACGTTGCCGCTGGAATAGTGAAGCCGTCTCAAGAGTTTGAACGGATTGGGTGCGAAGGTCTGGGAAAGGAGTGATTAATGCCGAATATCTTACTTGCTGACGATCACAACATAGTTCGCCAAGGGCTGCGGGCGCTTTTGCAAAGCGAGCCACATTTCCGACTGGTTGGTGAGGCCAGCGATGGCATTGAAGCAGTTCGTTTGGCTGAACGATTGAAACCTGATGTGTTGATTACCGATGTGATGATGCCGGGGTTGAACGGTTTGGAAGTCGCACGACAGGTCAGCCGCAGTTTGCCAAACACACGGGTCATTATTCTTTCGATGTACACCAACGATGCGTACGTTCTGGAAGCCTTGAAGAACGGCGCGCTTGGTTATGTGCTTAAAGATTCTGAGGCATCAGACCTGATTCAAGCCGTCAAAGAAGTCATCAACGGAAATCGTTACCTTAGCCCGCCGCTTTCCGAACGTGCGTTGGAACTGTACATGCGAAAAGTGGAATCGGTGCCGGACGATCCTTATGAATTGCTGACCACGCGCGAACGCGAGGTTTTGCAGTTGGTTGCCGAAGGTAGAACCAGCGCGGAAATTGCCAACCGGTTATTCATCAGCCCTCGCACAGCCGAAGGCCACCGAGCCAATTTGATGCGAAAACTAAATTTGCAAAACAACGCTGACCTGATTCGGTTTGCCTTAAAGCGAGGCATTTTGCCGCTGGATCAGTAATCGTCGGCTCAAGAATTTCTTGGCCTAAAAACGAGGCTTGTGTGCCAAACGCAAGCCTCGTTTTTTTTGCTTCACTGCAAATCGCGTAGTTTTACGTATGGTTTGGCGCTGAGAGAAATTGTAGTTTTTGCTTGTAAGAGTTGAGGTCGCATTTCCTGTGGTTGGCGATGAAGTTTGTGACGATGTTGAGCCGGTTGAATCGTTCTTCGCCTCGAATTTTGCAACCGGTTTCTGTCAAGGAGCGAGGATCACTGGGGATACTTGCTTCTACAGAAGGCGGAACTCGTTGTGGGGCGGGTTCCGCCAATTTTTTTTCAGCACTCAGCCAAAAATTTCCAGCGCATTTTCGATAACGTTTTCTTCAGCAACCAGAGCTTTTCCAACTTCTTGCCGAGTTTTTCTCGCGTGCTATACTCGCTTCCGAGCCGTGCAGATGACCGGGCAATCGCCCACGCTTGGGTTGACAGCAAAACTTTCAATGTAACTTTTGCCTTCAACCGAAGCGTGGGAGGAAAGTCCGAACACCACAGGACAGCAGGCTGGCTAACGGCCAGGCGGAGCGATCCGACGGAAAAGTGCAACAGAGAACAGACAGCCCTAAGCGTATTATGCGCCGGGCGATGGTGAAACGGTGAGGTAAAGGCTTCACCAGCGGACGTGGCGACATGTCCGGCTAGGCAAACCCCCTGCGGTGCAAGACCAAATAGGGAAACGTTATAGCGTGTCCGGCTTACTTCGCTTCGGCGAGGGCGTTTCCGGGTAGGTCGCAACGAGCGGCGCAGTAATGCGACGCCCAGATGAATGATTGCCGCCTTCGTCGTTTGATGAGGGAACAGAATTCGGCTTACAGGTTGTCTGCACGGTTCAATCACTCATCAACGCTTAATTCTATCGCCAAATGAAATACTCATTTTTACGAACGAATGTATCGCTGGCCATCATCGGTTTGGTGCTGGGTTTGGCCGGAGGCTTCAAACTCGCCAACTGGCAATATCGCCGTCTGGCTGGCGAATCATTGCAACGATCTGTCGCTCAAGCCGCAGGGCAATTGCCCGCCGGTGGAGACGCCGCCAATTTGTCTCCCGAACAGCGCAATCAAATGCTGAACGACGTCAAAGCCATGATTGATAAAGCCAAGTCCAATCCCAACGATGTCGAGGCGCAACTGGATGTCGCAGACCAGTTCATACAAATCAGTCGCCCGGACGAAGCGATGGAATTTTTGGCGCAAGGCGAAAAAGCCAATCCAAATGATTCTCGCGTCCAGCACGGTTTGGCGTTGGTGCATTCGATGAAAAACCAGTTTCCCGAAGCGATCAAAGCTGCCAAACGTTCGCTCGAACTTCGCCCGGAAAATCCTCGTCTGGAAATGTTGTTGTTCACCGTTTATCTGGAATCCAAAACCAATCTGGCCGAAGCGGAAAAACTGCTCAGTCGTGTTGAAGCCAGTGGCAGTCTGACTCCGCAAATCATCAGCCGGGCGCGCGAAGATTTGAAAGCGGCTCAGGCGGGAGCGGGCGGAGGAAACAAAACCACGCTCGACCACGGCCCGAAAGACCCCAACACACCAAAATAACACCGGAGGCTGGAATTGGGATTCATTCTTCGAGCGGTGTTGATCTTATTGGCTTTCGGCTTTGTCGTGTATGTGCTGAAAGCCATCTTGCGTCTGAGTTCTCACCTGAAATCCACAATCAAAGAAGTCAAAACCATGCGCGACCAATTGGGAGGCAAAATGACTCCCAGCGCCGATATGGTGCGCTGCGCCGCCTGCGGAGCGTTTGTTTCCGCGCGCGATGCCTTGACGGTGTCTTCCCGCAATCGCGCCCAAGTCTTTTGTTCGCGCGAATGCCTCACCACCCACGCGAAAAGCGCGTAACTTGGCCGAACCAATTTTTGCCAACCCCATTGCAATACATTGGTCTACTAACTGAGGAGCCGGTTTCACCACAAAAAGCTCAGAAGACACAAAAACGACAGAAGAGATTTTTGTGTTTTTTGCGCCTTTTGTGGTTTCAACTCTTTCTACCCAACCGGTAACCACTACCTTTGGGCTTGCTCGACCCAGACGGCAATTCTATGATGCGGCGCGTCTCGGCTGGTTCAGCGAAATCCGAAACTCGAAATTGCCCTGAGGAATTGACCAATGAGCGGCAAAGCCAACTACGGAGAACTCGAACTCTGCTTTGTGGAACGGCGACCGGAAGCCATCGAAGTGGAATTGCGCGTCAACGATCCCGACACGCAAGGCGAACTGGCGTCCGTTCGCGGGCAGATCACCGTCACGCCGGAGAAATTGCTTTCGGAACTGTTCGCGTTGCAGAACGATCCTGACGCTTACGGCCAAAAGCTGGCGGCTGGCTGCTGATTCTGGATAACGCGGACGATTTGAAGCTGGCGCGAGAGTTCATTCCCGCCAAAAAGAACGGCCACGTTTTGCTGACGACTCGCGCGCAAAACGTCGGAGACATCGCCGCAAGAAACCCTGTCCAAAAAATGAACCCGGCGGAAGGCGCATTCTTTTTGCTGAGAAAAACCGGCAAGCTGAAGAGCGATGATTCGCTGGAATCCGCGCCAACCGGATTGCGCCAACAGGCCGAAGCTTTGTCGAAAGAACTGGATGGATTGCCGCTGGCGCTGGATCAGGCGGCGGCGTTTATCGTCGAAATGCCGTCCAGCATTGAACAATACCTGCGTCTGTACGCCACCGAACGCGCGGAGCTTCTGGCTCATCGCGGCGAACTGACGCAGGATCATCCTTCCGTCGCTGTCACGTTTTCGCTGGCCTTCAAACAGGTGGAACAGGCCAGCGCGGCTGCCGCCGATCTGTTGCGAGTCTGCGCCTTTCTGGAATCCGACGCCATTCCGTTGGAGATTTTCAGCGACGGCGGCCAGGAATTGGGAGAAGCGTTAAGCGCCATTGCGGAAAGCACGCTGAATTGGAACGGCAGAAGCAATCAGACGGCAAAATGACATGGTGGTGTTTGCGTTCCTTTACCCAAACGGGTGAATGAACGAATACGGCTGTTTGACCAAATGGCCGAGGTGGGAACGAAAATCCTGATCGAGACGGATCAACTCATCATCCTCTCAAGCCAATAACCGGCAACGACAATCAGCAAATCAGCTTTGGACGATGACGCGATCAACGGCTAGAATGCGCGCGACCGTGACGATCCTGTCACACCTCTGAAGAAAAAGAAGGAACCATTCTTATGTTCAAGCGCCTGATGCTCTGTGTCGTGGCTTGCGTGCTGGTCGTTGCGCCGGGCTTCGCTCAAAACAAAAAATCTCCGGTGGACAAGTTCCGCCAGCTTGAAGAAATCCTGCCTACGCCAAACGATCAGCGAACGGCTTCGGGCGCGCCGGGTCACAAATACTGGCAACAGCGTGCCGATTACGTGATTGACGCCGAACTGGACGACGCCAATCAAAGATTGATCTGTTCAGAAACCGTAACCTACTTCAACAACTCGCCGGACACGCTCAGCTATTTGTGGCTGCAACTGGATCAAAACCTGTTCAAGAAAGGTTCGGACGCCGATTTGACCAGCACGGCTCCGTCGCTGGAACGCATTCCGCTGGCGCTGGCTGAAAACCTGACGCGGCTGACGAATGATTTTGGCTTCAACATCACGGCGGTCAAAGATGCCAAAGGTGCTCCGCTGCCGCACGCCATCGTCAAAACAATGATGCGCATTGATTTGAAAGAACCGCTCAAACCCGGCGGCAGCTTCACTTTTGCAGTGGACTGGAATTTCAAGATCGTGGACGCCAAAAAGAATCGCGCGCGTTCCGGCCTGGAGTATTTCGCGGCGGACGGCAATTACCTTTACGGCATCGCTCAATGGTTTCCGCGTTTGGCGGCTTACAACGACGTTTCCGGCTGGCAGCACAAACAGTTTCTTGGCGCAGGCGAATTCACTTTGGAATTTGGCAATTACAAAGTCCGCATCACAGCGCCGGACGATCACGTAGTTGGCGCAACCGGCGTGCTGCAAAATCCTGAGCAGGTTTTGACCGCCGCACAGCGCCAACGATTGGAACAAGCCAAAACCGCAACCAAACCCATTTTCATCGTCACGCCCGCCGAAGCCGAAGCCAACGAAAAGGGCAACAAGAATGGGCCCAAAGGCAAAAAGACCTGGGTTTACCACGCCGACAACGTGCGAGATTTCGCCTTTGCTTCGTCGCGCAAATTCATTTGGGACGCGCAGCTTCACAAAGCCGCAGGCATCACGCCGTCGGCGGGCACGATGGCGATGTCGCTTTATCCGAAAGAAGGCAATCCGCTCTGGGCGCAGTATTCGACGGCTTCGATCATTCACACGCTGAACATCTATTCGCGGTATTCGTTCGAGTATCCCTACCCCGTAGCTTATTCGGTCAACGGGCCAATCGGCGGAGGAATGGAATATCCGATGATGTGTTTCAACGGCCCGCGCCCAGACCCGGATGGCACGTACTCGGCGCAAACTAAATATGGTTTGATCTCGGTCATTATTCACGAAGTCGGCCACAACTACTTCCCGATGATCGTCAACTCGGACGAACGCCAATGGACGTGGATGGACGAAGGTATGAACACTTTCCTGGAATATCTGGCCGAGCAGGAGTGGGAAACGAATTATCCTTCGTGGGGCGGCGAACCGCGCCAGATCGTGGATTACATGAAAAGCGATCAAGCCGATCCGATCATGACCAATTCGGAATCCATCGTGAATCTGTTCGACAACGCTTATCTGAAAACGGCTACGGGATTGAACATCCTGCGCGAAACGATTCTTGGTCGAGAGCAATTCGATTTCGCCTTCAAGACTTTTTCCGAACGCTGGAAGTTCAAACGGCCAATGCCGGCGGACTTTTTCCGCACGATGGAAGACGCCAGCGGAGTTGATCTGGACTGGTTCTGGCGCGGATGGTTTTACACCAATGAACATTGCGACATTTCGATTGAAGGCGTGAAGTGGTTCAACACGGATTCGCGCAATCCCGATGTCGAAAAGCCGCTGGCCAAACGCAAAGAACAATCTGAGCCGGAATCGTTGGCGCAGCAGCGCAACAAACCGCTGCCCAAGCTGATAGACAAAGACGCAGGGCTGAAAGATTTTTATAACAGTTACGATCCGCTGAAAGTCACCGAAGCCGATCGCGCCGCTTACCAGCAGTTTCTTTCGACGCTCGGCGACAAGGAAAAAGAACTCTTCAACAACGGCTTGAACTTTTACGTCGTGGATTTGAAAAACATCGGCGGTTTGGTGATGCCTGTGATCTTCGCCATCGAATACACCGACGGTTCAAAGGAAGAGCTTCGCATCCCGGCGGAAATCTGGCGGCGCAACAACGTCGCGGTTTCCAAGTTGATCGTCACGCCGAAGGAAATCAAATCCTTGACGCTTGATCCGCATCTGGAAACGGCGGACACCGAATTGAACAACAATTTCTGGCCGCCTCGCCCGGTCAAATCGCGTTTCCAATTGTTTAAGGAACAGTTGCAGCCAAATCCGATGCGCGAGCAAAAAGGAAAATCTCCGTCGGCGAGCGGACAACAGTAAGGAGAAGTCAGAATGCGGAATGCAGAATGCGGAATGTTTGGACGAAAGTGCCCAGTGTTTCTGGTGGCGTTGCTGCTCGGTCTGGCAGCGGCTTACTTGCCAATTCAGCATTCAGCATTCCGCATTCCAACTTCCCACAAGGTTCACGTCAGCGTTTCCCAACTTGAATACAACCAGAAAGCGCAATCGGTCGAAATCGTCCTGCGCGTGTACGCCGACGATTTTGAAAACGCGCTCAGCCAGCATGCCAAACGGCAAGTCAAATTCGACCCTGCCGCCATCAACAAAGACAAACGAATCGCCGAAACCGTCATGGCTTACCTGCGCGACAGTTTTCAGTTGAAAGACAAATCCGGTCGTCCGGTCAGGTTAAATTGGGTGGGGATGGAATGGCAGGTAGATATGTTCTGGGTATACGTTGAAGGAAAAATGCCTGCCGTCCCGACGAATTCAAATGCGCTGGAAGGCGCTCAACTCAAAAACAAAGTGTTCAGCGAGCTGTTTGACGATCAGGTCAACATCGTCAATGCCAAGATTCAAAATAAGCAGGTCGGATTGATGTTCGAATCAAAAGATGAGTTCAAAACCATCGCCGAACGTGTTATGAGTAAGGGGAAATAACCTCAATCAAAGGTTTGACTTGGACAGGAAAGCAAGCACTGGAAAGCTGGGTTGGTTGAGGGGTATTCGGACAAAAAATACGCGACACGCATACCTTTCTCTTCCGGCTGTGATTTACAACGGCTGTGCTCCGTTAGACATCGGCCAAACAGGCCACCATTCAACTCGATGCCATCGAAACTGCTTCCAGTTTTGATGCGGCTGTCATTGTTGGGATGCGGCAAAAACAACCAAGCTTGCATCACCACCGAAGAAAACCCTCAAGCCGGACAAGAAAAGTTGCGTGTCGCGCTTAAATAAATCCGGCACAAAAACTAATTTCTCGTGCCGGTAAGTAAGGTTTAGACCTCACTCAGTACCAAGCTCATTTTGCGAATTTCGCTTGGTTAAGTCCTTAATGTTGAGCAAAAATTCGCTTTAATTTGTTACTAGGAAGTTACTAAGACGCGCTATGTTCATTGCAATCAAACAAATATATCTGTTTGGAGATTTTCGGCTGGATGCGACCAACCGATTGCTGTTGCGGCAAACGGAGACAGTTCCGATTCCGCCAAAGGTGTTTGACCTGTTGCTGGTTCTGGTTGAACGCTCCGGCGGTGTGGTTGAAAAAGAAGAATTGATGAGGTCACTCTGGCCTGACACCATCGTCGAAGAAAACAACCTGACGGTTTCAATGTCTGCATTGCGAAAAGCACTCGGCGATGGAAAAGACGGACTCAAATTCATTGAAACCATTCCTCGGCGAGGTTATCGGTTCGTTGCACCTATTGAAAAAGAACCCCCGCCCCAACTGAAATCATCCGATCAGATTGCGAACGGTGCGGCCAGCTTTGCAATGCTTCCGCCGACTGAATCAGTCACTCTGTCTGACACTCAACCACTGACGACGAACATCCCTATTCCCGCCACAATCCGGGACAGAGTTCCAGAAAAACGATGGAAGCTTTGGGGAGTTTTTCCGGCTGTGGGAGTGATGCTGGCTCTCATCACAACAGGACTTTTTTTCTGGCGAGACAAGCTGACGACTTTCAACAAAGGCGAAATTCGTTCATTGGCAGTGCTTCCTTTCAAACCATTATTAACGGCAGGAGTTGACGACGATTCTTTAGGGCTGGGGTTGGCGGATGCGTTGATTACCAGACTGAGCAACACAGGACGAATCGTCGTCCGCCCGACCAGTTCCATCGTCGGTTATTCGAAACCGGATCAGAATCTATTGACGGCAGCACGCGAATTGGAAGTTGACGCGCTGCTTGATGGCAGAATTCAGCGTGATGGCAACCGCATTCGCATAACCGTGCAGTTTTTGCGAGCCTCGAATGGCGAAGCGATTTGGGGAGAAAGTTTTGACGAACAATTCACCAACATCCTGGCAGTTCAAAACACTATTTCTGAAAAAGTGGCGCACGCACTGACGCTAAAACTGACTGAGCCTGAGCAGCGTTTGCTCAACAAACGCTACACGGAAAATGCCGAAGCCTTCGAGCTTTACTTGAAAGGGCGCTATTTTTGGAATCAAAGAACTCCGGAGTCCAGCAATAAAGCGATTGATCTTCTACGTCAGGCGATCAAACTCGACCCGAATTTTGCGCTGGCTTATGCCGGACTCGCAGACTGTTATGTTGCGCTCGGCACACCTCAAGTCATGCTGGGCGGCCAACGCGACGATAATTTCTGGGCAGAAGCCAGAGATGCCGCTCAAAAAGCCATTGAGCTTGACCCGATGCTGGCGGAAGCTCATGCCTCGCTCGGAGCTGCAACTGCGGCCACTTACGGCGGCGATCACAACATCGCCCATCGGGAATTCGAGACGGCAATTCAACTGAACCCCAATTACACGCCGGCCAGAGTGTATTATGCCGTGGACCTGGCTGGCGAAAACCGATTGGAAGAAGCATTGCAACACGCCGCCATAGCCCGCCGACTTGATCCTGTTTCAGCACCGCTCAATGTCACTTACGGAATGTTGCTGGGGCGGTTACGTCGCCCGAACGAATCAATTAACCAACTGAAAAAAGCATTGGAACTCGATCCGAACAACATTCGCGCTCATTGGGGTTTGGGATTGGCGTACGAACAGCTTGGCCGATACGACGAAGCGATTGCGGAACATCAATTGGCATTGAAAGCCTCGAACGGCGGCATTCTGGCGCTGGCGTCTGTGGGCAGAGTGCATGCCTTGACTGGTCGCCGCGTTGAAGCTGAAAAGGTTCTTCAGCAAATGCTGGAAAAAGACCGTAACGGAGAGCGCCATCCGTATTATCTGGCGGCGTTGTACCTTGCGCTCGGCGATAAAGACACGGCGTTTGATGTTTTGGAAAAAAATCGCGGCAGGTATTCTCGCGGCTTGATGAAGATAGATCAGTTTTACGATTCCGTTCGCAACGAAGCGCGATATTTGGCGTTGGTCAAATAACGCCGCTTTGCCGGAATTGCATAATTTCCGCATCGTTGAAGCCAAGCAGCAACAAAACCTCGTTCGTATGTTCACCAAGTGTCGGCGCTCGATGGCGAACCGAACCGGGCGTTTCAGACAATTGCACAGGCGTGTTCGACACCGGAATCGGTTTGATGCCGTCCGGGTATTCGATGAATTTGAACAGGCCGCGAGCTTTGACTTGGGGATCGTCGAAGACTTCGCCGAGTTGAAAGACTTTGCCGCAGGGGATGCGGGCTTCTTCCAGCCGCTGAATCGCTTCTTCGGTTGTCAGCTTGGAAATCCAGGCGTCCATTGCGGAGTTGATAAGCTCGGAGTTGTTGCCTCTCGCCAGATCGTCAACGCAACGCGGATCGTCAATCAATTCCGGCCTGCCCACCAATCGCGCCCAACGTTTGAACATAGGTTGTCCGATAGTGGCCACAACCAGCCAGCCGTCTTTGGTTTTGTAACAATCCGCCGGAGCCGCCGTGTAACCGGTGTTCGCTTGTTGCTGGCGAACAATATCCAGCACGTAACGTTCGGCCAGCAGCGATTGCATGAACATCATTCCCGTCGCCAACAACGAACCGTCCACAATCTGACCTTGCCCGGTTTTCTGACGATGGAACAACGCCACCATCACGCCAAAGGCCGTGTGCAGAGCCGTCCCGAAATCTTCAAACGGAACCACGCTACGAATCGGCACTCCGGGAACTCCGGTCAAAGTCATTGCGCCGGACATTGCCTGAATCACGGGATCGAAGCCGACACGATTCACATAAGGCCCTTCGTGGCCAAAGGTCGAAACGCGAGCCAGGATGATGTCGGGCTTGATGGCTTTCAGCGAATCGTAATCCAATTCCAGTTTGGCCAGCACGTCCAGCGGCAAGTTGGCGACGACGACATCTGCCGAAGCAATCAAGCGCCGTTTGATCTCGCGCGCATCGGGATGCGCCGGGTCAAGCGTGATGCCTTTTTTGTTGCGATTGAAGCCGATGAACATAGGCCCTTCGCCCGCCTTGTCGGCAGGAGCGGTGATAGGCGAAACGTAGCGATCTTCGCCGCCTTCGCGCCGTTCAATGCGAATGACTTCAGCGCCCATATCGGCCAACAACATCGCGCAATACGGCCCGGCGATGTAACGACCAAAATCTAAAACTCGGATTCCTTCCAGTGGCAGATTCATAGCAAAAAAAGTGGCTCTACAGCAGTTGGTGTGGGTAAAAAATCTGATTAGGCTGCAAAAGGATAAAACCCCCTTAGCACAATCAAGATGGCCGGCATTGTAATCGCGTCTCTTGCCACAGCCAACATGTGAATCTTGCTGTGCCGGAGAACTTCCTGCCGCATTGCTTCATTGACCGGCTGCTTGTACATTCTCGCCAATCACAAACCAAGGAGAATCCAAACGCAATGCGACTCTTAAGCACAATTTCTCTGATTGCGCTGTTGACCATACTGATCGCCGGTTCGCTGGCGCAAAGTTCCGCACCAGGCGTCGTCAAAACTGAATTCATTTATGAAACCGCGCCTTTCCCGGAATGCCACGCTTCGACGATTGCCGAATCCAAAGGCACGCTCATCACGGCGTGGTTTGGCGGCACGAAGGAAAAAAATCCGGATGTCGGCATCTGGGTTTCGCGCTGGGAAAACGGCAAATGGACGACTCCGGTCGAAGTTGCCAACGGCGTCGAATCGCCAACCAAACGTTACCCAACCTGGAATCCTGTGCTCCACCAACCAAAGTCCGGCCCGCTGATGTTGTTTTACAAAGTCGGCCCCAGCCCTTCGACTTGGTGGGGGATGATGATGACTTCGGCAGACGGCGGCAAAACCTGGAGCAAGCCGGTTCGTTTGCCGGATGGAATCGCGGGGCCGATTAAAAACAAACCGGTTGAACTCAGCAACGGCGATTTGCTCTGCCCGTCCAGCAGCGAAGACAACGGCTGGCGCGTGCATTTCGAGCGCACAGCCGATCAAGGCAAGACCTGGACTCGCACCGAAGCCATCAACGACGGCAAAGAATTTGGCGTCATTCAACCGACGGTCTTCTTTCATAAAGGCGGCAAACTTCAAGCTCTGTTTCGCAGCCGACAAGGCAAAATCGTCGAATCGTGGTCGGACGACAACGGCAAATCCTGGAGCAAGTTGACGGCGACGGCGCTGCCCAATCCGAATTCCGGCATTGACGGCGTGACGCTGAAAGACGGTCGTCACCTGCTGATTTACAACCACGTCACGGTCAAACCCAACAAGTGGGGCGACCGCGCGCCGCTCAATCTGGCCGTCAGCGAAGACGGCAAAAACTGGAAAGCCGCCGCCGTGCTGGAACCCGGCCCGCCCGAAGCTGAATACTCCTATCCGGCGATCATTCAAACCGCTGACGGAATGGTTCACATCACTTACACCTGGAACCGCAAGAAAGTGAAACACGTCATGATTGATCCGAAAAAGCTCAGTTTGCGTGACATCAAGGACGGCGTTTGGCCGCAATAAGAAAGGCGACGATGAACAAATTGAATTTTGTTTTGGCAGCGGCGATGGCTTGCCTGTTGATCTCATTGGCGTTCGGTCAGATTGGAAAAGCTTCGACTGAAGTTCGTGTGATGAGTTTCAACATCCGTTACGGCACGGCCAATGACGGCGAAAACCATTGGGACAAGCGCAAAGACTTTTTGATCGAAACGATCAAAGCCTTCAATCCAGACTTGCTCGGCACGCAGGAAACTTTGGGTTTTCAGCGCGACTTTCTGGCCGAAAAGCTTTCCGGCTATGAATCGCTCGGTGTTGGACGCGACGACGGCAAGGAAAAAGGCGAGATGACCGCGCTGTATTTCAAACGCAGCCGGTTTGAGAAACTCGACGGCGGACATTTTTGGCTGAGCGAAACGCCCGAAATTCCCGGCAGCAAAAGCTGGGATACTTCGCTGACGCGAATGGTCAGTTGGGTCAAACTGCGCGACCGGCTGCAACCCAAAGCCAAACCGCTGATGTTTTTCAACACACACTTCGATCATCGCGGCGAACAAGCGCGTCTGGAATCCGCCAAACTGATTCGGCGAAAGGTTGAAGAAGCCGCGAAAACCAGTCGCGTCATAGTCACTGGAGATTTCAACGCGGGCGAAGACAACCCGCCTTACCAGGCGTTTTTCGGTTCGGTTGACGGCAAGGCTTCTGCGCTGCGCGATGTTTACCGTGTGACGCATCCGAAGCGAGAAGCAAATGAAGGCACGTTTTCCAGTTTCAAAGCCGGTGAAAATTCCGGCCAACGAATTGACTGGATCGGCGTTTCGGCGGAATGGAAAATCGTCAAAGCCGACATTGACCGCACTGCGCGCGATGGCCGCACGCCTTCAGATCATTTTGCGGTGATTGCAGTTTTGAAACCTTAACGGAGCTTAGCGATGAAAAAGAGTTTGATGGTGGGCAGTTTTCTGATTTTGGCGCTATGCGCTGCGATGATTGGCGGTTTGGCGCAGGACAAAAAGCCGCCTGTCACCAAAGAAGAAATTCTGACCTTCCTGAAAACCAAAGCCGACAAACGCATTGAACAAGGCGATCTGGCCGGAGAAATCGCTCAGCGCGGAGTGGCGTTTCCCATCACCGAAGAAAACCTGGAAGCGTTGCGAAAAGCCGGAGCAAGATCGTTTCTGCTCGACGCCATTCGCAACTCCGTCAAAAAAGAAGAGCCTGAAACTCCGCCCGAACGCCCGCGATTGAAAACAGCCGAAGAAACCGCTCCGCCGCTACCGACAGAAGAATCCGAAGCGGCCAAAGAAAAAGCTCGCGCTGAAGCCTTCGCCAAATTGCCATTTCTGGAACAGGCGCGATATTTCGCTCTGGAATACGCCGACAGCTTGCCGGACTTTATGGCTACGCAAACCGTCACGCGCTACGAACAGAAACCCGGCGACAAGGATTGGAAGAAACAGGACACTCTGGAAATCGAATTGGCTTATCGAGAGCGAGGCGGCGAGAAATACAAACTGACCAAAATAGACGGCAAGCCTTCGACCTTGAAATATGAAAATCTGGGCGGTTCGACTTCGACCGGCGAGTTCGGTTCGTTGCTGACCGCTGCGTTTTCGCCCGATTCAAAAGCCGAATTCAAAGAACTACGAAAAGAAGCGTTCAACAAACGCCAGGCCGTCGTTTACGACTTCAAGGTGAAAAAAGCTTTTTCCAGCAGCCAGATCACAGACCGAACAACTCACCAAACAATCACCGCCGCTTATCAAGGAACCGTTTGGATTGATGTCGAAACCAAACGAGTGCTGAGAATCGAACAAGCCAACGAAGGCATGCCTGCGAATTTCGCCATCACCTTGTCAGAAAGCGCGGTTGAATACGATTGGGTGAAAATCGCCGATCAGCCTTACCTGCTGCCCGTTCGTGCCGAAGTCTTGCTCGGCAGCGACCGCGACCGTTACTACACGCGCAACGTGATTGAATTCAAAAACTATCGGAAGTTCGACAGCGATATCAAATTCCTGCCGCTCGACAAAGACAAATAAACGACGCCAACAGCGAATTCATTGCCCCTGATACCAGAAACCCGGAACCGGAAACCTGATTCCCAATAATCCAATTTTTTCCACGTTTTATTTCGCCTGTGACGGCGCGCCGAAAACCATCTGCGCCACTTCCGCCACGTAAGCGCGCGGTCTTCGTTTCAACTTGTTGCGAATGTCGTCCGTGTTGAATTGCACGGCGATGGCGGCTTTGTGTTGCGGGAAGTATTCCATCTCCGACAAATAACCGGGAAACCATCCGCCGTGTCCGTAACTGACGCCCCACTCGCTTTCGCGGACTTGAACGCCGAGTCCGTATTTGTCGCCGCGACCGGTTTTGGCCGGAACTGCGTCCAGCAAATCTTTCAGGCTTGGCCGATCCAGCACTTTGCCTTCGTACAGGAATTTCGCCCAACGAGCCAAATCCTGCGCCGTCGCAGCGAAGCCTCCGCCGCACCATTCCATCTGCGGATTGACGATGAATTTGCCTTCGATGATTGTTCGGCCTTCAAAACCGAACGGGCTGCCGACTTGCGAATAACCTGGAATCAATCCGGCAATCACGCGACTGTCCGAAGGCAGAGTTTCTTTCAATTTCAGCTTGTCCAGAATTCGCCGCTGCACTTCGCCGTAAACGGTTTTGCCCGTCACTCGCTCAAAAATCATTCCGACGACAATGTAATTCGTGTCGGCGTAACTCCAACCTTTGCCAGCTTCAAACAGCGGTTTGCGGTCCAGGATGTAAGCGATCAATTCTTCAGGCTTCCAGACTTTGTCGGGCTGATCCAGCATCGCTTTGGCAAAGGCTTTTTCTTGCACGTGTTCAGGAATGCCGCTGCTGTGATTCATCAACATTCGCAAAGTGATGTCGCGCGCGTTCGGCAGCCTATCAAACCACGCTTCCTTGCCCAGCCATTTTTCAATCTTGTCGTCGAGTTCGAGTTTGCCTTCTTCGACAAGTTGAAGCGTGACGGTGGAAACATAAGTTTTACCGATGCTGCCGGCCAGCATTCTGTCTGTCGGTTTCAGGGCTTTTTGGTTTTCCAAATCCGAAAAGCCGACTGAAACACTCATCGCACGGTCGTTGCCCCAGACGATGCCGATGTTTGCGCCGGGGAATTCGGCTTCTTTTCGCAGTTCAAGAAAACGGATTTGGATGCGTCTGGCCAGACCTGAAACATCTTCCACTTTCAGCGGCGTAACAGGCTTGGCGGTTTGCGGCGACGCTTGTTGAGCCGTTGTGCGGCCCAAAGACGCGCAGGTAATCAAAAACACCGCGGCGATAAAAAGCCTGATGGCAAAGAGTGTTCGCTTCATTGTTCCTCCGGTTATTCATCAATAATTTGAGACCTGGTACGGAACCGGGAGCAGTAGCGACCGGGTTGGCTGGAAGTAGCACTTACCACAATTCCCAGTCGCTACCGCTCCTGGTTCCGTACCGAATTACAGGCCTCATTCTTTAATTGGAAATGGTCAGGCAAGCAATGTTCGCGCAAGCAATCGCAATTTGTCGAGCGATGAAATTGTCGGTCGTTGGTTCAGCGTGTCGTAACCAAGTTGTTCGATTCGTTCCAGAATGCGCGCGCCGCCAAACCACGTCAGCCGCAATTCGTATTTCAATCGTCCGCTGATCAATTCCGGCAATTCCCTTCCTTGCTCGAAAAACTTCCTCGTTCGATCAACCTGAAACTTCAACAGTTCGGCAAACTGCGGACTGAATCTGGCTTCGCGCAAATCCTCAACGCTGACGCCGGAACGAGCTAATTCATCTTGCGGCAGATAGATTCGATCTTTTCCGATGTCTAAGGAAACGTCTTGCCAGAAATTGGCCATTTGCAGCGCCGTGCAGATGTGGTCAGAAAGTCGAAACAACCGTTCGTCTCGATAACCGAACAGCAACAGGATCAACCGTCCGACGGGATTCGCCGAGCGCGTGCAGTAATCCAGCACTTCGTCAAAATTGGCGTAGCGGCGTTTGACCACGTCTTGTTTGAAGGCGGAGAGCAGGTCGGTGAAGAGCGTTTTGGGCAGGTTCAATTCGCGCATGGTCGCCGCCAGAGCGATAAAAACGGGATGATCGGCTTCACCGGCAAAGCTGCGTTCCAGTTTTTGCTGCCAATCTTCGAGCGCCGCCAGACGATCAGCTTCCGTCGGACTTGCGGACGTGGACGTCCGCGTTCCAAAACCTTCATCGGCGAAATCATCCGCCGTCCGTGCGAAGGCGTAAATGCTGAAAACGTGTTTTCTCAGTCGTTTGGGAATCAGCAACGAACCAACAGGAAAGTTTTCGTAATGACGTTCTGCCATTTGCTGGCAAAAAGTATAAGCGGATTCAAGGCTGAGTCTTGGGGTAATTGGTGGAGGCGAATCCATGTTCAAGCCCATGGTTATTTTCGGATGCAGTCGCCCACATCGCCGGAATGCGAACTGGACTTTCCTTATTCTTACTCGTGAAATCCCTTCCACAAGCTCTGATCCTGGAAAGTACTCGCGGAAACCACAACCCGGAAGCCGACA
>CADECP010000015.1:69332-161654 GCA_902825875.1 uncultured Acidobacteriota bacterium
CCACAAGCTCTGATCCTGGAAAGTACTCGCGGAAACCACAACCCGGAAGCCGACATTCTGATTGATGTCGTCGTTCCTGTTGCGCTGAGCGGAGCGGCAATTCGCGCCATTATTGATGTACGCACCGCCACGCACCACCCGGTACTGTCGCACCCCGATTTCGTCGCCTCGTTTTGGCTTGTGACCATAGCGAAAACGACCAAACATCGTTGGATCCCGAGGACCCGATTTCAAAAAAAAATTTTCATGCCGCTCCGCTCCGCTTCGCTCCCAAGGGTAAAGCGCAAACCAGAGCAAAGTGCCAGAGGGCAAAAGTACAAAGGGCTAAAAAGTCCTCGCGGAAACCACAACCCGGAAGCCGACAACCTGAATGAAGTCGTCGTACCAGCGGCGCTGAGCGGAGCGGCAACACGCGCCATCATCGATGTACGCACCGCCACGCACCACCCGGAAACCTGAGTCTTCGCCACTCAACCTTGCCGAGCCGTCATCTGGCGCATCGTTGTAGCTGTTGTGCCAGGTGTCTTCGCACCATTCCCAGACATTGCCGTGCATATCAAATAACCCGAAACCATTTGCCACCCCCAAACTGCCGACCGGCACAGTTTCATTTCGATCCTTACCTTTCTTCGCTTTGCCGTAAGGACGCGAGCCGTCGAAATTTACAAATTCGGTGTTGATGGTTTCGCCGAAAGAAAAAGGAGTAGTGGTTCCTGCCCGGCAGGCATATTCCCATTCCGCTTCGGTCGGCAGACGGTAAGCTCGACTGGTCTTTTTGGCAAGACGCGCACAAAATTCTTTTGCATCTGCCCACGAAATTTGTTCAACCGGGCGTCGGGCGGAATCCGGTTTGTCTTTGAAGTAAGCGGGATCGGGATCAAGGTCGCGTTCGACTTTGTCCCAACCGGCTACGATGCGCCATTGCGCTTGAGTGATGGTGAATTTGCCGATGTAAAACGGCGGAACTTCGACTTGGTGCTGCGGCATTTCGGTATCAATCCACGTTTCATCCCATTTGTAACGTTTGTATTCCTTGCGAACTGCAACGGCGTCTTTGTCCGAAGTTCCCATCAGGAAGCTGCCGCCGGGAATTTCTACCATTTCCAGATTCAACTCCGGCGCTTTTGGTTCGACGAACTGGCGCGCGGTCAGCGTGAAGCGTTCTTTGACCTCGCCGTTGGGATTCAACCTAATCGTGTCAAAAGTGAATGTTTCCAGCGTCAGCGGAGTTTCAGGCTCCGGTTCAAGTTCGATCTTTTTGGTCTCGAACAGGTGTCCCAATCCAATGCGAATCAAACCTTCGCGCAGAATGTCTGCAAACTGTTGAAGTTCGTCGTCCAGCGGCAGCGACTTGTCGCCGTCTGGATGAGGCAACAGCGCGGTGAAACTGAATCGGCGACCGATGCGGTGGGAAATGTAATCTCCGATCAGGCGCAGAATCGGCGGCAATTCGTCGCGGCGAATGCGCGTTTGCAGAGCTTCGCGGATGCCGTCGTGAAAAACGAATTGTTGCTTGTTCGGATCGGCAATGGGTTGATCGCCGTCTTTGCGACGGGCGATGCCTGCCAACAGAAATTCAGCCAGAGTTTCAGGACGCGCTTCGGCAAACATGGCCGCCTGAACCAATCGCATAACCGGCAAAGCCAGCGGCAACCACGAAAGATAAATTGCCAATTGATAAGCTTCGTCCGAAACCAGATGACGAAATTCCGCCAGCCGCTTTTCAGCCGAAATGCTGAAAACTGGTGAGACAGGTTCCGAACCTGTCCCACCCATTTCCTGAATAGAGCTTGGCAAACTCCGGTTGTTTTCCCCCGCGCTCCCCGTGCCCCCAATGCTTGATTCCGGCCTGACTTTTAACGCGATTGCGCTGTATGGCGAACCGGGCAACATAACCATTCGCGCCCATTCGCCAATCAATTCCGGCGACAACGAAACTACCGGAAAGGCCAGATGGTCTTTGGGCAATCGCGGCTCGATCAGCAAAGCTTTATTAGGATTGCCCGGAGCTTCGGCAGTGACGACGAATTGGGGTTCGCCCAGGGCGGTGTGTTGCCACATTCTTTCGCCGAAAACCTGAGCGATGACGACGGTTCCGGTTCGCCCCCAACGCGCCAAAGTTTCAGCCATGCGTCCGTCGCGCCAGCGCGTGGAAACTCCGTCGGTCAGCAGAACTACCAATTGCCGCTGACCTAATCGCTGCAAGCTGCCAACCGGCTGCGTCTGGCCTGTGGCAGGCGAAACCAAAACTGGTGGTTTCGCCTTCTCCCCCTGTTTGGAAGCCTGGAATCTCAATCGCCATAAAGCGACTTCGTTGAATCCGCCGTGTTGAGTAAACAACCGCACCAGTTCTTCGGCGGTTGGTTGCCAGACGGACATGGCCGCGCCTTCTTCGACGACGATGGCCACGGAAAACCAACGTTCGGGTGCGCTGCGAAACACGGGCGAAACAATTAACTGTTTGTTGACCGCGCTTTCGGCGGCGCGAATGGCCGTGGTTTCTTCGTCCAGTTCCAGCCGATGGGTTGAAGCGCGACGACGAGCCAATGGTCGCAAGGCTCTGCCCAAAGCCAGCGAATGCGGCAATGGTGTTACTCCGGGCAAACGGACTTCGACGGCTGGCGCGCCTTCGCTGCCTGCTCCAACTGCCGATAATCGCGCGGATTCGGCTTGTGCGGTTTGGCCGGATTCGATCGGCGGCGCAACCGTAGTCGGCAATTTCTGGGCAGGCGATTCCGAATCCTGTTCGACTTCGTGGCGCTCTTCTTCTGGTTCGACGACGGCAGAACCCAGATCAAATTGCGTCAACCATAAAGCTTCGGCCAGTTCTCGCACGTCCAGCGGCAGATCGGCTTTGACAAATCGTTTTTGGAGTTTGATGAGCATGGTTTGTGGCTTGGTGGGACAGGTTACGAACCTGTCCCACCGCTTCTCTATGCAAATCGCTATAAGCTCATTGCCTACCGGTCGCGGCGCTGATTTACTCGCCGTCGGGTTCGCCGGAAAGCGCGTGCAGCAAGGCTTCGACCAGCGCGTCTTTTTCGTCGTTGTTGACGCCGTGTTCGCCTTTGATCAGATAAACGGCGTTCAGCAATTGATCGGTGGCCAGCGCGCGGTTGTCTTTCAGTTTCAGAAACTGGCCAATCAAATCCGCTGCGGTGTTGGTAATCGCAGAGTTTTGGATTCTGGCTTCGACAATGCTCGCCAGCGCGGCGTCGGTTGTCGGCGCGGGCATTTTCAGCCGCAAACATCGGCGCAAAAACGGAGCCGGAAATTCGCGTTCGCCGTTGCTGGTCAAAATGACGAATGGAAATTGGCGGCAACGCACTCGGCCTTTGTGAATTTCGACATTCAGACCGTTGTAGTCTTTGACGGTGACGGTTTCTTCCGAATGCCGTTCGAGTTCGGGAATGATGAATTCGCCGTCTTCAAAGACGTGCAACAGGTCGTTGGGCAAATCCAGATCGCTTTTGTCAATTTCGTCAATCAACAAAGCTCGCGGACGATCCACCGGCAACAGCGCGGTTCCCAGCGGGCCGAGTTTGATATAAGCGCCAATGCCTTTTTTTTCGGCGTCTGGCAATTGCGCGTCCTGCAAACGGCCTATGGCGTCGTATTCATAAAGCCCCTTCTTGAATTCGGAGCGCGAAGTGATCGGCCATTTCAAAACATCGCCGAGTTGCAATTGCCACGCGACTGCATAACTGAGCGAAGATTTGCCAGTGCCGGGTTCGCCCGTCACCAACAAAGGTCGCCGCAAACACAACGCGGCGTTGACCATCCGCGCCATCACGCCTTCCGCATCGGTCTGAAAGCCCTTGCCGCGTTTTTCCAGTTCGTCGGAGGTGAACGGGTATTCGTAATCGTCGGCGACTTTGCCATCGAAACTTCGCCAGGGCGGAGCTTCGGGCAGCAAAGGATTGATGTTCTCGTTCGGTAGTTGACCGGGTTGAAATAGATTCCAGTTTTTTTTCATCGAATTTTCCTTCACACGCAAAACATGCCGTGTCAGTAGCCCGACCGTCAGGAAGGGCTTGGTATTGGTGAAAAAGCCCTTGCTGACGCGCGGGCTACCGACACCTGCTTTGTTCTATGCCTTATTCCATTGGCTTAAAACCGCCGCTCGCGTATGGGTTGCGGCGCGGATCGTCCCACAACAACGTCAAGTTCGCAGCCGGATGTTGTTCGTCGCCTAATGCTTCTTCCCGCAATTCGCGTATGCCAGCAGGGAAGCGATCAAGCGGATTCCGTTCGGCTTTTTCCGCCAGCGTAGTTTGAAAATGTTCGCAGTCGGTAACAGGCGCGCGCGGCCAGAAAGCGAAAGGCGCTCCACATTTCAGAGCCGTTTCCAACAAATCAAACTCCGGCGTGCCGCGCGTTGGCGGAGAGCGAAAGCCGATCAGCGGATGGCAATCATCGTCGTTGATAAAGTGCGGCGCTAAATGACGGGTCGTCCTGAGCTTGTCGTCAGGCAGCCAGCGCACAGTCGGGCAACTCAACCGAGCAGGCTCCGCGTGCAATTTGTCCGTCAGGGTTTGCCACGAAGCCAGATGTTTTTGACGACCGCGCCAACGCACTGCCACCGGATGACTCGCGCCCAGGTCGCTGGCTTGATGATCCCAATGTTCAGCGTCTTCGGTCAGCAAATGGTCAAGATCGAAAAAGAATTCCACCGCCAGCGAAGCTCCTAAATGAAAGCCGCGCGATTGAGCGAATCGTTTTCCCACCAAATCGGAAACGTGTCGTTGGGCGTCTTCGCGCGTGCCTTTGGTTTGGCGAACGCTGGATTCGCCTTCTGGCGTAGGCAAACTGCGCGATTGCAATTCATCCCAAAGCAGCCATTCCAAACTTTCGGCGAATGGCTGCTTTTTCCGTTTGTGCGGCATTGGCGGTTTCAGTTCAATCATCAAATGAAAATTTTGCAGGCCGGATTCTTTTTCAAAACGAGCCTTCAACGCCGCCAACTGCGCGCCATCGGCGATTTTGTTTTCCACCCATTTCCGCAAATCTTCCTGGCCGTTTTCTGTTGCTGCTCGCCAAACGAATTCGTAAACCGGTTCGGGCAGGTCCTTACCTTTTTCAGGTTGCACGCGCGCCAGCGAATGAACCATTTCATCGCGCGAAGCCGGTTTGCTGGGCGAACGATCCAGGTAACGCGACGTCTGCAAAAACGCCGCTTGCCATTGTTCGGTAGTGATTGGCAGCGGACGAATTTGCCGAATCAGTTCTCCGGTCAATCGGGCGTGCAGAAAGGCACTTTTCAAATCGCCATGCAGATCGTCATCATCGCCGTTGTGCCCGCGCAAAACCCATAACGGCGTCTGGCTGGATTTGCCAGACCGTCGCAATTTGTCGAATTCGACTTTGACGTGATTGGCCAGTTTTTCTTCAGCCAATGGCCATGTCGGATTAGCTTCCAACCAGTCGCCCACCACACGCGAAAAGTTTCCCGCCAAATCGTTGCTGGCCGTTTCGCCAGCCGAAGCGGCGTAAAGTACGAACTGGCTCACGTCTGCCAGAGTCGCGCTTTTCGTCAATTGCTGTTTGGAAAGCCGCGCTCCATCGGCGGCCAGGTAATCGGCGCAAGCGTCAACAATCACAACTTGTTGCGCGAATTTCTGCCAACGCTCTCCGCGCAGTGCCAGTAAAGAGGCGTTCAAATCCAGACAATGCCAGGAGTTTTCTTTGGCATCGGAGTAATACAGCACACGCTCGCCATCGGCGGCAATGCTGCCGTGACCGCCCCAATAAATGAAAAGCGTGTCGCAATCTTCAGGCGGCAGGTTGGCCAATTCGTCTTCAATGGTGGCGTAAATTTCCCGATTGGTGGCGGGTTTGACGGCAATGCCCAATCCATCGGCGACAGCCTGTTTTTTTGGTAAAGGCGAAAGAAAGAGTTTGATTTGCTCTTTCGGCACACCGCGATCTTTCAGCCAACGCGCGACGCGGCAAGCATGCGTTGCAGCGTCCGGCAGCTTTGCGCCGAATTCAAATTGCTCGATGCCGACGACAATGGCCCAGGTTTTTTCTGCTTCGTTTGGCATTACGGCAACTCCTTGCTGATGGCGTCAAACACTTCGGTATTGTCCCAGTATGAACCGTGCGAATGAGGAAACGGCTGTCCGTTGTTGACTCGCAGGTCTTTGATTTCCGGTCCGTGAAAGACTCCGCGTGCGACGTAGCTCAAAAAATCTCGCGGATCATAAATGTTCAACCAGCGGCGCGGAAAGCTTTCCGGCAATGGCTTGGCGCTGTATTCGCGGCTGACCAGCGCATTGGCTTCGTAAAGCAGCGGCGCTTGGGAACCGACAGTGACCAGCAATTCAACCGGCGGCGGATTTTCTTCCAACAGCAAATCCACACAAGCGATGCCGCCCAGACTGTGCGCCAGCAAAGTGACTGGCTGGCCGTGCTTTTCGATTGTGCGCTCAATTGTCTGACGGATGAAATCCCGAATCGCCTGGCCGCGAGCCTGATACATCAAAATGTCTGCGGCAGCGGGAAAAGCAGCTTCAGAAACCTTGCCGCGCCGTCGTGTGCCGTAAAGCGTTGCTCCCCATTCAAAAGGCTTGGCCGCGATGGATTTCAGCTTGTCGCCCAGCCAGCCGCGAGTCCTGCCGCCCAATTTCACCAGCAACATTTCAACCAGCGCGTCGCGTTCAGCGCCATTGACGGCAATCAGACCGTCGTCCAGATCATTGGCGGGATAACGCAACACCAGCGATTGAGCAACCAAGGCGCGAGCAACTGTTTCGCGGTGTTCGCCTGTGATTCGATTGCCGCTGAAATTGAGCGCGGCGGCGAATTCAGGCGACTTCATCAAGCTGTCCGAAGCTGTTTGCCAAACTTCGCTCAACCCGCATTTACGCACTTGAGCAGTGATTTCGCCGTCATCGGCAATTGCACGCAACAAACGACGACATTCTTCGTCGGCTCGCGCGCCGGGCAGGTTTGCTCCAGGCGGAGGCGGACACAGCCCCAACAACCGCAATTCGTAAAGCGGGTCTTCGTAAAGCACAGTCCACGAGACGACGGCCTGTTCCTCTTTTTTGCCTTGTGGGTTGGTGGAATCAAAATCTGGAATGGAAGCTCCGCCGTTAAGCAAACGCGCTCCGGCAGATTCGCCCCACAGGCACTGAACAATTTGCGGACGACGCTGAAGCGAAGAAAATCCAGTGATGATCTTTTCAAAAGAATCGTGATAGCTGGCGGCTCTGACGCCGGTTCCGTGAACAAAGATGATGCTGGACACTGGCAATGCTCCTATAATTTATGACCGAAAGCTGATTGTGACTACATAAAACCGAGGGGCTTGGCGACAATGCGGCGCGCAGCATAACTGAGACTGACGGGCGCTCGCAATTCATTGCTTGCCTTGCCATAGATCAGTTGCTACTTTCCGATTGACCAACTTCCTGACAGTGTTTCTGATTGTTTTTTAGAGAGGTATTCGTTTTGCTGAAAACACTTTTGCTCAATCCGCCTTCGTTTGAGAAGTTTGATGGCGGCGCGAGTTCGCGCTGGCCTGCGACGCGCGAAATAGAAAGTTTTGGTATCCGGTTTGGCTGGATTGGGCCCACAAGTTTTGCGATTAATACCTGATGTTACGTGATGGCAGATCAAATAAAGCGTTTGACAGTCTCTTCGTCCCGGTAGGGACGGTTGAAATTAGCGCGGCGTTTCAACGCCGGGTAGCAGTGCCTTTCTCCGCCGCGTCCTGTCAGGACGCTTGACCCCTGCTTTGGCAGAAACTCAAGCGTCCCTACAGGACGCCGATTCATTCGCTGCTTTTCCCGGCAGTGAACTGCCGGGCTAATATCAAACCGTCCCTGCCGGGACGAAAACCGTGTTAAACCCAATGTTCGATTCTTTAGCGCGTAACATCAGTTAATACTACTTCCGTCCGAAGCCGATTTACCGCATAGTCAAAGGCGCAATTTTCAAATCGGCAGAACGCAAACGCCTTTACAAAGAAGCCAAAGAATTTTTGGCTACGCGCGCTCGGCGGCGAGAGTTGGTTAAGGCTGGACAGGTTTAATTATGACTGAAGATTTTTACTGCGAAGAAGCCTTGAGTGGGCGTACGCCCATCACTAAAGTTCACGAAACTGAAAACGTGCTGGCGTTTCATCACACACGCCCGTTCTGGCCGGTGCATATTGTCGTCATTCCCAAACGACACATCAGTTCTCTGTTGACGCTGGAAGCGGGCGACAACGAATTGCTGATCGAACTGTTCGACGTGATCAAACAGATTGCCGACCGGGTCGTTGCCGAACATGGAGCAGCGCGCGTGCTGACCAATCTGGGCAAGTATCAAGATTCCAAACACCTTCACTTTCACATCAATTCCGGCGATCCGCTGCGTTAAATCGCCAAAAGCCGAAAAGGTTTAGACACTGCGATGTTCATCCCCATAAGAATCATCTCTGTAGCAATTCTCTCGCTTGCTTGCCTGACGATCGGGCTGGCGCAAACTCCACAAGCAACTTCGCCAAATTTGCCAGCGAAATTTCCGCTGCCAACGAACCCAATCGAACTGACACGAGCCGCCAGACCGCACGTGTATTTCGATGCGGTCGGGCGAAAGTCCGCCATCTTCGGCCACGAAAACGGCGTGTTTGAATCGTGGGTCTTCCCGATGAAGCTCTTTCACGACGCTCGCATCAGCATCAAAGTCGAAGGACAAGACACGCCGGTTGAGTTTGCCGACAACATCGAACGCATTATCGCCCGGCCTGAAGCGACGACGCTGGTTGCGTCGAACCAACTCTTCACGTTGCGAGCGACGTTCTTTTCGCCGATTGACGAAGCCGGTTCGATCATTTTGCTCGAAGCCGATTCGCCGCGCGCCTTGACCGTGACGGTCAGCTTCGTGCCCGACATGAAACCGATGTGGCCGGCAGGTCTTGGCGGACAAAGCGCAGGCTGGCGCGATGATTTGAAAGCCTTCGTCATCAGCGAAAGCCGTCGCAAGTTCAACGCCTTTTTCGGCTGTCCGGCGGCGACTCGCGGAGCTTCGACTCCAGCGCATCAACTCGCCGACGGAGCCTTGCGCTTCGACATCAGGATTGATCCTCAAACAGCGAAGCAGCGTTATTACCCGCTGATCGTCGCCGCTGGCTTCAACGGTCGTCAGCCGGTGATTGATCTGTACAACCGGCTGGCCGCTTCTGTCCCTGAGCAGTACCAAAAGACCTTCAACCATTACCGCCGATTGCGCGAAGAAATGATGAGCGTCGAAACGCCGAACGCGAAAATCAATCTGGCGTTTGAATGGGCGAAGGCCGCTATGGACAAAGGCATGGTGGACAATCCCGATCTGGGTTTGGGATTGGTCGCCGGTTGGGGAGCGACGGGCAATGGCGCGCGGCCTGGCTTCGGATGGTTTTTTGGTGGAGACGCCGCGATCAATTCTTATGCGATGACAGGCTACGGCGATTTCGATTCGATGAAAGCCGCCTTCAAATTCCTGGCGAAATTCCAGCGAGCCGACGGCAAGATCACTCACGAAATTTCGCAAGCTGCCGGAATGATCAAATGGTTTGAAGAGTTTCCGTACGCTTACTACCACGCCGACACCACGCCGTTTTACATCGCCGCCGTTTACAATTTGTACCGGCAGAGCGGCGACAAAAAACTGATCGAAGAATTATGGCCGACGCTTCGGAAAGCTTACGACTTTTGCATCGCCAACGATTCTGACGGCGACGGCATTCTGGAAAATTCGTTGGCCGGACTTGGCGCGTCTGAACTTGGTTCGCTGCTGGAAGACCTGCACCAGGACATTTATCTGGCGGCGACAAATCTGGAAGCTTCGCTGGCGATGCGCGAATTGGCTTTGGTGATGGGCGAAAAATCGTTGAGCGATTTGGCCGATCAAAAATATCAACGTGCCTTCGCTTCGATCAACGAATTGTACTGGAACCAACAGGCGCAAAAATTCGCCTACGCGCTGGCCAAAAGCGGAAAGCAAAACAACGAATTCACGGCCTGGACTTCCGTGCCGATGATGTTCGGCCAGCTAAACGCCAAACGAGTTGACGAAACACTCAACGGCTTAAGCTCATCGGCCATCAGCACAGACTGGGGCGCGCGGATGCTGGCCAACACCAGCCCGGCTTATGATCCGATTGCTTACAACAACGGAGGCGTCTGGCCTTTTCTGACTGGCTTTGTTGCTTGCGCCGAATACGAATATCGCCGCCCGCATTCGGGCTTCGCGCATTTGCAGCAACTGGCGAATCTGGGCTTGGATCATTCGCTGGGAACTCACCCGGAAATTCTGTCCGGAGATTTTTACCGCCCCTTGGATGAATCAGTTCCGCATCAATTGTTTTCGACCGGAATGGTCGTCACGCCGTTTGTTCGCGGCTTGTTGGGTTTGCGAGCTGATGCGGCAAAGCAAACTTTGCGATTTGCGCCACAACTTCCAGCCGCGTGGGAGTCGCTGAAAGTCAAAAATTACCGCATCGGTTCCAGCCGATTGACGATCACAGCGCGGCGATCTTCGATTTCAAATCTGAGATTTGAAATCGAGAAGAACGATGACGCCGAACTAAAACTCCAAATGGCTCCGGCTTTGCCGCCGTTGGCTAAAATCACGAAAGTCACGGTGGATGGCAAGTCGGTTAAATTCACTCCGGCTTTTTACGGAGCGAACTCGGCTTGTCAGTTTGACGCTGTGCTTAAACGCCGAACCATCATCGAAATCACGTTCAAAGACGGCATTGAATTCGACGTGCCAACGCCACCAACACAAATTGGCGAGCGAACGACTTCGCTGAAAGTGCTGGAAGCTGCGACTCCAACCACCAATCGTTTCAGTGTAAAACTCGAAGGATTGTCCGGTCGCACCTACACTCTGCGCTTTCGCGGAGGAATGAGCATCGTGTCGGTTCTGGGCGGCACACTAAAAGGCGATGAAGGCGGCTGGAAGCTGGTCGAAATCGCGTTCCCGCTTTCAGGCAACAACGACGCTTATCAAACTCGACTGCTGGAATTGACGCTGAAAGAATCCGGGAAGAGCAAGGAGCCTCGCAAAAAGAAATGACGATTTCGACAGCAGCACCACAAACCAAACGACGCTGGACGCGCGGCAAAATCATCACGCTGGCGCTGTTCGGCATTGGCGCGCTGTTAGCGATTTATGCGCTGTTCATCGAACCGAACCGGCTGATTGTTCACCGGGAAACAATCACTTTGCCTTTGTGGCCGACGGAATTGCGCGGAATGAAAGTCGCGGCAATTTCAGATATTCACGCCGGAGCGCCGCACGTCAAACTCGACAAAATTCGCCAGTTGGTGGAATTGACCAACGCTCAGCAGCCGGATTTGATTTTGCTGCCCGGCGATTTCGTCATTCAAAACGTGCTTGGCGGCAGTTTCATCGAACCCGTAGCTCTGGCCGGTGAACTAAAAAACCTGAAAGCGCCGCTCGGCGTGTTCGCCACTTTGGGAAATCATGACTGGTGGTATAATGCGCCGCGTGTTAAAAACGCATTTGAAGAAGCGGGCATACGGGTTCTTGATAATCAAACAGTAAAAATCGAACGGAATGGAAAAGCGTTTTGGCTGGCCGGATTTGCCGACGAATGGGAAGGCAATCCGAAAATCGCCGAAACGTTGAATCAGGTGGCGGATGATTCTCCGATCATCGCTTTCACTCACAACCCTGATCTTTTCCCGACGATTCCCAATCGCGTCGCGTTGACCATTGCCGGACATACTCACGGCGGTCAAATCGCGCTCCCGCTGGTCGGGCGATTGGTGGTTCCGTCCAGGTTCAAACAACGTTACGCCGCCGGGCTTGTAATCGAAGACGGCAAACAGTTGTTCGTCACCACTGGCGTCGGAACCAGCATCATTCCAGTGCGATTCGGAGTCCCGCCCGAAATTGCCTTGCTGACAATTCAATAAACACGAAATTGAAAAACCGTCCTCACGATCTCGCCCCCAAGCGAATCAACGCCTTCCCCAAGGCTTTACCAAAGGATGTTTGATGCAGCGAATTACCGCTGGTTTACGAAAACTCGTCGCTCCACCTGATCTGGCGATTGATTTGGGAACCGCCAACACTCGTCTTTATGCGCTCGGTCACGGCATGATCGCCGACGAACCGTCGCTCATTCGTTTTCAACCCATCACCGGCGAAGTCGAAGCCGTGGGTAATCGCGCCGCCTGGCTGGCCAATGTTGATCCGTATTCGCCAACCGTTTCACCGCTGCACGCCGGAGTCGTCGCCGACATCGAAGCCGCCAGTTCACTGCTCAAACCATTTTTGAAACGCGCGCAACGTTTCGGATTGTTCAAACCGCGCGTGCTGGCTTGCGCGCCAACCGACGCCTGCGAAGAAGAGCGCGACGCTTTGATCGAAGCCGCCATGCGAGCCGGAGCTTCCGAAGTGTATGTTGCGCCGGAACCTTTGGCTGCCGCCATCGGAGCCGGCTTGGACGTGGCTTCGCATTACGCCCAGATGATCGTGGACATCGGCGACGGAGTCACCGACATCGCCGTGGTTCGTTCCGGCAATTTGATTTTGACTTCGGCTGTGCGAACGGCTTGCAGCGATTTGCGAAACGCCGTCGCGCAAATGGTTTCGTTCCGTCACGGAGTTTTGCTGTTTCCACAGGAAGCCGACCGGCTGATGCAATTGATCGGCGCTCAATTTGATTACGATCAGGAAGAACTGCTGGTCACGTCCGGAACCGATTTGCTGAGCGGCGAACCGCTGGATTTGTGCGTCAGCAGTCATGACCTGAACGAAGCAATCGAACCCATTCTGGACAACATCGTCGAAGCGATTCATTCCACCGTCCGCCGTTTGCCCGAAGAAACTTCGTGTGAAGTCATCGAAAACGGCATTTGCCTGACCGGCGGCGGCGCTCAATTACAAGGCCTGCCAGAACGACTGGCAGCGGCGACTTCGCTGGAAGTCCGGGTCGCCGACAACCCGATGATGGCCGTCATCAACGGCGCTCGACAGATGCTGGATGTCGGTATCGCAACTGATATTTGGCAGAATTGATTTACAACACCACTTACAATTTTCACTGTAGCTGCTACGCCGCATCTGTTGGTGCGGTGAAGAATTGCCGGTCGAGAACCCGGAATAAATTGAAATAGCCCACCCGCTGTCTCAACTTGCTCTGCTTTCTTTCCTGTCCCTCCTTTTAAGTAGTTACCTTTCAAAAGCTATTCACAGTTAAGCTTTCATCAACTGGCACAGCTTTCGTTGTTCCGTTCCGCCTACTCAAGAAAACAATGAAAATTCTTCTCTATAACCCCGATAACGGTGTGACTCGTAACTTCATGCCTCACCTGTGGATGTTCCTGTTGCAATCGCTGACGCCACCCGGCCACGAAGTCATTTTGATTGACGGCAACGCGCAAGCGATGAACGAAGAAGAACTCGCACGGTTCGTCCGCGAACAAGGAGTTGGCTTGGTGGGCATTGGCGCGATGACCCGCATGATTGCCAAAGCCTATCGAATGGCCGACGCCGTTCGCGCCGTGGGAGTTCCTGTAGTGATGGGCGGCCCTCACGTCACTGAAGTCCCCGACGAACCGCTTGGACGAAATGGCGGCCCGCGTCACGCCGATGCAATCGCTCTTGGCGAAGCCGACGAAACCTGGCCGTTGATCGTCGCCGATGCCGCACGCGGAGAACTCAAAGACATTTACTCGCCGACAATTGATGAAAAAGGCAAAGACAAAAAACCCAGCCTGCAACCCTATCCGTCCATTCCTTGGGAAACGTTGGATTTGGATCAGTTCAATCTGGTTCCTGGCATTTTCGCGCCGATGTTGAAAAAGCTGGCGGGAGGTTGGGGGACGTTTCGGCTGATTCCTGTCGAATCCGGGCGAGGCTGTCCTTATGGTTGTGAGTTTTGCACGGTGACGGGGTTCTTTGGCGATTCGATCCGATTTCGCACCAATGAAAGCGTCGTGGATGAATTGCTGCGGCTGAAAGCTCGCGCTCAAAAGGAAGGCGGGCAAAACGCCGTCTTTTTCATTGACGACAATTTCGCCATCAACCCGAAACGCACGAAATCGTTGTTGCGCGACATCATCGCCGCCAACGCGCAAGTCAACTGGGTGGCTCAAATCAGCGCCAACCTGTTGCGCGACGAAGAACTGGTTGATTTGATCGAAGCTTCGGGCGGCAAATGGATTTTCATCGGTATGGAATCCATTGATCCGACAAACCTGGCCATCGCCAACAAAGGATTCAATAAACCGGGCGAATACGCGGCGGTGATTGACCGACTGGCTCAGCGCCACATTCACGCCATCACGTCGTTCATTTTCGGCATGGACAACGACACGCAAGGCACAGCCGAACGAACGCTTGAACAAATCCGAAGCTGGGCGCCCGGCTTGCCTGTGTTCGGCACGTTGATCCCGTTTCCTTCGACGCCGCTTTACAAACGACTGGCGGACGCCGGGCGATTGACTCGGCCTCAACACTGGCTGGATTTTCAGCCGTTCCAGATGGCTCATACGCCGCTGAAAATGAGCATTGACCAGGCTCAGGCAGAGGTGAACCACGCCTGGACGAGTTCATACAGCCCCCAAGCCATTGCCGCCGCAGTGGACGCGCTGAGCCATGAATCGCTTGGTTATCGAATCAACATTTTGATTGCCCGGCTGTGTTTTCGCGGAATTTACTTTCCGCAGATGGGCAAACTGGATTGGCTGAAAGTGATTGCTCAAAACCGGCGAACGATCTTCAAACTCGTCAAAGAAGGATTTTCGCTCTGGCGATCAGGTAGAAAACATCGAAAAGTAAAACAGGAAATTGCTCCATCAGCCGAAAGCGGCTTTTAAGCGTTACTGAACGGGCTGCCATTTCGGATGGTGGCCTTCAGTCAACGCTTTGGGAAAACCTTGCGTGTCGGCGACGACAACCCGGCTGCCGTCGTCGTACACCAGCAAGTTGCCATCTGAAGTCCAACCGTTCGGCACGCTGACCATCATGTCAATCGAAAGCTGAAGCTGCGGGCCGCCGAATGCTTCCACCAGAAACAATCGGCCAGAACACAAGCCGATCTCCGAACAGTATTGAATCGGATTGAAAACGATGTAACGTCCGTCCGCAGACCAGGCTGCTTCCATAATGCGCCGCCCGCCTTCGGTTTCGGCGGAGGCTTCAAACCCGCCAAGCTGATACAGATTTGTGACCTGAATCCGCGCGCCGGTTTCCACACTGGCCACAAACAATTCTTCTCCGGCACCGACAATGTCTTTGAACAAAATCCAGTTGCCGTCGGATGAAACCGAAGCTTCACCAATCGTTTTGACGACCGGCGAACGCAACAGGATCAATTCGTTGAACTGGTCAATCGTCAATTCGCGGGCTTCGTTCTGACCGACGGTGACGGCGTACAAACGGTTGAACGTGTCGGCGTCCACCGCATTGATGAGAAACGCGCTGCCGTCGCGCGACATTTCAATACGATCAATCGTCACGCCCGGCGGAGCAGTCAATTCACCCGCGCTGGCCAGATTTCCGCTGGCAATTATCACTTCGTAAAACTTCAATCCGGCGACGTAATACACGCGGCTGCCGTCAATCGCCCAGACGAAATCCTGAATCGTTTGCCCTTCGGCTGAAACCGCCAGCACTCGTTCGTCAGCGCCGTCGCTGCGAATCGCCCACAAATCTCCGTCTTTCAAAAACGCGACAAAAGGTTTTGGTTTAGGAGTCGGTGTCGGTGTCGGAGAGGAAGCCGCCTGTGGTTGAACGGTTTGTTTTGAGCCGCAAGCAACAGACAGAAAAGCTGAAATGCAGACAAGCAGAATTAAATGGATGCGGAAATAAGCCTTCATCAAATGTTTGCGCTGAACTGGAAATCGTCAGTAGGAAAGCATCTTGGATGACGAATTCGGAAAGTTCAAGCTGTGAAATTTTATCGCTCGCCGATTGTGGGATTCCGAAACCATCGTGTAAACTTGCGCCGTTCTTAACTGGTCGAGGTTCCGCTCTCGACCATTGCAAACAACCCTAAAAAACGAAGTGAGATGAAGCTATGAAAAGATTTTCCTTGCTTGGTCGTGTGTCGTTGATTTTGGCAAGCGCGTGTTTGGCGATGGCTTGTTCAAAACTGGCGGCTTCTACGACCTCACCGAACACCACAGCAGTCACAACGCCTGATCCGGCAGCGGCTGCGCCCTCGCCCACTCAAAATCCAGAAGACAAAATGCCGCGCCTGCGCCCGGAAGAAGCCAAGAAATTGGTGGACGACGGCAAAGCCATCATCGTTGATGTTCGCGGCACCGAAGCTTACAAGCTGTCGCACATCAAAGGTTCGGTTGATTATGTGCTGGGCAAATTCGAGTCTGGCGATTTCAGCGGACTGCCCAAAGGCAAACAGATCATTGCGTACTGTACCTGACCGTCCGAACACACCAGCGCCCGTGCGGCGTACTTACTCGAACAAACAACTGAATTCAAAGGAAAAGGCTCTGCTCTGCTTGGCGGTTTGAACGCCTGGGAAGCCGCGGGTTACGAAGTGGTGAAGGCTCCGCCTGCACCGGCTCCCGCTACGCCCAAAAACTAAACCCGATTCATCACGATGATGATCGTAAACGCGAAAAAGGCTTTGCAGTGAAAACGCTGCAAAGCCTTTTTCAATTACCCGTTCCTCACAGGATTACCAAGATTTTCGGCAGGATTCACACGATGCTCAATCCCGGCAAGATTTCGGTCAGGTTTGAATTCTGTTCATCCTGAAAAAAATCATGTTGATCCTGTTTCAAAGTTTTCTGCTTCGATTTGGGACTTACGGAAAACATACCGTGTCAGTCCTACAATCAACTCAATTCAATTGGAATCATTGTTATGGCTACTCCTTTGACTCGCGTCGAAATCGTTCAAACCCGATTCAACGATTATCTGGCAACCGCTCAACCTGCTGCTCAAAAACTTTCGCCAACTGAAAAGCTTCGTCCTGAAAGCTCGCTGACCGTCGCTCAAGCGCTGGAACTGTTTGAAGATCAAATCACCAGCCGATTGTTGGATGTCGCTTCGCGCGAACTGAAAAAACGCAACGAAGGGTTTTATACCATCGGCAGCGCAGGCCACGAAAACAACGCCGTTGTCGGAGCGTTGCTGCGATTGGATGATCCATGCTTTTTGCATTACCGATCCGGCGGATTGATGGCGGCGCGTTCGCGCAAAGCAGGCGTGGATATGATCTTTGACACCTTGTTGTCGTTTTGCGCGTCCAAAGACGATCCGATTTCCGAAGGCCGCCACAAAGTCTGGGGCAGCCGCACGATGTGGGTTCCTCCGCAAACCAGCACCATCGCTTCGCATTTGCCGAAAGCTGCGGGCTTAGCGTTTTCGCTGCGAACCGCGCGACGCACCAGCAAGGCCGAAGAGTTAAGCGATGATTCGATTGTGTTGGCTTCGTTCGGAGACGCTTCGGCCAATCACGCGACGGCGCTGGCCGGAATCAACTCTGCGCGGTATGCCATTCGCAGAGGCGGTGCGGCTCCGGTGATTTTCCTTTGCGAAGACAACGGCATTGGCATTTCCGTTTCGACGCCGAACAACTGGATTCACGATTCGTTCTGCAATCAGCCGCACCTGCATTACTTCGAAGCCAAAGGCGAATTGGATGAAGTCTTCGACACGGTCAGTCAAGCCATTACAACTTGTCGGCAGTTGCGCCAGCCTGTGTTTTTGCATCTGCACACGACTCGGTTGTGGGGACACGCCGGAACCGATGTTGAAACGACGTATCGCACGTTGGCCGAAATCGAAGCCGAAGAAGCCAAAGACCCGCTGCTGACAAACGCTCGGCGTTTGATCGAAACCGGCGCGGCCACGCCAGCCGAGTTGCAAGCCATCGTCGCCGACGTGCAATCACGCATAAACGAAGCGATGGAAGAAGCGATCAGCCGCCCGAAATTGACGACCGCCGCCGAAATCATCGCGCCGCTTGCGCCTTATGACGAAGCCGCAATTCGCGCGACGGCTTCAATCCAAGCTGCCGCTGAGGCGCGCGCCAAACTGTTCGATAATGCTTTGCCCGAACAAACCACGACACCGACCAAACGAACGATGGGCGCGCACATCAATTCGGCGCTGGCGGATGAAATGCTGCGCTTTCCCGAAATCCAGGCTTTTGGTGAAGACGTAGGCAAAAAAGGCGGCGTGTATTACGTCACCGCCGGGCTGCAAAAGAAATTTGGCATCGGACGCTGTTTCGACACCTTGCTGGACGAAACGACGATTCTGGGCACGGCTCAAGGCGCAGCGATGATTGGGATGATGCCGATTCCTGAAATTCAGTATCTGGCTTATCTGCACAACGCGTTGGATCAAATTCGCGGTGAAGCCTGTTCGCTACAATTCTTTTCGTCGGGAAAGTTTGCCAACCCTATGGTTGTGCGCGTGCAAGGCTTGGCATATCAAAAAGGCTTCGGCGGCCATTTCCACAACGACAATTCGATTGGCGCGTTGCGAGACATTCCCGGCTTGTTGCTGGCCACGCCTTCGCGCGGAGACGACGCCGCCCGAATGCTGCGCGGCTTGGTGGCTACGGCGAAAAGCTGTCGCCGCGTCGGAGTCTTTCTGGAACCCATTGCGCTTTATCACGAAAAAGATTTGTACGCTGACGGCGACGGTTTGTGGCTGAGCGATTACCCCGCGCCAAATGGTGAAGCTTCGATGCTGTTGCCCGGCGAAGTTGGTGTCTACAACTCCGAAGCCAGCGACGCACTGATTGTCAGTTATGCCAACGGATTGCGGCTGAGTTTGCGCGCGGCGAAACGGCTGAAAGACGAACACGGCATCAACGCCCGCGTGCTGGATTTGCGCTGGCTGAATCCGCTGCCGATGGAAGCAGTGAAAAAGCACGCCGACGAATGCGGCAAAGTCATCGTCGCCGACGAATGTCGAGCCACTGGCGGAGGCATCGCCGACGCGGTGATTGCTTCGCTGACCGAAGACGGTTTCGAAGGCCGCATGAATTCCGTTCGCGCCGTGGATTCGTATGTGCCGCTGGCCGCCGCAGCGAATCTGGTCTTGATGTCCGAACAGCAGATTTTCGAAGCGGTCAAAGGAATTGTTTAAGCCTGGGAACGCACGCGCCCTCGCGTGCCAGCTTGGCGAGACACGCCTTTCTTTTCAACCAAATTTTCGCAGAAGACTGGCAACGGCACTGCGATCCGCGATTACATTCATGTAACCGATTTAGGCCAAGCACACATTCTGGCGTTGAAGCATCTGCGCTCCGGCCAATTATCCGAGTGCGTCAACCTCGGCAACGGTCAGGGCTATTCAGTCATGGAAGTCATCGAAGCCGCTCGGCAAGTGACCGGCTTGCCGAGCGAAGTGAAAGTCGAACCCGCCCGCGCTGGCGCCCCTTCGCGGCTGATAGCGAATGCCGAAAAAGCGCATGCAGTTTTGGGCTGGCAACCCAAATTCCCCGAACTTGCCACAATCATCCGCACCGCCTGGGACTGGCATTGGGCTTACTCAAAAGGTTATACCTGCTGCACATATTGAGGAAGTGAGGCATTGCTTAATCCGCCTCTTCATCCTCTTCCTGATTCTTAAAGAGTGCTGCAAGGTCATTAATACTGGCAGCAACAGCCGCAGAGTCAGCAAGCAATTTTTCCAAGATTATGAGTTTTGCTTGCATGATCGCTTCGGCCTCACTGGCATCCTCTTGCCTATCGAAGCCCATCTTTTAGCTGATTTGAATCTTTTATCAAATTCTTTTTCATCAAAACCAGCCTTGACCCAGTCATCACGGGCATATTCTCTCATAGCGTCAAGAAAAATCTCCTCATCACCACGACGTTTAACGAATTCAGGTATAACTTCTTACCTGATGCTTTTGTAAAACGCATCTCGATCAGACAAATAATCAGGGTACTTTATCCCAAGTCTTTTCCATTCCTGGCGTGCAGTTGCCAGATATTGAAAAGCATATTGTTTTTGTAAGTCGTTAGACTCTTTTGCCATAACCGCCTTCTTCGAAACCCGTTGCAACAGCTTTCAATTCATCGCCTTGGTCTTCTCTTCATACCGCAGAATCATTCCGCGATCACCGACCGCCCAGCCTTTGTACGGCGATAAGAAGAAGATGCTGCGGATGCGGCTGCCTTTGGCGGTGAAGTCGTTTTGCCAGGATTGGCCTCCGTTGTCGGTGCGCATCAGGGAAGTGTCGTAGACGACGGCTTCGGCGCTGCCTTCGCGCGGAGCGAATGCGGCCATCCAGCCGTTGGTTGGGTCTAGGAATTGGGTGCTGTGCGTGGCTCGGCTGGGAGTGCGGTGTTGTTCCCAAGTTTTGCCTCCGTCACGGGTATGCAGAGCGAAGAAGAATCGGTTTTCACCATCGCGCATTTCGCCTGTAACCGATCCGGTGTTTTCGTCCGTGAACCGAACCGAATGCAGCAAACCCGGCGTGAAGCGGCCTGAAACGTGTTGCGTTTGCATGGTCAGCGGCAATCGTTTCCAGGTGTTGCCTCCGTCGGCAGTGACGAACAAACCGCCGATGTTACTCTGCGCGCGTCCGTAAAAGTTGCCGATCAGCCAGCCGTGATTCGCATCAAGGAAGTACACGTCCCGAAAGCCAAAATTGTAATTGGACGATTCGACCGGCAAACCGATGACGCTCTGGATTTCTTCAACGGGTTTCCAGTCGTTGCCGCCGTTGGTCGTTCGCAAAACAGTGGCGTTGCGGCCAACGGCCCAGCCGTTTTGCAGGTCAGAAAAATGCACGCTCAACAGATTAGGAATTTTCTGAATCATCCAGGTGCGACCGCCGTTGATCGTGCTAAGCAAGACAGTTTCTCCGTCGTCGTCTTTACTTGTGGAATCGCCGATCATCCAGCCGTGATTCCAATCCAGAAAATTCACGAAGTTGATATTGGCGGAAACTCCGCTGAGCAGCGGTTTCCAGGTGCGTCCGCTGTCGGTGGTGCGATAAACGGCTCCGGCGTCGCCCGCCGCCCAGCCGGTCATTGAGTCCACAAAGTGAACCGCACGAAGATTTTTGTCGGTCTCAACCGTGCGACGAACCATTCGCCAGTTTGTTTTGGAAAGACTGGCTTCAGTCATCACTTCGGCCAACAGTGGAGCAGCGATTTTCGGTTCTGCAGACGAACCGGTGTCGGCAATGGCAGGCTGCGGAATGGGCTGTTCAGGTTTCGGCTCGACAGGTTTTTCTTCCGTTTTTATTTCTGACTTTGTTTCAGGCCGGGCTTCAGGCTTTGATTCAGGCGCGGTTTCCGGCTTGGTTTCAACTTTGACATCTTCTTTTTCGACTTCTTCTTTTGCCGCTTCTTTGGTGTTGGCCGGATCAAGTTTCACCGGAGCGGTAGCTGGTTCAGATTTAGTTTCGACCGGCCTGGCTTCTTCAATCGGTTGGGCGGCCAGTTTGGTTTCTTCGGGAATGGCCGTTTCGGTTTTGTTGGTTTCGGGCGCGGCGAGTTGTGTTGTTTGCGGTTCGGCGGCGGGCGCAGCTTTAGGTTTTTTGGCTTCGCGGCGCGCGATCAGCGAAGTCAGTGGCGGTTCGTAAGACATCACGGCGAATTCGCTGATCGAACCGGCATTGACCAATTTGTTCGCGGCGGCTTGCGCGACAGGCATAGTGGGAAATTTGCCTATGCGAACACGGAAGCGTGTGCCTTTGCCTGGAACTTCGGATTTGACCAGGTAAGCTTCAATACCCTTGGATTTCAGATCGGCAGCGATGGCTTGGGCTTCAGGCTCGTTTTCGACAGAAGCGATCTGAATGGAAAAGCTGCGGCTTTGCGCCTGAATGTTGGAAACGAATAGAAGGTTGGTCGAAAACGTAGCGGTGGTGAACAAGAGGGATGCCACCGAAAATGCGCTCAGGAAAGGAAGTCTCAAGAGTTTCATAACGATCCGGATTGATTTGGAAAGCGGGGCGCTGTTGGTGTGCGGGGTTAATGACGAGTGCGGGTGCATCATAGCACCGCACTAATAATTTGTCCCGCTTTTTGTCGAAATCTTTGCTGGCCAACTACGCCAGCCGCCGGTACAATGCCGACGACTCGGAACTCCTCCGAGAGATTCAAGCTTAGAGCGGTTATCACTGAAATCATCTTTGTATTTTCTTTTTGACTTTGAGGACTTGATGAATCGAACTCATTTGCGCTCATCAATTGCTTGCGGTGTGAGTGGTTTGCTTGTGACTGCTGTCTTGTTGGCCGGATGTGGCTCGCCGACATCGCCCGCTTCGCAATCGTCACACTCTGCCCATCAATCCGGCTCCCAGGTGGCAAATTCGGCAGTGGCAAACCCTACTCCGAGAATTCCTGCTTTCTTCGACAGTCTGGATCGCGCGAAACCGCTGCCAACTGTGCTCGACCCTCAACAATTTTCCGACCCCGTAATTGCAAAAGCTTACAGCTACGCTCAACAGAACCCTGAAATTTTCGCGCAACAGCCTTGTTACTGTTACTGTGATGCCGGTGAGGGGCATAAAAGTCTGCTGGATTGTTATGCGACGACTCACAGCGTTGGCTGACAGCTTTGTCTCAAGGAGGGTCTCCTTGTTCACAAGCTGATAGGCGAAGGCAAGAACGCGACTCAGATTCGTGACCTGATTGTCGGCGGCGAATGGAAAGATGTGAAGCTGCAATAAGCTTGTCACAGTTGTTTTTTTAGCCCCGATTACCAATCTAAAAACTGATGTTACGAGCTAAAGAAATGGTCATTAGACTTGACCCGGTTTTCGTCCCGGTAGGGACGGTTTGATATTAGCCCGGCAGTTCACTGCCGGGCTAAGCAGCGAATGAACCGGCGTCCTGTAGGGACGCTGGAATTTTCGCCAGAACAGGATTCAAGCGTCCCTACAGGACGCGGCGGAGAAATACTCCGCTCCCCGGCGTTGAAACGCCGCGCTAATTTCAACCGTCCCTACCGGGACGAAGAGACGGTCAAACGCTTTGTCTGATCTGTCGTCGCGTAACATCAGTCCATAATCAAAGTTGAAGCCATGCGTATTGTTTTTTTCGTGGGATTGCTTCTGCTTGTCTGCCAAGGGGCATCGGCTCAGACCATCTCGGTCAGCAATTTTCTTCATCCTGACGCTCCGATTTCGCGGGAATCGTTTGCGGCGATTGATGGCCTGAACTTCACCGACGTTCAGTTGGTGGAGCCATTTTCGCCACCGACTTCGCTGGGCGGAGTAACAGTCACTGTGGACGGAGTTGCCCAGAGAATCCGCTCGGTTTCGCCGACGCGGGTTGTGATTATCGTGGATGCGCCAGGAGCTTCGCAGCGGTCATTGGAGTTGAAGACGAAGACCAACGTCATTCATCGTACGGCGTTGAAGTTGGCGACTTATTGGCCGAGTCTTTTCGTACAAAGCACAGGTGAGGACAGTGAAGCGTTTTATCCTTCGGGGTTGTGGACGACAGACGGCATCACGTTGCGTCCCTTAACCAGTTCGGCAATTCCGGTTGGACCGGCCAATCGCCCGACGCTGGTCGTGATTCAAGGTTCGGGCTGGAGACTGAATTCCACCTTTGTGCAAGTCCGATTGAATGGAGCGCCGTGTGTTGTTATTGCGGCACGGCCTTCGTCGTTGTTTGCCGGGCAGGATGAATTGGTGTTTCAGGTTCCACATTATCTGGCTGGCCGCGGCGTGATGGATTTGACAGTCTCAGTCGCTGGGCGCGATTCCAATTTCTCCAGAATCAATTTGGGAGATGCCGCAAGTTTTTCAGCCCGCTGATTTCAAAGAAGAAATTGCTGAATTTGCCGATTGTCTCGCCTGCACGTATAATTCGCGCCAGCCGAAATTAAACCGTAGGTAAAGATTCAATGCTTTGCCTGAAAATCTACCAACTGGAAAAGAATGACCAAGGACTCACTCGGAATCGTTAAGCGCCCTCAAGTGGGCGGAGACATCGAAACCCGTTGCGGAAAATGCAAAGAAAACCGTGCTCACGTCATCGTTGCCTTAAAAGATGATGGTGATGTTGCGCGCGTGCAATGTGGATTTTGCGGAAGCAACCACATATACCGGCCGGGCAAAACCACAACCAGAACATCTTCAACCCGCACGACCAGCCGAAGCAAGAAAGAATCGTCTGAACCGAGCGGCCCGCCGCGCCCTTACTCCATGCAGGATCGTTTTGCCGCCGGGGATCAAATCGAGCACCCGAAATTCGGCAAAGGAACCGTTGTCGAAGTTCGCTCCGGCAAGATTGATGTGAAGTTCGGCAGGGAACTGAAGACATTGATTCACGCCGCTTAACAACGGCGTGAATCTGTTACGGCTTTTAACTCTTCAGCCATTCGGCCAGGAATTGGCGAGCCTGAAGAAAGGCTTTGCCGCGATGACTGCGCGGGGCTTTCTCTTCGCGCGATAATTCCGCGAAGGTCAGCCCAAGCTCCGCATCCACAAAGACCGGGTCGTATCCGAAACCGTTTTCACCGCGCGGTTCGTAGGCGATTGAGCCTTCACAACTGCTTTCAAAAGTCTTGTTTATTCCGTTGCCGACCAGCGCGATGCAGCACACAAAACGTGCTGTGCGTTTGGGGACTGGCACATCCTTTAACTCGCTGAGCAGCAATTGAACCTGTTCGGTGCTCGACAAATGTTCGCCGCCATACCGTGCGGAATACACGCCCGGCCTTCCGTCCAACGCATCTACTTCCAAACCGGAATCATCAGCCAGCGCCGTCAAACCTGTCAGCCGATGGTAATGCTCCGCTTTGAGCAAGGCATTTTCTGCAAAAGTTTGTCCGGTTTCTTCAATGGCAGGTGGATTTTCCGGCAAGTCGGCAAATCCGATTACCTGGCAATCAAGGTCTTTCAGCATTGCGGCCAGCTCAGAGACTTTGCCGGGGTTTGAGGTCGCAATCAGTAAAGTCGTCATACAGGGAATAAAAAACAGGGATCAAAAGGTAAGAGTGATGTCTGTGCCGACACGGGCAATGGCGACAGTGATGTTGTCGTTGCCGCCGCGCTCAATGGCCAGGGCGATCAGGGCTTCGCAGGCGTGAGCGACAGGCGCACATTGAGCCAGCCGGAAAATTTCTTCGTCGCGCACCAGATTGGTCAAACCGTCAGTGCTGACGATGAAAGTGTCGCCTTCGGTCAACAAAATCGGTTGAGTCAATACGTCAGGCAGAATTTGCGACCTCAGTCCCAGAGCGCGATCCAGCCAATTGCGGTCTGGGTGATTTGCCGCTTCTTCTTCAGTAATTAAACCGTCGTCGAGCATGCGTTGTGCGCGGGAATGGTCGCGTGTCAGTTGGCGAATGCGATTGTCACGAAGCAGGTAAATGCGGCTGTCGCCAACGTGTGCGACGTAGGCGGCCTCATCGTCGAGTGCCAACACGGCGCAGGTCGAACCCATTCCTTTGCAATGGCGGTCGCGTTCGGAGCGGTTGAAAATCAGCCGATTGGCTTCGGCGACGGCCAGCGCCAGACGGTCATTGATTGAAAAACCGGAACTGGTTGTGCTGAAAAAGCTTTGGCGGATGGTTTGAACTGCCAATTGACTGGCAACCTGACCGCAAGCGACTCCGCCCAGCCCATCTGCAACGACAATCAGATTACAGCCGTTGGTTTCGTCGCTGACGCAAGTGATCGAATCTTCGTTGTCTTTTCGCTCAAGCCCGATGTCTGTGCGATGAGCGATGTTGATCTGGCGACGCATAGGAAAATCAAAAGGCAAATGGCAAAAGGCAACAATCAAAAATCCAAACGTTGTTTCTGGTTTTCAGTCATCGGTTGTGAGCTTTCGACGATTGCCTTTTGCCTTTTGATTTTTAAGAGGTGCGCTGTGTGGAAATAAAGGTCAGGATCGTATTGCCCAACCGTACAGCGTCATAACTCTGAAGAGGATGAGCTTCACTGATTTCGCGGCCATTGACGAATGTGCCGTTGCGCGAAAGATCGTCCTTAACCAGAAAACGGCCTTCGCGGTAAACAATGATTGCATGCGAACCGCTGACGGTTTCGTCATCAATCACAATGTCGCAAACCGGATTGGCTCCGATGCGGTTGTATCCGGCGTAAATTCGAAAATCTTCGCCGTCCGGATTGCGGTTGTAGCTGACCAGCCAGCCGACCAGTTTGCCTTTGGTCGAACGTTGAAGCCCGGCTTCGTCGGCGACCAATATAGTTCGTCGCTCTTCGTCGCGGTCAACGGCCTGAACCGGCGGATAATCAGGTGGATTCGGCGCAAGCGGTTCGGGAGAAGGTGCGAAATCCTCAATATCGTTCGACACCATAGTTGCTGCCTGAGCCAATGGCGGTGGCGGCGGTGGGGATGCCTGAACTGCTGCGGCTTCGGATTTTGGTTCGACGGTGATTGCGGGCATTTCGGCTATGGTCGTTTCGGCCAGATGCGAAATCATTTCAGTTGGCGCATAAGCCTGAGTCGGCACGGATTGCGCTGCGGCCTGATGGCCGAGCACTTCTGACACATCAATGCCGCCAATTTTGGTTTCAAACATTTCCGGCGAACCGTTCGGTGGTTCAAACGCTTCGGCGGCTCCGACTTTGGTTTCAAAGTTCGTGGCAAACGGTTCGGCGTTGGTAGCGAATTCGCCTGCCGGGAAGCCCGAAACCGAATTCGACGCTGCCGCTGCTACGGCAGGATAGGAATTCGGCGGCTCGAATGCCGTCACCGGTTCTTCGATTCTGGTGGCGAATGCGTTTGATGTTTCCGGCGACGACGATGTGGATTCCGGCTGTGGGCAATAGGGGCAGTATTGATAAACGGCACTGTAAACGTGTCCTTGCGGGCAGTTAATCAGCGAAGACGTGGGCATCGAAGGGCGCGGAAACGGGTTCCCGCAATTGCCACAAAACTTGGCTGTGTCCATGTTCTGGCTACGGCAGACCGGGCAGCTCAGCATTTGAATCATCCTCCTCAAACTCAATTATCTTTGATTGCTTCAACTAACAGCTAACAAATTCCTTGCCTGACCTTAACGGGTACAGCGGCAATCCGAAGTTTCAGAATATCGTTGGGGGATCAAGCAAGAATGGGCGCATCTTAGCACGAGCAAAGCCGTTTGCGAGCACAGTTTCTGGCAAGGCGGCCTGTTGGTGTTTGGCGAATTAGAAAAGAGATTCAAGTTGACGCTATTCATGCCATTAAGTACACTCGCGCGCGCCAGTGAACGCTACTCACACCGGCATTGATTTCAACGAATCTCCTCGCTTCAGCGGCAAATTTTGTCTTGTGACTACGCTGCGGATTTGTTGAAAAGCGTCGCTGACAACCAGAGCTTCATGTCCTAAAAAACACAGAGTGAATTTGCGATAAACTGCATAAATTTTTACTCTGTTGTTTGGATTCACGACGCTGGGCCACGTTTTCATCATCGCCCCTGACAAACCATTTAATAGTGCTTCGCGTTGGCTGACGCGAAGCGGCATCCTCATCACAAAGCTTTTTCACCTTCGTTTTTGTCAGGTGTAACCGGATAAAACACCCTGAACCAGGAGAGACATTTTTGACATGCCGACTTCATTCATTCCCTCACTCAAATTCCGAAACAAATCCCTCTTTCGTATTTTCATTGCGCTGTCATTGATTCTGATTTTTGCGTTGCCGTTGTTTTCGATTTGGAAAACTACGCGCGCAGCCAAACAAAATGGTCAGAATGAAGCTGTCAGCGTCGGCGAACGGAAAGCCACACTGACCGGCTACCGCAGTGTCACGGGCAAACACAAACTTCGCGTGACCGACCCGCAACAAGCCAGGGAATTGAAAAGGCTCGGCGCAAAGTTGGTGGCTGATTATGGTTCGTTTCAGATTTTCAATGCCGACGAAGCCATAGTTCAGGCAATGAGCAAAGCCAGTTCGCTGGCGTTCAGCGACGAAGACAATCTGGTGCTGCTCAATGTCGGGGCGTTGGACACCACAAAATCGGAATTGCAGCAACAACGAGGCAGAACGGCGAATTTCAGCGGAGGCGAGCCGTCGTTGCATCTGGTGCAGTTTGCCGGGCCGATCAAACCGAATTGGATCGAGGAATTGCGGGCGACCGGCGTCAAAATCGTCAATTACATTCCGAACAACGCTTACTTGGTTTTCGGCCACGAACAAAATCTGGCGAAACTTTCGGAATGGGCGACTCGTGCCGATTACGTCCAATGGGATGGCGAATACAAAAGCCAATACAAAATTGATCCGGCGACTGCCGCTCAAATGCGCGGCGACGGGACGTTACAGGAAAACGATCAGCTTTTCGCCGTCCAACTCGCGGACGACGGCGAAGGCAACCAACTAACGTTCAACGCGATCAACAGCCTGAAGACCGATGCAATTCGCAGCCAGTACAGCGTTCTGAAATTCGTCAACATCATCGTCAAGTTGCCGATTCTGTCTGTCGAACGACAACTGGCCGAACGCCCTGACGTGATTTCGATTGCGCGTTATGTCGTGCCGGAAAAGTTCGACGAGCGGCAGAACATCATCATGACAGGCAACCTGACTGGCAATTCACCTACGCAGACGAACTATCTGACTTTTCTGGCCAATCAAGGTTTCAATCAAACTCAATTCAATACGTCCGGATTTGCAGTCAACGTCGTTGATAGCGGAATTGACAACGCCACGACTTCGCCTAATCACTTTGCGCTGTATGTCAGCGGAGTGACCAGTAATGCCAGTCGAGTTCTGTTCAATCGTCTGGAAGGAACCGCCAATGGCGTGAACAGCACGTTGCTGGGTTGTGACGGACACGGCAACATCAACGCCCACATTATCGGCGGCTTTATTCCCAACGGTTCGCCATTCGATGCTTTCCCGCACGCGGACGACAGCGGATTCCGGTACGGGCTTGGAGTTGCTCCGTTCGTAAGACTGGGTTCGACGGTAATTTTCGACCCGAGCATTTACACCTTTCCGAACCTGACGGCCATCGAGTCGCGCGCTTATAACGACAACGCGCGAATCAGCAGCAACAGTTGGGGAGCGAACGTCGGCGGAGCCTACACCGTTGATTCGCAAACTTACGATGCGCTGGTGCGCGATTCGCAACCGACCGGAGCGCCGTTTACTCAAGCTGGCAATCAGGAAATGGTGATTGTTTTTTCGGCGGGAAATCAGGGGCCGTCTTCCAGTTCGATTGGAGCGCCCGGAACGGCCAAAAACGTCATCACCGTCGGAGCGGCGGAAAACGATCAGGCGTTTGGCGCAGCCGATGGTTGCAACATTGCCGACGGCGGAGCGGACAACGCCAACGACATAATCAGTTTTTCCAGCCGAGGCCCGACAACCGACGGACGGCGCAAACCGGAAATCGTCGCGCCCGGAACGCACATCACGGGCGGAGTGGCTCAGGCCAGCAATCCTTCCGTAACCGGCACTGCTAATCCTTGTTATACGGGCAGCGGAGTTTGCGGCGGGCCTGGCGGAGCGAATTTCTTTCCTGGCGGCCAACAGTTTTATACGGCTTCGTCCGGAACCAGCCATTCGGCTCCGGCTGTGGCGGGAGCGGCGGCGTTGGTTCGCCAGCGATTCATCAACGCGGGATTGAATCCGCCGACTCCGGCAATGACCAAAGCCGTGTTGATGAATTCGGCGCGTTACCTGACTGGGTTTGGAGCCAACGATTCGTTGTGGTCGAACGTTCAGGGAATGGGCGAGGTCAATTTGACGACGGCCATGAATTTGTTTTCGGCTCCGGCGGTTTTGCGCGATCAAAGCGGCACCGACACCTTCACGGCAACCGGTCAATCCCGCACTTACACCGGCAACGTGTCGAGTTCAGGCCAACCGTTTCGAGTGACGTTGGCGTGGACGGATGCGCCCGGTTCGACGACCGGCAACTCTTTTGTCAACAACCTGGATTTGGAAGTCACCGTCGGCGGCCAAACTTACAAAGGCAATGTGTTTAGCGGAGCTTCGTCGGCGACGGGCGGTTCCGCCGACACGCGCAACAATGCCGAAAGCGTTTTTCTGCCAGCGGGCGTCAGCGGAACTTTCACTGTTCGCATTCTCGCTTCGAACATTGCCGGAGACGGCGTGCCCAATTTCGGCGGAGTTTTGGATCAGGATTTTGCTTTGGTGGTCAGCAACGCGACGTTGAATCCTTTGCCGGTTATCGCTACGGCCAGTCAGACGATCACTGCGGAAAGCTGCGGTACAGGGAACGGCGAAGTTGATCCCGGCGAAACTGTGACGGTTGATCTGGCGCTGCAAAACGTTGGCAACGCCAACACAGCGAATTTGGTCGCCACCTTGCAAGCCACAGGCGGCGTCACCAGTCCCAGCGCGGCTCAGAATTACGGAGCATTGATTGCCGCAGGCGCGTCCGTCACGCGACCGTTTACGTTCACGGCGACTGGAACTTGCGGCGGAACCGTCACCGCGACTTTGGATTTACAGGATGGCGCGACGAATTTGGGATCGGTGATTTTTACTTTCCGGATGGGAGCGACGGTGTCTGGATCGTCTTCGTTTTCCAACACCGGTTCGATCAGCATTCCGAACGGAGCGCCCGGTTCGACTTCAGGCAATGCCTTGCCTTATCCATCGCAAATCACTGCTTCCGGCTTGAACGGAACAGTCAGCAAAGTCACAGTCACTTTCAACGGATTGAACCACACCTTCCCAGACGATATGGATGTGTTGTTGGTTGGCCCCGGCGGACAATCTGTGTTGTTGATGTCCGACGCCGGAGGTTCGACCGACATCGTCAATGCCAATGTCACATTTGACGATACGGCGGCGGCGATCCCTGATTCTTCGGCGGTGACGACCGGAACTTATGCTCCGGCGGATTACGGTGGGGTTACGGATGCGTTTCCTTCACCAGCGCCGAGCGCGCCGTATGCGACGTCGCTTTCAGTGTTTAACGGAACTTCTGGCAATGGCGTTTGGTCGTTGTACATCGTGGATGACGCCGACACCGAAAGCGGCAGCATTACAGGCGGTTGGACATTGAATGTCACGACTGGAATTCCGGCTTGTTGTGCGCCGATGTGTCCGACGATTACCGTTGATCCGCCGACGCTGAACAACGCTCAGCAAGGAGTTGCCTACTCCCAAACCTTCACGCAAAGCGGCGGGACAATTCCGGTCACATTCGGATTGACCGGAACAATGCCGCCCGGATTGATGTTTTCCGGTGCAACCTTGAGCGGCACGCCGACCACTCCGGGAACTTATAACTTTGTGGTTTCGGTCGTTGACGCCAACGGTTGCACAGGCAACACAAACTATTCGTTGGTGGTGACTTGTCCGACCATCACTGTTAATCCTGCAAGTTTACCGAACGGAGTCGTTGGCAGAGCTTATAGTCAGCAATTGAGTCAATCCGGCGGAACAGCGCCAGCTACATTTACGCAAACGGCTGGCACGTTGCCGACCGGATTGACACTCAGCAACGCCGGATTGCTTTCCGGTTTGCCAACTGAAACTGGCTCGTTCACCTTCACGGTCGAAGGCAGAGACGTAAACAACTGCACAGGCACGCGAGAATACACTGTGATGGTCACGCGGTTGCAGTTTTATCCTCTGCCTGCGCCGATTCGTTTGCTTGACACGCGACCGGGTCAGCCCGGATGCGATGCTCCCGGAGCGAAAATTCCCGGCGGAACTTCGCGTACCCAAACCGCGCGCAGGACGTGCAGCGGCCAGACAATTCCAGCCAATGCGATGGCCATCACAGGCAACATCACGACGGTCGAATCCGGCGGAGGATTTCTGACGCTGTATCCCAGCGACGTGACTCAGCCGACGGTGGCCAATTCAAACTTCCTGCCGAATGAAATACTGAACAACGTGTTTACAGTGGGCTTGGGCGAACCCGACGGAGCGTTCAAGATTTTCGTCACCTCGAACACAGACGTAGTGATTGATGTGACCGGTTATTACGCGCCGCCGGGAATGGGCGGATTGTATTTCCATCCGCTGCCGAAACCGGTTCGGTTGCTGGAAACTCGCACTGGCTTTCCAGGATGCAATACGCCCGGAGCGACGATTCCTGCTGACACTGATGTCACGCAAACCGCGCCGCTGACTTGCGACGGAGTGACAATTCCGGCGAATGCCAGCGCCATCGTTGGCAATGCCACCGTGGTCAATAACGTCAGCGGAGGCTTTCTGACTCTGTTTCCGGCAAATGTCACCCGCCCGTTGGTCGCAAACTCCAACTTCACGCCGGGTCAAATCATGAATGCGCCGTTTACCGTTGGCCTGTCGCCGGCGGGGCAGTTCAAGGTTTACTCGACTACGGTGACGGATTTAGTGATTGACGTGCTGGGTTATTACAGCCCGGACGCGACGGATATTAACGGGCAAGGATTGCTGTACACAGGTTTGCAGCGACCCGTGCGATTGCTCGATACCCGTGCAGTGGCTTCAGGTTGCACCACGCCCGGAGTCCCGATCACTGCTGGCAGCACTTTGACACAGGTCGCACGCGGGACTTGCGATGGAATAGTCATCGAAAATACTGCCGCAGCGATTGTCGGCAACGCCACCGTCGTGAATACGTTGGGTTCCGGCTATCTGACCTTCTGGCCGAGCAGCGCCACTCAACCAACGGTCGCCACATCGAATTTCACTGTCGGCCAAATTTTCAATCGGCATTTTATTGTCGGTTTGGGAGCGGCGGATGGAGCATTCAAGATATTCTCGTCTGCGACGACTGATTTGGTGATTGATGTGTCTGGCTATTTCGCGCCTTGATGAAAATCCAAGAGCAAGTGACAAAGGAGTGTGACGAACTGCCAGTTCTTCTCACTCCTTTTTTCTATTTGGGTTGAGGCAAGTTTTTACAGGCTTTTCTGCATGACGATCAAGGCTTGCGGCAAGACTGACGGATCGTCAACGAAGTCACGAAGGGTCAGATACTTCGCCCATTCGCGCTCGACATAACCGCGCGGGATGACGCTGTCGCCATATACCGAACCAGCCAGTTCCGGATTGTCGCCGCCACCATTTGCCGCGTACAGAAACTCGCCTCGGTCGTAGGCTGCCAGACATTGTTCTGTTTCCAAAAAGGAGTTTGCCAATAATTGTTGATGCAGATTGAGTGAGGCTTTGTGGGTGCGAAACGAAGCGCAGTATTCAATAAAGCTTCGCCGTTGAGTCGTCACGACAATCAATCCGCCCGGACGCAACAGTCGGGAAAATTCCTGCACCCATTGGAGCGCCAGTGTTTCCGGCAGGTGCGAAAACACCGAAAAGGCATAAATCACATCGAAGCTGTTTGCCGGAAATTCCAATGGCGGGAAGTTGGGAACAACGGAAAACTGGCCGGGAAGTTTGGATTCGTGGCAAAGCTTCACAGCGGATTCCAAAACGTCCACACCGTAGATGTTTTCCGGTTTTACGTCGCGCATGAAGAATCGGGCGATGCGTCCCCAGCCGCAACCGAAATCCAACACACGACTTTGCGGCGTCAGTTCGTGGCCAAACTCGGCGGAGTATTTTTTGATTTGCTGGTAAAAAGGAAAGATCGAACGCAGCGCAGTTTCCGCCGATTCTCCGACGAAGCTTTCCTGAATTTCGGTGGGCGGAAATCCGGGCAGTTCGAAATTCTGAAAGCGGGAATAGCGAACGCTGCCCAGCAGAACCTGCAACCATTCTTCCTCGCTCAATTCGCTGAGCGATGTGATCTGGCGAATTGGTTGATCGTTGGTCGAGGCAGCTTGTGTTTCTGGCGATGAAGCGGCGGCAACCGTTGCGGAATCTTGTTGGCGGCGAGGCGAGAAAGCCGTTTTCAATCGCCACGCGCGTTGCAGCCATTTCCAGCCGTTACTGCCGACGATGGTGTTCAGTTGGCGATTCAATTCTGCGATTTCAGCTTGCAGATGAACGATCCGGCGATCTTTTTCCAGGATCGTTTGGTTCAATTGCTCGATTTCTTTTTCGGTCGTCATAGGCGCCTCAGCTTTGCGTTATTGAATCTCTTTTGCGACTGGCCCCTTGGCAATCTGAACAACCCGGCGAGTGGTTTCCAGATATTGGCGACCGAATTGGCGATCCGGTTCCAGGTGCGCGCCTTCGCCCCATTCGTTCCAGGCGTTGATAAAAACGAGTTGTTCATCGCCTGAAAGCGTTGCCGCCGTTCGCAACGCGGCCTGTCCCAGCCAGTATTCGTAAGCTTCGGGACTGGAATGCACATACACATGTCCAACATCTTGTCGTCGTGCTGTGTTATCCCAACCGGGCATCACTGTTCTGAAGACTTTGAAATCCGAAGGCGGTTTTTGAGTCATCGCCGTCAGCATCGAACCGTAATCCCGAACATTGCCCAAAAACTCCGGGTTGAGCCGGGTGACCTGCCAGATCAGATTTTCGCAGGTGACATTGAGCGGCGGGAATTCAACGGCGGCGTCGTACCCAAATTGGCGCGGGTCTTCAAAACCACAGGTTTGTGCGGCGACCAGATACAACTCACCCAAACCAGCACGTCGGGCTTCTTCGCGCCATCGTTCCGCAGTTCGAGCGGCAGATGGCAAAACGTCCACGCGGTAGGTAATCAGCAGCGGTTTACCGTTGATGCGAATGTAGCGGTGATCGTCGAACGCCGGGAAAAGGTTTCGTATGAAATTGCGGTCGTCTTCGTCCGAATGGTTTTGCCCGATCAGGATTTCGTGTTCCAATCCATCCCATCGCCGAGTCCAATTTTCATTCGCCCAGCAGACGCAAAACGGAAAATCGGGTCGCCCGCTTTGCAGCACTTCGTTGAACGGACGTTCGAGCAAACGGCGCCCGCCAAACCAATAATGGTGATAACAGAATCCATGAATGCCATACACTTTGGCCAGTTCTGCTTGTTGTTCGCGGACTTCCGGCAGGCGCAGATCGTAAAATCCAAGCTCGCCGGGCAGGTGCGGCTGGTAATGCCCGACGAAGTTCGGTCGGGCTTTGGAAACGTTTGTCCATTCAGTAAAGCCTTTGCCCCACCATTCATCATTTTCCGGGATTGGATGAAATTGCGGCAGGTAAAACGCGATTACTCGTAAATCTTTGGCGGGCTGTGCTTGCAACGCCTGGTGAGTTTCACGGTTCAGCGAGTCCAGCATCTCCGTCGTCAGCAACGGTTCTGGAAAAGTTGCGAGAACTGCACTGTCCTCATTCGGCGTAGCTTCGACAGGCAAGGTTACAGTCGGAGCGGGCGGCGTTTCGATTAGTTCTTCGCGCTCGACTTGCTGGGCTGGTCTGACTGGTTGAACTGGCTGACTGGGCGTCAAAATTGCGCGCGGCTTGAACAGCGAACGCAGCCGCCACAGCAATTGCAGCATTGCCCAGCCTCTGCTGCCTGTAATCAAATCCAGTTGAGTGTGTAGCGCCCGGATCGTCTGCTGATTTTGTTCATACAGTTTGGCCTGAAATTCAGCCTGATCGGCCAGTTGTTGATGAATTGTGGCAAGTTCATGGCGATGAATTGTCAGATCGTGTTGCCGGGCGCCTGCCATTTCCGCCAGGTTTCGATTGAGCCGGATAATTTCTTCTTCGTGTTCCTGCTTGCGACGAAGCAGCAGAATTCGCTGGCCAAGCGCGAAAAAGATTCGCCGAATGGCAGCGAGTTCACGTCCTCTGGTTTCCAGCAGGGAATGAAATGCGGCTGGTTGTTCGCTGCCGACAGCCAGGACTCCCAAACCGTATCCGTGCAGAAACTCCAGGTGCGGATAACTGTTTTTGATTTCGTCAAAGAATCGTCGCACGCCGAATTTGCGATCAAGCACATTGGTATCGTGAAACAGCACGACTCCACGAGTGCTCATTTTGGGTAGCCATCCGTCAAAATCGCTTTTGACGGCTTCGTAAGTGTGTGTGCCGTCAATGTGCAGCAGATCAATCGAACCATCGGCAAAACCAGCGCGCGCCGTTTCGAAATCGTTCTGCACCAGACTGGAAAAACCGCCGTACAGCGGGTCGTGATGTTCGCGCAATTCGTCCAGCACGGCAGAACTGTATTCGCCGATATGAACATCGCCTTGCCAGGTGTCCACAGCGTAACAGCGCGTCGCCAGTTCCAGTTCCTTCACCGTCTGGCAAAAAGCGCAGTACGAATCGCCGTAATGAGTGCCGAGTTCAACCAGCAGCCTCGGTTCCAGCAACTGCACCAGGAACATGCCGAACGGAATGTGTTCCTGCCAAAACGAATGCCGCGTCAGGCGAATCGGAGTAGAAAACAGAATCGGGTGATCGAGAAAATTGAATGCTTGCATGTCTAACTTTCAGCAGGACACTGCCAATACACGCCTGTCCAATCAACTTGGTGAATCGGGGCGGTGATGTTGTGAGCTTCGCGGTAATCGTGAACTGCCTGTCGGCACGATTCCAAATACCCGTAATCGTCCACAATCAAATACCCACCCGACGAGAGTTTGGGATACAGATGCGTCAGAGCGTCCATCGTGGATTCGTACATATCGCCATCCAGCCGCAACACCGCTAATTGTTTGACTGGCGCATTCGGCAGCGAATCCCGAAACCAGCCGGGAAGAAATTCCACTTGATCGTCAAGTAACCCGTATCGGTCGAAATTCTGTTTGACCTGCTCCACCGACACAGCCAGATGAGAAAGCAGATGTAGCTCATCGCCTTTGTCCGCCGGATAGCGAGTTTCGTCCGGTTCCGGCAATCCCTGAAAAGAATCGGCCACCCAGACTTTGCGATTTGTGATCTGGTGGGCTTTCAAAATGGCGCGCATAAATATCGTCGAACCGCCACGCCAGACACCTGTTTCCATCAAATCGCCCGGAACGTTGTTTTTCAACGCCTCTTCGACGCAGAACTGCAAATTGTCCAGTCGCTTCAATCCGATCATGGTGTGCGCCATCGAAGGATGATCCAGGCCTTCCAGTCGCAACTTCGGATCGAATTCGATGTTGCGCATCAATCGCAGTGTCTGCTTTCCATCACCTACGGCCAGCAACGCTCGCCAGGCTGTTCGTTGGGCAATGGGCAGTTGGTCAAGTTCCACCTGTTTGGGAACTTCGCCCCAGATGGAAAACGAAAGACATCGCTTCATCAAATCCAGATACAGGTCAGTTGAGTTCATAAGCTTTATTGGGAACAGGTCGCCGTCAACGGTGAGTTTCCAAGTTCGATGGGCGCTCCTGAAACTTTCACGCTGATCGAATGCCGACGACCGTCATTCAGTTGATCCGGCGGGCGAAACGTAAAACCGTGTCTGCCGTTTCCTTTGCCCGCCACCAGCAAATCCTGTCGCGTCAGGTTGGCTGGAATTGTCGTCAGCAATTGGCCGTTGTCGTAAATGTCTACTTTTAGCGAACAGTTGGGCAAGTTTGTATTCCATACCCAGCCGCGAATGGTTTGGCAGGTCGCCTCATCCAGATAGCCTTCATAAACAGGTTGAGGCTGGGTGTTCGCTGCCACCGGCAAGCATTCGTTTGATCGCAGGTTCAACGTCTCGGTTGCCATCGTGGCGGGCAACGGAGTGCGGCAGAACACGTGAGCTGTTTCGCTCGCAAAAACCAGTTCATACAAATTGCCGGTTGGACGTTCAAAAGGAGAATCGTCTGACAATGTCTGTCCTTGATGCGACAGCAAAATCCATGTCGGTTTTTCGGTTTCAACTTTGGCCAACCACTCTGCTGTCTGTGGCCAGACGAAGTCATATTCAATACTTAAAACGCGAGGCCGCAAATGATAAGGCAAAAAACTTCCGCCGTTCAGGAACACAGTGTCTTCATTGCTCGCGCGTGCATTGATAAATTTCACTCCTGGATAGCTCAGTCGAAAATCGTTCAGCCAGGAATCTCGCTCGGATTCCGTGATTGGCGGATAAAATTTCCTGGCATAGATCATTTTGTTGAGTTGCACGAAAGTCGGCAAAGCGAGGCACAAAATCACCACTGCCCAAATTGCCAATCGCTTGGATGGCGATGCAAGTATACGATTGAAAATCCATTCCAAGCTTTCGCAAATCGCCAGCCCGATCATTGGCAAGACCGGAAACAGAAACCTGAGCGCCTGGATTGAAAAAAACCAGGCAGTTGTGAAAAACAAAATCCAGCCAGTCCACCACCGCACAGAGCGATCCTTCAGCGAAACGATCCAGGCCAATGGCCAGATGATGACGACCGGGAGAAATGATAAATGTTCGTCCGGGAAAAACTTCTTCGGGTGAACCACCAGTTCGTAAGGAAGGCGGATAAAATTCCAGAGCGTGTGAGGAATCCCGACGGATTTGCCGAAATCTTGGACTTTCAAAGAACTGTAATTCCACCACCCCTTACTCAGTTGCGGAAACATTGGCCACATAGGGTTTCCCGCGTGATAAGCAATGAAGCCGAACCAGGGAATCAACACCAATGCCGCCAGTGTCCATCCTTTCAACAATTGATTACGCGAAAGCCAATTCCGCCATGTTGCCCAGAAACTCCAGGCCACGATTCCGGCTAAAAAGATCAAGCCGGGCATTTTGGTGCTGGCGGCCATTGCCGCCAAAGTGATGGCTAGAAACCACCACTCGGATTTCTTTTCATCGGCAAAAAGCTTCAGGGCGTACACGGCCAGAAATGAATAACAGGTCAGCCCCATATCCACATAAGCTGTTCCCTGAAACAACAACACCAGCGGATGCGCCAACCACAACGCTGCTGTAGTCAGCCCAACCGCCGGTCGTTCCTGCCGAATTCCCCAAGCGATCAATCCTGTTGCCGTCAGAATAAAAAAAGTGTGCCCGATCAAGTGAGCATGCAGATCATCGCCCAGCGCCATTCCCCAACTGAACAGCAAATGCTCCAACGCTGGAACCACCGGATAAGGAAGTCCCATGCGAAGTATCAGTTTGTGTGCGTTCAGGTAATCCCTTGCCAGCGGCAAATGGTACAGAGTCGAGTCCCAGGCGATGGGCGGAAACAACGACAACCACACCAGATGGATTTCATAAGCGGTAACCAAAACGGCCAATGCCAAAAGGCCAAACAGCTTCAGTGGCGAACGCTGGTACTTATGGCGAACCCAGTCGCGCCAACCTTTCAGCCAATCTTTGCCGAACAGATTCGACCGCCAGCGAAAAATTCCGTAAGCGGCGATCAGGATCGTCACCGTTTGAATCAAGCGAGGATAAAACAAGCCGTTGATGGCCAGCACGAACCACAGCAACGAAACCAGCCCTAATCCAAGAGCGATGCGGAAGATCGTTTTTTCCAGCCACGAATTGAATTTGACGTGCCGCAGGCAAACATCGCCCAGCGTGGCAGCCGCCCAAAGCATCAACAGCCAAACACTCAGATGAGACGCCAGCCAGGGGGCAAATTTGATCAACAGGCTAATCATTCTTTCTTGTTTCCATCAATGATCTCTGGCGATGTGATCGTGAGCTTCCAGCTTGAGCGGCACATTCTGGTGCGGTTGCCACGCGGTTTGCCATTTGGCTTCGTACTGTCGTTGGTTTTCTTCAAAAAGGCGGTCGTAATCGCCGGATTTGATGAGTTTGCCAAATGCCGCCTGCCCGAAATGATGCACGAACACATCCGCCGCGCAGACCAACCGATAGCCCGCCTGTTTGACGCGGACAGAATAATCGTCGTCTTCAAACATGCCTATGCCGAATCGTTCGTCCAGCGGGCCGATTTGTTGGAAGACTTCGCGGCGGATTGCCACGCAGAACATCGCCAGCATGTGAATGTCCGATACCAGCAAATCGTGTTGCCAGGTGTGTTCGTGCGCGAAGTTTTCCATCTCTCGCCACGTGAAGTATGGAACTTCGATCTTGGCTTCGTTGCCGACGAAGTTCGTCACTGGCCCGACCATTCCGACTTTGGGATCATTCAAATGGCGCAGCAAACGGCTCAACCAGCCGGGCGGAACAATCGTGTCGTTGTTCAGCAGCACGATGAAATCGCCCGTCGCCAGTTCGATGCCCTGGTTGTTCGCTTTGGCAAAACCGAAATTCTGATCGTTCAGAATCACTTTTACCGAAGGTTCCAGTTCGGCCAGTTGGCGCAGGTAATCCGGCGTGCCGTCTTTCGACAGGTTGTCCACGATGATGATTTCGACGTTTGGATATTCGGTGTTTCGCGACACGCTTTCCAGGCACAGCCGCGTCAACGCCAGATTGTTGTAAGTGACGATGATGATGCTGGCTCGCGGAACCGCTTGCCGAAGTTGCGCTTCGATCGGGTCATAACGATTTTTCCAGGTGTGTTGGCGAGCCAGCGCGCGACGCTGTTCCGCCAACTGCGAATCGGTTTCGGCAATTGCCGCATCGAGCTTGGCGGCGAAATCTTCGGCGTTGTCAGCCAGATAAACGTGTTGGCGGTATTGCTGAAGCTCCGACATTTTGGTGGCGACGACGGGCTTGCCGCCGCTCCAGTATTCGTACAGCTTCACCGGATCGGTCGCTTCGGTAATCGGGTTGATCTTGAAGGGAATCGTGCAAACGTCGAAATGATAGAGATACTGCGGCATCGTTTCGTATGGTTGCTGTCCCAACAGTTTGACGTTCGGCAGCGACTGCAAACCGGAAACGTCCACGTCGAACACTCCGCCAAGCAAGACAAAAGAATAATCAGGTCTTTGTTTGGCGACTTCTGTCAGCAACTCAACGTCGAACCAGTCGGCGATGGCTCCGAAATAACCGACGACCGGATGTTGAATGTCGGGCAACAACGAATTCGGCTGGCAACGACTGGCGTAAAATTCGTAATCTGCGGCGTTGCGCGCCAGCACGACAGGTTTGCCCGCTTCACTGCGCCAATGCCATTTGTCGGCCAGTCGCTGAGCCGTCACCACCAGCAAATCACAAGCTTCGACCAGATGATGTTCGGCTTCCAGGCTGGCAGGCTTAATGCCTGGGAAGTTTTCCCATTCATCCATGCAATCGTAAACAACCTGCCAGCCCCAGCGGCGACGGGTTTCAAGCGCCGCCTGGCTCCACGAAGGAATCATCACATAACCGATGGCCTGATTGATCGAAAGCTCGCGGCGCAAATTGTCCAGCGCATCCAGCGCCAGTTCCAAATCTTTGCCTTCGATGACTTCATGAAAAATGTCCAGCGGGTAACGAGCGGCGATTTCCACTTGGTAAATGTTCTCGGCAATCGGCGTGATGGCGAATCTAGGGCGAGAATAGCGGCTGCGAAACTTCGACACGCTTAGGTAAAAAACGCGGTGGCCGTTGGCGGCAAACTGCGACATCAATTGTTGCGGTCGTTGAAAGCGGAACGACCAGTCAATGATCGAAAAACAAATCACATCCGGTTTGGCACGCGAAGTCGCCGCCGGTGGGCGGTTGAGAATCGCTTCCACATCCGGTTTGGGTAAATGGGGCAACAACGTGACGGAACGATAAAAATCGTTGCCAGTGGAATCGTTCAGCGAAATTCGCACACGTTTTTTAGTCTGAAAATAATCGGTAATCAGGTTGCCGAGCGGCAGCAAGCCAAACCGGCTGCGAACGAATTGCACGGCTCGTCGGCGCACAGGATGCGGAACCATCACACGCAGCGCCGCGCGAACAGCTCTGTAAGTTCCGTTGTGCAATTCCTGACGGACGGCAAGCCGCGTTCTTTGAAACAGGTTGAATTTGGAATCAGCGCGGGGCTGACCATGGATTTCGGACATAACGGTAATTTCGCGCAACCGACAAAGATGAGGCAGGAACGATTGGAATCCAATCGGCGAGGTTCCCGCAAAAGCGGGGCGCACTATACAACAGCGCCGTTGACGCGACCAAACGCGGCCAGACAAATGCTGAATTGACTAAACCGCAACCGTCACCTATAAATCCTGCGGCGTCGGTTGGCCTGTAAATTTGTTGTTCAGATCGTCGGCGCAAAGGCTTTTATCCGGCCCTGAAACTCGTTCATCACCAGACAAACCATGTCCGCACAAATCAACAAGATCAATTTTGCCGAGCGGCAGTCTGCCAAAATGCAGGTTTATGATTCGGCGTTGCTGAATAATCCGGCATTGTCGGAGTTGAAAGACCTGTGGCAATACCGCGACCTGCTGATGCAGTTAATCGCGCGCAACATCAAAACCAGGTACAAGCGGTCTGTGCTGGGCATTTTGTGGACGATGCTTAATCCGTTGCTGATGATGTTGGTGCTGACGTTTGTCTTTTCGAACGTGTTTCGGTTTCAGCAACCGCATTATGCGGCTTATGCCTTGGCGGGGGTGGCGCTGTGGAATTTCTTCGCGCAGACCACGACCGGAGCGATGAGCGAATTGATCTGGGGCGGCAATTTGATGAACAAGATTTATCTGCCGCGTTCGATTTTTGCCGCCAGTGCGCTGGGAACTTCGCTGGTCAACCTGTTGCTGACGCTGATTCCGCTGTTTGTGGTAATGGCCATCACTGGAGTTCCGTTTCGCCCGGCGTTGCTGATTTTGCCATTGCCGATTTTGCTGACGGCGATGTTTGCGCTGGGAGTCGCGCTGATACTGTCGCGCGTGGCAGCGTATTTCGCCGATGTGTTGGAGATGTACCAGATTTTTTTGACGGCCTGGATGTATCTGACACCTATCATTTATCCGAAAGAAATCATTTCGCCGGATCTGCAATGGTTGTTCAACCTGAATCCGATGTATCACCTGATCGAAATTTTTCGCGCGCCGCTGCTGATCGGCTGGCTGGCCGGGCCGAAAACTGTGCTGGCTTCGACGGCGGCGGCAGTGGTCACGCTGGCATTTGGCTGGTGGTATTTTTCCAGGAAAGCCGATGAGCTTGCTTACCGAATCTGACAATCCGAAACCCGTAGACAAGCTGACCGAAACTGCCGCCAGCGATGACGATATGGTCATTCGGCTGGAAAACGTGTCCGTCGTTTACCAGGCGCCGCGCGAACGCATCAAAACCTTCAAAGAGTATGTGATTCGCAAAGTGAAACGGCAGGTCGAACATCAGCAGTTCAACGCGCTCAGTGATGTCAGTCTGGAATTACGGCGAAGCGAAGTATTTGGGTTGATCGGTCACAACGGTGCTGGCAAAAGCACGTTGTTGAAACTGGTGTCGCGCGTAATGAGGCCGACTCGCGGGCGGGTTTGGGTGAAGGGAAGAATCGCTCCGTTGTTGGAACTCGGCGCGGGATTTCATCCGGAACTGAGCGGGCGAGAAAACATTTTTCTCAACGGGACGTTGCTGGGATATTCGCGCGCCGAAGTGGAAAAACTGTTTGACGGCATCGTCGAGTTTTCTGAAATCGGAGATTTCATTGATGCGCCGCTGCGAACCTATTCGACTGGAATGACCGGGCGCTTGGGATTTGCCGTTGCAACCGCGACTCGCCCGGACATTTTGATCGTGGATGAAGTTCTTTCGGTCGGAGACGAACAGTTTCAGGAAAAATGCGCCGAACGAATAACGGACTTTCGCCAGCAGGGAACGACCATTTTGCTGGTGACGCATTCGTCCGAATTGGTGCAGCGCATTTGCGACCGCGCTGCCTGGCTGGATCACGGCAAGCTTTGCGGAATTGGGCAGCCTGCCGAAATTGTCCATCTTTATCACGAACGCTATCACCTAACTTCGCCCGTTACCGAATCGGAAATTGTCGAGCCGGAACCGATTGAACCGAAGCCGGTTGAGGCCGAGCCGGTTGTAGCGAAAGTGATCGTCACGGAAGATTTTCTCGCCGAAGAAACCGAAACGTTGTCCGAAATCATTGCCGTCAGCCGCGAAGTGCTGGCGCTGGAACAGCAGGCTTTGGAAAAGGAATGGTTTTATCCTTACAGGTTGCCGAGCGGTAGAAAAGTTCAATGCTATTTGCCGCCGGAAATCGCCATCATTCACGGCAATCGTTGGGCGATGGTGAAAACGGTGTTGCGGCAAACCTTCGGGCAAGACTGGTCGCAATTGGATTGTTTGGACATCGGATGCAATCAGGGTTTTTTCTCGGTCAAGCTGGCCGAACACGATTGTCGCAACGTTGTCGGATTGGACGCCCGGCAACAAAACATTGATGACGCTGATTTGATTCGCCAGATTTACGAACTGAACAACGTCAGCTTTCGGCTTGGCGATATTTCCAAAATCGAACCGACAAGCCTGCCGCAATTCGATGTGACTTTGATGCTGAGCGTGCTGTTCTGGCAGGAAAACCCGATTGGCGTGTTACGCACGGCAAAGGCGTTGACCAAAAATCTGTTGGTTATCGAAACGCCTGTTGCGCCGGAAATCTTCGGTGAAATGGATTGGGGCAGCCGAGAAGTTCATAAACCTTTGCAAGGATCGTTTGCCTTGCTTGATCTGACCGAAGAATCAAAAAGGCCTTTGGGCAGTCTGACCGAACTGTCGTTTTGTCCGGGGCGCGAATCGTTGATCTGGTTGCTTCAGAAACTTGGGTTTTCCAGTGTTGAACTTGTCCTGCCCGCGCCGGACGCTTACGAGCAACTGACTTCAGGCAGCAGAATGATGGTCGTGGCGCGAGTTTGAATACAGACCCGGATGGAATAAAGGGGAAATGAAAAAGCTGACGATTGGAGTCATCACTTACAACAATTCTGTGGAGCAACTGACTCAACTGAGCAAATCGCTCAGGCTGGCTGCGGAGCATTTGACCGTTCCCAACCGCCTGGTCGAGTTGCTGGTGATTGATAACGGCGCGGAAAGCCATTGGCCGGAACCAGTTTGCAACATGGCCAAATTGCCTTCGCAAGGCAACATAGGTTTTTCCAAAGGCATGAATTGTCTGATGGATGCTGCGTTTCGAGACTCAACGTGCGACGCTTTTTTGTGTTTGAACCCTGATGGGGCACTTCATCGGATGGCGCTTCAGGCGATGATCGAAACCTTCGAACGCGAATCTCAGGCCCTGCTGGAAGCCAGACAATTTCCCGAAGAGCATCCGAAACCTTACGACGAAACCACGTTTGACACGCCGTGGGCTTCCGGCGCTTGCCTGTTGATTCCTCGTGTGATTTGGCAGCGGCTGGGCGGATTTGATTCCAACCTGTTTATGTATCTGGAAGACGTTGATCTTTCCTGGCGGGCGCGTTCGGCTGGATTTTCAGTCAAGGTCGTTCCCAGTGCTTTGTTTGGGCATGCCGTTCTGGGGCGAAAACCGAACCGCGACATCGCCAAATTTTTGCTGCTTTCGGGCAGGTATTTGGCACGTAAATGGCAGAATGAGGAGTTTCAGGATTGGGCGGAACGTGAACTGGTTTCGCAGGGATTTTTCGCCAGCCGCAAAGACATTCCCGCCGTTGTTTCCAGCTCGGATGAGCCGAGCGCGTTGGATTTTGGCGTCGCGGATTTCGACAACCTTTTTTATTTCTCTATTCCCAGATGGACGTAAGTTTATGTTGACCGGCTTGGCGGTTCCTTCAACGGATAATCACACCTTGAGCGTTGTCATACGATTTCACGACCCGAACCGGCTGGCTCTGCTGGAAGAAGCCATTTTTTCGCTGGCACTTCAGTTTTGGCGTGACATCGAATTAGTGGTGGTTATTCAAAATGGAACTGCGGCCATTGAAGCTCAGATTGCGGAATTGATCGAAAAACAGCCCTGGCTTGGCCAGCCGATGTATCAAGTGCTGTCGTTGCAGTTTTCGCCCGGTTTCGATGGGCGCAGCAAACTGTTGAACCACGGGGTTCAACACGCAAAAGGCCGTTATTTGGCTTTCCTGGATGATGACGATTATGTGTATCAGCATGGGTATTGCGTTTTGATTGAAAGTTTGAGCGGAAATCAGCAGGTTTTGGCGGCGGGCAAATGTCGTGTGTCCAGAAGCCGCAAGAGCAATGGCTATTGGCACATCTATCAAAAGAATTCGCCTTTTGAATGGGGTCGCAATCTGGCTGATTTGCTTTTCGACAACTTCATTCCAATCCATTCTTACGTGATTGATCGAACACGCATCGCACCGGAAGATTTGTGGTTCGACGAACAATTGAACCTGCTGGAAGATTATGATTTCCTGCTGCGGTTGACGGCCAAATACCGATTCGATTTCTCCAACCTGGATAACCCTGTTTGCGAATACCGCTATCACGAAACCAATAGTCTTCAACCTGACCTTGATCTAAATCCGGCTTCGACTCCGAAAATTCGGCAAGCCCGTGAATTGATTGACGCCAGAAAAAACAGTTTGACAATCAGCCTTTCAGTGCTGGACTTGCTGTTACTCAGAACCGAGCTTCAAGTCGCCGTTCCCGCTCCGATTGTGGAACCGAGCGTTGATAAAAAGCTGTTGATTGATTTGCTGACCAAGCAAAATCGCTCGTTGAACAAGGTGGTAGATAAAATTTACGACTTTGCTCATCAACATACAGGGCTGATTTCGATTCTGGTGTTCTGCACTCGCAGCGTTCGGAAATTCCTGGCTGCTTTTCGATAATTCGACCCGGCAAAATCCTTTGGCAGGTGACACTCACTTTTCGGCAACAAGACAAGAGACACGGCAGATGAAAGTTTTATCCATTTTCGGCACGCGCCCCGAAGCCATCAAAATGGCTCCGGTGGTCAAAGAACTCAGTCGGCATTCCGAAATCACCAACAAGGTTTGCGTCACGGCTCAGCATCGCCAAATGCTTGATCAGGTCTTGTCACTGTTCGCCATCTCGCCCGATTACGATTTGAATTTGATGCAGCCCAACCAATCGCTGGCGCAATTAACGGCAGTGGCATTGATGGAATTGGATGTTGTTCTGGATCGGGAGAAGCCGGATTGGGTGCTGACTCAGGGAGACACGACAACGGCAATGGTCGGCGCGCTGGCTGCGTTTTATCGCGGAGTGAAAGTCGGCCACGTCGAAGCCGGGTTGCGAACCTGGGACAAATCTCAGCCTTTCCCTGAAGAGATCAATCGAAAAATTGCCGACGCTGTTTGCGATTTGCACTTCGCTCCGACAGTTCAATCCCGCGAAAACCTGCTGCGTGAATCGGCCAACCCGGAAAGCATTATCGTCACCGGCAACACTGTGATTGACGCTTTGTTGGAAGTTGCCGCGAAAAATTACGACTGGAACTCCGGCGAACTAGCGGCAGTTCCATTGGATAAACGAATCATTCTGGTGACGGCTCATCGGCGAGAAAACTTCGGCCAGCCGCTGCTGGAAATCTGTCAGGCATTGAAAGAGATCGCGGCTTGTTCAGCCGATGTCCAAATCGTCTACCCGGTTCACCTGAATCCAAATGTGCGGCAAGTTGTAACGGCTGAGCTTGGCGACATTGCCAACATCACGTTGCTGGAACCGCTGGATTATTTACCGTTGGTGCAGTTGATGAAGGCTTCGGTTTTGGTGCTGACCGATTCCGGCGGCTTGCAGGAAGAGGCGCCTGGATTGGGTAAGCCGGTTTTGGTCTTGCGCGAAGTTACAGAACGACCGGAAGGCGTCGCAGCCGGAACCGTCCAACTGGTGGGAACCGACAGCAACCGCATTGTCGCAGCGACGATGCGATTGCTGTCGGACGCCGATGAATACAATCGAATGGCGCGCGCGGTGAATCCTTACGGCGACGGCAAATCCAGCCAGAGAATTGTCGAAAGTTTGCTGTCGTTTGAAAAATAAAGATTGACCTCTTGCAAGTTGAAAACCTGAAACGTAGACTCTGCGCCGTCTTTGCCGGGGTGGTGAAATTGGTAGACACACAGGACTTAAAATCCTGAGACTCGAAAGGGTCGTGCGGGTTCGATTCCCGCCCTCGGCATTGAACTTTGCCAAACACTTCTTTCTGCGACTCTTCCCAATTCTTACTTCAGCTTCAGACGCAAAATCGTCAGCGAATGCGCCGGGAATGTGTACGTGAAGCCATTGTTTTCAATCGTCGCGGTGATGTTGCGCGTCGTGGGACGAACTTTCTTGTCATCGCCGAAGGTGTGCGTGACTTTAAGGTCGGGATGGTTCAACTCCCAAACGCCGACGGCGTTGGTCAACTGACCTTCCTGATTGTCAATCCGAGTCGTCAGGTCTTTGTCCTTGCTGCGATTCAGCACGTTGACGTAAAGCGTCTTTTCCGCCGCGTTGTAGGTCGTCGAAACGTCCAGGTATTTCAGCGGAGCGCGATTGCCGATCTTGTACGTGGGCGCGGAAACAAACACATCCAGCGATTGATTGTTTTTCTGTTTGGTGAATTCGACCAGCGGGAAATAAATCGTCTGCAAAAACAGACCTTGTTTGTTGGTCGTGATCGGCGCGATGACGTTGACCATCTGCGCCAGATTCGCCATCTTCACAATGTCGGCGCGGCGGAAGAACGAATTGAAAAACATCCCCATCGCCAGCGCGTCTTCGAAGTTATAAACCTCTTCGAGTTTCTTTTCGTTGAAAGCGCGATACCAGACGTTCCATTCGTCGTAAGCGATGTAAATCGGACGCGGGTTCTGTTGGCGGTTTTGCACTTCCTTGATCTGAGCCGCCGTGACGTTGATGTAATTATCAATCGTCTGTGACCAAGCCATGAACTTTTCAAAGTCGTTGTCGCGGTTGTTGATGTAACTGTGAATGGCGATGTAATCAGCCTGGTTTCGCAGCGTTTCCAGCACAGTGCGGTTCCAGTGCATCCAGTCAGCGTTTGGGCCGTAATTGCTGGAACCGCTGGCAATCAGCTTGATGCTGTTGTCGGTGGAGCGCATCGCTTTTCCGGCTTCGAGCGCGAATTTGGAATACTCTTCGGCGTTTTTGTGGCCGAGTTGCCACGGGCCGTCAATCTCATTTCCCAGCGCCCAATACTTCACGTTGTAAGGTTTGTCCCGCCCGTTCTTGCGGCGTTGATCTGCCCAGTAAGTGTTTTTTTCGACGTTGGTGTATTCAACCCAGTGCCGCGCATCATCAATTGTGCCCAAGCCTGCATTGATGCAAATGTAAGGCTCTGCGCCGATCACTTCGCAATACTTCAAAAACTCATCGGTGCCAAACCGATTGCTTTCCAGATCATTCCAGGCCAAGTCCATGCGCACCGGGCGCTGGTCTTTCGGCCCTATGCCGTCTTTCCAGTTGTAACCCGAAGCAAAGTTGCCACCTGGCCAACGCAGAATCGTCACGTTCAGTTGTTTGACGACATCCATCACGTCTTTGCGATAGCCGTTCGCGTCCGAGAGCGGACTGCCTTCTTCATAAACGCCGCCATAAATCATGCGACCCAGATGTTCGGCGAAATTGCCGAACAAGTGCGGATGGATTTCGCCGATGATGCGGTCGGTGTCTATTTTGATGCGGGCTTGCGGCGCTTGGCCTTCGACAGAAGTCAGACTGCCGAACAACAGACAGGCGACGATGATCGTAGTGGTGAACAAGCTTTTCGTAACGGGTCGCATGTAGATTCTCCTGTGTTGGTGATGTTTACGATTACTTCTTGCAACTTATTTTTGAAACAGCCTCGGCGCAAAACTATGCAAGTCGCGCCGCCATGTCTGCCATTCGTGATCGGTTCCAGGCGATTCATAAAAGACGTGTTGAATCTTTGCTTCGGTCAGGGCGTTATGCAGCCGGTGAATTCCCGCGCGCATGCGTTCCGGTTCAGCCGTGCCGATGCTCAGCCAAAGCAATTTGACCTTTTTGGCAAACGCCGCCGGATCAGCAAAAGCGCCATTGTAATCAGTTTTTGGATTCATCTTTTGGTCAGCCGAAAGAAATCCGGCTGCGCCGCTGAATCCACCGATGTGCGAAAACAGATCAAGATGCTTCAGCGTAATCTGGTACGTTTGCATGCCGCCCATCGAAAGCCCTGCCATTGCGCGATTTTCGCGGTTTGCCAGCGTGCGATACGTCTTGTCAACGAACGGAATCAGCGCCTGTGTCAGGTCGTCTTCAAACGCAGAAAACATTTCCTGCATTGCCTTCATTCGGTCAGGCGAATTGCCCGGAGGGCCGGTCACGGCGGGAGCAGGCTGACCAGCACGGCGAGCGTAGCCATAGGCCATCACGATAATCATTGGTTTGGCTTTTCCTTCGGCAATCAGGTTGTCGAGAATCACGTTGGCGCGTCCCTGGCGAATCCAGCCGGTTTCATCTTCGCCGCCGCCATGCTGCAAATAGAGTACAGGAAAGCGCTGTTTGGTTTGCGTCTCGTAATTCGGCGGCAAATACACCATCGCGTGCCGCCAAGTGCCTGTGACTTTGGAGTTGTACCAAACCTCGCGCACCTGACCGTGCGGCACATCTTTCATTGTGTAAAAGGTCGTGCCGGGTTCGGGCACTTCGACGGCGCTGGCATATTTGCTGCCACCGAAGAACGCCTGACTGCCAGTGTCAGTGGCTTCTGCGCCATCCACGACGAAGTTGTAATAGTGCAAACCGGGAACCATCGGCGGAGTCGTGTAAGTCCAAAATCCATCCGCCTGTTTGGTCATTTCGGCTTTCGGATTGCTCCAAAAATTGATCCTGACTTTCGTGGCGTCAGGCGCTTTTATGCGCAACTGAACTCGTCCCTGGCCGTCAACGCGGGGATATTCCGCACCCCAGACGTTGGTCGTAGCAGGCTTAAAATCACCCGCCTCCTGTGCATAACCGGTTCGCGCAAAAAGCACGCAACCGACGAATAAGACAATCAAAAGCTGTTTCATTTGTTTTCTCCTAAGCGCAGCAAGGCGCATTACTTACAGTCTTTTCCGAAGCATAGATTCTTGCTGAAAAACGGCATGACATGGTTTTGAAAACGGACGGCCACCGCGCTGGTGTGATTGCCCTGATACAACTCGAAACTGTTCGCAATTCCGTATTTATCCAGCACCTCGTGCAGCTTGCCTGAATCAACGCGCAGCCCGTCTTTGTCTCCGACATCAATCGAGATTGCGCGATACCGGCGCAGGTTGCCGACGTATTGATCCAGGAATGCCAGCGGCGAATTCGCGGCCCATTTCGCCAACACGTCCGGTTGCACCTCGCCGTTCTTCCTTGCCAAATCGAGGTAAAGCGGAGGATTTTTGGGATTCGGCGACCAGGCGGCGGCGGCAGCCAGTTGCGCCCGCGGGCCGAATCCCAGCTTGGCGGAATCTTCAGCCGTTTTCACCGCTTCCAGCGTCTTTTCCATTTCCGCGTTCGCCGGCCCGGCTTGTCGCGGAGACAAACAACACGGACTCATGATGTACAGGCTGCCGAACACATCCGCGTGCTTCATGCCGATGCGCGTTGCGCCGTAACCGCCCATCGAATGGCCAACCAAACCTCGGCTTGTTCGTTTAGGAATCGTGCGGTAATGCGCGTCAATGTAGGCGACGACATCGCGCGCGATGTAATTCTCGAAATCGCCGGTTGTCACTGAACTCGAATACATCGAACCGTTGTGAACGGTTTTGGAATCCGGCAAGACAACGATGAATTCTTGTGCGCCATTGGCAAAAGCGCCTTCGATGGTTTGCGGAACGTGGATTTCCTTGCTCCATTGTTCAGCGCCGATGGAATAACCGTGCAAGGCATAGACGACCGGGTAACGCCGTGATTTTTGCTTGGCATAACTCGGCGGCAAAAATACCAAAACATCCCGATCAACGGCATTGCCTTCGAGATTGCCTTCCAATGCTGTCCCGTGAATTTTGATGCGCTCGACTTTGGCAGGCTTGGCATTGGGAACAATCGGCGGAACTTCGGTTTGCACTTGGGCTGCCAGTGGCAACGCGAGCGCCATCGCCAGCATTAGCGCGCTAAGGGCTTTTGTCGTCATCATCAATGTCCTCTTTTACGGATGGGTGAATTATCTGCAACTGCGTGCGTCAGAATTTTTCGACGACTCCTGGCTGTCAAGCTAACCCAACCGGCACGCCTCAAAACACAAGGCCGAGCGGCTTGGGTGCGCAGGTTCGCCGATGTACAACAGCCACTGCGGCTTCGCCTGACTGTCTGTTGTGACTGACGCGCCTTCTTTGACACTGCTCAGTTTCACTTTAACCGACACCTGTACGAACGACAATTGACCGACGCTGAGTGATGCCCAATGCGGTCAATGATGTGAGCAATACTGGCATCCGCTACGTCACGATAAAGCGCGGTTTGTGCTGGTTCATCCCTTTGTCCCGGTCATCGAGTTTGGCTTGCAGCTCCTTCGCCTTGTCCTGATGTTCGTAAAACAGGTTGCGCCGCTCGCCCGGATCGCGTTCGAGATCGAAGGGCGAGACGCCGAGCAAAACAAGAAATAAAGTTGCAGGGAAAAGTCGGGCGAATCGTTTCATTTCTTCGGTGGTATCCGCGCATCCAAATGATTTTGCACCGGCGGAATTCCTTTTTTGTGCTCTTCGGCCAAACGGCGCATTTCCGCAATCACTTCAGGATGCTGCGCGGCGATGTTGTATTTTTCCGAGGGGTCAACATCGAGGTTGTACAACTCCGGCGTCGGATGCATCACGGGCGCTCCGCCGCCGTATTCTGCTTGCGTGATGAAATGCGCCTTGAATGAACCGTGACGCAATGCCATCAATCGGGAGCCGCGCCAGTACGGCATCATCTGACGCGGGCTGTTACCTTTGCTCAGCAACGGCGCACTCAAATCATAACCATCCAGCACACGATCCTTCGGAGCCGCTGTACCCGCCATCGCGCAAAACGTCGGCAGCAAATCCATCGTCGAGCCAATGCCCGTGACGACGCCGGGTTTGAGCGTGCCGGGCTGCCAGAAAATCGTTGGTTCGCGCATGCCGCCTTCGTACGTGCCGCCCTTCGCGCCGCGCAACAATCCTGCGGAACCGCCCTGTTCATCGAACAACGCCCACGGTCCGTTGTCGCTGGTGAAGACAACCAGCGTGTTGCGGTCGAGTTTCATTTGCCGCAGCGTGTAGAGCAAGCGACCGACGTTCGCATCAAGTTCTTCAATCACATCGCCGTAAAGCCCGCGCTGGCTTTTGTTCTCGAATTTCTTCGAGCGAAACAGCGGCATGTGCGGCATCGAATGCGCGAGGTATAGGAAAAACGGTTTGTTCTTGTTCGCGCTGATGAACTTGATCGCTTCGTCGGTGTAGCGTTCCGTAAGCGTCGTTTGATCTGCCGGGCGTTCGACGATTTGTTCATTCCGCATCAACGGCACATTCCAATATTCGCGCTTCGGATTTTTCAGCGAACGAAAATAGTTTTCGCGCGGCGTCGCAACGAAGGTCGCGTCCATATCGTTGGAATACGGAATGCCGAAATACGAATCAAAGCCCTGCTTCATCGGCAGGAATTCCGACTGCCAACCGAGATGCCATTTACCAATCGCGGCGGTTGCATAGCCTTTCGTTTTCAGCAATTCGGCAATCGTGATTTCGCTCGACGGCAAACCATCGGCGGAATCAGGAAACAACACGCGGCGCGTGTCGGAATACATGCCGGTGCGAATCGGCAAGCGTCCGGTCAGCAAGGCCGCGCGGCTCGGCGTACACACCGAATCGGCGGAATAAAAACTGGTCCAGCGTTGTCCTTCGGCGGCCATACGATCCAAATGCGGCGTGCGAATCGTCGGGTTGCCGAAGCTGCCCAAATCGCCATAACCGAGATCGTCGCAAAAGATCACGACAAAGTTGGGCGGACGTTTGTTGGATTGGGCGAAAGCAAGCGAAGTCAGGAAAAGCAGGGCAATACATCGGAAAATGATGGTTTTCATACCCAAAGTCTCCATTCTTGGTGTGGTTAAAAGCAAAAATGCAGGTGCTGTTTACAAAGACTGGAATAAAAGGTTTTTGACGACAGCCCGTAAAAATAATTGTGAAAGCTTCTGACTGAGTTCATCGCACCGGTTGTCACTTTTTGCAACCTCTATCGTTTCTTTTGGTTTTGGCAGAAGCAAATTGCCGTTGCGTTCACTCAACGCAAAGAGGTTTTAGAGCGTGACAAATTGGGTGGTTTGAAATTGATGTCTGGCGTGTCTTGTCGTATCCAGCGGGCAAAGGTAAAGTGCGGCTTCGATCAAATCCTAAATTTCCATTCCGTCAAATTGCAAAATCGTTGTTGACTGTGTTGGCCATCGTGGCAGCGGTTTGCGGTTTGTCGAGCATTCAGGAGGAGTCCATCAACAATGCAAATCAGTGGGAATACGTTTTTAGTTTCCGGCGGAGCTTCCGGTTTGGGGGGCGCGACTTCACGATTGTTGGCGGCCAGCGGAGCTTTTGTCGTTATCGCCGACATCAACAAAGAAAAAGGCGATGCTCTGGCTAAAGAACTTGGTTTGAATGCGATATTCGTCGAAACCAACGTCACCGATGAAGAGAGCGTTCAGAACGCTGTGGCCAAAACCGCCTTGTTCGGTCCTTTGCGCGGAGCGATCAATTGCGCGGGCATTGGCACTGGCGAAAAGACTGTCGGAAAAGATGGCCCGCATTCGCTGGCTTCGTTCAAACGAGTCATCGAAGTAAATTTGATTGGCACGTTCAACGTCATTCGATTGGCTGCTGCGCAAATGTCTTCGCAGGAACCGAACGCTTCCGGCGAACGCGGAGTGATCATCAACACGGCTTCGATTGCGGCGTTCGACGGGCAGATTGGACAAGCGGCTTATTCGGCGTCGAAAGGTGGCATCGTCGGCATGACTTTGCCGATTGCGCGCGATCTGGCCAGGACTGGAATTCGTGTTGTGACCATCGCGCCGGGCTTGTTCGACACTCCGTTGTTGGCCGGGCTGTCAGAAGATGTAAGGAAAGTTTTGGGTTCGCAAGTTCCTTTCCCGCCACGTTTGGGCGATCCGGCGGAATACGCTGCATTGGCCAAACACATCATCGAAAACGAAATGCTCAATGGCGAAGTCATTCGTCTGGACGGCGCGCTGCGTATGCCGCCGAAATAAGAAAACCGTAGACAGGATTTATGGGATTTTTCAGGATTGTTTTTCATCCCGCAGAGTTCTGTGAACCCTGTTCAATTTCGACTGGAGACATTACCCGTGAATAAACTGTTCAAGTTGTGTGTTCTGACCGTCATTCTTTTGACTGCTTCAATCGTCGCTTCTGCTCAAGCGACTCCGCCGCCAGCGCCGACCATCGCGCCCAGCCCTTCGTTGGTCAAAGACGGCAAGTGTTATGAAATTCGCACCTACATTGCCGCGCCCGGCAAGCTGGAAGACCTACACAAACGATTCCGCGACCACACGATCAAGCTGTTCAAAAAACATGGCATGGAAGTCGTAGGTTTCTGGGGGCCGACTGACAAGGAAAAAGGTTCTGAAAACACTTTGGTTTATGTGATGGCTTATCCAAACCGCGAAGCGCGCGACAAAGCCTGGAGAGCGTTTGCCGCCGATCCCGAATGGCAAAAAGCTCGCACCGAAAGCGAAAAGAACGGCAGGCTGGCTGAAAAAGTCGAATCCGTGATTTTGGGTGCGACCGATTACTCACCGATCAAATGAGTTCACAGTTCGCGGTTCGCAGTTCACCGTTTGGTTGAACTGCGAACCGCGAACTGTGAACCGTGAACTGAACAATGAACGGAGCCGAAAGTTTAATCAGCACTCTGATTGGCGCTGGCGTCAACGTCTGTTTCGCCAATCCGGGCACGACCGAAATGCCTATGGTGCAGGCGTTGGACAGCGTTCCCGGAATGCGTGCCGTGCTGTGTCTGTTTGAAGGCGTGGCGACCGGCGCTGCTGATGGTTATGCGCGAATGACCGGCAAGCCGGGTTTGACCTTGCTGCATTTGGGGCCGGGTTTTGCCAACGGCATCGCTTACCTGCACGACGCCAAACGCGCGCGTTCACCGATTGTGAACCTGATTGGAGATCACGCTTCGTGGCATTTGCCAGCCGATGCGCCACTGACCAGCGATATTGTTTCGCTGGCTAATCCGGTTTCGCATTGGGTTCGTCGCAGCAACTCCGCCGAAGAAATTGCAGGTGACGCAGCCGAAGCCATCGCGCTGGCTTCGGTCAAACCGGGCAGCATCGCCACGCTGATTGTCCCGCATGACGCCCAACTGGAAGCGGCGAGTCGCACGGTTGCTGTGACAGCCGTCGCCTCGCCGTCAGCCGTCAGCGACGAAGCGATCAAGCTAGCAGCGGAAACTTTACGCGGAGAATCGGCGGCGTTGTTTTTGGGAGCTTACGCATTGCGCGAACGCGGATTGAAAGCCGTCGCGCGAATTGCTGCTGCGACTGGTTGCAAATTGATCTGCGAATCGTTTCCTGCTCGATGGGAACGCGGCGTCGGCACACCGATTATTGAGCGGCTGCCCTATTTCCCCGAACCAGCTATGGCCGCGCTTGCGCCGTATAAATCCATCGTGCTGGCCGGAGCGCGCTCGCCGGTTTCTTTCTTCGGCTATCCGGGCTTGCCGAGTTATTTCATTTCGCCGAAGCAAAACACAGTCACGCTGGCTTCGCCGGTTGAAGATGTCGAAGCGGCGCTTGAAGCCCTGGCAGATTCACTGAACGCGCCGCACGACGTAACGGCCAACTCAGAATTGCAACTGCCGCAGCTTCCGACCGGCAAACTGACGCCTGAAACTTTGTCGGCAGTCGTCGCCGCGTTGTTGCCGGAAAACTGCATCGTCATGGACGAAAGCAACACCAGCATGGGACCGTTCACCAAACTGGCTCAATCGGTTCGACCGCACACAGCTTTGTTTCAACCGGGCGGAGCCATCGGTTTGGGATTTCCTTGCTCTACCGGAGCCGCCGTCGCTTGCCCGGATCGCACAGTCATTAACCTGCAATCCGACGGCAGCGGAATGTACACATTGCAAGCCTTGTGGACTCAGGCGCGCGAAGGCTTGAACGTCAAAACGATTGTGCTGAATAACCAGAGCTACAGGATTTTGGGAATCGAATTGATGCGCGCCGGAGTTAAGGAACTCAGCTCGCTGGCCAAGAGCTTGATCGGACTCAACAATCCGCCGATTGATTGGGTCAGCCTGTCGAAAGGTTTGGGCGTGCCAGCCGTGCGCGTCGAATCCGCCGAAACGTTGGCGAAGGAGTTGAGTCGCGCTCTAGCTGAAGCTGGGCCGCAGTTGATCGAAGCCGTTTTATAACTATTAAAGGAGCACCTGCTATGAATTTTGAATACTCAGACAAGGTCAAATATCTGCAACAGAAGCTCTCGGCCTTTATGGACGAGTACATTTATCCGAACGAAGCGACGTATTACGAACAGAACCACACGGGCGAACGCTGGAAAGTCATTCAAATCATCGAAGACTTGAAACCCAAAGCCAAAGCTGAGGGATTGTGGAATCTGTTTTTGCCGGAAAGCGGACATGGCGCAGGGTTGACCAATCTGGAATACGCTCCGCTGTGCGAAATTATGGGGCGCGCTCCATGGTCGGCGGAAGTGTTCAATTGCTCTGCGCCGGACACCGGCAACATGGAAGTCATCTCGCGTTACGGAACCGAAGAGCAGCAAAAACAATGGCTGCGTCCATTGTTGGATGGCGAGATTCGTTCGTGTTTTGCCATGACCGAGCCTGAAGTGGCTTCGTCGGACGCAACCAACATTCAATCCAGCATCAAACGCGAAGGCGACGAATACGTCATCAACGGTCGCAAATGGTGGACTTCTGGAGCGGGCGATCCGCGCTGTAAGATTGCCATTTTCATGGGCAAAACCGATCCCAGCGCGGCTACGCATAAACAGCAGTCCATGATTTTGGTTCCGATGGACGCGCCGGGCGTCAAAGTTTTGCGAATGCTGAATGTGTTTGGTTACGACGACGCTCCGCACGGCCACGCCGAAGTGTTGTTTGAAAACGTCCGTGTGCCCGCGTCAAACATTTTGCTGGGCGAAGGACGTGGCTTTGAAATCGCTCAAGGCCGTTTGGGGCCAGGGCGAATTCATCACTGTATGCGTTCGATTGGACTGGCCGAACGCGCTCTGGAAGCGATGTGCCAGCGAGTCAAACATCGCGTGGCTTTCGGCAAAACGTTGGCAGAGCAGGGAACGATTCGCGCCGACATCGCCAATTCCCGAATTGAAATCGAGCAGGCTCGGCTGCTGACCTTGAAAGCGGCTTATATGATGGACACGGTTGGCAACAAAGCGGCTCGTGCGGAAATTGCGATGATTAAGGTTGTTGCGCCGAATATGGCTCTGCGAGTGATTGATCGCGCATTGCAGGCGCACGGTGGCGGCGGAGTCAGTCAGGATTTCTTCTTGGCCAACAGTTGGGCGCACCAGCGGACTTTGAGATTTGCCGACGGCCCGGACGAAGTTCACCGCGAATCCATTGCCAAGCTGGAATTGAAAAAGTCCGAGTGAATTTCCGGTGAAATTATTCTCCGAGTAGCTGCCGAGAAAATGAAAAGCGTCTCAAAAACTGTGCAGTGATTGGGACGCTTTTGCGTTCAGGATTCAATCGAAAAGATTTGCTTGCATCTGACCGGGTTGGAATTAGAATACGCCCGGCTTTTGACCCCAGAAGCCTTAACGTTACGAACTTAACATTTGCTGAGATGAAGACTGACGATTTCATAGCACGTCACTCCAAACCAATTGCGGCGCTCTTTAAGGGCGTCACTGAACGGTATGGCGTCACGGAAAGGCAATTTGCCGACCGTTTGGCTGCCATCGCCGTTCGTTCCGGCGAAGATGGTGGCAGCGCAAAAGAGTTTCTGGCAGGGATCAAGGCCGACGAATTGTGTCTGGCGGTTGCTTGCGAAAATGGTGATGGTGCGGCTTGGGAGAAGTTTGAAACCGAGTTCCGTCATTCAATGCAGGGAGCCGCGCGAGCTTTGACCAAAGACGAAGCCGAAGCAGAAGACTTGGTGCAGTTCGTGTACGGTGAACTGTTCGGCGTCCGCACCGATGGCGACAAACGGTTGAGCAAGCTGGCGCATTATTCCGGTCGAGGCAGTTTGGGCGGCTGGCTGCGCGCGGTTGTGTATCAATGCTTCATTGATCGCAAACGACAAACAGCGCGGTTTGAACAGGTCGAAGAGGCTTCGGAATTTGAACGGCTGGCCAACAACGCCGCGATGAACGGCAATGGCTCTTTGCAGGTTCATCTGGCTGCGCCTGACGATCTGGAAGATACTCGTTTGCGACGCGCCACCGAAGAAGCCATCACAAAGGCTTTTGCTGAAATGAACCCGCGCGACCGGTTGATGCTGAATTATTACTACTTTGAAGATCTTACCTTGCGCGAGATCGGCTTGCTAATGAACGTTCACGAAGCAACGATCAGTCGCTGGCTGGCCAAAGCGCAGCGCGAAATCAAACGCAAAACCGAAGAAATTTTGCAACGCAGTTATGGGTTGCGGCGCGGAGAAGTCGGCGAGTGCATTGAAATCGCCGCGCGTACCGAGCTGGACGTTCGCAAACTGATTGGCGATGTCAAAGGCGTGGTTGCCGAACGCGCACCGTAAAGTTCGTGCTTGTAGTTCCGCCTTTAGGCGGCTGGCTTTGGCTTGAACAGCCAGCCGCCTAAAGGCGGAACTACAAACGGAGTTCGCAAGAGATTCACTACCGCACGTTCAAGATGCGGGCTTTTGGAAAAGAACCCAATAAATTCAGGCAAAAATTCACTAGCCTGAACCTTCAAAACTCAGAGCATAAAGCAGTGGCACTCGAACAACACAACACGGCGTTAGATTTTGAAACGATGCTGCGACGCCACCTGTCGCGCGGCGGTTCTGTCGTCGAAGCTTGTATGGGCTTTAACGTGGACACGGCTAACGCTTATCTGGAAAACGCGCTCGGCGCTTCGGCACGTTCTCAATACGATTCACACCTTGCCGGATGTCCTTCCTGCCGACGCCATGTCATTGAACTTTCCCGCTTGATGCAATTGCCGCAGTCGGAAACCAACCGTGCTCCGGTGGTTGCACCGCCCAGCATCTGGTCACATTGGAAATCGGTCGTCGCCGATTGGGGCGAATGGCTGGGAGTGACAACCTGGCAACAAGGTTGGGCGACTGCCGGAATCGCTGCGGCAATTTTGATTGGCGCCGTTTCCGTTCAACTTTGGCGGCAGCAAACTGCCAAACCCTCTGAAACGAATGTCGCAATTACCGAATCAGTTAATGGCAATTCAACATCGCAACTGGATTTGAATTCGGAAGCTTCGAATTTTGGCGCTCAGGGTGAAACCACCGTTACATCGGCGCAAAGTCTGACGGCGAATAACATTCCCAAGCCGGATGTCAGTCCAAATCCAAATGGATTGTCTTTGGTCGCTGGCGGTAATTCAGCGGTTGGAACTGCTTTCGCCCAACCTAATGGCGGCCAGTCCTTAACTTTGGTGGCAACAACGCCGCCCTCTTTCCCAGAAGCGAAACCGACCACAGGCATATTGGTGTCTTCTCTGGCTGGCGGACAAACGTTCAATGTTCCCATCGCTCGAACTGCAGCGGATGAATCAGCGGCTCCGGTTGCACCGCCGGTTGCTGAAGCGGAACCAAGAGAGAATGTTGTTACTGCTCAAATCGGCCCTTTGCCGAGCGACAACCCGATGGTGAAAAAAGGAAAGGAACCAAAGCCACCGAAGATTTCTTCGAGCGTGATGGATAAAGCCTTCAGTTTTTTGCCGACTCGCAAATCCGATGACGCTCGCAAACTGGAAGAAAAAGAAATCGAAAAGGACGCGCCATCTCTGTTGACGGTTCGTCGTCGTGACAAGGTTTTCAACCATCAGGGCGGTTTTTGGGTTGATAGCGCCTATAAACCGGATATGGCCTGGCGAGTGACGAAAGTGGTTTTGGACAGCGAAGAATACAAACAATTGCTCGCCGCAGAGCCAATGCTGAAAGAATACTTCGCTCACGGGCAGGCCATCGTGGTTTGGAAGGACAAAATTTATAAGGTCGTGGCGAAGTAGTCAGAATTCGTTATGTGAATAGAAAAGGCCAGAAGTCGCTCGACGATTTCTGGCCTTTCTTTTTGTGCGGTTTCTTTTCATCGGACGAGCAAGCTCCTATAATCGCTGCGCCTTTCAATGCGATCATCCGCAATCGAAGTTCAACTTATTTTCAAGGAGCAAGCCCGTGAAGCGAATTGCCGCTTTCGTTTTGTCCGCCATTCTGTTGTCGGTTTTGCCGTTGCCGAGTTCCGACGCGCAACAAATCCAGGTTTCCTCGAAACTCAACCCGCAAATTGAAAAGATTGTCAGCGAAATTTCCGCCAAGAACATCGAAGACATCATTCGCAAACTCGTCAGTTTCGGCACACGGCACACGCTTTCGACGCAAGATGATCCGAAGCGCGGAATTGGCGCAGCGGCTCGGTGGATCAAATCCGAAATGGATCGTTACAGCCAGGAATCCGGCGGACGTTTGCAGGTCGCCAACGACGAGTTCATTCAACCCGTCACGCCGCGTTTTCCGCGCGAAACCAAACTCATCAACATCGTCGCCACTTTGCCGGGCACTCAAGCCGAATCGAAAGATCGAATTTACGTTGTCAGCGGGCATTACGATTCGATTTGTTCGCCGTTCAGCGACACGGAATGCGATGCCCCCGGAGCCAGCGATGACGCTTCGGGCACGGCGGCTGTGATGGAAATGGCTCGCGTCATGTCGAAATACCAGTTCGATGCGACGATAGTTTTTATGACCGTTCCCGGCGAAGAGCAGGGCTTGCTCGGCGCGCATCACTGGGCGGAAGAAGCCAAAAAGAAAGGCTTGAACATTGCCGCGATGTTCACCAACGACATTATCGGCAACACGTTGGGCGGCAACGGAGTTCGTGACAATCGGCGGGTTCGCCTGTTTTCCGAAGGCGTGCCGACGACTGAAACCGAAGCCGAAGCCCGCGCTCGGCAATCCGTCGGCGGAGAAAACGACGGCCCTTCGCGGCAACTGGCCAGATACATTAAAGAAGTCGGCGAACGTTACTTGAACAATTTTGAAGTGACGCTGGTTTATCGCCGAGATCGGTACGGACGCGGCGGCGACCACAACGCATTTTTGCAGCAAGGGTTTCCGGCGGTTCGTTTTACCGAACCGAACGAGGACTTTACTCGCCAGCATCAACGAGTCCGCGAAGAAAACGGTATCAAATACGGCGATGTATTCGAGATGGTTGATCCGGCGTATGTCGCGCAAGTCGCCCGCATCAACGCCATCGCAATGGCGAGCATGGCGCTGGCCCCGGCTCCGCCAAGCGGCGTGCGATTCAAAACCGGGCGGCAGGAATACGACACCACCGTTGCCTGGCAACCGAACAAAGAACCTGACGTTGCCGGATACCGAATTGTCTGGCGTGAAACTTATCAACCGTTCTGGCTTCGCAGCATTGAAGTCGGCAATGTCGCCGAATATGTGATGAAGAGTTTGTCCAAAGACGATTACTTTTTCGCCGTGCAAGCTGTGGACAAAGACGGCAACGCCAGCGTGACTTCGTTTCCGCGTTCGGGGCAAGGACGCCGATAGAGAAGTCAAAAGGCAAATCTCAAAATCAAAAGGCAAGAATTGCCGGATGTCGAGCACTCATTTTTGACTTTTGATATTTGCCTTTTGCCATTTGATTTTTGCAGTTGTCATCATCCTGTAGTTCCTCAACACGCGCCGCCGAACCGGCACGAGTCGGTGATCGGAGGGCGTGCCCTCTAACGTTGCTTTAACAAGGAGAATTGTATGGACGCTACTGCGTTGATTGTATTTTTGCTGGTCGGAGCCGCCGCCGGATGGATTGCCGGCAATCTGATGCGAGGCGGTGGGTTCGGCATGGTGGGCAATATCGTCGTGGGAATCATCGGAGCTTTTTTGGGAAGCTGGCTGCTGGGAATGCTGAAGATTTCCATCGGCAGCGGCTTGATTAACTCGCTGGTCACGTCGGTCATCGGAGCAGTCGTGCTGCTTTTTGTGGTCGGCTTAATCAAGAAAGCTTGAAGGCAGTTCCCGGTTTCCAGTTTCCAGTTTGTGGCTGACCGTAAAACTGGAAACCGGAAACTGGTGACTGGAAACTACAGTGGAGATTTATGCAGTACCGAAATTTTTGTTTATTGTTTTTGTTTGTTGTGATTTGTGCGGTTCCGGCGGCGGCGCAGCAAAAACCGAAACGCCCGGTCAAAAACCCGCCGCAGTATCCGAACATCATTGATCTGGAAAACAAAGACCCCCAAGCCAGCGCGACCAAACAGGCAGACCCGCCCGGTGAAACTCAGCAACCCGCGACAGTCACTGTGCAACCGGACGCGCTGACCAAAGCCTTTACGATCATTGCCGAAGAATTGAAATCGCTGTCGCAGGAAGTCAGAGCTTTGAACGTGCGCCAGCAATTGGAAATCGAATTCCTGCGAATGAATCGCGTCGAACAGCGAATCGCCACTTACGAAAGCACGCTGCGCCCGATCCGCGAACGCATCGCTTTGCTCGAAGCGGAAGACCAGACTTTGCAGCAATTGATGACGCGCGAATCTCTGCTGGCACAAACAGCGACCATCGGAACTTTCAACCGCGACGCGACGATGGCGCAGATTCGTTATCAGCACGAAGCTCGTTTGAATCAGGTTCGCGCCGAAGTCGAAAGATTGCGCGGACTGGAAACCAGCCAGGTGCAATCGCTGGAGATTTACCAAAAGCTGAGCGACGAAATCGAAAAGAAGATTCAGCAGGCCGAAGACAAGTTGCGGCAGTTTGAAAACAAAAATTCTCAAGCTGCCAAATCCGAAACCACTCAACCCAACCCGAATCAGGAGAGACAATGAGCAACGAACAAATGAAGCGCAGAGAGTTCATCCGAAACTCAGCGATTGCCGGTTTGACCGCGCCGCTTTTGACGGGGGAAACGCTTGCCCAGCAAGCGCCGAAACCGATGGGCAAGGCTCGCCCTGTGGTGATTTCCAGCGCCAACACCAACCGCGGCGCGGACGGCAAAGTCTTCAATGGCGGCATTGATTGCGTCAGCCGGGCGATGGATATTTTGAAACGCGGCGGCGACACGCTCGAAGCGGTTGTTGCCGGCGTCAACATTGTCGAAAGCGATCCGCGCGACAATTCGGTCGGTTACGGCGGATTGCCGAATGCCGACGGCGATGTCGAACTGGATTCCTGCTGCATGCACGGCCCATCGCGCCGAGCCGGTTCGGTCGCCAGTTTGCGCTACATCAAAAATCCGGCGTCAGTGGCCAAACTCGTGTTGGAGCGAACCGATCACATCATGCTGGTCGGCGAAGGCGCGCTGCGTTTTGCGCTGGCTCACGGGTTCAAGAAAGAAGATTTGCTGACCGAAGATTCGCGCAAAATCTGGATGAAGTGGCGCGAAGAAATGAGCGACGACGACACTTGGGGGCCGAGTCCGAAACATCCGAAACCGGCCTCAGCTTCGAGCAGGAAAATTGCCAGCACCTTGACGACTCCGGCGGACATCGCCTTCAACGAATGGGCGATGGATGTCATTCGCCGCCGTCCGACCGGAACGATTAACTGTCTGGCGGTGGATGCCAGCGGAGACATTTCCGGCGTGACGACGACTTCCGGTCTGGCGTGGAAAATTCCCGGTCGCGTGGGCGATTCGCCGATCATCGGAGCGGGTTTGTATGTGGACAACGAAGTCGGCGCGGCGGGTTCGACCGGGCGTGGCGAAGAAAACATTTACATCTGCGGTGGTCACACGATTGTCGAAAACATGCGGCGCGGAATGAATCCGACCGAAGCCTCGCTAGATGTGCTGAAACGAATCTCTCACCGATACGGCGATAACCCGACGGAACTGGCCAAGTTCAACATCACGTTTTACGCCGTCAACAAAGCTGGCGAATACGGCGCGGCGAATCTGTGGGGCGGCGGCAAATTCGCCGTTCACGACGGCACACAAGCCAAAGTGCTGGATACGGCTTACCTGTACGAAAAGAAAAAGTAGTATCAGGCTGGTAATTGATGTTACGCGATTGCAGATCAGGTAAAGCGTTTGGCAGTTTCTTCGTACCGGTAGGGACGGTTGAAATTAGCGCGGCGTTTCAACGCCGGGTAGCAGAGCCTTTCTTTGTCGCGTCCTGTAAGGACGCTTGAACCTTGTTCTGGCCGAAACTCAAGCGTCCCTACAGGACGCCGGTTCATTCGCTGCTTTTCCCGGCAGTGAACTGCCGCGCTAATATCAACCGTCCCTACCGGGACGAAAACCGTGTCAAGCCCAATGTTCGATTCCTTAGCGCGTAACATCAGCGCAGTAAATAATCGAAGGAGATGACAACGAAATTATGAGCACTGCGGAAATTGCCAACGACTCACCGTACGCCGCCAAACCCTGGCTGAAGCATTACGACTTTTGGGTAGACCCGAACCCAAACATGCCGCGCCAACCGCTGTACCAGATTTTGCAAGTTGCCAGCGTCAGTTACCGCGATAAACCGGCGACGGCGTTTCTCGGCGCGTTTCTGACTTTCGGCGAAGTCAAATCTCAGGTGGATCGGCTGGCAAGCGCGCTCAGCAAACTCGGCGTCAGCAAAGGTGATCGCGTAGGCATCATGCTGCCGAACTGTCCGCAATACTTAATCAGCTTTTTCGCCATCGTTCGGTTGGGAGGGATTGTCACCAACGTCAATCCGATTTACACGCCGCGCGAAGTCGAAGCCGTTGCCAAAGATTCCGGCATGAAAGCCGTCATTGTCTTGGATTTGATGACGCCGGTCGTGCTTGGCATTCGAGCGAACACGCAAATTGAAAACGTCATTGTCACCAGCTTGCAGGAGTATTCCGCCAATCCTGAAATTGCGCCTGCCGCTCCGGCAGGAACCTTGTCGTTCAAACAATTGATTGAAGACACCGAAACTGCCTTGCCGCGAGTGGCCATCACGCCCGAAGAAGATGTGGCCGTGTTGCAATACACCGGCGGCACGACAGGCGTTCCGAAAGGCGCGATGCTCACGCATTTCAATCTGTATTCCAACGTCATTCAGTCGTACATCTGGGGCAGAGAATTGGCGCAACCCGGAGACGAACGCTACTTGATGGTCATTCCTTACTTTCACATTTACGGCCAGACAGTTGGAATGCTGCTCGGAACCTGGAACGGCGCAATGCAGATTCCCGTGCCGAAATTCGACCCCAACGCGCTGATTCAAGCCATCAAAACTTACAAACCGACGTTCTTTCCCGGAGTGCCTACGCTGTACATTTCCATGCTCAACCATCCCGAAATCAAAACTTGCGGCTTGGAATATGTGCGGCGATTCAACAGCGGCTCGGCTCCGTTGCCGGTAGAAGTCATCGAACAGTTTGAACAATTGAGCGGCGCGATGCTTTACGAAGGTTATGGACTGACGGAAGCTTCGCCGACGACGCATTCGACACCGACGCTGGCTCGGCGCAAACCCGGCAGCATAGGGCTGACTTACCCGGCAACCGACGCGAAGATCGTTGACCTGGAAACCGGCCTGACCGAAGTGCCGCTTGGTCAGGAAGGCGAATTGTGCATTCGCGGGCCGCAAGTGATGAAAGGCTATTGGAACCGCCCTGACGAAACCGCCATCGCGCTGCGCGCCGACGCTCAAGGAAGCTGGCTGTACACAGGCGATGTGGCTCGTATGGACGAAGACGGTTACTTTTACATCGTTCAGCGCAAGAAGGACATGATTATCGTCGGCGGTTTCAACGTGTATCCCAACGAAGTCGAAGACGTGTTGTTTACGCACCCGGCTGTGCTGGAAGCCGCCGTCATAGGCATTCCCGATCAATATCGCGGCGAATCGGTCAAAGCCTTTGTCGTGCTGAAACCTGGCGCTTCGGCCACCATCGAAGAGCTTTCTGAGTTCTGCAAAAACGATCTGGCGAAATACAAAGTCCCGTCAATCATCCAGATTGTTCCCAGTTTGCCGAAAAGCGCCGTCGGCAAAGTGCTGCGACGCGAACTGAGGGAAATGGAAAAGGCAGGGGAGGTTTAAGGAATGTCTCGAAGAGAAATTGGTCAGCATGCTTTACGGGACGAGAAAAAAAGACAATGCAAGCGTCTTTTTGAAATGCAATCCACAGCTTGAACTTCAGCTTATGATAACAGCAAGCGGAACATAAACGCTTGTTTCGCCCAACTGGGAATATTTTCTCAGGCGCATCGAATAAGGCATTTACAACTGTCACATTCGGCCAGTGACAATAACAAGTGAGGGTAATATGACTGAAAACAGCCAATCCACGATTGAAAATGAAGCCACAGCCTTTAAGGCAACTTTTTCAGATTTTGAAAACTTGCTCAATCAATTTTGCGAAACTGGCAAACAAGTTTTGAAAGCTGAAGGTGAAAAAGAGAAGTTGGAAGTGTTCACTGTTATTCAAGGGGCGCTTCTAACTCAGGCGAGATCTATTGGGGAAATCTTCCTCGAATCCTATGACGTTCAGGACCAGGAAGTGAAAGGACAAGCTGAAAGATTTCTCCGCTCTACCGGAGTCAGGGAAATGATGGCCAGCACCAAAGCTCTCATGGAAAATAACTCGCTCAACAAGAGGTCTATCTTTGGCTGGATCTACTTGATACTTGAGAAGATCAAAAAGATTCTGACAATGCTTGCAGAGATCTTCCCGTTTCTCCAAAAAATCTTTGATTTGATTATCAAGATACTCAGAATCCTAGAAAACCTTTTGAGAAACATCGCCGAGTTGTTTGGCGACGACTTGGCCAAGATTGCAGACAACGCAGACCGGATTTTTTGGAGCTTTATGGAGCGATATTGGAATGCCACTGCCGCATTGGAAAGAAGACGAGCAGCTATTGGCTGAGTTGATCTCAGTTGAGAGGGGGCAGCAAAGAAGACGGCAGTAATGCTGTCTTCTTTGTCAGGCTGAAATCAGTGGTTTGAGATTGGAATTTAGAGCCTGCGTTATGAATTGTTGTGTTTGATTCCGAATTTTTCAAAGCGCCGATAAAGCGCGGCGCGGCTGAGTCCCAGAGCTTCGGCGACGCGGCTGATGTTGCCGTCGTGATGTTTCAAGGCTTTCAAGATCATGGCGCGTTCAATGTCGTCCAAAGTCATTGCGCCGACTTGCGGCAAAGCATCCTGGCTGTCTTCGTGAGTTTCGGCGCGCGCATCCATCGCCATCATCAATTCAAAGTCTTCGCGTTCCAAAACATCTTTTCCGCTGACCAGCAACGCGCGTTCGATGACGTGGCGTAGTTGGCGGACGTTTCCCGGCCAGGGTTGCGATTGTAGCCAGCGCATTGCTGCTTCGCTGATTGAAAGTTCCGAGCGGCGATACACCTTCGCCAAGTTTTCCAGAAAGCGAACGGCAATAAGCGGAATGTCTCCGGCGCGTTCGCGCAAACCGGGCAGGTGAATGGCAATCAGGTTCAGCCGGTAAAGCAAATCTTCGCGGAATTGGCCGTGCGCGACCATCTCTGCAAGATTGCGGTTGGTTGCCGACACTACACGAACATCCACCGTGCGCGTCTGGCTGGAACCGAGCACCTCATAAGTTCTGTCTTGCAACACGCGCAGCAATTTGACCTGCGCGCTGGAATCCAGATCGCCGATTTCATCCAGAAAAATCGTCCCGCCGTTGGCGATTTCAAACCGGCCTTTTCGGTCTTGTTTGGCATCTGTGAACGCGCCCCGCACGTGGCCGAACATCTCGCTTTCAAACAACTGCGCCGGAATGCCGCCGAGGTTTACTTTGACCAACGGCGAGGTTTGGCGATGGCTGTTGCGATGAACGGCTTCGGCGATGAGTTCTTTGCCGGTTCCGCTTTCGCCTGTAATCAGCACCGAAGCGTCCGTGGCGGCAATGCGTCCGATCAGTTCCAGCACGCGCAGCAGCTTTGGGTCGCTGCCGACCATGTCTTTGAGTTCGTACCTGGAATCGAGTTCTTCGCGTGTTGGGGTTCTGTTCGACGGTTTGGCCGAATGCGCTTCTGCAAGCCCCAACGCAGTGCGGACGGCTTGCAGGATTTGCTGGTGAGTCCAGGGTTTGGTGATGAAATCCGAAGCTCCGGCGCGAACGCCTTGCACCGCCAGTTCGATGGAACCCCAGGCGGTAATCAGCACGACGGGCAATTGCGGTTTGCGCGATTTGATTTCGCCGAGCAGTCGCAAACCTTCTTCGCCACTGGTCTGGCGCGAAAAGTTCAGGTCTTGCAGCACCAGCGCGAACGACTGGCTTTCGATCAATCGCAAAGCTTCGGCAGGTGACGAAACGGATTGCGAACCGTAACCAGCCTGCTTCAACAACAGCGCCAGCGAAGCCGTCACCGACGGATCGTCATCCGCGATCAAAATCGGCAACACGAGTTCGGAAGTTTTTCCAGGTTTGTCCGCCATCAGGAATTCACTGTCTGAAAATATGGTAGGTCAGAGCACCCGCGTATACGACCATCAAGATTCCTGGAACGATGAATTCCCACGAACGTTCCGGCGTGACGCGGTTCAGCATTCGCAGGCCGTGTTTGGGATAAACGAAATAAAGCAATCCTTTCAGCGTCCAACCCCAACCGAGCACGGTCAAAACAGTCGGAATGCCGCTCCAAACGTTGTGAAATCCGACGATCAACGAGCCAATCGGCAGATGCAGCAAAGCGGTGTAAAACACGCCGACTTCGCCTTTTTCCTGCCAGCGAATGAAAAACTCCGACCAGGCGCGATGCTGGAAAATGTGCGACAGGCCGATTACCAACAGGTTGATTGCGACGACTTTTTGAATTGCGAGTTCCATAAGCTTGAAGAACTATCGCCTGTTGAGCAGGCTGGTTGTCGGTTCAATGACACTCGGCGGTTCCAGATGGCCGGTTGTGGGAACGCTTGTTGGAGCTTGCGGTTGGACGACCGGGGCTTGATAACTCGGCAGCGCGGCAGGAACCGTTGGCAAGGCAACAAGCACCGGTTGAGCCGCTGCCGGTTGCGAATAGTCTTCTTCAAACAAACGGGCGTAAAGCATTCGCACCAAGCCTGCAAAAAGAACTATGGCCGGGAAAGCCATTGGTTCGGGACTTTCTACCCCAATACTCAAGCCCAAAAAAATCGGGAAGAACACGGCGCCAGCGAACAAAATTTTGCCGCCTCTCTTCAAGCCTTTTTTTCGCGGAGAAGGGGATTGAGGCGTGATGACCGTTTGCGGCGCGCTTGTTTCAACTGCGCCGTTGTGAGCCAGCAGTTGCGCTACGCCATCCAATCGAAATCCACAGCTACGGCAAAATCGTGAGCCTTCCTGGCCGGCGTGAAAACCACATTTCGGACAATGCATTGTTCGTAAACCTCACAGCGAATGAAATTGGAGACTTCCTGAGGAGTCGCCGAACAATACGAAACTGGCGCGAATGGGTTCAGCTATTCGTAATGCAGCGCCTCAGCGGGCTGAACTTTAGTAGCCATCCAGCTTGGATACAAACCACAGATGACCGTCAGCGCGTAAATCACCGCCAGCGAAATCACGATGCTCAAGCTGAACACGCGGCTGTTGATGTCGCCAATCACATCCAGCAGCGGAAACTGCACGACGGCGGCAACGCCGAAGATCAAACCGAAAGTGGCGATGATGATGAGTTCGGCCAGAATCTGTTTGTGAATGCGCCGCGCGGTTGCGCCTTTGGCTCGGCGTAAGCCGATTTCTTTGGTTCGTTGAGTCACGTTTTGCCACAGCACGCCGGTCAAACCCATCGCCACCATCAACATCAAAAATCCCGCAACCAGCCCTCCGGCAATCAGCGGAGCTAGTCGAAAGGTGTTGGCCGTTTCGCGCATTTTGGTGACGGGTTCGATTTCAAACGACCAGTCTTTAGCGATGGCTTGAAACCGTTTGATGACCTTTTCTTCAAATTCGGCGGTGGTGCCTGGGCGAACTTTGAGCATCAACGCATTTGGTTCGCGACTCATTTGGTTGTTCAGCAATTGCCGCCGGAAAAGAAAATTATCCGGCGCGGTGTATTCGCCGTCTTTGCGGAATTCGTTGATGACACCGACCACCCGCATTGGCGTGCTTTTTTCTTCTTCCTGTTTGGGCGGCAGGTCGGGACGACGTAACTCTTTGCCGAGCGGGTCAGCATCGCCGAACACATCTCGGCTCAATCGTTCGTTGATGACGACCGGGCGATAATTCGCGCCGTCGTCTTCTTTGCCGAACCAACGCCCGCGCGTCAGCGTCAAGCCCAACACTTGCGGAAAATCGTCCGAAACCATGCTGACGCCGTAACGAATCGGATTTGAATCGTCGCCGATTGAAGACGTGTCCGTTCCGTCGCCGTAAGGCGTCACAGTGCAGGTCGCCACGCCTTCGATTTCGTCGAACTCTTTCGCGGCAGCCATCAACTGTTTGAAGGTGGTGGCGGACGGAGGCTCGGCTTTTTCGGATGGTTCTTTCGGCGCGTTGATGTCGGTTTGGCTGGACTGTGATGAATGCGAGCCTTCGGCACGGTTGTTCATTTCCACTGCGACGCGCCAGGCGTTTTCGTAATTGAAGCCGAGCGGCTGACGATAATTGTCAACGTAATAAACCGCTGCCAGCACCACGCCGAACAGCACAATGAAGGAAAAGAAGATTTCGACCGTAATCAAAAAATTGATTCGCTTGCGATTCCAAACCAGTTTCAGCAGATGTTTTGTCATCGTGAACCTCCCGCGCCTTTCAACGCCTGAACCGGATGCAGCCGCGACATTTTCCACGCCGGGTAAACGCCGGAAAACAATCCAAAGAACAGCGCCGTCAGCAATCCGTAAACAAAGAACCGATAGTTCAAATGGAATTCGGCATAAGGAATCAGCCCGCTGTCGGCAATCAGTTTCAAGACGAACTGCGAACCGAAAAAGCCCAACACGCCGCCGATCAAAGTCAGTAAAACATTTTCCGTCACGAACTGGCCGACCAGTGTCCAGGAAGATGCGCCGAAAGCTTTGCGGACACCGATTTCGCTGGCGCGTTCCAGTATGCGGCTGACGTTGATGTTAATCAGGTTGACGGTCGGCAAAATCATGAACAACACCATCAGCGAAATGATGATGGCCAACAATTTTCGCGGCTGGCTTTCCATCTGTTGCGAAGGAATCATCATGCGCGAAGCGAATTCGAACATTGTATCTGCGCCGCCGATGGCTGTGTTGAATTCGCGTTTATCTGGGAATTCCACGCCAGGCAGCCTGGATTCAAATTCAGATTTGATACCTGGCAGGTCGGCAGAGCTTTTGGCCAGAATCGCCGCTTGAAATTCGCCGCGCAGCAATTGCGATTTGTAGGCATTCGTCTTCGATGTGCTGATCGGAACCCAGATGTCGGCGAAAGGGTTGATGCGAAAAATCGGCACATTGCCGACCACGCCGACCACGCGAAACTGCTGACCGTCGGCTTCGATCATTTTGCCGACCGCCGGTTCGTCGCCAAAAAACTTCCGTCGAGTGGCTTCATTGATGACCGCGACGAAGTTGGCGCTCTTTTCGTCTTCGGCTGTGAATGGGCCGCCTTCCAGAAACCGAAAGCCCATGATTTGCCAGAACTCGCCGTCGGTGCGTTTCAAAAAGGATTTGATCTTGCCGCCTTTCCAAAACGAATAAACCACGTTCGGCGTGGTGTAAATCGAAACCTTTTCGACGTTCGGCAAAGTTCGCACGTAACGTTCCAAAAAGACATAACCTGCCGGGCCGGTTGATTGGCTTTCCGGTCCTTGCAGTCGAATTCCCATCACGTAAAGCGAACGGTCAGCCTTGTCTTCAGGCGGCTGCGGAGCAAAGACGTTGTCGAACAGCGCCGTCGCCACCATCAAAATAATCAGCGTGAAGCTGATGGCAAACAGACTGATGAAGGTGAAAAACTTTCGGCGCAACAATACCTTGAAGGCAATTTTCAGGTAATTCTTCAGCATAAAAACCTCGTCCACGAAGAGCACGAAGAAACACGAAAAGAAGGATTTAGGACTTACGCAAGTGTCGGTAGCCCGCGCGTAAGCAAGGGCTTTTTTCATCAAACTTAAGCCCTTCCTTACGGTCGGGTTACTGACACGGTGTGTTTTATGTAAGTTCTGGGATTGCTTTGTGCTTCTTCGTGTCCTTCGTGGAGAAATAATTCAACTCACTTGGCGGCCATCGAATAGTCGAACAACTCGTTCGGTTTTTTCCGCCTGGCGCGGATCGTGCGTAACCATCACGACTGTCGTCTTTTCGTTTTCGTTCAATCCGCGCAGCACGTCCATGATTTCGTCGCCCATTTGCGAATCCAGATTGCCGGTTGGTTCATCGGCCAGCAGGATTCGCGGATTGCCGACAATCGCGCGAGCAATGGCTACGCGCTGCTGCTGACCGCCGGAAAGCTGACCGGGAAAGTGATGAACTCGCGCGTGCAAGCCAACTCGATCCAACGCGCGCAAAGCCAGTTTTCGCCGTTCGCCGCTGGAAATTCCTTTGCGGTACAGCAGCGGAATTTCGACGTTGTCCACCACGTTCAGATCGTTGATGAGGTGAAAGGTCTGAAAGACGAATCCGATTTCTTCGTTGCGAACGCGCGCCAGATTGCGGTCGCTGTACGAAGTCACTGGCTTACTGTTCAGCGCGACCTTGCCGCCGGTCGGCACGTCCAGCAAACCGATGACGTTCAACAACGTGCTTTTGCCGGAGCCGGACGGCCCCATAATCGAAATGAACTCGCCTTCGCCGACGTTCATGTTGATGTTGGTCAGCGCGACGGTTTCGATGCGCTCGGTGCGGTAAACTTTTTCAATGCCTTCAAGCTGAATCATTCTCGACTCTCCTCTTTTTCATCCACGAAGAAACACGAAGGGACACAAAGAAACTCCATCATTAAATGTCTTGTTAATCCTGAAAAAAAAATCTTGCCAATCCTGTTTTGACTTCGATGCTTCAAAATTGCCGTTTTCTTCTTACTGAAGCCTCTTCGTGAAACTTTGTGTACTTCGTGGACGAGGTTTCTTTCTCACTTCAGTTTCACTTCTTTCAGATGCAGGTAATCTTTCATGTCGGAAATGATGACTTCGTCGCCTTCGATCAGCCCTTGCAGCACTTCGTATTGATCGAAGCTGGAAATGCCGAACCGAACGGGCGTTTTGATCGCGGTGTCGCCGCGAATGACGAAAACGTCTTTCGAGCCTTCACCGCCAGCGAACGGCCCTTTTTTGATTCGCAAAGCGCGTTCTTTGCGGTCGGTGGAAATCAGCACGTCCACGCGCAAGTTGGATTTCAACAAGTCGCTGGATTTGTCTTCCAGCGCAACCATCATGGTAATTACTCCGTTGGCGACGGCGGGGTTAATGCTGGCGATGGAGCCGGGCAATTGGTCGTCATTGATTTTGACTTTGACCGGCAATCCGGCGCTCAACCGGCTGGCGTGAACGTCTGAAACTGTGGCTTCGACGCGGAATGTGCTGAGGTCGGCGATGCGCGCCAGCACAGCGCCTTTTTGAACCGTTGCGCCTGTTTCTTCAATCACCCAGGTAAGCACGCCGTTGCGGTCTGATTTGGTGGTGGCCAGTTCCAATTGGCGTTGAGCTTCGGCGCGTTCCTGTTCCAGCGTTTTCATTTCCAACACCAAACCTTCCAATTGTGTTTTGGTCGAAGCCTGCGAGTTGCGTTTGGTGTCTTCCAGTTGTTTGAGTTCGGTGCGCGTTTTTTCTTCCAGCAGTTCGACCTCGCGCAGCTTTTCTTCGGACAGCAAACCCTGTTTGAACAGAGTGTTGTTGCGGGCTGTCGCTGCCTGCGCCGATTTCAACTCCAGCGTTTTGATTTGAATGTTGCTTTGCAGCCGGATCAAGGTGTCTTCCAAATCGAGCCGCGCTTTGGCTTGCTGGTTTTGTTTCAACTCGATTTGCTGATTGAGCTTTTCAATCGCCAGCCTCGATTCGTTCAGGTCAAGTTCCAGGATCGGTTCGCCTTTGGCCAGAATCGCGCCCGGTCGTTTCAGGATTTTCACCACGCGGGCATTGAGCGGCGACGACAACACCTGCTCGAATTCCGGCACGACTTTGCCCGAAGCAGTGATTTGCGATTCCATAGGGCCAGCATCAACACGAGCCGTTCGAATTTGCGTGCGTGCGACTGACGATTTCAACAAGCTCGGCCCCCAAACGAACAGCGCAACGACCGCTGCAATCAGCGCGATGGTCAGCACCGACCGGCGAAGCCATTGTTTTCTTCGGTAGGAAATTTCGATCTCTCTGTCCATGCGGTTGGTTCTCCGCGACGCAGAACAGCAAACGGCAGGCCAGGCGAAAAAGGTGTGTTTAGACGGTCAAAAAGCAGGATGTTGTGCGGACGTGTACAGCCTGCTGTTCAGAAGCGAACAGCAGGCTGCGGGAAGATTTATCCGACAAGTTTTTTCAGCAGAGCGATCTGTCCGGCGTGATAAAGATCGTGCTGAACGACTCCGTGCAGCATCGCGTAATTTGAGTAGCTCTGGCCTGCCGCCATTTCTTCCAGCTTCCCATCGTCAATCTGTTTAATGCTGTCGCGCAGCGATTGATTGCTGGCCGCCAGCGATTCCAATGTCTTCTGCCAGGCCTGTTCGCTGGCATCCGCGACAGGCGGAAAATTGACTTTATCAGGAACATCGCTGACCGGATCGCCTTCCAATCGTCGTTTGGAAATCTGTTCCCACGCGATGATGTGATTGACCAATTCCCAGATGCTGTGCGCTCCGACGATTGGCCGAGCTGCGGCTTGTTCGGCAGTCACGCAGTCCAGCAATTCGCGCAAGCTGGGGCCGTGCCACGCTGGGCCTTGATACGCGCGTTTGAGTTGACTGTTGATGCGATGAGTTTCGGTCATTTCAATTTCTCCTTCTTGTTTTGACCAGCGCCACGCTGATGAACAGCAGCGCCAGCGCCGAAATGATTCCGCCCAGTTTGGCAGCCGGAGCGGCGTAACGCATTTCAACTGTATGTTTGCCTTCGGGCACGATCACTCCGCGAAGCAGATAATTTGCCGTGTAGATTTCTGCCGGTTGGCCGTCAATGGTCGCTTCCCAACCGGGATAATTCATTTCGCTGACAACCAGCACGGCTCGTTTGTCGGAACTGGTTTCAATCACCAGCCAATTAGGAGCGTACTTTAGGAGTTTGGCTTCGGCTTGAGAAAACGGTTCATCTATTCCCAGCCTTACTTTGGTCAATGGTGGTCGTTCCAACAAAGCCAGTTCGCGGGGATTGAATGGCTCTTTGCTTTCGCCGCGAATCGCTTTCAGCGCGTCTTCTTCGCTGACGGCTTTGGAGTTTGGAACCATCCAGGCGCGCGGCAGCGCGTTCGGATTTTCAAAAATTGTCACGCTGTCGTGTTCGTAAACTTTGCGCCAGTGTTCGGGCAGCCGCTGTCGCAGCACGTAAGCTTCGTTGCTCGCCGAATCGTACAGCGAGCCTTTCCACACAATCAGAGAAGCCAGATCGTCCACATTTTTCATTTCGACGTGATCCACCAACACCTTTTCGCCCAAGTCGAATTTCGTCTGAAAGCGCAGCGCCTGAAACGAATTTTGCGCGTCCGCCGGATATGTATCGAATACCGCAGGCTGCGAATGGCGAATCGTCGCTTTGACTTCGGGACGTTCATAAGCCCATTCGGCGGAATCAATGCCGGCTTTGATGTCACGTTCAACGGAGCGACCATCGGTCAGATAAAACATGATTCGAGCGATTGTTCGCCCTTGTTCGATATGCGGCGAATTCGCCAGCGTCGTCACCAGCGACAACGAATTCACGGGTTTTGGTGAGCCAGTGAACACGCGCGTCACGCCTGCGGGCAATTCGGTTTTGGCTTCGGCGACGGCGAATCTAACGCCGTCTTTGGTAATGGAATCCGTCGCCGGAGCGTTGAATTCAACCAAGTGCCGGACGTTGAGCAAATCCAGCACGCGCCAGTTCGGACTGAGCACTTGCGGATCGAGCGGCGCGCTGAACGACGGCGTATCGAACGACCAACCGGCTCCGAAGGCCTGGCTGTAACATTTGGTCATCAGCGGTTCGTAACCAGCAGCGTTGTGAAAATTTTGCCGCGCAGCAAGGTTGTGCGGCTCGTGGCGCAACAGGTCAACGGAAAATCCGGGGACAAGCGATGTGTAAATGCGATTTTCTTGCGGCGGGAATTTCTTCAGAAACTCCGATGGCGGCGAAACTGAATTGAAAGACACGGCAGTTTTGTTTTGCGGCATCCACCAGTTCAAACCCATCAGCCGCTGTTCCCAGTAACAAGCCATGAAAATGACTGCGACCAGTAATGCCAGCCGCCAACGCGATTCCGCCATCTTCAATCCGAACCAGACCGCCGTCGCCAGCAACGTAGTGTAAGCCAGCTTGGATTTCAGCAGCGCACTTTCGGTCAACCCGACCGGCCAAAACGACTGCCCCGCATCAACTGGTTTGTTCGCCAGTTTGATGAGCACAATGCCAGCCGCGACGGTCAGCACGATCAACGCCACGCCAATCCAGCGAACGCGCCGAGTGTCGGTAAGCTGTTTCAAAAAACCGGCTGCCGCATCCCAACCAAACGCCGCCAGCACCGAAACCGCCAACGTCCATTCGTAAGCATGTCGCCAGGGAATGCGAAACAGATTGATGACCGGAATGCGAAACGCCAGCCGATACAGCGGCGTGTGATCGCCCATCATCAACAACAGGCTAAGCACGGCGACCAACAACCAGAAAAACGTCCGGCGATGCGCTTTCGGCGAAAAGCACGCGGCGGCGATGGCTACGATGGCGAAGAGAACGGCCAGCAACGGCACGTACGCCGTCGCTTCGTAATTGTGGTGGTAAATCGGATTGATAAGCGATTGCCAGAATTGCAGCGTGGAGAACGAACCGCCGCTGAAAATTTCATAAGTCAGCGTGCGGCGAATGCTCAGCCGTTGCGCCTGCATGGTTTCGGCGATTTGAAACGCTGACAAACAGGTCGCCAAGCCTATGCCGCCGATGCCGACAAAAAATGGTTTCCAGCGTGGCCACAACAACAATTTGTCGTCAGCAATCAAACTGAGAAACAAACCGTAAGCCAGCGCGATCAATCCGGCGTACAAAAATCCTTGCCCCAAACCAGTCAGCACAGCCATCGCGTAAGCCAAGCCCGCGCCGATCAAGCATCGAATGAACGAACCGGTTCGCGCGCGCTCCATGGCGATCAGCATCAGCGGCATCCACATCACGGCGTTGGTGAACATCGCCGTTTGCCCCAAACCGCTGACCATAAACCCGGCGTAAGTGAAACTGAGCGCGCCGAACAGCCCAGCAAGACGATTGAGTCCGATTTCTCTCAGGTAGGCAAACAGAAATGCCGGAGCCAGCAGATACGGCGCAAGCACGTAAATGTGTTCGGCGACGTGGCCGGGTAGGACCAGATAAAACCACGTCAGCGGATAACCAATGCCGAGTTGCGCCATCGAAAGCAGCGGATAACCCGACAAAATGTGCGGCGTCCACAAAGGCAACGAACCTTGCCGCAACATCTCCCAAGCGACTTTTCGCATCGGGTAGCTGTACACCAGCGCGTCTCCGCTGACGAAGTAATAGCCGCCAAAAACGCCTTGCCAAAAATAGATGGCGAATGCGCCAACTATTGTCAGCAAGGCAAAGGCTTCAGCTTTAAGTTTTTGGAGTAGGTTCATCAAACGCGAGTCAGTTGCCGATACTTGATGCGGTGCGGCTGGTCGGCTTCAGCGCCCAGTCGCGCTTTGCGGTCGGCGTCGTATTCGGAGTAATTGCCGTCGAACCAGACGACTTTGCTGTCGCCTTCAAACGCCAGAATGTGCGTAGCGATGCGGTCAAGAAACCAGCGGTCGTGGCTGATGACGACGGCGCATCCGGCGAAGTTTTCCAGAGCTTCTTCCAACGCGCGCATCGTGTTTACGTCCAGATCGTTGGTCGGTTCGTCCAGCAGCAAAACATTCGCGCCGGATTTCAGCATCTTTGCCAGATGGACTCGATTGCGTTCGCCGCCTGAAAGCATTCCTACTTTCTTTTGCTGGTCGCTGCCTGAAAAGTTCAGCCGCGAAACATAAGCCCGCGAATTGACCAGCTTGGTTCCCAGTTGAATCTGATCCTGTCCGTCGGAGATTTCTTCCCAAATGGTTTTGTCGGGATTGAGCGTCCGCGATTGGTCAACGTAACCAAGCTGCACGGTCGAACCGGTTTTGAACGTTCCACTGTCGGCTTGTTCCTGGCCGGTGATTAAACGAAACAGCGTGGTTTTGCCTGCGCCGTTGGGACCAATGATGCCGACGATGCCGCCCGGAGGCAGCGCGAACTCCAGACCTTCAAACAACAATCGGTCGCCGTAACCTTTGCCGACGTTTTGGGCTTCGATGACTACATCACCCAGACGCGGACCCGGCGGAATGTACAACTCAAGCTCTGCGGACTGCTTCTCGCCTTCCTGTTTCAGCAAATCTTCGTAAGCCTTGATGCGAGCTTTGCTTTTGGCGTGGCGAGCTTTCGGCGACATTCGCACCCATTCCAATTCGCGCTCCAGAGTTTTCTGACGTTGAGATTCGGCGCGCTCTTCTTTCCGCAACCGTTCCTGTTTCTGTTCCAGCCACGAAGTGTAATTGCCTTTCCAGGGGATGCCTTGCCCGCGATCCAGTTCCAGAATCCAACCGGCTACGTTGTCCAAAAAGTATCGGTCGTGAGTGACGGCGATGACCGTGCCTTCGTATTTTTGCAGGTGCTGTTCCAGCCAGCCTACGGTTTCGGCGTCCAGATGATTGGTCGGTTCGTCCAGCAGCAAGATGTCAGGCTTTTTCAGCAGCAGGCGGCACAACGCGACTCGGCGACGTTCGCCGCCCGAAAGCACGCTGATCGAAGCGTCACCCGGCGGACAGCGCAACGCATCCATTGCCATTTCCAGCCGAGCGTCCAAATCCCATCCGCCCAATGCTTCAAGCTTTTCCTGAACTTCGCCCTGTCGTTCCAGCAGCTTGTCCATTTCGTCGCCGTCCATCGGCTCGGCGAATTTGTCGTTGATGGCGTCGAATTCTTTCAGCAGGTCAACGACTTCCTGCGCGCCTTCTTCGACGATTTCGCGGACGGTTTTTGATTCGTCGAGCTTTGGCTCTTGTTCCAGATAGCCTACGGAATAACCCGGCGAGACGTGCGTTTCGCCCTGAAATTCGGTGTCCACGCCCGCCAGAATCCGCAGCAGCGAAGATTTGCCGGAGCCGTTCAGACCCAGTACGCCGATTTTTGCGCCGTAAAAGTAACCGAGATAAATATCTTTGAGGACAGCTTTCTTGTCGTAAAACTTGCTGACCCCGACCATGGAGTAAATAACTTTGTCAGGTTGTTGGCTCATTGTGTTTTGCTTTGTTGGGAGTTGTGCCGTTAAGGCGGGCATCTTGTCGCAGGCTATGGCAAATGGCAAGACTCGGTTATTTCGACAATCCGCGTTTGATGCGATTCAGAATTCCGCACAGCATTTCAACGTCGTACTTGTTCAAATTGAAGCGGAAAAAGCTGCTGCGGATTCGTCGTTTCAAATCGGATTCGTTGCCGGGTAGGACGAAATCAATTTGCCGCAAGACCTCCAGCGCCTGTTGCACCATTTCCTCAGTTGCTCTGGCCGTGGCGGTTTCGGCTGGGCGGGGAAGGATTTCAGTTTGAGCCTGGTTACGAATCAATTCGTAACAGCAAACGGCGACGGCTTGCCCCAAATTCATCGAAGGGCAATCGGGCAGCGTGGGAATGCTCATCACTCGATGACACTGACTGAGGTCCTCGTTGGTCAGGCCATGTTTTTCCGAGCCGAAAACCAATGCCAGTTTGTAATCGGCTTCGGACAGAGTGCGGCTCAGATCGAAGGGCGTGAAGACGGTTTGTTTGCTTTCGACGCGAGTGTGGTCGGTTGTTCCCACGACCAGGTTGCAATCGGCTGTGGCTTCGCTGAGCGTGGAGAAAAGTTGCGCGCTGGCCAAAACATCGGTCGCGTTGACCGCCGAAGTGACCTCGTTCCAATTTGGCGGGTGAACTCCGACGACGGCCAGATCGCTGAAGCCGAAGTTTTTCATTGCCCGCGCGACGGCTCCGATGTTGTTCGGGTCGCGCGGGCGAACCAGCACGATTTTGCAATTTGACGGCGGCATAATTGGAATCGTCGTTTGTTGGCGACGGGCTACACGTTGAATCGGAAGTGCATTACGTCTCCATCTTTGACGACGTATTCTTTTCCTTCCGATCGCAGCAAGCCTTTTTCCTTCGCCACTTTTTCTCCGCCGCAGGCGATGTAATCGTCAAAGGCAATGGTTTCGGCTCGGATGAAACCCCGCTCGAAATCGGTGTGGATGACTGCTGCGGCTTTCGGAGCCGTGTCGCCCTGATGAATCGTCCAGGCGCGGACTTCTTTTTCTCCGGCGGTGAAATAAGTTTGCAATCCCAGCAGGTGATACGCCGCGCGAATCAACCGATCCAATCCGGCGGATTCAATGCCGAGCGAACCCAGAAACTCCGCGCGCTCTTCTTTCGACAATTCAGAAAGCTCGGCTTCGATCTTGGCGGAAAAGGTGACGACTTCGGCAGGCTCGCCTTCGCGTTCGATCACTTCGCGCAAAGCTTTGACGTGCTTGCCTTCTTCGCCTGACAACTCGGCATCAACGACGTTCGCGGCGTAAAGCACAGGCTTGGCGGTCAACAGGCTGTACGATTTCAACGATGCCAACTGGTCTTTGTCGAGCTTCGCTGAGTTGATCGTTTTGCCCGCGCTCAAAATTTCCAGCACTTGTTCCAACGTGGCGACTTCGGCTTTGGCGTCTGCACCACCACTTTTGGCGGCTTTGCGAGCGCGATCCAAACTCTTTTCCACCGTTGCCAGATCGGCCAGCGCCAATTCCAGATTGATGGTTTCGCGGTCACTGACCGGATCAACTTTGCCCGCGACGTGAATCACGTCTTCATCTTCAAAACAGCGAATAACATGAACAATCGCATCGGTTTCGCGGATGTTGGCCAGAAACTTGTTGCCGAGTCCTTCGCCCTGCGAAGCGCCTTTGACCAAACCGGCAATGTCCACGAATTCGACGGCGGCGGGAATTGTTTTTTGTGGTTTGACGATTTCGGCCAGCTTGTCCAATCGCGGGTCAGGCACTTCGACGATGCCTATGTTTGGATCAATCGTGCAGAAGGGAAAATTGGCGGCTTCAGCTTTAGCCGAAGTCAGAGCATTGAACAGGGTGGATTTGCCTACGTTCGGCAAACCGACGATACCAGCGCGTAACATAAATGATGATTCCTTGCCGAGATGATTGAAGTAAGCCGGACTGTAATTGATGGCTGCGCGAATTGTCCAATCTCTTTAGCGTTGGCTTCTGACCGTAACGAGTACATACGATTCTCCGACCGTGAATTCAAGCGGTGGATTTCCGTTCTTTTCCATTTCGCGGCGAGCGAGTTCGATCCCGACTCCGAAGCGTTGCACATAGCCAAGATTCTTCATCACTTCAGCCAAGTTCGGATTGCGGTAATCGGTCATTCCGGGTTGCCCAAAATTTTGCTGTGTCACCTGGCCATACGGACCGCCCGGATTCTGAATTTCGATGCGATCACGAAACCAATAAATTCTGACAGGAGCGTTTGTGCCTTCATAGCTGCGATGCAAGACTGCATTTCGGGCTAATTGCTGCAAAGCTACGATTGGATAATCCGGCTTGCGTTGTTCGATTGTCTGCGAAGTGAAATCCGTGGCAATGGAAATGTGTGCCTCAAAAACCAAATCCAGAAAGCGAAGCAGGTCTGGAAGCGGCCCATCAATTTCTTTTTGGTCTTTGATTGGGTCAGTCAATTCTGTTCCATCAATGCGAAGGAATTGCAGGTAAGCTCCAGGCAAAAACCATCGCGGAGTTTTGCCTACTGTCAGCAATCCCAAAACAGTTGGCTGCAAATCAGCGGTCACGAAGCGAAGCGATTTAAGCTGATCTTCTATAGATCGTTGGTTTTGCTCCAACACATCGGCGGCAACCGCAGACGGCAGATAAGACCGACGGAACATCTCTTGATCCAAATCTTCCAAACCGGCGCTGACAACCGGACGCAAATCGAAGGGCTGATCTTTTGAACGACGCTTTTCGGTCAACCGCCGTTCCTCTTCGGCGCTGGCTGTTGCTCGGCGTGGCCCGACTCTGACCCAAACACGTCCGTTGTATCTGACCGGCGGAGCGTCGGCGGGTTCGACAACGATGACGGCAACTTCACAGCCAGCCAGCAATCGCTTCTGCACGGTCATCGCTGGAAAAGGTAGAGTGTTGCCGTCCGACCGCATATCGGCCAGCGTTCGCAACAACTCATCAGTGATGGGCAGATTGGCGCAACTGCCATCGTCATTCACTCCAATGAACACTACGCCTGAAAGTTGGTGATTCGGCAAGTCGTTGGCAAATGCACAAATTGCCTGACGAATTTTGTCTCGATCGGAAATAGAAGCTTTACGCTCCACGCGGTCGGATTCCATTTCAGTCAACAGTTTTTCCAGTTCCTGATCGGTCATAAAGGTGAACGCAGTTTAGCACGCCAAAAATGCTTTCAGTTCTTCTTCGGTCGGCAGCCCGTCGCGCGCGCCCATTTCGCGGCATTGCAGCGCAGCGACGGCGTTGGCGGTTCGCATGGTGTCTTCGATGCTCAAGCCTTTGCACAAACCATAAATGAATCCGGCGCGGAAGGCGTCGCCTGCTCCGGTGGTGTCTTTGATGACCGGCGGGCGAAACGCCGACGAGGCGACAAACTGGCCTTCGACAAAAGCCAATGCGCCGCGCGAACCTTGCGTCATCGAAACCAAATAACAGCCGTATTTTTGATTCAGCGTTTTCAGCGCCTCGCGTTCGTCCATCGTTCCGGCCAGTTCGTTGGCCAGCCCTTGCGAAGTAATCAGGCAATCCACCAACGGCAGCAATTCGTCTATGCCCGGATACGCCGTGTCCAAATCAATCGTCGTCACCATTCCGGCTTCGTGCGCCCATTTGGCAGCCTGAATCGCCGCTGCCGTGTCGAAGCCGTCCAGGTGCAGCACCCGCCCGCGCGTGATTTGTTCGCGCTTCAATTCTTCGGGAGGAACGCGCGTGCCGTCGTCGTGATACCACAGAATGGTTCGTTCGCCCGAAAACTGTTCGATGATGATGACCGCGCCTTGCGTTTTTGCTCCGACGGCGATTTTGACGCCTGTACAATCAACGCCTTCTTTTTGCAGCGATTCGATCAACATGCGGCCTTCGTTGTCGTAACCGACTTTGCCGACGTAGCTGGCTTTCAATCCCAACCGCTGCGCCCCAACCATCGCAGACGAAACTTGTCCGCCGGACATTTGCTGATGATCGGCCAGCCGGACTTTGGTGTTGAACGAAGGAAAGCGCGGAATCGTCACCAGATGATCCACCGCGTTCAGCCCGAATCCGACCACGTCGAATTCTCGATTTTCAGGAAGAGTGAAGGAAAAATTCATGGCCGCTTTTTAGCGCAACTCGGCGAAATCCGCCACTTGTGGTTTACTCGGTTTATGAAGATCACGTTTGTTCTGCCGATGTACCTGGCTTCGCCCTCCGGTGGGTTCAAGGTCGTGTACGAATACGCCAACCGGCTGGCGGCGCTCGGCCACGAAGTCGCGGTCGTTCATCCGCGCACGATCGAACCTCAAGCTGGATTGGTCGAAGCCGTCAAAAAACGGCTTTGGAAATTCAAGCTGCGATTGCTCAATCGCCCGCTGGTTTCCTGGTTCGATGTGAATGACAAAGTGAATCTGATCTTGGCAACCGACTTGAACGAACAAAACATTCCCGACGCAGATGTGATTTTCGCTACGGCCAGCGACACGGCGTTTCCGGTGGCGGCTTATTCCGCAAGCAAAGGCCGCAAGTTTTATCTGGTTCAATCATACGAAACCTGGCACTTGCCGGAAGACAAAGTGCAGGCGAGCTGGAAATTGCCTATGCACAAGATTGTCGTGTCGCGCCATTTGCAGCAGACCGCCGAAAGTTTGGGCGAACAATCGAGAACGACTTACATCCCGCTGGGAATTGATCTTTCGCAGTTTCGGCTGTTGACACCAATCAACGAACGTCACGAATTGCGTGTCGGCATGCTGGCTCATCCCAACGAAGTGAAGGGAACTCGTGACGGTTTGGCGGCTTTGGAAATCGTCAAAACCAAGCGGCCTGATTTGCAGGTGGCGTTGTTCGGAACGGAGCCTCGCTTGGATTTCATTCCAGACTGGATGAGTTACGAGCGGTTGCCGACGGCTGAAAGGCTGGCCGAGCTTTACAACTCCTGCCGCATTTTCCTGAATCCGGGAAGAGCCGAAGGTTGGGGCTTGCCCGCTGCTGAAGCGATGGCTTGCGGATGCGCGGTGGTTTCCGCCGACAACGGAGGCATTCACGAATTTGCGGTGGACGGCGAAACCGCCTTGATCGTTTCAATCAAACGGCCAGACTTGCTGGCGGAAAAGATTTTGGTGCTGATTGAAAATGATGAGCTTCGGCAGCAGTTGGCTACGGCGGGGCATCAATCCATCAAACAGTTTTCGTGGGAACGGGCGGTCAATTCGATGGTTGAAGTTCTGGCTTTGTCTTCTGCAACAGGTTGTGATGAATTATGACCATGACGCTGGACGAAAAACTCGACAATTTGCCGACGCAGCCCGGCGTGTACATTCACAAAAACGTCAAAGGGCAGATCATTTATGTCGGCAAGGCGAAAAGCCTTCGCAACCGTGTGCGGCAATACTTTCAAAGTTCGCGCGCGATGGATGCCAAGACTCAGGAACTGGTCGCGCGTATTGCCGACATCGAATACATCGTCACCGACACTGAAATCGAAGCTCTGGTGTTGGAATCCAACCTCATCAAACAGCACAAACCGCGTTACAACGTGATGCTGAAAGACGATAAGTCTTACCCGCATCTGAAACTGACTACGCCCGAAGAGTTTCCTCGCATTTTCAAAACTCGGCAGGTCGAAAAAGATGGCTCAGCGTATTTCGGCCCGTATCTGCCAGCGTCGTTGGCCGATAAAACCATCAAGCTCATAAATCGAGAATTCCAGCTTCGCACGTGTTCCGACGAAGTGTTTGAAATCTACAAACGCGCCAAGCGGCCTTGCATGGAATTTCAGATCAAACGCTGTGCAGGGCCTTGTCAGAAAGATTTGTGCAAACCGGACGTTTACCGCGAAACCGTCAACGACGTTCAATTGTTGCTGGAAGGCAAGGACAAAGAACTGGCCGCACGGTTGGAAGAGCGAATGCTTGTAGCTTCGGAGGAATTGCGATTCGAACAGGCTGCGAAATGCCGCGACTTGCTGCGAACCGTTCGCGCACTTAGCGAAAATCAGAAGATGATGGGCGACACGGAACTCGACGTAGACATTTTCGGTTATCACCGAGACGGCAATCAGTTGGCGTTGCAACTGTTCACCATGCGCGAAGGCAAGATCATCGGGCGGCGCGAATTTTACTGGGAAGACATAGCAGTTGACGGTTTCAATCCCAGCGAATTTCTGGGCGAGGTTTTGGGGCAGTATTACACCATCGGCAATTACATCCCGCTGGAAATTCATGTGCCTGTGGATTGGGAAGATCGCCAGTTGCTGGAAGATGCTTTGACTGAAAAACGTGGACGGCGAGTTCGCATTCTTGATCCGCAACGCGGCCACAAACGCGAGATGATTGATCTGGTCGAAAAGAACGCCAAGATCGGTTTCGATCAACGATTCCGAGTCATCAAACCCGACTGGTCGAAAGTGCTGATTGAGTTGCAGGAGTTGCTGAGTTTGCCGAATTCGCCGCAGCGAATCGAATCGTTCGACATCTCGAACATTCAGGGTTCGGAAAACGTCGCCGGAATGGTCGTCTGCGAAAACGGCGAGATGAAGAAAAGCGATTACCGCAAGTTCATCATCAAGACGGTCGAAGGCGCGGATGATTTCGCTTCGATGCGCGAAGCCGTTTATCGCCGGTATTCGCGGTTGCTGAAAGAAGAAAAGCAATTGCCTGATCTGGTGTTCATTGACGGCGGCAAAGGGCAGTTGTCTTCGGCGGCGGCGGCCATGCACGGACTCGGTTTGGCCGATGTGCCGATGGTCGGCATCGTCAAACCACGTGGCAAACACGAAGAGATCAGCCATTTGCTGGTCAAAGGCCGTGAAAGCGAGCCGGTCTTTCTGGAAAAGACTTCGCTGGTCATGCGGCTGGTCAAAATCATCCGCGACGAAACCCATCGTTACGCCATCAGCTTTCACCGCCAACGCCGAGCCATGCGCGATTTTCAATCCGAACTCACTTCGATTCCCGGCGTTGGCGAAAAATTGAAAGACCGTTTGCTGAGGAACTTCGGCAGTCTGAAGAGAGTCAGCCAAGCCAGCGTCGAAGAATTGAAACCCTTCGTCGGTCAACAACAGGCCGAACGCATCGTCGAACATTTTCGACAGTTGTCACAGCCAGAAGAATGACTCACTTCTGCTTCGACATTTGTTCCAGCACAGCGCCCAGCCGTTTGATTTCTTCGCCATATCGCGCCCAATCGCCTTCGCGCTGAGCTTGTATGGCTCGATCGTAATGTTGTTTGGCTTGAGCGGGCAGACCTGTCAGGCCGTCGGATGTCGGTGGCGGTTGAATCGGCAATGCTGATGGTTGCGTGGTTCCGGCGGCAGGCGTTTGAGTCGGCGTTGAAGGCGCGCTACCGAAAATTCGTGCCAAGCTGGCTTCCAGAGTTTCTTCCATCGCAATTTTGTCTTCGGCGGCGACTATGACTCGCTTCAGTTCCGGAATCTTGCCGGTTTCGGCTAGCAGGTAAAGCGGCTGAACGTAAATCAACGATTCTTTGATCGGGACAACCATCAGCGTGCCGCGAATGGCTTTGGAGCCGCGTTGATCCCACAACGAAAGTTGGCGGGAAATTTCAGCGTCCTGGTTGAATCGCGCTTCGATTTGTTTGGGACCGTAAACCAGTTTCTGTTTCGGGAAACGGTAAGCTCGCAACCGTCCGTAATGATCGCCGTCGGCGCGCGCCACCATCCACGAAGCCAGATTGTCTTTGCTGCGCGGCGTGAACGGCAGCATCAAAATGAATTCTTCTTTCTGTTCGCCGGGCAATTTCATGATTGTGTAATACGGCTCGGAGGCTTTGGGCTGATCTTTGGCTTGCGAAGTCGAAGCGGCTTCCCACTGGTCTTCTTTGTTGTAAAACACCTGCGGCTGATCCATGTGGTAAGTCGAATACACAGCCGTTTGAATCTTGAAAATGTCTTCGGGATACCGCAGGTGAGCGCGCAAATCGGCAGACATTTCCGTCAACGGACGCAACAATCCTGGAAAAATTCCAGCCCAGGTTTTGATGAGCGGGTCTTTGTCGTCGGCCAGATACAACCGCACGTCGCCGTTGTAAGCGTCCACCACCGCCTTGACCGAATTGCGAATGTAATTGATGCCGCCGAATCGTTCGGAATACGGGTAGCGATTCGTCGCAGTGTAAGCATCGGCGATCCAGAACAATCGGCCTTCGGAAATCACCATGTAAGGATCGCGGTCGAAGCTCAGGAACGGAGCGATTCTCGTCAATCGTTCTGTGATGTTGCGGTGATACAGAACGCGGCTTTCAGCCGAAACGTCGTTGGATAGCAACAACTTCATATCGCCAAAGCGCGTGGCAAAAACCAGCCGCCGCCAGAACGAACCAATCGAAACGCCGTCCTTGCCTTCGTAATTGGCGTAAACGTTTTGTTCGCCTGACGGATAGTTGAATTCTTTGGCAGAGGTTTTTATGTACACAGGGTCGTGCGACAGTTCGCCGAAATAAATTTCCGGGCGCGTTATGTTCAATTCAGGCGCGGTGGAAACCGGCGGCAGGTCTTTGATGAACAGCACCGGCAAACCTTGCGGTGTGACTTGATTGACCGGCCCCAGCGTCAGCCCGAAACCATGTGTGAAAGTCAGTTGTTCGTTGATCCAGTTGCGATTGGGCAGGCTGTCCACAGACAGTTCGCGCGGAGAAATCATCGTTTGTCGCAACTCTCCGCCGATGTTGTACCGGTCGTTATCCACCGATTCAAATTCGTAGTAAGTGCGGATTTCCTGAATCTGCGCGAAGGTATCCAGCAACGGTTGGTGATCCCATAAACGAATGTTGTTGATCGTCGCTTTGTTGGCTTGGATGTCCTGAAGCGTCAGGCCGTCGCTGCCTGTCAGTTCGCGCTCTTCGACCTGGTCGAGCGCGAAGGCTTTGCGCGTGGCGGCGATGTTGTTGACGATGTACGGAGTTTCTTTGACCAGTTCGTTTGGCGCGACTGAAAACCGCTGGACGAATGCCGGATAACCCCAGCCAGCAACCAAAGCCAACACGTAAATGGCCGCTCCGGCCAGCAACAGTTTGATGCCGTCTGTGAACATGCTGGCGATGGCCAGCAATGCGACCAGCGTCGCTGCGGCGGCTTCAACCCACAACATAGGCAATCGGGCGTTGATGTCTGTGTAAGTTGCTCCGTTGACCACGCCGTTGGTCGAAAGCAACAGGTTCGGCATTTCCAGATAAGCTCGCCACGCCAGCACGGCGAACAACGCGGCGACCAGTGCCAGCAAATGGCGGCGAGGCGCGCGTTGAATGGAAATTCCTTCGCCGACTACAGTGATTTCTCCACGAATGCCGTACAACGCAACGGCTCCGGCCAGACAAATGATGACCAGCAGAAACAACAATTGAGTCGCCAATTCCAACACCGGCAGCGTGAACACGTAATAGGCGATGTCGCGTCCGAACAGCGAATCAACTTCGCCAAACGGCGTGTGATACCGATACTGCAAAATCAATTCCCACGATTCCCAAACGTTCAGGCCGAAAATGACTCCCAGCAACAGCGCCAGTCGAATTCCCCAACGTTCGACAAATCCGGCGATGTCCGGGATCGGCACTTGCTCTTTGTTGATGGTGATGTATCGAACCAGCCGCGAACGCGCTTTGCTCAATCCCAAAGCCAGTTTGAAATTCAGCCAGATCAAAAATCCGGCGATGAGCACGGCAATCGCTCCCATCCAGGCTTTGGTTCGCAACGTTGTCGAAAAGACGTTTTCGTAACCCAACTGTTTGAACCACAACCATTCGGAGTAAAAGCCCGCCCAGCCCGGCCACAACAACAAAAGCAACAGCAACAGGCCAAGCAGAATCAGCCAGCGCGGGCGAATGAAACTTCTCGGTTCAGGTTCCAAAACATCAAAATTGTCGTCCATTGGGGCGTTGTTCATGAGTGGTTCTCCGTCAACGGGTTTTGTCTGATTAAGTTTGTAATTGGATTTTCGCTACGTTCTGCTGGGCAGTGTGCGGCATTGTCGTCAGGCAGGCAAGCCGGGCTGAGTTTCGGCGTTGATTCGGATTCGTCCAAACCCGAATCCGGTTTGTTGCCCCAGATGCGTGATTTCGCCAATGCGGAGCAGGTCTGCGAACGGCGCGAAATCGCCCGCAAACCGCATTGCGCCGATCAAACCATACAGCGGCAATTTCTTTTGCTGGCGATTGGAATACCGCGAAGTTTGGAATTCGCGCAATTCGTTGCCGATGGTTTTTACTTCTCGCGCCGCTTTCAGCAAATCGTTTCGCCAGCGGAAAAATTCCGCCTGGCCCGGCCACGATTGCCCATGTAATTGCCACAGGCTCCCCACTCGATTGCAAAGCTGGTAAATCAGTTCGTAAAAATCGCGCACTTCGCCGCTTTCCAACCTGACCGGCGTGACGAACCGAATTTCCAGTTCCGACGGAACGGCTGTCGGCCAACACTGCTCTCGCACCAGTTCCAGAACGTCGCGCACCGTGGCGGGGGCAAACATCGCTTCGCCCGAAGTCCGGGCAAAGATCGAACGCTCTCCGGCCAGATTGTCCAGCACGTCTTCCACCAAAAAGCGTGCGCGTTTGTTGTCCGGAGCTTCGATGCCGCGCTGACCGAAGATCGAAAACGCCGTGACGGGATATTCGATCCGGCTGGCCAATTTGCCCATCAGCGTGAATCCGAAATGCAATTGCTTGCTCTGAATCTGTTTGGCTGAAAAATGGAGAGGCAAATCAATGACGAACGGGCGCGGCAACGAAGTCTGATTCTTCAACGGAGCTTCGGCCAGTTTGGCGGCTTCGGCGGTTCTGACCGGTTCGAACAGCGCCGGATAATCGCATTCGCCGAATCGCGGACAAACGCGGCAATCCGTCAATTCGCGGTGATCGCACAAATGCTCTTTCAGCACCGCGCCGTAACCTCCGCGCAGCCGCGAACCCCAATAACCCGCCGGAGCGTCGTCGTCCAGCAAACGAATTTTCAGTTGTAATTGAGAGATAGGAAACATTGGCTGAATCAACGGGCTGCGAGCTTCAAGCGCCCAAACGAACTGGAGCGCGGACGTGCTGAAAGCCGTCCGCTGCTGTTTCAATAGGCTCCGCCCTCAAGCCGCCAGTTTGGCAGCAGCGATTGTTTGAGCCACAGTATTCGCCGACGGATTCTTTCTGATTCGGTCAATCGCGTCCATCGTTGCGCCATCAACGTATTGGCTGTCGCAATTGCGGCAGTGATAAGAGGGAATGTCTTCGATCAACACGCGGCTCAACCCCCGCCCAAAGACTTTTGAAATCAGAATCATTCTGGCCGCCGGTTCGCCACAAACCGCGCACTGATGTGTTGAAACGCTTTCTTTCTTTTTCATAACAGGTAAGCCGTAATGACAAGAGTGTTGGCAGGCGTTAGTTTGGCCACAATCTCGAATTCTTCTCCACCCATCGTTTCGCCGTCCAACAGGTATTTGTATTGTTGAAAGTCATCGTCCCACTGGCGAGCAACGATCTTTCCTTTCAAGATGCAATTTTCCACATCCACCTTCATCAAATCGTCAGCATCCATTTCTTCAATTGCGTGAATGGAAAACACCAGCCTGTTTTGTCTGACACATTCGCGCATCCGCGCCAGGATTTTGAGATACATAGCCTGAATGGAGTATAGCACTTAGCCGAGAGATTCAATGGGCTGCGACCTCAAGCGCCTTAACGAACTGGAGCGCGGACGTGCTGAAAGCCGTCCGCTGCTGTTTCAATGGGCTACGACCTCAAGCGTCCTAACGAACTTCTGCCAGAGCCTCAAGTTCCGTCTTTAGCTTTTCCAGTTTGGCCAGCCTCGACTTAATTGCGCGGCTGGGATTGGCGGCCAGCCGTTGGAATTCAAGCTGCTCCAGCGCCAGCCGCAACATTGCCGGAGATTCCGGCTGAACTTCGCCGCGTTCCCATCGCGCAATCGTGTTTGCCGTCAGGTCAAGCGATTCGGCCAGTTGAACCTGCGTCATTTTCAATCGCTCGCGGCTTGCCTTCAGTTCGTCGCAAATCATTGTTTTGCCTTTCTTGTGATGGTAAGGTTGCTTTGAAAGCGGGGCCGGGGATTTCTCCCCAGCCCTTCGGTGTGACAACCGATTAAGGGCGCTGTTGACGCAGCGCCTTTACTTCTGCCTCAAGCTTTTTCAATCTCGCTTCAATCTGCCTGTGCCTTTTCATCAGCAACAGAAAATTGTCGGTCAACTGAATCAGCCATCGGACTATGAAGCTCATCAGCATCACCTCCTTTCTTTCAAAGATCGGCCTTAGCCGACGAGCCATACTATACATAAAGTACAACTATGCGTAAGCAGGATTTTGCCTGCGCTCCCTACTTATCCTTGTTTGTCGCGGCCAGGAAAAAGAATCGGCCTGACGGGATTGCGCTCCGTCAGGCCAAAAAATCTCAATGGGCTACGACCTCAAGCGCCCAAAGCAAAAAATCAAAAGGCAAATCTCAA
>CADECP010000016.1 GCA_902825875.1 uncultured Acidobacteriota bacterium
GGCACGCAGGATTCAAAACTTGCTGGTACGCAGGACTCAAAGCTCGCTGGCACGCAGGATTCAAAGATGGGTGGGGGCAGTTCGAACCTGCTATTTGATAGTTTGAAGCTATGGAAGAACGTTGAGGCTCATCAAGACATTTACGGCTTTACGCGCGCACCTGAAACTGAATTCGCCCATCGGATTCCAGAACAACAGCGCGCCCGCCCGATGTTTTCCCCTACCGCTCCTCCAAGGATTGAGCTACCTCAGGTGATTGCCGTGACCTCGAACGCCGAAGAAGATGTTGCCCTAAATGCCGTGGAGGAGACATAGACCAACTCCGCAAATCGAATAAATTCTAAATCAGAGCAAGCAACATTGGGACATTCTCTTTTGACAGGATGAACAAGATTTCCGGCAGGATTTACAGAATCATCAATAGCAATCAAGTCCCAGCCCGGCTTGAATCGTGTTCATTCTGAAAAAATCCTGTCCATCCTGTCTCAAAGTTTCTTGTTTCCATTTAGTAACTGCTCAGACCTCTTCGTCACGTAGTGACGGCTGATTTTAGGCAGGTCGTTTACGGCCTGTGAAAGGGCGAATAAACCTTCGCGTCGCGTAGCGACGGCTGAATTTCGTCACAATCCCACAGTATTCAAGCGTCACTATGTGACGCAATTGATTGTTGAACGCTTTGCAGACCGTAAACGACCTGCCTAAATTCAAAAGCCACTACGTGGCTGAGCAGTTACAAATTCTATTTTCTATCCCGGCAGATTCAGACGTTTCAACATCGCTTTGAATCGCGGATCAGCGCGAAGTCCGTCATATTCGTAACCGGTTCCCACATAGCGCAGCAATAGATCGCGGTTAATGTACGCCTGCTCCAGCAATTCCATTGCCTTGTCGTTATTGCCGAGCGCCGAATAGACGGCTGCCAACAGAGCCGGGGAATTGTATCCACTCATTGCTTCGATCCGCGTCAGAAGAGCGCGGGACTCGTTTCGGTTTTCCGGCATTTGAGCATAAGTCGCCGCCAGGTAGACAAGCGGCTGACTGTATTTCTTTTCCCCACCGAGCAGGGCGACTGACTTCCTTAAATACCCGGCGGCCTCGTTGTACAAACCCTTTCCGGCGTAGACATATCCTAAAAAAAACGGCGGCACTTCATTGGTCGGTTCCACAGCCTGAGCTTCCTGAAGCGTGCGAAGCGCTTCGTCAAACTTTCTTGCCTGTGCAAGGATCATCCCTTTCTGAAGCAGCGCCAAACGCTGATTGATCGGATCACGAACTCTCTGCTGCTCGAGTGCGAGCAACGCATCATCCTGGCGCCCAATTACCGAAAGAAAGAACGCATAATTATTGCGCGCAAAATCCAGGTTGGGGCTGAGGTCAATTGCCCGCAAGTATTCTCTCTCCGCGCCCGTCCAGTCGAATTCATATTCCTTCGTCATGGCCAGCAGGACATGAGTTTTCGCAAGGTTAGGGTCAATTGCCAAGGCGCGCTCTATCGTCTCCTTCGCCCTCGGCATCAGCTCACGCGGGTTGCCGCTGCCGTTCGCCCGAGCCAGGTAAATCCATCCGATTTCGGCATGGGCTGCGGCAAAATCCGGGTCGAGCAAGACGGCCTGTTCAAAATACTCCAGAGCTTTGCCGCGAACGTCTTGCGGGCCATTCAGTTCAACCAGGCCGTTGAGGTAATAACGATATGCCTCGGAATTCTCCGTGCCGTTCTTCTCAAATCGCTGGGATTGAGAATCAGTCAGTTTCAAGCGCAGTTTTTCAGAAGCCGCCTGCGCGATTTCATGCTGAACGCCAACGATATTGCCAAGTTTCCGTCGGTAATCCGCTCCGGCGATTTGCCGGTCGTCGGTGGCATCAGTCAGGTCAAATCTGATCACAAGCTCTTCGCCAACCTGCGTGACGCTGCCGGTTAAAATTGCCCGCACACCCAACTGAGCAGCAACGCTGTGCAAATCAACATTGGCTTCACGAAACTTGAAGCTGGAATTGCGCGAGATCACCTTCAGTTGCGGCAACTCTGAAAGCCGGTCAATCAAGCTCTGGCTGAGGCCATCCGAAAGATAGGTCAGGTCTTTGTTTCCGCTCAGATTCTGGAAGGGGAGAACCGCTATCGAATCAATTGCTCCGTTGCCGGCAGGAGCGCGCATAAACAGATAGGCGGCAGACGATAGGAGCGCGAGGAAAATCAGCGCGATGATGGCAGAGCGAACTTTGTGTTTTGGCACTCGCTGAAATAGTCCGGCTTCACTTGATGCGGACGAATTATCCTGCCCAGATTGCCAAGCTGCGCCGGAATCACGTTCGGCGTCGAGTTCCAAACGGCGTTGAATTTGTTTTAGCTCAGCGGCAAATTCAGCGGATGACGAGTAACGCTGTTCCCGGTTTTTGGCCAGCAGTTTGTCGAGGATTTGTTTCAACTGCGCGGGCAAGTTCGTCAGGGATTCGGTCAGTGGCGCTGGCTGACGTTCCAGAATAGCGGCGAAAACTTCCGGCATGCTATTGCCGGGAAAAGGGCGACAGCCGGTCAGCATTTCGTAAAGCACCACGCCCAGGCTCCATTGATCGCTGCGTGCATCCAGTTTCTCGCCGCGTGTTTGTTCGGGCGACATGTAACTGACTGTGCCCAGAATTACGCCCGGCGCAGTGTTTTTTGAAATTGTCTTGGCTTCAAAAAAGCTGTCGGAATCCGTTTCGACCGGCTGAATTCGTGCCAAACCAAAATCCAGCACCTTCACGAATCCATCGTGCCGCAGCATGACGTTTTCCGGTTTGATGTCGCGGTGAAGAACGCCTGCGGCGTGGGCTGCGGCCAGCGCGTTGGCGATTTGATAAGCAATATCCAGAGCTTCGAGCAGCGTAATAGGTCCCTGACTGATACGGCTGCGAAGCGTTTCACCTTCGACGTATTCCTGTGCGATGTACCAGGTTCCGTCCGACTCTCCAATTTCGTGAATGGTGACAATGTTCGGATGGTTGGTGGCGCTGGCAGCTTTGGCTTCTATTTCAAAGCGACGTGAATGCTCAGGCACATCAGCGAATCTGTCGGGCAACAGTTTGAGCGCGACTTTGCGATTCAGTTGGGCATCTTCAGCCAACCAGACTTCGCCCATGCCGCCCGCGCCAAGTTGCTCAATGATTTTGTAGCGGCTGATGATTTTCCCAGACAGCGAAACCTGAGCCAGCGAAGCGTCTGGATGCTGCGCCAGCAGCGTTGCGGCAACGTTCAGGGCTGGTTGTGCTAAAAATTCGTCGTCAGCGCGATGCTGCGCCAACATCTTCTCGACCACATCGCGCAACTCGTTATCCTCTCCACAAGCTCCGAGCAAAAAGGCGCGCTGTTCGGCAGGCGTAAATTCCAGCGCCTGATCGAAAAGTTCGCCGATTTGTTCATAGCGTTCTGGTGTCATTGGGCTGGTGTCATTTGGGCAGGCGTCATTAGGTAGGAGTTATTGGGCGGCGCTCAATTGGAGTTGCAGCCAGGCTTGAGCGATACGCCAATCGCGGCGCACCGTGCCGACAGAAACTTTTATCACTTCGGCAATTTCTTCCAGGCTCAGTCCGCCGAAGAATCGCAATTCGATGATTCGGGATTGGCGCGAATTGAGCTGTTCCAACGCCTTCAGCGCATCGTCCAATGCCACCAAGTCCAGATTTTGCGGAGCGCCGACATTGGCGGCTTCCGACAACGAGACTTGAATGGCCTGCCCGCCGCCGCGTTTGACTGCCTGCTGTTCGCGCGCAAATTGCACCAGAATGTGGCGCATTAAGGTCGCAGATATGCCAAAGAAATGCGCTCGGTCTTGCCATTCGACCTGCTTCCACTCAATCAGCCGCACGAAGGCTTCGTTGACCAGCGCCGTCGTTTGCAGGAGGTGGCCTTGCCGTTCGCCCGCCAGATGGTTGTGCGCCAGCCGGTGCAATTCGCGGTAAACCAGCGGCGTCAGTTGTTCAAGCGCGCTCTGGTCTCCCTGATTCCAGGCCACCAGTAATTGGGTGATCGTTGGGGGTGTCATAGTTCCGTCAGATTGTTGTGATGAGGTGCTTGGCAGGAATGCCAATTGGCTGCCAAGCGGATGAAGGCTAGCACAACGCCGCAAAATCGGAAAATTCTCAGTCCCAAAAAAATTTTCAGTCAGTTAACACTTTTGCCGACTTTTTTCCCCTTACCTAGTAGAGCAAGAAAGTCTTGCTCAGGCGGCAAAAACAAGCTGCTTCAACGAAACAAATCAGTAATTTTCAGTGCGGAATGCGAAGAACCAATGAACGAACTTCATCGGTTCTTATCGGGAATGATGGCAAGTCTTTATCGTGTGCCCTCCCCCATTCACAACCAAAACAACAAGGAGATTCAAAAGATTATGAAACCACTTTTTTTCGCTCTTTCCATCATCGCGCTCGCTTTTTGTGCAACCTCTAAGATTGGGCTTCCGATTTCTGCTGAAGCCGCCACACAAAAAGCCAGTCCAGTAGTAGGTAACGGCAAGATTTTCGGTGTCAACAAACCGGGCGACGCTAACTTCAAGGCGATTGTCCCCAAGAACGGAGACAGAGTGGAAACGACTTTGTATACGCCCAACGACGATAAAAATAAGGACTTAGGTCTCGTTAAGGGCCAGAAGTACACCATGATGATGCTTACGCAACCTGGTAACAACAATGCGCAAGGCTTCTTTTATTGGGCGGCAAATACACCCGCTCTCCAAAAGATACTGTTGAACAAGTCCACCGTCGTCAGGGGCATTGGGACAACGAACCAACCGCTGATGAGAGGTGACACGTATGACATCCGCACGCAGCCCGCGCAGGGAGGAGGAACGGATGTGACGTTCGACTTTAAGCGCGGCAACAAATACATCGCAACCTTCTCGTTTGTCGTGAAATAACAGCCCCGGCTGGTAATAGACAAAAACAATTGCAGTTAAAACAGAACTTGCCTGTTCCGTAACAAAGGAGACTTTTGATTCAGGTCAGAAGTCTCCTTTGTCGAATAGATGCTCACACCCAGTATTGGAGAAAAGGAATAAACCGATGAAAAAGCAAACGTCATTAACGTCATTGATGCTGTTGTTGGGGCTGATGCTGGCCGCAACTTTTACTGTCTCAGCGCAGAACGCCTGCTCGAAACAAGTGGATGACAAAGAAGTACAGATCAAGGTCATCAATAAAACGGACAAGCCTTTTACCGTCAATTGGGTTGACTATGAGTGTAAAGAAGGGAAATCGGATCAGGAAGTTGCGCCCGGTGAGACCTTTGAGGGTATCTCATATAACGGTCACGCCTTTCGCGTTCGTGAAGTCGGCTCCAACAAACTGCTTCAGGAAATTGTGATCAGTTCTTCCAAGCCCGTGACGACCGTCAGCGCACCGGCTAATCGTACAGCGGCGCGACCTGCGGGCAATCCAGCGCCGCCAGCGCCATCTGGCAATGTGGCGACAAACTTTCCCATCGCTGCCGGAACAAGCCTGAAGCGAGGCCAGAAATATACTTCGCCATCGGGCAATCACTTCCTCATTTTTGCGAACGACGGCAATCTGGTGGTCGCAACCAAAAATGAAGGGTTTGTTTGGGGACTGAATCAGGTCTCAAACAATTTTGCCCAGTCGGCTCGCGTCGAAGTGACATCGGAAGGCAGGCTCGCGGCTTCTGACGCGAAAGGAAAAGTGATTTGGACATCTACAGGAAACCCTGCCGCCAACGCGAAACTGAACCTGACGTTTAGCGGGGCACTTCAGTTGGTTTCCCCTACCGGCGAGATATTGTGGGCGCACGACGGGAATCTTAGTCCGAGCGCCAGTGTCAGTCAGAAAGCGAATGTGACGCCATGTCAGGGCGACGAAGTGTGGGCAAAGTGCCTGGAGATTCCAGGTCCCAAAATTACGATCAGGGCAACAGCGCGGGTCAGCGAGTGGGCGATGAATGCCGTCGCCAATATTTATACTGAAATCACCAAGCGATTCAGCGCGGCATACCCCAAGAGCACATTTGACGGCTTCAGGGTTTATATGACGAACGGGGAACCTGGAAGTCAGTTGGATACGATCAAGGAACTACAAACTTTTGGGCAGAATGGAATGGGTTCCAACAGTAGAAACCTGGTGCGTGGAGGAGCCAACGCCAGCCTGCTTTGGATCGAGGAACAGATGATCTGCAAAGCAGGCGTCAAGACTGTCAACGAAGATTATCCGGACAAGGCTGATTACACACTGCGAACATACGACCAGGTCATCCATGAATTCGCTCACGCAATTGACCAAAGATACAAATTGAGTCAGCGGATTCAGAGTATTTTTCGTGGCGGCGCGCCTGCGGAAGATTTCGCCTGGGCGGTGCAGCGCTGGTTTGGTGCTCCCGGTGGCAACTTACCGCCAAATCAGGCGGCATTGATGAAGGAACTGTTTACGTCCCGAACGGTCTTCTCGTGCGAAGGCAACAGGCCGTAGCTGAAAATCTTGTTCACCCTGTCGAATAAAGCCGGGTGTCGGATGGAGCGCACACCAGCGCGAACAGCGGCTGGTGTGCGCTCCATCTGAACTCTGATTAGCGCACCGGCGTATACGCGGCGCGGCCTTCCGTCAGCGGCAGCACTTCCTGAATCAGCGTCAGCAAAAACATTCCGGGTTCTTCCAGCATCGGGACGCGGGCCGAGCGTTCCAGCGTGATGAAGCGTTTGTTTGGAGCAGGTTTGGAATCTTGATTCAAAGACTTGAGACATTTGCATCACGTTCAAAAACTTGACACATTTGCGTCATACTTTTCCGCCTAAGATATCTAAATCAGAGCAAAAACTTTGAAACAGGATTGCCAGGATTGTTTTCAAGATGAACGGGATTCAGACCTGACCAGGCTCTTTGGGGAAGATAAAGAACCTGTAAATCCTGCCGAAAATTTTCTTCATCCTGTCGAAAAAGAAGGTCTGAATTCTGCGTGTTCTGATTTAGAGCAATCCGGTGGTTCGCAACATCAAATTCACTAGGCAGGGCGACTGCTAATGGCAGTTTATAGGAGGAGTTATGAAGAAATGGATGAGCGGCATCCGCGGTACGGTCTTGATGATCTTGCTGTGGATCGTAGGTTGGGGGCTGGGTTTTGGTGGGCTGATCGAAGCGTTTGTAGACCCGGACGGGAAAATACTCGACATCTGGTTTACGGCGATGGCGATTCCGGGCTTCATTGGCGGCGTAGTGTTTTCCGCGCTGCTTCGGATTGCGGAAGGTCGTCGCAGTTTCGATGAGGTTTCCCTGGTGCGCTTTGCAATTTGGGGCGCCGCGACTGGTCTCGTGATCGGCGGAATTGCAATGGCCAGAGGAATTGAGTTGTCGCTTACGACCGGCAAAATTTTTGGCATCACGACTGTGCTGGGCATTGTCGCAGCCATCGGATCGGCGGTGTTTTTCCGGTTTGTGGCACGCCAGCAAACGCCCACCTTCTCAGCCTGATGCCGCCGGAGCTTGTCCGCAATGCGATTCGGGCAATCAGCAGGTTTGCGACCATCAATTTCAACCGGGCTTCACGCATTGGGGATCGTTTGCCGAGTATGTTTCCATTCATCGCGCCGACACGAATCTGGTGCGCCTGCCTGGATTCGCAGCAAGATTCGTCAAGACAACGGTCAATGAAAGCGTGTAAAGTTTTGGCATGAACACAAAAATGAACGTAAAGAGCATTCGTTGGGGCGCGGCAGTGGGAGGCGCGTTGCTGGCTGAAATTGCACAAATCATTGCGTCTGTGCTTTGGGTGGCGGTTTACAGTTATGTCTTGAATCCCGGCCAGCCGATCTCAGTCTACGAACAACACGCGCAAACTTCTGGACCGTGGGTATCAATTCTTGCAGGCTTTCCCATCTTCTATGCTGCCAGCCGCTGGGTCGCCAAATCATTGCCAACCGGGTTGGCCCTGTTCGGCGTATTTCTGGTGCTTGACGGAACCCTGCTCTTGCTTATGGACGCACAGGTAGCGAAGGCGATTCTGTGGCTGGTCGTATTGAGTTACTCGACCAAGTTGTTGGCGTGTTATCTCGGGGGGCGGCATGGCATGCGTCAGCCGGTCGAAGCGGCAGAATGAACGAAGACTGGCAAAAGTTATTGCCCGTGCTGGTGTACATTCAGGCCAATTTGGATGGCGATCTCAGTCTGGCGGCGCTCAGCCAGAAGGCCAAATTATCTCCCTCGCATTTCCATCGGTCGTTCAAAGCGGTGCTCGGAGAAACGCTTAACCATTATGTTACGCGGTTGCGCGCCGAACGGGGCGCGTTTCGTTTGCTGCTACACGAAGCGCGGTTGCTGGACATCGCGCTTGATTGCGGCTTTCAAAATCACGAAACCTTTATTCGCGCGTTTCGGCGCGTTTTCGGCAAAACGCCGAGCGAATACCGCCAATGGATTCGGCAGCAAGTGTCTGAGTGCAACCATCAAACGCGGGCGGCTTCGTTACAGGCCACGTCCGCATTTGAACTTTCCGCTACGAAAGTCGTGCGTTTGCGTTCGATGCATCTGGCGTTCTTGCGGCACATTGGCCCTTACGAAGCGGTGCCGAACACCCTGTTTGATGACTTGGAACAATGGGCGGTGCGGCAGCGCGTCGCGGGGCCGCGCGTCTGGCTGGGCATCGGCCACGACGCGCCGATTGCTACGCAGGCAGAGCACTTGCGCTTTGACGCGGCGCTTGTCGTGCCTGACCCTTTCGAGCCGGACGGCGAGGTTGGGTATCAACAACTGGCGGGCGGCGAATTCGCTGTCACGACGCACGCAGGCTCGTTTGAGACCTTGCCTGCCGCTTACGCTGCGATTTTCCCGCGCGTCATCGCCCTTCCCGGCTACCAGATGATCGGCCTGCCCGCCGTAGAAATTTACCACTCCGCCAGCGTGAATACGGAATTGCGCATTAACCGGACTGACATTTACTTACCGGTTGCCAGATGCTCGACAGAGGTCGGCGTAAAAAAACAGATGCAATAGTGTTCCAACTCCAATGCTGCAAAGAGCGCCGCCAGAACCATTCCAAGCCTGCCGCTGCCGAAGCTCCAGCTATAATTTGGTTGATCTGGAGCTAACGGTTCAATGTTTCGTTGAAGCCATTTTCAAAATGTAGCTAACCACATTTTTTCAAGGAGCCAAGCCGATGAAAGCTGTCATTTACGAAGTCTTTAACGCACCGCCACAACTGAAAGAAGTTCCTGATCCAACGCCGGAAGCGCATGGCGTCGTCGTCAAAGTCATGGCGACGGGAGTTTGCCGCAGCGACTGGCATGGTTGGGTGGGGCACGATGCGGATATTCAACCGCCGCACGTACCCGGTCATGAATTGGCGGGCGTGGTCGCGGCGGTCGGCAAGGATGTGACCAGGTGGAAGAGCGGAGATCGAGTGACGGTGCCTTTTGTCGGCGGCTGTGGAGCTTGTCCGCAATGCGATTCGGGGAATCAGCAGGTTTGCGATCATCAGTTTCAACCCGGCTTCACGCATTGGGGATCGTTTGCGGAATACGTTTCCATTCATCGGGCTGACACGAACTTGGTGCGCTTGCCCGACACGTTGGATTTTCCGGCGGCGGCGAGTTTGGGCTGTCGGTTTATCACTTCGTTTCGCGCGGTGGTGGATCAGGGGAGAACTTCCGCCGGGCAATGGGTTGCGGTTCACGGATGCGGCGGAGTGGGTTTGTCGGCAATTATGATTGCCAACGCCATCGGCGCGAACGTCGTGGCGATTGATATTTCCGAAGACGCGCTGCGGCTGGCGAAGGATTTGGGCGCGGTCGCCGCGGTGAATGCCGCGCAAGTCGCCAACGTCGCCGAAGCCGTCATCGAAATTACCAAAGGCGGCGCTCACGTTTCGCTAGATGCGCTTGGCCATCCGACGACCTGTTTCAATTCCATCAGCAATCTGCGAAAGCGCGGCAAACACGTTCAAGTCGGACTTCTGCTCGCCGAACAAAGCACGCCCGCCATTCCGATGGCCAAAGTCATCGCGCACGAACTGGAAATTATCGGCAGTCACGGTATGCAGGCCCATCGTTACGACGCCTTATTGGCAATGATCGAAAGTGGAAATTTGAAACCTGAAAAGTTGATAGGGCGAGCGATCACACTTGAACAATCCATTGATGCGCTCGTGAATATGAACAAGTTTGAAGTTGCAGGCGTGACCGTAATCACTGAATTCTGAAACAGGGCTTCAGTCACGAAAGCTGGACAGCCCGGTTATTTTCAGGTTGTCATTCCCAGCGCCGCGCTCAATCGTTGTGCGAAAGTCACTTGATTTTCTTCGCCCTCGCCGTCTCTCGGCCTTCCAACAGCACGACCAGATAGCTGTCACCTTTGTCATCCTTGACGAAGCTATAAGTCAGGCGACGATTTTCGTTTGTGAAAAAGCTGGTGGCGCTTTCCGGCAAAAGGTCTTGCTTTTCGGCATTCGCGCCTTGTTGCAATCGCAACTTGTCGCCTTCGCGCGTGATGGTGATGACGACGGCGGGATGCTGATATTGGCCGACGTGAGCATTGAGGAGTTGCGGATCAATTTTGGCAATGGTGCGCTCCGGAATCAGTCCCGGAATGTATTGCGCTGCGATGCCTAGCGCGATCAGGTTCGGATTCGCGCCATCGGCATTCGTCAGTACGATGACGGTCAGCTTGTCATCCAAGTAGCGCGAAATCTGTGCGCGAAAACCCGGCAGCGATCCGCCGTGCTGCGCCAGCTTGTGTCCGGCGACAGAACTCAGTTCCCAGCCGAAGCCATACGGATGCGTCGCGCCGCTATTCAATTTCACAGGCGACCACATTTGTTCACGCACGGCGGCTGACAGGACTTTGTCGCCATAAAGCGCGGCGTCCCATTTCGCCAGATCGAGCACGCTGGAAAGAAACGCGCCGCTCGGACGCAACGCGGAAAAAGAAGCGGCGTTGTCGAACTTGTTGCTGCGCCAGACGTAACCGTCCGCGCGGTTGTAAACAATGTCCGTCAGCGTCGTCGTGCGCGTAACGTTCATTTCCAGCGGCAGAAACAATCGCTCTTTCAGAAACTCTCCCCACGGTTTGCCGGACACTTTGCGAATGATTTCCGCCAGCGAAAAATACCCGACGTTGCAGTATTCCCACTTCTCGCCCGGCGCGAACCGCAACGGCAACGGGTACGCCGTCTTGATGACATCGGCATCGGCCTGAACCTTGAACGGATCGAAACCCGGTGCTTCGCGCACTATGCCCGACGTATGCGTCAGCAGATGGCGAACGGTGATGTCTTTCCACGTTTCCGGCGTGCCGTCGAGAAACTGACTCAGTTTGTCTTCCAGCCGCAGCTTGCCGTCTTGCATCAGCAACAGAACGCCCGCGGCAATCAATTGCTTACTGACGGAGCCGATCTGATAAACGGTTTCCGGTCGTGCCGGAACGTTGTGTTCGATATTCGCCAAGCCGTAGCCTTCCACCTTGATGATTTTTCCTTCTTTGACGACTGCGATGGATACGCCTGGAATATGCTGGCGCTGCATTTCGGTTTTGACGTAATCGTCAACTTTATCGGCCTGCGCGATGGCGGAGGCGACGACCAGAATGATGAATGCGAAAAAGGGCGAACATTTCTTGAGCATTGGGTTTGTGATTCCTTTCAACGGCATTTCGATTTGCTACTTTCACCAAATAACGTATGGGACAGGAATTTTATTAACAACCCGTGCGAACCGGTTGATTAGCCTGCGCCATTGGGATCAAACAATTTGATGCCTGCCGTTTTTGATGTTTGGTTGCCGTTGTATAGTAACCGAAATAACTTGTTCAGGATAAACAACTGACTCCGTTTGAATTGTGCGGCGATAAAGAAAAATCGTTTTCGCAATGGTTTTGTCGGTGTGCTTGTCCTGAAAACGTCAATTGGGCTGTTTAGAGCTAAAACATACAGAGGAAAGATGATTACAAACTATTTTGAAGCGGTGCGTTGCCACAATGTGATTGGCCGTTGTTTTCTTTTGCGCCAAGCTGTTCTGGCTTGCGTGATTTTGATGATGTCGCTGACTGTGTTTGGTCAGAACATCGCCTGGCCTCAATTTCGCGGACCGGAATCGAATCCGGTGGGAACGAACGCGCGTTTGGCAGATCGCTGGTCGAAGACAGAAAACGTCGAATGGTCGCAATCGCTTCCCGGTCGCGGCTGGTCTTCGCCGATTGTGACAGGCGACAAAATCTTTCTGACCACAGTCACCACCGAAGGCAAATCCAAACCGCCGCAAATCGGAACCGAATACAGCAACGAATACGTCGCGGAACTGCAAAAACAGGGGCTGACGATGAAAGAGATTCTCGAAAAGGTCAACGAGCGCGACATTGAAATGCCCAACGAAGTGATGCTGCATTACTTCGTCTATTGCCTGAATCTGAAAACCGGCAAAACCGAATGGCAGCGGGAATTTTACAAAGGCCGTCCGCCCGGAGGCCGCCATCGCAAAAACAGTTTCAGTTCCGAAAGCCCCGTCACCGACGGCAAATTTGTTTACGTGTACATTGGCAATCTGGGGGTGTGGGCGTTCGACCTGAAAGGCAAACAGGTCTGGCACACGCCGCTGGAATCCAATCCGGTTTACCTGGATTTCGGCACGGGCAGTTCGCCTGCGTTGGTGAACAACATGCTGGTGATTTTGAACGACAACGAAAAACAGCAATTCATCGCGGCCTTCGACAAACAAACCGGCAAGGAAATCTGGCGCACCAATCGAAGCCTCGGCCCCAAAGGACGGCAATCTGCCTGGGTGACTCCTTATGTGTGGCGACACGCTCTGCGAACGGAACTCATCGCCGTCGGCCCGGAATTTGTTATCAGTTACGACCTGGCCGGAAAAGAATTGTGGCGAATGTCCGGCATGTCCGGCGCTCCGATTCCGATGCCGTTTGCTTACGACGGATTGCTGTATATCAACGGCGGGCGCGGATCGTTGATCGTTGCCGTGCGTCCCGGAGCCAAAGGCGACATCTCCCTGCCCAAAGGCGAAAGCGCCAACGAATTCGTCGCGTGGTCAGTGCCGCGCGCGGGAACTTACTTGCCGGCCTGTCTGGCTTACGAAGGCGGCATTTACGCTCTGACCGAAAACGGCATCCTGACACGCCTTGATGCCAAAACCGGCAAGCAAACTTACAAGACTCGCATTGACCCGAAAGCGACGGCGTTCACGACTTCGCCGTGGGCTTACAATGGCAAGCTGTTTTGCCTCAGCGAAGAAGGCCAGACCTTCGTCATTGCGGCGGGCGCTGAATTCAAGTTGTTGCACGTCAATGAACTGGACGATATGGCGCAAGCAACGCCCGCGATTGTCGGCGAGCGATTGTTGTTACGGACGGAAAAGACCTTGTATTCGATTCGTCGCAAAGGATGAGCGACGAACTAACGCAGTTCGATGACTTACCTTGCCGCTGAGAGCGCGGGCGTCCTGCCTGCGCTCCATCAGTCGCCTTTTCCAAATCGCAGGCGAGACGCCGCGCTCCCAGATCGAAAAATTCACTGAAAACAATTCTTTCCACGAATTGTGAGGGGATGCACGCTCCGTTTCCGGTCTTTCACCTGGAAGCGAAAAAAACGGTTGACGCCCCATAACAAATCAACCAATTCTGACTGACTGTCTGGTCGCAAACGGAGGTTCCCTGTGATGCAACAAACATCCATGCAATTCGAAGCAGTACAGCAGTTGAACACGTTCAGCCAGGCGCTGAATTTCATGTTGCCGATCGTGGTGACGCTCACCGTGCTGGCCGTGCTGGCGGCGGCGGTTTGTCTGGTTGGACTTTTTCTGACGGAAAAACCAAGGCCACAGAAACCAGGCCAGCGGCATCAACCTTCGACAACGCCAATCCTTCGTCGAACGGGACAGGTCGTGCCGATCAGCCGGTTCCGCCGCTACAGTGCAAAACGGGCAAAGCTCGCCTGAATACATTCCACGACGCGATCCGGGCTGACCTAAACTTGTCGCAACCTAGCGGCAAAAGATCAGGTGATGGCTCTGGCTTTGACGATAGAACCGTCGCACAATGCTGGAAAAACTGTCGCTTGGTAAAGATTATGAATAATCCGCAAACCCTGATTGCGGCATTAGCCGCCGCGCCCGAAATCATCATCGGCCTTGTGCGCGAAGTCCCACCTCAACATCTGAAGCGTCGTCCCAGCCCCAATAAATGGTCGGCGCACGAACACGCCTGCCACATCACGACGATAGACGCGCCTTACTTCGCGCGGCTGGAGTTGATGCTCTCTGACCCCTCGCCCTGCATCACACCAATGTCGGCTACGCCGGATGAGGAAGCGGGCGCATTGCTCAACGTTGATCTGGACAAAGCGCTGGCCTTTTTTGTGAGCGAACGTGCGCGCCTGGTCGAGCGATTGCAGCAGCTCGCTGAAGCCGATTGGCAACGAACGGCGGCGCATCCAGAATTCTGCCATTACTCAGTCTGGATTATGTTTCGGCAATTGCTGCTGCACGAGATGCAGCACGCTTATCGAATCGAAGAGCTACGGCTCAAAAAAGATTGGGTGTAAGTATGGAGTGCGGTCGGCTTGCCGCCGCTTTCCGTTCGAAGCGCGAGAAACTAGCTGAAACCAAATTGTACAATTGCGAAAGCCATAGCGGTGGCAAGCCGACCGCACTCCATAAATCGTTTTGGAACGTGTTGCGGTCTCGCGCAGTTTGGGCAGATGCACTATCCTGAAACCTTCAATCAATCCGGCGCCCATCTGGCGTTCGCTGCAAGCAAATTGAGGATCAATGAATCAGGAACCGTTACCCCAAATGAATCTGTCACATTATCGCCTCGTTTCCAAAATCGGCGCGGGTGGCATGGGCGAAGTTTACCGTGCGCGCGACGAACGGCTTGGGCGCGACGTAGCCATTAAGGTACTGCCCGCCGACTTTGCCAAAGACGCCGACCGTTTGTTGCGTTTCGAGCAGGAAGCGCGCGCGACTTCGGCGCTCAATCATCCGAACATCCTGACCGTTCACGACATCGGCACACACGAAGGTCAGCCGTTCATCGTCGCCGAATTGCTGGAAGGCGAAGAACTCCGCGCGCAGATGGAAGACGGCGCGATTGCTCCGAAGAAAGCGATTGAATACGCGCAGCAAATTGCCAGCGGACTCGCCGCCGCGCACGCCAAAGGCATCACACATCGGGATTTGAAACCCGAAAACCTGTTCGTGACGAAAGACGAGCGCGTCAAGATTCTGGACTTCGGCCTGGCCAAACTGCGCCCTCAACCCGCGATGAACGCCGGTTCGGAAGTCCAAACGCAAAAGAAAATCACCGATCCCGGCACGGTCATGGGAACCGTTGGGTATATGTCGCCCGAACAAGTGCGCGGGCAAGACGTGGATCATCGTTCGGACATCTTCAGCTTCGGCGTAATTCTCTACGAGATGCTGAGCGGCCAGCGGACGTTCACGGGTGATTCGGCGATTGAAGTGATGAACGCCATCCTGAAAGAAGAGCCGGCGGAATTGAGCGAGACGAATGCCAGGATTTCGCCCGCGCTCGACAAGATCGTGCGGCGCTGTTTGGAGAAGAAACCGGAGCGACGATTTCAGACGGCGAGCGATTTGGGCTTTGCGCTCGAAGCGTTGTCGCTGCCAGGTTCATCGGGCGCGAATCGCACGGAAGTGGTGCAGGCATTGCCGACAAGTGCGGGAACACGAAGCGGCTGGCGTGATACTCGCCTCGCGTGGGCGGTCGCGGCGGTGCTGTTGCTGGCAACGCTGGCTTTCGCGTGGATCGCCTTGCGCCGCGCACCTGCTGAGGGTCGCGCCAACTACACCTATCTGCCCTGGCCTGCCTCGGTCAGTGGGGAGAATGGCGCACCGGCCTTTTCACCCGATGGGCGGCGCATTGCCTTTACCGCCGTCACCGAAGGCACGAATCACATCTGGCTTTACTCGCTGGATGCGCCGGAGCCGGTGCGCGTGTCGGGGACAGAGGGCGCGCGGTTTCCCTTCTGGTCGCCCGATAGCCGCCACCTCGGGTTTTTCAGCGGCGGCAAGCTCAAACGAATCGAGGCTTCCGGCGGCACGCCCGAAATCCTCTGTGATGCGCCCGCTGGTTTCGGCGGTACGTGGAACAGCGCAGGTGTCATCCTGTTTGCCCCTAGTCTGCAAAGCACTGGTCTTCATCAGGTGTCAGACAGAGGCGGTGTGCCGACGCCGGTCACCAGCTTGGATGGCTCGCGTCTTGAGAGTCAGCATAATTTCCCTCGTTTTCTGCCCGACGGTCGTCACTTTGTGTTCTTTGCCCGGTCGGGACAACCGGAGAATATCGGGATCAAACTCGGTTCGCTCGATCAACCGCAGACCCGCTTCCTGCTGCGCTCCGATACGAATGCCGAATACTCCACTGCCGGTTATCTGATCTTCATGCGCGGGGAGAAGATTCTGGCGCAGCGGTTCGAGGCCGAGGCACGGAGCCTGCGCGGCGATCCCGTCACGCTGGCCGAGCAGGGGAATCGCCTCCTCTCCTCTGGCTATTCCCCCTTGTCGGTCTGCGCGGACAAATGGCTGATCTATCAAAGCGGAGGGAATCCGAATACGCAGCTTGTCTGGTTTGATCGCAACGGCAGGCAGCTATCTCTGGTCGGCGCGCCAGGCCGCTATCGCTGGCTGAACTTCTCACCGGATAGCACACAGGTGATACTCGAACGGTTTGAGTCACAGAAAGTCGGCAATGACATCTGGTTATTCGACCTTGCGCGTGAAACGTATGACCGTCTGACTGCCGATTCCAGTGCAAACGGCTTCCCGCTTTGGTTGCCGGATGGGAAACAGATTTCCTTTAACTCGAACCGGGAAGGCCTCTCCGCCATCTGGCAAAAAGGGGTGAACGGGAACGATGACAAAGAAGAAATGGTCTTCAAGGAAGAAGCGCGCTCCATCGCTTTAACTGACTGGTCAAACGATGGGAAGTACATCATCTATTTGAAAAATGGTGAAAAGACAGCCGGTGATCTTTGGTTGCTGCCGCTGTCCGGCGACCGCCAGCCGAAGCCTTATCTGACCACGCAATTTGGAGAGAACTGGGGCAAGGTCTCGCCCGATGGACGCTGGCTGGCGTACCAATCGGGTGAATCCGGGCCCGTTGAAATCTACGTGCAAGCCTTCCCGGAGAAGGGGCGGAAAGTCGTCGTTTCCAAAGGCGGCGGCACGCTCCCCCGCTGGCGGCGCGATGGGCGGGAACTGTATTACGTTGCGCCGGATGACAAACTGATGGCCGTGCCGGTCGAGCCGGGTGCGAACTTTGGCACCGGGACACCCGTGCCGCTCTTTGAGGTGGGCAGCTATGGCCGCCGCAACAATCGTTATGTGTACGACGTGAGCGCCGACGGGCAGCGGATTCTGTTGCTGCGCCCGCTGGAAGACGCGACGACGCGCCCGCTGACGGTGGTGCAGAACTGGACGGCGTTGCTGAAGAAGTGAAGCCTGGGTACGCACTCCTTCCGAATCGAATCTATGAAGCTTATGTCCCTACGTTTATCGTTTGCACTCTTGCTGATCGCCGCGCTTTCAGTCGCGATTGTCCACAGAACTGCCGCTGACGGTCTGTCCCGTTTGCAAGTGTGGCAGGAGCACGTGCGCCTGCGCGACAGTTCGCCGTTTCGCGGCATGCACTGGCAACCACTCGGCCCTTCAATGCAGGGCGCGCGGATTGAAGCGTTGGCGGTTCCGTCGCCGGGTTCCAGCACGATTTATGCCGGGCCTGGGGCGGGCAATGTCTGGAAGAGCGTCAACAACGGGATGACGTGGCAACCGATCTTCGAGCACGAATCGGCCTTTGCCATCGGTGACATCGCTGTTGCGCCATCGAATCCCGAAATCGTTTGGGTAGGCACCGGCGAAGTGCAACCGCGTCACAGCGGCCCGGCTTATGCAGGCACTGGCGTCTTCAAATCCACGAACGGCGGGCGCACGTGGGAAAACATGGGGCTGGCCGACACCTTTCACATCGGCAAGGTCGTCATTCATCCGAAAAACCCTGACGTAGTTTATGTCGCCGCGATGGGGCATTTTCGTTCGCTCAATCAGGAACGCGGCGTCTTTCGCACGATGAATGGCGGGCGCACGTGGGAGAAGGTTTTATACATCAGCGAACGCACCGGCGTGATTGATCTGGTGATTGATCCTGCCGACCCGAAGACGTTGTTCGCTTCGGCGTGGCAAATGCCGAACGGCGCTGAGAGCGGCATCTATCGTACGACCGACGGCGGCTCGACGTGGAAGCAATTGCGCGCGGGACTGCCCGCCGGGCCGATGGGGCGCAGCGGGCTGGATATTGCGGCCAGCAATTCGCGCGTGATTTACGCCTTCATTGACAACTGGGCGAAGTGGAAACCCGATACGGCTTCTGCAACTGGCAACCAACAACGACAGATTGTCGGTGGCGAAGTCTATCGTTCAGCAGATCGTGGCGAAACGTGGCAGCGCGCGAACACCGAAGACCTCTATCCGGTATTCGGCATTTTTGGCTGGAAGTTCTGCGACGTGCGCGTGTCGCCTGACAACGAAAACGAAATCTACATTCTGGGCAATCGCGCGTTTCACTCGACCGACGGCGGGCGCACCTATCAGCGCATCGGCGAAACCATCCGCCGCGTGCATAACACCGAAGGCACGGCGATGCACCTGGACCATCACGAATTGTGGATTGATCCGGCCAATCCTGACCGCTTGCTGCTCGGCAATGACGGCGGCGTGCATCAATCTTATGACCGTGGCAAAACGTGGTTACATTTGAACAACCTGCCCATCGGCCAGTTCTATTTTGTCTCGGTAGACCTGCAGGAGCCGTACACGATTTTCGGCGGCACGCAGGATGACGGCGCGTTGTATGTGTCTTCCGATTACCGTCCCGACGATGAGCCTGCCGCGAATGACGCCTGGCGGCACGTGTGGCTGGATCGCTGGACGGGCGGCGACGCTTTCGTCACGCTGCCTGATCCGACTGATCCGCGTTTTGTGTATTACGAACATCAGAACGGCGATATGTTACGGATGAACCTCGCCGCCGGGAATCCGTTTTCGTATGGGCCTGCGACTGAAAGCATTCGCCCGCGTGCGCCACGCGGTGAAGCGCCGTGGCGCTTTGGCTGGTACACGACCTTCATCATTTCGCGCCACGAACCACGTACGCTGTATGTGGGTGGCAACGTCGTCGTCAAATCACAAAATCGCGGCGGACAGTGGCGCGCGATCAGCCCTGACCTCAGTGATCCCGCCGGAGATGAACGCGCGGTTGTGCCCACGGGCACGATTACGATGCTGGCAGAATCGCGCTTTGCGCCCGGCATCCTTTATGCGGGAACTGAAAGCGGCAAGCTCTTTCTGACGCGCGACGACGGCAGAAACTGGAAAAACATCAGCTCCGGTTTGCCGAAGAAATGGATCAGTCGCATTGTGGCCTCTGATTACGACGCGGCGACGGTTTATGTCTCGCTGACCGGGTATCGCGCAGACGATTTCACTGCGTATCTCTATCACTCGACCGATTACGGCGCGACGTGGACATCCATCGCCAACAACCTGCCCGCCGAATCCATCAACGTCGTGCGCGAAGACCCGCAAAACGCCAACCTGCTTTACCTAGGCACAGACGCTGGCGTCTATGTTTCACTGGATCGCGGCGCGCATTGGCAATCGCTGTGCGCCGATCTGCCGACAACGCCCGTGCATGATCTGGTGATTCATCCGCGCGAACACGAACTGATTATCGCCACGCACGGACGCAGCATGTTTCTGATGGATATTCGTCCGTTGCAGGCGCTCAGCGAACAAGTGCGCGCTGCTGAGTTGCACGTCTTCGATGTCCGCCCGGTCAAGTTGAAATGGGCTGCGCCGCGCGAAGTCCCGCCCTTTCCGCCACGGGGCCGCGCGCGCATTCATTACTGGTTGAAACAGCCCGGTAACGTCACCGTCACCATTCGCAACGCGGAGGGGGCAACGATTCGCACGCTGCAAACCAGAGGTGTGGCAGGCGTGAACGACGCGGTGTGGGACATCCGCAATGAGAGCGGCAGAGATATGCCTTCTGGCGTGTATCAAATCACAGCGACGACAGGCAGCCAACGAATCTCAACGACTGTGGCCGTGAAGCCGTAAATCTGACGGAAACAACGTTCGCCGCTCCTGAATCTGTTGGTGCGACCCATTCGCCGCGATCTGGGCATCAGTGACGAAACTACCGCTACGCTTTGAGCTACGGCTGAAAAAAGACTGGCTGAAAATCTCACTTCTTCACTTTCGTCATCCAATTCAATCTCAATGCCACATTGATCGGCGGTGTAGGCGCGCGCTTGGTCACGACGCTGGTCAGGAAGCGTTGGCCGTCGCGGCTGGGCTTGTAATTCGCGCCTTACCGTCTGCCAGGAATAATCGGTTCCGAAAATACGGCAGTTGTTCGGAGTCCGATTCACGTCCCACCCAAAAAAGTTCCCACCATCAATTCTCTTCATCGGGCGTAGTTGCAACTCTTTTCAACCCGCATCTTGAAGCGGTCAGCATCGGGTAGTAGCATACGGTTTGTCATTCGATGACCTTTACGCCGTTGCAAATTCGGCGTGCCCACTCAATCGAAATCAATGTAAAGCAAATCAAGATCACAAAGAGGATTCAAATGACCCCGCTCGCGCCCGGCAAGACACTTTCTCACTACCGCATTATCGAACAGCTTGGACAGGGCGGGCAGGCAACTGCTTACAAGGCCGAAGACACCCGCCTTAATCGTCAGGTTGTTCTAAAAACCCTGCTGCCTGAACTCGCCGCCAGCCAGACTGCTCGTCGCCGGTTTGAACGCGAAGCCAAGCTCGCCTCGGTGCTCGACCATCCGAACATTTGTGCCATTTTCGACATCGGCGAAAGCGAAGGCTGGTTTTACATCGTCATGCCGTTCATTCCCGGACGCACCTTGAAACAGGTCGTCGCCGGGCAACCGTTGGAACTCCGCAGCGCGCTTTCCATCGCCATTCAAATCGCCGACGCGCTGGTGGCGGCTCACGCACGAGGCATAGTTCACCGCGACATCAAACCGTCGAACATCATCGTCAACGATCAAGGCCAGGTGAAGGTGTTGGATTTCGGTTTGGCCAAAATGCTCGGTGCGGATGATGTGTACGATCCCGACAAATCCATGACCGAACTCGGCGTGCCTTACGGAACGATGGGTTATGGTTCGCCCGAACAGGCCGCCGGAGAGCGCGTGGATCATCGAACCGACGTTTTCAGTCTGGGCGTGTTGCTGTATGAAATGGTCACCGGGCGGCAACCGTTCACCGGGCGGCATCGCATTGAAATCCTGCACGCGGTCATTAACAAAGACCCCGATCCGGTTTGTGATGATTGCCCGACCGCTCCCGATCATCTGCAAGCGATCATTGATCGCGCGATGGCCAAAAGCCCGAAAGATCGTTTTTCGACGATGGCCGAAATGTTCGAAGAGTTGAAAGCGCAGATGCGCGAACTGACAGGCGAAGCTGCTGCGCCGACGGATGTCGCCGGCAACGTGATTGCTCCTCAGCAAGCGCGAACGACCTGGCGATTGACCAGCGCGCTGGGCAAAGTCTTCGGCGGCGGGTTGTTCGGGAAAAAACGCAATGGCAACAGTCAGGCTCCAACGCGGTCGTTAAGCCAATCTTCCGGCAGTCAGACCTCAGCCGAAACGCGCTCAGCGACTTCTTCAAGTCCCAATTCAAGCTCAAACAGTTTCCGTAGCAGTTCCGGTTCGACTTCGCGCCCGCCTTCATGGGGAACCGAAGGCAAACGCACGATTGCCGTGTTGCCGTTCAAAAATCTTTCCGGCAATGCCGAAGACAATTTTTACGAAATCTCGCTGGCTGACGGCATCATTGCCGAACTGGCGCATCTGCGTTCGCTGGTCGTTCGGCCTTCGCAATACATCGCGCGGTACGCCGGGCAGAACCCTGAACCGCGTCAGGTTGGCGAAGACCTTGCTGTCAGCATTGTGCTGGTCGGCAGCTTTATCAAAGCCGCCGAACGCTTTCGCGTCACGACTCAATTGCTGACAACCGCCACCGGAGAAATTTTGTGGAGCGACAAAATTGATCTGGCTGCCAACGATTTGCTGACGATTCAGGACACCATCGCCGAGCGAGTCATCGCCGGATTGAAACTGAAACTGACCGACGAAGAGCAGCAGAAAATCGAACGTCCGCTGACGACCAACGCCGAAGCTTACGAGTTTTATCTGCGCGGACGCGATTTGATGTTCAAATACATGTCGCACAGTTTCGACGATCACGATCTGGATGTGGCGATCAAGATGTTGGAAGAAGCCATCCGACTCGATCCGAATTTCGCCCGCGCGCATTACACGCTGGGGCGTTGTCTGGTTCATCACGGGCAAGGTTATGGCGGGCAGCATTATTTTGACTTGGCTGAAACTTCGTTGATGCGTGCGCTGGAACTTGACCCGAAACTGGCCGGAGCGCGGTTGCAGATGGTGTACGTTTACCTGAACAAAGGCGAACGCGAAAAGGCGTTGGCGACATTGGCCGACGCCCGGCGCGAAGCTCCGCACGACCCGACAGTGTTCATCATCGCTGGAATGCTGTATCGGTTGAGCGGCCTGTACGACCGCGCGTTGAAACAATACGACAAACTGTTGGAGATAAATCCGCGTGACGTGATTATCGCCAGTTACAACCGCGGGCGGTTGTACACCTATCGCCACGAATTCGACCGCGCCATCGTCGAATTTGAAAAAGGTCGCGCCGTCGAACCCGACCATCCGCTGATTAACTCCTTTTTGGCGATTACTTATTTCAATCAAGGCGACATTGATCGTTGCCAGGCTTTGACCGAAGAAGTGTTGCGCCAGCATCCGAATTTCGATCCGATGCAAATTGTGCTGGCCTGGTGCCTGAGCGCGCGCGGTCAACACGCCGAAGCTCATGCGCTGATTACCGATCAGATCAAAGAAACCGCTGCCGCCGATCATGACGTTTCGGTTTGGCTGGCCTCGTTTTACGCGATGGAAAACCAGCGCGACGAAGCCGTCGAATGGCTCAAAAAAGCCGTTGAGCTTGGCAATGAAAATTATCCGCTGTTTGCCGACAGCAACCGTTTCGATAATTTGCGCTGCGATTTGCGCTTTGTGGATTTGCTGAACTCACTCAAGCAGAAATGGGAGGAACGGAGGTGATGGATGGCGACAGTAGAACAACTCCGAGAGAGGATCAATCTTCGCCTTGAAGAAAGTTTCATGGGCATCAGTGAACAGGTCGCTGACCTTGCGCCGGAAGATTTGGTCGAACTGTTGAATCAGTTGAAGCTGATTGAAGCCGCAACCGTTTTGCTGATGTTGCCGGTTCCGCGCGGCATCGAATTGATGGATCAGCCGACGATGACGCGGCGCGGCGCGATTTTGGAAAAGCTCGACCCGACGCGCACGGCCATGATTTTGGAAGGTCTCTCAGCCGACGAACGCACAGACATCATCCAGCAAATGGGTTTGACCGAACGCCGTCGCGTGCTCAGCAAAGTCAGCAACGAAGTCAAAGTCGAACTCGAACACCTGCTCAGTTACGCGGAACACACCGCCGGTGGAATTATGACCACCGAATTCGTCCGGCTGGATCCGACGATGACGGTCGGCGAAGCTCTGAAACACATTCGTTTGGTCGCGCGCGAAAAAGAATCCATTTACGCCTGTTACGTGCTTGATCCGGCGAACGGCCATTTGCTGGGATCAATCAGCCTGCGCGATCTGGTGATGGCCGAAATGGATCAAATCGTCACCAGAGTCATGCGCCCCAAACCGGTGACGGTTCACGCTGATGACGACCAGGAATCCGTCGCGCAAAAAATCGCCAAATACAATTTGCTGGCTGTGCCTGTGCTGGAACGCGATGGCAGCGTGGTCGGCTTCGTCACGGTTGACGATGTCATTGACGTCATGATCGAAGAGCAAACCGAAGATATTCTGCGCATGGCTGGCGTCGAACCCGGCGCGCTGGATAAACCCTACTTCGACAATCCGATTTTGCGTGTTGTGCGAAAGCGTATCGGCTGGTTGTTGTTTTTGTTCGTCGCCGGAACGCTGACCAGCAAAGTTCTGCACGCATTTGAAAGCGAACTGGCTTCGGTCGTCGCGCTGACGTTTTTCGTTCCGCTGCTGATTGGCACGGGCGGCAACGCCGGAGCGCAAACCGTTATGACCGTCATTCGCAGTTTGTCGCTGGGCGAAATCGGCGTGAAACATGCCTGGCGCGTTGCCTTGCGCGAATCCACGACGGGGCTGTTGGTCGGCTTGCTGATCGGCTGCATTGCGTTTGGGCAGGCGTACTGGGTAACGCACGATTGGCATCTGGCGGTGACAATTGCCACCACCATCATTGTCATTTGCGTCTGGTCAACTACGGTTGGCTCCATCATTCCGATTGCCGCACACCGCTTCGGAGTTGACCCGGCAGTGCTGAGCGCCCCGCTCATCACGACGCTGGTGGATGCGACGGGCTTACTGATCTATCTGACCATCGCCAAAATCATCCTCGATCAAATTTGATTACCGCCACTCGCCTTGCAGCACGAAAGCCGCCCAAAAATACGGTGAAGCCCAGCGTCGCTGCTTCATCAGTTCAAGCTGTGCGTTACGCAAAGCCGCCGCCGGTCGTTGGCCGTCTTTCAGCATTCCGCGATAAAAGCGTTCCATCAGTTCCGAAGTCGCCAGATCGTCCACCTGCCACAAACTGGAGACGACGCGCTCGGCCCCGGCGTACATAAAACCGCGGGTCATTCCCACCAAGCCTTCGCCTTTGAATTCTTTGCCCAGCGCCGTCTGACAGGCGCTCAGCACAACCAAATCAGCAGGCAATTGCAGATTGAACAATTCGTGCGAACGCAGGAATCCGTCCACAGCTTTGCCTTGTTCGTCCACCATCGAAAACACCAACCCGGATAATTTCGGATGCTCGCCGTTCAGCAAACCATGCGTGGCGAAATGCAGGATGCGATAGCGGCTGAGTTCGCCGCTGGAAATTCCTGACCGGCTGGCTTGAAAGTCTGTCGCTTTCAGCAACGAAGCGCGCGGCACGAGTTGCGCGATCTTGTCAGCCTCTTCGCGCGAAAACGGCAACCGCGCCAGTTCGCCGCGGTTGAATTCGCCGAGCGAACGAAGCAAGTCCGTGTTGATTGGCTCAGCAGTTTCGTTTGCCGAACGAACGTTCACGGCCAAATTGTTTTTTGCGGTTTTCTTTGCCGCCGCAAGCGCGCGCGGATCGTTCGCTTCGAAGACCGGATCGGCAAACACGGCCAGAGTTTTTGTCGCCGGTTTTCGCTCGGCGGTTTCGCGGCGAATGGCGGCCAGCGCCGATGCCGACGGCAAATTCACTATTTCGTGATTGGCGATCAACGGTTGGTAATCTTTGGCTGATGGCAGAGGCAACGCGGCAAACGGCAGGTATTCCAGCGCGCCTCCAGCGACGATCAACAATCGTTTGCCTTTCCATTCCCGATCGAATTTGGCGGCGACGCCGGAAAATAATGTTTGACTGAGTTTGGCGGTTTCCGCCGGAAACGCCGCGTTGGCCGCGACGATGCGCGCTTGTCGAACGGCGTCAGCTTCGCCTTTTACCGGCTGCCGAGCCGTCAACAGTTCGTAAATTTTGCGCGCTGAAGTTTCGATTTCGCGCCGGGAGGGAAGCTGCAAGGCAAAAGTTTCTTTGGTCGTCACAGCCCACAACCAGCTTCGTTTTTTGCCGAGCGAAAATTCCAACAGCACTGTGTCGTCGTCGAGCAAACGAGTTTGAATGTCTTCGATGCTGATCGGTTGAGACTGGGTCAGTTCGGCAAAACGCGGGCTGGACGCGCGAACCTGCGCTTCAATCAGTTCAAGCTGTGTGGTCAGTTCGCGGACTTCCGTTGCCAGCGCATCGGCTTGAGTTTTGGTGCGAGGATTGGCGCGTAGCCGTTTCCACGCAGAGTCTTTGTCGTTCAGTCGCTGAAGCAGGTCGCGTTCTTTTTGCAGCAACGCGGCGTCGGCTCCTTGTCGAATCTGCGCGCGCGATTCCGCCAGCAAATCCAGCAGCCCGCGAGCGCGAGCACGTTCGGCGAATTGCAGCGCGGCTTTTTCGTGGCCTTTGCCTGGTTCTTGTTCGCGCAGTCGCATCAACAAATCAACGTAAGTTTCATACACGCGCTGCAACCCGGCCATGTAAGTCGAACGCAGTTGATGGCTGCCGACTTTCGCGCGCAGGCTTTCGCTGAGTTGCAAGGCTTGATCCAGATGACGACGCGCCGTAGCCAACTCTCCGGCGTTGACTGCCAACTGGCCAAGCGCGCGCAGCATATCCATTTCACTGCTGGCGTTGCCGTTGGCGCGGTAAATCGCAAGTGCAGCGGTGCGCGCTTCGACGGCTTTGGCAGGATTGTTGGTCAGTTCGTGAATTTCGCCGAGCGCCGATTGAGTCAACGCTTCGCTCAACCGGTCACGGTTGGTTTGATGCAACGGCAACGCGCGCTGGCATTCTTCAATCGCCGTTTCGGTTTCGCCCAACGCCAGGTGAGCTTTGCAGAGCAAGGTGATCGAATCGGCTTCGGTAAATCGGTCTTTGATTTCGCGGCTGAGTTTGAGCGACTGACCGGCGTAATCCAGCGATTGACGATGTTCGCCCATCTGAAACGAAGCAAAGCCCAAATTGTAAAGATAAGTCGCTTCTTCTTCTTTGTCGCCAACCTGGCGAATCAGCGTCAACGCTTGCAACAAGTAATCGCGCGCACTGTGCAGATCGCCCAAAGAACCAAGCACAGCCGCCACGTTGTTGATTGCCACGGCTTCGTCGCGCCGCAGCCCCAATTCACGGAACGTCGTCAGCGCCTGTTGATGATGATCCAGCGCCAATTGATGTTCACCCAGTCGGTGATAAACGCCGCCGATGTTGTCCACTGTGATGCTGCGAGATCTTCCGGGCTTTTTCAGTTCCAGGCTTTGCCGATAAAAGTGCAACGCCATAGGCGTTTCGCCCAATCGCTGGTGAACGTTGGCGATGTTGTTCAGCGCGGTCGCTTTGGAAGCGTTGCCTTCATCTGTTGGCGGAAAGAAGGGCAACGATCTTTCAAAAAATTCCAGCGCCGTTGTGAAGTCGAATCTTTTGATGTGCAGCAATCCTGTATCCAGCAAGGTGTCGCCGATCATCATTCGGTCGTCCAGCGATTGCCAAAGCTGCAACGCTTCTTCCAGTTTGGCCAGACATTGGCGCGCGTCTTCGTCGCTGAGTGGCGGCGCTTTTTCAAGCAACGCCCTCGCTTCCTTGCTTAATTGCGTGGCTCGCAATCGAGTTTGATCCTGTTCGGAGGCGCTGGCGCTGAAAAGTTGTAAGCTGGCCGACAACACTAAAAACGCCAATAGCGGCAGGTTGAATCGGCGAAGCGCCGTTGTGAAATGAGTTGTGTGGGCGAACTTCATTTCCTTTTCCTTTCAGAAAACAAACAGGCATTTGAGCGCCAACTCAAATGCCTGTTTGGAAAAAATCGTTTGGAGAGAAGTGAAATGTGTATGCAGTTTCTGAAATTGAACGTAACCCGCTGCCGCGAAGTATGCTTCGGCTCCATTGCCGATGTCGAGCAGCGTGTGGAGCGCTACGGCTCGACGTAGCTTTGCGTTCTCAGTCGAGAGTCCGTTGTTACAGGAGATTTCAACCGCGAACGAAAAGCGGTGTCGAGCCACCGCACTCCACATTTCCTTAGCGGAACGCCACGCGCAAGGTGTTGGCGGTTTTGCCATCCACCGTAATCACAACGTCCACTTCGCCGCGCCCGGCCAGCGTTGGCGACAGTTTGGCGTTCAGTTGATCGTAACCGACAAAGCCCGGCACTTCTCCGGCGTACAGGACTTCGCTGGTCACGCCGCCGATGGTGCAGCTAACCGATGCCAGGCCGCTGCGGAGTTTCCAGCCCGTTCCGTAAAACACCAGAAAAACCTGATCCAGCGGATTGCTGACATCAATCGGTTCGGCGACGAATTGGTTCAGCGCCGAATCGTATCGCACGACCGGTTCGAAGCTTTGCAATCCATTTGATCGAACGCGCAGCGCCACCGCCGAAGCCAGTCCGCGTCCGCTGGCGTCTGCCGAAAACACTCCAGGCGAAACGTTGGTGATTTCGACCGAACCGGTTGCCACGACGTTCGCGCCGTTCAGAACCGTCACGACAGCCGTGCCAAGCGCCGTTCCCGCAGGCATTTGATGGTTGATCTGCGTCGGCGACACGAAAAACAGCGGAGCCAATCGTTCGACGCCTGCGCTGTCTTTGATTTTCATGCTGCAACCGCCAAGTTCGGTCGGCAGAGTCGTTGTCGTCGCAATTTGAATGGTTGTTGCCAGATTCGTGCCGAACGTGGCGACGATGGATTCGGGCGCCAGCGTGTCTCCGGCGATAAAGCTCGCCGCCGAAACGCTTGTCACCAGATTGGCGGAAATCACCAGCGTGAATGTTCGGTCGCCGACGCAGCCGTTGATGTCGGTCACGCGCACGGTGAAGTTGTACGTGCCCGCCGTTGCCAGCGTGCCCAGAATTGCACCGTTGGTTGAATTCAGCATCAACTCCGCAGGTAAGCTGCCCGAACTGACAGCGAAAGTGTACGGCGAAGCTCCGCCGGTCACAGTCAGCGTCTGGTTGTAAACCGCTCCGACAATGCCGGGAGGCAACCCGGTTTGATTGATGGTGATCGTCGGGCAAGCCGCCGCGTTGACGACCAGCGTGTAGTTGCGTTCGCCCGTGCAACCGTTGGCGTCGGTTGCTCGAACCACGAAGCTGTAACTGCCCGCCATCGTCGGCGTGCCGGTCAAAGCCCCATTCGCTGCCAGCGACAACCCGTTTGGCAACGCTCCGTTGACCAGGCTGAACGCATAAGCTGCCGCGCCGCCTGTCGCCGACAGAGTTTGGTTGTACGCCGCGCCGGTTGTTCCGGTTGGCAAGCTGGCCGGATTGACGTTGATCGTCGGGCAAGCCGCCGCGTTGACGACCAGCGTGTAGCTCCGTTCACCCGTGCAACCGTTGGCGTCTTCGGCAATTACGGTGAAGGTATAACTGCCCGGCGCAGTTGGCGTTCCCGACAGATTGCCGCTTTGCGTGGGCGTCAAACCGGGCGGAATGTTTCCGTTCCCTCGGAATTTGTACGGACTGATTCCGCCGCTGCCGGTGAACGTTTGGCTGTAAGCGACTCCGACGGTCGCGGTTGGCAAAGTTGCCGGATTGACCGTGATCGTCGGGCAAGCCGGATTGATAATCACTGTGTACCTGCGTTCGCCGAAACATTCGTTTGCGTCACTTGCGCCCACGACGAAGCTGTAGCTGCCCGGAGTTGTCGGAGTGCCGCTCAGTGTGCCGTTCGCGTTGAACGACAAACCCGGCGGCAAGGTGGGCAGCCAGTCGAACGAATATGGAGCAGTTCCTCCGGTTGCCGAAAACGTCTGGCTGTAAGCCACACCAACCGTGCCCGCGGGCAGCGTGGCCGGATTGATGGTGATCGTCGGACACGGAAGATTGCGGATGATCAGCGTGTAGTTGCGTTCGCCGAAACAGCCGTTCGCATCGGTGGCGCGCGCCGTGATGTTGTAATTCCCCGCCGCTGTCGGCGTGCCGGAGATGGTGTTCGGTGGCGAAAACGCCAAGCCCGCAGGCAATGCGCTGGAAACGGAATAGGTGTAAGGCGATTGGCCGCCAGATGCGTTGAAGCTCCACGAATACGCTTCTCCGACTCTGCCGGAAAGAATTCCAGGAGGATTGATCGTGATCGTCGGGCAATTGACGACAACCGTGTAATTGCGCAGGCCAATGCAATCGTTGGCGTCGCGCGTGCGCACGATGAAGTTGTAACTGCCCGCCGCAGTCGGCGTGCCCGACAACAATCCAGCCGAAGTCAGCGTCAGTCCGGTCGGCAACGTTCCTGAAAACAAGTTGAATTGATAAGGCGCTGTGCCGCCTGTGCTCGACAGAGTTTGCGAATACGCTGCTCCGGTCGTGCCGGTTGGCAATGTAGCCGGATTGATCGTAATCGTCGGGCAAGTTGGATTGCTGATGACCAGCGTATAGCTGCGTTCGCCGAAACATCCGTTGGCGTCGTTGCCGCGCATGATGAAGGAATAGCTTCCGGCAGTTGTCGGAGTGCCGCTCAATGTGCCGTTGGTGTTCAGCGTCAATCCCGGCGGCAAGGCGCTGGCTTGTGTGCCGAACGAATACGGCGCGGTTCCGCCGCTGGCCGAAAACACCTGGCTGTAAGCCGTGCCGACTGTTCCTGACGGCATGGTCGCCGGATTGATCGTGATGGTTTGGCAGGTCACGTTGATGCTGTACGGCTTGTCGGTGAAACAACTGTTGCCGTCGGTCACGCGCACGCTGAAGTTGTAATTACCAGCCGTAGTCGGGGTGCCCAGAATCGTGCCGAATGTGTTGAGCGACAATCCGGGCGGCAACGCCCCGGTGTAAAGAGGAGTGTTATACGGCGGTCTGGTTCCGGACGCCGTGATGCTCTGAGAATAGGGAGTTCCCACCGCGCCGCCTGGCAACGTAGCCGGAGTCACTGAGATCGTTCCGCAACTGACGGTCATCGTGTAGCTCCGCGTACCGGTGCATCCGTTCGAACCGGTTGCCTGAATCTGGAAGCTGTAAACGCCGGTTGTCGTTGGCCTGCCGGAGATTTCGCCTCTCGCGGGTGACAACGTCAGCCCCGGAGGCAAGGAGTTGGCGACAACGGCAAAAGTGTAGCTCCCACTGCCGCCGGTCGCATTGAGCGTTGCCGAATAAGGTTCGCCGGTCAAAGGCAGCGGCAACACAATCGGTGTGATCGTAATTGCTGGGCAAGCCGGTGCGATGACAATCGTGTAAACGCGATTGCCGAAACAGTTGTTGGCATCGCCAACTCGTGCAGTGAAGCCGTAACTGCCCGCCGTTGTCGGCGTTCCGGTGATGGCTCCACTGGCCGACAGGTTCAGTCCCGGCGGCAGGCTGCCGAGGAAAAGCGAATAGTTGTAAGGCGACTGGCCGCCCGAAGCCGTCAACGTTTGCGAATACGGCGCTCCGACCTGACCGCCATTCAGAGAAGCCGGATTGAGCGTGATGTTAGGGCAACTGACGTTGATCGTGTATGACTGCGTGTCGGCACAGCCACCGGCGTCGGTCGAACGCAAGGTGAAGCTGTACGTCCCGACAGTGTTTGGCGTTCCGCCCAGCACGCCGCTTGAACCAAGCAATAGCCCCGGCGGAATCGAGCCGCTGGCCAGCGAGTAAGTGTATGGCGATTGGCCGCCGTTGGTCGTGAAGTTTTGGGAATACGGTACGCCAATCGTCGCGCCCGGAACGTTGGCCGGAAAGATCAGGAAGTTCGGGCAGTTCACTGTCAGCGTGTAAGCCCGTTGACCTGCGCATCCGTTGCTGTCCGTGGCGCGAATCAGGAAGCTGTAAGTGCCGGTCACGTTCGATGTTCCGCCGATGCTGCCGCCTGATCCCAAAAACATTCCCGGCGGAATCGAACCGCTGACCAGAGAATATGTGTACGGCGAATCTCCGCCCGAAGCCGTGATGTTTTGCGAATACGCGACGCCGCGCGTGGCCGCGGGCAGGCTGGCGGGATTCAGCGTGATGTTCGGACAAACGACCAGAATCGAATACGACCGCGAACCTGTGCAGCCATTCGAATCGGTGGCTTGAATCGTGAAGTTGTAATTGCCGAGTGCAGTCGGTGTTCCGCCCAACCCGCCGCCTGAATTCAAAAACAATCCGGGCGGAATCGTTCCGGCGGTTTTTGAAAAGGTATACGGAGCATCGCCGCCCGAAGCGGTAATGGTTTGCGAATACTGCACGCCGAGCGAAGCTCCCGGCAGATTGTTCGTCAATGTAATGCCCGGACAAACGACCAGCATCGAATACGACCGCGAACCCGTGCAGCCATTGGCGTCTGTTGCACGAATGGTGAAGTTGTAATTGCCGAGCGCGGTTGGCGTTCCGCCAAACGAGCCGTTCGATCCCAAAAACAATCCCGGCGGCAATGCTCCGGCGCTTCGTGAAAAGGTGTAGGGCGATTGACCGCCAGAAGCTGTGAAGCTTTGCGAATAAGCTACGCCAAGCGAGGCTCCGGGGATCGAACCCGGCGCGACGGCGATTGGCGGACATTGCGCGGCTGAAACTTCAACTTGCTGCCTGTTTGGCAGCGCAGCCAACGCGAAAAGAACCAGCAGAGTGAAAAGAGCTACGCCGATGTGGCGAACTTGCGATTGCATGAAATTCATACCTAACCTCCTTGAGAAGTAAACAACGGGGGACAAAGTTCGCGTCGCTTACTACTGGCAGGCGGTCGAAAAGCATGTCGCAGAATTTTTTGGAGTGCGCGCGACCCGTCGCCGCTTTTTGTTCGCAGGTGAAGGTTTAGGTTGTCAGCAATCGCTCGGCCAGAAATGCCAAAGCTGCGTCGAGTCGCCGCAGTATCATTTGCTGAGGCGGAAAAAGTAACGGTTGAGTTCTTCGCGCGCGCCTGTCGGATCAATTCCGGTCAGCGTCAGAATGTAATCTCCGTTGCTGAATTTGTTGGCAGGAAAAGTGACGGAAACGGTCGTACCGTTCGGGCTGCTGGTCGCACGCGCGGATTGCGAGTTCAAGTTTTGTCTGCCGCCGACCGCGCGAATGCTGGCTGAGTAACGGCTGTAATCGTTGTTTTCCAATTTTATCTGCAACCGGATTTGCTCAGCGCCGGGCGGCAGTTTCAGCGTTTGCTGTTCGCCGCCGCGAACTCCCGAAAGCAGAACGAACGAAAACACTGAAGGCAGGAAAGTCGGCTTGGACGATTCGGCGCGCAATTTTTCAAGCTCCGCGCTCAGTTCCGAGTTGATCTGATTTTGCTGGGCAAGCTGAGCTTCCAGTTCGCGCAGCCGCTGGCGTTCCGCAGTGCGCTCGGTTTCGGATTTGGCAATCTGTTGCTGCCAATTGGCCTGTTGATTTTTCAGCCAGACGGTTCCGGCGACGATCAACACAATCGCCGTCGCCGCTGCGCCGAACGCGAATTGCGGCGCGCGCAAACTGGCCAGCAGCTTTTCCCAAAAGGATTCTTTCGACGAAACAGATTGCGGCGACGATTGTTCGTTGGCTGCTCGCAGCAATTCTTTGGCAAAAGCCACGCGCTCTCGGTGAGCGGGCGTCGTCAGGTAATGAATCTCGAACTGTTGCCGTTCGGGGTTCGACAACACGCCGCGAACATATTCGTCCACCAAATCGGTTTCGATGTTTTGCACTTGTTCCAGCCGGTTGGTGTCAGCGAAAAATTCAGCTTCCAGCGCCAGTTGCTCGGTTTCCGGCAACTCGCCCAGCAGGTAACGGCGCATCAGGACTTCCTGATTGTCGGTTGTCGTCGTCATTGTATTTGCCTCAAAGGCGAAATTCGGGAAAGTGCGGAGTTCGGTGATTGGGCAGTTCGCACTTTCTTAAACTGTACTGGTTTCGGCGACCAATTCATGTCGAAGTTTTTACGTCAGCCGCGAAGTTTTTTCCTGGCCAGACATTGCCGAACACATTGTTCCAATCGGTCGCGTATGCGCTGCACTCGGCTGCGGAGCGCGTTCAGCGGCAAACCCAACTGATCGGCCAGCGCCTGTCGCCCGTCAATTTTTTGTCGTTTGTCGTGCTGGTAATAACTCAAAACCAGTCGGCGGTTTTCCGGCGGCAATTCGTTCAGACAGCGATCAAAACAGCGTCGCCGTTCGTCATCGTCCGCCGTTTCGTCGGCTTCGCGCGGATCGGCGACGTTGATCGCTTCGTCAAATTCGGCGCGACGATGTTCCGCGCGTTTGCGAGATTCCAACAGCACCAACCGAGCAACTCCGTGACAATACGTCGTTGCGTTTTGTAATTCGACGCCTTCGTCCAATTTTCGCGCCACGCGGTTGAATGTTTCGTCGGCCAGCTCTTCGGGGAACATCGCGCTCTGCCAGTCGAAGAATTTCACCAGCGCCAGCCGCAGCGATTCGTACTGAGCGGCGGCGCGTTCCGGGTTGGCGTCGAATCCGGCCAGCAACCTGGCGAACGCTTCGGCGGTCAACTCCCACTTGGCGCGTGTTGTCGGCGTCGTGCTCATAAGTAATTTGTGTCGAAGGATTGGGTTTGTACCGCCGCGATTATCCGGCCAAACAACAGCAGCGGCAATGGCTGCTGAGTGGGACGATTTTCCAAATCATCCCGGCGATCATTGGCTGAGAACTCTTTCAATCGGTCGCCATTCTTGGGTTGATGCATGTGGCAATTTGGAAAATTGCCACACTGGTCGCTTGGTTGCGTCAGAGTGGGTTCGTTTTCATAATGCGTGCGCTCAACACCGGAGTTTGGGAGAATCACGAAATGCAGAAGCTTCGATTATCAATTCCTGTTCGCCGATTGCGTTTATTGATTGCGCTGGCTTTCGCGCTGACTGTGTTTGCGTTGGTTGTACCCGAACTTGCCGCCGAACAGCGATTGCTGAAGCTGGCGATTCCGCTCGGATTGCCTACCGACACTTGGAGCTATTACGTCCCGCGCACCAATCCGATGACAGAGGCGAAAGTCGAACTTGGGCGCAAACTGTTTTTCGATGCGCGATTGTCGGCGGACGGCAAAGTTTCCTGCTCAAGCTGTCACGATCCGAAGCTGGCCTTTGGCGACGGCAAAGCAGTTGCAGAAGGTATCAGCGGCAAACTCGGCACGCGCAATTCGCCAAGTTTGCTGAACGCGATGTTTTACCCGAATCAATTCTGGGATGGTCGCGCCGAAGGCTTGGAAGATCAGGCGATTCAACCGCTGACCAATCCGATTGAGATGGGTAATGCTTCTTACGATCAAGTCGTCGCGCGGTTGAAAACGCTGCCGGAATACCGCGCGGAGTTTCAAGTTGTTTTTGGCGGCGAAGTAACCATCGCGCGCGTCGGCCAGGCGATTTCGGCATATGAACGCACGCTCGTTTCCGGTGATTCTCCGTTTGACCGCTTCAACGCCGGAGATCAGTCGGCGATGAGCGATGCCGCCAAACGCGGCTTGACGGTTTTTCGCGGGCGAGCGCGCTGTTCGCGTTGCCATACTTTCAGCGAAGCGTTGCCGTTTTTCACCGACTTCCAGTACCACAACACCGGCGTGGCGACGAACGATCCGCGATTCGACAAACTTTCGCGCATAGCCTTTAACGCCGTAGACACTGAACAGAGCAAGGAAGTGATTGACGGTTTGGCCAAACAACCCGGCGGCGAAGAGCTTGGCCGCGTGCGGTTCAGTTACGTGGTGTTCGACATTGGAGCTTTCCGCACGCCTACGCTGCGCAACATCGCGCTGACCGCGCCGTACTTTCACGACGGCAGCGCACGCACGCTGGCCGAAGTCGTCAAGTTTTACAACGAAGGCGGAAAGCTGAACGTCGCGCGCGAATGGGATTTGGCTCCGCTGGCATTGACCGATCAGGAGCAGCGCGATTTGGTGGCGTTTCTGGAATCCTTGACCGGCAAGCTGCCTGAGAATGTTGTGAGCCAACACCGATGAGATTGAGGTCATTAGCCATTGACCATTGCGCATTAACCATTAACGGTCAGGGTAAGTTCGTTTTTTACCTGCATGGTAATGTTCAATGGCCAATGGGTAATGGCTAATTTCATTGCTGCCAGCCTGAAGCGAGCTTTTTAGTGATGACCAATCAACAGATAGCTGAAGTCTTCCGCCGTCTGGCCAGCCTGCTGGAACTGCGCGGAGAGAATTTTTTCAAAGTCCGATCCTATCAATCCGCCGCCGACACGATTGAAGACTGGCCTCAGCCTCTGGCCGAACTCATCGCCGAACAAGGAGCCGCCGCTTTGCGAGAACTGCCCGGCATCGGCGAAGCCATCAGCAAAAAGATTGTGGATTTGCTCAGCACCGGCAGCTTCAAACTATGGGACGAAGTCCGCGACGAAATTCCCGAAAGCACGTTGGACTTGTTGCAAGTGGACGGCATAGGCATGAAAACGCTGAAGGTGCTGTACCACCAGTTTTGCCTGACCAACCTGGATGACTTCGCCAAATTCGTTGCCGGTGGAGGCTTGGACAGCGTGCCGGGACTCGGCGAAAAACTGCAAGCACGCATCCGAAACTCCATCGCTCAACTCAGCGACCAATGATGCTGATGTTACGTGCTAAAGAAATGAACTTTGGGCTTGAGCCGGTTTTCGTCCCGGCAGGGACGGTTTGACGATAGCCCGGCAGTTCACTGCCGGGAAAGCAGCGAATGAATCGGCGTCCTGTAGGGACGCTTGAATTTCCGTCAGAGCAAGATTCAAGCGTCCCTACAGGACGCGGCAGAAAGGCTCTGCTACCCGGCGATGAATCGCCGGGCTAATTTCAACCGTCCCTATCGGGACGAAGAAGCTGGCAAATGCTTTGCTTGATCTGACATTGCATAGCATCAATGAAGTTACCTCGCGCGCCATAACCGCGCAGTGCGGTCGCCACTGGCGGAAAGCAGCGTCTGGCCGTCGGGCGAAAAGGCTACGGAATAGACTTCGCCTTGATGGCCTTTCAGAGTCAGCAGTTCCTGCCGCGTCAGCAGGTCCCACAGTTTGATGGTGCGGTCAGTGCTGGCCGAAGCCAGTCGCCGCCCGTCGGGGGAAAAGGCTACGGAATAAACCGAATCGGAATGCGCGTCCAGCCTTGAAAGCTCGCGCCCGGTCGCAACATCCCACAGCCTGACGGTGCGGTCGCGGCTGCCCGAAGCGAGCGTGCGACCATCGGGCGAAAACGCCAGCTTCCAAATTTCGCTTTGATGACCGGTCAGCGTTCCCAATTCCTGCCCGGTTTCTGCGTTCCACAATTTGATGATTTGATCGCCGCCTGCGGTCGCCAGCAATTTCCCATCCGGTGAATACCTGGCAGAGCGCACCATTCCAGAATGCCCGATCAAAGTGGCGCGAAGCTGTCCGCTGCCAGAATCCAGAATGCGGACGCCATACACAGGAGTCGTGGCATTGGATTTTTCATCATAACCCGCAACCACCAATTGGCGGCCATCGGGCGAAAAAGAGACAGAAAGGATGTCTCGCTGAAATGCCTTAAGCTTGAGCACCTGATTTCCTGAAGCAGCGTCCCACACGATGACCGAGCCGTGCCGGTCAGCAGAAGCCAGTCGCGTTCCATCGGGCGAAAACGCGACTGATTGAACCCAGAAGTCATGCCCGGTCAGCGTTTTCGAGGCTTGCCCGCCGGCGACATCCCACAATTTGATCGTTTTGTCGTCACCAGCCGTCGCAATGATTTTGCCGTCAGGCGAAAATGCTGCCACGTCCACTTCGTCGGTGTGACCGGTCAGTTCGGTGAAGGCTTGGGAGTTGGCCGTCATATCCCAGAGCTTAACCGTGTGATCGTCGCTGGCCGTCGCCAACGTTTGTCCGTCGGGCGAAAACGCCAGCGAATACACTTTGCCGCCGTGTCCACGAATCGTGCCGAGTTCGCGCCGTGTCGCCACATCCCACAATTTGACAAAGCGATCTTCGCTGCCTGAAGCCAGCGTCTGGCCGTCGGGCGAAAACGCAACGGCCCGAATCATCTGGTTGTGGCCGGTCAGCGAAGCCGCTTCGCGCCAGTTGTTTGTGTCCCACAATTTGATTGCTTGATCCGCACCAGCGCTTGCCAGCAAGTTTCCATTTGGCGAAAAGGAGATGGTGAGGACTCGATCCCGATGGCTTTTCAAAACCGTTATGGGTTGGCTTGGTGGTATGGTCGCCTTATCGGCATTACAACCATCTATGTCCCACTTAATGTGTAATTCACCATTACCCGCCCACATTGGCCAACAGCTTCGATGGCATGTTTGCGTAATGTAGGGCGAATATCTGACAGGGATTTTCCAAATCCTCACCGAACTGTCATCACTTCCTGAAGCGACCCAACGGTTGTCAGAAGAAAACGACAAGGCGGAAATTGCAGATTGATGACCATTGAGAAAAACGAACACCGGCTCTGACGCAAACTTGAACAGTTGTATTTGTTTGGCGTAACTGGCGGATGCAAGCCATTGCCCGTCGGGTGAGTAGGTCAGCTTCAAAACGCTGGCGTCTTGGCCATACATCTTCCACAGCAATTTGCCACTGGCGACTTCCCAAAAAACTATGCGGGGTTCTTCTCCGCCAGTGACCAAGGTTTTTCCATCAGGTGAAAACACAACAGAAAGAATTTGCCCGGTGTGCAGTTTCAACTCTCGCAGCAATCGCCCAGTCGCGGAATTCCAGAGCCTTGCCACGTTGTCCCCGCCGCCGGTTGCCAGCATTGAACCATCCGGCGAATAAGCGACTGCACGGACTTCGTGCGGATGCGGCAACGTCAGCCGCAGATTCTGGCGAACCAGCCGCCGCAGGTAATGCCATTCAAAGCCGCGCAAATCTTCTTCGCCGGGTTGCGGCAGATTGGCTTCCACCAGTTGTTCGGTGCGCGTGATGTTGGCGGCGTCCCAGGCTTGTCCGGCCAGATTCATTTGTGCGGCATACAGCAACCGGCGATTCAAGCGCGCCTGTTCCGTCGCTCGCCGAGCTTGCCAGGTGGCGACGATGGTTCCGGCCAGCAACGCCAACGCGACTGCCGCCGTTGCCGCGACCAGCAGTTTGTTGCGGCGCACGAACTTTCCGGCGCGATACCGCAGCGTGATGGTTTGCGCCTGAACCGGTTGACCTTCCAGATGGCGGCGAATGTCGTCGTGGAATTGCTGGACGCTTTGATACCGGCGCTCCGGCTCTTTTTGCAGCGCCGTCAGCAAAATGCCGTCCAGGTCGCCGCGCAAATTGCCACGCAGGTCGGTAGACCCGGCGCGGCGGCTGGGCGGAATCGGTTCCTCGTCGCACACCACGCGAATGAGTTCGGGCAAGCTGCGGTCTTTGAATTCGTAAGGCGATTGGCCGGTCAGCAGTTGGTACAGCACCACGCCCAGGCTGTAAACATCGCTGGCCGTGTTGACCGGCTGGCCGCGCATTTGTTCGGGGCTGGCATATTCGGGAGTCATCAATAACGCGCCGGTCGTTGTTTGCGCGGTCAAACCGTGCCGCTCCGCGTCGAGCAGTTTGGCGATGCCGAAATCCAGCAGCTTCACCGCGCCATCTTCCGTTACCAGAATGTTGCCCGGCTTCAGGTCGCGGTGGATGACCAGGTTTTGGTGAGCGTATTGAACTGCCGAACAGACTTGTTGAAACAGCGTCAGCCGTTCGGCGATGGACAGTAGGCGCGCGCGGCAATACTGAGTGATCGGTTGGCCGGTGACGTGCTCCATCACGAAGTAAGGCCGCCCGTCTTCGGTGGTTCCGCCGTCGTAAAGTTGCGCGATGTTGGGATGGTGCAGGTTGGCCAGGATTTGCCGCTCGCGGCGAAAGCGGCGAATGATTTCCGCCTGATTAACGCCCGGCCAGAGCAATTTGATGGCGACTTGTTGGCGATATTGCTGATCGGTGCGTTCGGCCAGACAAACAATGCCCATTCCGCCACGCCCCAGTTCGCGAATGATTTGATACGGCCCGACACGGCTTCCCGCCAAAGATTGAGACAGTTTGGCGTCCAACACCTCAGCCATTGCTTCGGCAGGCGCGGATTCCAGAAAATCTTCCACACTTTCATCCGCCGCCAGCAATTGTTCGACTTCGCGGCGCAAGGTTGCGTCGCCGTTGCAGGAGTTTTCCAGAAATGCCGCACGTTCGTCGGCGGGCAGTTCCAGCGCGGCTTCCAGCAGTTGATCTATTTGTTGCCAGCGAGTTGGAGTCACGGCGCTCCTTGAGGTTGCAGTTCTTTGTACAGCCAGAGCTTGGCCCTGGCCCATTCGCGTTTGACGGTGATGGAGGCAATACCCAACACTTCGGCGACTTCTTCTACCGTCAATCCGCCGAAATACCGAAGCTCGACGATGCGGCTTTTTTGTTTGTCGAAATTCGCCAGCCGGTTGAGCGCGTCATCCAGCGCCAGCAAGTCGGCAGAACGATCCGGCGCTACCAAGGCCACCTCATCCAACGACAATCGTTGCGCGCCACCGCCTTGTTTGACCTGCTGGCGTTCCCGCGCGTGATCCACCAACAGATGCCGCATGACTTGCGAAGCGACGGCAAAAAAATGCGCGCGATCCTGCCATTCGACTTGTTGCTGATTGACCAATCGCAAATAAGCTTCGTTGACCAGTTCAGTCGTTTGCCAGGTATGACCTTGCCTTTCACGGCTCATGATGCGTTTAGCCAGACCATGCAGTTCCGTTTGCACCAGCGGCAACAATTGATCGAGCGCCGTTTTGTCGCCCGCCCGCCAGGCTTGCAGCAATTGCGTTACCGAAGTCGGGGAAGCTTCAGACATTTGTGTATTTTCTCCCAGAAGTAATGCAGATGGATTGTGTGAGCAAAGTGTAGCAACAGTACCGCTGCATCTTCTACCTGTAGAGACGCCAAGCCATGAAAAAAATTACCGCCGGGTGAGACGCCGCACTCCGCTTTTTTCGCTATAGCGAGTGCAGGCGGAACTACTCAGCCGCCTGGCAGTCAGTCAAACAGAACTTACGAATACGAAAATGATGCTGTGTCAGTAGCCCGACCGTCAGGAAGGGCTTGGGTTTGATGTGAAAAGCCCTTGCTCACGCGCGGGCTACTGACATTTGCGTAGTCGTATTGAAGATCAACCTCGGCAACCCACACGGGAGGAATTATGTTTCGACGAATTTCAGATACCTTGCTGCGACGGAAGCTGACAATGCTTGCCGCCGGATTTGTACTCAGCCTGATGGCGATTTTCGCAACGAACGATACGCTGTTTGGCAAAGTCCTGGCGCTGAAAGGCGCTGCAACTCAATCGGCTTCTGCAAACGTGGCTCCGGGCGATTGGGTGAATGCGGCATCCATGCCGACGGCGCGCGGCGTTGCCGCCGCCAGCGTGTTGCCTTCGGGAAGAGTGCTTGTCGTGGGCGGTTCCACAGCCACGCAAACTTTCATTACCGACGCGGCGATTTACGATCCTGTAGGTAATACCTGGCAGGCGATTGCGCCACTTCCCATCGGGCACAGATTGTCGTCGCAATTGCTCAACACTGGCGAAGTGTTGGTGGTTGGCAACGACGATAACAGCAGCAATTTTCCTCCCAGCAGTTTTTTGTATACCGAAACCCCGTCAGGGTGGAGCGCGACCAACAACGCGCCTTCATTGAAACGGTATCAACCGGCATTGGCTTTGCTGACGACCGGTTCTTTGGTCGGACACGTGCTGATGGCGGGCGGGTATGACAACAACTCTTCCACCGGGCCGAACGGAACATACAAAACCACCGAACTTTACAACCCGACTACCAAAACGTGGTCAGCCGGGCCATCCATGAATGTCGCGCGATTTAGTAATACGGCGACGGCGCTGAATGATGGGCGGGTGTTGGTTGTCGGTGGCGCGCAGCGCGATCCGTTGACTCCATACAATTCCGCAGAGCTTTACACTCTCGGCGGCGGCAGTTGGACAAACGCCACGTCAATGGCAGGGGCGCGTTACGCGCATACGGCTACGCTGTTGCCTTCCGGCGAAGTGCTGGTCGTGGGCGGCATCAATACGGCCACGGCGCTCAATTCCGTGGAGCTTTACAACCCAACCAACGACACGTGGTCACTCAAAGCTCCAATGACCGTTGCGCGCCAACTCCACACGGCGACGCTGTTGCCTTCGGGCAAAGTCCTGATTGCCGGTGGGCAAAACCTGGCTGGAACTCCCACCAATTCCGCAGAGCTTTATGACCCCGCAACCAATACCTGGTCTGACGCCGGGCCGATGAACAGCGCGCGTGGGCGCTATCCAATTGCCGCGTTGCTGAGTTGTGGCCGTGTGCTGGTTGCCGGTGGCACAACCGCCAACAATGTTCATTTGGCTTCCGCTGAAATTTATACGCAGAAAGACCCGCTTATCACGCTGACGCCGACCACGTTGGCAAATGGCGTCGTCGGGCAAATGTTTACTCAGCAATTTTCGCCCACAGGCGGAGCGGCTCCGTTCACGTACAGTTTGTCGGGCGGAACTTTGCCCAAAGGCATAACGCTGCAACCTGACGGCAAGCTGACCGGCATTCCTGAAGCTGCGGGCAGTTTCAACTTCACGGTCAAAGCCACAGACAAAAACGGCTGCATGGGAACCGCCGCCGTCACCTGGCAAATCGCCTGTCCCAACATAGTCATTTCGCCAACCACCTTGCACGACGGCATCGCCGGGCAGAGTTATTCACCTGTGGAGATGCTGACTTCGGCGAATGGAACTGCGCCATACACTTACGCCGTGACCGCCGGGTTGTTACCGAGCGGAATGCAACTGACCTCTGACGGCAAGTTGCAAGGAACGCCGCTGCAAACCGGCGGGTTTTCCTTCACCGTGACGGTGACGGACAAATTCGGCTGCACGGGGATGCGCGTGTACGGCTTGACGATCAATTGCGGGATTACAGGCATCGTGCCCGACGTGATGCTATTGCCCGATGCAATCAGAGGCGCGACTTACGCCCCCGCCATCTTGCCGTTTTCCACTGTTGGCGGTTGCGGCATGAACACCTTCACCATCAGCGCAGGCCAATTGCCGCTGGGGCTGACGCTGAACCCGAATGGCACATTTACCGGCGCGCCGGTCCTGGCCGGTGATTTCACCTTCACGGTCAAAGTGACTGATAAATGCGGCTGCATGGCGACGCGCGAGTACAAGCTGAAAGTCATTTGTACGACGAAAAAATGTGGGTGTGTCGAGCCGCCGCCGAGAAACGAGAATATGGTTGGTTGGTGGCCGCTGGATACGGATGGCACAGACATTCGTGGCGGGCATCACGGCTCTGTTGCAACAGGCGGAACATTCGATTCTGCTGTGGTGAACAACGGTTTTCGAAGCGGGGGCACTGCAAATTCGATTTCAATACCACATGACAGCGCCTTTAATGTCATGAACTTCACCATTGATGCCTGGGTGAAAATTGATGCCCTCAACGCGCCGAACATGCCTATCCTTTACAAAGGCGACATAGCGGGCGCAGATGATGAAGCTTCTTTTGCATTAAGCGTTGTCGGTTCGTCCGGGATGAACCCTGGAACATTAGTAGCAGTAGTTTCCGATGGAACACAGGTTATAACTGTGAACTCTCCATCACCACTTCCGATTGGAGTGCCAGTACATGTTGCAACCACTGCCACAGTTACAGGGGGAGCTACCACTCTTTGTTTATTCATAAATGGTGTAGCCCAAACTCCGTGTCAATCGAAAAACCTTATTCCCCAAAGCAATACGTTCAATCTTCAGATTGGAGGGATAGAGGGCCAGACCAATCCCGTCGGAAATTTCTTCAATGGATTGATTGACGAAGTCGAGTTGTGGAATGTGGCATTGAGCCAGCCGGATATTGAATCCATTTTCCTGGCGGGTTCGGCTGGCAAATGCAAACCATCAGTTTGTTCCGGTGTGACGCTGAGTCTGGCCTCTACGCCCAGCACGATTCCGATGGGAATGACCGGGCAGCCGTTCCCGACGACGATGTTCATGGCTTCGGGCGGAACGGGGCCGTATATGTATTCGGCTACGGGATTGCCGCCGGGGTTGTCGCTTTCGATGGATGGCAAACTGACGGGCATACCGACTCAGCAAAACACGTTTCCCGTTCAGATTACTGTCAAAGATGCTAACGGCTGCTCGGTAGTGTTTACGCAACCCATCACGGTTAATTGCACTCCGTACACCATTCAACCGGCTGCGCTGCCTGCTGGAACTGCTGGCAAGCCATATCCCAAACAAACGCTCACCTCCAACAGTCCTTGCCCGACTGCGACTTATTCCGTCACCGGAACTCTGCCGCCGGGATTGAGCTTTATGGACGGGATGTTGCAAGGCACGCCTACGATGAAGGGGCCGTATAGTTTCACGGTGACGGCGACGGATGCGTGCGGGTGTCCGAGCACGAAAACTTACAACATGGAGGTCATTTGCGCCCCGTATTCGATCAAGCCGGATTCCATGCCTGTCGGATTCGTCGGCACTGTCTATCCCAAACAAACTTTGACGACCGACAGCATGTGTCCGCCGGTAACGTATTCCGTCACGGGAACATTGCCGCCGGGTTTGGACTTAGTGGGTGGAATGTTGCAAGGCACTCCGAGCACGGCGGGCACGTTCACGTTCACTGTGGCTGCGGTTGACGATTGCGGATGCACCAGCACGAAGAATTACACAATCGTCATCAAAGATTGTCCGGTCATGCCGCTGAAATTGTTCAACACGGGCGTGGATAACAACAAAACGCCGATGAGCAATAACGCGCCCGATAGTCATTACGCCGCCCTTACACCAACGAATGTGCCGGTCGTGCCAATCGTTGTTCCACCGCCAAGCAGTGGAGTGGATCCCGTTGCCGCTGGCCTGATGGCACGATGGATTGGCAGGCCAGGAATTCCTGGAGGGCTTCGGTACACGATCAACTTTGATCTGTCCGGTTGCGATCTGAACAGCGTGAAAATTGTTGGCAGGTTTGCTGCCAACGCTGGCGGGCAGTTGTTCCTGAACAGTAACACTACACCCATTGAGACAAACCCAGCGCCAAGCATCCTCACACCGTTTACGATTATGACGGGATTCCAGGCGGGACCAAACAAGCTGACATTTGTCACTGCGGCTGCTGCCGGGCAAGTGAGCGGCTTGCTGGTGGAAATCACCGAAGCCAGAGCCAAATGCTGTGAATGCCCGAAGATTACGCTTGGCCCTACTGATCTGCCAGAGGGAAAAGATGGCGGGCTATACGGCCCAGTCAGTTTGACGGCCAGCGGAGGAATGCCCGATTACACGTACTCGATCATTGGCGGAGCGTTACCTATCGGAATGACGTTGTCTTCCGCCGGAGTGCTTTCTGGCCCGTCTCCGGTGATTGTGGCAGCGAAAGCCACGTTCGTCTTCAAGGTGTTGGTGGTTGACGCAATGGGATGCACAGGGATGCGCGAGTATAAATTGGTAATCAAGAAAAGGGCGTTCGGCTGGGGCGGAGATACCAGCGACAACTTCGCTTTTGGGCTGGAACAGACAAAACGGTTGACCTTGCGCATCAACCTGGAAGCTTTCGGCAATGAAAAAGCCGTCAGCCTCAGTCTGGGATTCAACTCCACAGTGCTGAGCAATCCGCGCGTGACGTTGGGAGCCGACGCCACTGGCGCAACGCTGACCACGAACACCAGCCAGGTGACTCAAGGCGCAATCGGCATGTCGTTGACCATGCCCGGCAATCAAACCTTGTCCGAAGGTTCGCGGCGGATTTTCAACGTGGTGTTTGATTACTCCGATGCCAACACCGGAGCAAAGCTGGATTTTGAATTCCGAGATGCTCCGGTAGCGCGCAGCGTCACAGACACCAGCGGTGCTGATTTGCCGACGGATGTTGTGGCGACTCCTGTGTTGCTGGCGCAACCGGCGACCAGCGTTTCCGCCGCCAGCTATCGCGGAGAAACTCTCACGTCGGATGAGATCGTTGCCGTGTTTGGCATCAATCTGGCGACTGCGACGCAAGTGGCGACGACTGTGCCGCTGCCGACAGCTTTGGCGGGAACTACGATCAAAGTCCGCGACAGCGCCAACGTCGAACGATTGGCTCCGCTGTTTTTCGTCGCTCCGACACAGGTCAACTACTTGGTTCCGCCGGGAACGGCTGCGGGGCAGGCGACGATTCTCATCACCAGCGGCAACGGAGCGGTTTCAGGCAGCGTAGTCGAAATCGCCAACGTCGCTCCGGGAATTTTCGTTGCCGATGCCAGCGGGCGAGGTTTGCCAGCGGCGAACGCGCTGACGTTCCGGGCGGATGGTTCGTCGAGTTCGCGTCCGGTCGCGCAATTCGATCTGACAACCGGACGATTTGTCGCCGTGCCAATTGATCTGGGCGCGATTGACGATCGCATCTTCCTGTCGTTGTTTGCCACCGGAGTTCGCGGTCGCAGTTCGCTGGATGCCGTTCGCGCCATCGTCAACGGCGTCGAAGCTCCGGTGTCATACGCGGGCGATCAAGGCGGTTTTGTCGGATTGGATCAGGTCAACATCGAATTGCCTCGCGCGCTGGCGGGCAGCGGATTGGTGGATGTGATGCTGATCGTGGACGGGCAAGTCGCCAATGTCATTCAGATCAACATCAAATGATCTGAAAGCGAAAGCATTGCGAACGAAAGACAAAAGGCGCGAGTCTGAAAACTCGCGCCTTTTGTTGCTTTAGCGAAATGAGCCTCAGAGAAAGCTCCCTGCCTGCTAGACAATTCCACAACCCGACACCTAAAATCCGGCTTCAAGCTTCATCAAGCAAATCAAAGTTCCAATACCACTTACGAATTCATTTCCCGAACGAGAAAGGACTGTCTTTATGTTGGGTCAACAACGAACCGTCAGAACTCAATCGCCGGTTTACGACGCCGTCATTGTCGGTTCAGGCGCTGCCGGAGGAACTGCCGCATGGGTTTTGGTCAATGCCGGATTGAAGGTGGCGATGCTGGAAACCGGGCCGCTTCGCAAAGATCAGGTGGATTTTCCGTACCACGATCCGTTTCCTTACGAAGACGAATATCGCGGATTGAAAACGGAAAAAACGCGCAGCGATGAATTCAAAGAAAAGTATTCGATGTATGGCCCGACCAAAGACGAACCGTACACCACGCCGGACAAGATGCCTTACGAATGGATGCGCGCTCGCAATGTCGGCGGACGCACCATGTTCTGGGGACGATTCGCCAATCGGTTCAACGAAGCCGATTTCAAAATGCGTTCGCGCGACGGGCAAGGTTTGGATTGGCCGATGGAATACAAAGACCTGGCTCCGTATTACGACAAAGCCGAACAGTTCATGGGCGTCTGTGGCCAGAAAGAAAACCATCCCGATTTGCCGGACAGCGAAAATTTCCTGCCGCCAGTGAATTTGAAGTGTTCTGATTGGGCGATTAAACGCGCGGCAGAAAAATCCGGCATCCGTTCGATTTACGTTCGGCGGGCGATGCTCACCAAAGCTCACAACGGTTACAGGCCGTGTCATTATTGCGGCGAATGCCCTGATGGTTGCGAAACTCATTCGTTTTATAACTCGGCATTTCGGCAAGTTGTACCGCTGATGAAGAAGTTTCCGAAAACCTTTACCGTCATTTCCAACGCGATGGCGCACAAGGTCAACACGGGCAAAAACGGTTTGGCTTCGGGCGTCAGTTACATTGACAAGGCGACTGGCCGTGACCGCGAGGTCAAAGCCAGGATGGTCATCGTCGCTTGCGGCACGCTGGAAAGCACGCGGCTGATGCTGCAATCCAAAATTGCCAATTCCAGTGGCTTGATCGGCAAAAACTTCATTGAGCACCTGGACGTGGATGCGACGGCTTATTTCCCTGAACTGTTTTGGCAACCGCGCGAAGTCGGCGACGGCATCGGCGGTTCGCACATAGTCATCCCATGGTTTGGATATTTTCGCCCGGATGAAAAGCGTGATTTCGTGCGCGGATTCCAGATCGAACCTTCGTCGCGCATTCGCAGCCGCCCGGACAAAAACGCCAAACGCATTCCCGGATTCGGCGAAGCTTACAAAAAAGAGGTTCGCAAATGGACTGGCGCTCGCGTGACGCTGGCTTCGCACGGGGAAATGCTGCCAGCGGCAAACAAGTTTGTTGAACTCGATCCGAACGTGAAAGACAAATGGGGAATTCCGGTGCTGAAGATTCATCATCCGCTGAACGACAACGACCGCGCGATGTACAAATACATTCGCCGCACGTACGAAGAAATCTTCGCCGCCGCCAAAGCCGTAGACATTTCGTTGCCCAAAGAACCCAGCGTGGCTGGGCATTCGATTCACGAAATGGGAACGATTCACATGGGCGCAGATGCCAAAACTTCTGTGTTGAACCAGTTCAATCAATCGTGGGACGTGAAGAATTTGTTCGTGATGGACGCCGCCGCGTTCGCTTCGGGCACGCACAAAAATCCGACGCTGACAATCATGGCGCTGACTTGGCGCGCTTCGGAATATATTCTGGAAGAGCGAAAACGCCGCAATCTGTAGACCCACGCTCGTGTATGAAAATTTCTACAACAGCCAAAGATCAGCCATCGAATAACAAACTGGCCAACCCGCATGACCTGTTTTTCAAAAGTCTGGTTGGGCGGCGGAAAGTGGCAGTGCAATTTCTGAAGTCGTATTTGCCGGTTGAAGTGACAGCAGCTATTGACTGGCGTACTTTGGAACGGGTGGACGGCAGCTTTGTCACGGAGGAATTGAGCGAGCATTTTTCCGATTTGATCTTTCGCGTCAAATTGAAAAAAGGCGAGGCGGTTTACGTGTACGTTCTGCTTGAACACAAGAGCACGCCTGAAAAATGGGTGGCCTTGCAATTGCTGGATTACATTGTTGGCCTGTGGCAACGGGCTAAAGATTCGGGAGAGCCTCAATTGCCGATTGTCATCCCGGTCGTTTTTTATCACGGGCGGCGGCATTGGAATATCGGAACGAAATTGTCCGACTTGATGCCCGGAGTTGCTCAAACTCAGTGGCGGCGATTCGTTCCAGATTTCGAATATCACCTTTGCGACTTGTCCAGTTATGAAGACCACGAAATTGTCGGCGAGTCCGGCTTGCAGTCAGGGCTGTTATTGCTCAAACATATCTTCGGCAGGGAACTGGAACATCGCTTGACGGAGATTATGAAGCTGCTGCCACCGGAAGAGGCGGCTGAACAGCTTTTACCGATGGTTCGTTATATTTCTGCGGCAGCCGATGGAATTACGCCAGATGAAATTGGTGAATCCATTAAGGCGGCTTTTTCCGACAAATCAGGAGCGGTTATGCAAACAGCAGCACAAATCTGGATGGAACAAGGGCGCACAAAAGGAAGACAGGAAGGAAGACAGGAAGGAAGACAGGAAGGAAGACAGGAAGGAAGACAGGAAGAAGCGAGCACGGTTATTTTGCGCCAGTTGAACCGTTTGTTTGGTGAACTCAACTCACGACAGGAATCGCGCATACGCAGGCTTTCGCTGACGCAATTGGAACTGTTGAGCGAAGAGTTGCTTGAGTTCGAAGCCATTGCTAACTTGAATGCCTGGTTGCGCGCCAACCCGCCTGCGCCGACCAAAAAAGCTAAAAAAGCCAAACGCCGAATCGCTTCAACCGTCAACTGATTACCTGATGAAACGCTGGTTGCCCTTTTTACTCTGCTTCCTTCATTTGCTGACGCTGGTCTTTCTTGCCCGTCAGCATCCGTTCGGGAATTACGCCACCGAAACTGATTTCTATCATTACTACGCGCCGGACGCGGAGCGCATCGCCGCCGGGCAATTTCCCCAAAACACATTTCAAGGGCCAGGGTATCCGGCGATCGTCGCTGGCTTGGGCAAGCTGACCGGATTGAGCAGCGATTTATTCACCGTCGCCAAGTGGTTGTCAGTTGTGTGCGCTGTGCTGTGCGGATGGCTGGTCTTTGTTTTGTTCGCACGGCTGTTCGGATTTTGGGCTGGCTTGGGCGCTCAATTGATCGCTGTCGCCAGCGGAGAGTTTCCGCAATTTTCCATCAATGCGGCGACGGATGTGTTTTTCCTGTTTGTGTGTTTGGCCGTGTTGGTGACGTTTACGGCAGAACGGTTGAGCGCGCGTTGGCGAATTGTGTTGACCGGAGCCTTGACCGGCGCGGCGTATGTCATTCGTTACAACGGGCTGTTTTTGCTGGCGACGTGTTTGATCGGAATCCTGTTGCTGAATTTGTTCGAGCAAAGCTGGCGCGAACGCTTGCAGTCAGCCGCGCTGTTCGTCGGAATGTTTTTGCTGACCGCTTCGCCGTGGTTGGCGGCGAATTACAAACATCGCGGTTCGCCACTTTACAACACGAATTACCTGAACATCGCCACAGAGTTTTTTCCGGAACTGGTCAAAGGCGAAGTTAATCAGGATGCCACGCGCGCTCTGGAATCGAAGTTTCAATCCTTTGGCGATGTGCTTCGGTACGATCCGGCGCGGTTGCTCAAACTATATCCGGTCAATTTGTACGAAAGTTTGCGCCACAGCATCGCTGGCAATCTGGTTGTGCAGTTGGTGGGATGGTTGGGGCTGCTCGGCGTTGCGTTGGCGTTCGTCGGACGACGATCCAAATCGGTGATGTTGGTGTTGATTGCCGGTGGGCTGTATTGGCTGTTGATGGGGCTGAACCATTGGGAAACGCGCTATTACTTTTTCGTGATGGTTCTTTACGCGGGGTTTGCGGTGTTCGCGGCGGAGCGTTGGTTGATGTTAGCGCGTGCGCAAAGCTGGTTGCAGGCGAAAGCGTTTACGACGATTCCGGGCGGATTGGTGGCGGTGATGGTTGTCAGTTCAGTCGCGGTTTCGCGCAAAGACGTGAATGAGTTTTTGGGAGCTTTGCCGATGGAAGTCGCCGAAGCGCGGGATTTCGTCATAAGCCAAAACGCCGCGCCGAACAGTTTGCGAATCGTCGCTCGCAAACCGCATCTGGCTTATATGAGTCGTCAGGAGTGGGTGTTTTTTCCGCCGGTGAAATCGCTGGAAGAATTACGCGCGTGGTTGCAAACGAATCGAGTGGATTACATCGCCATCGGCAAACGCGAGATCAAAGAGCGAAAAGAGTTGAAGCCGCTTGGTGATCCGAAAAAAGCGCCCGACTGGTTGCAAGCCGTCTGGCGGTACGAACCGACCGGATTGATTTTGTATCAGCCCAAATATCCCAAATAGTGATGCCGTTCGATCAGCTTTTGACGGCTGAGAAAAATGACTTTCGGCACGACGAACGCCATCGCTCCCAAACTTTCCACCAAGCCAAACAGGAACAATTTCGCTGCTGCCGCCGGATGAGTCGTCACACAAGCCGCTGCTTGTTTCCACTTGGACAGCGGCAGAGCAACGACCGACAAACCGATCAAATACAACTTTGGGTGTTTAGTCGGATACTTCGGCCAGCCAAAATATCCGTAGCGATAGCCAATTCGCAGCACAAATTCCCAGTGCTTCAATTTCTTCCAGACGGTTCGCAGCGTCAGCGGGCGTTGCGGGTGAGTGATTACCGCCGCGGGCTGCCAAAGAATTTTTCCGTGTTGAATCGCTCGCGCCGCAAGCTCCACATCTTCGTAAGCAGGGAAGGGAAAGGTTTCGTCGAATCCGCCGACTTCGATCAGCACTTGTCGGCGATAAGCCATGTTGCAAGTCAGGTAAACGCCGCCGGATTGGTTTTTCGGGCCTTCGCCCAGCGGAGCGAATTCGCTTTCGTTGTTGGCGAAGACTTTTCCTTCGACGCCGACTGCCGAAGGATCAGCAGCCAAAGCTTCGATCAGATTTCTCAACCAAGCGGTGTCGGGCAAAGTGTCGCTGTCGGTCATGGCTACGATTTCGGCGTTGGCGTGTCTGATTCCCAAGTTGCGCGCCGCCGCCGGGCCTTTGTTGGGTTGTTTGACGTGCGTGATCTGAAGTTGGCGTTGTCGGGCAGCGGCGATGATCTCGCTGAAATCTTCGGTGGAGCCGTCGTCGCAGATGATGACCTCGAATTGCGTCAGCGGAAAATCCTGAGCGACAAGCGCCGTCAGGCAAGCTTGCAATTCGGCAGATCGGTTGTGAACCGGAATGATGACGGAAGCAGCGAAAGCTTCTGATTGTTGTACAGACATACGAATGTGTCGTTTATGGAGTGCTGCGGCTTGGCGCAGCTTTGCGTTCTTAGCCAATGCTTTCTGTCGCAGAAATTCTTTTCGCCAGAATGCAAAGCGGTGACGAGTCACCGCACTCCACAAGCGAATTTCAGACAGTTTTGGTGACTTTCGACAATGAACGTGGTTGGTCGGGACTCAAGCCTTTGGCTTCGGCCAGCAACGCGGCGAATAATTGCGCCGGGATGACGTAGGGAATCGGTGACAGCAATTCATCCACGCGCGGCATTTTGATTCCACGCGAAGCCGCTTTCAACGTCGAAGCGTCGCCGGAAATTGCCAGCGTTTCGGCTCCGATGCCGTGAAGTTTCGTCAGCAATTCTTTCATGCCTTTCAGCGTAGGCCCCGGCGGGGCAAAGACAAAAACCGGAAAGCCCGAATCCACCATCGCAATCGGGCCGTGCAAGAAATCTGCGCCGGAAAATCGTTCGGCCACGACGTAACAGGTTTCCATCAGCTTGATCGCAAATTCGTAAGCGTTGGCGTAATTCAAACCGCGTCCGACAACGACGCACTGTTCCATAAACGCATAACGTTCGACCATTGCGGCCACATCGGGTTTCAGCTTCAAGGCTTCGGCGGCGAATTCGGGCAAGCGTTCGAGTTCTTCTTTGCCGCCGCTGAGCGCGCGCGCCAGCAAATGAAAAATCAGCAACTGCCCCGTATAAGTTTTGGTCGCCGCCACACTGCGTTCGCGTCCGGCGTGAATCAGAAAAGCTTCGTCGCACAGCTTGGCCATCGAAGATTCGGCTTCATTGGTGATGGCCAGCGTCGTTGCTCCGCAGCGTTTGGCGTTTTCCAGCGTCAAGTTGATGTCCACGCCTTCGCCGGATTGCGACACGCCGACGACCAGCGATTCGCGCAAATCCAGTTTGGCTTTGTACAGCGTGTGAACTGCCGGAGCCGCCAGCGAAACCGGAATGCCTGTGGTTGTTTCCAACAGATAGCGGCCAAACAGCGCCGCGTTGTCAGAACTGCCGCGCGCGACCAACACGATCAAACGCGGACGGTTCGCTCGCAACCTAGCGGCGAAACGTTCGATCTTTTTAGATTCGCGTTTGATGGTTTTTTCGATGGCGGTGGGTTGTTGTTCGATCTCTGAAAGCATCAGGGACATGAGTTGTGAGTGATCCTCCTGTGGAAAGTAGACAGTAGACAGTAGGCAGTAGCTCTATCGGTAATTCGTGGCGAGAAGATTGATCGTTGCCAGATTTTCGTTGCTGTTCAGCAAAGCATTCAAATTTCACTACTGTCTACTGTCTACTTCCAGGCAAATATCCGTCAAAAAACGTGTGAATGTTCTGCCGAAATTCCGGCTCGGAAGTTTTGCGGGTTGAAAATCGAATTTGTAATCGTTGCAACAGGCTGACGCGAAACTGCACGCGCGTACCGCTGTTCATCAATACGGCGTGAGTGTTGCGGCGAAATTGTTCATCGAACAAGTCGGTTGCGTGTGTTTGCAGCGCGTCGTAAACGAATTTTTCCGCGTGTTCGGTTTTGTCGCCAAGCTCCGCCGGATCGGATTTCAATTGTTGCCGTACATATTCCTCAAACTGTTGGCGAACAATCATCTCGTACGCCCAATCTTCCAGAATGCGGCTGAACAGCAAATTGATTTGATTGCGTTCGATGCGGTGAACTCGGTCAATGTCGTTGCGGAGCGATTTGATCGCCGCGAAAAAAATCACCGCGTGCGCCATAACGCGGTTCAGCACAGCCCGGTTGGCAGTTTCGCCGGGAAAGGCCGAAGCGAACGCCGTCAGCTTGCCCAGCAATTTATGGCCGCGCAGTTCGGCCAGCATCGCTTCTTTCGTTTTGGCGGATTCGGAAACGTCCACGAAGGCGACACGTGCGCCGGAATCAATCGTTTGTAAAACCGTTATCGCCAAAGCTGTTCGCTGTTCTTCGCTGGTGTTCGGCGTGTGGACAAACAGCAGCACGTCCACTTGCGGAGCGGTTTCAGGCACAGGCGCGAGCACGGTTCCGGCGAAAAGTTTGATCTTGGCGGCCAGCGATTGATCCAGCGGAATCGAATCGCGGCTCTGTTCCGAACGACGACCTTCAGCGGAAGAATAAACCGGCAAAAGTTTGGGCGAACGTCCCAACCGCTGCGCTAAAAATCGTGCCAGCAAAGTTGCCGCCGCTGAATTGGTGCTGTCATCAAAAGCGATTCGACTGTCGGCTTCGCGTGTGGCGGCTTCGCCGATCAACCGTGCGCGAGCGATTTGCGCTGGTTTGGCGGTCAAATTTTCATCCTGCCCGATCAGCAAAAAATCCAACTTTCCATCGGCTGTCAGTCCCAGCGCCGATTGGCAAAACTGTTTAGACGTTTCGACAGATGAATCCAGCGAAGTGAATCCGTAAAACGCCGCTCGCGGATTTTGCGAACGAAGTTGTTTAATCGCCTGAGAAATTCGCGCAGTCGTTTCAGGCGAAGCATCGGCGGAAATCGCTTCCAGCGAAAGAATGACGCCGGAAACTCCTGCCAGATTTTGCGCCTTCAGCCATTCGATCAACTTGTCGGGTTGCGGTTTCGGATTCAGCAAATGCGAAGGTGGAAGCAGCAAATAGTGATCTGCAATTTGTGCCAGCGTTCGTAGCTCCAAAAAGCGATCATCGCGTGGAATCAGCAGGACTTTGCCCGCCAGATCGTTGCGGGATACCAATTGAAGTTGAGGACGCTGTTTTTTCTGCGCGAAGGCTGTGGCCGCGAGAGTGAAAATAAGAAACGCGACAGAGAGACAGAGGGAAGGAGAGATTGAGGGACAGAGTGAAGCGGCTCCATTGAAACGACGGCTTACCTCTGTTGTTGGATCATTCATTCGTCACAATCTCCATCAGTCACAAATCGCCTCGCCCCTATTTCCCTCTGTCGCTCGTTCTCGCTTATGGTCGCGGACGGGTTTTGCGCGCAGGCGTGCTGGGAGCAGCAGGCAATCCGCTTTTAATGCGCTGGAAGTCGTTGGAATTGCTGGTTCCGCGACGATCCGTGCCTTGCAGATAAGCGCCAATTTCCGTTTTTGTATTGGCTTCGCGTTCGCGTGGGTCTGGGTGGCTGGCCAGAACAGAACCAAGCGAACCGCCGCCACCTTTGGACACTTGTTGCAGCATCTGGAACATTTCGATCATGCCGCCGGTGTTGTAGTTGGCGTTTTTCAAATTGTAGAGTCCCAGGAAATCGGCTTCGCGTTCGGCTTCGCGGCTGTGTTTCATCAAAAAGCCGCCCGCCACCAAACTGCCCAGCGCCATTCCGGCTTCCGCGCCTTGCTGGCCGCCAAGAATTGCTCCCAGAATCGTTGCGCCGATCACCGCGCCTTGAGTTTTCATGCTGCCGGCGCGTTTGACGTTTTCCAATCCGTGACGACCGACGATGTGTCCGATTTCGTGGCCGACGACACTGGCCAATTGCGCTTCGCTGTTGGTTGCGGCAATCAACCCGGTGTGGACGTACACGCGCCCGCCCAGCGTGGCAAAAGCGTTGATGGTTTTGTCATTCACAACATAAAACCGCCAGGGAATGTTGCGACGCTCCGAACGGCTGGCGAGATTTTGGCCTAACCTATTGATGTAATCGTTGACGGGGCTGTTTTCCACCAGACGAATCTGTTTCAGCAATTCCTGATGAACCTGTTCGCCCATCTTCATTTCGTCCTGTTCGGACATGTAACCTTTGTTCGAGTATTCCTTGTTGCGGAATTTGTCATACGGATTCTGCGCCGCCAACACGCTGACAAAAAGCGTGCTAACGATGACCAAAGTCAGCATTCGGTGCCAGTTGGCAAAAAGTTTCATGGTTATTTTCTCCCTGAAAGAGGTGGGTAATTTTTTAATTGCCCCACAATTCGGACAAGGGGGACAATTTGGAAAATTGTCCCACGCTTCCTTGGGTTTATTCCATTAGCAAATCAATTGCATGCGGCAACGTGCGAGCAATCGCCGCCAGATTTTCTCTTGCGCCGCGCACGCTGCCGGGCAGGTTGACGATCAGCGCCCGGCGGCGAATTCCGCATACCGCGCGCGACAAAGCAGCAAGGGGAGTGATTTTCAAACTTTCGGAGCGCATCAATTCAGCCAATCCCGGAGCTTCGCGTTCGATTACATCGCGCGTGGCTTCCGGCGTCACGTCGCGCGGAGAAAAACCTGTTCCTCCCGTCGTGACGATCAAATTTGCTTCGCCCGTGTCGGCAAAATGCCGCAATCGTTCGGCGATCAATTCCCGTTCGTCCGGCAAAATTTCGGTGGCGACAATTTCTGCTTTCAGCGATTGCAATTCGGCAACTACTGTCGGGCCGGACAAATCTTCGCGCTCGTGGCGCGAAGCCGAATCGCTGATGGTCAAGACCACTGCTTTGATTGTCGCTTTGTTCATCGTCGCCATTTCGGGCCATTTGGGGATGGCGGGAGTGTAATTCGTCAGGGCGAGTGTTTCAATCAGCAGGTTGCTCGGCTGAAAGTAGGCGCGAGTTTCGGTTATTTCCCGGCCCGGCTTGTTCGCCACGCTGGGTAATCTTTGGCCAGCAACATCGCGGCTCGATCCGAATACCAACTGTAACCGGTACGGCGTTCGTGTTCGATTTCGGCCAGGCTGAATTTGATGATGCCGTCGCGCCCGCAAAAGATCGGACGGTTCGTGCCGATTTCATAAAACCTTGCCCACAAAGGAGCCGCGTTGGCGTCGGCAACGACCACGCGATCTTTTCCGTTCGGTTTGGTGGGATCAAGTTTTTCGACAACCTTGATGCCGGTCAGTTTGGTTTGTTGAAACCACGCGATCGCGGATTCGACGGCTTCGACTAATGGCGCGTCGGGCTTTTCGGCCTCCATCAAAAAACGCACCAGCCCCACGCTTTCCGAACCGCTGAGCGAAATTTTTTCATAAGTGCGCGCGTTGGCCGGTTTCAAAGTGACTTCATCGTGTTGCGCGCACCAGACAGTTCGTTTGCCTGAAACCGTCACCTGAGTTTTCAAGATGCACTCAATTCCTTTGGCGACGGCTTGTGCGGCGCGTTGGCGGCGAGCGGCGTCAACAAACGCATAGACGGAATGGCCGCGTGCCATGTCTTGTAACAAACTCAACACGTTGACCATCGCGTCGTCGTTGAAGGTGATGTGCGAATAGTAACCCTTGAGCAGCGGATAAAACTGCGGCCAGCCTCCGTTCGGGTATTGCGCCCGCAGCAAATAATCCAAGCCGTTCAAGAAGCCGGTCTTGAACTGTTCCTGCTTTGTCGCGTTGAACACGCGCGCCAGGAAAATCATCTGTGTCGTGGTTGCGTTGTTATCAATCGTCGCGTCCGGGTTGTGTTTCTGACTGCTCAACTCTGCTTTTTGAGTCTGGCTGAGCGTGTCGGCCATTTCAGTATTTTTCGGCCAGCCGCCGACTTCGCGCTGAAACAGCAACAGGTTTTCGGCCACACGAATGGCTTCGGCGCTGCCGTACCATTCAGGTTTTTGCCGCAGACAGTCGCGCCATCTTACCGTTGTTTGCCGGCCATCAATCGGCGCGGCCAACAAACCAACAATCATCAAAAATAGACAAATTCTGTTTCGATTCATGGCGATCTTTGTTCGGCGCTTATTGGAACAACGCGGTTAATTCCGGGACAGCTTTGACCAATTCTTTGGCGACCAGCTTGCCGAAGGTAGCGCTGCCTTTGCGGGAAAGATGAGTTCGGTCGGGCGAGCCATCTTTATTTTTGACATCGAATTCCGCCGCAGTCGTCGCGCCCAACTTGTTCAGCAACTCAATACTCAACGCGCTCAGGTCAATCAGCGGAGTTTGTTTTTCGGCGGCGACTTCGCGGGCGGCGGCGGCATAAGTTGTCAAAATGTCCGGCGCAATCAGGCCGTCTTTGAAATTTCGCCGAGCCAGCGAAGTCACCAGAATTGGTTTGGCTCCGGCGGCGCGCGCTTCGTCAACGTACCGGCGCAAAAACTCTTTGTAAGTCGTCTTCGCGTCGGTTTCGCGCTCGACGCCTTTGCCCGGCTGGTCGTTGTGGCCGAACTGAAGCAGCACATAAGCCGGACGGTCGGCCAGAACTTTTTGCCAATGACCTTCGGCAATGAAGCTGCGCGAACTGCGTCCGTTGCGCGCCAGATTCAAACACTCCACCTGAGCGCGACACTGTTCGCGGAACCCTGTGCCCCAACCAGAACCTTCGGTGACTGTGGAATCTCCGACCAGCGCGATGCGGACAGGTTCGACTCCGTTCAGCTTGACGGACTTCAGCGAAATGCCGTGCGCGTATTCGTAGACGCTGGATTTGGCGACGGATTCAAAGCTGCAATTTTCCAGGCGAATATCCGTGATCGGAGCTTTTTCAAACCCGCGCAAGTACAGGGCGTAATTGCTTTTCTTGCTGGTCACGTCGCGGACGCTGACGTTACGCACAGTGGGCATGAAGCTGCCCGCCGCGCCTTCTTCGTAGGTGAAATCCACAGACACAATCGAATCGCTGACCTGTCCGATTTGCACGTTTCGCATGTGAATGTTTTCCAGCGTGCCTCCGCGAACGGCGTTGGTTTTCAACCGCAGCGCGCGTTCCAGATGCGGGCTGTCCATGCGGCAATTTTCGGCAAAGACATTGCGGACGCTGCCTGAAATTTCGCTGCCGATGGTTACTCCGCCGTGCCCATCTTTCATTTCGCAGTTTTGAATGATGACGTTTTCCGTTGGCACATTGACGCGCCGCCCGTCTCCGTTGCGCCCGGATTTGATGGCGATGCAATCGTCGCCGGTGTCGAAATAACAATCTTTGATCAACACGTCTGTGCAGCTTTCAGGATCGCAACCGTCATTGTTCGGGCCGTGCGAATTGATGCGAACTCCTATGACGGTGACGTTGCGGCACAGCACGGGGTGGATCTCCCACATCGGCGAATTGAGGATTGTCACGCCTTCGATCAACACGTTCTGGCAACGATATGGCTGAATGAAGTTCGGGCGCAGGTACGAACCTTCGCCGAATTTGCGTTCGCTGACGGGAGTGTTCTTTTCGCCCATTTCGATCAACAAATCGCGTGCTTTTTGCTGGCTCGGTTCGCCAGCTTTCCAGCCGCAATTCGTTCGACCTTTCCACGGCCACCAGTTCGCACAATCGGCCTGACCGTCGAGCGTGCCTTTGCCTGTGATGGCAATGTTGCGCTGTTCAAAGGCGTAAATGAACGGCGAATAGTTCATCAACTCCACGCCTTCCCACCGAGTGAAAACCAGCGGCAAATACTGTTTGGTGTCCTGACTGAATTTGATCGTCGCGCCTTCGCTGACGTGCAGATTGACGTTGCTGAGCAAATGAATCGCGCCCGTTTGCCAAACGCCCGGCGGAACTAAGACGCGCCCGCCTCCGGCTTTTTTGCAGGCGGCAATGGCTTTGCGAAAGGCTTCGGTGCAATCGTTGCCCGGCGCAGCGCCGAATTTCGTTATAGCAAAATCGCGTTTGGCGAATGTCGGCGGTTTGATGCGGCGCAAAATTTGCGGGACTTGTGCCCAGACGTCTTCCGGCGCGCCAATCGCCAAAGTGGACAACTCTGACAGCGCGGGTAACGCCAGCGTTCCTGCCAAACTCAATTTGATAAAGTTTCGTCGGTTTTGCATTGCTTCAATTCAATCTGGCTTTGAGCCAATCGGCCACTCGTTCTTTGTATTCAGGCATAAAACTTTCCCAGCGTGCCATGCCGTGTAATCCGTCAGGAATCGTAATCAAATCGCAACTGACGCCCGCCGCTTTAAGTTTCGATTGAAACAGCGGCGACCAGTTGTAAAGCACGCTCATGTCGCCCGTGCCGTGAACCAGCAAAAACGGCGGCAAACCCGGTCGGATGTGATTGATCGGCGAAGCCTCTTTTAATAACTGCAATGTCGCTTCGTCGGCTTGGGCATCTTTTCGACCGAAATATCCGCGCATCGAAGTGCTCAATCCGCCGCGACGTTCCATATCCAAAATGAAATCTATCGGCGCGTAAAACGGCACAACGGCGGCGACTTGAGTGTCTTTGTCGGCTTTGACCACGGCTTGCGCGACGATCTGGCCTCCGGCGGATTCGCCAACCAGCGCGATGCGGTTCGGATCAACGTTGAATTCCGCCGCGTGAGCCTTGACCCAGCGAATGGCGGCGTGAACGTCTTCAATCGGCGCGGGATAATTGTGTTTTGGAGCCAGCCGGTAACTGATCGTGAACCACGCAATGCCGCGTTTGGCCAACGGAATGAACAACGGATCGTTGCCACCGGTTTTGTCACCGCCAGACCAACCGCCGCCATGCACAAAAATCACGGCGGGGAATGGTCCTTTGCCTGTTGGCACGAACGCATCCAGCTTCAGGCTTTCACCTCCCGCTTGCGCGTATTCAATATCAGTTTTGACCCGATCACGAAGCGGCTCCAGTTTGTAAGGCGGCAGACGGCCACCACTAAACACAATCACGTCGTCTATCGGTGTATCAGTTGGATCCCATTCCTCGAACACTTTCTGAAGAGTCAAAGCAGGCGTTTCGGCGTTGCTCAATTGCCGCGCCCATTTGACGCGCGCCGATGGATTTGCGCCTGCGCCAACGCTGCCGACTTCGGAATACCGCGCTGTCTTTTCGCGTTCGGGGCCAGTCCAGTTGTGCCAGCCTTCAGGCCGCACGGCGTCGGACATTTCGGTGTTGATGAAAGCCGTTTGCGCGTAACCTCGCCACGGACGACCGAGATAAGTTTTGATTCCCGGTTCGCCTGTGATTTTGCAGTTGGCGAAAACGAATCCGTAAGGCTGACTTTCCGGCGTTGACGCCGCTGTGATGTAGCCGTTGCGCAGCGCGTGAATGTGGCAACGATCAAAAAATGCAGTGGCCGCTCCGAAGATAAAATCCACGTGGCCGGCAATGTAGCAATTTTCAAAATACTGCCGCCCGCGATTCAAAAAGATCGTGTCCTGCCAACCTAGAAAGCGACAGTTTTTGAACTTCACGCGGTCGCCGTCCACGCGCAAAGCCAACGCCTGCCCAACCGGCCCGGCGGAGTTTTCAAAAGTGATGTTTTCGGCGCTGAATCCGTCGCCGTCAATTTGCGCGGTCGGCGTGCGAAACGTGCCGATGGGTTTGCCGTCAAATCCCATCAGGTTGGCGTGTAGGTTGAAAGTGATGATGGTGGTTTTTGGGTCTTCGCCGATTAAGTGAATGAAGCGACGTTCCTGCTGAACGTAAATCAGTTCTTTGTAAATGCCGGGTTTAACGTGAATCACCCATGGGCGTATGGCGCTGGGCAAGCCGTTCGGGGCGGCCATAATCGCGTCCTGAATGGATTTGAACTGGCCGTCGCCATTCGGCGCAACAGTCGCATCCGCAGCTAAACAGCTAGCAGCGCAAAAAACGGCCAGCGCCAACCAGCCTGAGAGAAAACTCAAAAGGGTATGTTTCTTGAGCATAGTTTTGTTTTTGAAAACGTGGCGAGGGTTATTCGTCGTAAAGACTCAAATACATCTGATTGTCGTAAGTCACCAATCCAAAACGTACTGCCTGCAACCAACCTTCGCGCCCCAACAGACAGCGATTGAAATCGTGATATTTGGCGATGCAAACAGGCACGTCCCCAAACGAGAGTTCGCCAAGAAAAAAAGTGGTGTAATGCAGATAGGTTTGCATTACACCACTGCCGGTTCTCAAGTTGGTTGGCGTGCCGCTTTCCACATCAAAACCCAGATCATCACCAAGCCAGCGCGGCAATACTGTGTAAGTTGCTCCTGAGTCGAAATACGCCTGGATTTGCCTGTCTTTTATGGGCGCGGAAATTGTCAGCGGTACGATCAATCCATTTTCATCAAGCGCGATTTTCAACAGCGTAGAAAATTCAAGCCGGTAGGTCATAACCAAAGACCTCCGCCATAAGGAATTTCCTCTTCAGAAGGCGAATAGGCGAGCAAAAAATCCATACCAGACGCATCGGCAGCCGCCAAAACTTCATGGGGATTGGCGCTGTGAGCGATGAGTTGCGAACCACTGACGGCCAGATGTTCGCCTCGGTACAGGTGTTTGTTTTCTCGCAGCCATTGTTGTTCCAGCGAAAAATCGCGCGCTTTGCCGGGTACTCTACTTACGCGGACAGTCGGGCGAGCAGGCAATTCCGTCAGCAATTGTTGCTGTTCGGCTACTGGCAAAGCCAGCGCCGAACGCAAAGTCTGTTGTGCCTCGCGCGGCAAATACAGCGCCTGTTGTTTGACTTGTTCATAGGTGATTGTCTGCATAACTTCTCCTTACTACGTTAATGAATCTTGCCGATTATACGAATGAACGCCAACAAAGGCACAACAGACAGGCAATGTCGCGTTAAAACGACAGCTTGAAGCCATACTGAATTTCACGTCCGATGTAACCCGGACGTTTACTAATGACTTTGCCGAAGTTCGCGTTGTTGAAATCCACAACGGGGTTGTCCCAGTTGATCTGGTTGAAAGCGTTGTAGGCTTCGACGCGGAACTCGAATTTCCAGCCTTCGCGGATGCGGAAACCTTTGCTCAAGGTCATATCCAACTGTCCGGTGCCGGGTCCGACGACTCCGTCATAAGTGTACGGATTCGTGCGAGCCACGCTCGCCGGATCGGCGTTCGTGCCTTGCGGCAAGGCTGAAAACACGGATTTATCAAACCAGGCGCCGTTTGGCCCAAGCGTCGGATTGCTGAGTTTCGGGCTGCCGCTGACGCGCAGGTTTTGCGTGAAGATCAATTGGCGTCCCGAATACCAGCGATTGGTTGTCGTCAATTGCCATCCACCGAGCGTCATATCAACCGCCGTTGGAGCGTTTTTCAGCAACCAGCGGCCTTTGCCCACAGGGATTTCCCAAGTGATGGCGTGGTTGATTCGATGTTTGGCAATCGCCAACGGGCGCCAGGTTAATTCGCGCGCAAACATTGCACGGTCGTCAAAGAATTGCGTCTGATCTTCCGTTTGGTAGGCGTAATTCACCAGCATGCTCAAACCTTGCGCGAACGGGCGTTGCGCCTGAACTTTGTAAGACACAACGTGCAAATCGCTCAATGCGGTGTTGGTTTGATTGATTGCTTGATATTGCGGATAGGGTCGCAACAAGGAAGCCACCGTTACGTTCGCCGCGCCGTTGCGCAACGCGCCGGGGAAAACGCTTGTCGTCAGGTAATTACGGAACGGATTGGGAACTGTCGCATTCGTCACCGAACGCGGCTGTTCATAAAGGAAGTTCGGATCCGCCTGATTCAGATCAACGGTCAACGGCAGATTCGTGCCGTTGTTGAAGAAGAAATCGAAGCTCACGATCGTGCGCCCCCACACTTCGCGTTGATACGACAGCGAATAGCGATCATTGTTTTGCGGCTTCAGTTCGTATTGATCCAGGCTGACCGCATTGCCCAGATTGGTGTAACGACCTAAAGATTTTTCGGTCGGTTGCTGCAACGGATTCGGGTTTGTGCCGGTTGTCGGGAACGGGTTCGACAAGGTTGCCAAAGGACGGCCATTCAACGGATTGAGCACAGTGCTCACGGTCGAATATCCCGTGTATTGATTGACGAAATCGCCCAGAGCGTCGCGGATGCGCGACGAAGGAGACATATATCGCGCCCAACCAAAACGAAACACCGATTTGCTGTCGAGCCGGAATGCGCCGCCGATGCGCGGCAGGAAATTGGCCGCTTGCCGTGACCAGGCATTACGATTGTTTTCGTCGGTGAAAACCCACGCGCCGTTATAAATCGGCTTGTAACCTTTCGTTCCCAAAAGGTTCAACACCGCCGCTGGCATATTTGGCGGCGTCGTCTGAAATTCAGGAATCGGGTTGGTCAAATCCAGTTGCTGTGACAGACGATTCTGCGGATCAACCGGGCCGGGTTCAAATTCCCAGCGCAAACCGAGGTTGAGCGTCAGACGGCTGTTCACCTTGAAATCGTCCTGGAAATAACCCGAATAACCGAACGTCACGACTTCCTGCACTGGGACACGACGACCGGAGGTTTGGTTATCCAGCACGCCCAGCAGGAACGAAGCCCATTCGTTGCCCGAAACGTTGATGTTTGCGCTGGTGTTTTGGCTGGCCGTATTGACCGCGCGGAAATTCAGGTTGATCGGTTCAAAGCGCGCGCCTTTGCCTTTGTCCACGCGAAGCTCTCCGCCGAATTTCAACGAGTGATTGCCCAGATACCAGTTCATGCGCGCCGAACCGCCCCAGCCTTGAGGTCGTTGCCAGAATTCGCGTCCCGAACGTCCGAGACGATTGGTGACTGTGCCGGTCGGAACATCCACAGCCGGGTAATAAATCAGGTCGCGCGTGAACAGCGACGAATACCAGGGATTGCCCGGCCACAAGGCTTCTATGCCCGATTGGCCAAGCACGTAATTGTCGGCAGCGGCAAATTCATCAATCAGTTTGTGGTAATTCGCGCGAACGTTCAGCACTTTTGACGAAGAAATCGTGTAAACCGTATCCGCCGCAATGCTCAATCCGTTGCGATGGCTGCCTGCCGCCGGAAACAGTTTGCCCGCCGTATTGTCCTGTGGAACTTCCAACAGGTCCGTTTTGAAGTAGCCGTAACGAATGAAGGATTTCCATTTTTCGTTGATGTTCCAATCCACGCGGTTCGACAAATTCCAGTAATCCACGTTTTCCGTTTTGGTTCCTTGCCAGTTCAGATTGTTGCCGGGCAGGTTTGGCAGCGGAATTTCCGCCATCAGTTTCACTGCTGTGGGATCAAAACGGTTCGAAGGAATTAGGTTGCCAGCGAAAACCGTGCGGACTCCGCTGCTGCCTGTCGAGGTAAATGGATCGTAAATCGGGCGCGCGCAAGTCGTTCCCGCAGCGCAAACCGCGTAACTGCCAATGCGGCTTTCGCTGAAATTGCCCTGTCGTTCCAACTGCGTCGGTACGGTGATTTTCACTGTGATCGGGCGTTTGTCGTCCCACTGTTCCCACGAAGAGAAAAAGAAAAGTTTGTTTTTGATGATGGGGCCGCCAATTGTGCCGCCGTACATTTTCAGGTCTGTGCCGCGAAAGATGGTTTCGTCTGCGCCAGCCGTGCGCGGGATTGTCGGGTCGCCAAAAGCGTTAAAGCGCGGATTGCGGTTGTGGTAATAAGCCGAGCCATGAAACCGATTCGTGCCTGATTTCATGTTCAATGTGACGATGCCGCCCGCGCTGTAACCGTATTCTGCATCCACGGCGTTTTTCTGAAACGACACTTCCTGCACGGCTTCAATCGAAGGCGTGTATGAAGTCTTGTAGCTTGAAGTCAGCGGCACGCCGTCGAGTTGAATGTCGTTGGCGCGAAATGTGCCGCCGCCCGCGTCGAACTCATTGGCAAAAGCATGGTGATAGGGACGGTTTTCGCCGTTGTTGTTTTCGCCGCCGTTGATGGTCGGGTCAAGTGTGATGACGTTGTACGGGTTGCGCCCGCGCAACGGGATTTGCGTCATGATTTCATTGCCGATTGTCAGCGTGTCGCTGGACGAGTTGAACTGCACAGCGACCGGCGAATCCTGAATGGTAATGACTTCGCTGACGCCGCCGATTTCCATCGAGGCATTGACCGTCACGTCACCGCGATTCTGTATGGTGATGTTGCGCTGCTCGAACTTTTTGAAGCCCTGCGCCTGAATTGTCACCGTATAAATTCCCGATTCGACGAAATCGAAAATGTAATTGCCGTCGGCGTTGGTTTGCCGAGTGACTTCAATGCCTGTGCCAACATTTTTCAGCGTGACTTTGGCTCCGGCCAGAGCCGCTTTGTTGGTGTCGGTAACGACGCCTTGCACTTTGGCGCGGTAATCCTGCGCGATGGCCAGGCTCGCGTAACTTATGAGCAACGCGCCGACCAAAACCATCATTCTGTTTTTGAGCATAGGATTCATGCGACCTCCTGAGGGGTGATTGGCGCAAATCTGTGAAGTTTGCGCTCTGTTGTGAATTAGCCTCGCGCATTATTCAGACGTCCTGCGTCAAAGTATCTGGAGAGGCAATGAATAACTGATGTTACGCGATGGCAGATCAAATAAAGCGTTTGACAGTTTCTTCGTCCCGGCAGGGACGGTTGAAATTAGCGTGGCGTTTTAACGTCGGGTAGAGGAGCCGTTCTCTGCCGCGTCCTGTCAGGACGCTTGAATCCTGTTCTGGCGGAAATTCAAGCGTCCCTACAGGACGCCGATTCATTCGCTGCTTTTCCCGGCAGTGAACTGCCGGGCTAATATCAAACCGTCCCTGCCGGGACGAAAACCGTGTCAAATCCAATGTTCGACTCTTTAGCGCGTAACATCAGTGAATAAAAGTTGGAGTGATCAAAAATAAATTTTCAGGCCGAATTGCACGTAACGAGGCAAACCCAATTCGCGCAAAGTGCCGAAACCAGTTTGATAAGCTTGCCGCAAACGAAAGAGTTTGAAACCTTCCGACGTGGAAATATCAAACGAATTTGCGTTTTTGGTGGCGAAGCCTTCCGGCAATCGAATGCCAGCGTAATAATCCAATGGCAATGCGCCTGTAGTGGCGGTTGTGCCAGGCCTGATCGGCAAGCGCGCTCCGGTAATGAAACCTTGAACGCGAGCAAACAAGGACGCGCCATCTGACGTAGAACGCGCCGGACGCCCGCTGGCAAAAGCCGCCCAAGCGTCATATTCAGCCGCCGTTATCGGCACTTCGTTGGGCAAGTTCATAAAATCATTGAGCGCTGAGCCGGTCACAGAGGTTTGGCGGAAAATTGGCGAGTTGAAAGCGTTGATCAAATCCACTCGGAATTGCACGCGGCGATTGCCTTTTTCGGTCAGGCGAAAGTCTTTCTGGAATGACAGGTCGAAAAACCTCTGCACCGGGCCGCGAATGTCCAGCGTGCGCGGAGCGGTTCCCAAACTGCCTTTGGCCGGGCGCATAAATGCCGCCGGATTGATGTACGGTTCGCACAACGTTCCAATCGGGCAATCGCGCGACCAGAGCGGGTTTTTGAGCGGAACGCCGGGAACCAGGTCAGGCCGGATGGTGTGGGTGATGTCGCTGCTCAAACGGTTGCCTTCAACCAGAGCGGGCAGGAACGGAAAGCCGCCTTGCAAACGGAACAGGCTCGATAACGTCCAGCCGCCGATGACGGCGTCGGCAACGCCGGGCGCAGATGACATCCATTTGCGTCCGCGCCCGAACGGTAAATCCACAATCGCCGTCGAGCTGAACAAATGTTTGATGTCGAAAGACGAAACGGCGCGATCAATGGAACGCGGCGCGCCGAAAGTGATGTGTCCGCCCGAAGTCGTCGAATGCGACAAGGTGCGCGTTTCGGGGCTGGCGTCCGACGCATCGTCAATGGATTTGCCGAATGTGTAATTGGCCGTGAAGGAAATGCCGCGTCCGACGCGACGGCGAACGTCGACGTATCCTGCGTGGCGAATGCTGTTGACCGAAGAATCGTATAACTGAAACAGATTGTTGAATCCGAAAAACTTGCTGCCGACGTTGCCGCGCGTGATGGTCAACACCGTTCCTGTCAACGAACGCCGTCCGAGCGGGTCGGCGAAAGTCGCGTCAGAGCTTAGGTTGTCGGCTTCCAAAGCTTCGACAAAGTCCAGGTCGCGCGGATTGACGTTGATGCGTTGCGTGTAAAGGTGCGTGCCTTTGTTGCCGACATAAGCGACTTCGACGACTGTGTTGCGAATCGGTTCCCACGAAACTGACAGGTTCCAGTTTTGCGTGTAAGGCACGTTGGTGTTGTCCGAAATCGAAAAGCCGGGCAGGCTCAGACTGTTCAAGTAAACCAGACCGTCTTCAGGAATGCTCAACGCTTGCGCCGCTGTTTGCGTCGAATAAAGCGGATGAACCGCCGACAAACGGAATGGTTGGGCTAAATCAGTTGAACCTGACGAACCGTTGACATTGGTCGTCAAGCCTCGAAAGGTGCCGAAATCGGGATTAGGCGTGCGGTTGTTGCCGTTGAGCGGAACGTGCGAAATGCCGTAACCGCCGCGCACAGTCAACCGATGTTCCGCAAACCAGTTCCAATTGCGCGGACTCCAGGCAAAACCGAATCGCGGTTCAAAGTTGGTGTATTCAACCGGGAACAGATAGCGTGAACGTCCGCCGCGTCCGGCAAAAGCAAAGGCAGGAACCGTCGCGTTGGCCGGCACACTGGCGGGAATCGCCGTTGTTGTGGAAACGCCCAATCCGGTGGCAATTGCGCGCCGTTGGGCGTCGGTCAAAGCCACGGTTTGCGTCAGGTCAGTGCGAAAGACGCCTTGCAGGTCGTTTTTTTCTGTTCGCGGCAATTGCAGCGAATACCGCATCCCCAGATTGACTGTCAGATTGGGTTTGACCTTCCAGTCGTTTTGCACGAAGGCGGCGCTGCTTTTCCAGCGGTAGTAATACGGAATCAACAATGGTCGCGCCTGCACAGCGTTGGGAACACCGATCAGGTAACTGGCCCAGGTGATCCCGCCTGCCGTAGCGTTTGTCGTGCGGTTGTTGCTGGAATTCAGCACGCGGAAATCCCAGCGTCCGCCCGATGCTCCAAAAAACGGCGTGACGTTGAGCAGTTCGTAATTCAAATCCACGCCGAGCTTCCAGTTCATAGCGCCCTGCGAGATGTTGACGATGTCGTTGATGTTGTAGCGTTCCTCGACGTTGAAATTGTTGGTCGAACCAGACGAGCCAATCGAAGCGAAAGCGTTCGGCCCATCGGCGCTGACGTTGAACAACGGCAAACCGCCGGTTGTCAGCGTCGGGATACCCAATTCGTTTGCCAGATTGCGCCCGGTTTTGATCGAAAATTCCGGAGAGAAATCTTCGCTGAAAACTCCGCGCGTGTAATTCAACCGCAATTCATTTACGACGCGGGAAGAAAAGACATGTGTGTCGGTGATGACGGTTTGTTTGGAATCGCTGTAAGCCGCGCTGTTGCCATTCACGTCGCTGCCAAAACCGCGCACGCCGACCGCCGGGACTTTGGTGAACCGTCCGCTGAGCCGGTTTTTCGCCGTCAATTGATGATCGAGCCTCAAGGTGTATCTGGTTTCGTCCTGTTGTACGAAACGATTGACGACGAAATTCGACAATTGCCCGGCTTCGTTGATGAAGTAATTGCCTGCGCGCGGCAAAAATTCCAAAGCTTTGACTGCGACAGGATCAAGCATGTTTTGCGGAATACGATTGCCGGGAAAAGCCGCAAACAACTGCCCGGTTCCCAGCACGATCGGAACGTATTTGCCGCCGACCACGTTGAATTGTTGATAAATGGTCGTGTTCGTTCCCGTCACGGGGATTTGCGGAAATTGTGCTTTCACGTCGTTGGGAACCCAGCCATTGGCGATGCGCGTCAAGTTGCTGAAATCGCCCGCGCGCATGGCGTCAGTCGGCAGCAAAGTGTCTGTCACCACAAAATCGCGTCGCCAACGCGGTTCATAAGCAAAAAAGAAAAACGATTTATTGTGGCCATCGTAAGCTGCCGGGCCGAACACTTTTTTCGGCAGCCAAATCGGGCCTCCCAAAGTAAACGAACCTTGTGAATAGCGCAGCCGATTGGGCGGGCGCAATGTTGAAGTCGTCCATCGGCGGGCGTTGGTTGCCGGATTGCGATGATAAAAAAGCGCAATTCCGCGATATTCGTTGGAGCCTGATTTCGTCGTGGCGTTGATGACGCCGCCGCCTGTTCGCCCAAATTCAGCCGAATAAGCCGACGTTTGCACGGTGAATTCCTGCACGGTTTCAGGCGTGAAGCTGACCACGGCGCGCGCCACTCCGACGCCGGTGTTGTTGACGCCGTCGGCCAGAATTGACGTGCTGCCGGGGCGTCCGCCATTCAAACTCAAATTGAAACCGGGCACAGGCTGGCCTGAAGTCACTTCAGGGTCTTCGCTGCCTGCGTCGCCCGAAACGTTCGGCGCGGTCAAAGCCAGATCCAAAACGCTGCGATTGGCCAGCGGCACGTCCTGAATCTGGCGTTCGTTGATGGTTTGAGTGGTCGTTCCCGAAGCCGTGTTGAGCAATGGCGCGTCGGCGCTGATGGTTACTTCGTTTTCGACTGCGCCGGGTTCAAGCGTCACATTGACTGTGGTGGTCGTCGCCGTGTCCACCTTGACGCCGTTCACGACCGCTTTTCTAAAACCGGGCGCTTCGACCGTGACGCGATAAACAACAGGTTCGAGCGAACTTGTTGTGTATGCGCCATCGCCGGAGGTGGTGATTTTTAGCGTTTGATTGGTTCCGACGTTGGTAATGGTGACTATTGCACCGGGAAGGACTGCACCGTTTTTGTCGCTGACCGTGCCGCTGATGCCGCCGCGATTGGTTTGCGCCAAGACGCCGCTGGCCAGAATCATCAAAATTGCCAATAACCTGATTGAACTTTTCATGGTGAGCCTCTTATTTCTTTTTTGCCTCTACGGCGTAAACGTGTGTTGCTCCGTGCAAGTTGGAGCGGAAAATTATCCATTTGCCATCCGGCGTGAAAGTCACGTTCGGTTCCAGCCGGTAATTGTGTTTGGCCAGATTGACCAGCCGTTCGGCTTTCAGCGCGCCGTCTTTTTGTGGAGTGAACAGATAAATCCATTGGCCGTTGCCCGGCGCGGCTACGCTGGAAGGGCCGCCGCCGTCTCCGGCAAAAAGCTTGCCGTTGGGGGCGACATTGAAATGCACTGACCATTGATCGCGCGGCACGAAATACCGCGTGGTTTTTCCAGTGGCGAGTTCAACTCCGGCCAGCCAGAAAACTTTGCTCTTTGGAGTTTGCAGATCGAACCAGATGGTTTTCCCGTCGGCGCTGAAAAATTCGTGCCCGGCGATTTCCATGTCCATCGTGCGTTTGTGGATCAACTGCTTGCCGCTGCCATCCGTGCGAATCGTCCAGATGCGATCAACTTTGTGCCAGGGGCCTTCGTGGCAAAACATCATCAAGCCCGGATCGGTCGGCGAAAACTGGACGTGATTCAGCCAATCGGTCGCGCGGTAAAATTGTTTCGTTTCGCCGGTTTTGACGTTGATGATGTAAAGCGCCATCGGCAATTTCGCCGCCAGACGCTGTTCCATCATTTGGCCTTTGCTGGGATATTCGTCTGCGCCCGCCGGGCGTGGCGTCGTCGGAGTAAAGCTTTGTCCGCTTTCAATCATGCTGCCGCCCAACAATGTTTCATCGGCGTTGATGGCAAAGCCGGAACCGGTTCGCAGCGCGGAGTTGCGCGTGATTTCGCGCGTGGCTTTGGTGTCGAGGTTGGTCGCCATCACGGCGTCGCCCTTCAGGTAAAACACCTGGCGAGTTTTGCGGCCAACGATCAAATTGCTGGCGCGGCCTTCGACAACCAATTCAATCTTTCCGAAATTGGAGCCAGCTTTGAGTTCGATGGTGGCGATGCCTTTTGGCGTGGTCACGACCAACTTGTCGCCGTTGGCCGTGTAAGCGTTTTGGTGAAAGTACAAACTGGCTGTGTTCGGTTCGCGCGACAGGCGGACAATGCTGTGGCCGGTGTCAGGGTCAACCCAATCGGTTGGCGGTTCGGCCAATGGTCTGGGCGCGGGTGTTTGCGCTACGCTGACGGCGGCAAGCAGCATTAACAGCCACAGGCTCAAATTCAGTTTCATCGTTTTTTACTCGGACAAATCAGATGGGATAGAGACACTTTGAATGACGTGTCCGGCTCTGATTTGGTGACAAATGCGAGCGAAAACAGCTTCTGGCGAAACGGGACAAGCGCAAGCATTCAATGGAACGCTTGCGCTTGTCGGCAAACAAACGATGCGGTTGGCCGCTTGCCTCGCTTTGGTTTTAGGTTGAATGAATCCCAGCAAAGAGGAAGAACTTCTTTTTCCAGGCTGCCCAACGGCGGCAGATCGAGTTCTTTAGTTTTCTTGATTGAATGATGTTGGCACTGCCAATACGACCAGCATGAATTCAATGTGTTGTACCGCACACGGCTTGATCTGTAAAATTCATAATCCTGAAGATATTGATCGAGAAAACCGATTAAGGGAGAAAGGGCTGAAAATGGATTTACACCACCTGAAAGTCTTTTACGCCGCCGCACACGCCGGAGGATTTACGCAGGCCAGCAAGGCGTTGCGGCTTTCGCAATCCACCGTCAGCCAGCACATCAAACAATTGGAAACCGATCTTGGCTGTCAGCTTTTTATGCGTGTCGGCAAGCGAGTTTTGCTGACCGAAGCCGGGCAACTGTTGCGCGAACATTGCGAACGTATTTTGCAGGACGTGAAGCACGCCGAAATGGCGATTCAGGATTTGAACGGATTGCAACGTGGCAAGGTGAGGTTCGGTTCCGGCGCAACAACGTTGATTTACCAGTTGCCGCCTGTGCTGGAAACCTTTCAGGCGAACTACCCGAACATCGAATTGGTCATCGTGTCGGAAACAACCGACCAAATGGCGCGCGATGTTTTGGCACAACGGCTGGATCTGGCGCTGGTCATGCTGCCGGTGGCCGAAAACAATCTGCAATTGACGCCGCTTCATCACGAAGAATTGTTGATCGCGTTGCCGCGCCGCCATCCTTTGACTCGCAAGCCCGCCTTGACCGTAGACGATTTGCGAACGCTGCGGTTCATTCTTTACGAAAAGAAAACCGTTATGCGCGGATTGATTGACAGCTTTTTTACGATGCTGGGCATCACGCCGCAAATCGCCATGGTTATGGAAAACATCGAAGCCATCAAAAGTCTGGTCGGCGCGGGACTGGGCGCTTCGATCCTGCCCAGCCACGCCATTGGCAAAGAAGCGGCAGACCGCAAAGTCACCCTGATGCGCGTGCAGGAGCATCCAATGCAACGCCAGCTCGGATTGATTACCTTGAAATCCGGCTACATTCCCAATGCCGTGCGGGAATTGCGAGAACTGATTGTTCAGGAATTGGGCGAGTAGATCAGTTAGGCCGAATTGGCTGCTTCATCGCACAACGTTGGTTTGAACAGCGCGTGGTTGCTGACAACCCGTTCGTATAAACGTTCATACATCGGGATGACTTGTTCGGTGTTGAACTGGCCAACAGCCCATTCGCGGCCACGTTTGCCGAATTCGCGCTGTTTCGTTTCATCGGACAACATCTCAATTGCGCGTTCAGCCATTGCCGACGTATCGCCCAATTTCACCAGAAACCCGTTCTCGCCGTGTTTGACAACTTCGGGCAAACCGCCGACGCGCGTAGCAATGACGGGGACTTCGCAGGCCATCGCTTCCAGCGCGGCCAAGCCGAAGGATTCGGTTTCGCTGGGAATCAGCAGCACATCGGCTACGGACAGGTAATCGGCGATGTTCGGAACCTGGCCGACGAACAGCACGTCGTCGCTCAACCCATATTTGCGCGTCAGTTGTTCAGCGGCTTGACGGTCAGAACCGTCGCCGCACATCACCAATCGAACCGGCAGCTTTGACGCGGCTTTAACTTTGGCCAGCGTGTGAACGCAATCGGTGATGCGTTTGACCGGACGGAAATTCGAAACGTGCATCAACAGCTTTTCTCCGCGCGGAGCCAGCGTTGCTCTCAACTCGGCGTTTTCTCTGCGTTGATAATCTTGTGCGTTGATGAAGTTCGGGATGATTTCGATTCCGCCCAGTCCGAACGTGCGGCAGGTTTCGTCAGCCAGATATTGCGAAATTGAAGTCACAGCGTCCGACTGAGCTATCGAAAACCGCGTGATTGGCAAAAAGCTTTTGCGCGACCCCACCAGCGTGATGTCCGTCCCGTGTAACGTGGTGACGAAGGGCAAATACCGAGTCGGCTTGTACATTTCGCGCGCCAGATAAGCCGCCGTCGCGTGTGGAATGGCGTAATGCATGTGCAGCACGTCCAGCCGCTCGGCTTCAGCGACTTCCAGAATCTTTGACGCCAAGGCCAGATCGTAAGGCGGAAACTCGAACAGCGGATAATCGAACAGGTCAACTTGATGAAACTTCACGCGGTCGTTCAGCGGACAAACGCGCGTCGGCAAGGCGTAGCTGATGAAATGCACGGAATGGCCGCGCGCCGCCAATTCGCGCCCAAGCTCTGACCCGACGATGCCGCTGCCGCCGTAAGTGGGAAAAACTGTGATGCCGATGTTCATAAGTGGTGATTGGTGATTGGTAGTTGGTGATTGGCGGTTTCAACCAACCACCAGCCACCAACCACCAATCACGAATAAAGATTCATCTGCCGCGTCAGCAACTCCACCGGATCGGCGATGTTCAACGCTTCGCGGACGTAAAACGCTTCGCCGTGTTCGCAGTTGATCAGCGCGCCGAAGTACCGGTCGCGGGCTTCCATCTCGCGCAAAAACGCCGGAGTGCTGACGCGCGATTGCGCCTCTTTATTTTGGGGGCTCGCCGGGTTGTGAAACTGCGAAGCGTGAGCGCGAATCGCGTCCCATTTGCGTTCGTGTTCGGCGCAGATGTCTACGATAAAGGTGGGCGCGACGGTTCGCGGAAACAGAAAGTGCGCGACGCAATTTGGCCGCCAGCGTTCCTGGTTCGCTTCGGCATCGTATTTGGTCAAACCCGCAATATGCATGGCTTCGCGGACGAGTTGCGCCGTGTGCGCGTGATCAGGATGCGCGTCGTCCCAATGCTGCGTGAAAATTACGCGAGGCCGCAATCGCCGAATCGCGCGCACCAACCGAACGCGGGATTCTTCGTTCAGCCAGATGTGCGCGTCCGGCAATTCCAGATTTTCGCGCACGGCCAAACCCAACAACTCCGCCGCGCGTTCGGCTTCCTGCCGACGAAGCTCCGGCGTGCCGCGTGTTCCGGCTTCGCCGCGCGTCATATCCAGAATGCCCGTGCGATAGCCCAAACCAGCCAGTTTGATGAGCGTGCCGCCCGCCGACAACTCCACGTCGTCCGGGTGAGCCGCAATTGCCAACACGTCCAATTGTAAATTTGATTCAGCCATATTTGCTGCGGAAGATGCGGTTTTCAGATGACAGGCGGACTGGAAGTCCGCGGACCAGGCGGACGGATCGTCCGCGCTCCGGCTAACGTAATTCCAGCGAATGCTTGGAAATTACGTCGGTGTAGCTTTGCAATCCGCCCGCCGAAAACTCTTTGACGAAGCTGTCCATCGTTTGCAGCAACTGAGTGCTGTAATACCCGCTGACCGATTGCGGGTGGGCGTAGCCGAACGTGCCGTTGAAATAGCTGCGGATGATGACGCTGTTGGCGGCGTGCGGCAGTGCTTTGACGTTGGCGGCAAACTGGTCGAAATCGTCTCCGCGCGAGAGATAAAACTCTACATTTGAAGTGTAAAAGGCCGACACCTTTTCGCCGCGTTCGTTCAGGTAAGCGGCTATGCTTTTCAGCGCGTGAGTTCCGGCCAGATTGCCTGTCACCGGGATGACCAGATTGCGGCCTTGCAAGGACTTCATGACCTGAAAGTCGTCTTCGCTGGCCAGGTAGCTGCACTGTTTGCCGGTCAGGTCTTTTTCCAGCGTCAAGTCTCGGTAATTCGGGTAGTAATACCGCGAGCCGCGTCCGTGGCTGGTGAATTTCAAATCCAAGCCGCTGGTAAAAAATTCCAGGTGCATGCGTTTGATCGTAGCGAATTCGGCTTCGCTGATTTTCGAGCCGTAGCTTTTGATCCTGGCTGACAGCGCGGTGTGCGCAGCGTCGAAAAGTTTGGTGTCTTTCGGGGTCTTATCAATGTATTCGACGATGTCTTTGATGCTTCGCCCACTCCAGACGCTTAAATCGGCAGGAACGGGTTTGCCCAAAAACAGGCACAGATATTCGATGCGATTGCGCGCCGATTCAAACAGGGCTTTGAACAGCAGGTGCTGCAACAGATTGTCGCGGCGAATGTCCACCATAAAGGCGATGTTCGGGCGAGTCTGCGCGATGTACGAAAAGCTCTGGTCAGGGCCGACGCCGATGAAGGCTCCGCCGTTGATTTTCATTTGTCGCATCTTGCCCATCACGTGCAGGTAAGAAGTTTCGTTGGAAATCAGGTTGTCAGTGTCGAAATAGCCGTTCGGTTCGGACAGCTTCTGGCTGAGAGCGGCGAATTCTTGCAGCGACAATGACCGGTCGGCAGGTTCCAGCGGCGCGGGATTGCCGGGACTGGAAGATTTGTCCGGCGGTTTCGGTGGCGGTGTTTTTTCCTGAACGCGAGCCGGTTGAATCAGCGCGCAAAAGATCAGCAGTGATAAGAGCAGTTTTCTTTGCATTTTGTTTCTCCTCAGGTGTCTTGCTGTTCAAACTCTTTCAGGATTTTGCGGATTTGCTTGGCTGTGATGTCTGTTTGCTCAAGCTTCGAGTAAAGGGTTATGAGGATGATCTTCGTCGGTGTTTTCAGGTAATAGATCATTCGATAGCCGGAGCTTTTTCCTTTCTGAATATCGCTGTTTTTCACTCGCACTTTGAAAACGGTGTATTCAGCCCCTTTTATCTGGTCGCCGACGAAATCACCTTTTTGCAAGGAATCAACGACGGGCTGAATGTCAGACCGAATTTGCCGATACTTCTTGGCAAGTGCGCGCAAGTTGCGCTTGAATTCCGGCGTGAATTCGATCTGAATTTCATTTGGCATCTATCCCATCCCAGAGCTTTGAAATCGGTTGCGTTTCATCTCGCGCGGCTTCAGCCCAACCTTGCCGAAAACTGTCTGACGCGGGTTTGAGCGCCACGCTTTCACGAAACACGCGAACCAATTGCAGCAGGTTGGGCAGATATTCCTGCGGCAATTGGTTGATCTCTTTTTGAAGCTGTTGTTTGTAAGTCGGTATTCTTGCTTGCATCTTTCACCTCTTTATTTCGTTGTTGACGCAGTACCAGTTTCGACGCCTTTCATCTCCCAGGCCAACTCAGCTTGCCAGTGGTTCTTTTGCAGGAACGGCAGGTATTCGCGTTCGCCGCGCACGTACAACCCCAGGAAGGCAACGCTGTATGAGTTGATGATGGCGTAGGTCGTTTCCATTGAAGTGTAGTTGAACTCCGCGCCTTCGCCGCCGCGTTTGCCTTTGCCGACGCCGTCGCCGTAGTTCTTGTCAATTTTGAACACGTCGGTGAAGGAAAAATGGCCGCCGTCTTTGATCGTCAGCAGATAACCATCGCGTTTGTGATTGGCAAACACGTCGCGGATTCTGGTGTTGCCTTTGGGGCCGATGGTGCGGTCTTCTTCGCCGAGCATGTACAGCGAAGGCACGGTCAGATTGGTATGAGCTTCGGGCGCGCCGGACATGGCTATGACGGCTTTGAAACGCGCGTCGGCGTCGGCGACTCGAATCGCGGTCATTGAGCCAAACGACATTCCGGCGGCGACGGGTTTGCTCAAATCGAGCTTGCCGGAAAAACGGCTGTCGGCTCCGCTGTTCCACAGAGTCATTTGGTCGAGCAGAAAACTCATGTCTTTCGGGCGATCAACGGCGGAATTTTCGCGCTGGTCGTTGCGGTAAAGAATAGTTTTGCCTTTGATGATGGTCACGCGCGCATTGGCGGTGTGGTCGGCGGAAACGACGACGTAACCGTGACTGGCCAGGTAATCGCACCAGAAAGTGTTTTGCGTGCGAGTGCCTCCGTTGCCGTGCGAAAAAACGATCAGCGGAAATTTGCCTTCGCGGACGCGAGCGTCGCGCACGGCGGAATTCCAATAAGATTCGTTCATTTCGGCGGCGGATTTTTTGTAGGCCATCTTCAACAAGGTCTCGAACTGAGGATTCATGCCGCCGGGAATGAAGTCAGTGAATTTGTTCTTTGGCAGATTGCGAGCTTCGTCGGTGGCCGGATACCAGATTTCCGTGACCAGTGTACGAGCTTCGTTGGTGGCGGCGTCCGTTCGGCTGTGATCAATCAGCACGGTCGTCGTCACGCCGACCGGAAATGTGCCGGGTTTCATGGGGTCGAGCGGTTTTGACGCGGCGCGATGAGCTTGCGGGGCAAATCCAATTGCCAGAGTTGTCAGAAAAGCCAAGAGCAAAGTGAGTCGTTTCATCAAAGTTTGTCTCCTTCTAAAGTCAGCGGGATTTGAGTAAGATGCGGCGCGGATTTAACCACGATCATCTGGCGCAAACAAAGAACACTCTTTCGCAAAAAGAGGAATTGAGAGCTAAAAACGGAGGCTTCATTTCACGTTATGCCTATACCCGGACAATCTTCCAAAAAGAAATCAGCAAAGAAACCATCAACCAAAGCAGCTACGAAATCCAAAAAATCCAGCGGATTGAAAACTCTGGCCTTCGACATTGGCGGGTCGGGATTGAAAGCGACCGTGCTGGACGCGCGCGGCGAAATGTTGGCTGACCGCGTGCGTGTCGAAACTCCGCAACCGTGTCCGCCCGGCGTTTTACTGGAAAAGCTGAAAGAACTGCTGGCGCAGTTGCCGGAATTTGATCGCGTGTCGGTCGGCTTTCCCGGAGTTGTTCGCCACGGCAAAACTCTGTCGTGCAAAAATCTCGGCTCGGACGAATGGAACAACTTCGATCTGCAAAAAGCAATTGCCAAAGTCACTGGCAAACCGACGCTGGTCATCAACGACGCGGATATGCAGGGACTTGGCGCGATTCAGGGCAAAGGCGTCGAACTGGTCATCACGCTCGGCACGGGGATCGGTTCAGCCTTGTTTGAAGACGGGCGGTTGGCTCCGCACATCGAACTGGCTCACATTCCGTTTCGCAAAGGGCAGACTTACGAACAGCAACTCGGCAACAAAGCCTTCAAGAAAATCAGCCGCAAGGAATGGAACGACCGGCTGGAAAAAGCCATTGAGTATTTCCGCATTCTGACGAACTTCGACAAGCTTTACCTGGGCGGCGGCAATGCCAAAGAAGTTGCCCTCAAGTTCGGAAATGATGTCGAAGTCGTCTGCAACTCGTTAGGCATGCGCGGCGGCATCTGGCTTTGGAAGGACTCGAATTTAAGCGACGGCGTTCAGAAGTGACAGTGGGATTGAGTGATAGAGGGAATGAGAGAAAGGCAGATTTCGTATTCCACTTTCTCTCATTCTCTCAGCCCCTCAATCTCTTCGCCTTTCAATCTCCGCCCCGTAAAAGCCTCTTTCGCCATCCCTTTAGCTCGCGTATGATTGGCTTTCCTTCCCATTCACTCAGGATCAGTACAGTAATTTTACGGAGAACGCAGTAATGTCGAATTTCAGTAGCGGGCAGATCAAAAGCGTCGTGCCTCGCGCCGGAGTCGAAGGCGGAGAGATTGTTATCGCTTGCCAGGGCTATGACGCTTCGGATTATTCCTATTGCCATGCCTGGTTTGGAGATCAGCGCGGCAGGATCATCAGCGCCTCGCCTGAGCGCGTTGTTGTCACCGTGCCGGACTGTGACACGGGCATCGAATCCGGCGAATTGAAGCTGGAAAGCGCCAGCGGAGTGATGGAAACACGGTTCGCGCTCGGCGCGAAGCTGGCGGAAAACATTCACCCTGTCGCTAATCCGGCCATTGATGAAGACGGCAGCATTTACGTCACCATGTCTGGCACGCGAGGCCAGAAAGTTCCTGTTTCAATTTACAAAATTTCTTCTGACGACACGATGCACCCGCTGCCCGCCGATGTGGTCAATCCAACCGGGCTGGCTTTTAACCGCGAAGGCACGCTTTACGTCACCAGCCGGTATGACGGCACGTTGTACAAAATCTCGCCGTTTGGTGAAGCCGAAACCGTCGCCACCGATCTGGGGATTGCCACCGGACTGGCCTTTGACCGGCGTGGAGATATTTTTGTCGGCGACCGAACCGGAACGATCTTTCGCATTAACGAGCTTGGCGAATCTCTACAGTTTGCTTCTCTCGATCCTAGTGTTGCGGCCTATCATCTGGCGTTTTCGCCTGACGGCGATCTGTTCGTCAGCGGCCCGACGGTGTCTTCGTTCGAAACCATCTGGCGAATTGACGCAATGGGCGATGTGACGAAGTTTTATACCGGACTCGGTCGTCCGCAGGGACTGGCTTTTGACGCCGAAGGGAATTTGTACGTCGCGGCTTCGCTGCGAGGGCATCGCGGTATTGTCAGAATTACTCCCGATGCACGTCAGGCCGAAGTCGTTTTGGCCGGAGCTTCGCTGGTCGGACTGGCTTTCGACGGCGACGGCAACATGGTTGTCGTCACGACTCAAAAGGTTTATCGCACGCCGATGGGCATCAAAGGGTATTCAGTGTTTTGAAATTTCGCTCCTCAGGAAATGGGTGGGACAGGTTCCGAACCTGTCCCACCAGTTTTCATTATTTCAGGGCGTCGCTACGCGACATGGAAAACTCCTACCGGTCGCGGTACTGACCTGAAAATTTTTGTTCAATCCGGCCAGTGGTTTGGGCTAAGATGCCTTTGCCTCGCGTGCCAGAGGCAGGGAATCTGAAATAGCGATGCAAGTTGCAACATGTAAAGAATCAACCGCCACTCTCTCTTCATCAGCGAACTTTCCGAATTCGATCAATCAGGAAATCATCGTCAAAGAGCAGACGCTTCGCCGATTGTTGCGCCAGATGGAATCCGTCATTGTCGCTTATTCAGGTGGAGTGGACAGCGCCTATCTGGCTTATGTCGCGGCTGACGAGCTTGGCCAACGAGCGTTGGCTGTGACCGGAGAAAGTCCCAGCTACCCGGATTTTCAGCGGCAGGATGCGCTGGAAGTCGTTCGGAAATTTTCGATTCCTCACCAATTCGTCAACACCGAAGAAATTCACGATCCGAACTACCAGGCCAATCCGGCCAACCGCTGTTATTTCTGTAAACACGAATTGTTCACCAAACTGAGCCAGCTTGCCGATGAGCGCGGCTATGCCTTTGTCTGTGACGGCAACAACGCCGACGATGTCGGCGATTATCGTCCGGGCAGGCAAGCGGCCAGGGAGTTGAACGTCCGTAGTCCGCTGATCGAAGCCGGATTGACGAAAGCGGAAATTCGCGCGCTTTCCGAACGTGCCAGTTTGCCGGTGTGGGATCGCCCGGCGTCGGCATGTTTGTCGTCGCGGATTCCTTACGGAATGCCTGTGACAATTGAAAAGCTTTCAGTCATCGAACGCGGCGAAGCCAAATTGCGGTTGCTGGGCTTTCAACAAATGCGTGTTCGTCACCACGGCGATGTCGTTCGCATCGAAATCGCTCCTGACGAATTGCCGCGCGCGTTGAACGTGGACATGGCTCAACGAATTGCGGCGGCGTTCAAACAATTGGGATTCAAGTTCGTCACGCTTGATTTGGAAGGATACCGAACCGGCGCGCTGAACGAATCACTTAAAACTTCTGACAAATAAAAAGAGGGCGGGGAATCAACGGATCACCCGCCCAATGTATTTTCCCCAGTTCTTTTCAACAGACCACCACGCCGACCCAGTGGCCATAAGCACCAAGCCAAGGAGGTAACATTGGCATTAGTAGACGATGGCATTCGGCAATTCCGGGAAGACAATCCCTTTGAATCAATGATGTGGCGCTTCGATAATGCAGCGCGCCTACTTGATCTCGACCCCGACCTTTACAAAGTTCTTCGCGTCCCCAATCGGGAAATCACTGTTTACATTCCAGTGTTCATGGATGATGGGCACATAGAAGTTTTCACTGGCTATCGTGTGCAGCACAACTTCGCGCGCGGCCCAGCCAAAGGCGGCATCCGTTACGCGCCGGACGTGACAATTGATGAAGTTCGCGCGCTGGCTGCCTGGATGACCTGGAAATGTGCGGTCGTCAACATTCCGTTCGGCGGAGCCAAAGGCGGCGTAATTTGTGACCCTTCGCAGATGTCTCAAGGGGAATTGGAGCGCATGACCCGGCGATACACCGCCGAACTGGTGGATTTCATCGGCCCCGAACGCGACGTGCCTGCGCCGGATATGAATACCAACGAACAAACAATGGCCTGGATCATGGACACGTATTCCATGCACGTTCGACATACCGTAACAGCAGTTGTCACCGGAAAGCCGGTTGACTTGTCCGGTTCGCGCGGTCGCCGCGAAGCCACCGGGCGCGGATTACTGTTCGTTGTGAACGAAGCCGTCAAGAAGCTGGGCATGCGACCGGAAAAAACTCGCGTAGCGATTCAAGGTTCGGGCAATGTCGGCGGCATCGCGGCCAAATTGATGCACGAAACCGGCTACCAAATCGTAGCCATTTCGGATGTTCGCTGTGGTATTTACAACTCGAAAGGGTTGGATTTGCCGAAAGTTATGACTCATCTGGCGAAGCACAAAACTCTGGAAAAATTCCCTGACGCCGAGCCAGTCACCAATAAGGATTTGCTGGAACTTGATTGCGATGTTTTGCTGCCAGCCGCGACAGAAAACCAGATTACCAGCAACAATGCTTCGCGCATTCGGTGCAAAATTCTGGCTGAAGGAGCCAACGGCCCAACCACAGCAGCGGCAGACGACATACTGGAAAGCAACGGCGTCTTTGTCATCCCGGACATTCTGGCCAACGCAGGCGGAGTAACGTGCAGCTATTTCGAATGGGTTCAGAATCGAATGGGTTATTTCTGGAAAGAAGAGATGGTCAATGAACGGTTGCAGGACATTATGGTCGCCAGCTTCCATGACGTATGCAAATACGCGGAAAGTCATGCTGTTAATAATCGAGTCGCCGCTTACATGTTGGCGATTGATCGCGTGGCATATATCACCCGAGTGCGAGGAATTTATGCCTGAAATGGTGGTTGGTGATTGGTGGCTGGTGGTTGGTTGGACGAGTCTTGCTTGCCAAATTACCAAATGAATCGGGCAAATTTTACCGACCACAGACCACCGGCCACCGATCACCAAATCGCCCTTAAGTCTTTGCGTAGAGAACGAGATTGCAATTGACACTTCTTAAACCATCGTATAGATTCTGGCTCGAAGTTGTATCCAGTCTTCATTCTCTTTGTTGTCAGCCCTCCGCAGTAAGAAGTCTTTCGCACTGACGGGGTTTACCCTGCGGTAACGAGGGCTGCTCTTTTTAACCGAACGGATATTTCGTTCTGGAAGCATCAAGTAACTCAATAGACGTTAGTCACCCAATTTCCAGGAGGAGAATTATGAGTTTTGCGAGAAAAATGGTCAGTTTGATGCTCGCGCTCCTTATTACCACAGCGATTGCGCAAGCACAGACTCCCCGCTCAACGGATGATCCTCGCAACCAAGCCCCAACGGTAAACGGCGGCACCGGACTTTTTACGGTTTACGACGCGCAGACTTTGCGTAAAGGCGAGTTCAACATTGGCTTTTTTGCCAATCACTTTCACCGCGATCCGGCTGATGTCAGATGGCAAGTTTATCCCGTCAACTTTCAAGTTGGATTTAACGATCATCTTGAATTGTTTGCTCACTTCGAAGCCCAGCGTGTGGTAACGGTCGGCACGCCAGCTCTGCTTAGCGGTTTTTATCTGCCGGACGTCAGAACAAAAACCTTGCCAGTTGGTCGTTTGGTGATTGTGCCGGGACAGAATACTGCCTCGTTCACGATTGGCGACCCTTGCGGTAACGGCGGATTCCCTGGTCCGTGCCGTGCGCCAAACGTTGGTGGACTCGGTGGTTTTGCTTCGGGGCCATTTGTCGCTCGACCCAGCGGAAATGATACTGCTGTTTATGTTGGTTTGGGCGCTCCGGTCGGAGGCATTTTGCCTGCACTGGCTCCGAACGTGAATCCGAACTACTTGCCGAATGCTCCTTTCCTGGCGCGTTTCTCCGATAATCACTTGGGCGATGTTTGGATCGGCGGCAAAATCCGCTTTACCGGTCCGAAAAATCCTTTTGGTTTTGCGTTGATTCCACTCGTTAAAATCCCGACCACTCAGGAATTGTTTACCGGTCTGGAACGCGGACGCGGCACAGGCAATTTCGATTATGGTGTGATTGCTGCCTTCGATGGCCGTCTGCACAAGTACATCAACCTGAGCACGAATATCGGCTTCATCAAAAAAGGCGATCCGCAAGCTGCGGATATGAACCTTGGCCCGCTTTGCGTTGGTTGCAGCGTGATTCAGGGCTTCGGTCGCAGCGAACGTTCGCTGGATATTCCGAACGAACTTCGTTCCGGCGTCGGCGTGGATTTCCCGCTGAGCCAGTATCTGCAACTGATTGCCGAAGTCAGCGCGACGCATTATGTCGGTTCGCGTACGCCGAGTTTGCTGACCAACAGTCCGGTTGATTTTGTCGCTGGTGCTCGCGTGTTTCCGACTCGCTGGCTTTCTATCAGCGCGGCATATCAGCGCCACCTGAATTGGTTCTCGAATATCAACAGCCGCTTCAGCCCGAACGGGTTCATCGCGGGTCTGTCCATCGGCCACGTCAACAAACGTGAAGAACCGTTGCTGCCAAACCAACCGCCTTCAGTGGCGTTGGCTCTGGGCAATGTCAGCAAAGGCTCAAACGATCTGTTGCGCGAATCCGCCAGCACGGTTTGTGCGGGCGACAAAGTTGATCTGCGCGCGACGGCTTCCGATCCGGATGGTGACGCGCTGGTTTACTCCTGGAGTTCGAGTGGTGGGCGTGTGACTGGCGATGGAGCCAGCACGGTGTTTGATACCACTGGTCTTGCTCCTGGCGATTACACGATCACGGTTCAAGTGGACGACGGTTGCGGTTGTATTGCCTTCGATTCGAAGACGATCCGCGTCACCAACTGTCCGCCGCTTACCGTTTGCTTTGGCCCGAATCTTGACCTGAACGTCAGTTCTTCGTCAGTTGAAGCCGGTGAGAAGGTCAACTTCTCGACTGGTGGTGTGACTGGCGGACGTAACTACGGCAATGTCCAATACCAATGGTCAACTTCGGCTGGCAACATCAGCGGCAGTGGTCTGAGCGCGACGCTCGATACAACCGGCGTCACTGGTGGCACGACCATCGAAGTCACCGTGAAAGCGGTTTCTGACGCGGGTGGTTGTTCGGCCAGCGGTACGGCTCGCACCAGCATCAAGATGCCACCGCCACCGCCGCCGCCAACGCCGAAACCGCAAGCTTCGGTCATTGATAACTGCGTGACGTTCAAGAAGAACGCGACGCGCGTTGACAACGCTTGCAAGGATATTCTGCAGAGCAAGGTTATTCCGGCTCTCCAAGCCGATCCTGGCGCGAAGATCGTCATTGACGGTTATCGCGGCGAGAAGGAAAAACCGGCGAAGATCAGTCTGGATCGTGCGAAGAATGTCCGCGACCGTCTGGCCGATGGCAAACTCGGTACCGCGATTGATGTCAATCGTATCGTGGTGCGCGACGGCGGCCCTTCGGCTGACACGCAAGTCCGAATTTGGCTGGTTCCGTCCAACGGTATTGATCCCGAAGGACCGGCTCCGGCGACGGTTGGCGACGTAACGCCTGAAAAAGGCGGACGCCGTCCGGCGCGAAAACCCCGGCAGTAATGCTCAGGGCTTTTGAGCCGTAACAAATTGAGAGGCAGGTGGTCGTTGATCGCCTGCCTCTTTTTAATTTCAACACTGGTGCAGGTCTGTCACCAGTCACAGCCCAACATTTGTTTATGTTCGAAGGCAAAACCATTCAGGCTACAGAACGTTCGGCAGAGCCACCTGCCGAAGCTCCAATCGAAAAATACATCTGCATCGCAGTTTTTGTTCTTGCGCTGATTGTCGGAGCTTGGTTCAGATTTTCCGACATCAGTTTGAGGCCGTTTCACCACGATGAAGGTGTCAACGGCCATTTCATGCTGAATCTGGTTCGCAACAACTTGTACCGATACGACCCGACAAATTATCACGGCCCGTCGTTGTATTACTTTACGTTGGTTGCGGTTCGCGTTTTCGGTGAAAGCGACTTTGCCTTGCGACTGACGCCAGTGCTGTTTGGGATTCTTACCGTTGCGATGGTTTGGTTGTTGCGCCGCCAGTTGGGAACGATTGGAACTCCTGTAGCAGCATTTTGCATGGCGTTGTCACCGTGTCTGGTCTTTTACTCGCGGTACTTCATTCACGAAATGTCGTTTGGATGTTTTTCGCTGGGAATGGTCGTGGGATTTTGGCGATACGCCGAAGACAAGAAGTTTTACTGGCTGGCGCTTGGGGCGGTTTCGACCGGGCTGTTGCTGACGACAAAAGAAACTTCGGTCATCACCGTAGCAGTGTTTTTGGTCGCCATCATTTGTGCTGCGATCTGGGATACAGTCAAAAAACTGTTTCAGCAACGCCGGTTGACGCCTGCTACGGTTGTTAAAGAATTGAGAAACGACACCGTTTCGGTGTTGCCTTCGCTGGATCACGCGATGGCTGCGACGATCATCGCCGTGTTTATTCACGTCTTTTTTTATTCATCGCTATTTGACCATTGGGGTGGCGTGATGGATTTCTTTCGTTCCATCGCTCATTGGACGAAAGAACGCAGCAGCAACGATCACGTCAAAATTTTCTGGTACTACGTGGGAATTTTGCTGAAGTTGGAATTGCCTTTGTTGATCGGGGCGCTGCTGGCCGGAGTGCTCATCATTTGGCGAGGCAATCGGTTCTGGCTGTTCACCGGAGCCTGGACGTTCGGGATGACGCTGGCTTATTCGAAGATTCCATACAAAACTCCTTGGCTGATGATTAGCTTTGTCGTGCCGATGGCTTTGGTTTGCGGGTATGCGGCGGAACGGCTTTACCGCCTGTCGTCGAAATTGACGTGGCAGATTTTATGCGTCGTTGTGTTTGTTGCTTCGTTGGCGGCTTGCTGGCAAATTTCCCGCAAGGTGAACTTTGAAAAATACGACGACAACGGTAACGAAGCCGGATATTTTGTTGAACGTGGCAAAAAATTGGAATTCAAACCCTACCTGGACGGCACGTTCGGTTATGTATATGCCCACACAGACCGCGAGTTTTTAGACCTGATTCGATTGCTTGAACGCGAAGCTGACAAGTTTCCGACGAAAAAGAAAACTGGAATTTACGTTGCATCGCCCGAACACTGGCCTTTGCCATGGTATTTGCGCGATTATTCCAGCACAGATTATTCAGGACGTTGGCCGGGCGAACCCGGAACTGCTCCGAGCATTTCGCAACCAATTATCCTGGCGCACGGAAATCAGCAGGCGAATTTGAACGGCATTGCCGGTTGGCGGGCGAGTTCACGAACTTACAAGCTTCGCCCCGGAGTCGAACTGCTGCTCTTTGTCCGCGACGAAGTGCCTGCATCAACAGTTCCGCCACAATGAAAACAGTTTTTTGAGGAGAAAGCCGCCATGAAAAATTCTTTGCTCGCAGTTGCCAGCTTTTCGGTTCTGTTTTCGCTCACTGTTCAAGCACAAACTGCACCAGCGCCCAAAGACAACACCGTCGTTTGCCACGTGCCAACGACAACCAAAGCTTCGGACAAACCGGCTACCCTGAAAGACGGATACGGCGATGTTCAAATGCCCGTCACCACCAAATCAGCCGAAGCTCAAAAGTTTTTCAATCAAGGTTTGGCGCTGTTGCATTCGTTCTGGTTTTACGAATCCGACCGGTCGTTTGAGCGCGCGGCTCAACTCGATCCTGATTGCGCGATGGCGCAGTGGGGAATTGCGATGGCGGCGGTCAACGAAACTCGCCGAGACGCCGCGATCAAACGCGCCAAAGAACTCGCTCCGAAAGCCAGTGAACGCGAACGGCTGTACATCGAAGCCGTCGAAGCTCGTTACAAAGGCGAACGAACGACGATTCAGAACAACGGGTTTCTCGGCGCAAGCTCGGCGTACCAAAACTCTATGCGAAAGATCGTCGCGTTTTATCCTGACGATCTGGAAGCCAAATTGTTTCTTGCGCTGGCGTTGATGTCCGGCTTCGAACGTGATGGAGCGCCGCGACCGGGCACGGTTGAATCCATGACGATGTTGCAATTGGTGTTGGCGAAATCTCCGAATCATCTGGCGGCGCATCATTACATGATTCACGCCACCGAATCAGGCAAACGCGCCATTGACGGCGTTCCTTCGGCGGATGTGTATGGCACGTTGGCTCCGAAAGTCGGTCACGCAGTTCACATGCCCGGCCACACTTATGTTCACGTTGACCGTTGGGATGATGCGGCCAAAGCCTTTGAAGGTTCTGCCGAAGTTGATCGCGCCTACATCCGCGACAACAGAGAAGAGACCGATCACGCCGCTGGCCCTTATGGCCACAACGTGCATTTCCTGGCGATGGTCTATGGCTATCAAGGCCGTTACCGCGACGCCATTCGCGCCAGCCAGGAACTGCTGGACGCAACGAAAGCTCCCGGCGAAACGAAATCACGGACTGCGTTGGAAGGCAGGATTTCGATGATGCGCGCGCTGGTTCGCTTCGAGAAGTATGATGAAATTCTGGATGGTAAATCCTTGCCCGACGAAAGCGTTTTTGAAGTCGTCAAAGCCTGGCGTTATTACTCGCAAGCGATTGCTTCGCTTGGCAAAGGCGATATTGCGACGACGAGGGTGAAGCTCGACACGCTGGAACGCGAAATTGCCTGGTTGAAAGACAAATTCGCCAAAGCCAAAGACCTGCCGCAAGCTGGTCGTCAACGCCAGCAGCTTCGCGCGTTGAATGTCACGCCATTGGAATTACAAGCGCGCCTGCTCGCCCACGAAGGCAAAGCCGACGAAGCCATCACCAAATTGAAAGAAGCCATCGAAGAAGAAATCAAACTCGGTTATTCCGAACCGCCGCTTTACCCAGTGCCGATGGAAGAAGTTGCCGGGAAAGTTTGCGTGGAACTGAAACGCTGGAAAGAAGCGGAAGAATTTTTCCGAGCCGCCCTGGAACGCGATCCCGGCAGCGGACGCGCCTACTTCGGGTTGATGCAATCGCAGCAAGCTCTGGGCAAAGACGCCGAAGCCCGCGACAACTACGCCAAATTCGTCAAAGCCTGGACCAAGGCTGATGCCGACTTGCCGGAAATGAAGCGCGCGAAAGCGATGGCTCAGACATTTGGCGCGTCAGGCCAATAAGCAGCTAGTACCTCCGGAATACGGTTTCCCACGAATGACGCAGATATTGAAAAAGGGAATTATCTGTTCAGGTTTGAGCTAAATCAGAGCAGGCAACTTATCCTGTCTCAGAGTTTTTTGCTTTGATTTAGAGTTTCATCGTTATGAAGCAGTTGATGCTGATAGTTTTTCTCGCCTCCACGTTTCTGCCGCAACAACCGGCAGCGGATGTTGCCACGCAATTTCAGCGCGCCGTCGCGCTGCAACAGGAAGGCAAACTAGCCGAAGCTGCCGACGAATACCGCGCGCTGTTAAAACGCAAACCCGATTACATTGAAGCTCAAGCCAATCTGGGCGTCGTGCTGGCACGGCTGGGCCGATACGAAGAATCCGTTGCCGCGTACACGGCGGCATTGAAACTCGCGCCGCAGATGACGCCGATTCTGTTCAATCTGGGCATAGCGCATTACCGCGCTGGGCAATTTGCCAAAGCCGTCGAAAGCCTTGAATCCTTGTTGCAGCAAAAACCTGATCTGCTGCAGGCGCGGCAACTGTACGGGCTTTCGTTGTCGGCGCTGGGACGCGACGAAGAAGCGTTACGGCAATTGGAACCGACGCTGGATGCGGCTCAACCTGATCAGGCGGTTTTGTATGCGGCTGGATTGGCGTATTTGCGGTTGGGAAAATCCGGTTTGCGCGCGACGTTGGAACGGTTGGCGGCGTTCCCCGCCGGATTGCCTGCGCTGCATTTGCTGCAAGGCCAGGCGTTCCTGCGTGACCGCGATTACGATCACGCGCTGGAAGAATTGCAGGCAGCGGCCAAACTCAATGCCGACTTGCCGCGCCTGTATTTTTCGATCGGGCTGGCGAATTTCATGCTCGGCAAACACAAAGAGTCCATCGCGGCGTTTGAAAACGAAACCCGGCGCAATCCGCTAGACACGCCTTCGTTGTATTACCTGGCCGAAGCTTATGAAAAAGATGGCAACCTGATTGAGGCGCGGCGTCGGGTGGAAGCTGCGTTGCGGCTCGATCCGCAATTGCCCGAAGCCAACGGCTTGCTTGGCAAAATTCTGTTCAAACAAGGCCAGCCAGCAGAAGCCGTCAAACTGTTGGAATTCGCCGCGAAGAAAAAATCTGACGACCACGAATTGCGCTACGCTTTGGCTCGAACTTATCAGCAACTCGGTCGCAAAGAAGATGCCGCGCGCGAATTCGCCGAAGTCCAACGCCTGAAAGCCGAACAGCTCAAAAAAGACCGCGCCAACACGCCTAAGCCCTGATTATTTCTTGGCAATCTTCAGCACTTGATTCACGGCGACTTTCGACCGTTTTTCCGTCTTGCCGCTCGGCCAGCGAATGCTGATTTCATCCACCACCTTTGCTTCGCCCAACCCGAAATGCAGCCGCCAATCGGAATGCGAGATGTAACTGTCGCCCGCGCGGACTTCATCAACTTGAGTTAAACCGCCAGCTTTCACTGCGACGCGAGCGCCGACCGCGTTGCGGTTTGATTTTGTTCCAACCAGTTTCAGGCTGAGCCAGTTGCCGGATTTCGATCCGGTTTCGTTGCGAAGCAACATAGGCTCGCCATCCAGTTCATTGACGATTACATCCACGTCGCCGTCTTCGTCGTAATCGCCGAAAGCCGCTCCACGCGAAGCTCTGCGAACGGTCAAAGCTTCGCCAACTTCATTCGACAAGTCGGCGAATGTTCCGTTGCGCAAATTTCGGTAAAACAATTTTCGCTGAGGATATTGGCCGCCGGAAAAAGCGCCTTCGATTTGAGGGTAGACGTGGCCGTTGGCCACCAGCAAATCCGGCCAGCCATCGTGGTCGGCGTCAAAAAACTTCACGCCCCATCCAACCAGTGGCAAGGCGGCTTCGGCAGTTTTGGTTGAGCGGGTCACGTCACTGAAAGTCCCGTCGGCGTTTTTGCGATAAATGGTGTTGTACTGTTCGGCGAAGTTGGTGACGACCAAATCCAATCGCCCGTCGCGGTCATAATCGGCGACGGAAATTCCCATTGAACCTTGTTCGACGCCGTTTTCATCCACGGCCACACCGAGCATCAAACCCATTTCGGTAAACGTGCCGTCGTGATTATTGCGATAGGCGTAATTCGGCGTCGCGTCGTTGGCGACAAAAATATCCGGCCAACCGTCATCGTCAAAATCCGTCCAGACCACGCCCAAACCGTAATGCCCTGCGGAGTCCTCGACTTTGGCCTGTTTGCTGACATCGGTGAACGTGCCGTCGCCATTGTTTCGATAAAGCATATCGCCCGCGCCGGGCAAACCTCGCGGGCCGCACTGAACTTCGACGTTGCGAAAACGACAGGTTTCGCCTTTGCCAAATTGCGGCAGTTTGTCGAGCGAAAATTCAACGTAATTGGCGACGAACAAATCCAGATCGCCATCGCGGTCATAATCGCCCCAGGCCGAACCGGTCGAAAACCGCGCATCGCCGACTCCGGCTTTGGCCGTCACATCTTCAAACTTGCCGCCGGAGTTTCGATAAAGTTTGTTCGCGCCAAAACAGGTCACATAAAGATCGTCGTCGCCATCGTTGTCAAAATCAGCGATGGACACTCCCATCGCCCAGCCCGGATCGGCCAGACCGACTTTGGCGGCGACTTCTTCAAATTTGCCGTTGCCCAGATTTCGATACAGCGCCGCCGCCGGACGAGGCTTTTTGGCCAATGCGGCTTCGACCGAATACGAATTGAGCAGGTAAATATCCAGCCGCCCGTCTCCATCGAAATCAAACATTGCAACGCCGCCGCCCATGCTTTCGACGATGTATTTCTTCTCGGCGGACGAAGCGTTGACGAAGTTGATGCCAGCGGCTTTCGTCACATCGGCGAATTTGATTGGCGATGAGGTTTTCTGGAATGAAGCGCCAACGATCAATGTCATCGAAAGGCAGACAATTGCGGCTTTAAATAATCGCATGGTGTTTTTCGCATAACAAAAAAGGTGAAGAGGCGATTGACTCACCCCTTCACCTTTTCATCAAATCATCCGTTCACGCCATCAGGCCGTAGCCGGATTGCCGCCAGTGATCGGCGGCAGAATCGGTTTCAGCACCGGTTCTTTGTCGGCGGGCTTGTCTGATTCCGGTCGCGGACGTGGCGTCGGTTCATCGTCGTCGAGTGGCAAACCAGCCACCACGCGGCGAATCTGTACGGCGTCCAGAGTTTCGCGTACCAGCAGTTCCTGAGCCAGCCGCTCCATCGCATCGCGGTTGTCCAGAATGATCTGTCGAGCGCGTTCGTATTGATCGAAGACAATGCGTTTGACTTCCTGATCAATTTTGACGGCGGTGTCTTCGCTGTAATCCTGGTGTTGAGCGATTTCACGGCCAAGGAAGATTTGCTCTTCTTTTTTGCCGAACGTCAGCGGACCCAGATGGGACATACCGAATTCGCACACCATCCGGCGAGCAAGTTCGGTCGCGCGTTCGATGTCGTTGGATGCGCCGGTCGTGATTTTGCCGAGGAAGATGTCTTCGGCCAAACGTCCGCCCATCAAAATGGCAATCGAACCTTCGATGTAATCCAGGCTGTGCGTATAGCGGTCGCCTTCGGGCAGTTGCTGGGTCAATCCCAACGCCATTCCGCGCGGAATGATCGTGACCTTATGAACCGGATCGGCGTTCGGCACTTTCAAACCGACGATGGTGTGACCGGCTTCGTGGTAAGCGGTGGTTTTCTTTTCCTCTTCGGACATTACCGCGGATTTGCGTTCCGAACCCATCAGGACTTTGTCTTTCGCCCATTCAAAATCCATCATCGCCACCATTTTTTTGTTGTAGCGAGCGGCGTTCAGCGCGGCTTCGTTGACCAGATTGGCCAGATCGGCTCCGGTGAAACCCGGTGTTCCGCGAGCGATGACCGAAATATCCACGTCTTCGCCGAGCGGGATTTTGCGCGTGTGAACCGACAAGATTCCTTCGCGGCCTTTCACGTCGGGACGGTTGACGATGACTCGACGATCAAAACGTCCAGGACGGAGCAACGCCGGATCAAGTACGTCAGGCCGGTTGGTCGAAGCGACCAGAATCACGCCATCATTCGATTCGAAGCCGTCCATTTCGACCAGCAACTGGTTCAGCGTTTGTTCGCGTTCGTCGTGACCGCCGCCCAGTCCGGCTCCGCGATGACGACCGACCGCGTCAATTTCGTCAATGAAGATGATGCACGGAGCGTTCTTTTTGCCCTGCTCAAACAGGTCGCGGACGCGGCTGGCTCCGACGCCGACGAACATTTCGACAAAATCCGAACCGGAAATGGAAAAGAACGGCACGTTGGCTTCACCGGCGATGGCGCGTGCCAACAAGGTTTTGCCAGTTCCCGGAGGCCCCATCATCAAGACGCCTTTCGGAATGCGGCCACCGAGTTTTTGGAATTTTTGCGGTTCTTTGAGGAATTCGATGATCTCTTGAAGCTCTTCTTTGGCTTCGTCCACGCCAGCCACGTCTTTGAATGTAACGCGCTTTTGTTGGTTGGAAAGCAGCTTGGCGCGGCTCTTGCCGAAGCTCAGGGCTTTGTTGCCGCCCGATTGCATCTGCCGCAGCATGAAAATCCAGAGCGCAATAATCAGCACAAACGGCGCATAAAAAATCAGCGCCTGCATCCACATTCCGCTGGTGGCGGAGTTGTTGTATTCAACCCGCACATTATTTTTTCGCATCGCTTCGGCAATGGTGTCTGCGCTTTTTTCACCGCCGATTTGGGTCGTGTAGTTTCGCTGGTCTACCAGCTTGCCGACGACTTTTTCTTTCTCGATTTGAGCGGATGTCACTTGTTTGGCTTCAACTTTTTCCATCAACTCGTTGTAAGCCAGCGGCACTGGCTGATTCACGCTGGGATTGTTGAAGAAACGATAAAGTAGAACGGCTCCGCCGATAATCACCACCCAAAAAATTACTTGTCTAACTGTCGAGTTCAAAATCAGTTACCTCCGTTGAAATCCTGGCAGGCATTCTAGCCTATCAAAGCGAATTTCGCTCGCCATTTGCCCGCAAAACAGCCACAAAGTTTTAGACGCCCAACCAATTGGCAAGGTTTCGACTTTGTATCCGCCCGAAATTTCCAAAACTGTTTCAATTGTCAGCGTCTTCGCCTGTATTTTCCGTCGAAACTGCGCTGATTTCCTTTCGCGCAAGTTCAAGAACGCCGGATTTGCGTCGAACTTGCCAATCGCCAGGCAATTCAATTACTCGCCCGCTTTTTCCGGCGCTCAACAATCGTTCAATCGCGGCCAGATGAACGGCTTCGATTCTCTGCAATCCGCCGCGCGTTTCTTTCAACCACTGTCGCAGAACTCGGCGACGAATCGCCAACGGATTTGTCATCAGCCGTTTAATGCTCAAACCTTCGCCTTGTCGAACTTCGGCCAGAGCTTCAATCGTCGCTTGCCGCAAAAAGTTTTCGTCTTCGGTCAATAACTCAGCCACACGAACCAGCGAAAGATTGACGCTCGGATTGAAACTTTTCAGCAGCGGCAACAACTCCTGCCGAATGCGGTTGCGTGTGAATTCCATCGAATCGTTGGAACGGTCGTGGCGAAATTCCAATTTGTAATGCTCGCAATGTTCCGCCACTTCTTCTCGCGTGACGGCCAGCAACGGACGAATCAACGTCACCAATTGGCCAAGCGGTCTGACTTCATGGACGCCTGCCAGTCCTTCTGCGCCAACGCCTCGCAGCAATCGCATCAAAATCGTTTCTGCTTGATCGTCCAAAGTGTGAGCCGTGCAGACCGATTTAGCTCCAACCGTTTCAGCCGTTCGCCTCAGAAATTCGTATCGAATCCGTCGCGCAATCGCTTCCAGATTTTGTTTTTCCTCCCGCGCAATGTTTGCCACAGCAATTCGCTCAGTAACGTAATCCAATGCACGTTCGGTGGCTAAACTACGAACAAAGGCTTCGTCGCCGTCGGAATCTTCGCCGCGAAGTTGATGATTCAAATGAGCGACAAACAACTTAGCGGACAATTTGCCTCGCTGGCGAAGCCGAACCAGTGCGTCGAGCAAGGCGACCGAATCCATTCCGCCGGAAACGGCTACAACCAACGATTCGTGTTCGGCAACGCCAATTCGCCGAATTGCTGCTTTTAATTTTTGCTCAAGCTTCGTCACTTGTTTGCAGTTCTATCGTCAAAAGGTAAATTCTCTGCCAGCGCAGACGGCTTCACTCTGAAACGCAGGCGAGAATTTTTCAAACAGGGTAACTGCTTAGCGGGTACGGAACGGGAAGCGGTAGCGCCCCGGTTTCTTGTGAGGCGTGAGCTTTGTAAGCATCCCGTCGCTACCGCTCCGGGTTCCGTACCGAGTTTTTGGCTCCAGGCTGAGCAGTTACCAAACAGAACTCTTGGAGAAAACATGGAAGTTTGGAAATCAGGCGGGAATTTGTTGTTGATCGTTGCGGCGAGTTTGTCGCTGTTGGCTGGCAGATGTTCAAAAGACCCGGAATCGGTTCGCGTGGCGGCATTGGCCGAAACCGTCAACGGACTGTCGAAATGCACTTCGTCGGGAACCGCCGGAATTCCTCAATTGGCTGTCGTGTCCGTCACCAATGCCCCAAACGAAACCGCCGTCCGGGTTGTGATCTACGCGACTGATTCGCCGGTTGAATTTTCGCTGCCGGTTTACAGATTGAGCGCCGGTCGCTGGTTGATCGGCGAAAAAGACCGCGCGTTTTTGCTCGATGAAAAATGCCGCGAATACAAATTGCGAGATCGGCGCACAGCCAATGGGCAGGCATTTCCGCAGGATGGAATTGTCCGGCTCAACCCCGGCCAATCATTTGAAGCAACATTCAGCTTCAACCGCGTAAAAGAAGAAACCAAAATCGGGATGCTGGTTTATGCCGGAAAAAATCTGCCGTTTATCATCACCCAGCCACAAACCAGCTCCAGCCCATCGAATTAAGCACAACACGGCTCAAACCGCTTCAACTCGCCCGACTTCGTGCGAACCGTCTTCTTGTTCGCTGGCTTTTGAATAAAACGCCGCATCGCAGTTTCGGCAAACATACGGTTTGTGATCCGTGACCGCCAAAAAAGTACGCTCCAAAAAATTTCGCCGACGCCGTTTAACATTGCGCGACTGACATTCCGGACAGGTGATTGTGGCGTGGTTGAGCGTTCCGGCCACATCATCCTCTTTTTCCTCAGCGCGTTGCGCGTACAACTTGGTGATTTCTGTTCGCAGTCCCTGCCGCACAGGCGCGACTCGATCAACAACGACTCCGCCAGCGGTTTCCGTTTGAGCCGCAACCGCCATCACAGACGGGGCGGATTGTTTGACCGGTCGTTTAACCTGAGCCGGTTTAACCGAAACCGGCTTCAGTTCGCGCGATTCGAAGACAGGCAAAACCGGTTTCAGTTGTCCCAAGTCAATCGCCGGAGCCACAGGGTATACATCGGCTTTGGCAGTTTGTTTCGGACGACGGTTTTTCGGTGGAAATGGTGAAAAGGCTTGAAAAGGAAAGTTGCAGTTGTCACACAACAACGCTCGTATGCCCAAAATCCGCAAAAGAAAAAACGCAGGCTTATAACCGTTGCGAACTCTGGAACTTCCACAAGACGGACAAACTAACATTGAAAATCTCCTTACCTGATGTCTCTTTGGTTTTGCGGGGCCGGCAAGTGGATCGAAGATCAATTACTAAAACGTGGTTCAAATTGCGGGAACGAGATGCGGAGAAATCTCCAACGGCGAAGCCGTAATTTAACACTTCATCGCCGAATGCGAAAAGGAAATTTTTTGTCAGAAGCTCGGCGATTTTTTCAGTTTGCCCATCAGCGTGAACAGGTTGACGATGTGACGATCAATCATTGCTTCGCCAGCGCCGACTTCAAGACGAGTGTTGTAACCCGCGCCGTAACCTCCCTCGGTCGCGGCTTTCAGCGTCGGCGCGTAGCCAATCCATTCGCCGCCCGCGCTGAACGTGTAGCCGAACAAAAACGTGGCTGCGATTTCCGACTTGTCGCGCAGAGCAATCTGCAAATCAACGAAAGGTTCGCCGGGCATCGTAGCAATGGCGATGGAGTTGTTCAGCAATAAAGTCGTCAATCCGGCTTTGATAGTTTTCGTCGCATCCCAACGGTCGCGGAACTCTTTGACTTCGGCAATGGCTTGGAGCTTGGCCGAGGCGTTGGCCGCTGGTTTCAGCTTACGCGCAACTTTCAAAGCTTCGTCGGCCAGCGCGTTGCCCATCTTTTCGGCTTCGGCAAAACCGTTTTCGGCGACAGGTTGTTTGTCGTGGTAAGGATTGATGTCGCCTGCGCCGCCTTGAGTAAACAAACTCAGCGCGCCGGGCAGTTCGCGTTCGATGCGTTGGCGAAGATAACCGGGATAGTCCGCAGAAATTTGCCGATTGTCCGGCCCCAGCACGACAGCGTGGCAAGCGTAATTCACCAACACCGCGCGCGGTTTGCCGGTTTCGTCGTCCACGCGAATGACGCCAACTGTCGGATCAATCGGCGAAGTCGGCAGTTTGTCCGCGTTACGCCAGAACATAGTCACTTTGCCGTCGGCGGAGACTTTGCGGCGATTGTGGCCGAGATAGATTTCTCCGAATCCGGCGGCAACGCGAGCCGAAAAAAGTTTCTTCGAGGCTTCTTCGATTGCGCTGAGGATTTTGTCTTCGGTGTCGGCAAACCACGAGTGGTCGGATTTCGGCCAGCTTTTGTCTTCCCAGGTCATCGGGCCGGAATGATTGTGCGTGGCAGCAATCAAAACGTGATCGGCCAATTTGCGTTCGCGCGCCAGCGTGACAATTCGTTCGGAAGGAAACGACCGCAAATCGCAACTGACGATTGCCACGCTGCCGCCTTCGGCTTTGAACAGCAAAACGGTGGCGAACAGCGGATCGTGAACGCCGGTTGACGGCCCTTGCCGAGCGGCATATCCGCCCATCGGAAATCCTACCGGTGGAGTGATTTCGACGCGCGCAACTCCGGCGGACAGTTCAGCGGCAACAGCCAAACCAGTCATCGCGCACATCAACAGCAATGCCTGAACAGCAAGATTGATCGCTTTCATGACTTCAAAAATTCCTGTGTTTTTTTTGGTGTTGAAACTTCGGGGTGCGAAGTACGCGCTTAATCGCTGGCTGCCGCCAACTGTTGGTGGGCGGTGACCAGCGGCAGAGAGATTTGGAAAACAGTGCCTTCGCCGGGCTGGCTTTCGACGGCGATAAGGCCGCCGTGGTCGCGTATGATTCCGTAACTGACAGCCAGGCCGAGTCCCGTGCCCTTGCCGATTTGTTTGGTAGTGAAAAACGGATCGTAAATTTTAGCCAGATGATCGGCGGCGATGCCTACGCCAGTGTCGCGGAAGCTGATGAAGATCGAATCCAAATTTGATTCGGTGGCAATTTCCAAACGCCCACCACGCGGCATGGCGTCGCGCGCATTCAAGATCAAATTCATGAACACCTGTTGCAGTTTGGCGGCATTGCCCGGCGTAAACGGCAGTATGGGATCGTAATTGCGGACGACTTCGATTTCCGTGTTGCGAAGCTGGGCTTCCAGCAATTGAATCGTGTCATCCAGCACTTGATTCAATGCGACTGGAACCAGGCGAGCGTCACTGACGCGCGAAAAATTCAGCAGATTGTTGACGATGGACGACGCGCGCGAAGTCTGGCGATGAATTTTTTCCAGCAGCAAATGGCGCGGATCGTTTTCGGGAATCTGTTGCATCAGCATTTGCGAATACGACGAAATGCCCGTCAGCGGAGTGTTCACTTCGTGCGCGACTCCGGCGGCCAGCAAACCGATGGAAGATAGTTTGTCGGATTGCTGCAACTGTTCTTCCAGGCGAATGCGTTCGGTGACGTTTTCGATGGCGACCAGCGTGCCTTCGATCTGCGAGGTTTTGCTTTGCAGCGGAGCCAGCGAAATGTTCAGCGTCAGGTCGCGGTCGTCGGCTGAACGAGCGCGGAATTTGTAGATATTGACCGGTTCGCCAGCAGAACCGTTGGCAAAGGCGTTTGTGCTGTACGAACCGTTGCCGTTTCCATTTCCGTTTGCGCCATTGTGATGTCCATTCTTCCACTGGCTGCGAGCCATCAGTTCGCGCAAAGTGCGCAGCATTTCGGTGTCGAATACTTCGGTGATGCGACGACCGATGGTTTCGCCGCGTCGCAACCCGTAAATTTCTTCCAGAGCACCGTTCCAATTGGTGATGCGCCCCGAAAAGCTGATGACCATCACGCCGACATTGATGGATTCGACAATGTTTTCGTTGAACTCTTTCAACCGGGCAAGCTCTTTGGCGCGTGTTGCCTGTTCTTCCAACAGCAAAGCGTTTTCAATCGCCACGGCCACGTAACCCGAAATCGCGCGCAGCAGGTCTGTGTCTTCCGACGAAAGCAACGCACCATCGGTCGAACGTCCAAGCGCCAGCACCGCGACAATCCGCGACCGCGAACCGCACGGCACGAAGTAACTGAACATTCGCCGCGAAAGAGATTCGTCGGGTGTAATCAATCGTCCGGTGACGGCTTCTTCTTCGGCGTCCGTGCTTTCAACGCGCACGATGCCGGAACTGTCCGTGCGGTCGCGCAAGATGTTCAGAAACTCCGATGGCAAGGAAATTGCGCGGTCAATCCCTTCGGAGCGAGCAACGCGAAAGCCTGAAGGTTCGGTCAAGTCTTCGACAAAAATCGCCAGCCGTTCGACCGAAAAGACTTCGCGCAAACGCCGCATCAAACTGTCCAACAACGGGTCCAACTCTGTGGTCGAAGCCAGCGTTCGACCGAAATCCTGCAACGTGACGCGGTAATCGTATTTTTCGCCGTAAAAGATGCGGTCAATTCGTTCCTGCAACCAATTTTTGACCGGCGCGAACAACATCGCCAACACAGACATGGCGATGGCGGCGATCAACAGCGAAGCTTCCTGCGACAATTGCAATCGCAACGATTCGTAACTGACTGCCATCACCGTGCCGAACAGCGCAGCGACCGAAAGCGTGGCGATGATGTACGCGAACGAACGCCGCATCACCACATCCACGTCGGTCAGTCGGAATCGCGCGATGGAATATCCCAGCGTCAGCGGAATCAGCGCCATCGGCAGCAACGAAATCAATTCCAACGAACCGGACACCGTCGAATCGGCAAAAAACGAAGGCAGGTAAAACGCGGCGAACAACGCCGACGCCACGCTCATTCCCCACATCACCCATTTCAATTGCTGGCGAACAACAATGTTCGGAGCTTGGCGGAAAGTGCGAACCAGCATCGCAGCACTGGCAATCAACGAAGCCGCAAAAAACAATAGTTCGATTTTCGACAACCAGTTTCGAGCATTGAGCGGCGAAATCGGCAATAGGTTACGAAGCGCCGAAAATCTCAACCAGATTTCAGCCAAAATCATCACCACCGACGGCAAATACAAGGCGACAACCAACCAACGACGCCGCGAAAACAGTTGCACGCGCGCCGGATAAATCGCCGCAAAATGAAGAAACATCGGAGCCAGCAAAATCAGCGCCAACGTATCGGCAAAATCAATTGCCTTGTCGAACTGCATGCGCATTTCTTCGGTGGGACTGTAAAAATGCGCCACAAACGCCAGCAAGCAAAGCAGGAAAAAATGCGTCACGTAAGGCGCGCGCCCTTGCCGCAACAAAAAGTAAATGCCGATGGCCAGATAAATCAGACCAACCATCGCCAGATATAACCCACGCAAATTGTTGGTCGGACGCGCCGCCAATTTCAGGTCGGCGACGCCTTCGCCCATGGCCGTATCGCCGGTGTCGTTGCGTTTTTCGATCCAATAACTGAGCGTCGCGGGATTGCGATCTCCGGCGCGGTCTTTGGCCAGGTCGAGGTAAATCTGAACGTGTTGGGCTTTTTCGACGACTTCAAAATCGTCACTGCTGCCGGTAGGGCTGATGCCGATCAGCACATAGCCTCGGCGGATGCTTTCTTTCGCTGCCGCGCTGCCGGGTTCAATGCGGTCAGCTACCACGCCAAGTTCTGCATCATCGCGCCAGACGACTCCATCGGTCAGCACAACTTTCTGGTTCAACCGGTCGCGCAAATTGAACGCGCCACTGGCCAACGCCAGCAAGGCGATGAACAGCAGCAACAATGTGCGCGTCGTTACCCGATTTGTGCCGATTTGTGATGTCACTGTTTTATTTTTAGCTTCTTGTCTTTGCTGCCTGCCAGGCTTACCAACGGAAAGCCAATCCCCCGCGAACCGAGCGGCGAACTCGCGTGGCGATCAACTGAACCGAACCGTCTTCGACACTGGTCGGCTGATCCAGCAGATTGCGCGCGTCCACGATGGCTTGCCATCGAACAGGTAATCCGAAATTCGGCAAATCCTGCGTGACATAAATGTTGATGTTCGGATCGTAAACGCTCATCTGACCGGCAAAGGGATCAATCGCAAACACCACAGCCGAAGGCGACAAACGAATGACCGTCGAAATTCGAGTGCCGGTGCGTTGCGTAAAATCCAGGTCGAGTTTTGCCGCCGCCACCTGGAAAAATCCGCCCCGGAACAAACGCCCTGGCGTGATGGTTCCCAGCGAAACGTCGTTGTTGAACTGTTCGCCACGTCCGAAGCTGTAACCGAACGAAGTCGTTATGTGATCGCTCAACCGATGGTTGTACATCAACCGAATGCCGCGTGCCGCTCCGTTCATCGCCGCGACTTGATTGGCCACTTGCTGAAACGTCTGCTGCATTTCCGGCGAAGATTCCAACGGCAAGGCCAGCACGCCCACGCCGTGCCCGGAGATCATGTCGTAAAACGCTGATGCTTCGATGGAGGAATTGCCTTCGCCAAAGACGCGCTCGAAACCGGTTTCAAAGCGTTGGCTGCGATCCAGAATCGGCGAGCGTCCGAACGCAATTTCCGCAGGCGAAGTCGCAAACGAGGCTTGCAGATTTTCGGTGTCGAATGTTTCCGGCGTCAGGTTTTGATGATCGGAACCCGGAGTGATCGCGGCGTTCATTCTCAACCGCGAAGTTGGCGAATACTGAATGGCGAAACGTGGCAGGATGCTGTCTCGCTGATTGGCGACGGAGCCGACAAAACGCGAATAGTCGAATCCGTAAATCAACAGCAGCGGCTGAAACACTTGCGAAGACACCGTCGCCGAAACCGAAACTTGATCCAGAGAATCAGCGACTCCCGCGCGCAACGAGTTCTGCGAGTGCTGGTTGATCGGCAAAACCGCGTTGCCATCAAACAGCTCGTTTGCCATTACGTCCGGCTCCTGTCCGAGCTTTCGAGCAAGCGCCGTTTGGCCGTAACCAATCGCCGCAGTGACTTGATGGCGGTCGCTTGGACGCATCGTCGCCATCGCCGTCAGACGTTGCGGAGCCATTTGCCCCACTCCACGCTGACCAATCACTGCCATCTCGAAACTATGTCCAAACGATCCTGAAATGGCGAAATTCGTTCCGTAAAATCCTGAAGCCGGAATGCCCGAACGCGAAGCCGAACCGACTGCGACAAATTGAGCCGCTCCGTGAATGACCGCGCGCTGAGCAGCGACATCCGCCTGCAAAGCTCGTTCGGCATCCAGATCAACGACATCGTCGGTTTCTTCAGTCAGGTTCATGGCGTGACGCGGCGCTCCGCGGGCAATCCAGCGATAATCGTCGCTATCGCCTCGACGCTGAACCAGCGTGTCTTCGCGTTTCAGTTGAAAGTCATGTTTGATGTGAGTCGTGCGGTCGAGAAAGACATTGGTCACGCGCGGCACAAAACCTTCGGCAAACGCTCGCAGCCGATATACGCCCGGCGTGATGCCAGCGGAAAAACGACCTTTCGCATCCGTGCTGACGCGCTTAAGTTCCTTGCCGCGATTTCTAGGTTCAATCACCGCGACCACTGCGCCGATCAATGGCGCTCCGCGTTCGTCTTTCACTGTACCGGAAACGACAGCCAAAGCCGGAACCGCCGCATTCACGGCAAACGAGTGATTGCTGCCAAGTTCATAAACAGCCGGAGTTGCTGAAAAGGAACTCAGCACGCAGCCAGCCAAAAACACTTGCAAAGCCTTCTTCATAAAACGTCCGCCTTTCAAGAACAGCGGCCAACGCCGCCGTAGGGCAAAGGGGAAAGCACCAGTTGTTTGTCTTCAAATCCCAGTCGGTATGTCTGGTGATGTATGAACGCTTGATTCTGAACGGATTGTCGAATATTTGCGGATGAGGTGTCAATCTAATCAAAATGCTTGACAGCTACAAAGTCGAAGCGTACATTCCGCGCCAACCTCAAACGAAGCAACGAACTTCGATACACAACACGCTCCTGAGTGGCATCGGAAGCAGCGTGACTCCAAAACAAAAAAAGACTTACTGAGTAAGCCCCTGTCTACTGACAATTCTTTCCACGTGGGATTGCGCCTGAGCGCGTCGAATTCAATTACTAATTCGTGTCTTTATAACTTGATGACCTTTCGCAATTCGCAAAGGTCGTCGTTGAGCGTTTTATGCGTCTTCCTACCACCCTGAACACCACCACCAAACCAAGCTGCACCAAGCAGCCCTGCAACAACTGACTGACAACCACCCTGAATCCTACCAACAACAAAACCTCTTCCCCAAACCCGCAAGGTTTGGGGAAGAGGCCCCACAACAATAACTTTCAGCGTAAAACTTTCCGCGAATCACGCAAACCAAAGCAAAAAACTTTGAGAGACGATAAACGGGGTTTTTCAGGGTCAAGCTTGACCGGAGCCTTGTTGGAATTTACGAGCCTGTAAATTCCGCTGGAAATCTTCGACAGCAAACTGCTCATTGCTTTTTGGTGCTGCGTTCGCGCCAATCGGCTTCCATCTTTCGCAAATTGGCGGCATCGGCGGCATTGGGATTGGATTTCAGATAAGCCGCAATTGAGTCCGCCGCTTCCTTAAACTTTTGTTCGTGGGCGTAAATTTCCGCCAGATACACGTGAGCGCGCGCGGCAATGTTGGCTCCAAGTTTTAGTGACTGCTGGAAACATTGCCTGGCTTCTTCGTACCGGTTGAGCGACAGGTTGGCATACCCCAGCAGTAACAATGTCATCGGCGCGTTCGAATCAAGCACAAAGGATTTTTCCAGATTGCTGACTGCCGCTTGAAAATTCTTTTGTTGAATCTGGCAATAACCGATGCCGCGATACGCCGGAGCATATTTGTCGTTAATTTGCAGCGCGCTAACAAAATCCATTTCGGCTTCGGCCAGTTTGTTGTGCTGCGTCAGCAGATTGCCGCGTTCGGCCAGTGCCTGAAAGTAAGCAGGGAATAGTTCAATCGCTTTGTTGAATTGTTCCAGCGCCTGCTGAGGGCGATTCTCCCTTTGCAGTTTCACGCCCTGTTCGTAGGCTTTGCGAGCGTCTTTGGGAATGTTTTGCGCGGCTTCGATGGCGCTGACTGTGCCGGGTTTGGCTTCTTTTTTCTCGCTGTGCAGCGGCAGCCGCAGATAGACATTGATTTGCAACCGGTTGGCGTATGCGCGTGTGGTATCGGATTCCGCCGGTTCGGAAAACTGTTCCGGCACGTCCGGGTTGATGGCGTAAACGCGATACCGTCCGGCGCTCATCCCACGAAATTCGTAATTGCCTTCCTGGTCGGTCAACACGTCGCGTTTCAATCCGTTGGTCGTTTCGATGAAGACCCTGACGCGCGCTGCCGGTTGGCCGTCTGGCAAACTGACTCGCCCGAAGATCGTAAAACCGCCTTGCCACGCTGCCTGAACGGAACCAACAGCGCCAAACAAAACGCAGGCAATTGAAAAGAAAAGGATAGGACTTACGCGCGTGTCGGTAGCCCGCGCGTAAGCAAGGGCTTTTTTCACTAACCCCAAGCCCTTCCTGACGGTCGGGCTACTGACACTGCGAGGTTTGCGTAAGTTCTGAAAGAATGGTTTTCGCATAAGCTCAAAAGGAAAAACGGGGACTGCAAGAGTTTTGCAATCCCCGTGAAAGTGTCGAAGTTCAGCTTGGCTTAGAAAACGATCTTCACCGCCAACTGGATGTTTCGATTACCGGACACGTAGCCGGGCTGAGCGTTGAATTCGCCAACGCCCTGACCGAACTGCGCGTTGCCCGGCGGACGAGCGCCGTTGCGAACGTTCAGGATGGTTTGCGGAGAAGCGTTCTGGAATTGACGGTAATTCGACAGGAACTGCGATACGCCATTCGTCACCGCAAAGCTGGTGTTCGGGAAGAACGTCAAGCCGGAGTTGTATCCATCGAATTGCGCGTGGTTGAAGAAGTTGAACGTTTCAAAGCGCAACTGAATGAACCGTTTGCCATCGCCGCCCATGCTGAAGCTCTTGAAGAACGCCAGATCGGTGACGTTGATGCCAGGGTTACGCACAAACGAACGCGGTTGCGGGCCGGGATTGATGTTCGGCATTTGCAGCGCCGTAAAATCAAAGCCCTTAGCAAAATCAATGCTCGGTTGGGCGTTGCCCACGATGACCGGGCGTGGGCCTTCCGTCCACGAACCCGTGATGTGCTGGCTTACGTTGATGCCCTGAATGCCGAAGCCCAATTCGCGCGGGGTTCCGCTCATGAACTGGGTGACGCCGGTGATTTGCCATCCGTTGACTACGCCCTTGGCAAACCAGTTGTCCGATTTGAGCGTCGGCAGATCCCATACATAGTTGATGTTGAGGATGTGCTGGCGATCAAAGCTCAGCGTGCGGTAATCAACGCAACGCGAACAGACGATGTTGATGAATTCGCCTTCGACGTTGGAGGCAGTTCCCAGAGCTTTTGACCAGGTATAAGCCGCGCCGAATGTCACGCCACGTCGGAAACGACGTTGCATTGTGGCTTGCAGCGAATGGTAATTCGACGAACCGCCGAATGTTTTCATCTGCACCGTGCCGTAGCCTGGGAATGCGCGCAGGAAATCCGGCTGGAACGCAAAGCGTCCGGTAAACTTCAAACCGGCATCGCGGTAAAGCTGCGGCAGGTTCGGTTCTTCATCCGGCACGACGCCGTTCGCATAAAACGACGGGTCTTGCGCGGCTTTGGTGAACAACGTGCCATACGGAATGGCGTTGATGTTGATGTCTTCCGGCAGGTGACGCGAAAGCGTTCCGACGTAACCAACACTGATGACCGTCGAATAACCGACATCCTGTTGCAATTGGAAACTGAAGCTCTGGACGTTCGGGATGTAACCTTCACGATCCGCGCCGCGAACGCCGACCGTTCCAAGCGCGATCTGACCGGTATTTTGTCCAACAGTAGCCAGATTGCCGAAGTTGAACGTGGGATTGACGAAGGTCGGCGGTTGTTCGACCGACGGGAACACTACGTTGTTGCCTGAAACGCGGTCGTATCCGATGCGGTATCCGCCGCGGATTACGCTCTTCTGGTTGCCGAACACGTCAAAGGCAAATCCGAGAGCCGGACCCCATTGAATGCCGCGATTTTTGAATCCGCCGCGTTCAATGCCTTGGTCGGGCCGGATCATCCCGTTGAAGTTGTCGCCGGAACCCGGCACGACACGATTGATCAGAAACGATGGCAACAGGGCGGTCGGGTTGGCTGGGTCAATGGCATTGGCTCCACCATTTGCGCGACGATACAGGCGGACGGCCTTGCTGCGGTCATAGCGTGCGGGATCGAAGAACGCACCCTGCAACCGTTGGTCGAATTGCGGCTGAATCCAGTTCATGCGCAGACCGTAATCCAGCGTCAACCGGCGATTCACTTTCCAATTGTCCTGCACGTACCATTCGACGTTGGTCGAACGATATTGCCCTTGATAGATGCCGACTGTTGGCTGTTGCAAGGTATTGAACGCGCCGAGCAGGGCGTCTGCATAAGCGTGGCCGGTGTTGTTCGGGTTGGCCAGGTTGGCCGTGCCGCCAGGGTTGTTGAGCGGGTTGAAGACGATGTTCATGGAGTTGCCAGCCGCCTGATCTTTTCGGCTGCGCTGGACGTAAATACCCGCTTTCATCGTATGCGAACCCCAGACTTTGCTGACGTTGTCATAAAAGTCGAAGGTCGTGTTCGAGTTCTTGTAAGGGAATTGCGTATACCCGGTCGAACCTGCCCAGTTGTGTCCGGCGATGTAGCCATTACCGAAGGTGATGTTGATGAACTGGCTGGCAGGGTAGGGGAACGGCGTCGCCCAGTTGAAACCGAAGCCGCTGTAGGTCGCCGCATTCGGATCCGTCGGATCAAGCGTTAAGTTGTTCTGGCTGGCGCCGAACACAAATTCGTTAGTCAGCGTGGACGACAGCGTGGTCGTCAGGTTGTAGGTTCCGTTCCAGGCAGGCGCTTGTTTGAAATCCAGCACGTCCAGCGGAATCTGGTTGTTTCCGCCCGTCCAGCCCAGGCCGTACGGCAAAAATTGCTGGTCGGCATCGCGCGTGTAGCGAACGAAAGTGCGCGTGTTTTCCGTGATGTTGGCATCCACGCGGATGCTGTATTCGCGTCGCGGATACCCGGCGCTGGCTTGCGATTGATGGTTGAATCCATAGTTGGCAGCCGTGTTGAAAGTTCCGACGCCACCGGCAAAGCGGCCAAATTTTTGCAGGATCGCTCGTCCGTTGGGGTTGATTCGATTCGCCGGGATGATGTTATTGGCGAACGGCTGACCAGTCGTCGGGTCGTACAACGTGATGGCGGAACCATTGCCGCTGCGGGTTTGACTGAAATCGCCAGCAATTTCCGCCGCCGTTGGGACGCGCGATTGACGTGCCGCACCGGGTAGCAATTGTTCCTGCCATTCGCGCGAAACAAACCAAAACACTTTTTCGCGTAGTTTGTCATTACCCAATGGCCCGAAGACTTTCTTGGGCAGCCAAACCGGGCCGCTCAGGTTGAAGCCCTGGTAATTGTAGCGATAGAAATTGCGTTGACGAGCTTGCGCGTTGTTGAAAAAGCTGTTGGCGTTGAATTGTTCGTGGCGGTGATAGTAATAGCCCGTGCCGTGAAAATCCTTGCCGCCGCCTTTGGTGATGACCTTGATGTCACCGCCCGCCGAACGTCCATATTCAGCCTGATAATTTGAAGTCAGAATTTTGAACTCGGCAATGTTGTCGAGCACCAGCGCGATGTGCTGGGTTCCGTTCGAACCGGTGTCCACGTTCGTGGTTCCGTCAATCGTCAAGTTGTGTTGGTTGGCGCGCGTCCCGTTGATGTTAAAGCCGCCCAGACCACCAGGGCCGGCAGTTTGCGCGTTGACGAAACTGACCACGCCCGGCGTCAATTTGACCAGGTCGAGGTAATTGCGTCCGTTCAACGCCAGGTTGGCCACTTGCTCGCCGCTGATAACCTGACTTTGTTCGCCGCTCTCGGTCTTGATGAGCTGTTGTGCGGCGTCGGCGGTGATTTCCACCGTGTTGGCCAGATCGCCGACTTCCAAGCTGATGACGCCTGTGGATTGGCGGTCGGCTACCGCCAGCACCAAGCCGGTTTTGATGGCTTTCTTAGAATCCCTGCGCTTCAATCGTCACGTTGTACGTTCCGGCTTGCAGCGTCGGGAAAGAAAAATTTCCGTCAGAACTGGTTTTGGTCTCGATCTGCAAGTTCTTGCTGGGATCACTGACCGTGACTTTTGCGCCGGCGATGGCGCTTCCGTTAGGGTCTTGCACGATTCCGCTCAAGCTGGAACTGGTTTGTCCGAAGGCAACAACGGCCAACGCCAGTGTCAGCAAGACAGCCGGAAAAGCGCGCTTGACGAAAAGCTCAAAACGCATGGTTTCCTCCACGAAGATGGACGGGCGGCCAAACGGACGCCGTTCGATTGGGTGGTTAGGCGAGCCCCTGTTGACAGTCTCTCACCTGCTTTATTCAAAAGATGAGTTCGAGCGTGTTATGAAACCAGAATCGGTTTGGAAATGAATCTTATCCCAGCAAAGCCCTGTTACAAGCTGACGCGATCTGTAAATATCCAGCAAAACTACTTGTGATTTGAGTTTAGAACTTGATCGAAAGAGTGAAGTGTCACGTCAGCGGCGCGGATTATCTGCTTCCACCTAAGAAACTGTCAAATCGAGTTTTCCTGCTCAAAAGCATAAGCCGCGTTGAGCAATCGCGCTTCGTCAAAATGATTGCCGATCAATTGAATGCCGATTGGCAAGCCCGCCGATGACGCTCCGCAAGGAACGCTGACGGCTGGAACTCCGGCCAGATTCATCGTCACTGTGTAAATGTCGCCCAGATACATTGCCAGCGGATCATCGGATTTTTCGCCGATCTTGAACGCGGGCGTTGGAGCAGTCGGCGTGGCAATCACATCGCACTTTTTGAAGGCTTCGGCAAAATCGTTTGCCAGCATCGCGCGCACTCGCTGAGCCTTTTCGTAATAAGCGTCGTAATAGCCGGACGACAACGCAAACGTGCCGAGCATGATTCGGCGTTTGACTTCGGCTCCGAACCCTTCGTCGCGCGTGCGGCGATACAAATCCGACAGCGAGCGAGGGTCTTCGGTGCGATGGCCGTAACGCACGCCGTCAAACCGCGCCAGATTAGATGAAGCCTCAGCCGTCGCAATCAGGTAATAAACCGCGACAACATATTTGGTGTGCGGCAAATGGACTTCGACAATTTCCGCACCGCGCTCTTTCAATTTGGCGATGGCGGCTTCGACCTTTGTGCGGACTTCAGCGTCCAAGCCCTCGCCAAAACATTCAGGCGGCACGCCTACGCGCAAGCCTTTGATGTTGCCGGTCAGTGCCGACAGGAAGTTGGGAACCTGTGCATTCGATGAAGTCGAATCGTGCCGGTCGTGGCCGGAAATGACTTGCAGCATTCGCGCAGCGTCTTTGACCGACGTGGCAAACGGCCCGATCTGATCCAGCGACGACGCATAAGCAACAAGGCCGTAACGTGAGACTCGGCCATAAGTCGGCTTCAATCCGACGATCCCGCAAAACGAAGCCGGTTGCCGAATCGAACCTCCGGTGTCGGAACCGAGCGAAACCGGCACGTGTCCTGCGGCAACGGCCACAGCCGAACCGCCCGAACTACCTCCGGGGACGTAATCGGTGTTGACCGGATTGCGCACCGTGCCGAACGCGGAATTTTCCGTCGAACTGCCCATCGCAAATTCATCCAGATTGGCTTTGGCGACCAGAATGGCTCCGGCGGCTTGCAGTTTTTGGACGGCGGTGGCGGTGTACGGCGGAACGTAATTGCCCAGAATCCGCGAACCGCAGGTGGTGCGAATTCCGGCGGTACACATGTTGTCTTTGACGACGACGGGAATTCCGGCCAGCGGTTTGGTTTGAATCGCGGATTGAATTTCGTTGTCCATCGCCGCTGCGGCGATGGATGCAGATTCTTTGCTGATGGTCAGATAAGCGTTCAACCGTTCGTTGTCGGCTTCGATTTTTTCGAGCGTCGTGCGAACAATCTCGCTCGGCGTGGCTTCGCCGGCTGCGTACAGTTTGTGGATTTCTTCGATGGTCAGTGGTGTGCTCATAAGTGTCGGTAGCCCGACCGTGAGGAAGGGCTGGTGATTACTCTGTCAAAGCCCTCCTTTACAGTCGGGCTACTGAAACTTAACCAATCACGCGCGGAACCGTGAAATGGCCTTCGTCCGCGTTGGGCGCTTCGGCCAGAGCCGTTTCCTGCCCCAGGCTGGCTTCAACCACGTCGTCGCGCGAAGCGAACGATGACGCGGCGTTTCCTACGCTGCGCGGTTGCCATGGAGCGACGTTCGCTGTGTCCAGTTCACTCAATTGGTCAATGTATTCGACGATGGCGGACAACTGGGCAGGAAACGATTCCTTTTCGGCATCGGTCAGTTCCAGGTTGGCCAGCTTGGCGATCTTTTCGACTTCGGTTCGTGTGATAGGCATATTTGAATGATGAAGGATGAATTCGGAATGATGAATCGGAATCGTTGACTTGCCGATTCATCATTCATCGTTCCGAATTCATCGTTCCGAATTCATCCTTCCGGATTCTTTCTTTCTAAACTCTTCGCTGCTGCGCGCAAAAACTGTTCGCGCAAATCGGCGTCTTTGATTTCTTCGGCGGATTCTTTCAACTCGCCGGCAAGTTCTTCCGTGTGTTGAAACTCGTAAGCGCGCGCTTGATGACCTTGAACCTTCAGCACAAAGTCTCGATCAAGCCGAAATTCGATGAACGTGACCATCTGTGCGCCGAGCAGCGAATTGATGCGAAACAAGTATTGAGCGGACAACGACTCCAACTGCTTTTTCCAAAATTGGTCGAGCACGGCAACGACCAATTGTTTTTCGTACAACCGAAACGGAGCGCAACCGCCAACGACGCCTTTTCCAGCCGCCACCCGCCAGGCGGCAAAGACTGCCTGCTCCCGAACTTCTGGATTATCGCCTGACAGGCGAATCATCGTCGGCAGCAATTTGAGCAGGCTTTCCATGACTTACTTTTTCCTGCGAACAGGTGCTTTCGGTTTTCCGATATCAGCCGCCGGTTGCTTCAAACTGTTGGTATGAGCGATGACCGGCCAATACTTTGCAAAATCGAAATCGGGACTGTTTTCGCGGTCGTGGCAAACCAGACAGCTTTCGTTTTTCGGCGGAGTCTTGTAACTGCCGACAGTCGGTTTGGCTGCATGTTCTGCTCCGGCGCCGTGGCACGATTCGCAATGGACGTTTGCCAGTTGCGGAGTCGCTTTGATGTTCACGAAACCGCCCGGCTTTTGAAATCCCAGCGAATGGCAACCAATACAAGCCGCGTCGTACAACCGTTGTTTGGTTTCCAGCGCCGCAAACGCATACGAATGCAGCGATTTTTGCCAGATGTCGTATTCGGTTTTGTGGCATTGCGCGCAAACCGCCGAAGTCGCATAAGGCGAAACCTGCCCGGCGTTCGCTGCCGTGTAAGCTTTGGCTTCTTCTTCGGCCAGCCGGTTTTGTAGCAGGTCAATTTCCTTGCGCGCCTGTTTGGTGATGGACAGCAACTGCGGATCGTCGGGGATGACTTCGTCGAGTTCGACATAGCGCGCGGTAAACCGGTCAACGACGCCTTCGTTGTCCACATAAAATCGCAATTCGCCGAGATGCTTGGTTTCTTTCGCCGCATAAACAATCAGAGAGTTGTTGATCTGGCGCGGATCGGGAACCAAGCCGCGTTCGTCCGTGTTGATAATGACGTCGAGATCGTCGTTTTGCCGCGCCAGCCGGTTGACCGTCGGCAGCGACAAAAAGCCTACAACGACGGTGACATCGGCTTTGTCGTGAACTTCGGCCAACGCAGCTTTCACCGCCGGAAGCGGGTCGCTGATCGCCAGACCTGAAGCCTTCAACGCCGCCGCTTGTTCTTCGGGCGCAGTGTCGCTAACGCCGATGAAGGCGATGCGAACCGGTTGCGGCAATCGTTTGCCGGTGACGATTTTGATGATGTAAGGCGCAGGAGCTACGCGCGAAGAATCTGTTGGCTTAATGTTGGAAGAAATCAGCGCGGACTTTTCCGCTTTCGGTTTTCCCGTCCAGCTTGCCGCCGGGTTCAGCAACATTCCGGCGTAACGCAAATCTCGAAAGCCCAGATTGACGACATCCAAACCCATCAAGTCGTTGGCGCGAACGATCCAGTCGTTCATCAATCGAATGTCTTCGCGCAATTCGCCCGCTGCGTTCGTTTCGTCGCCAAAAATGAATCCGGCGTCCACCTGCAAAGTCGCGGCATCGGGGCTTCGCCGTTTGAAGGCGTTGATGTATCCGGCTCGACGCGCGACTCCGCCCAGCGGATGAATCGGACAGCCGCAAACTTCCAGATTGCCGTGAACCGTCGAAGAGTAAAACACCACCAAACCGTAGCCGTCGTCTTCGCCCAGCCGGTCTTTGACCGAACCTGTCGGCGCAGGTTTTTTGGCCAGAGCTTCACGGTTCGGTTTTTGCGGCGCAGCTTTCTTTTGCTGAAAGACGCTGGCCAGACTCGCGGGCAAGTTGACGGCAATTGCGGCCAGCGCAAACGCGCATAAGACGGCGATGGAAACGATTCGTTTTCGGTGCGGCATAACTTCTTTTTCGAGTCCCGAAGCTTGATTGCAGGCCAGAATCGGCAAGCGCCGACAGTGTAGACAAAAAGCCAAAGTGCGACAAGACAGCGTTCAGAAAGTGTCGGTAGCCCGCGCGTGAGCAAGGGCTTTTTCACCGAACTCAAGCCCTTCCTTACGGTCGGGCTACTGACACGCTGTGTTTTGCCTAAGCCCTGAGAAAGTAAAAAACTGGTTGAAAACTGGCTTTGCGCTTCGGCAAAACCGTCTGCTAGTATCCGCACCTCGTTTTTGTGCCTCCACGTTGACCCCGCACAAAACCCATCAAAGTTCATCGAAAGGTTTTCTCAACAATGGCTGCTCCAAGCATGGAAAAGATTGTCAGCCTGTGCAAACGGCGCGGGTTCATCTTTGCGAATTCGGAAATTTACGGCGGAATCGGTTCGACCTGGGATTACGGCCCGCTGGGCGTGGAGTTGAAAAACAACGTCATGCGCGCGTGGTGGCGTTCGGTGGTGTACGACCGCGACGATATGGAAGGTTTGGATGCCGCCATTTTGATGAACCGGTTGGTCTGGCGATATTCCGGCCACGAAGCCACGTTCAGCGATCCGTTGGTTGATTGCCGCGAATGTGGCAAACGCAGCCGAGCCGATCATTTGCAGGACGGCAAATGTCCAAGCTGCGGTTCGACCAATCTGACCGATCCGCGCAATTTCAATCTGATGTTCAAAACGACCGTCGGCCCGGTTGAAAGCGACGAAAACATCGCTTATCTGCGCCCGGAAACCGCGCAAGGCATTTTCGTCAATTTCAACAACGTCCAGCAGGCGATGCGCCGCAAGCTGCCGTTTGGCATCGCTCAAATCGGCAAAGCCTTTCGCAACGAAATCACGCCCGGCAATTTCACCTTTCGCACGCGCGAATTCGAGCAGATGGAGATCGAATTCTTCTGCAAACCGCCGCAGTATTTGCAGCCTGGCGAAAAGAACGACATTGAGCTTCACGCCGAATGGGTCGAACAGCGATTCAACTGGTACATCAAACTTGGACTTGACCCAGCCAAGCTCATCAAGCGCGAACAGACCAAAGAAGAACTGGCGCATTACGCCAAAGCGACCGTTGACATCGAATACAAATTCCCAGGTTCGCTCGGTTACAGCGAACTGGAAGGCGTGGCCAACCGGCAGGATTACGACCTTTCCGCTCATAGCCGAGACATTCCCGAAGAAGACCTGCAACGTCTGAAGCTGACGGCCAATGCCGACAGCACGGGCAAGCTGGATTATTTCGACGATCAGTTTGTTAATGCAGACGGCAAAAAAGGCGCTCGGTACATTCCTTACGTGATTGAACCTTCGGCGGGAGCTACGCGCGCGACGCTGGCGTTTTTGTGCGAAGCCTACAACGAAGAACTGGTCAGCGAGCCGAAAGCCGAGGAATTGGCTCCGCTGCGTGAAGCCAATGCCGCCGCGCTGAAAAGCATCGGCAAAAAAATCACTGAAGCTGAAAAAGCTGCGGCCAAAGGCGAAGCAATTGCTCCAACCGCAGATCAACTGAAAGCGATTCAAGCGGCTCTGGAAGCAGCCGACGCCGGATTGCCAAAAACTCTGTTGGACGTTGAAGACGCCTGCAATCTGCCGGGAGCGGACAAGATCGAATTGCTGAAGAAAGTCCGGCAAGTCGCCAGCAAGCTTTGCGACGAATACACGCGAGTCGTGCTGAAACTGCATCCGCAACTGGCTCCGGTCAAAGTCGCGGTGTTTCCGCTCAAGAAAAACGAACCGCGCATTGTCGAAGTCGCCAAGCAGATCAAACGCGATTTGCAACCCGTGATGCGCGCGGTTTACGACGACACGGCAGCCATCGGCAAGCTGTATCGCCGCCAGGATGAAATCGGCACGCCGTTTTGCATCACGGTGGATTACGACACGCTGGGCGAAGGCAAAGACCCGGCAGCGGCTTCTTTGAGCGGTACTGTCACCGTGCGCGAACGCGATTCGATGCAGCAGGTGCGTGTGCAGATTTCAGAATTATCTGTATACCTGTCCCAAAAACTGAGTTAGCAGAACTCTCCCCGATTTATCAAAAGGAGAATTATGATGAAACGACAAAGTAGTTTTCTTGTGGTTTCCATCAGCTTGACTGGATTTCTGATGTTGTTTTTGGCCCTTGGTTTTTCTGCAACACAACCGACTGTTACGGCACAGCAAACCTATTCTGTGTCCGGTCGGGTTGTTCTTGGAAACAGCGGAATGGCCGACGTTACAATTAATATCACCGGTCCAAACTCGCCGACCATTCCGCCGCTCTTTTACACAACAGAAACAGATGCGGACGGGTTTTGGAGCATTTCCGGAATTCGGGCTGGGATCGTTTTTTACACAGTTTCGGCAGTCAAACCTGGCTACGTTTTTTCTTCCTGTCCGCTGACGTTTGCTACGACGACAACACAATTGAATTTCAGCGCAGCCGTCGCCAGCCTTTCGACCGTTTCGGCTGCTGACTTCAACTTTCGGGCAGGATTTTGCAGTCATCCAACCGTGGCGCAGGAATCCATCGCTTCGACGTTCGGCACAGATCTGGCGGCAACCACACAAATTGCAACCAGCCAACCGTTGCCAACCGTTTTGGCCGGAACCAGCGTTAAGATCAAAGACGCCGCCAACACAGAACGTGAAGCGCCGTTATTTTTCGTTTCTCCGACGCAGATCAATTTCCAGGTGCCACCCGGTACAGCATTGGGAACCGCGTCCATCAATATTGTTCGCAATGGCCAGGTTGTAAAAGAAGCAAACGTCAATATCGCGGATTTCCAACTGACGCTTTTTACAGCAGACGCTTCCGGCAAAGGGTTTCCTGCTGCTGTTGCATATCGTTTGAAAACCAACGGCGCAGAAAGTTATGAGCCAATGTCCCGATTCGATCCCGTGCAAGGCAAGCTTGTCGCCGTACCAATTGAATTCGGCGATGAAACTGAACAGCTTTTTTTAGTTCTGTTCGGAACAGGCGGCATTGCGAAAGCGGGGGTTGGAACAAACACTCAACCCGATTTGCAAAGTTATGAAATCACGATTGGTGGCACACCAGCTCAAGTCACCTATGTCGGCCTGCAACCAAGTTATGTTGGCTTGGTGCAAACCAACGTCTTATTGCCAAGGAGTTTGAACGGGCGCGGTGATGCCGAAGTGAAGCTCCGGGCAATCGGCAGAGAAGCCAATCCCGTTACGATCAACTTTCGCTGAAATCATCTGTTAATTCCCCCAACCTAATGAACTTACTTCAAGCAATCATTCTTGGCATCATTCAAGGCTTAACCGAATTCATTCCCATCAGCAGCAGCGGGCATTTGATCGTCGCTCAAAAATTGATGGGGCTGGACAAACCCGGCGGCCTGTCTCCCGAACAGATGACGGCGTTTGTTGCCGTCATTCAGTTGGGGACGCTGGCTGCGGTCATCATCTATTTTTTGAGCGATATTCTGACCATTACGCTGGGCTGGATTCAGGGCAATCTGATGTGGTTGCAAGGGCATCGCGGCAGTCGCGGTTATAACGCTCGCAAATCTGCGCGGTTGGGCTGGCTGATTATCATCGGCTCGATCCCGGCGGGAGTGGCAGGGTTGTTGGCGAAAAAGATCATCGAAGGCAGTTTGACCAAAAGCTTGTGGGTGATTGGAACCAGCATGGTCGTCTGGGCGGTGATTTTGTGGATCGCCGAACAGGTCGGCAACAAACGCCGTGAAATGGAACACGCCGGATTGCGCGAAGCTCTGGTTGTCGGGTTCTTTCAGGTGTTTTCGTTGATTCCCGGTTCGTCTCGTTCAGGCACGACCATCGCCGGAGCTTTGTTCTCCGGCATGAGCCGCGAAGCCGCCGCGCGATTTTCCTTTCTGCTTTCGATTCCGATCATTGCCGCCAGCGGTTTGCTGGAATTGCGCGAGGCGTTTCACATTCTCAGCGACAGCACCAGCATGGTGAATCTGGCTGTCTCCACGTTGGTTTCGGCAGTGGTGGGCTACGCCAGCATCGCGTTTTTGATTAGCTACCTGCGGCGCAATTCGACTTTACTGTTCATCGTCTATCGGTTGATTGCCGGGGTGGGGTTGTTGGGACTGGCTTACAAAGGTTGGTGACTGTCAAAACAATTCTTATCCACTAAGGAGCACGAAGAAAGCACGAAGGGAAGTCGCTATGACTTTGTTTTTCTTCGTGATTCTTCGTGTGCTTCGTGGATAAAAGCTTTCACTTCTCTCGGAAGGAATACAGCTTCGCTGGGCGATGAGCACCGTCGCTGCGGGTTTCGTTCAATTCTCGAATCTGGCCTTGAGCCAGAATTTTTTTGCGGAAATTCCGCTTGTCCACCGGGCGCTGCAAGATGATTTCGTACACGCGCTGAAGCTCCGACAGCGTGAATTTTTTCGGCAGCAATTCATAACCCACGGTCGTCCATTCGATTTTATTTCTCAGCCTCCACACCGCGTAATCCAGAATCTTTTTGTGATCGAAAGCCAGTTTGGGCGGATTGAACACCGAACGCCATTCGGCTTCTGTAGCGTCTGAAGCGGCGCGAATGCGTTGTTGTTCGGCGTCAACCAGCGCGAAATACGACACGCTGATGACGCGGCCACGCGGATCGCGTTTCGGTTCGCCGAAAGTAAAAAGCTGTTCCAGGTATACGTTGGTGACTCCGGCTTCTTCTTTCAGTTCGCGCGCGGCGGCTTTTTCCAGCGATTCGTCAATTTCGACGAATCCGCCCGGCAAAGCCCAGCGATTTTTGAACGGTTCTCCGCCGCGCCGAATCAGCAAGACTTTCAAATCGTTGTCGGCGATGGTGAAAATCACCAGATCAACCGTGACTGCGGGACGAGGATATTCGTAGGTGTAAGTCATTTTCGAGACAGATGCTTTCCTTGAAATTCACAATTTTTATTGCCGGGTGTTAGCGTTTCGGAAACCATGGCACAAAAGCATTTGTTCGCCGCGCGTAAGCTTCGTATTCGGGTTTGGTTTTGGTCAGGCTGCGTTCCAGCATCGCCACGCCTGAAACTTTCATCAGCAAAAAGGTCATCAACGCCGGGCTGAACACCGTCCACCAGCCGCCCGCCGCACAAGCAATCAAATAAAATCCCCACCACAGCAGCGCGTCGCCGAAATAGTTTGGATGGCGAGTCAGCGACCACAACCCGCGATCCATCAGTTTGCCTTTGTTGGCTGGGGCGGATTTGAACCTCCGCAATTGCCAATCGCCGACGGCTTCGAAATAAAAGCCAATCAGAAAGACGATGACTCCGGCAAAATCCAAAGCCGTCAGCCGAGCAGGTTCAGCCGGAATTTGAGCGGCTTGCAGCGGCAACGAGATGATCCACATCAACACGCCTTGCAGCAAAAAGACCGTGACCAAGCTGACCAGCGGAAATTTGTCGCCGTGCCGTTTTCGCATCGCCTGATAACGAAAATCTTCGCCTTTGCCGATATTGCGGCTGCCGATGTGCCAGGCCAGCCGAACTCCCCAGATGACGACCAACACGGCCATCAATTTTTTGCGTCCAACATAGCCGTCTGTGACCAGAAAGCTGGTGACGGCGATGATCGCAAAGCCGAGTCCCCAGAAAATATCCACGATGCTGGCATCTTTCAGCTTCAGGCTGAGCAGCCACAGCAGCAAGACGGCGACGGCAACTACTATCGGAGTGATGGTGTAAACGGTCATAAGTTTTGTCTCCCAACCCATTCGTCAACTTTCGCCCAGCGTTCATAAAGCCAATCGGTTTGCGCTTCAGCGCCGCGTGGGATTTTGGCGAATGGCACTCGCCAACAATTCGCGCGAATCGTTTGGCCGACCAACTTGCCGCTCAACAGGTCATTGGCCGTCACCGCCGATTCCAATCCGACGTGAGCGCAAAACACAGCGTCGGCGTTTTCGTTCAGTTCCAGAATCGCCAGCGGTCCGCCCAAACGCGGCGGCAAAACATTTTGTAACTTGCTGGCTTTGGCATGCAGCCGAGCGCCGCTGCCTTGTTGCAATCGCGCCAGAGCTTTTTGCAGCTTGGCGGGAGTGAAGCGCGTGCCTTCCGGGTAAATCAAAATGCCGTCGCGTTCCGTCAGTCCGCTCATCAATCGCCGCACGACTTCGACGCCACCAGAGATGTTGCCGGTTCCGCGTTCGACAAAAGCGTTCGGAATTCGATTGCCGACAATGTCTATGCACGGATCCCACAGCAGTTCGCGTTTCAGCACGTAACGAAGAACCAAACCTTGTCGGCGCGAAAACAACGCCGCTGGCAGCATAGTGTCGGCCAGACTGGTGTGACGCATAAACACTATGATCGGGCCGCGTTCGATGGGGTCGCCAGTGACTTCCAGCCGCAACTGATAAATCCGTTGAGCGGCGGCAAACAACGTCGCCGTCCACCATTGCTGCAAATTGAAATTCCAGCGGATGAACCGCGCGTTGTCGCCGCCCGCCCAGACAAAGCTGAACAACCAGATTAGCAAGCTGGTCACAATGCCGACCATCTCGCAGGTCAGAAACACTGTCGCCATCAAAACGGCTCTGACGGTGGCAAATCGGTTTTGGCGAAACAGGTCAACGACAAACGTCGCCAGCAACAACAGCGGCAAAGTGGCGACGACAAACAGCCATGCCAACACGTATCCGACGACGGTCACAGTTCTGCGTCCCCAAGTGTTCAACATCCTGTTCAACTTATTCGTAGCCTTTCGCATTAGGTTCTGGCAAAGTGCGGCGTCAGTCTCCGCAAATCATCAACATCGGTCAAGGAGCGAATCGAATGCCCGCACCCACGTCTATCTTTTTGATTAACAGCGACACTTTCAAAAAATCTTTCCTATCCGGCGACGGCCAGTTGGAATTGCAAAGCGATCAAAACATCTGGGCGACGTTGCTGGCCAACGAAGGCAAATTTCTGCCGACAATTGATCGCATCGCCGATGTCAGCTTCAGCTTCAGCAACAACCAGAAGTTCAAATTCGGCAGCAAAGCCGGAATGAAGCTCGGCGTCACGGCCAGCGCCGTCAACCAGATTCATTTGATCTGGCCCAAAGAACGCGACGATGACGACGACGAAAAAGTCATCAAGGCGTACGGCCTGACGAATTTTCTGACCGATGACAAGCTTTACGTTCGGTTGCTGTTCAGCGCCCAGGGCGATGTCAAAATCAGCGGCAATACGCCCGTGCCGTTTCCTGTGGGGCCCTTGTCGGCGAATTTCGGCATAGGTGCGGGCGGCAACGTCGTTTACGAACAATTGAAAATTTACGACGCCGAACAAACTGCGGATAAAATTTTGAGCGATCTTTTTGCCAGCGTTCGATTGCCTCAGCAAATTGATTCGGTCGCCGAATTGCCTGCTCCCGGCGAAGTCATCGCCACGCGATTCGGCGGTTATTTGAAACTGAACGCCGGGTTGACTTGGGGTTACAAAATGACTGGTTCGCAGTCGTTTGATTTCAATCAACTGAACCTTGATTTGAATTACGCGCTGCGAACGGCAGCGGCGGTTTCGCTGGGTTATCAACTGGCAGGAGATTTCAGCATCGAAGCGCGGCGCGGCCAAAAAGACGGTTGGGTGCGATTTGTAGTTCGCAAAAACCGCGATTCGCAATTCAACTTCACGGCGGATTTCAGCCTGGACGCCAACGCCGATTTGAAAGGCTTGCCGGCGAGCGCCGACGAATTCCTGATCCGTTTGATCGGAGCCGACGCCGAAACCGTGCTTGGGTATTTTCAAAAAGCGCAGCAGTTCGACTCGCTCGACAAACTCGAAGCCGCACTGACGCCGATGGCCAAAAACTTCCTGCACAAATGGTCGCAGGATTTGATCGGCAAAGTTTTGGACACAAACACCTTCAAGGAGTTTTTCGCCGCCGCCAAAAAAGTTGCCGACACGTACACGAACCTGGATCAGCGAATCGTTGATCTTTACCAGACTTACCTGAACAAGGCTCCGCAACTGCAAAAAGCTTTGACTCTGTTGGCCAGCGTTTCAAATCCGTCGGCGCTGGCTGGGCTGATAAATTCCGACGACAGCAGCGACGAAGATTCGATCAGCACGTTGGAACTGGTGCAGATCATCTGGGGCACAAACGTGTTTCCGTTGCTGTTGCAGAACGCTGACTTTTTCGAGTTTTCGCAGCGCGCCAAAAAAGCTCACGATTTCATCACCGACGGCGCGACAAAACCTGTTCGGGATTTCATCGCCAACCTGAAAGCCGAATTGCCGCTCGATGATTTGTTCGGGCAACTGGAAAAGTTGAACAGCCCCGACGACCTGAAGAACCTGGCCGACACTCGATTGCAGGATTTGGCCGGGCGAGTCATCGGCCAGACTTTCGACAAGCTGAAACAGTCCGACGTGAACAAGGCGTTTCAGACCTTGCAGACCAATCTGCAACGCATCGAAACCTTCAAAAACAACTGGTACGCGAAACTCACCGAAGCCGTGCATCAGAACTTCACCTTCGATTTGCATTACGCCTACACGCGAGCGACGCGCAACGCGTCGTTGCTGGATGTCGAATTCGATCTGAACACCGCCGAAGGTCAGCAACTGGCGCGCGCCGCTGCCGGTGGAGATTTTGCCGACGCTCTTGAAAACTTTTCGGCCAAATTCGTCCGCGTCAATCAAGGAGTCTTTTCGCATTCGTTTACGCGCAGCGCACAACTTAGCATCAACGTGCTGGGCTGGGGCTACGACAGTTTGAGCCAGTTGGCCGTCAACGCCGAACACACCATCGAACAAACCGCCGGAGGTTTGCTGCACGTTTTCGCCACCGAAGCTTCGATCACCGAGCGCAAAAAGAAAGGCGGTAAGTTCAAAGAAACCGTCGAAAGCAATTTTTTGCTGCGCGCGTTGGGCGAAAGTTTTCAGGCCGAAGGTTCCAGCGCGGCAACCGATCCGAAAACGCGCGACTTTCTGATTCAGACGTTGCGAAACGTCACCGTGCAATACGATTTGCTGGAAGCCGACGACCAGACTACGCCGGACGAACTGACTCGTTATTTGGATATGGCGGAGTTTCTGGGCTTGTTGAACAAAACCAGCCGGGCGACTTTTGCCGCTGATTTGACCAAACAATTTCCGGGCGGTTTGGGCAAAGTCGTTGTGCGGTATTTCGTGAAATACCGCGAAGAACAATTGAAGCTGGCCTTCAAATCAATTTCGCCGGACGATCTGGGTGATCTGGCCAAACAGACGATGCGGCAAACCATCGCGTCGAAATACACAGGCATGAAACAAACCAACTGGCTGGCGCGCGTAGGCTTCGCGTATCTGTCGCCTTCGCTGCACGAGATTTTCGACAAACAGGGATTCACCGCCGTGCAGCAATTGAAATCCGTCACCTTGCCCGGCTGGTTTACAAAAGGCGCTCCGATGCAGGCGAGCTTGTCTTCATCGGACACTCAGTTTTTGGTGACGCTTTGTAACTTGGAGCGAAGCTATGCGGATCGGCTGGTCAAGCTGGACAAGACGCTGGGCAAAAAACCTGTTTCGCAAAAAGACCTGGCTGCCGCGGCGAAGAAGTTTGTGGATATGTCCGACGATTTGAACGAATGGCGCGAAAATGCTTTTTTCGCCATCTTCGACAAGATTGTTCAGGAAGCTCTGCGTCAGACGAACGACAGCGGCGAGTTCCGCCAATCATCCATGATTATCGAAGTAACTCCGCCGGGCGCGAAGAGAGCGGTCAAAAAGATTTTATTGTCGCCTCGATAAAGTGGTACTTGCCTTATGGCTATTTGCAGGCGCGTGCAATTTCTTGATTTGGTGGGACAGGTTCTGAACCTGTCCCACCACTGAATGTACAGGTCGCACTCGACTAAAAAACGCTATAACGACTTTGCCCAATCAATCGGCTTTGCGGACGAAACGCCGCGTCGCTTTCGCTGCGAACGGCCAGCGGAGCCGCGCCGCCGCATTCGTTCATCAATCGTTTCAGCAAATCATCTTGAACTCGGCGCAGATGCAGCACGCGGCGACCTTCGGCCATATCGTAAACAGCAAACAGCAGAGCGCCGCATTGTCGCGTGTTCATCACGCCGGCCAGCGCAGCAACTCCATCGTCAGTGTCGTGGAGCGTTCCGGTTTTGGCCAGTACGCTGCCGATGAATTCCGGTTCGGCAAAGCGGCCAGCCAGTGTGCTGGCGTCAACCCCGGCAATCGGCATGACGCTTTCCAGCCGCAACCGATGACTGTGTAACCGCTCTACCAACGCGCGCAACACCCGCACAGTGTCGCGCGGAGTCAGCCGGTTCACATCCAGGCCGGAGCCATGCGAAATGTAAGTCGCTTCGTATGGCAAACCGAGTTTGACCACCAAAAAGCTGCGAACCCCCGACGGGCCTCCAACATGCTGGGCCAGCATGTCTGCCATCGCGTTGCTGCTGTGCGCGTTCAGATAACGCGCGATGTTCAACAGCGAATCCGATTCCACAGCCAACAGCAAGGGCGCTCTGTGCAATTCGCCGATGGACGGCGTGAAGTGCGTTTGCCCCTGAAACACGAGTTTCGATTGGCGGCGAAAAACTCCGGCTGAAACGTCCGTCCGCGAATTTTCATTGCAGACGAAATTGCCCACGACCACCAAACCGCCTGTGACTTTGCGAATGCCTATCGCCCGCAAGGAATCGCCAACAGCCTGAGCATCACGAATCGAAAACGATGGATCGCGTCCGCTGACCAGAATCAAATCGCCAACCAGTTCGCCGGTTTGCCGGTTGATTTGCCCTGCGGTGCGGAACTCTGTGCGAAAGCGATGATTCGGCCCCAGCCGATCCAGCGCGGCCAAAGTCGTCGCCAGCTTTATGACCGATGCCGGATTGAACACCGCGTTTTCATTCAATTGGGCGACGGGCTGACCTGTGTCCCAGCGTTCGACGTAAACGCCGTGTAATCGCAGGTTGCGACCTTCGGCTTGCAACCGATACGCGAACTCGTCCATCGCCGAACCGTTGAAATTCGGCGGCACGCTGACGACAGGTTCGCGGCGCAGCGAAGCCTTCTTGACCGATTTGCCTGAAGACTTTTTGCTTGTAGTTTTCTTGTTCGTTGACGGTTTGGGCGAAGCTTTTTTGGTGGTGGAGCTTTTGACGGCGATTCGCGGACGCGCAGATTGAGGCGCTGTGGTTGGTTTAGCTGTCGCGGGTTCCGATTTGGCAACGAGCTTGTGCTTGCCGAATTTGTCACCGACAACCGGCGAAACCAGCAAACAAAGCAGCAACACTTCAAAGAGAAAGGGCAATCGTTTCATTCTTTGCTCTCAATCAGTCGGGGCTTATGCAAAACACACTGTGTCAGTAGCCCACCGTAAGGAAGGGCTGGGGTTTAGCGAAAAAGCCCTTGCTTACGCGCGGGGCACCGATACTTCAGCAATGGATGCAGACTTGTTTCTCTTGGGCGCGGTGCTAAATTACCGGCGCGTTAATCCTAAATCAAGCAATCGGAGTTGAAACCACAATGCTGAATCGAGTTCCCCGTCGTTTGTCGTTCGCTGTTTTGTTGATCGGTGTTTTGTTTGTCGTCAGTCTGGCGCAATCGGGCAGAACGGTTTCACAACCTGCCACGACGATTCCCGCACCGGAAACTGTGTTAGGTTTCAAAATCGGCGAAGACCGCAAGCTGGCCAACTGGGAAAAATTCGTCGCCTATTTCAAACGGCTGAGCGAAACCAGCGACCGCATCAAACTGGACGAACTCGGCAAAAGCACGCTGGGCAAGCCGTTTGTCGCCGCGACGATTTCTTCGCCGGAGAACCTGAAACGACTGGCCGAATTCAAACAAGTTCAACAGCGTTTGTCCGATCCGCGATTGCTGACCAATTCCACCGAAGCAGGCATTACGGATTTGATTCGCGCCGGGCGAACGGTCGTCGTCATCACGTGCAGCATTCACGCAACCGAAGTCGGCGGCACGTTCACGGCAACCGAATTGGCTTACCGGCTGGCGTCGGAAAATTCGCCAGAGGTCAAACAGATTTTGGACAACGTCGTCATCTTGCTGGTTCCTTCGCTGAACCCGGACGGCACGGACATCGTCGCCAACTGGTATCAAAAAACGCTTGGCACTCCCGCCGAAGGCACAGCGCCGCCGGAGCTTTATCACCATTACACCGGCCACGATAACAACCGCGATTGGTATGTCTTTACGCAAATCGAAACTCAGTTGACGGTGGACAAACTGCTCAACGTCTGGCGTCCGCAGATTTTGCACGATGTTCATCAAATGGGAGGCAACGGCGCCAGGCTGTTCGTTCCGCCGTACATGGAACCTTGGGAACCGAACGTTGATCCGGCGTTGATTGCCGGAGTCAACGCACTGGGAACTTCTATGGCTTGGGAAGTGATCGCTGGCGGAAAAAGCGGCGTGGTCTTCAACACGATGTACGACGCCTGGTCGCCCGCGCGAGCTTACGCGCATTATCACGCCGGACTTCGCATCTTGTCCGAAACGGCCAGCGCGCGTTTGGCTACGCCGGTTGAAGTTCCGTTTGAACGACTGGGCGGCGGGTTCAATTACAACGCCAAAACTTCGTCGTGGAATTTTCCGAAGGTTTGGAGCGGCGGACGCTGGACGATCCGCGACATCGTGGATTACCAAACGGCTGCGGCTTTTGCGCTGCTGAACCATGCTGCGCGCAACCGCGAAGCGCATCTGCGAAACTTTTACGAAATCAGCAAACGCGCCGTCGAAGCCAAAGGAATGCCGTTCGCGTTTGTGCTGCCCGAACCGGACGTGCCGAAGTCGCTGGCCGATGCGTTCAATCGCATGAAACAAGGCATGAAAAGCGTCAGCGGAACCGAACAGCAAAAACACGAACAGAGCGAAGCCGTTGTCGGCAAAATCACCAACGAACCTTCTTCTTCCGAAGAGGTCAATTATTACTTCAAGACCGAAGGCCTGGATCGCGTGCTGGCGATTTTGCGGCGAGGCGGTGTCGAAGTTCACCGCGCTCGGCAGGAATTCACCGCCGACGGCAAAACTTATCCGGCGGGCGCGCACATTGTTTTCATGCGGCAACCTTACGGCGCGTTTGCCAAAGCTTTGCTGGAATCGCAGGTCTATCCGGACTTGCGCGAATATCCCGGCGGGCCGCCCAAGCGACCTTACGACGTGACGGCGCACACGCTGTCGCTGTTGATGAACGTCAAAGCCGTCGCCGTCAAAAACGAATTCAAAGCCGAAGCCGCATCGGAACCTTCGGCGCTGGTCATTCAATCGCGCGTGCGTTCCAGCGGAGACATTCGCGTGGCGATGTACAAAAACTACCAGGCGGCAATGGACGAAGGCTGGACTCGTTGGCTGTTCGATCAATACAAGTTCCAGTTCAAACAGTTGCTGCACGACGAAGCGCGCGCCGGAGGCCTGGCGGCGAAATACGACGCGATCATTTTGCCCGATCAAAATGTGAATCAACTGGTCAACGGTTTGCCCAGGGGTTATCCGGCGGAATTCGCCGGAGGTTTGGGCGATGCAGGCGTCAAAGCTTTGCGCGAATTCATCGTCGCGGGCGGCACGCTGATTACGTTCAACGAAGCTTCGGAATTTGCGATTGAACGATTGGGCGTTCCGGTGCGAAACGTGTTGAAAGGAGTTTCAGCGCGTGAGTTTTACTGCCCGGGTTCGATTTTGCGAACGCAGCTCAATGCGTCGTCGAACCTGAGCTTCGGCTTGGAAAAGGAATCCATCGCGTGGTTTGAAGACAGCCCGGCGTTTGAAGTGACAGACCCGGCCACGGTCAAGGTAATCGCCAAATATCCCGACACGGAAAACCCTCTGCTGAGCGGATGGATTCTGGGCGACAAACTGATTCGCGGCAAAGCGGCTCTGGTCGAAGCCCGAATCGGCAAAGGCCGCGTGGTCATGTTCGGATTCCGCCCGCAATACCGCGCGCAAAGCCTGGCGACGTTTCCGCTGCTGTTCAATTCGATTTTGACCAGCAAGCTGGAAAAATAAACTGCGAAAGAGTTCCAGCCTGCGATAGCAGGCGGTAGAAAGTAGCGCCGGATGTAGCGAAGCGGAATCCGGTGAACTCCGTGTAGTTATGCGAACCATTCTCTATCTGGCGCGTTGTCAGCGAATTCCGCGTTTCTTCGTTGTAGGTTCAATCAAAAACATACTTCGAATCGTACTCAATCTGGTGCGCGTCGAGCAGGGCAATAAATTCCTCTTCAAAAAGTTGCTTTCGATGGTGCTCTTCCTGGCGCTGGATGTAACGGCGGACAGTTTCCTTCAGCGATTGGTTAACCGAGAACGCTCCATATCCACGCTGCCATTCAAACCTTGCTGGGGTAAGCCCAGATTGGTTTACCCATTTTGACGTGCTCGCCTTCAATTCGCGCATGAAATCAGCGATGCGGTGATTCTGATTCAGGCTAACAAGCAAATGAACGTGGTCGGTGACGCCGCCTACTTCCAACGCAACACCGCCAAGCCCACGCACAGTCCCACCGAGATATTGATGTAATTGCGCGCGCCAATACTCTTCCATTGTTGGCTGGCGTTGTTTAGTGGCAAACACAATGTGATAGAGCAAGCTCGTGTAGGTATGAGCCATGGCTGAAACCCTCCAGTTTTTTAATGGTAGGGGTGGCCGTCTTGTTCTCTGCCGCCTGCTTCGCAGGCTGGGTGAATGGAATTTGCGCTTTCCCACAGTTCCGCGCTGTCGCGCTTCACTGTGGGCTACTTTCTTTCGCCTGCTATCGCAGGCTGAAAATGCTTAAAAGAGTAAGCAATAAAAGGCAACACTCGATAAAACAAAGCGGGATTCAGTGCTATGCCAAGTCAATCAGCTTCGGCAAAGCCTTTCCGATTTCCTCATTCACCACCAAGTCGGCGATGCCGTCCAGCGGAGTCGGTGTTCGGTTGATGATGACCAGCGCCGCTCCCGACTCTTTGGCTAATTCCGGCAACGAAGCCGCCGGATAGACCACCAGCGAAGAGCCAGCGACGATGAAGACATCGCAATCCTGACAGGCTTCGACAGCGGCTTTCATCGCCAGCGCGGGCATGGATTGGCCGAAGGAAATCGTCGCCGGTTTCAGCAATCCGCCGCAGGCGTCGCATTCAGGAGCCAGATCGCCGCTTTCCACTCGCGCGACTGCTTCATCCATCGAAATGCGTGCGCCGCAGGTCAGGCATTCGCATTCCACCGTCGTGCCGTGCAATTCGATGACGTTTCGGTTTCCAGCTCGTTGATGCAGGCCATCAATGTTTTGCGTAATCATCGCGCGCAACCGTCCTTGCCGTTCCAGTTCGGCAAAGGCTTGATGCCCGGCGTTCGGCTGAGCGTCGCGCATTTCCGGCCACATGGCGACTTTTTGCCGCCAGTATTCGATGCGCCCGGCTCGGCTGTTGATGAATTCGCTGTATTCGATGATGCGGTTGTTCGCCCAGACGCCGTTCGGACTGCGAAAGTCAGGAATGCCGGATTCGGTGGAAATGCCTGCGCCGGTGAAACCTACGATGCGCGAAGATTGGGCGATGAGTTCTGCTGTTTGTTCAAAAGTCATAGCGGCGCGGAGTGTAGTCGCCGAATTTGCCGCCTTGCAACCAGCGGCAGGATTGGCGTAAATCCTCTTTCCCGCTACCCAATCCGAGAGGTGAAAGATGAAAAAGCTGTTTGCTGTTTTTCCGTTCGCTTTGATTTCGTTCGTTATGAGTTGTTCAACCAGCCCAACCGAAAAGCCGAATCCACCAGCCGCGCAGGCTATTCAATTGGTCGAAGCGCGCGATGTGCATTCGTTTGCGAATCCGGCGCAGGTTCGCGTCAAACACGTGGATTTGAATCTGGATGTTTTGTTCGACCGCAAAGTCCTGAAAGGCTCAGCGACGCTGACCATCGAACGCAGACAAGCAGACGCGAACGAATTGAAACTCGACACGCGCGATCTGAAAATTTTCAAGGCGGAAATTTCGGCCAAAGGCGACAACTTTGCTGCGACGAAATTCGCGTTAGGTGAAGCGGACAAAATTTTAGGCGCGCCGCTGACTGTGGAATTGCCTGCTCAGGCGACAAAGGTTCGCATCGAATACGAAACCAGCCCGACGGCTTCGGGTGTGCAATGGTTGCAACCTGCACAGACTGCCGGAAAACAGCAACCTTACGTTTTCACTCAATCGCAGGCGATTCACGCGCGAAGCTGGATTCCTTTGCAGGATTCGCCCGGCGTGCGCGTGACTTATTCGGCCACGATTCGCACTCCGGCGGGCATTCGCGCGGTGATGAGCGCCGAAGAAGAAGACGGCGCGCCGAAGCTCGGCGAGTTTCAATTCAACATGCCGCAAGCCATTCCGCCTTATCTGATTGCTCTGGCGGCGGGCGACATCATGTTCAAACCGCTGGGTAAACGCACAGGCGTTTACACCGAACCGGCGATGATGGAAAAAGCCGCGAAGGAATTGGAAGACACCGAAAAGATGGTGGAAGCGACCGAGAAGCTTTATGGCCCGTATCGCTGGGGGCGTTACGACATTCTGGTTTTGCCGCCCAGTTTTCCTTACGGCGGAATGGAAAATCCGCGGCTGACGTTTGCCACGCCGACGATTCTGGCCGGAGACAAAAGTCTGGTGTCGTTGATTGCTCACGAACTGGCGCATTCGTGGTCGGGCAATTTGGTGACGAACGCTACGTGGCGAGATTTCTGGCTGAACGAAGGTTTCACGACTTACCTGGAACGCCGCATCGTCGAAGCTGTGTATGGCCGCGACACCGAAGAAATGCAGGCGGTGTTGGGTCGCCAAACGCTGGAAGCCTTGCTGGCGAAATTCGACACGCGCGATCAAATTCTGCACGTTAATCTGGATGGCCGCGACCCGGACGATGGTTCAACCGAAGTGCCGTATGAAAAAGGCGCGCTGCTGTTGCGTTACCTGGAAGAAACTGTTGGACGCGACAAGTTCGATCAATTCCTGAAAAGCTACTTTGATGCTTTCGCGTTTCAGAGCATCACAACGCCGGACTTCCGCGCTTATCTGCAAAAGAATCTGCTCGACACGAATCCGCAAGCGGCGGCAAAAGTTTCCGCCGAGTTGTTGGACGAATGGATGGAAAAACCGGGTTTGCCTGCTTCTGCGCCAAAACCTCAGTCGAATGCGTTTGGCAAAGTCGAAGCTCAGGCGAAATCGTGGTTGAGCGGAAAAGCTGCGGCAGGTTTGGAAACCAAACAGTGGACGACTCAGGAGTGGTTGCACTTTTTGAACTCGCTGCCCGCGCATTTGAACGAAGCTCAGATGAAAGATTTGGATCAGGCTTTCGGGATGACGAAAACCGGCAACGCCGAAATCGCTCACGTCTGGCTGTTGATTTCGATTCGGAGCAATTACGCGCCAGCGTTTCCACGATTGGAAGAGTATCTGACGACCATCGGCAGGCAGAAACTCATCCGTCCGTTGTACGAAGAACTGGCGAAAACTCCGGCAGGCAAACAACGCGCAAAAGCGATCTTCGCCAAAGCGCGCGCCGGGTATCATCCGATAGCTCAGGCAAGTGTGGGCAAGATTGTTCTTTGACGTTGGTCATTGAGCGCAAAAAAGCCGCAGAGAACGATCACGATTCTCTGCGGCTTTTTTGTTTGAGGTACAGCTTTTACGCTACGACGTTATTCAACGCTTGCAAGGCTTGCTGGATGCGTTGGGTTGCAATGGCAACAGCTTGATCCGCGGCCACGTCTTCGGAAGTTTTGGTGGCGCGGTCGTAAAATTCAACTTTGCCTTCTTTCAGCTTTTTGGGGCCGATGCGGATTTGGAACGGGAAGCCGACCAGGTCGGCGTCGTTCAATTTAACGCCTGCGCGTTCGTCGCGGTCGTCGTACAACACTTCAACACCGGCTTTTGTCAGTTCGCCGTAAATGCCGTCGGCAGTCGCTTTTACTTCGGCGTCTTTCATGTTCAACGGAGCCACCACAATCTGGAACGGCGCGATGGTGATCGGGAAAATGATTCCCGCGTCGTCGTTGTGGCGTTCGATGGCGGCAGCCAGAATACGCTCGACGCCGATGCCGTAACTGCCCATCACAATCGGGACTTCTTTGCCTTCGGCGTTCAAAACCGAAGCGCCCATCGAGACGCTGTATTTCGTGCCGAGCTTGAAAATGTGGCCGACTTCCAGAGCTTTTGCGACGATCAATGTGCCGTCGCATTTCGGACAGCCTTCGCCTTCGACAACGGTTCGCAAATCCGCCCACGCGGTGACTTTGATGTCGCGTTCAATGCTGACATTTCGCAAGTGGTGATCGTCAACGTTTGCGCCTGTGGTCATGTTTTTGCGACCGCGTAAAGCTTCGTCGGCGATGACAGGGACTTTGGTTACGCCCACCGCGCCGAGTGAACCGGCGTGCGCTCCCATCAAATCGAAAATTTCTTCAGGGTGAGCCGGACGAACGGCGGTCTGCTCCCAGCCGTCTTTGTTCACCAGTTTGGCAATCGCGTTGGAAAGTTTGGCGTCGTTGACTTGATGGTCTCCGCGCAGCAAAGCTAGAAACAGCGTGTTCTTGGCTTCGTTGCCTTTGGCCGCGACGGAAACATAAACCAAAGTTTTGATCTGTTTGTTGGCGGCCGCGCCACCAGCGAAGTTCACCAGATCGTCAATCGTGCGAACTCCCGGCGTAGGGAATTTTTCCGCCGCGCCTGCGGCTTCGCCGTCGTCAACCGCCGGAATGCGCGATTGCGCTTTTTCGGTGTTCGCTGCGTACCGGCATTTCGGACAGCTTGCCACCAGGTCTTCGCCCGCGTCGGTGTAAACCATAAATTCGTTCGACGCCGAACCGCCCATCGAACCGGAATCGGCTTCGACAATGACGAAATCCAGGCCGCAGCGGCTGTAGACTTTGCAGTAGGCCGCGCGTTGATCGTCGAAGGCTTTGTCCAAACCGGCCTGGTCAATGTCGAAGGTGTAAGCGTCCTTCATCGTGAACTGGCGCACGCGCAGCAAACCGGATTTCGGGCGGGGTTCGTCGCGGAACTTGGTTTGAATCTGATACCAGACTTGCGGCAATTGTTTGTACGAACGCAGATGGTTGCGGGCGATGTCTGTGAAGGCTTCTTCGTGCGTCATGCCCAGACAGTAATCGCCACCTTTGCGGTCTTTCAGCCGGAACATGTTCGGCCCCATCACGGACCACCGTCCGGAGGCTTGCCACAATTCCGCCGGATGCAGAGCAGGGAAGAAGAATTCCTGGCCACCGATGGCATTCATTTCCTGGCGGATGATGTCGGAAATTTTCAGCACCGAACGCTGAGCCAGCGGCAAGTAAGTGTAAATGCCCGCGCCCATCTGGCGCACCAATCCGGCGCGCAACAGCAATTTGTGGCTGACGACTTCGGCGTCCGAAGGTTCTTCACGAAGAGTAGGGATAAAGTAAGTTGACCAACGCATAACGATAATTGCGAAGGCGGAATGATGAGTGATGAATTCTGCTCAAACTCATCACTCATCATTCCGCCTTCATCATTTTCCTTTCAGTGTTTTTGGGCGATTGCAATGAGTGACAGGCCGCACGGCGGGCCGATCCATTTTTCCAGGCGTAACAGCGGGACGAGTTTGTTGGCCAGATTGGCCTGGCCCGCGGGCAGGTAATCGCGTTTCAGCAAGCGTCCGTTGATGAACCAGGGCAGCATGGCCAGCAAGCTGAAAAACTTGGTTTCGATGACGCGAAATCCAACCTGTTCCAATTTGCCGGTCAGTTCGCGTTTGCTGTAGCGGCGAAAGTGGCCGACGGCTTTATCAAATTCGCCATACAGAAACTGGTGCGAAGGAACCAGCAAAGCCAGTTTTCCGCTGGGTTGCAGCACGTCGCGCATCTGTTCCAACGCAAACAAATCGTCTTCGATGTGTTCCAGCACATTCAGGCAAACCACAGTCTCGAACGGATTGGCAACGATTTCCGGCTCGGCTTTGGCCATCAAATCGAATTTGCCTACGCTGACATTGGGATTGTCGCCGAACAAATTTTGCAGTTCGCTGCGATAAGCGGGAACCACGTCAGTCGCCATCACTTGCCGGTTGTTGGCACACAAAAATTGAGTGATGTTGCCGGTTCCAGACCCAACTTCGAGCACACGATTTCCGACAGATTCCGCAATCTGTTCGTAGAGCCAAAAATTGTAACGGTCGAGTTCGGCTAGCTGATTCAGCGTCGCCGTCAAAGCTAAACTTTCTTGTGCCATAAAACGCCTGTTGAATGGAGTTGCCGGAAAATCGAGTCGTGGATAATGCCCGCTGGTTCGACACAAAGTCAAATTCCGTAACTTGCCGCGTCCATTGCGTGCGTTTGCGGCGATTTCTATAATCCCAGCGCATCTACCGCTAAAGAATTCGTCGTTCAAGCAACCCAATGAATCAATCAGAAAAACCTCCCACAGAAACTTTCGCGCGGGGCTTTGTGCGCGAAGACCGCCCTGCGCTGTTGGCGTTGACCGTGTTGTTTGTCGTGATGCTGGCATTGTCGTGGCAACGGTGGACTCAGCCGCTGTTGGATCACGGGCGCGAAATGAACCTGCCGACTCGCATCCTGGCCGGAGAAAATCTGTATGCAGACGTGCAGTTTCTGTATGGCCCGTTTGCGCCGCATTTCAACGCTCTGCTGTACAAACTGTTTGGAATCCAACTCGGCACGATCAAAGTCGCCGGAGCGGTGTGCGCGATGCTCATCTTGCTGATGATTTATTGGTTGTCGCGGCGATTGATGTCCGTTTGGGAATCGGCGGCGGTGACGGCGTTGGTGATGGCGATTTGCGCGGTGAAATCCACTGCGAATTACATTCAGCCGTATGCTTATGCGGCGTTGTACGGAAGCGTGTTTGCGCTGGCTTCGCTGGTGTGCAGTGTTCGCTTTGTGCAACTTCGCCAATCCGGATTGATGATCTGGGCGGGCTTGTTTGCGGGCTTGTCGCTGATTTCCAAACCGGAAATCGCCTTGGCGGCGTGGGCGGCGGCGGGAACTGCGCTGCTGGCCGAAAGTTTCGTGCTGCGGCGACCGCTTGGCCGAGCGGCGCTGAATTTCATCTGGCCGATGGCGGTAATTGTGGCTGCCAGTTATGGGTTGATCTTGCGCAACGTTTCGTTGGCAACGCTGCTTAACGACAACCACGTGCTGTTTTCGAATATGCCGCCGCAGTTGGTTTACTTCAATCGTCACATCAGCGGATTGGCGAAACTGCCGACTTCTTTGTGGTTTACTTTGACTGGAATTGCCGTTTTCACAATTTGGGCTGGTGGATGCGCGACCGTCGGAGCGGCGCTGGCGATTCGGCGACAAGGCTGGTTGCAAGCGTTGCGGTTGAGCGGTTTGGTTTTGCTGATCGGCGTTGCCGCGCGCGAAGCCGCCATCAAGTTTCTGGGAGTCGCCGACGATGTGACGCCTTTCGCTTCGGCCATTGTCGTGTTGCCGCTGGTGATCGGCGTGATTGCCTGGCGAATTTGGCAGGCGCGAACCGCCGAACAACCGATTGCCATCGAACAGCGAATCTTGATGGTGCTGGCCGTGTTCAGCCTGTTTTCGATGTTGCGCGCCGTGCTGAACGTGACTACGACCGGCCCTTATGCACCGTTTTTCGTTTCGACGCTGATCGTCGTTTACCTGTGTCTGCTGTTCCGAACCGCTCCGGTGTTCCTTGTGCCTTCGCCGCAAGTCCGCTTGAAGGCTCAACAAGTCGCCGTCTGTTTGATCGCCTTGCTGGCAATCGGGCTGACGGTGAATTCGGCCAAACGCTTTCGCACGATCAACACGTTTGAAGTTCAATCAGCGCGCGGCAGTTTTCTGACTTTGCCGGAAATCGGCGAACCGTTGCAGGCGGCCATCAAATTTGCCGAAGAGCGCACTCAACCGGGCGATTACGTCCTGTCGTTGCCAATCGCCACGACGATCAATTTTATGGCGGCGCGTCCGTATCCGCTGCGCGAAGAAATCGTTCATCCCGGATTTCTTTCGGACGAAAAAGAATTCGACGCCATCGAACGCATCAAAGCCCGACGGGTTCCGCTGGTGCTGGTGGCAAATCTGATTACGTCCGAATTCCGCGACCGCGTCTTCGGAGCCGATTACAACAAAGAGTTGATGCGCTGGATCACCGAAAATTACCACTTGGTGGCGCGCTTTGAATCCCGCCACAAACAGGGAGCCAATTTCGACAACGAACCGTTTTTCATTCTGGCTTACGAACGCAATCAGTAAAGGCTCACAAAACTGTAACGGCTTTTCAGACGATTCGCGCAGCGAATAAGATACGCGCCGTTCACATCACACCAACACAAGGAGCAATCAACATGAATTCAAGCCTGCAAGGCAAAGTCGCCATTGTCACCGGCGGAGGTCGCGGCATTGGCAAAGCCATCACCAAACGTCTGGCCGAAGCCGGAGCCAACGTCGCCATCGCCAGCCGCAAACTGGAAAACCTGGAAGCGACGGCGACAGAATTTTCTTTGCTGCCCGGCAAAATCGCGCCGGTGGTTTGTCACGTCGGACGCGCCGAAGACCTGGCCAATCTGGTTGCCGAAACCGAAAAGCTGTTTGGCCCGGCGGACATTTTGGTCAACAACAGCGCCACCAACATCGGTCAGGGGCCTGCGCTGGATGTCACGGACGAAATGTTCGCCAAGATGTTTGAAGTCAACGTGCTGTCTTCGTTGCGGCTGATTCGCCACGTCGTTCCGAAAATGATCGAACGCGGCGCGGGCGGTTCGATCATCAACATCGCTTCGATTGCCGGATTGCGTCCGCAAATGGGCGGATTGCTTTACAGCGCCACCAAAGCCGCGCTGATTATGATGACTCGCAATTGGGCGATGGAATTCGGCAAGCACAACGTTCGCGTCAACACCATCGCACCCGGATTGATCGAAACCGATTTCAGCGAGTATTTCTGGAAGAACGAAAATTACGTCAAAAAGCTGGAAGCGACTCAGCCGATTCCGCGCGTCGGTTCGCCGGACGAAGTCGGCGGCATGGCGCTTTACCTGGCTTCCGGCGAATCGTCGTTTGTGACCGGTCAGGTGTTTGTGGTTGATGGCGGCGCAACCGCTCTCTGAGTTTGACTGTAAATTGAGTCAGGACAAGCTACATTGAGGCCCGGCGATCAAAACAGGATGGACAAGATTTTCGACAGGATTTACATGACCTTCAACGTTTGAACCGATTCAGCCGATGCTGAATCTTGTGAGTCCTGAAAAAATCGTGTCCATCCTGTTTCAAAGTCTTTTGCTCCGATTTGGCTTACGTGCCGTCGTCGGGTTGTTCAGTCGAAACAGATTCGTCTTTGCCTTCCAGCGCGGCGTGTAGCGTATGCCACGACAAGCTGGCGCATTTCACGCGGGCGGGGAATTCGCGAACGCCGGAGAGAATCTTCAATCGGCCAAGATGGTTTTCTTCGCTTTCAGGATCGAGTTCGCCTTTCACCATTCGATGAAATTCCTCGAACATCGTTTCGGCTTCTGCTTTGGATTTGCCTTTGACGGCGGCGGTCATCATCGAAGCCGAGGCTTTGGAAATCGCGCAGCCTTGTCCCTGAAACGCCACGTCTTTAATCGCTTCGCCTTCCATTTCCAAATACAAAGTCAGTTGGTCGCCGCACAGCGGGTTGTAGCCTTCCTGCCGGCGATTGGCCGTTTCCAGCACACGGAAGTTACGCGGTTTTTTGTTATGGTCGAGAATGACCTGTTGGTAGAGTTCGCTTAAGTCAGCCATAAGTCGGTAGTCGGTAGTCGGTAGTCGGTAGTCGGTGAAAGCCAGTTTTATCAACCGACCACCAGCAACCGAACACTGCCCACCTTTAAGAAAAGACCTCTATCGTTTTCTGAATGCCTTCAGCCAGCGCGTCAATTTCTTCTTTGGTGTTGTAAAACGCGAAGGAAGCGCGCGCCGTGGCCGGAACGCCGAAGCGTTTCATCACAGGCTGCGCGCAGTGATGACCGGCGCGGACGGCGATGCCTTCCTGATCCAGAATCGTACCAATGTCATGCGGATGAATGCCGTCAATCGTGAACGACAAGACGCTGGCTTTTTCGCGCGCCGTGCCGATGAGCGTCACGCCGGGAATCGCGCCGATGGTTTCGGTGGCGTAATCCAGCAACTCCTGTTCGTAAGCGGCAATCTTGTCCAGGCCGATGCTGTTCAGATAATCAATCGCCACGCCCAAACCTATGCCGCCTTCGATGTTTGGCGTGCCGGCTTCCAGTTTGTAAGGCAGCGAGTTGTAAGTCGTCTTTTCAAAACTGACCGAAGCAATCATATCTCCGCCGCCGAAAACTGGTGGCATTGCTTCCAGCCAATGGCTTTTGCCGTAAAGCGTGCCGATGCCCGTCGGGCCGCACAGTTTGTGACCGGAAAAAGCGTAAAAGTCACAATCCAGATCGCGCACGTCCACTTTCAAATGCGGAGCGGCTTGAGCGCCGTCAATCAGCACTGGAATGTCGTGGCTGTGCGCCAGTTCGATGATTCGTTTGACAGGATTGATCGTTCCCAGCGCGTTCGAGATGTGAGCGACGGCAACCAGCTTTACTTTGGAACTGAGCATCGCGGCAAATTCATCAATCAGTAATTCGCCAGCATCGTTGATCGGAATGATGCGAAGTGTTGCGCCGGTTTGTTCGCACAGCATCTGCCACGGAACTATGTTCGAGTGATGCTCCATCGTGGAGATGATGATCTCGTCTCCGGCGTGAACGAACTTGCGACCATAACTCAGCGCGACCAGATTGATGCCAGCCGTTGTGCCGCTGGTAAAGATGATTTCGTGCGAATCCGCTGCGTTGATGAAGTGCTGGATTTTGACTCGCGCGTCTTCGTATTCGCGCGTCGCCAACTGACTGAGGTAATGAACTCCGCGATGAATGTTGGAGTTCTGTTCGGCGTAATACCGCGTCAGCGCGTCAATCACCATCTGCGGTTTTTGCGAAGTCGCGGCGTTGTCCAAATACACCAGCGGACGACCGTGAATCTTCTCGTTCAAGATCGGAAAGTCTTTGCGAATGCGTTCGACATCAAAATTGTTTTCTATCGGCGCGGCTTCGCGCCCAACAGCGGCTGACATTTAATTGACCTCCAAACTTTGGTGCAGCTTGTCCAGCACCAACTTGTCCAAATGTTTGCGGACGGATTCCACTTTGATTTTGCTGATGACGTCTTCGGCAAAACCGAAGGTCAGCAGAGCCTGCGCGCGTTCTTGAGGAATGCCGCGCGAAGCCAGGTAAAACAATTCGTCGCCTTCCAGTTGGCCGACAGTCGCTCCGTGAGAACACTTCACGTCGTCGGCAAAAATTTCCAGTTCGGGTTTCGTGTCTACGTGGGCTTCGGGCGAAAGCAGCAGGTTTTTGTTCAACTGTTTGGCGTCGGTTAGCAACGCGCCTTCGCGGACGAAGACTTTGCCGTTGAAAACCGCGCGGCCACTTCCATCCAGAATTCCTTTGTAAAGCTGGTGACTGTTGCAATGCGGTTTTTGGTGGTCAATCACGGTGTGATTGTCGGTGTGCTGATTGCCCGTGACGACGTACAAACCGTCAATCGTCGTTTCGATGTTTTCATCGCTGACGGCCACGTTCAGATTGTGACGCGCAAGCCGGCCACCGAGCGAAACGGAGTATGACGTGTAATTGCTTTTGCGCTGTTGGTGAATTTCGGTTGTGGCGACGTGAAAAGCGCGTTCGCTTTCTTCCTGCAAACGGTAATGATTCAGCACTGCGGCTTCGGCGGCGAAAACTTCGGTGATGGCATTGGTGAAGTAAACGCCTTCGTCCGGCGAAACGTAACTTTCAATCACGGTCGCAATCGCGGCTTCTTCGGCGACGATCAAGCTGCGCGGATGCGAAACCGTCGCCTCTGTCGAAGTCGAAATGAACAGCAAATGAATCGGCGTGGCGATGGCTTTACCTTTCGGAATGTGAACGAAAGCTCCGTCGCCAACGTTAGCGGTGTTCAGCGCCGTGAAGATTTGATCTCGGTAATCGGCGTAAACGCCCAGATGATTGCCGACCGTTTTGCCAAGCTCTGCCGGGACTTCAGCCAGATTGCAGACAGTGACGCCGCCGGGCAGCGCGGTCACATCAGACAATTCGCGCGCAAACAATCCGTTGACGAAGACCAACTGAGAGCGGCGCGATTCGGCGAAGGTGAACGGCGCGATTGTTTCCGCCGTCAACCCGCCCAATTCCAAATCGAGCAATTGCCGAAACGCAGTTTTCAAAATCGGCGCGACGTTGGTGTATTTCCACGCTTCGACTCGTGCCGTCGGAAAGTCCAGAGCTTCAAAGTGTTCACCCGCCCGCTCGCGCAAATTCACCAGCCACGCCGGATCTTTCGTTTCACGTGTTTGGGCGAACAGTTTGTAAGCCGAAAAATGGTTTTCCTTCTCTTTTGCTGCTTGAGCCATAAATCAATTCAACCTATTCGTAATGCGTCCACATACGCAAAATTTTGACGATCTTTTCCGTCTCAAAAACTTCGTAAACGAGCCTGTGCTTGATATTGATGCGTCGTGAATACGCTCCAGCCAGATCACCGAGAAGCTTTTCGTAAGGCGGCGGATTTTGGAAAGGGTTGCTGCCAAGTACGGCTAGCAGTTCTTCAGCTTTACGCTTCAACCCGGCACCGTCCAGCTTGCGCGCATCTTTTTGGGCTTCCTTTGTGAAGACCAATTCCCAACTCACCAATCCAACTCCTTCGTGCATTCAGCCAACGGCGTATTCATCCCTTCACGGATTGATTCACGCATTCCCGGAACTGACAGCAGATAAAGCGTTTCCTGAATCGAACGCCAGTCTGATTCAGCAACCAACACAACCTGCTCGTTTCCTCCCGTTATTTGAATTGGTTCGTGAGACGTGGCCGTCTGAGCCATCAATCCTGCCAAATCAGATTGGGCTTCACGGACAGAAACTACTCGCATAATTGGCCTCCTTTACGCAGCCGCGCTGGCGGTCTTGATCCAATCGTAGCCTTTCTTTTCCAGTTCCAACGCCAGTTCCTTGCCGCCGGATTTGACGATCTGTCCGCGATAGAGCACGTGGACGATGTCCGGTTCGATGTAATCCAGCAATCGTTGGTAGTGCGTGACCAGGATGATGGCGTTGTCTTTGTTGGCCAGTTTGTTGACTCCGCCCGCGACAATTCGCAGCGCGTCAATGTCCAAACCGGAATCGGTTTCGTCCAACACGGCCAGCTTGGGTTCCAGCACGGCCATTTGCAGAATTTCGTTGCGCTTCTTTTCGCCGCCCGAAAAACCTTCGTTGACCGAACGGTTGATGAAGCTCTTTTCCATTTCGACGACTTTGATTTTTTCTTCTATCAAATCGTCGAATTCCAACGGATCGAGTTCTTCGCGGTTTTCGTGCTTGGCCTTTTCGTTGTACGCCATTCGCAGGAAGTTGGCGTTGCTGACGCCGGGAATTTCAATTGGGTATTGAAAGGCCAGAAAGACGCCTTCGCGCGCGCGTTCATCCGGTTCCAGTTCCAACAAGTTTTTGCCGTTGTAAATCACTTCGCCGCCGGTCACTTCGTAGCTCGGGTGTCCGGCCAGCACTTTTGCCAGCGTGCTTTTGCCGGAACCGTTCGGTCCCATAATCGCGTGAATCTCTCCGGCTTTGACCGTCAGGTTCAAGCCTTTCAAAATCTCTTTGCCATCAATCGTGGCTTGTAAATTACGAATCTCTAGCACTGAAAATCTCCCTCCCCGCTCCTTTAGGAAATGGGTGGGACAGGTTCGTAACCTGTCCCGTAAATCGCATCGCTGATTTGGTTATTACAATTTCAACCGGGACAGGTTACGAACCTGTCCCACCAGTCAAGGCGCTGATTTGTTATGACAACTTCAAGCTTTCGCCGGTGCGCTGTTTGGTCAACAACATGATCTGCCCGGTGTGCAGCGCGAAATGCTGGACGATGCGCAAAATCGCTTCCATCACGGTCACGTCGTTGCCTTGAATCTCTCGGCGTTCCAGCAAGCGTGTTAAGTCAACATTGGCCAAAACCTGATCCGCCTGAGCCATTGTTTCTTTCAACCGGGCCAGCAAATCCGCGCGCGCGAAACCGCCGCGTTCGCCGAACTCATGCTCGCGGTCACGATGGTAAGGCAGACTGCCTACGCCACCGACGATCCATTGCTGGACATTGCCAGAAAGATGCAGGATCAAATTGCCAATGCTGTTGGAAGCTTCATTCGCTCGCCGCCAAACGTCTTCATCGGTCAACTGAGCCAAACAACTTTCGATCTTCGGCAAATACGAAGAAGCGAAATACCAACGCGCTTGATCCAAAAAGTATTGCGACGTGTCCATTGCTTAGTCCGTTACTTCGACAATCGCTTCGATTTCCACCGGGATGTTGTGTGGCAGCGAACCCATTCCGACCGCCGAGCGCGCGTGGCGTCCGGCATCGCCGAAAACTTCGACAAACAAATCCGAACAGCCGTTGATGACTGCCGGATGTTCGCCGAATTCCGGCACGGCGTTGACCATTCCCAAAACTTTGACCACGCGCTTGACGCGGCGCAACGTGCCGAGTTCCTGCTTCATCACCGCCAGCAGGATAAAGCCCGTTTCGCGCGCGAATTCGTAAGCCTGCTCTTTGGTGAATTCAATGCCGACTTTGCCCGTCGCCAACGGGCCTTTCCCGGCCAGAAACAGCAAATTGCCGGTGCGCACGGCGTGAACGTAATTGCCCGCCGGCGTGGGAACCGGCGGCAGGGAAGCTTCAATTTCCGTTAGTTTTTCCGACATATCCAATTCCTCGATTAGTTTTGTTACTGCCGCTTTCAGCGGAGCTAAATCCTATTTGGCGGTTGCCCAAACGGTTTGCCAGTTGATTCGGAAGTAATGGTGGATCAGCTTGTCCCGCATCCGCGCGATGTTACGCCAGTCAATTTGCGGCTGCCTCTGTTTAACTTCATTCGGCAGCGATTTGGCTGCCTCTCCGATGACTTCAAGATTACGAATCACTCCATCTTGCAAGAGGCGATTAGCTTGAAAAGTCGGCTCATCCACTCCGTCAAGGTAGCCTTCGATCAACGCGATGCATTCCAAAATGTCATCCAAATAAGCCAATTCACGACGCATAAATCACCTGCACATCGCGACGTATCTGTTCTCCGCGCCGTCCGCTTAAGCTATTTTCCGTTACCAGATCAACTTTTTGGTGAACAGCTTCGGCAAACTTGTCTTCAATCGCCATGAATTCCAGCAAGCCGGGTTTTTTCGAGTCTGAAAATTTGACCAGCAAATCAAGATCGCTTTGCGCCGTCGCTTCATTACGGGCAGTTGAACCGAAGACGCTCAATCGCTCCACGCCGTTTTGTCGGCAGAGTTCTTTCATCGCTTCGGTTTGGAATAGCTCTTTGACCTGTTCAAGCGTCATTATGCTTACCCCACACTTCCTTCCAGTTTTAGTCCAAGCAGGCGCGTAGCTTCGACGGCGAATTCCATCGGCAATTCGCGGAAAACTTCTTTGCAGAATCCGTTGATAATCATCGAAACGGCGTCTTCGGTGGAAACTCCGCGCTGGTTGAAGTAGAAAATCTGGTCTTCGCTGATTTTGGAAGTTGAAGCTTCGTGTTCAATTTTGGCGGTATTGTTGCCGACTTCGATGTACGGAAAAGTGTTCGCGCCACATTGCTGGCCAATCAGCAAACTGTCGCATTGCGAATAGTTCCGCGCATTTTCGGCTTTCGGCAAAATCTTGACCTGCCCGCGATAACTGTTGTTCGAGCGCCCAGCGGAAATGCCTTTGCTGACGATCCGGCTGCGAGTGTTTTTGCCGATGTGAATCATCTTCGTGCCGGTGTCGGCTTGCTGCATGTGGTTTGTCAACGCCACGGAGTAAAACTCGCCTATGGAATTGTCGCCCTGCAAAATGCAGCTTGGGTACTTCCAGGTAATCGCCGAGCCGGTTTCAACCTGCGTCCACGAAATCTTGGAATTGACTCCGCGACAAGCGCCGCGTTTGGTGACGAAGTTATAAATACCGCCTTTGCCTTCTTCATCGCCCGCGTACCAGTTCTGCACCGTCGAGTATTTGATCTCCGCATCGTCCAGCGCCACCAGTTCGACAACTGCGGCGTGCAATTGATTCTTGTCGAATTTCGGCGCAGTGCAGCCTTCCAGGTAAGAAACGTGGCTGCGCTCTTCGGCGACGATCAGAGTGCGTTCAAACTGGCCGGACTCGGAATTGTTGATGCGAAAGTATGAAGACAATTCCATCGGCGAACGAACGTCTTTGGGAATGAAGCAGAACGAACCGTCGGAAAACACCGCCGAATTCAGCGCCGCAAAATAATTGTCGGTGTAAGGCACAACCGAACCCAGATACTTTTTGATTAACTCAGGGTGATCGTGAACGGCTTCTGAAAACGAGCAGAAGATGACACCTGCTTTCGCCAGCTTTTCCCGGAAGGTCGTGGCAACCGAAACACTGTCGAAGATGGCGTCCACGGCTACGTTGGCCAGCATTTTCTGTTCGCTGAGCGGAATGCCCAGCTTTTCAAACGTATCCAGCAATTCCGGGTCAACTTCGTCTAAACTTTCCAGCTTCTTTTTCGGCTTCGGCGCGGAGTAATAGATGATGTCCTGATAATCCATCTTCGGATAATTGACGTTCGCCCACTCCGGCTCTTCCATTGTCAGCCAGTGGCGAAACGCCTTCAGCCGCCATTCCAGCAACCATTCCGGTTCGTTCTTTTTGGCGGAGATCGTGCGAACGATGTCTTCGTTCAGCCCGCGCGGAATGGTTTCGGCTTCGATGTCGGTGACGAATCCGTATTTGTATTCTCGATTGGCTAATGCTTCTACAGCCGCTGTGCTCATCTTTTATCCTTCCTCTATGCCCTTCTAAGTTGACAAAAGTGTCAGGTACGGGGGCAAATTTTTAACGGTTCAATCTCCGGCCATTGCCAATGCTTTTACCGAAGGCAATCGGCTGCCGTTCTTGCTGGTGATTTGAACGAACTTCACGTCAATTGCTCCGGTCAGCAAAGACGAGACCGGGACTTTATCGAACACGCTGTTGACGAAATCCGTGATGCTGGTCCAGACGGGACGCAATCCGCAATCGTCGTGATGCACGCAAGTGTCTTGATTGCCTGTGAACTGCGAACAGATTTCCTCTTCTGAAGGAATGCCGCCCAACACGCGCATCACCTCGCCCAAGCTGATTTCGCTGCTGGGGCGCGTCAAACGATAACCGCCTTTCGGCCCGCGAACGCTTTCGACAATGCCGCTGCGGCTCAAAGTCCACAAAATCTTTTCGACATAAGCGATGGACAAGCCTTCGCGGTCGGCAATGTCGCGGACAAACATCGCGCCCGGCTCCAAATTGGAGTCGGAGTTGCCCGATTGTTCGCGCGCCAACTGCAAAATGCAGCGCAGCCCGTATTCTTCTTGAGAAGTGATTTTCAATGGTTTTTACCGCTAGCCGGGAGCGCGGGCATCTTGCCCGCAGCCTGTAGTTAAGGTTCCGAACTGAAGCCGGATGCTAGCACGCGAACCTGTACCTGACAAGTTTGTCGGGTATCGAAAGCGATTAAGGGAAGAATTTTTTCAAACGCTGAGCCGTTTCTGAATTTGCCTCCGCTTCAAGAGATGAGAGCAAAAAAGAAAAACAGGAGGTGTGTATGCCGGTTCCACAAACTTTCGTTTTGCGTTGTCCCAATTCTCGGTGTGCGGTTGCCAAAATTCACGGCGCTGGGTTCGTTCCAGTGGAGCGAACGAATTATCAGCGGATGCGCTATGCGGGCAGCATTCACATCGGGCTGCTGACCAGAGTTTTCCGATCAATGCTGAACCTGCCCGACAACCTGCCGATGGGGACTTACCATTTGTATTACTGTCCGGTCTGCCGCGAAGAAGCTCTGTACACCGATAAACACGGGCTGATGCGGCAAGTGTATCTGACCGAAAACGGCGATCTGAGGCTGCTGGCCTGAGCCTTATTCTGGTTGGCCAGATTAAGCAAAAACATCTTCGAGGTTTAAGGCTAGCACTCTTTTCTGACCAATGGCCTTGAGCAGGTCTTCATTCAAGGTTCCGAGGTATTTCGTCAAGCGTTGTTTGGGGACAGTTTGAACGTTATCCAGTTGAGCGAACGAATGGCGTGAGAGATTGGCTTGATGGTCAATGTCTACTTCAGTCGGATAGCCTTTGCCCGGAGTGGTAATTTCGGCAACAGTGATTTTGTTCAGGTACTGAATGACAGCATTGCGAGTCAGGATCACGACCGGACGAGTTCCGGCTTTGCCGCCCAACTCAGCTTCCCAAACATCCCCACGTTTCATATCTCTGACCACGCCTGCGCTTCCAGCCAATCTTCCGTCCGGTTTGGGTCATCCGGTTTTTTTTTGAGCGAAGCAATCCATTCCTGCTCAAACCGCTGACCATCGTGTTGACTCAGCCAGCCTTGTAAGGCTTGCCGAATGACTTGCACTGGTTCCAGCCCCAGCGGCTGGCCAACGCGAACCATCGCCGCCCACAACTGTTCATCAAGTGATATTTGAATGTTTGTGTTCATTGCCAGCCTACCTTACAAAAGGCTGGTTTTGTTGGCAAGAAAAGTGTCCGACAAAGCTGCCAGCTTGTCGAAGTCTCCGCTGGCAAGCCATTGGCCTTAATGTCATGACACCGACAAGCTAGCAGCCTTGTCATTACCCACATTTTTTTCTTTGCGCCGGAGGCGCAGCGGATATTAGCCGGGAGTGGAGTCTTCGGACCCCCCGGAAACAATGGCGAAAGACCGCCAAGCCCTGAAAGGGCGACGGACGAAACTCCGGTCAGTCGCCCTTTCAGGGCTGGAAATAAATGCCACACCGTTCCGGTGGTTCCGCAAAGCCTTCACCACAGGCTAATATCCACATCCCTTTCAGGGCAAAGGCCGAAATTCTCAAAAACTCAAAAAAATTCGACCGCTTCGCGGTGGGGGTAAAACACTTCTCTCCACGCTTCCGGTTTCTGCAAACTCCTGGCAGTTCCATCTCCGCTTCGCCGCTACGGTCGGCTCCGCACGCCCTTCGCTTGGCGAAGCTACGATTGCACTGCCTATTTTCAGCCGGAAAGGGTAAGAGGGTAAAAGAGCCTAGCGATACGTCCTCGCAAGGCGGAACCCCAGGGCGTCGTCGCGAAGGCCCGGCGAAATGCCGACACGAAACGCCGACCGGCAGTTGACCGCGTAGCTGTTCCAACTGCCGCCCCGAACGACCCGGGTCGAACCACCACTAGCACCCTTCGGATCGGTAACCGCCCCAGTCGTATAAGCTCCATACCAATCTTCGCACCATTCCCAAACGTTACCGTGCATGTCGAACAATCCCCAGCCATTCGCCGCTCCCAAACTCCCAACATCAACAGTCTTCTGACGATCAAGACCTTTCGGCGCGTTATTGTAAGGATAGTCGCCGTCGTAATTGACGATTTCAGGATTGATGGTGTCGCCGAAGGCAAACTTGGTTTTGCTGCCAGCACGGGCCGCGAATTCCCATTCGGCTTCGGTTGGCAGCCGATAACCTTCGTCGTCTTTCAAACCAAGCTTAGCGTTCAACTTCTGGCAAAACTCTTTGGCTTCGTTCCAACTGACGGTTTCAATTGGCAGATTATCGCCTTTGAACCCGCTCGGATCAGTCCCCATCACCGCGCGCCATTGCGCCTGAGTCAGTTCAAACTTGCCCATCCAAAAATTGCCGACAGTCACCTGATGCACGGGCTTTTCATCGGAACTACCTTTTGCCGATCCCATCGAAAATGTTCCACCTTTGACGGCGACCATTTCCAATCGAACGCCATTGCCTAAATCTTCGCTGTACTGCTGCGTAGGAGTTCCGTCGAACTTCGTCACTTTGCCCTTGTTATCAACGCTGGCGGTGGTGAAGCGGTGAACGGTCAATGCTGAAGGCGCGACTCCGCGAGGCAGCGGGATGATCGGCGTCAACGCTGAAGCCGCTGGCGGATTCACGGCTACAGTCGGATTTTCTTTTATCAGCGCAGCCAGCAAATCGCGCGCTTCTTTTTCAAACGGGCTGTTGGGATACAGGCTCAGGTAGCCGCGCACGGCATCCAGCGAACGGATTTGTTTGACGCGCTCCCAGTCTTGTTGTTCGGCGCTGACGGCTGGCGGCGGAGCGTTCGGCGGGATGAAGTAAAAGTCTTCGCCTTCGACTGATGAGTATTCGTAAGGCACTTGTTTGCCATCGGATTTGCTGCGGACGTTAGTGCGCGTCAAACGAAAGACTCGTTCCAGCGTCAGTCCGGGCGTTTTCAGTTGAGCCAGCAACTCGCCTGTGAACAATCCGTTGCGGCCTCCGCCGTCGCTGGCTACGTCATCGGCGGCTGTGGCGTATGCAATCAAAGTCCCGCTCGGCGCATTGCGAACTCCGGCCAATCCACGAGTGTCCGAACGGAAGCTGCGCGCATAAGGATTGTTGCGACAGGCATCCAGAATCACGACATTCAGCCGGTTGCGAGCTTCTTCCAACTGCGCCAACACAAAACCCAATTCAACGGATTCGTATTCTACTTCGGCTTCGGAGTTGATTTCAGCGCCAACCGGAATCAAATAGTTTTTGCCGCCGACCTGAACTCCGTGACCGGCGAAGTAAAAAACACCTACACCGCCCGCCCGCAGCTTTTGTCCGAACTGGCGAATCAGTTCTTTCATCTGCCGCGAATTTCGGTCTTCGCCGCTGATGACTTCAAAGCCTGCGCCGCGCAAAGCCGCAGCCATGTCCCGCGCATCGTTGGCGGGATTGGCTAGCTTCGCTTCTTTGTAATCGGCATTGCCTATGACCAGCGCGATTCGCTGTTCGGGCTTGGCTTCGACTGGACGCCGGACGCCTTGCCCGCGTTCCTGAGCCTTGTTGGGCGCTCCATAAAGCAGCACGCCCAGTAAAGCGATGGCTGCCAGCAAAGCGATAGCTGCCAGCAAAGCGATACCTGAAAGCTGTGTGATGAATTTGCGTTTGAACATAAGGTTTTGCTTCTTTCTTCCGTCCTTGCTGAAGGCCATTTTAAGATTTAGCTCCATCGGAGCGACCTGTTTATAGCAACGATCAACATCATTGTCCTTAAGCTCCATCGGAGCGACCTGTGGCAGATGCTTCCGCTTGCCATGCGACCAGCTTCATAAACCGAGACTCAGCCAAAAACAAGAACTCAAAAAAAATATCGAAAATATTTTGCGCCGCCTGAGCCTTTCTGCCGCGACGGTTCGCTTAAGGGGGTGTGAAAGCGGCGAACGACAAATCGAAACCGCGAGCGCGGGCGCTTGGTATGTCACACGCTTTCAAAAGGAGTATTCGATAAAGGAGCTTTTGAAATGAAATCAGCAACACAGAAAACTTTGAAATTCGTATTGGCGCTTTCGCTGTTGGCGGCTTTTGTCGGCGCGTTGAGCCTGTTCTCTTCCAGCCATTCAACCGGAGCAAGCTGGCTTTCGGCTACGAAGGTTGAAGCTGCACCAGTAGTAAGCAGCGCGCGCATCACCTTCAAGAATTCCAAGGGGCAGGTAATTGGCGAAGGTCGCCCGTTCCCACTGGATCGCGTGGCTCGCGGCGAACGTTACGCGACAATTGTCGAAGGCAATTATTCTTCGGTTCGCATTCAGGTGCGGGCGGCGAACGGTTATCGCAAAGATTACACAGCCAGGAACGGTTATTCCTGTGTTTTCGACACGGTGTCCACAAATCCCAGCTTCGACAATGTTTGGGTGACGGTGTTCGATGCGTCCACTGGCCATCAATTGGACAGCCGCCGCTTGCCGATCGGCAGCAAGTAATCCCATTCAGATTTGAGCTAAAGTCATTTGGCCTCTTTGCAGGAACACCTGCAAAGAGGCTTTTTCAAACCCAGACTTACGCAGGTGTCAGTAGCCCGCGCGTAAGCAAGGGCTTCACCTAACCCAAGCCCTTCCTGACGGTCGGGCTACTGACACAAACCCGCCCTTCCTTACAGTTGGGCTACTGACACAAAGCATCGGAGGGAGCTTATGAAACTCATTCACTCGTTTTCAAAATTCACATTTCAATTTCTCTGCTTGCTGGCCGTGTCGGCCTTTTCAGTTCAAGCTCAATCACCGGCGGAAACTGCGGCTCAAAAGCCTGAAAAAGCCGTTGAACGAATCGAATTTGAATTTGAACGAGCGCCATTGCTGGAAGTGGAACTGACGAAATATGTGACTTCGGATGTGCGTAAACCGCGCACATTTGAGTTGACGGCGACGCTGTTGGAACCGCTGAAAACAGAAAACGGCTTGGTCATCATTCCGGCTCAAACGAAATTGCGGTTGAAAGCTTCGGTGCGACCAGGCAAGAAACTCGGTCATCCGGGCGAAATCGTCATGTGGCTGGACCCGTTTCCGATTGGCAAAGACGTTGAAGGATTCACCTGCGATCAATCCGCAGAAACTGCTGCTGGAGGAGCGCCGCAAGCTGGCCAAACTAACGGAAAGCTGCATCCGCTGATTTGCCAGAACACCTGGCGAATGGCTTTCGATCATCAACTGGATTATGTGCAGACTCCGGAAACCGGGCGGCCAATCGTCTTGGATCGCAAACGCCGCCACGAAGGCATCAGCGGCACGCGAGCTTCGCGCCCGCCGAACATGTTTTACGACCCATCGGGCAGCAACGCCGACATCCGAGTGCAAACCGCCGCCAACCGCTTTCAACTGGCTGGGATTGCTTACGAAATCGGCGCGGCCTTCACCGGAGCCGTCCGCTTCATTTTTTCCAAACGCAACGTCTTTCTGCCCGCCGGCACCCGCGTAGTTTTCCAGTTGGAACAAAAACTCCGACTGGTTCCAGCAGCCGACACACCGGTTCGTGTGCTGTCGGTCAACGACAAGACGCCAAGATGATTCATCACAACCGGACGGAATCTGGCAAAGGTTATTTTCCGATTGGCGGTTGCTTGTAATTCAGCAAGAAGCTGACGGCGAAGCCGGAAGGCGTTTTAGACTCAACTCGAAAAACAGTGAGCGGCAATGAATCCTGGGCGGTCAAAGGTTGTTTTTCTTCTATGGCTTTTCTTTCAGCTTCAGTCCAAAGCTTTCCGATATCATTTTTTTCGTCAAGCCTAGAAGGTTTTCCGCCATACTCCTCTTCCCATTTTTTTACCAAATTTGGGTCAAGCTCAAGAATTTCATTACTCACAGTCAGCGGAAGTTTCTCGCGTGTGACTATTACCGTGAGCAATTCTCCGATGAGTTCAGGGCGGTCGTTAAGAGCAGAGAAAAAAGGGACTTCGTCTTCTGGTGAAGGAATGCAGAGAATTTTACCCCCGGATAAGCGGTTGTCGCCATTACGAGTGGTGGTCAGCGGAAATATGAGGTAAGGCACGCTAAAACTTCCATCGCTATTTTTCTCACGGTCAATGATATACACGTATACGTCTTCGTCAGATGGTACTTCAATTGTTAGCCGCACTTTTTGCTCTTTACCGATTGCCTTATCAATGCTTGTACGTTCTGCGACCAGCTTGCCTTTGGCACCCAACACCCTGTTTTCATCCTTCGTGCCCGGTTCGCGGAATAGCCAAAGCGTGACGCCAAGTAAGCTCGAAAAGGCTGAATAATCAGATGTTTTTTCAGAAGCTTCCCTATCTTTCGCCGGTAGCTTTTCTGATGCGATGGCTCCTTTTGTTGGCTCTTTTGTTTCAGGTTTTGTTTGAAGTGGCTGTTCTGGTTTTTCCTTCGGCACAGCGGTGCTTGGAACTTTAACTATATCTGCTTTGGTAGCTCCCTGATTGGTCACTTTAACCTGATCGGCGCGTGGCGAGGTGTTCTTCCCATCAGTTGCCCGTTTAGCGCGAGCCTTAAGAAAAATAGAGTTGTAAGCAGGGCGTGTGTCTTCCTGTTGCTTACTTTCTTGTGCCAAAGCAGAAGATGACGGAACAAGGCAGCAAAGGCCCAGCAATGTTGCGCCAACAATGAATTGCGTTCCCACAGGTGTTTGTATTTTGAACATTCAGGTTTCTCCTTTTGCTGTTTACCACTCGCCTTGCAGAATGAAGGCTGCCCAGTAATAAGGGTCTTCACGCTGCGGACTTTGTTGCCACATTGCAATTTGCGCTGCACGCAACGCCGCTGCGGGACGCAGATTTTTCCTTAGCATCTGGTCGTAAAATCTTTCCATCAACTCGGCTGTGGCTCGGTCGCCGACGCTCCATAAACTGACCACCACGCGCTTTGAACCGGCGTACATCAAACCGCGAGTCAGGCCAACCACGCCTTCGCCTTTAATGTCTTTACCAAGCGCCGTTTGACAGGCGCTTAAAACGACCAATTCTGATGGGAATTTCAGGCTAAAAATCTCCGGAGTTAGAAGGAATCCGTCTTGATAGCCACCACCTTCATTTACCAACGACAACACTATGCCTGATAGTTCAGGACGCAAAGGGTTCAGGAAACCATGCGTAGCAAAATGTAGAATGCGATATTGGCTCAATTCAGAGCCAGTCGCAGTTTCACGGTTTGCATTGAAATCCAGCCATATCCGGGATGACGCAGGAGACATGCTTAAAATGCGTTCGGCTTCCTGTCTTGTGCATTTCAATCGGGACATGCTCGGCGCGCCAGCAATTTTTGACGCTTGTCCCAAAACTCTAGCCTTATCGTCGCTGTCCGATTTTTTGAGGGTGGTTTTCTGCTGGTTCTTATTTCTGTCATCGTCCAGGTCAAAAACAGGGTCTGCGATTATGGCCAGATTTCTTGGCGCTGGTTTGCGGTCGGCAAAATCTTTTCGAACAATTGCCAGTGTCGAGATAGAAGGTAGCGTGACAATTTCATGTGCCACAATCAACGGCTGACCTTTTTGAATTCCAGCTTTGCTGTTTTCAAGTTCTGGCAAGGCGGCGAACGGCACGTAATGCAAAGCCCCATCCGGCACAATCAATAATCGTTTATTAAGTAGTTTGGCCGCAACGGGAGCAAGCAACATTTTGCTGAGTCCTGGCCCAACTTCTTTCCATTCGTTTTTCTGTTTGTCAGATACCGCTGTTGTCGCGGAGTTCTTGGCCTGTCCCAAAACTCTGCCGTTGTCAGACACTGGCGATGAGCAATTTACCTCTCCAGTCGAAACAGCTTTTGCCTGGCCAAGCACTCTTTCCGGATCATTTCGCCAGGTCAGCGATTTATAGAATTTGTTTGCGGCTGCTTCGATTTCTGCGCGAGGTGGCAGAACATAAGAGGTAATTTCGTCAGAGGTAATAGCCCAAAGATAGCTGCGCTCTTCTCCCAGAGCATATTCCAGTAGCAAAGTATCCTGATCCAACGTCTGGCGTTGAATTTCCCGCAAAGGCAAAGCTTGAGGTTGTGTCAAAGACGCATATCGCGGACTGGTTTTTCGGATTTCTGTTTGTAGCCGCTGATGCTGCACCAGCAAGTCATTCAATTCCTGTGTCAACGTTTCAGCGAGTTCATCTTGCTCGCGTTCAAGCGCCAGTAGCTGGCGTCCCAATGTGGCATTCAACCGCAATTGCAATCGCCGCTCTTGCGCCAGAAAGTTGGTGTCAGCATCACCACGCAGATCGGCGCGCGATTCGTTCAACATTTCCAGAAGCACTCGCGCTCGTCCATGTTCGTGAGCCTGAAAAGCTTCGCTCATTCGCGCTTTGTCCGATTGCCCTTTGACCTGTTGCATCAGCAAATCAACATAAAATTCGTGGTAATCCTGTACGGAAGCCAGGTAGGACGCGCGCAGTTCTTTAGACTCCAGTTTGTTTCGCAACGATTCAATCAGCGCAATCGCTTCTTCAATGTGTTTACGCGATTCGCCCCATTGGCCGAGCTTTGCTTCGACACGGGCCATGGCTTGAAGCGTCACGGCCTGACCATTGCGATCCCCTGTTTTCCGAAGCGTGGGAAGGGTTTCTTCAAAAATCGTCAAGGCCGATTCTGTTTCGCCTGAAGCCAGTCGCACCAGACCTGTGTTCAACATCGTGTTGGCCTGTTCGCGCCGAGCATTGTTCTTTTTTCTTATTTCCAGCGCCTGTTTCAGGTAATCCAACGCGCGCGCGCGATTCCCCAATTCGCTTTCAGCCACACCCATATTGTTCAACGCCAGTGATTCTCCGACCTTGTCGCCGATGTCTTTCCAAATTTGGCGCGCAGCTTTGAACGAATCCAAAGCTGCATCTTTATCTTTACCTTTATCGTCGTTACTCGCTATCTGGCGTGCAGCTTTGAGCGGATTCAACGCAGCGTCTTTATCATCGCCCATCGCTGATTGGATGGCCCCGATATTGTTCAGCGTGTAGGCTTCTCCGCTTTTATCGCCAGCCATCTGTCGCAACGGCAGAGCCTTTTCCATATAACGCAAGGCTTCTTCTTTGTCGCCCAGCGAAGAGTAAATAAAACCTATCGAAGTCAGCGTTGTCGCCTGCTGTTTGGCTTTTTGTTTGCCGTCACTCAACGATTCGCTCAATTTCAACGACTCGTTCAATCTATCCAGAGCTTTTTCCGGTTCGCCCAGTGTGCTGTAAACCACCCCAAGATTATTCAGGATTCCGGTTTCAGCCGCAGTCCGGTTGAATGGTCTGGCGTCTGTAACCGGTTCGCGCGCAAGTTTCAGGGCTTCAGAAAGCTTTTCAACCGCCAGTAAGCTCTCACCCAATGCGTCCTGAATTGTGCCTATGCTGTAAAGCGCGTTGACGGTTTCTTCCCGGTTTTTCAACGCAACCCACAGCGGCATTGTTTGTTCGTAACATTCCAGAGCTTTGCGTTTGTCGCCGGTTGTCGAATATGCCGAACCGAGAAACTTTAGTGTTTTGGCCTTGCCGGAAAAACCGCGAGCGCCAGTAACCTTTGCCCATTTTTCCAAGGCCTGTAAATAAGCGGTGATCGCTTGTTTACGATCTTTGCCGCCCATTGCGTCATAAGCTTGGCCGATCAGTAAATGAGAGTCGGCTTCGGCAACAACATCTTTCAGCGATTGAGCAAGTTCCAGCGCCCGACGATGAACGGAAAGCGCCTGTTCGTATTCTTTGATCGAGACACGAATTTTTCCAATGTCATTGAGCGCTGCAATCACTTCGTCCGTGTCATTTGTTTCCTGCCAGATGGAGATTGCCGATTCCAATTTGCCAATTGCCGCACGGCGATCTGCTTCGTTGGCAGAAACAATTGCCTGTCTTGCTTCTGTTGCTGTTTGTTCGGCAACCTTCCGCTTGGCGTTAAGGTCTTGCTGCGCCGCCAGCCCCGGCCAGTACCACAGTAGGTTTCCGATCAGCAGCCAGGCTAAAAGCAGTCTGCTTGCGTACTCCACGATGAAGCCATTAACTATTGACACAGTGCCAGTGCAAAGATAGTGTCTAATTTCGCTTGCTTGCTTACCAATCACAGACTTACTTAGTGATTTCAATTCGGTACCCCTCTATTCATCGCCTAAATTAAAAGGAGAATGTATGTATCTAGCGAACTCGCCCACGTCCAAGAAAATGATGATGGTGGCATTTATATTGCTGCTATCTGCGACAACGATGTCGCCAAAAGTTCCTTACACTCAACATTCTGCACTGCTCAAGGGCTTTGTTGCACGAATAGGTTGTTGCCGCTGCGGGAGCGGCAGTCTGGTAAGC
>CADECP010000017.1 GCA_902825875.1 uncultured Acidobacteriota bacterium
GACTCCTTCGAAGGCAAGCTAAACTTTCAACTCTTATCGCGCAACAGGTTTAATGAAGAGTGAGCTAAGAAATTGGATAAAAGAGAGAATCGCTTTTCTCATCACTGATGGCGAAGTGCCATATTATCTCCGTGAACATGCACGGACAAATAATGTATTGCCAATTTTAATCGACTGGACAGGATTCTATGGACTCAATCCAGACGGTGAAATCTATTTCATTGATACGGAAACGGGAAATGCTCCTATACTTGAGGAAAGATTCAGATACAAAACGATAGCGCTTTTTCAGGGAGGAAAAAAATATCCTGAGTTAAGGGAATTAATTCCGGAGCGTCCAATAGAAGCTGTTGATTGTAAGCATTGTATGGGTAAAGGAACTATCGAGATAGAGGGAATCGATCCAGGTATATTGGTATGCTATTGCGGAGGAACAGGCTGGCATCTAAATGAGTGTGATTGAAATTCATAAGTTGCCTAACAACCGTTCCACCGGAGCGGCCGCCCAACTTCTCTGTCGATCCGATTTGACGGGCGGCCGCCCGGTGAACTCGATGTTGGGCAATATCCCTGATCTTAGCGGCTCAGATATGAAACGCAGTTTATTTATCACCTTGATTTTATTGGTTACGCTTCCAGTTCGGGGGCAAACCAACGACTGCGAGGTTGATCTCAAAATCAATGGCATCGGTATCGCCTCTTCTTATGCTACGGTGCTTCGTAAACTCGGAAAACCACTTGACCAGAAAAAAGAAAAGGCTCTGGCCGACCATTCTTGCAGCGGGGAAACAGAAACCGTTATTACGCTCAAATACCCAGGCTTGCAAATCGTTTGTCTCGGCGATGCCAACGGAAAACAGGTAATGGTAACTTCTATTGAAATCACTTCCTCAAAATGGCTGGTTCGCCCAGACATAAAACTCGGTGCTACGCGTCAAGAAATTCGTACTCGTTTGGGGAAACAGGGACAGTCTGAAAAAGACGCCCTTTTTTACTGCACAAAAGAGAATTTAGGGACGGTAAAATTTACTTTTGCCAAAAACAAACTGGTAAAGATTTTAATGGCAGAAACACTTTGCTAAAGACCTGCCCAACGAGTTGTTAGGCACTGAGACTTCGTGACGCCAATGCAATCTTTTACCTCCTGGCCTCGCCTCAATCATATCGCCGAGCTATAATCTGCCCATCAACATTGGCGATAAACGATTTTAGGAAGGCATAACAGTGATATTACTCATCGCCAGCAGGGCGACCAGAAAACAAATTGAGGACATGCAACAGGCGCTTGGCGCATACATCAAACTGGCCGTTGACATTCGCCTCGGCATACTCGCTGGGGGAGGCCCACTTCACGCAGATTGTGAATCCGTTCTTCTTGAAAACGGTAGCAAGCAGGAAGATGTCTGGGGCGCGGACTGGATTCCCGCCACTCAGCAGGTGACTTTCGAATCGCTGATCAATCTCCGTCCACGCCAGAAGAATTTTGCTCTCGAAATCAAAGACCCGGCGATTCGGAAACAAGTAGAACAAATCGCCCGCGAACTTCTTGGTGGTATATGAAAGACTGGACTGATATTCGCAATCGATACCTTCAGGACGACCTCCAGATTCGCCTGGGTGGTTTGGCCGCCAACCTTCTTCGCATCAAATCATTTTCACTCCATCAAAATAACCTTGCTGCCGTTGAAAGCCTGCTTGATGAAAGCAAACATTTCATCGAGTGGACCGCTGCAGACGCTGATCTTAACGTCGCGGCTGAGCTTGTGGAGTTACAGTTGTTGTTGGCCCGGTGGCATTACAAACTGGACAACATCTGGGCACAGGAAACAACTATGAAAGAGATCTCGGAGCAATCGTCTTTCTGGTCAGATCGTGTGCTTGGCTTATCGGGCTTGCTGGAATCATAACCTCAGAAGATTCCAGCTCAGATAATCAGCCCGGAAGGCACTTTCCCTCGATTATTCGCTGTGCAGTTGGCCGAACAAACATTCAACCGGAGCCGGGAGCAGGCAGCCCTTCGCTTCCATGCCAACTTGCCCGGCTCGGTTAACATGTCGTTAGGCATTGACGAAGGTGTTGTGCAGCGTGCCAACATTTTCAATCACCACGTCAAACACATCACCGTCTTTCAGCAACACTGGCGGAGTGCGGAAGACGCCGACGCCTTCGGGAGTGCCGGTGGCGATCACGTCGCCGGGTTCCAGGGTGATGGCTTGGGTGATGTAATGAATCAGGTAGGCAATCTTGAAGATCATCTTGTCTGTGTTTGATGACTGCATCGTTTCGCCGTTCAGGATGCCTTCGATTTTCAGAGCTTGCGGATCGGCGACTTCGTCTTTCGTCACCACAAACGGGCCAATCGGGCAGAATCCATCCAGGCCTTTGCCGCGCACCCACTGACCATCGGCGAATTGCAGATCGCGCGCCGACACGTCGTTCAGGCACGAATAACCAAACACATAATCCAGCGCGTCGGCTTCGCTGACTTTGGTGGCGCGTTTGCCTATGACGACGGCGAGTTCGGCTTCGAAGTCAATTTTTTCGCTGATCGAATGCAGCGTGACTTTGGCGTTGTGCGCGTTCACGGCGTTGGTGAATTTGGTGAAGATCAATGGAGACGACGGGGGTTCGCTGCCGCCTTCGATGGCGTGGTCGTAATAGTTGCGACCGATGGCAATGACTTTGCCGGGCGTGACTGCGGGCAGGTATTCGACCGCATCCAGCGCGTAAGCCGTCGTTGCCGTCGCATTTTTCGCCGCGTGAATGGCCGCCGCGCCTTTGGCGATAAAGTCTTTGGTGGTGGCGGCGATGTCTGTGATGTCCACGATCACGTCGTTGTTCAACATGCCCAGCCGGGCGTCTTCAGATGCTTTGGTTTTGAATTGCGTAATTTTCATAGCCTTTGGTAATTGGGAAATTTGAAGTTTGAAAGTAGTCGCTCGGCCTTTTCGCCGCGTCAGCGGTGACTGAATTTAGCCGTGGGTGAAACCCACGGGAAGCGAGCCAATTTATCCTTCGTCGCGTCAGCGACGACTGAATTCAATCGTCGCTAACGCGACGAGGGGGTTCTTCTTTCATTTCCCCGGCGTTGAAACACCGGGCTAAAGTCAGCCGCCGCTCTGCGGCGAAGAAGGTTGAGCATTTACGTTTGAAAATAGTGGTTGAATGCGAATGCTTTTAGGCTTCGGATGTTTCCACCCGACGCCGTTGGAATTCGTCGAAGGTCACGGCCAGCACGATGACTGCGCCGATGACGATCTTTTGAATGAATGGAGAAATTTGCAGCAGGTTTCCGCCATTGGCCAGCACTCCCATAATCAGCGACCCAATGATGGTACCGACGACTGTGCCTTGCCCGCCGCTCAAACTGCCGCCGCCGATGACGACTGCGGCAATGACGTTCAGTTCATAACCTTCGCCAGCGTTGGGCTGACCGGTGACGGTTCTTGAAACGTCAATCGCGCCAGCCAGTCCAGCCAGCGCGCCCAAAATCGTGTAATACAAAATTTGATAACGCGAAACTCGAATGCCAGCGTAACGAGCGGCTTCGATGTTGCTGCCCATCGCGTAACAGAATCGGCCAAGCTGCGTGTGGCTCAGGACGAAATGAACGATCAGCGCAATGGCAACCACCATCATCAGCGGCAGAGGAATTGCGCCCAGCAGATTGGTTTCGGCCAGAAAGCCAGCGTTTTTCGGCAAACCGACAACGGCGTTTCCATCGCAAAGGTACAGCGCCAAGCCGCGATAAATTCCCATCGCTCCCAGCGTGACGATAAACGCCGGAATCTTCAGAATGGTGACAGCCGAACCGTTGATCAATCCGCTGGCGGCGCCGATCAGCACACAAACTAAAATTCCTACGGCAACAGGCATTCCGCCGTTGACCATCGCCATCGAACCGACGACTCCGGCCAGGCCGACGATGGAGCCAACAGATAGATCAATGCCTCCGGACACCATGACCATCGTCATGCCCATCGCCATAATCGTGATGACGGCAGTTTGCCGAGCAATCGCTGCCAGATTTCCAGCCGTGATGAATTTCGGGTCTTGCCCCAAAACGAAGTATTCCGCCAGTGGAATCAGCGCACACAACACGATCAGACTGATGAACGGCAAAAAGCGTTTAAGCCACTCTGACATAGATTCTCGTTTGTTTTGTGATTTGGATAAACCGAAAGTGAGGCCGCAAGGTAAGGTAGCCAATCAGCTTAGTCAAGCGAGCATTGGGGAGGCGTGAAGTCGTGTTTTATTGGAGGCAACGAACCAGTCAGGCAGGAGGTGTTGAGTCAGTTTTCAATCCGCCCCTTGCCCGGCGACAGACGAAAGAACCGAACTCGTCTGCCTGGGTTGATTCGCTGCCATATTTAGCCCAAGACATAAAAATGCCGCTTCGACGCTGTTACAAACGTTCCAAGTCGAAGCGGCAAATGAACCTCAGGTACTGTGAAAATGGTTTATGGGCAATAGCTCAAGACCACGTCCATGTGCAGTTTTTCGAAGATTTTCCCCAAGGCTTCAAAATCTACCGTGCGTTTTTCCAAGATGGCATCTCGCGCTTCGGCAAACAGATCGCCCAAAGTGGATTGACTGCTGAGAACCGTTCCATTGCTGAGCGTCACCGGGCTTGCCGGTAAACCGTAGCAACTCAACTCGCCTTTCAGCGCGCTGAACGCGGTCGGCGATCCATCACCGCCGGCATTCGCCAGACTCAATTGAGCAGCGACGAATTGTTGATTGAAGAATTTGATGGGACTGTAGCTGCCATACAAACCCGGCCCACGTAACGCGAAGTAAACCGAGGAAGGATCGCTTGTCGGGGTGTTGTAATTTTCACCCCAAATCAACACTGGCAACCGCACAATGCGTTTAGGGTTCGACAAGTAATACTCCGGCGAGCGAAAACAGATCGTAAAACAGGTAGACGGCAACGACGAGACTGCCACCGTTGTTTCGGAAGCAGAGGTTTTTCCAGACACGCCAGCGGCAGAGAAAACAAGGGCAAAACCGAAGGCGCAGATAAGCGAGCAAACGATGTTTCGAATTTTGAACATTGGGAGATTCCTTTCCTTACTGAGAGGCAATTGAACCATTACGGAAAACTCTCGGAAGGCACCACTGACAGCCGTAACGTGCCACACCTCAGGGCTGCACTGCTGCCAACACCGAAAGAACTTTCCCAACACAAACCACACGAACGCTTGTTCGGGGGAAACTGTGTAATGAATTTTGGAAAAATGCATCGCGGCCGCTCTGCACTTTCAATTGACGGAACCAAGCTGAGTGTTACAGAAAATTTGGAAATTATTTTTCGGACAATGGTGGCAATGGCTATTTTGAAAAGGCCGGTATCGTCTGCATCAGGGATCGGGCAAATTGAACTTGTTGACGATGTGCTGGGGAGCCGAGGAAATTCTTTTCGAAAAGCTGTCTGTCTTCTGCACTGAGTTGCTCGTGCAAATAACAATCAATCAATTCCTCTTTGACTGCCTGCAAACAATCAAAGAGCTGATCGTTATCGAAAAATTGTTTTTCGATTTGCTGTTCGCGCTCAGCAGACAATTTGCCCAGAAAATAATCTATCATCTCGCGCTCCGATGCCTCTGAGCACGATTTCCCGCGCTCAATGTCGAGTTGATAAGTGGGCAAGTTACAGTTCATCTTTAATTGACGAAAACCGTCTTTCTGTTTCGTTAAATTTTGGAATTTAGGAAGGAACTAGCCAGCTATTTTCTGTCACCACGATTATTGCAGCGGTTTATGCAATCGTGGAGCTGTTCTCTGATCCGAAGAACACGAACCCTTAAATTACCTGGGGGGATGTCTAGTTGCAGCGATAATTCATGACGATTACTGATTCTGTCGCGGTGATCGCCTTTGTAATACTCCAAAATCAGAAATCTATCTTCCTCTGTCAATCGTTTCAAACAGTTCTCAAGATGACGTAAATCCATCTCAAGCTCTTGCTCATCCTGTAATTTTGCAGGATCAACTACTGTATTAAAAAGAGAATCTCCTCTGGAAGACTGAGTGTCAAGTGAAACGATATTCTGCGATTGAGTGCGCCAAAATTCTTTCAAGATGTTTTGCGCCACCCCATAACAATATGACGATGGCTCTATTCCTTGAATGTCGGTCCCTGATTCAAGTTTTCGGGCGACGCGGTCAAAGGTTTTATCTGTTAGTTCATCGGGAGAAGTACATTGCCGATGCTCGAAGAACGTTCTGAGTTTTTGACGAAGTCGCTCATATTTTTCTCCCGCACGCTGTTCATCCGAGTCGAGCCAATGCAACAGTTTAGTAAACGCAAGTTCGGTCAACGCCCAATTCTTTTCCGGCATGCGAACACATCTCCTTGAACGGCCATCTGGATGTGGACTGCACATGTTATCGAGGCAGTTCTATCACCTGATTAAAAATGCGTAAAAGATCAAAAAAGTGGCTCAAAAAAAAGAAAAATATTTTATGACGCTTTTTACATTTACCAATCAATGAGTCTTCGGTTTCAAGAAAAGCCAGATTCAGGTATAGCTACGCTACAGAAGGTGGCACCGGCCAAAGCGCCATTGAAAATTGATTTTGTGATTTTATCCAATCTGGAAGGTCATAACTGAATGGCAAGGCGTTGTATGTTTCCAGCAATGACCTATTGAAAAAATAAGCCATTTGAGGACATTTTGTCTAGTGATAAAAAATTGCCTGGTCAAGTCAGAAAAAGTGAGGGATTTCCACTTAAGCCATCACAGCCAGTGTGCCCAACAGCGGTTGGACAAACTTTTCTTCTCCGGTCACAACAATTCGTTTGGCGGCGTCTTTGCGCTTCAAGCCTTTGGTCATCAATCGCCACGCCGTGTCCTGGTCGAATTCGATTCGGCAAACTACGTTGTCCGCAACGCCAACAAACAATTGCCAATCGTCAGTTCGCCGCACCAATGTCCAGACACCGCCCGCTTCGCCTGTGATAACAAACGAAATCTGAGTTCCCGGATTGGCAGAAGTGGATTTGTAATTCACCGGCAAGGCTCGCACAAACGCGTCCAACATCGGATGCAGCCACTTTCTTTCGTAAAGCGGCGGAGCGCCGACGGCATCACGAATCTGTTGTTGGTGATGCCACTTTTCGGTGTATTCGCGCGCGACATCAAACCAGTTCGCTGAAGTTTCTTCGCCAGCCCAAGCGACCGAAAAAAACGCGGGCGAATACGGGTCGAGCGATTTGAAAAGTCGCGTGACTTCAACGCCAGTGATTGAAAGAAACTCGATCAGCAATTGCGGGCTGATTCGTTTGGCCGCTTTGACCCAATCGGCATTGAGCTGATTCAGAAAGCCAACCAGATCGGCGTAACTGGCTATCGGTTGATCGGGCGGAACCATCGGCGCTTGATCGCGCTGAAACGACAATCGCCGAATGTCGCTGTCCAGCAAATGTGCGGCGATGTCGCGCACCAACCACGCCCCGGCAACCGTAGGTTTGTACCAGTCGTCGGCAGACAACCCGCGCAACAGCACCAGTAATTCTTCGTGAAGTTCGCCAAACAGATCGGCGACAAAAATGGGTTCGACAGGTTTCATACTTTTCTCCCACGAAGCCACACGAAGAAGACACAAAGATTTTTTGACAGGATTTACAAGATTCAACAGGATGGAATTTGCGTGAACCGAGTCCAGCCGGGTTAAAAATAAATCCTGAAAAATCCTGTAAAATCCTGTAAATCCTGTCTATTTTCCTCTTCGTGACTTCTTCGTGCGGCTTCGTGGGTGGAATTTTTCTTACATCAGCATTTGCGCCGCGATTTCCTTGACGATTTTGGCGCAAACCGTTTCGGTCAAATTGGCCACGTCCATTCGCGGATTGAATTCGACAACATCGGCTCCGACGATTTCGGCGTTCAAGTTGAGAATCGTGTTGATCGCTTGCCGTGAAGAAAGACCGCCGGGTTCGCGGTGCGAAACTCCGGGAGCGAACGCCGGATCGAGTCCGTCCACATCGAAAGAAATGTAAACCGGCGTGTCGAAATCAATCGGCCAGTCGTCGCGGTAATCTCGCATTTCTATGACTTCGACGCCGAAACGTTCGACTTGCTGACGTTGGTGATCTGTCATCGTGCGAATGCCGACTTGCACCAATCGTTCGACCAAACCTTCTTCCATAATCCTGGCGAACGGACAGGCATGCGAATACCGATTGCCATCAAGTTCGTCATACAAATCCGGATGCGCGTCGAAATGCAGAATGCTCAAGCGACGATAGCGTTTGGCAAAAGCATGCATAATCGGAAAAGTGATGGCGTGGTCGCCGCCGAGCGAAATCGGTTTGAATCCATACTGCAACAATTCGGCAATCTTCGCTTCAATCTGTTGCATCATCGCCTCGCCGGTTACTGCTTCCAGGTCGCCGGCATCGTGCAGAGCTTCCCGCGTCACGGCGATACCGGATTCGCTGAACGGATTGGAAGCTTCGGAAAACAGCGCCTTGCGAATCAGCGGCGGAGCTTCAGCCGTTCCTCGCAGAAACGACGACATTTCATCCCAGGGAATTCCAATCAGTGCAGGCTTCAATCTGAAATCCTTTCAAAACCACTCGGTACGGAACCAGGAGCGGTAGCGACTGGCTGACTTCGTATGTCAACCCGGTCGCTACCGCTCTCGGTTCCGTACCAATGCCAATGTTGTTATCGGTTGTCGTCGTTGAGCGGATCAACCGTAGTTGGTTTGCCAGGAGCGCGCTCTTCCAAATGCTCTTTCAGCTTCAGATGAGGCACGCCTTCGATCCACCATTTCGGAGCCGATTTGCCCTTCAGGTGATGATCGAAAAACTCCTTCATCCGCACGGTGTAATCCTTCATGTTTGCCGGAACCCGCAAGCCGTGGTTTTCGCCTTTGTACTGCAACATCACGACGGGCTTTTGCAGCCGCCGCAGAGTGTTGTAATAAAAAATCCCTTGCGTGAAATCCACCGCGCCGTCTTTGTCGTTGTGCAAAATCACCAGCGGAGTTTTGACGTTCTTGGCGTGTGTGATCGGCGAATTGCGCTGATAAGCTTCGGGAACATCCAGCGGGCTGCCGGTGAAACGTCCCTGGCTGCTTTCAAAAATAGCCATGTTGCCGCCGCCCGAATTCCAGTAAATCGAGTTGTACATCGTAATCATTTCGGTCAGCGGAGCGCCGGCAATCGCAGCGCGGAAAGCGTTGGTTTGCGTCACCAAAAATGAAGTTTGATACCCGCCCCACGAATGCCCCTGAATGCCTACGCGGTCTTTGTCCACGATGCCGGTTTTGATCGCGGCTTCCAGCGCAGGCAACACGCACCAGACGGCGGACATTCCGGGATCATTCACTTTGTAAACGATGTCCGGCATCAACACTGCGTAACCGTTGCTGGTGTACGTAGTTTTGTTGAATCCGTTGTAAGTCGGCACGGTGTAGCCATTCAGCCCCTGCGAAAGTTTTTCGTAGATGTAAACAATCGTCGGGTAGCTCTTGCCCGGTTCGTAATTCGCGGGCAGGAACAACGCGCCTTGCAGCTTGTCGCCTTTGGCCGAAGTGTAATCAATCAGCTTCGCGCCTGATGACCAGAGGAAATCTTTTTGCTGCGAATTAGCGTCGGTGATTTTCTTGCCATTGCTGAGCGAAGCGTCGGCCACCAAATAGTTCGGAGCTTCGGCGTGAGTTTCGCGCGTGTAAAACCAGATGTCGGCTTTTTTGGCTTTCATCAAACTGCCAAACCCAGCGTCGTCCCAGGTCAACATCTTGACGCCGGGTTTGCCAACGTCAATGCGACCGATGCCGGCTTTCTTCGTCCATTCGCCGTAAACGTTCAGGTAGATCGGCGCAGCCAGATCAATTCCCTTCTCTTCGGCGTCAATGCGATAACGTTGGCGATAACGCAGTTTGTCTTTCTTGCCATTGGCCGTCAGATTGACAGCCTGGCCGCCGTTCACTGGAACATTCCAAATGTCCCAGTTGTCACTTAACAAAACCGACGCGCTGTCTTTCGTCCAGCCGATGATGCCGGTCGGCGGTTTGACGACGTTATGATCGTCTTCCTGATTCCAAAACACCGACGGAACATCTTTGGTGATGTTCGTCGCCTGTCCCGAAGCCATGTCATACGCGAAGTAGTGGCCATCTTCGTGATACAGCATACGAGTTCCGTCCGGCGAAGCAGGGCCGCCGAAGCGATTCTTTTTGACGGCCAGTTTGCGCGCTCCGGTTTTCAAATCAACGACGTAAACGTCCTGATAACGGCGTCCGTCCAAACTGCCCATCGTTTCGTATTCGCGGTTGTCAGTGCCGATGCCGAATTTCTGTTTCGGAGCGGCGGTCACGTTGCGAACTTCTTCGTCGGCCAAGCGGATGAATTTCTTTTCGGCCAGACGATAAGTCGCCAAGTAGCTGAAATTCTTGTCGCGTGATTCTTCGACTTGTTGTTGCGATTGCAGCCGACCGTCTTTCCAGTGCCACAAAACCAGGTCTGGTTTTTCCGGTTCGTCTTCCTGCGGACGACGCATCGCCGCAGCCGGAGCGCCAGCAGCCGGTTCGGGTCTGTCGCCGCCTTTTTTCTTTTTGACTTCGTGAATGCCGAACATCAACGCGCTGAAATCTTCAGTCCAAGTTGGCGGACGATTCGGGCTGACAGTTAAGCCAGCGGGAAAGTCTTTGTCAGCTTGCGGGTCGTAAACCGTTTTCTGCGGAGCGCCGTTGGCAAATCCATTCACAGCCACAACGCTGTAAAGTTTGTTTTCAAAACCTTTGTCTTCGACGCCTTTGACGGCGGCCAGAGCTTCGCCTTTTTCAGTCCAGTTCAATCCGCGATAGCTGGCTTTGGCGCTGTCCAGCGGCAATACGGCTCCGGTTGCCATGTTGCGAACCTGAATGCCATTGCCAGTTTTTTCGTTGGCGTCAATCGTCCACGCCAGCCAGTCGCCTTTCTTGTTGAAGGCGAAATCGGCCACGTTGCCGAAGTTCAATTCGTTGTCGGTCGCCAGTTCGTGCAGGATCAAATCCGAACCGGTCGCGCGTTCGGCAGCGGGAGCGCCGCCAGTGGGCGGAGTTGCTCCCGATGGCGACCCGGCAGGAGCGTCGGCTCCGTAACGATGCAGCGCAATCCACGCGGCGTTTTCGCCGGAGAAATTGAAGCGGCGAATCTTGTCAAACTCGGTCTTCTTTTCGGTGGCCAGATTGACGATGGCGACTTTGTTTTGGAGCGGCTTGCGTTCTTTCTTCAGTCGCTTGCCTTCTTTGAAAGTCGGCGAAATCGTGAAGGCAAACCATTTGGAATCGTCGGAGAAAGCGACATCCGCCGAAGCTCCCGGAAAACCGGGAAAGCCGCCGAAACCTTGCGATTCGCCAACCGGGAATCGCCACTCTTTGCCGTCGCTGATGCGGCGCAAGACGAGTTCGCTGTCGCCTTCGTTCGGCGTCAGTTTGGAAGCGAACCATTGCCCGTCGCCGGAAACAGTCGGCGAAGCAATGCGCTTCCAAGCCAGACTGTCCGTCAGTTCAATCGGTCGCGGAGCTTTAGCGGGTTGAGCCGCCTGCCCTGAAGTCTTAAACGGCAGCGGCGACGCGGCTGCCAGAGCCAACAACAAAATTACGAATGTGGCGAAATGCTTTTTCGTCATAGTGGTCTCCTTTTGGGTTGTAAGTGGAAACTCGGAACGTGGGATCAAGCGGCAATCGCTTCAAGGTTTTCCGGCAAAACTGCCGGGCGGCTTTCTAACCGCCTGTTTCTATTCCAGGACAATTCAATGTCGCTGTCAGCAATACCAGCTTCGATCAGAATTCCGGTGATGCTTTCTTCGACCATATCAGTTTCAATCAAGATTCGATCTCCGCGAAGTTGGGCGTGAAAGACTATTCCATGTTCATGCCGACCAATCTTCTGCCAGCCAAGCGAGATCAATAAGTACTGGCCGTGGACAGAATCACAGACCGGAAGAATTGCCACTTCGTTACCTTGCGAAAGCATGGTGGCGGAATCTTCAATTACCTTTTGAAGAATTTGGCGATAACGATCTACTTTATCCATTGGACTACCTCCTCTCGGACTTCGTCGAAAACCAGGAAACGAACTTTATCTTCGCTGGTCGCAACCTGAATGATTGGACGCTGGAAGAATTTTTCAAAGACATCTTTCTTTACTGCCAGAAAGATGACGCGAGCCGGGTCAAGGAGCTTGAGCAGAGTTCGATACAAATTGTATTGCCCAAGCGCCTTTTCAAACTCGCTCATAATTTGATCGCTGTCAAAATCTTTGACTTCAACGGCAATGATTTCTACGGCAATGCGCTCTCCATCGGCAAAAGCCTTTTCAGCGCCCAGGTCAGTGGAAACCGTCGCTCCTTCATAGCTGAGTCTGAGCGGATCGTGAGAGATCGTCCACCCGTCTTTTATCAACGCCCGTTTTACTGTGTCGTGATAAGTGTCCCTTCTACTCACGATCCGTCACCTCGTCTAAAACGAAATTCTCAGTCCAAGTTGAATCTGCCTTGCCGAAGTCACAGTCGAGCGAATGCGTCCAAAAGTCGCAATCGAAGCCGGTTGAGTCGGAGTCAGCGAAGCCGGCGGCGCGTTTAATGCTTCGGGAGTTCCAGCGTAAACCTGCAAGCTCGGCGTGCCGAAATTCGCGCGGTTGAACAGGTTGAAAGATTCCACGCGGAATTGAATGCGCGTGTTTTCGCCCAGTTTCGACCACGTGGTGTTTTTGGTCAGAGCCAGATCAAACGTACGAAGGTTCGGCCCTTCAAAGGTATTGCGCCCCAACGTTCCCAGCGTTCCCGACGGTTGCAGCAAGAAAGCTTTCGGATCGAAGTAAGCGTCGGGATTGCCTGTGACTGCGGTTTTGAAGGTATAGCCCGGCGCGAAGCTCGGACGATCCGGGCCAAGTCCTGGTCCCGACGAAGGCGCCCATTTCGATTGCGAACGGTTGGCAGCGACAAACACCGTCAACGGCAATCCGCTGCGAACCTGCGCTATGCCCAACAGGTTCCAACCGTCCAGAACTTTGCCCGCCGCTCCTTTCAGACCTTTGGCAAAGGGCAATTCCCAGGTGAAGTTGCCAACCCAGTTTTGCGCGACGTTGAAATCGGCCAGCCCTCGGTTGTAATTCAAACCCGGCACTTCAGGCAGAGCCGAAACCGTCGCATTGGTGGCATCCGAAAAGAAAGTTGAAGCTTGCGTGTTATCAATCGTCTTGCCCCAGGTGTACGACGATTGCACGTCGAAGCTGCGCGAAAAGCGTTTGCGAACCTCGAAGATCATGGCGTTGTAGTAAGAATCGCCGTCGCTCTTTTTCAGTTCGATGACACCGAAACTGGTGTTCTGGCGCGGAGCGTTGTTCGGGAAAAAGTAAGTCCCGTCAGCCAGTCGAGTGGGAATCGAGTGATTCGCATCTGTGTTCCGCAACAAATGAGTTCCGCGCGAACCGGCGTAACCCAGCGTCACAACTACATCCCACGGCAATTGGTGTTGCACGTTCAGGTTGTAAGTGTGGTTCGACGGATTTTTCAGGTTGTATTCAATCGGGCGAATGGCGTTTGAAACCGCCGCAAACGACGGAGTCGGGAAAGTCGGGTTCGGAACGACTACGCGCGGCGTGGCAGGCGGATTCGTCACAGTGACAATCAGGTTTTGCTGGTTGTTGGTGTTGAAATACCAGCCGTAACCTCCGCGCAAACTGGTTTTGCCGTTGCCGAAAACATCCCACGCAAATCCAAGTCGCGGCGAGATGTTTTTGTAAGTCGGGTTCTTGTAAAGCGGGCCAGGCGTGATTTGACGGTCGCTGAAGTTAATCAGCGCGATGTCTCTACGATCCAGCGGTTGCGTGGCGAACTCATAACGCAATCCCAGATTGACGGTCAGACGCGACATCAGTTTGAAATCGTCCTGAGCGTAAAAGCCGAACAACGTGAAGCGCCAGTAACGATCAAGCTCGGCGGCGGGCGTCAAACCAACGAACTGGCGAGGCGTTCCGCGCAGGAAGTTGCCCAGGTCAGCAAAAGCGTAAATGCCCAGCGAAAAAGTCGGGTTGACCATGTTGTTTTGGTAACGCTCGACCAAACTGCCGAATTTCAGAATGTGGCGGCCTCGCGTGTGAACCAGATTTTGCGCGAAGCTGAAAACGTTCTGCACCAATCGCAAATCGCCTGAAGCCTGAGTGCCGAATCGCGGCATGCCTCCGATGTCAATGTCGCCCAAATACTTTCGACCGGGAACGAAGAAAGGAATTGTGCTGGGCACATCGCTGCGGACGTTCTGGCCAACCGGCGTGCGGCTGAATCCGAAACGCAAAGTGTTGACCGTTTGCGAAGTCATCAACCAGGTGTGTTCGATGGTGGTGAACTGGTTGCGCGAAAAGAACGTGCGCGGGAATTGCGGATAATCCGTCGGCAAAAACTGATCGGCGCGGTCTGTGGTGTAGCGCGCAAAAATCTGATGGTTCTTGTTAAAGCTGTGATCCACCCGGCCTTGAACGAAATGTTGATCCAGCGATTGGTTGAAGCGGAAAAAGTAATTCGCCAAACCTCCGCCAATGGCCGGGCCGTTCGGCAACGGAATCAAATCCAGGTAAGGCCGAACCACCGGATTAACTGTGACGGTTCCGGTTGGCAAAACTCCGTTGCGAGCATTGGCATCCGGCACGGCAGAATTGATCGTGCGGCCAAGCCGTTCGCGCAAAGCTTCGTAACCGAAAAAGAAAAAGGTTTTGTCTTTGACCACAGGGCCGCCGATGGTTCCGCCAAACTGATTGCGTTTGAATTCGGGTTTGCCGATGGGCTGGCGGTCAAAAAAGTTTCGCGCGTCCATGTTGTCATTGCGATGGAACTGGTACAGCGAACCGTGAAACTGGTTCGAGCCGGATTTGCTGACCGCATTGATCTGGCCACCGAAGTTTCTGCCGAACTCAGCAGAGTAAGAATTGGTTTCGACGCGGAATTCACGGATTGATTCGGTTCCCAACACGGTCGAAGCCGCGCTGCCCGCCGGGCCGTTGGTGATGTCGTTTTGAAGCGTGCCATCCAGCAAATAAACATTCGAGCGAATGTCTTGTCCGTTAATGCTCATGCCCAATCCATGAGCGACAACCGAACCTCCGTCGCGCAACGGAAATGAAGTCACGCCCGGTTGCAACAAAGCCAGATCAGTATAATTGCGACCATTCAGCGGCAATTCGCGGATGGCTTTGTCGCCAACCAAATAGCTCAGTTCGGAAGTTTGAGTGTTGACCAGCGGCGCTGAATCCACCACGTCAATTGTGGCCGTAACTGCAACCTGCAACTGCAAATCCAGCGAGACGGTTTCGCCGATGGTCAAATTCAAAGCCTTCGCTTCGGGTTTGAATTTGTCTTGTTCGGCGCGGACTTCGTATCGTCCAACGCGAAGTTCGGCAAAGGTGTAACGACCTTCGCCGTCGGTGATTGTCGAGCGCGTGAGGTTGGTTTCCAGACTGCGCGCAGTGACTTTTGCGCCAACTATGACTGCGCCCGTCTGATCCTGAACTTTGCCTGTGATAACGCTGGTGGTTTGGGCGAAAGACACGCCGATCAAGCTGAAAAGCATGATGGCGGCAAAAAACGCCGGAAAGAATTTACGGAATCGCATTACTTTTGTTGTCCTAAGTTAAATCTGTGGTTGTGTTGTGAATCGGAATTCTAAATCAGACAGCGCAGATTTGGGAACTTGCCGATTTTCTATGGATTCACGGTTGCGTATTTGTTCAGACGTTCCCTACGAAGTTACGGTTACGCGGGTTCGATCCGGTTGTTGCCAGATTCAAATCCCGTGTGGGATATTACGCCGCGTTTGCGAGTCCACTCTTTTCCGCAAGAAACTTTTCAACAGAGATAGAAACCACATGAAACGATTGTTTCTGATTGTTTTACTTATCGCGCTTTATTTACTGCATCAGGATTTCTGGTTCTGGCGTACGGCTCAGCCGATGGTTTTTGGCTTTTTGCCGATTGGACTGTTTTACCATCTGGTTTACACGCTGGCGATTGCTGGTGCGATGTGGTTACTGGTCAAACTGGCCTGGCCTGCTCATCTGGAAACCAAAGACTCGGATTCCTAACGGTTGGAACTTTACATGTATAGCGCCAAAGTCTTGGATCATCTGGAAAGTCCGCGCAATGTGGGCGAATTGCCTGACGCGACCAATCTCGGCACGGCAACCAATCCCGTCTGCGGCGATTTATTGAAGCTGTACCTGAAAATTGCCGAAGGAAAAATCTCCGCCGCCAGTTTCACCGTGCAAGGCTGCCCGCCGAGCATTGCCGCCGGTTCCGCATTGACTGAACTGCTGATCGGTTTGCCGGTTGAAACCGCTCGCCAATTGGCTCCGCAGGATGTGACGCGCGTTTTGGAAAGCTTGCCCCGCAACAAAGAGCATTGTTCCGTGTTGGCGATTGATGCGCTGCGGTCTGCGCTGGCAACGCTCGCCCAATCGTCAAACGACATGGTATAACCAGCCTTCCATCGCGTCCGATCTCACTCAACAAAACAAACGAATATGCCCATTGCACCACCTGTAATTTCAGAGGCCGAACCGCTGCGTCAGGTCTCTGCCGATCAAATCCTGCACAGACTGCGCGAAATGTTTGGCGAAAACCGCGCACGACTGGCCACTGGCGACAGCTTTCTCGTCATTGACGAACCGGAGCGCGTCGTTGCTTTTCCGCACGATCTGAACGAGCTAAGCGAAATTCTGAAGCTGGCCAATGACGAACGCTGGCGCGTGATTCCGGCTGGCGCTGGAACCTGGCTGACCGTTGGCAATCGGCCTGTGCAATTTCAGTTGGTCGTTTCCACAGCAAAGATGAACCGCGTGTTGGAATACGAACCCGCTGATTTGACGGCCACTTTGCAGTCAGGTTGTTCGCTGGCGGAATTCAACCAGCAAGCAGCGCAGCATCGCCAATTCATTCCGCTCGATCCGTTCGGCGAAACCAAATCCACGATTGGCGGAATCATCGCGTCGGCCAGCAGCGGCACATTGCGTTGTGCTTACGGAACTCCGCGCGATTGGATGGTCGGCGTCACGGTCGTTCACCCGAACGGCGGCGTCAGCAAAGCCGGTGGCAAAGTCGTCAAAAACGTCGCCGGTTACGACCTGTGCAAACTGTATGCTGGCAGTTTCGGTTCGCTGGCGATGATCGCTGAAATGAGTTTCAAGCTGCGCGCGTTGCCACCAACGGAAAAGACGTTGGTGTTTTACGCCGCCGACGCCGAAAGCCTGTGCGGCCTGGCGTTGAAGCTTAGCGACTCTGACGTGCAGCCTTCGGCGATGGAACTGGTTTCGCCAACCGGCGACCTGAGCTTGCCGATTGAATCCAATCGCTTCGCGCTGGCGCTGCGTTTTTTGAACGAAGCCGAAACCATCGAATCGCAACTCAACGACGCAACTCGCATCGGTCACGAATTCGACCGCGTCGTGCTGAGCACCAACGACGCCGAAATGTTTTGGCGCAGGTATCACGAAACGGAAACCGACGAGCAGTGGGCGTTCAATTTGCGGTTGAGCGCCTTGCCTGCCGATCTGAACGCTGTGCTGAACGATGTCCGCCAATTGTTGCCACGCGCAAGCTGGCGCGCTCATGCAGGCAACGGCGTTTTGCGCGTGCTGGCCAAAGAAGATTTGTTCGACGATCTGCAAACTAAACGTCGTCCGAAATTCATTGCCGAACTTCGCCACTTGACGCAAGCACGCGGCGGCCAATTGGTCGTTTTGGAAGCTCCGCAAATCATCAAGGATCAACTCGACACCTGGGGCGATGTCGGCACAACGGCTCGATTGATGCGCGAACTGAAAAACCGTTTTGACCCTGACGCGCAACTCAGTCCGGGAAGATTTGTTGCTGGGATTTGAGCCGGAGCGCGGACATCCTGTCCGCTGCCGGTTCGCGGACATCCTGTCCGCCCGTCAAAATAACTGCAAAATTTTATGTCTCTGAACACATCACTTCACACTGCTCTCGACGCCGAGATGGATAAGATTTTGGGCTGCATTCATTGCGGCTTGTGTTTGCCTGCCTGCCCGACTTACCAGCAAGCCGGCAACGAAAACGACAGCCCGCGCGGACGCATTTACCTGATGCGAGCCGTCGCCGAAGGCAAGCTGGATGTTCAATCGCCAACCTTCGCTCGCCACATTGATTTGTGCCTGGGCTGCCGAGCCTGCGAAACGGCTTGCCCGGCGGGAGTGAATTACGGCCATCTGCTGGAACACGCGCGCGAAACCATCAATCACGAAGGCAAAAAGAAAGGCAGTGGCTTTCAAAAATTGATGCTGAAACTGGCGCTGCGCCATGTCTTCCCTTACCCGAACCGGTTGAAAGCCGTGTTCGCCGTCAACCGCTGGATGCGCGATAGCAGTCTGATGAAGTGGGCTTACAAAACTGGCTTCGTCCGCAAAGTCTCCAAGAAGGCAGATTTCGCGTTGTCGCTGCTGATGACCACGGCGCCTGCTCGCATAGACAGAGAGACGGGGGGACGGGGAGACGAGGCGACAAAAGTCCCAACCCAACACCCAACACCTAACACCCAACACCTAAAACCTGTTTCCGTCTTCACCGGTTGTGTGATGGAGGGATTGTTCAAACACACCAACGACGCCACCAAGCGCGTGCTGGAAGTCAACAACTGCCAAAACATCGAAGTCGCCAAACAGGTTTGTTGCGGAGCCTTGCACGCGCATTCAGGCGATCTGGAAACTGCGCGCAAGCTGGCGCGGGCGAACATTGAGGCCTTTGAACGCCTCTTGAGCGCCGATCACAACCCTACGAACCCGGCGACGATCATCATCAATGCCGCTGGCTGCGGAGCTTTGTTGAAAGAATACGGCGAGTTGTTAAAAGACGATCCACGTTACGCTGAACGAGCGATCAACTTCAGCCGCCACGTCAAAGACGCGACCGAATTTTTAGCCGACGACGAAATCCGCCAGGGCGATCCGCTCAACGAAACCGTGACTTTGGATGCGCCCTGTCACCTGTACCACGCCCAGCGAGTGATGACCGCTCCGCAAAAAGTGCTGACTTCAATTCCCGGCGTCGAATACCGCCAGCTTGAAGGCATGCAGGATTGCTGCGGCGGCGCAGGCATTTACAACCTCAGCGAACCGGAAATGTCCGAAGGCATCCTTTCCGACAAGATTGAAAAGGTGAAAGCCACGGGCGCAAAGGTTCTGGCGACAGCCAACCCCGGTTGCCACATGCAACTCGGCGCAGGCGCTCGCCTGTTCAACGCCGACTGCCAAGTCGTTCACGTGGTTGAATTGTTGGATGAATCGTATCGGAAGGCTGGGTTTTACGAGAAGTCGTAATATCTGTTGAACCAAAATCACAAAAGGCCCGCAGGTCAAATATATGACCTGCGGGCCTTTTGTTTTTGAAAAACGAAAAGGCTACGCGACCGCCGGGTCAATCGCGTCCGGGTTGACGCCCAAATCAATGATCGCTTGAGCGGCTTTTTTGGCGTTGAACTTGCCGTCGCGCGCCAGTTTCGATAGCGCAGCAGCTACGATGGATTCGGCGTTGATCTCGAAATGGCGGCGCAGGTAATCGCGGTTTTCGCTGCGTCCGAAGCCGTCCGTTCCCAAGCTCACCAAACGACCGCCAAGCCACGGAGCCACCTGGTCAGACACGATCTTCATGTAATCGCTGGAGGCGATGATCGGGCCTTCGGTGTTTTCCATCACTTGTTGGATGTAAGGCTTTTGCTCGGCTTCGGTCGGATGCAGCCGGTTCCAACGTTCGGCGCGCAAAGCATCGCGGCGCAGTTCGTTGTAACTGGTCACGCTCCAAACGTCGGCAGTGATTTTGTATTGCTCAGCCAGGATTTTTTGGGCGCGCAGCACTTCGCCCATCATCGGGCCGCTGCCGAACAACTGAACTTTGGCTTTGCCTTTCGGCGCACCGTTCAGTTTGTAAATGCCTTTGATGATGCCTTCTTCGACGCCTTCGGGCATTGCGGGTTGGGCGTAATTTTCGTTGTAAACGGTGATGTAATAGAAACGGTCTTCGCCTTCCTGATACATGCGGCGCAAACCGTCCTGGAAGATGACTGCGATTTCATACGCATACGCCGGGTCGTAAGCCGCGCAGGTCGGAACAGTGCTGGCCAACACATGGCTGTGACCATCCTGGTGCTGAAGGCCTTCACCGTTCAGCGTAGTGCGTCCGGCGGTTGCTCCCAGCAAAAAGCCTTTGCCACGCGCGTCGGCAAACGCCCAAGCAAAATCGCCAATGCGCTGGAATCCGAACATCGAATAAAAGACGTAACAGGGAATCATTTCGACGCCGTAATTGGCGTAAGCCGTTCCAGCCGCCGTGAACGAGGCCATCGAACCGGCTTCGGTGATTCCTTCTTCCAGAATCTGGCCTTCTTTCGATTCCTTGTAATACAGGAACATGTCCGAATCGTGCGGTGTGTAAAGCTGCCCCTGGCTGGCGTAAATGCCGACCTGCCGGAACAGCGATTCCATTCCGAAAGTGCGCGCTTCGTCCGGAACAATCGGCACAACTCGTTTGCCCAAAGTTTTGTCTTTGGTCATCAACAGAGTCAGCACGCGAACGAAAGCCATCGTCGTGGAAACTTCGCGGCCTTGCGACCCTTCCAGCGATTCTTTGAAAAATTCCAGCGGCGGAGCCTGCAATTTTTCCGCTTTCAGTTTTCTGGCTGGAATGCTGCCGCCCAAAGCTTCGCGGCGAGATTTCATGTATTTGATTTCTTCGCTGTCGGGCGCGGGCACATAAAACTTGGCTTTCTTGGCGTCTGCTTCAGAAATCGGCAGTTCAAAGCGTTTGGTGAAATTGACCAGATCAACTTCTTCCATCTTCTTTGCCTGGTGAGCCAGGTTGCGGCTTTCGCCGGACGAACCCATTCCGTAACCTTTGACGGTTTTGGCCAGAATCACGGTCGGTTGGCCTTTGGTTTCGTAAGCGCGTTTGTAAGCCTGATAGACTTTGATCGAATCGTGACCGCCGCGACGCAACCGCCAGATGTCATCGTCGCTCAAGTGTTCGACCAATTTCAGCAGTTCAGGATATTTGCCAAAGAAATGATCGCGGATGTATTTGCCGTCTTTGGCGCGGAAGGCTTGATACTCGCCGTCAACGCATTCTTCCATTCGTTTCAACAGCAAACCCGTCTTGTCGCGTGCCAGCAAATCGTCCCATCCGCTGCCCCAAACGACTTTGATGACGTTCCAACCGGCTCCGGCAAACGCGGCTTCAAGTTCGTTGATGACTTTGCCGTTGCCTCGCACAGGGCCGTCCAGACGTTGCAAATTGCAGTTGATGACGAAAACCAGATTGTCCAGTTTTTCGCGGCTGGCCAGCGTCAACGAACCCATTGATTCCGGTTCGTCCATTTCGCCGTCGCCCAGAAAAGCCCAAATCTTTCGATCAGTCGCCGGAATCAATCCACGGTTTTCCATGTAGCGCATAAAGCGCGCCTGGTATATGGCGTTCAACGAAGCCAGTCCCATCGAAACCGTCGGGAAGCTCCAGAAATCAGGCATCAGCCATGGATGCGGATAAGACGAAAGCCCTTCGGTGTCGCGCAGTTCGTGGCGGAAGTTTTCAATGTGCTGTTGAGTCAGGCGGCCTTCCAGAAAAGCACGAGCGTAAATGCCCGGACTGGCGTGTCCCTGAAAGTAAACAAACTCGCCCGGTTGATCTCCAATCGAGCCTCGAAAGAAATGATTGAAACCGACTTCCAGCAGCGTCGCCGCCGAAGCGAAAGTCGAAATGTGTCCGCCGATGCCAGCGTCTTTTTTGTTCTGATTCACGACCATCGCCAAAGCGTTCCAGCGAATGGCGCTTTTGATTTTGCGTTCCAGCGCCAGATTGCCCGGATAGGGCACATCGTCTTCGGGGCGAATGGTGTTGATGTATGGAGTATTGAATCGAGGCGGCAGGTTCAGCCCGGCATTACGAGCGCGCTGCGTCAGCGCATTCAACAAATAAGACGCGCGCTGCGGGTTTTCTTCATTCAGAATCTGATCCCAGGCTTCCAGCCACTCCGAGGTTTCCTGCGGATCAATGTCCGCAACAGTCGAGGGCGTTTCAGTTTTGATTTGTTCTTCGAGTTTGGCTTTTGCTTGCATTGCTCCTTGCTTCCTTACAGGTATGAGACTCGGTTTGCTGCCCAGACTTCCAGCCTGTGCGTTTCACAAACGCGGCATTTTCAGCAGTCGTCCGAGTCATTCTTGATGATTTTCATTGTGATGAGATGTCGAAGTAGGCGGGCACTATACCCCAAACACCGCGTAGTGTCGAAACGGCAAAAACGTTGTGAGGCAATTTTTCAAATTGCCCCACGCTTGCATAATCAAGCGATAAAAAGTTTAGCGTGACAATTTGGAAAATTGTCACACACCGTCATAGCTCGAACCTATCCAGATAATCCGGTATCTCAACCTTCCATCCGAATTTTTCGACGATCTTTTGTTTCAACGCTTCCTGAGCTTTCGGTTCGCCGTGAACCAGAAACACAGTTTTCGGCGCGCGTTTGAATCCACCCAGCCAGTGCAGGATTTCGCGCGAATCGGCATGCGCCGACAAGTTTTCCAGTCGTTCGATTTTGGCTTTGACCGGTACGAATTCGCCGAAAATTTTGATCTCCGGTTCGCCGTCCAGCAATCGCCGTCCGCGAGTTCCTTCGGATTGATAGCCGACAAAAACCACAGTGTTGCGTTCATCCGGCAGCCGTTTGCGAAGGTGATGCATGATGCGTCCGCCGGTAGCCATCCCGCTGGCTGAAATGACAACGGCAGATTCGCCGCCTTTGGTAATGGCTTTGGATTCGTCGCGGGTTCGCGCCAGATTGAATCGCTGCGTAGCCAGTGGATTTCGGCGGTCATCCATCAAATCTTTCATTTCCAGATCGTGATCTTCTTTATGACTGAGGTAGAGCCGCGTTGCGCTCGAAGCCATCGGACTGTCCACGTACACAGGAATGATCGGGATGCGGCCTTCGTCTTCCAATTCGCGGATCAAATACAGCAGCAACTGCGTGCGTCCGACGGCAAACGACGGAATCAGAATTTGTCCGCCTCGATTGACCGTTTCGGTGATGATTTTGGCCAAACTGGCTTTGACATCGTAATCGGAGTGCTCGCGATCGCCGTAAGTAGATTCGACCACGATGTAATCGGCGTCTTCCACCGGCGAAGGATCGTGAATGATCGGTTCGTTGTACCTGCCCAGATCGCCTGTCATCACCACTCGGCGCATCGCTCCGTCGTTGCATTCGACTTCAAACAGCACAAAGCTCGAACCCAGAATGTGCCCTGCGGTGACGAATTCAAACGAAAGCTTTTTCGTCAGTTGAATTCGTTTGTGGTAGTTGACCGATTGCATCAATCGGCAGGCTGCGTTGGCGTCTTTTTCGGAATACAGCGGCAATGCCGGATGATGTTTTGTCGCGCCGGTTTTGTTGACGTAATCGGCATCTTCTTCCTGAAGCCTGGCCGAATCGGGCAGCATGATCCGCGACAGTTCAACAGTTCCCGGAGTTGCGTATACCGTCCCGCCAAACCCATCACGCACCAATTTGGGCAAATAACCACTGTGGTCAATGTGCGCGTGCGTCAAAATCACCGAATTGATCGAAGCCGGATTGATCGGAAACGGCTCCCAGTTTCTCAGCCGCAGATGCTTCAGCCCCTGAAACAGTCCGCAATCCACCATCACTCGATACCCGCCGACTTCAAGCATGTGCTTGGAGCCGGTGACGGTTCGAGCCGCCCCCAGAAATTGAATGTTTGCCATTGATGTTTTTCCTCCGTGCCGAAGTTTTACCACAACCGTTTCGTGGAAGCGAAATTTCGCTTGGACGAATTTGCCGAATTGAGCATACTCTGCGCGAGTTCCCCGTTCTTTTCCCCATACAATCCCCGAGCGAGTCGCCCTCGCTCCTCAACCGCAAGGAGAATCATGAAAAAAATCCTCTGTTCATTCGTTGTCACCTGCTGTCTGGCTTTGGCTTTGACCTCTGCAACCGCCGCGTCGTCGTTTAGCTTTCGAATCAAAGCCGACATTCCGTTCGATTTTCAAATCGGAAAAAAGAAAATGCCCAAGGGTGATTACATCATTGAATCCGTCGGCCAAAGCGGAACCGTGCTCATCCGTCGAGAAAAAGGCGGCAAAGCCGTCAACGTCATGACCGTCGTGGATAAACACACCGACAAACACAAATCGAAACTGATGTTTCGTCGTTATGGCGACCAATACTTTCTGGCCAGAATCTGGGACGGTTCCAGCGAAACCGTGCTGAAGATCGAAAAATCCAGCGCCGAAAAGAAAGTCGCCAAACTGTTCAAAGACCAGTCTGGCAAAGACGAAGACGAAGTTCCGGTCACGGATAAGTAAATTGATCTGAAGCTGCCGTGCGGTAATTGGCCAATTCCAGCACGGCAGCTTCCTGCCCGGTTCAGCCTTAACAGTCACTTCTTGATCGCTTCGCGCAAATTCAAATTGCTGATTAACCGATGAAGGTAATTTGCCTGAACGCCCAACAATCGAGCGGCTTCGGTGATGTTGCCGTCGGACTGAGCGATGGCTTTGACGATCAATTGCTTTTTCGTTTCCTTGATCGTTTCGTGGTAATTGGCGATGGAGATTTCCGCCGACGGAGTTTCGGCTTCGGTTTCGAGCACGGCTTCCGGCAAATCTTCGGGGCGAATCAGGTCTGTGGAACCCAACACGATGGCGCGTTCAATGGCGTTTTCCAGTTCGCGGACGTTTCCTGGCCAATCGTAAGTCGTCAGCAATGCGCGGGCTTCAGGCGCAATGCCGCGAACCGGGCGTTTGCATTTGTTGGCGTATTTCGTCGCAAAGTAATTTGCCAGCAACGGAATGTCTTCGCGGCGTTCGCGCAAACCGGGCAGTTTCAGCGAAACGACATTCAACCGGTAATACAAATCCTGCCTAAAGCTGCCGTCTTTGATCGCCGATTCCAGGTCGCGGTTGGTGGCGGCGATCAACCGAACATCAACCTTGAGCGGGCGAGTTCCACCGACGCGCTCGAATTGCTGTTCCTGCAACACGCGCAGCAGCTTGGCTTGCAGAACCAAAGACATCTCGCCCAATTCATCCAGAAAGATCGTGCCGCCATCGGCAACTTCGAACTTCCCTTTTTTCTGAGCGACGGCTCCGGTGAACGCGCCTTTTTCATGGCCGAACAATTCGCTTTCCAACAAGGTTTCGGTCAACGCGGCGCAGTTGATGGCGACAAAAGGTTTGCCCGCGCGCGAACTGTTTTGGTGAATCGAACTGGCGGCGAGTTCTTTTCCGGTTCCGCTTTCACCGCGAATCAGCACGGTTGAATCTGTCGGAGCGACTTTGGCAATGAACTGATACACGTCGCGCATGCGTTTGCCTTCGCCGACCATGCTGCGTTCGATGTTGATTTCTTCGGTCAACCGGCGATTTTCGTTTTCCAGCCATTCCAACTGGCGAACGTTTTCCAGTGCAACGGCGGCGATTCCGGCGATGGCTGAAACCAGTTGCAAATGATCTTCATCGAACCTGGCTGTCGCATCGCTGGTGCTCAAGTAAATGACGCCCAGCTTTCGGCCCATCAAAATGATCGGAACCGCCAGCAGCGCGCGCGTTTGCAAAACCATCAAGCTTTCGTTTTTGCCAAAGGCTTCGCTTTCCAGAATATTGTTGCTCAGGATGGCTTCGCCCGCGCTCAAGACCTGATTGATGATGGCGCGGCTGATTCGCACTGTAGTTTGCGCCCCGTCTTTTCGATCCCAACCGAACGTGGACGCGAATTCATCAAGCGTTGTTTTCCCATCGGCCAGCAAAATCGCCCCGCGCTGGGCAGGCGCAACTTCGAAGATCATCTCCAGCAACTGGCGCTGCAATTCATCCAAGCTGCGAATGGAATTGATCGTCTGGCTGATTTGCAACAGCGCGTTCAGGTCGTTGACCAAACGCGATTTGCCGCGTTGCTGTTTTTCAGGTCGCAGCAGCGACAAATCTTCCTGTCCGATGCGAATCGTGTCCTGAGAAAAACTGCGACTTTCGTCCACCTGCACCTGCCCGGAGCTTTCTTCTTTGGCAAAAAGTTCTTGGTCGTGAAGCTGAAATAGAAAGTGCGAACTGCCAACAGTGATGCGGTCGCCGTGTTCCAGTCGTCGTTCCTTGATCGGCAAACCGTTGACGACCGTTCCGTTGAAACTATCCAAATCGGTCAGCACAAATCCGTCGGCGTCGCGCTGAATCTTGCAATGCCGCCGCGAAGTCGAAAGATCAGCCAGTGAAATCCGGCTGGACGATTCGCGGCCAAACAAAACTTCATCATCGGTCAGGTCGAAAATTTTGCCTTTCAACGGCCCGGCCAGAACAATCAATCTTGGATTTGACATAAGGTTCACCTCGAAGAATTCTCTGAGAGCGTGTTTTGAAGTAAGAAAAGCTGGCTTCCTTCCGATTTAGCTCTGAAAGAGCGCCAGAGAATAGCCCCGTGCGAAGCGCGGGGAAGGAAGCAAGAGACCTGCCCAAGCCCCGCAAGGGGCGGCAGATCATAGTTGCTTACCGCTCCTTTCGGAGCTTGTTACCGCTCCTTTCGGAGCTTGGGGAAAATTACCTTCGACTCCGCGCTTACGCACGGAGCTACTGTCTAACGCCTGCTTCGCAGGCTGTAAAAGGTAAGTTACAAACTTTCAAAACAGGCTCTGAAAGCTATCCTAACAGATACCCAGTCACTGTCAGAGCTATCCGATCAGATAGAAACTCAGCTTCCCGCCAAAAACCGGCGACAGCGTCCAATCAACATCTCGCCAACACCAACTCCAAGCCTTTCAATCAGTTCCCTACAAAAAGCAAACAAGACAACGAGCGCGGAATTCACTGGCACAGCAGTTGAATTAGCTGATGGCGCAAGCGATGAAACGGATCATCGCACACAAAACAAAATATGAAGAAGAGAGAAACCGTTGGAACAAGATTGAAAACAATTGCCCGAAGCTGAAAGTTCAGCTTCTTAAACCCAGAGGAGAATTCAGATGAAAAAGCAAATTTTGAACATCGTCGCAACCATCAGTTTTCTGTTTATCGTCTCGGCAGTTTCCGCTTACGCACAATCGCCCGAATTGAAGGCAAACGTCCCGTTTGATTTTCAGGTCAATGGCAAGGTGATGAAAGCAGGCGAGTACACGATTTCTGATCCTGTTTCCCCCAGAGGCATGGTGATTATTCGCGGCGGCGAAAAAGTTTCTGCTGCGGCGGCCATGACTTACAACGCTGATTCGGAAAAAGTCGCCGACCAGACCAAATTGGTGTTTCGTCGTTACGGCAACCAGTACTTCCTGGCGCAGATGATAACCAAAGGCACGACGCAAAATCGTGAACTGCCGGTAACGAAAGCTGAGCGCGAACTGATTCACACGCGCCATCTGGCTGGCAACAAAACCGAGCCGCAAACCGTCACCGTCGCGCTGGCTCAGTAATTTTTCGACACCGGACAATTCCGGCAACAAGTTTCCCGCTGAAACGTTGAGTCTCTCTTTTCGGCAACCTGAAGTTTCGACTTTAGGTTGCCGCTTTTTTTGCCCCTGCCTGCCAACTTCTGCTGAGTTATAATCCGCCGCGATTTCAATCCCAACTTTGACCGAAAGAGTTTTTTCCCGATGAATCACATTTACGGTTTGTCGCCCGTGCTGGAAGCTTTGAAAGCGCGGCGGCGTCCGATACAGAAAATCCTGATTGCCGCCGGAGCCAATCCTTCGCGTCTAAAAGACCTGGCTGAAGCCGCCGAACGTGCAGGCGTCAAAATCGAAACCCGCGACCGGCGCGCGCTCGATGAATTAACCCGTAACGCCAATCATCAAGGCGTCGTCGCCATCACTGCCGACACTCGCACTTCTCCAAAACGAAGCGCCGGATATGTCGAAGCCGATTCGATTTTGAATTCTCTGAGCGAATGCCCTTTGCTGGTGTTGCTGGATGGAATCGAAGACCCTCACAATCTGGGCGCGATTTTGCGAACCTGCGAAGGCGCAGGAGTTGATGGCGTTTTCATACCCGAACATCGCGCCGCCGGATTGAACGAAACTGTCGCCAAAACTTCGGCTGGCGCGGTTGAGCATGTGCAAATCGCCCGTGTGACGAATCTGGTTCGGCTGATTGAGGAATTGAAGGAACGCAACATCTGGGTCGTTGGGGTCGAAGGCGGCACAGAAACCAGTTACACCCAATTCAACTTCAACGCTCCACTGGCATTGGTGATGGGCAGCGAAGGCAAAGGCATTCGCCGATTGGTGCGGGAAAACTGCGACGCCATCGTTTCTATTCCGATGCACGGACAGTTGAATTCGCTGAACGTCAGCGTAGCAACAGGGGTCGTATTGTTTGAAATCCTCCGGCAACGACAAACCAAGCTCAGTTGAGCCTGAATGTCCAACTGTAGCCTGGCATTGGCTCAGATGTTGCGATTCAGATTGTGGTAATTGCAATCGTCCGATTGCCTAATGACGTTGCACCGCCGCTCAACTCAGCGTAATCACTTGCCGCAAAACATTGCCGTTGTTGTCCGTGCTGTTGGCAAAAGCGTTCCAGCTATCGCGCGCCGTCGTGCCGTAAGGGTAAGGCGGCTTGTTGGCTCGGCAAAAAAACAAGCCAATTGCCACGAACGACACCGCTGCTGGTCGCCAGCAAAACCGCCGCGTCGAAGTCGTGATTGACGACGCCGACGCGAAAAAAGCCTCGAACTAACCGAACCGTTCAATTCACCAAACCGCCGAAGGATCGAACTTTGATCTTTCGGCGGTTTATTTTTTTTTGGGGATCGCTGACGATTCCTCTTCGAGTTCAAACTGACCAAGCCCGAACAGGACAAAGGTATTCGCGCGATGGATATTCAGATCGTGACTGAACGAATGTCTTTTGTCTTCCAAAAAGCGTGCTTTCAATACCATCAATTACCAAGTCCGGCTTGCCTTTCAGCCATCAGTTGATGAATGGTGGCTTTGCTGTCAAATCGCTCGGCTTTTGATCTTCTAAAGCAGTTTTGATTTAGGCCGTTCAGAGCAAATTTATTTTTTGTAAATAGCCTTCTTTAACCGTTAGCAGTGCTAGTGTATCTCCTGTTGGCTCGACAAACTCTACCTCATACTCTGGAAGAGCAGAATCATAGACAATCAAAATTGTCCCTCGCGTACCAATAGGCACATCTATTCCTGGTAGAGCTTTGCAAAGCTCTACCACATCATATTCTTGAAGTCTTTTTGTTTTCATTCTTTCTCCTGCTTGAGTATTTACTAAGTAGAAAAAGCAGGAGGGTATTCAAAATGGCTCCAGCGATAAATCCGTAATCCATTCCATGTGAAGATAAATGTATCAGCAGGAAGCCCGATAGAATTACAATGATGCTCCACGGAGCAGTCAAAATAACAACCGCAATATTTAGTATTGATGATTGCGGCAGTCTAAAACTGAAATAAATAGTAATAGCTGTAACCAACATGTAGACTACAACTATTGTGAGATTTAATTTTGAGTTCGTGTGCTTCATGTTCATTTAGCATTACCATTGGTCTGATTTGCCATTGGGACGTGGATGCCTATGCGGAGTAAGCGGCCCTTTATAATCTTGTTTTCCATCAGGTCTTACTGTGATGGTCCCTAGATTTTCTGCTTTAACAATCGGTTTACCGGCAACGATGCTAAATGTGGCATTCTGAAAAAGTGCCGGAACTGCATTATCGTAGGTAGCTTTCCCGAAAACCTTCTTGAAGTGATCTCTAACCACAGTCACCGCTCCATTCAACTGAGAATCTGAAATAGAGGCTTCAGTTTGAGTATGCTCTCGCAGTTCTCTTCTCCAATTGTCAATCAATATAATATCAATAATAGGAATTCCCGTTAAGTCAGGGGCGTCGTATAGTTGAAAAGGCATATGTGCGGGTGAAGTGTTATCCATTATTGGGTGAATAGCGTTTCCAAAATAGTGCATAGAAAAATTGTTTACACCAGGGCCAAACTTTAACGCCCTTTCGCTCCATTCATTAATAAATTGTTGGTAGCCCTGTTGTGCTTGCTCAACAGTTTGACCTGGACGCCGCATCGCGTGTTCGTTTGCATGGCTTTCTAGTAGCGTTGTAGGGAAGTCAACACTGAAGCTTCCATCTTGGATGTTCTTGATATACGCTTGGCTGAGGCCAGGAAAAGCTAATCTGATAATAAGGTTGTGAATTGCTGTTGGCCATTTGCCGTTATGGTCAACATAAGTTAGTGGATTGTCAATCGCATAGGTATAGCCGTTCCAGTTTTGAGGATTGACCATTGATCTCATTTGCTGCAATGCCGGATCCACACTTGTGAACCGCCCGTGTACCGACATGTAATAGCGGGCATATAAATAGTCTGCTCCTGTCTCGGTATCTCGCTCTTTCCCAATAAACTGCTGTCGTACACAATCTGCCTGATAGCCCATTCCCGCAGTCCGAATGCTGCTGTTACCCATTCCGACCAGCAACTCTTCTCCAAATGGCAAGTAATCGTGTCGCCGCATCGTAGCCAAACTACCGCTCGGATCAATTTCCATTCGCGGAGTCCCGAGGTGATCCGCAACAATCCACCGAGCCAAATCGCAGCCGCCAACAATTAGCATTTGCCCGTTCCGGTAGCCGTATTCCTTCTGCGGAGTCGCGGCAGTTCCGTTCACCGGGTATTCGGCAATCAATTCGCCTTCGAGGCCGTAAACCTGCCAGGTCTCCACGCTGCCAACCACTCGCCGGACTCGTTTTCCATCCGAATCGTAGACGTAATAGTTCCACTGGCCGCCGCCCCAAGCCTTCTTCATTCGGTTTTCGGCGTCGTATTCGCGCGCGTTGCCGGTGTCGGTGATGACGTTGCCAGCAAGATCATACGTCATCGCGGTCAGCCGATTGGTTGCCGTGTCCACCGCGTACACCGTGTTGTTGATTCCCGTGCCGTAAGTCGCTCCGGCATTGATCGTCCGGTTGCCCCAGCGATCATAAGAGTATCCTTGCCCATAAACCGAAGTCCATCCGCTGCCGCTGGAAGCCTGTTGCCTGCCGGTCACCAGAGTAATTCGGTTGAGCGCGTCGTAATCGTAATCGTCAATCATCGGCACGGCGTAATTGTTGATCGGGTCGGGCACATCCGCAGTCGGCACGAAATGCTGCACGCGACTGACGTTGCCGTTGTTGTCCGAAGCTTTCAGCCATTGATTATTCGCCGTCCGAGCCTGATTGCTGTAATAGTTGATCAACGCACCGCGATTCCAGGTGGTCGTGCTGCTTGAATCTGTCCCCAAACGATTTTCAACCAGTTGTTGCCGATTGTTGTAATGCAGATTGTGATAAAGCGCCGTCGTCGTTCCGAACCGCTCCTTGGTCACCATTCCGGCGGCATTGTAACTGAATGTGTCGGCGTAAGTGCGCGGCACGCCGTCGCCGATTCCGCCGCTGAAGCTGCTCAGCCGTCCGGCGTTGTCATAATTGTTGCTGATGGTGCGATTTGACGGGTAGGTCTGTGAAGAGGTTCTGCTGGCCAGATTGTAAGTGCGGGAAACAGGGTAGTAATACCATTGAGTTCCCGCCGAGTTCAGGAAGCCTTGCTGTTGACCGGTCACCCGCCCTATCGCGTCGTAACCGTTGACCTGCGTAAGCGAATAAGCGTAGCCGCTGACCGGATGCAAATTGTAGCTGAGGCTGTAATGCAACCGCCCTTTGCCGTTGCTGATCGCTCCGTCGTAATAACGATTGACCGCAGGCGTGCCGTCACTGTAGCTGACAGCAGTGTTTCTGTTCAGCCCGTCATACGTGTAAGTCGTCGTCACGTTTCGCGCATCCACCTTGGTCGTCAGATTGCTGTTTTCGTCGTAGGTGTATTTCATCACCCACTGGCTGTTGCCGGTGATGGGATCGGTCAAATTGAACGCCGCATTGACGTTCTGTTCGGGGTTGCGGGCGCGAATCAGCCTGGAAAGCGAGTCGTACATGAAATACCGGGTTTGCGCTCCCTGAGTCACTTTTCGCAGGTTGTTCAGCGTGTCGTATTGATAGCTGGTTTGATAGTTCAAGCCGGTCGGGTCTTCATAAACCTGCAACAGTCGCCCAACCCCGTCGGTCACGCTCTTTCGCTGTTTGCCTGCTTGATCCTGGACGGTGGTTTCGTTGGCGTAATACGTGCTGCTGACGGAACCAGTCCAGTTCGAGTTTGTTCCGCTGTCCGGTGGCTGCGTGGCGGTGGCGAAAGTGGCGACTTCGGTGACGCGCCCCAGATTGTCGCGTGTGGTGCGAGTCCAGCCATCGGTGTTTGCCGCAGTATTTCGTTTTGGATTGGAAGTCTTGGTGATCTTTCCGGCTTGCACATAAACCGTTTGCGAAGAAATCGTCCAGTTGGCTGTGCCGTCTTCGTTACTTTCGGCCAGCGTCACTCGACCAAGCTGGTCAGATGTTGTGCGGGCTTTCAGCTTGCGATCGGCTTCGGTATTCAGGTCGGATTCGACAACCAGTTGAAGCGCCTGGTCGTAATACAGCGACCGGGCTTGATGCCGCTGGTTGGTGTAAGTCACACCACCGACTACCGAATTGACTGCCGGGCTGCTGACCTTTCCAGTACGCAAAAACGGGTCAGGCGCATTAAGCAGTTGATTGGTGTAATCAATAGTAGTCAGCTTGCCGTTGATGTCGGTCTGGCTGGTCGGCAAGCCGGTTGAAAAATCGTAAACAACACTGCTGGTCTGAGTGCCGGTTCCATTGCGTGGGTCAACGGTGACTTGAGTGATGTTCGCCTTTGTCGCTACGTCCCAAACGAAAGTGGTGATGAAATCGTTGGGATCGCCGGTCGTCGCTACGCCTTTGGGCGCGATGGTCGTCAGTCGGTTGCCGTAATTGTCGTAAGTGTTCACCGTGTCCAGCCACACGCTGCCCTGATCGTTCCAGGCGCTGACGCGGGTCAGGTTGCCCAAAGTCGGGACTACGTTCCAAGCCTGATTGTCATAACTGAATCGAGTCTGGCTGGGGCCGGTAATGGTGTCGCGCGGCGCGCTCAGGATCAGCGGCGCAGGATTGGCAACCGGGCGTTTGGCGTAAACGTTGGTCGAAGCGGAAGTTGCCGCCTGGTTGTAATGCGTGTTCGTCGTGGTTCGTAACAACGTCGCTCCGCCGGGAACCCCTGTGGGAACGCCAAACGAATCTCGACTGACCAGCGCAGGGTCGAACCAGTCGTATTCTTTTGTTTCCGTCACATTGCCATTGAAATCGTACTGAAAGGTTTTGGCAGACATTTTGACCGCGCTGCCGCTTTCCATCAGGGATGTGTATTCAGCCAGAACCACGGTGTTGAATCCGGCGGAGCCTTCGGGTGTCAGACTGTATGCGCCGTCAAAAATCTTCAGCCCCCATTGTCTTTCCACGCGAATTTTGCTGGAACGATCACTGCGGTAAACCAATCCCGATAACCCGTTGGGGCCGGCCAGATAACCCGCTTTAGCGGCATCGTGGCCGTAAAAAGTTTCAAGCACTGTCGAACCGTCCGGCGAAGTCACCGAACCGGAAACGGAACTGATGGCGTAAGTCCATGTATCAATCGTTCCGCCATCATGCGTGATCTTCTTCTGTGTGATTGAAGCACGAGCAAAATTGGAAGCGGCTTCAACGGGAGTCAGTTGAGATGGATTTCCATCTAACGTGTAAGAGTAATCAATTTGCGCCCCAGTCGGAGTGACGATGCGGCTAAGCTCTCCGATGCCTTGCGACGCAGAAGCCACAGAAATTGGCGAGCTTGTGCAATCCGGGTTGTACGAAAAATTGACTGCATTATTGGTGGAATCGGTGTTGTATGTGAAGGTGAATTGTCGCTGGGGTTGCCCCGGCTCGGTTTGTGGCAAAACAATCGAACGAATGATCGGAAAATCCGTTGCGTGTTCGCGCCCAACCGGATGACAGTCTCGGTCGCCAACGTTGTAGACATAACCGAACACATAGCTGCTGTCGAAATTGACGCTGATCGTCATCCAGGTTCCGCCGACAGCCTGATATTTGACTTGCGCGGTGTTTGAGCCTGACGCCTGTGAAATTTTGATTTCGCGCCCGGTTTGTTCGTCAACGTAATGCGTGGTAGTCGTCTGCTGAGCATCAAAGTCCGTAAAGATTTTGATGGCGTTGTTGTTCGTGTCGTAAATGCGTTGAATGCCGCTGCTGTTTTCTGTGATCTTCGTTCCGTCTTTCAAGTAGATCGTCCAGAGCGTAGAGCTTCCCGGCGGATTGACGACCGCCCAAATGTAGCTGCCGTCAAAACTGTAATATCGCATCGCCGTGCCGCTGGTTTCCGGCGTTTGGGCGAAATATCCATTTCGCCACGACGGACAGCCATTACACGTCGGAGCATCCATCGGACGCATTTCGTGTCTGGTTCCATCCGGCGTCTGCAAAAAGTATTTGTAGCGAAAGCTGGCGTAAGTGCAGTCCGGCTGCCCCACGCACTGAAGAGTGACCACTTCTTCGTCGCTGGTTTGTTGCCAGATGGCGTATTGTCCGCCCAACGTCCAACCACCCTGCCCCGCGCTGAGGTACTTCAGCGTGTAGGGCTGCATATGATGTTGATCAGCCGGGTACTGGTCAGATTTCACATCCCAGATTTTGCTGTTGTAATGAGCGGAGATCGTCCACGAAAGTTTGCCGCCTGCAATCGCCGGTAATGAAGCCAGTGGGATGGAAAGATTGACATTGCCATTGTTCAGACTGATGTTTTCAATGTCGGAGATCGAATACGATCCACGATTGCCTGTGCCGCGATCGGGCAGCAGCGCCGGTTCTGCGCCGTTCTGAGCGTAGAAATCGTTTGCAGAAAAACAAAGTGCGAAGGCCAAAAGCGTCCCATTGCGAATGACTGTGAACAGTTTGGCGACGTGCAAATTCGTGAAAAGCTGGCGATTGAACATGGCGAACCTCCTATTGATCTGTTGGCTGTGGTGCTTACTGTCTGTTTCCGATGCCTGCGTTGTTAATGACCAATTCCATCAATTTCTGGCTTCCCTGTTGCCAGACGATTTTGGTAGCGAACCGCTCGTTGCCGACCTGAGTCCAGCCGGAAAGCTCTGCTGTGACGGTCTGCCCGTTTTCTTGAGAAAGAACGCGATCAACCAACCCTGTAGAAGTGTTGACGTAATACTGGCGCGAGGCGCTTGTCGGCGCCTTGTCAGCCAATCTTTTCGGCTCACCAATCGAGATCAAATCCCATACCGGCCCTCGGTAACTGTCGCTATCACCTGCTTCTGCGGGTCTGGCATTGCGGGCAATCGTTCGGTAGGAAGCGCCGCGAAGTTGAGCCAGAACGAATTGATCCGCGCTGTCCAGCGCCAGACGCTCGATCATCAAACGTGTTTCGCCCGTAGCCTTCGCTCCATTGACCAACGCGCCGGTGTTGTCGTTCCAACTCATCGAGGGCAAATTGCCCGTTCGTTCAATGGAGATAGATTCGCCGTTTTCGCCGTAACCGCGAACGATTCTGACCATCTGTGACTGACCGCCAGTTGTCAGTGTGCCAACCAACGTCGAAATGGAATTTCCCTGAGTCAGAAACCGATTCCCCAAACGACGACGCATACGATTGGCTTCGGGCTGAAGCGCCAGCTTGGCATTCAGCAAGCCCTGCCTGACGGCTTGCTGAGAAACTTCTACCATTGCAGTGCCATCCAACGTCGTAACAGCTTGAATGGGTGCGTTACGGCCTAGCCAGCCTTGAGCGTTGATTGCAAAGGCAGCGGCAATCACGCCAATCAGCACGATGGCCGACATTGCGAGTTTGTATCGGAACGAGAATGAGTTCTTTCGGGTAATCATAAACACACCTCTCCCTGCACTCGGTTCGAGTTGAGAACCAGGCGCGGTTTGTGATTGGCATTTCATCGTGAGCGGGCAGGCTACCGCGTTAAGCGAGTCGCACTCACTTCAATGACCAAAACAATGGGTTTTCAACATTTGAAAAATCAGCGTGTCAGCAATTGCCAAAAGGAAAATTGGCCTTGAACAAAGACGTTCAGCACGCTGAAGGCAATCTGTGAACTGTCAATCGAACGTTGTGTAGTTTGTTGTTCTGAGTTTGATAAGGCGCGAGGAGAGCAGTTTTTTTTACAGACCTGTCAATCACTTTTTTTGAGTGGCGGCTTAAACGGTTGATTGCACACAGAAAAAACTTTTTCGACAACCCTTACGGCAAACTTGTTTGAGCGAGGCTTATTCCAACTTGGCATTGAGAAAATGGCGTTCCGGCCAATCGGGCACAACAGTATTGCCATCAACGGTTGTTGAAGTCTGATAGCAAAAAAGCAGGTTGCGACGGCTTGCCGAATTATCCCCGGAAGAAGAGAATCCTGCCGCAGTTTTCGCAGGTGATAAGCGTTTCGCCTCGACGAATATCGTTGAACACTTGGGGGCGAATGGTCATTCGACAAGCCAGGCATTTGTAATCACGCGCTTCGGACAGCGCCAGACCGGATTTGATTTTTGACATGCGGTCGTAAGTCGAGCGGGTTTCGGAACTGAGAGTTTCCAGCAACGGGGTTCGTTCGGCAAATAATGATGTCAGTTTTTCGGCGTCGGCTTTTGCCAAAGTCTCATATTCATTCAACTGTTTTTCCATTTCGACGCGCTTGGATTCGATTTCTGGGGAGCGTTCTTTGACGTGAGCGTCGAGTTTTTCTACTTGCTCCATCAATTTCAAAACTTCGGTTTCCAGCCCGCTAATTGTCTTTTTGGCGGTGTCAATTTCACGAACCGAAGTCGAATACTCGCGTTCATTTGTGGCCTTCATCTGATCGGCTTTGAACTTTTCCAGCATCTGCTGTTCGGCTTCGATCTCGCCTTCCAGTCGGCGTTTCTGCGTCAAAGCTTCATCCAACTGTTGTTTTACATCCAGAAACTCTTTGTTTTCAGCCGCGAACTGACTTTCAAGCTCGTTGCGTTTGGCAGGTAAGGATTCAATTTCCGCGTTTATCCGTTTAATTTCGACATCCACATCCTGGAGCGAAATTAGTTGACTCAGTTCCGGGTTCAAAAGCGCCTCCTTAAGGAAAACCGTTTTGCAAAATTTTTGTGATGAATGGTATGAAAAGCTCGCGCATCATCCCATACGCCTGCGCTTCGGCGCAAGATAACGAACTTATGAGCAATACCTATCCTAAATCAGCACCACTGTTTGAACAGACCGAACGAGTCATTCCCGGCGGGGCCGACAGCCCTGTTCGCGCATTTCGCGGCGTTTGTGGAACCAGTTACGACGCTCTGACCGAACTCGAAACTCAACTGGCCAAAGCCATCATCGAAATTTTTCCTTCGATTGAAACGCTGCGGCGAACTTCCAGATGAACAATATTTTGTGTTGATTTGGAGTGTGAACCTTGTTGCGACTCATCGTTTGAAGCGATAAAACTGCCGACAAAGTCAGTAAGCACTCGGTGAATCCAACGTAAAAATGCCATAGCATCACTAACTCAATACTAGATTTCTGACGACTAAACCTCGAGTAAACTTATGTTGATAATTTACGTTGTTTTTCTAGTTATTATGTCTGCTATACCGGCGGACGGATCCACAGTTTTTTCGTTACCTGTTAGGAAATCGAAGTTGCAACTTTCCACTCACTCTAAGGCTCAGTCCAGCAAATCGCCAGAACGTGAGCGCGACAAGGCTTATGTCCGCCAACAATTCAATAAAACTTTCAGTGAATTGCAAGTTACCGGTCAAAAGATGCTTAAAGACCATGAACTAAAAAAGCTTACATCAAGCCGTCTTGCAAACGATGCCAAAACCATAAATAAGTCCGCAAAAACTTTACGATTATTGACTGCCTTAGGCGATCTGGCAGTTCCCCCCAAAATTAACAAGGAAATAAATACCCCCGAAGAGTTCGACCAAGCCATTCGCCGATTGGCTAAACACATCTGGGACTTCGCTCATAACCCAATCCATCAAAACAGCAAGGTGTTCAACACTGACCAGGCCGAAAAGGCTCAAGCGGACTTGCTGGCAATTATTGACCTTTCCAAGGCAATAGAAAACAAAGCGAAGAACTACACTTCGCACGCAACTCAGTAGTGAGCAGCAACCACGCCGGAAATCGTCCTACAGCAAGGTCGGCGTCAACTTACCACTGCCGTATGCTACCTCTCCACTAACCATTAAATACTGCCTTTTCACCCAGTCTATTAGAGAACAACTATTGACTGGTGCTAAAAACCTTCATACACTCCGAATCGTCTTAAACAACCTCATAGAGTAAGTAGTTGATTCAAACTGTAACAACAAATTTTTTGCGAAAGCTTCAGTAACACCGTCCCCATTTCATTTCTGGATGCAATTTGAGCTAGCGATTGTGACACTCAAATTGCATCCGGCTGTTCCTTGAAAAATGGATTGAGACACATTAACTCATCGGTAATCTTATTTCGCCGATTTGCGTACGAGGCTGCGTTCTAGTCCCGCACCCAAGAACACCCTACCAGACCTTAAATCACACCAAGCTACCAGCGTACCCCGACCGCTCACACTTATGCTCACTTTCACCACCTGCAATGATTGCTGTTTCAGCAACATTGTATGTAAGCCTCCTTCAATTCAACCTCGTACGCAATTTAACGCAGTTATCTAACTTGATGTTCTTCCACACCGGTATTTCCCGACCGCTACGTCAGCAGGATAGTGTGGGGTGACGTGGCGGAAATTACGGATGAGGCCAGCTTGCAGGGGAGCCAGCCTCATCCGCTTTTTGTAATCAATCCATTTCCACAAATTCAGTTTGTTCAATTCGCCTTCCTCCCTTCGTCCAACCTCTCTGAGTGGACAAACCCAGCCACCACAGTGACAATATCCGTCTAAAACTAAACCACTAAAATTCAACTGATTGTTTTCGCGTTTTTGAAGGAGAAAGCTTTGCAATGAAACTAGAACGTCGTCATTTTTTGGCCGGAGCCATGTCGGTCGGCGCAGCCGTGGCGCTGCAAAGAATTGTTTCGCGCTCAAACTTGTTCGCTAGTTCCGGCAATTTTGCTGACTTGATTGCGCCCAAAGGAGCAGGTGGATATGGATCGCTGACTCCGATAGCCGCCAAAAACACAGGCGAAACTCTGCTCGCTCTGCCGGAAGGGTTTCAATACAACGTCTTTGGCAAAACGGGTGACAAGATGGCCGATGGCAACAAAACGCCACGCGCGCACGACGGCATGGCAGCCTTCAACGTCAAGCTGAAAAACGGCCAGACTGAATTGCGTGTCGTCCGAAATCACGAAATCAATAACGGCATCGGCCAGGAAGGCGCAACCATCGGCGATGCGAAAAAATCTTACGACCCGACCGCTGGCGGAGGAACTTCGACGCTGGTGATTGATCCTAAAACGCGCGAATTGAAACGCGACTTCGTCAGTTTGAGCGGCAGCTTGCACAATTGCGCTGGCGGCCCGACGCCTTGGGGTTCGTGGATAACCTGCGAAGAAACAATTTTTGGCCCGGCCAAACTCAAAGATTCCACTGGCCGCGAACGTGGCGGATTTGCCAAAAATCATGGCTACTGTTTTGAAGTGTCTGCCGCCAACGACGAACTGAAAGAATCTCAGCCGTTGACAGCCATGGGGCGTTTCGTTCACGAAGCCATTGCGGTTGATCCTCGAACCGGTTACGTGTACGAAACCGAAGACAGAGGATCAGCAGGCTTTTATCGTTTTGTGCCGAATAAAAAATCCAAGCTGGCCGAAGGCGGGCGGTTGCAAATGCTGGCCGTCAAAGACAAACCCAAATTCGACACGCGCACCGGTCAAAAACAAGGGCAAAGCTACGAAGTCGTTTGGGTAGACATTGCCGATCCTGATCCTGCGGCAGCCAACACCGACGAACTCGCCGTTTATAAACAAGGTATCGAACGCGGCGCGGCAACTTTTGCACGGTTGGAAGGTTGCTGGTACGGGCAAGGCAGCATCTTTTTCACAGCCACCAGCGGAGGCGACAAACGCAAAGGCCAGGTTTGGAAATACACGCCAAGCAACAAAAACAAAGATGGCGGTTTGCTGACGTTGTTTTTTGAATCGCCCGACGCAGCCGTGATGGAAGGCCCAGACAATTTGTGCATCAGCCCTCGCGGAGGTTTGGCAGTTTGCGAAGACGGGCCGGGCGAAAACTTCATTCGAGGTTTGACGCCGGACGGTCGCATTTTCGATCTCGTGAAAAACGTCGTTCCGAATTTCGACACGGGCAAAGAGATTGCCGGAGCGACTTTCAGCCCGGACGGGAAAACGTTGTTTTTCAACATTCAAACTCCAGGTTTGACCTTCGCTGTTTGGGGACCTTGGGAACAAGGCGCACTGTAAGGAGGCTCAAGTGGCTGAATTTTCGGAAATCCTGTGCGAAGTAAAAAATGGCGCGGCGTTTGTGACGCTCAATCGTCCTGACAAACGCAATGCATTGAACGATCAATTGTTGACCGAACTGCGGCAAGCCGTCTCCAACGCCGAAGCTGACGATCAAGTTCGCGTCGTTGTTTTGCGCGGTGCAGGTAAAGATTTTTGCGCCGGAGCGGATTTGTCGCAGCTTGAAAAATCGGTGCAGGCTTCGATTCTGGAAAACTGGGAAGGCGCGTCGCAGATGGCGGAGTTGTTCATCACCATGCGGCGATTGAAAAAACCTGTCATCGCCGCAGTTCACGGACGTGCGTTGGCGGGCGGAGCCGGTTTAGCTTCGGCGTGCGATATGGTCATTGCTGCGCGGTCAGCACAGTTTTGTTATACCGAAACCAGAATCGGCTTTGTGCCCGCGATTGTGATGTCCATCGCTCGTCGTAACTTGGGCGAAAAACGCGCCTTTGAAATTTTGGCTGCCGCCAAAACCTTTTCCGCCGAAGAAGCCGCCGATATAGGTTTCATCAATCGAGTCTGCGAAGACTCCGATTTCGACGCTGAAGTCGAAAAGTTTGCCGCCGAAGTCGCATCGCTCAGCCCGTCGGCGTTGATGTTGACCAAACACCTGCTTTATCAGATTGATTCGATGAGTTTCGAGCAGGCGATCCGCGCCGGAGTGGATATGAATGTGATTGCGCGGTTGACGCCCGACTGCCAGTCGGCAGTCAAAAAGTTTTTGAGCAAAGCCTGACTTTTCAATGAACCCAACCTCTACTGATTCCCAAGCTTCAACCACATACACACCCCGCGCCATCGCTTCGCTGATCGGAGTGGCGATGGCGTTGCTGATGGCTTCGCTGGAAAACACCATCGTCGGCACGGCGATGCCGACGGTCATCGCCAGTTTGGGCGGCATAGAAATTTATAGCTGGGTGTTTGCCGCTTACATTCTGGCTTCGACTGTCATGACTCCGATCTGGGGCAAGACGGCGGATTTGATTGGTCGCCGCCCGGCGATGTTTGGCGGATTGGCGCTGTTCATCATCGGTTCGGCATTGTCAGGCGCAGCGCATTCGATGCCGCAGTTGATCGCATTTCGAGTCGTTCAGGGTTTGGGAGCGGCGGCGCTCTTCCCTGTCGGCGTGACAATCATCGGCGACCTGCTGACGCTGGAACAACGAGCCAAAATGATGCCGCTGTTTAGCGGAATGTGGGGCTTGGCCAGTTTGATCGGCCCATTGATCGGCGGAATTTTGACCGAACAGTTGTCGTGGCGCTGGTGCTTTTACATCATTCTGCCAGCCGGTTTGTTGTCGTTGGCACTGATCTGGTGGGGATACAGCGAAAAATACGAACGACGCTCGAAGATCATTTTCGATTACGCCGGAACTTTCACATTGGCGGTGGCTCTGGTGTTGCTGCTGCTGGTCATCGAACGCGGCGCTGAATTTTCATGGATCATCAATCTGACTTTGCTGGCGGTTTCTGCCGCTTTCACATTTTGGTTTATCCGCGTCGAACAATCTCATCCTGAGCCGTTATTGCCGTTGAAGCTGTTCCGCATTCCGTTGGTTTCCATCACCATCGTGCATGGATTTTTTGTCATGATGGCGTTGATTGGCGCAATGTCGTTTTTGCCGTTGTTCGTTCAGGGCGTGATTGGAACCAGCGCCGCCGAAGCCGGTCGTGTTTTGACGCCGTTGATTTTCCCCTGGGTGTTGGCTTCGATCATCGGCAGCCGGTTGATTTTGAAATTCGGCTATCGTCCGCTGGCATTGATTGGCATGGCTTCCATGCTGGCTGGTTCGGCGCTGCTAACCCGAATTTCGATAGAAACCACTCGATTCCAACTTTCGGTGGATGTCGCCTTGATCGGAGTTGGTGGCGGTTTGACCGTTGCCACATTGATGTTGGCGGCTCAACACGCCGTTCCGCGCGCGGAAATGGGAGTGACGACCGCCGCGGTTCAGTTTTTTCGCAGTATTGGCGCAGCTTTCGGAACCGGCGCAATTGGCGCAATCATGAACTGGAGCTTGCACAAATCCCTGACCGGAGCCACTGGCGAATTGGCGCGCTTTGCCAATCAAAACGAACTGACCGCCATCGTTCGCCCCGAAACTCGAACTTCCCTGTCGCCTGTTGCCGCCAGATTTTTGCAGCAATCGTTGGCTGGTTCGCTTCGCACGGCATTTTTCTTCGTGCTGGGAACGATCATCGTCACTTCGATTATTTCGCTGTTCATTCCCGGCGGCGACGCTCACCAATTGGCTCACGAAGAGCATCAAGCCAACAAACTCGATGAAGACGTAAACACAGCAGTCGCTGAAATCTGACAAGCCACAAAAATCCTCCTAAGAAAATGGGTGGGGACGGGTTCTGAACCTGTCCCACCAGTTTTCACTGTTTCCGAGCATTGCCCAGCAACATGAACAACTCCTGCCGAAAAATAGTGTTAACAAAATGACGGCAAGCTTCGTTATCAGGCTTGCATCTGAAAACACCAACAACTTTCCACAAAGGAGCAATTTCATGACAAAAAGAATCAGCGCGTTAATCATCTCGGCCATCACCATTTGCTTGCTGGCGACGTTCGCGGCGGCTCAAACCAAACAACCCAATGTGACCGGAATTTGGAAAATGAACCCAGACAAAAGCCAGTTCGAACGTGGTGGGCCGTCAGGAATTGTCATCAAATTCGACCACAAAGACTCTTCGCTAGCCGAATCCATGATGTTGGTTACTGGCGGTGGCGACCGCACGATTGACCTGAAATACACCACCGACGGCAAAGAAGCCGCCCAAGCCGATTTGATGGGAGCTTCCGGTCATTCGACCGTTAAATGGGAAGGCAATGTTTTGCTGATCGAATGGAAAATCGAAGGCGGCAGTTTCAATCGCAAGATTTCTCTTTCAGCCGACGGCAAAACCATGACCATGGTCGTCAATCAGCTTTCTCCCAATGGCAATGCATCCACCGACACCGTCGTGCTGGAAAAGCAAGAATCCAAATAACGTCTGACGCACACCATCCACAGAGTTGAAAAAGGCCAGACCATTCGGTCTGGCCTTTTTCAACTTCCGAACCTCTTTTCTCGGCATTACGGGATTTTCTGTGGCGGCAAAATCAGCGAAAGTTTCAAAATGGCTCTGGCCGGGTGTCATTCTTTGTTCGCGCTTTGCTCAACGACGCGAATTTCCTCTTCCGTCAATTCATAAAGCTCATACACCAGCCGATCAATTTGTCGGTCGGTGGCGTCAATCTGGCGTTGCAGCAAAGTTTGTTCGTGCGTCGTTTTGGCGGCGGCCAGTTTCTGATGCAGAGCCAGCATTTGTTCGACCAATTCCGTCATTCGATCATGGCGCTTGCGGTCTTTTCGTGACTGGAGGTTTAGATTGGGAATCGGTATGCGATCGGAAACCGGCCCGTCGAAGTGCATGGTGCGAATGGCTTTCGCGTAAATAAACCTGTAAACGTACCAGTTCAACGGTTTGGATAGTAATAATCCAAGCAGGTAGTGGCTCGAAAATTCAGAAAGATTTTTTATCTGATTGACCGTGTCTAAAATTCGGCAGGTTTCGGCAATTTGTGTGGTTGCGATTGTGCCGATGATTTTGATGTGGTCACGGGGAGATGTGATGTGAGCAACAATGTTTTGCACCAGCAAGCTGTCAGGTTCAATGATCGCATTTTCCGACAAATCGGCTTTGGCGGAGATGTAACCTTTTTGGGATTGAATCGAGTAACGGCCAATTTGTTTTCCGCCAATTGCCGCGAACTTTCCGTGATGTTTGCTGACTGATTGTTGAAACATTCCGCCGCGGATATTTTGAATCAATTGCCCTAGTCGAAGTTTTCCTGCCGACATTAGCAAACCTATTTTAAGTTCGTCCTGGTTTATTCCATTCAAAATGAAGCCAAAATGATGGCAGCCGGATTTCTGTATTTCGCCGAGTGGTTTGATTTCCCGCGCTTCACGAAATGCGGAACGGTAAGCCTCCACTTCCTGTTCGTGATGCAAGCGGTAAATAATTTGCTCAAGTTTCACCTCTTTCCAGACTTTACCCACATCCACCAATTCCGTCAGTTCCGGTAATAACCGCAAGCGGATTTGCTGCCAATTCGACGAATAGGTGAACGGTTTGGGAACGATCATAGAACTCAGCCCGCCTCTGGTCCCGCCAAGTTTTTGAGCTTGTATCATCATTAAGGCCGCCGTATCTGTCGTTCCAACGTTGAACTTGTAAGTCAGATATTTTCGTTCCTCGGCTGAAAGCTCTCCGCCATACGGCGGATTGCCAATGACGGCGTCAAAACCACCCACTTTCATAATTGCCGCAAATTCATCTTTCCAGTCGAAAGCGTTGATGCGAATTTTGTCTTCATCTTCAAAGAAAGCCAGTCGTTGCTGTTCGTAAAGATCGTGTCCGATCAAGGAATTGCCGCATTTGATGTTGTTGGCCAGGTCGGGCAGTGCGCGTTCCTGAAATAGCCGCAGATTCTGGCCGATGGTTTCCGCTGTCTCGCCTTCCAACACTTTCAACAGCAAAGACAGTTTGGTGGTTTCGACGGCTTGGGCGTCAATGTCTACGCCGTAAATGTTGTTCAGCAAAATGCGTTTGCGTTCCGGCGTGGTCAGCCGCCATTCGCCACTGGCGGTTTGAACGACCGCCGGATTTTTGCCGCGCGCCGACTTTTCCGGGTCGTTTTGCGTGTGCCACTCTCGATGCCAATCCAGCAGGAATTGATACGCGCCGAGCAGGAATGATCCAGACCCGCAAGCCGGATCGAGAACGCGAAGCTTGGCGACTTCTTTGGGTGTTTTGTTTTCGCAGAGTTTGCCGACGGTTTGGTTGACTATGTAATCCACGATGTAAGTCGGCGTGTAATACACGCCACCGGCTTTGCGAACTTCGGGTTTTTCTTCGACTTTGGCTTGATGCCCGGCGGTTAAACGAATGACTTTGCCGAGGAATTGTTCGTACACCTGACCCAAAATGTCCGCCGGAAGCACGGAAAATTCATACGGGCTGTCGGGGTAATAAAGTTTGCGAATGATGTCTTTGAGCGGTTTGTCGTCCAGACTGAGCGTCAGCGTCAGATCGTCGGGCGGTTCCAGCCGGTCTTTTTCCTTGCGGAAATGAAACAGCCCGGAATTGTAACGGTCGTCGGCGCGATGAAAGAGGATGGCTAAATCCTGATATACCTGATTGCTTTTCAACAATTCCTGCAACTGGCCGTGACGTTCGATGCCGCGAGCTTCGCAAATTCGTAAAAAGATGATGCGGTCAATGGTGCGTTGCACGGCGAAATTCAATTCGCGTGTGGTCAGTTCTGGATTTCTCAGCGCCAGATTTTTGGCCAGAGCTTCGCGCCAGGTTTCGATCTCTTTCAGAAAAGCGGCATCAACTTCCTGCGTGCCTTTGCGATTTTTGCCAGCGGCGTATTTGTCGAACGAACCTTTCAGGATCGCCTGTTTGGAAAAGATGCCCGCGATTTCATCCCACTTGTCGGCGTAATCGGTGTAGCGGCAATAAAAGATTCGCGCTGTTGACGCCTTGTCGGTTTTGACTGGCTCGATGCGGCAATCGTAAACAGCAAATTCTTCAAAGTCGGAAAGAATCGAAAGCGGCAATTTGGCCGACCACGCATAACGCCGAAGCTGAAATGCCGGGCTGATGTCGTCTTTGATATTGACCGAAGGTTTCTTGGCTTCCAGAAAAAATTTGCGCGCTCCGCCGATGCGAAAACAGTAATCAGGAGCTTTGGTGACGCTGCCGATTTTGATGGCGTCTTCGTGAATTACATCCTTGTACGCTTCGGCATAACTCTGCCGGTTCAGAACGTCCCAGCCCAATTCTTCAAAAAACGGATCAAGGAATTCGCGGCGCAACTGGGTTTCATTGTAGTTGCCGGAACGGTAAGAGTCTTCGTTGAATTTGAAGCGTTCGATGAGTTCGAGAATGCGTTCGGGTGCTGCCATAAAGTTTGCTGATGGTCGTACGGAATTTCGCTGCCGTTATTGCTTTGTAACTGCTCAGCCGGATGCAGTACGGGGAGCGTAAGCGACCTGGGCCTTGCTCAAAGCGTCTCTTCAGAAAACTCAGGTCGCTCACGCTCCCCGTACCCCATCAAATACGAACCTTCAGGCAATGGCCTGAGCAGTTACATTGCTTTTTCTGGCAATGAGCCTGTGTACAAAAGCGGCAGGAGTATACCGGAGCGATTTCCTGCCGCCAATTCCGACGCGGCACAGCAACTCCTTGGTCGTTTATTCGTGGCGCAGCGCCATCAGCGGATCCACTTTCGTCGCCCGCCGAGCCGGGATCCAACACGCCAGCAATGATACGGCGGCCAACAAGAAGGCAACACCGGCGAAGGTCAGCGGATCGGTCACGCTCACGCCGTACAACAACGATTGCAACAAGCGCGTAAGGAGCATCGCCGCCAACAAACCCAAAGCGATGCCGATGCCTGTCAGCCGCAAGCCTTGTCGCAAGATCAGCCGCAACACCGATCGCCGCGGAGCGCCGAGCGCCATCCGAATGCCGATTTCGTGCGTGCGCTGTGAAACGGTGTACGCCATCACGCCGTAAATCCCCACACTCGCCAGCAGCAAGGCCAGCGCGGCAAAACTGCCAAGCAAAAGCAGATTGAAACGACGCGGCGCAATTGAGTTCGCAATCACGTCTTCCATCGTACGCAGGCTGGCAAGCGGTTGCGCGGCATCTACTGACCAGACAGCCGTTTTGACGGCATTTGCCACGCTGAGCGGATCGCCTGCGGTGCGCACGACGAGGTTGTTGAAGTTGTTCGGAAACTGCGCGAACGGCCAGTAAATCATCGGGCGAATGTCGGCATCGAGGCCATCGCTTTTGACATCGCCGACCACGCCGACGACTTCGCCCGTCAGCGGATCGCCCCAATCTTTCATCGTCACGCGGCGACCGATGGGGCTTTCGTTCGGCCAATACCGGCGCGCCATTTCTTCGTTGATAATCATCACGCGCGGAGCATTTTCGTCGTCGCGTTCCGCGAAGGCGCGCCCCGCGCGCAACGGAATCGCCAACGTGCGAAAGAAATTCGCGTCCACGCTGCGGATGTCGGCAAGCGGTTCTTTTTCGCCATTCACGGACGGTCGCCCTTCAACCGCAAAGCTTGTCGCCGCCCCGCCACTAAAGGGTAAAGCCGTCGTTGTGCTTGCCGCGACGACGCCGGGAATCGTGCTGACGCGCTCCAGCATTTGCCGCACAAACGCTATCGAACGCGCGTCGTCGTCATATTTGGCAAACGGCAGCGTCACATTGACGGTCAACACATTCGTCGGATCAAAGCCGCGATTGAGCTGCATCAACTTCACAAAGCTGTTGATGAGCAGTCCCGCGCCAATCAACAGCACAAGCGTCAACGCGATTTCCGACACGACCAAAGCCTGCCGCAAGCGTCCGCGCGCTGTGCCTGTCGAACCGCGCCCGCCTTCTTTCAGCGTTGCGTGCAAGCCTTGTTTAGGCAGTTGCCAAACCGGCGCGAGACCGAACAGCACGCCCGTCAACAACGAGATCAACAACGCAAAGCCCAGCACTTTTGCATCCACCGCGACTTCGTTGATGCGCGGAAAACTGGCGGGATCGAGCGTTGCAATCAGCTTCGTACCCCAGACAGCAAACAACGTTCCGACTACGCCGCCCAGGCCGGCCAGCAACACGCTTTCGGTCAGCAGTTGTCGCGCAAGCCGCAATCGTCCCGCGCCGAGCGCCGCGCGAATCGCCATTTCTTTTTCCCGCGATGCCGCGCGTGCGAGCAACAAATTCGCTACGTTCGCGCAGGCAATCAACAACAGAAACCCGACTGCGCCGAGCAACACCAACAACGCCGGACGCAGCGGCGCAACCAGACTGGCCTGCAAATTTTGCGCATTGATTTTCAAGTTCGGATCAACGCCGGGATGTTGTTGTTCGATGCGCGCGGCCATCACCTCCAACTCCGCTTCGGCCTGTGCCTGCGTCGCATTGGGCCTCAATCGTCCGACGACTTGCAGCAAATGCGAACGCCGATTGTTACGCAGCGAACCGCCCGCGCGCAGCGGAATCCAGAGCTTTGCTTGCCCCGGAAATGCAAAGCCCGGTGGCATCACACCAACGACGGTCGTGCTGTTGCCGCTAACCTGAATCGTTTTGCCGATAATTGTTTCGTCACTCCCAAACCGGCTTTGCCAAAGCGCGTGACTGAGCAACACGACTGGCGCGGCATTCGGCTGATCTTCCTCTTTTGTGAACGTGCGCCCGCGCAACGGGGTCGCGCCCAACGTCGCAAAGTAATTCGCCGACACCATCGTGCCCGCGACTTGCTCCGGCTCACCGTTGTCGGTCAACGTCGCAAACCAAAAGCGCGAAGCCGCGATGGAGGCAAGCGTTTCCGACTGCTCGCCCAAATCCAGAAAGTTCGCGTAGGAAAACTGTGCTGTCGTAATCTCCGAGCCGTTATGCGCCTCGCCAATGCGCACCACACGTTCGGCGTTGTTGAGCGGCAGCGGTCGCAGCAGCACCGCATTCACCACGCTGAAAATCAACGTCGTCGAGCCGATGCCCAACGCCAGCGCGAGCACGGCAACAACGGTAAAACTCGGCTGCGTGCGCAGCATCCGAAAACCTAATCGCAAGTCTTGAAACATTTCGTCCTCCAGTCTTCGGGGTTGCAACAGCAACGCATCGGTAAAAGCACCGAGCGAGCGCCGCAGCAAATCAAGTTTGGTTTTCCAGTTCAGGTTGTCCCATTCGGCCAGCAAAGTTTCGCGGCAACGCAACTCCGCTTCCCATTCCTGCCGCCAATCGGCGCGCAAGCGTCGCGGCACAAACGAGCCGATGAAGCGAATCAACCACAAATGAATTCTTCTGGTATTCCGCATTCCGCCTTCCAACTCAGTCGTGACGCAATGCGATCATCGGGTCTACGCGCGTCGCCCGGCGCGCGGGCAAATACGTCGCCAACAATGTCACCAGTATCAAACACAGCGAAACGCCGCCAAATGTCAGCGGATCGAAGGGGCTTAAATCCAGCAAGATGGACGCCAGCAAACGCGCAATGGCTGCGCCGCCCAACAAACCGATCAGAATGCCCAAGCTTATCAATCGCATTCCCTGTTTGATGAAGAGCGTTTGAATGCCGCGCGGTTCCGCGCCCAAAGCCACGCGGATGCCGATTTCGCGCGTGCGTTGAGCGACATGAAAAGACATCACTCCGTAAAGCCCAATGACGGCCAGCGCCAACGCCACCAGCCCCAACACAATGGCCAGATTGGCGGCAATGGTGAATGGCGTGGTTTGCGCTTTCAACCATTCCGAGGTTGCTTTCATGGCCACCGTCGCGTTTGGATTGAGCGCGGCAATTTCCATTGGCAGGTTCGCCATCACACGGTTGGCGTCAGTTTTTGTTCGCACCAACAGTTGCTCGGCGTTGTGGGCGCCGGGACGGAACGGCAGGTAAAGGAAGGAACCGTCGTGGCGGATGACCAATCCCTGAATGGTGTCGCGCGTGACGCCAATCACCTGATAAACGGGAAAATTCGCGGGCGCGACGGATTCTGTGTTTGATGGCGTCGCCGCATTGTCGGGCTGTTTTTCCTGACCTGCTTCAATGCCGATTGATTGTCCAAGCGCCTGACCGGGATCGTTGAAATGCGGCCAGAGTTTGCGGACGGCAGTTGCGCTGACGACAACCACGCGCGCGCCCGAATTCGCTTCTTGTTCGGTGAAATTCCGCCCGCGCAACAGACGAACGCCGAGCGTTTCCAGATGCGTCGCCGAAACAATGTCGTAACCAGCTCCCAGCAAATTCATGGCGTCCGTTTGACCCGGCAAGGCGACGGCGGTTTCGGCCACCGGGCCGGCAAGCGGCATACGCGATGCGCGACTGACCGATTGCACGTCGGGCAAGGCGCGCAATCGGGCTTCAAGCTGTTGGCGCAGCGTTTCAGTTTGCCGCGCGTTGGCGTTTCCCAAATCCGCCTCGACGGTAAAAAGCCGCGCGGTTTCATATCCGGTGTCAACGGTTTGCAGTTTTTGCAAATTGCGCGCAAGCAATCCTGCGCTGACCAGCAGGATCAGCGAAAAAGCCAGTTGCAAAACAATCAACCCGTTGCGAAGCCGCGATTGGCTCAGATGTTGGCCGAAAACCGAACCTTCGCCTTTCAGAGCCAACGTCAAATTCGGACGCGACGCTTGCCACGCCGGAGCCAGTCCCGCCGCGACGCCCGCCATCAGCGCCATCAACATCGTAAAGCCGAAGACGCGAAAATCAGGCTCCAGGTTGATCGCCATCGAAGCCCGAAAAATTGGAGAAATCGGAAATTGCGCCAGCAGCAACGGGTACAACACGCTGAGCGTCCACCAGGCCAAGGCCAGTCCGAGCGCGCTGCCTGCCGATGCAATCAACAGGCTTTCCGTCAGCAATTGGCGAATAATGCGCCAGCGCGTGGCTCCCAATGCCAACCGCGTGGCGATTTCTTTTTGCCGCCGCGCCGCGCGCGCCAGCATCAGGTTGGCTACGTTGGCGCAGGCAATCAGCAAAACCAAGACTACAGACAGCGGCAAAATCAGAAAAACCTGAGCCGCGTTTTCGTCGTCATCCATGGAAACGAATCCGGGAGCGCGATTCAATTTCACGGCCACATTGCGATTTTCGCCGTGCCGGACGCCCGCATATTCGCGCGCCAGTTGCGCCGTCAATTGACTTAATTCAGCCTGCGCCTGCCCCACCGTCACGCCAGGTTTCAACCGTCCCAGCATATTGAAACCGTCCAGATTGCGGTCTGTGTGCCAGCTTTGCGCTTCCGGCGATTCCGTCTGGCTCAACGCCGCGCGCATCATCAACGGCAACCAGACTGTAGGTCGGTTCGGCGTTGTGCCGATGAATTCTTTGTTTGTCACGCCTACGATTACGAATGGTTGGCCGGCTAGCCGTATGGTTCGCCCAATCGCTTGCGGATCGCTTTTGAAAGCCATTTCCCAGAAATAATGACTCAACACAGCCACCGGATGCGTGTTCGGCGTGCGCTCTTCTTCGGGCAGAAATCCGCGCCCCAACGCCATTTCCGCGCCGAGCAGATGGAAATAATTGGCCGTCACCAACTGGCATTTCACAGCTCCGAAATCTTCGCGTTGAGGCTGCGTCGCGCCCGTTGCCGCATTCTGTTGAGCGTGTTCAATCCCCAATGTCGCAGCCATTTCGCTCATCAATGTCAAACCGACCAAAGTCTGCGAACGCGCGACATAATCTTGATAATCGGGGAATGAAAAACGACGCGCTCGCTGGCCCGGTTCGCCAACGCCGCGCGCTTCAAACAGGTTTCCAGCGTCTTTTAATGGCAAAGGTTTCAACACCAGAGCATTGAAGACGGTGAACAACGCCGTGTTCACTCCAATTCCAAAAGCCAGCGTCAAAATGACGATGGCGCTGAAGCCCGGATTTTTGAACAGCATCTTTATGCCGAAACGTATGTCCTGAATCATCTCGTCCTCCCACCTTCTTGGTTGTAAAAGCAGCGCATCCCAAAACGCGCCAAAGCTGCGTCGCCACAGATCAAGTTTGTTTTGCCAATTGAGCTTGTCCCACTGTGCCAGCAGGGCTTCGCGGTAGTGCAATTCGGCTACCCACTCCTGCCGCCAGTCGGCGCGCAAACGGCGCGGCACGATCAGGCCGACGAAGCGGATCAGCCAGAGCCAGAAGCGAAATCGGTTTGGTTTTATCATCCCTGTCATAGGCAATCACTCGTGACGCAGGGCGACCAGCGGATCAACCCGTGTCGCGCGACGTGCCGGTACAAGACAGGCCAGCAGCGCCACCGCCGTCAGCAACAAGGCAATGACTACAAACGTCAGCGGATCGGTCGCGCTTACCCCGTAAAGCATCTGCGCCAGCAATCGGGTCAATGCCAGCGCGGCGATCAAGCCCAGCGCCACGCCGCTGAGCGCCATTTTCATGCCGTGGCCCAGGACCAGCCGCAGCACATCCCCTCGTTGCGCGCCCAGCGCCAGGCGGATGCCGAGTTCGTGCGTTCGTTGGCCGACCAAATACGAAATCACGCCGTAAAGCCCAATGCTGGCCATCAGCAACGCTACGGCAGCAAAGGCGTTTAGCAGGATCATGGAAAAACGCTGGCGGCTGAGCGAATCGGCAACCACTTCGTTCAACGTTTGCGGGCCAGAAATGATGTTCTGGCCGTTCTGGCTTTGGATGGCGTGGCGTACGGAATCGAAAATTGCTGATCCGGCTTTTCCGCTGATTCCTTCGGCACGGATGACAACGCCCACACCGGAAGGATTTCCCTCCACTTGCCGGAAGGGCAGATAAAGCTGCGATTGAAGCGATTGCTTGTCGTCTGCATCCAAACTCCATTGCTTGACGTGGCCAACCACGCCTACGATTTGGAACGGATCGTCGTCATCTCCAAGATTGATTCGTTTTCCAATGGGGTTTTCGCCAGGGAAATGTTTGCGGGCAAAGGCTTCGTCAATCACTGCGACCGATGGAGCGCCTTCTTCATCCTGATTGGTGAAAAAACGCCCCTGTTTGATCGGAATACTCAGTGCCGTCAGATAGCCGGGTTCGACGCGGTACACCACAGACATCTGCATTTCGCTGGTGCTGGCAGGTTTGGGCCGGTCATCGCGCCAGAAATACAGATCGTCTACGCCCTGCAAAGGAGCCGCGCCCGTAGAGAAGGAGGCAGCTTTTACGCCGGGGATGGCGTTCAGTTTTTCGCTGAGATCACGCAAATTGGCGCGCGCCGCTTCCGGGCTGACCCCGCGCATGGACGGCGGAAAGTTCAATCCAAAGGTCAACACATTGTCCGGCTGAAAGCCCGGATCAACGTTCCAGAGCGCGCCGAGGCTGCGAATCATCAAGCCCGCGCCGATCAGCAGGACCAGCGCCAGCGCCATTTCCACAGCGACCAGCGCGCCTTGCGCGCGATGACGTGCGCCGCTGGCTCCGCGTCCGCCTTCTTTCAGCGTTTCGGACAAACGCCACTGCGAAGACTTTAGCGCCGGAGCCAAGCCCGCCAGCACGCCCGTCAGCACCGAAATGGCCAGGGTGAAAATCAGAACGCGGCTGTCCAATCCAATTTCTTCCGCGCGCGGCAACCCGGCGGGCAAAGCGGCCAGCGCAGCTTTTGTTCCCCAGGCCGCAAGCGCCAATCCCAGTCCGCCGCCAAGCAGTGACAGCAACAGGCTTTCGGTCAACATTTGCCGCAGCAATCGCCACTGGCCAGCGCCCAGCGCGGCACGAATGGCAAATTCGCGTGTTCTGCCGGTCGAACGCGCCAGCAACAGATTGCTGACATTGACGCACGCGATCAGCAGCACGAATCCAACTGCGCCCAGCAGCATCCACAAAATCGGCCCGACATCGCCAACCAATCTTTGTTTGAGCGGAACGAGCGCAGCGCCATTGCCGCGATTGGCATCGGGATAAGCTTCGGCCAGTCTGCGCATGACGCCGTCCAAATCGGCTTGCGCTTGCGCCAGCGTGACACCGGATTTCAGCCGGCCAATGCCATGCAAATTTAACGCGGCGCTACGATTCTGCAAGCCGGGATTGTTCCACTGGCCCATCGGCACATACACATCCGTGCCGCGATACAAACTGAAGCTGGCCGGAAGCACGCCGATAATCGCGTAGCTTTTGTCATCCAGCGTCAGGCTTTTGCCAATCGCATCCGGCGAAGCATTGAATTTGCGTTGCCAAAGCTCCGCGCTGATCAGCACCACAGGGCCTGCGCCGCGTTCATCTTCGCCGGGCGCGAAATTGCGCCCCAGCGCTGGCTGAACTCCCAGCACAGAGAAAAACTCTGCTGTGATCCGCCGTCCCTGCACCTGCTCGGGTTCGCCCGTGCCCAGCAAGCTGAAGCTGGAACCGCGCGAAAGCGCCATTGCCGAAAATGTCTGGTTCTCTTTTTTCCAATCCAGAAAGTTGGGGTAGGGAATTGCGCCGGTTGCGAAATTCGGTTTGCTCTGGTGCAGCGTGATCAGTTGATCCGGCTGCGGATAAGGCAACGGATTCAGCAGCACGCCGTTGACCACTGAAAACAGCGCCGCATTCGCGCCAATGCCGAGCGCCAGCGTCAACACTATCACGACGGTAAAGCCGGGATTTTTCATCAACATTCGCGTGCCATATCGTAAGTCTTGAAACATTTCGTCCTCCAGTCTTTTTGGTTGCAGCCACAGCGCATCGGTGAATGCGCCGAAGCTGCGTCGCCACAAATCCAGTTTGGTTTTCCAGTTGAGCTTGTCCCACTCGGCCAGCAACGTTTCGCGGTGACGCAGTTCGGCTTCCCACTCCTGCCGCCAATCGGCGCGCAGTCGTTGCGGCACGATCACGCCGATCAAACGGATCAGAGCCAAATGCGGCTTGGAGAAGCGAGAAAATGAATCGTGCATTGCTGATGCCTCAAGCGCGCGAAGTTTTTGGTTTGTCGGTTTTGGGTTCTTGAGTTTGTTCCAGCAGGCGATAACGACTACGGGCTTCGGCCAGAGCGTCTCGGCCTTCGCGGGTCAGCTCGTAGTATTTGCGTGGCGGCCTGGCTTCTTCCTGCGCGATGCTGTGTTTTTCCCACTTTGAACGCACGTAACACGCATCTTCCAATCGCCTGAGCGCCGGATACACCGTGCCGCTCGGCAAACCGGTTACATCCATAATGTCGAAACCGTACTGATACCCGTTGTCCAGCGCCTGCAAAATGACAGCCGCCGCAAACGAAAGAAAACTTTTGCCCATAAAGGTGAACTCCGAATTTTGGATTGCTATCTCGTTTGCGGCTTATATCGTTTGCTACATAGCCCTGTCAACAAACAAATTTACAGAATGGAGAGAAAAAGACGGTAAAGTGGTTGTTGTGAGTGGGAAACCCGATTTCATCGCAAAGGTTCAATACTGCCTGCCTGGATTATTACAATAGTCATTGGTGAGACTTTCGCGGCATCACTTTCTCAACCATAAACGGCCAAAATAAGAGCAAGCAACACTGAGACATTCTTTTTCGACAGGCCGAACAAGATTTTCGGCAGGATTTACAGGTGCCTCAATTTCAACAAGGTTCTGGTCAGGTTTGAATCCTGCTCATCCTGAAACAATCATGGCAATCCTGTTTCAAAGTTTTTTGCTCTGATCTAACTCTGCCCAAAAAGCAGAGTACAACCACGTTCCCAATGATGAGCTTTGACCAAATTCATTTCTACGCTTTGATTCGCAACCTTTGCTTCGACGCCGCGCTGTTTTTGCTGATGACCTGTGGCGTAACCATGAAAGTTCAGGCGCAACCGGCCACGCGCGCGGAAAGCATCGTTTCGCCTGCCTGGGTCAAGGCGCTGCTGGATTTTCAAACCGGCAACGGAGCACGCCCGAACGGATACACCACCAACCGGTTTGTCATTCTGGAAACCAGTTGGGCAACATTGGCCGACGCCAAAGATTACCGAACCGCGCATTTGCCAGGCGCGATTCACTTGAACACAGACGAATTGGAAAACGGTTATCCGCGCTGGCTGTTGCGAACTTTGCCGGAGTTGCAGCGAGTGATCGGCGCGCACGGCATCACGCCCGAAACCACTGTCATCGTGTACGGCAAACAAACCATCGCAGCGGCTCGCGTCTGGTGGGTGTTGAATTATGCGGGCCTCAAAGATGTGCGTGTGCTCAACGGAGGTTTGGCGGCTTGGATTGCGGCGGGATACGCGACGGAAACCATTGCCCATCAGCCTCAGCCAGCGAAGTTTTCAGCACAGCCTCGCGCGGAATGGCTGGCAACGACAGAGCATGTTCGCCAGCAGTTCCGCTCGCGCCAAACCTTGCTGGCCGATGCGCGCAGCCAGGCCGAATTTCTGGGCGAACGTAGCGGTTACGAATACATGGATTTCAAGGGAAGGATTCCGAACTCGATTTCCATCGGCGACGCGGATGATGCGGCCAGACTGTACGTGAACACGGATGGTTCGTTGCGCGAAGCCAACGAAATTCAGGCGCTGTGGAAAGCTGCCGGATTGGTGAACGATGGCCGCGAAGTGATCTTTTATTGCGGCAGCGGCTGGAGATCGAGCCTGGCATTTCTATATGCCTGGGCGTTGGGCTTCGACCGCATTCGCAATTACTCCGACGGCTGGGCAGGTTGGAGCACGACGTATTCTCCAGACCCACACGCCAAAGGCAGCACACCCGGCTGGCAACAACTACGAACTGGAAACCCCACAGTTACTGGAACTCCCTCTGACGTTCGGAAATGACCGAACGACTTGATTCAATCGCCATACCGCCCGACGGTTCGCCATACTTCCACAACGTTTTCGCCGCGCGTGCAGTACATGCGGTCGTAAAGGTTCACGTTCGGGTCGCAGTGAGGCACGATGAATTCGATGCGGTCGCCTAGTTTGATTTCGCGGCTGGGGTTTTGGAGCATCAAGGTTCCGTGTTCGTCGCTGCCTGCGGAAAAGGTCACGCCGGTAATTCCCTTCACGTCGGCGTCGAATTTGCGGTCTTTGGCAAAGGCTTTGATGCCGCAATCAAGCGTCGCGTGATCGTCGTAGGCTTTGCTGATGACCGTTCCCATCACTGTCAGCGCACAATTGAAATCGTCATACGTTGCGCCGCTTTTGCCGCCCACCATTCGATACTCTTTGTCCATAAATACGTACGAGCCAACTTGCAACTCGGTCATTCCACTCAGTTCGGTATCAATGTTGTAAGTGCCGGTGCTGCCGCCGGACATGATCTCCACCGGCAAACCCAGCTTTTTCAGTTGGGCATAAGTTTCCAGCACGGGCGTCATGACTTTGGTTGAATGATTGCGGCGAGCTTCAAACCCCGTGACGTGAGCCGACACGCCGGAATATCCGTGAATGCCGCCCAGTTTCAAACCGGGCAGTTTCGCCAATTGTTCGGCCAGTTTGATTGCCTGTTCGCCAGCCGGAACTCCTGTGCGACGACCGGCCGGATCAACATCCATCATCACATTCAGTTTGAGTTTGGCGGCAATTGCGGCTTCGCTGAGTTGCTGCGCGTGCGCCAGGTTATCCACCACAGTCATTGTGTCGGGCGCTCGACGAACGAGTTTCAGCAAGCGTTCGATCTTCGGTTTGCCGACAAGTTCCGAAGTAACCAGCAAGCCTTTGACGCCAGCGGTCGCCATCGCTTCGGCTTCGCGGATGGTGGCGACGCACAGGCCAATGGCTCCGGCTTTCATCTGGCGATGAGCGACTTCGGGGCATTTGTGAGTTTTGCCGTGCGGGCGCAAATTGATCTTGGCGGCTTTGGCGTGAGCGGCCATCCTGGCAATGTTGGCTTCGAACAAATCCAGATCAAGCAGCAAACACGGCGTCGTCAAATCGGCTTTCGTAAGGCCATTCAAGCCTTTGCCTGACTTCAACCGGTCATCAAGTTCCGAATGCGTATAGCCGGTTTTCGGTTTGGCGACGATGAGTTCCGGCGCAACGGTTGAGGCCGCCGCCAAACCTAACGCTCCGCGCAAAACCTGCCGTCGAGATGTTTTCATGTGTAAGCCCTCCGATTGATGTTGGATTGGTGACGGCATCAAAACTTAGCCGCCGCAGGCTGTCAAGAAAAGACCTGTGTGTTATCTTTCGCTCGGAATTAACAGGCGAACAAGGAGGTGAACAAAGATGTATCAAGTGACAATTGAAGAAGCTAAAACTCATTTGCCGGACTTGATCGAATCCGCAATTAGTGGCGACGAAGTCATCATCAGCGGAGAACGAAATGCAGTAAAACTGGTTCCGGTTTCACGTCTTAAACCGCGCCCGCAGTTTGGAAGCGCCAAAGGAATGATTGAGATTGCGGATAATTTCGACGACCCGATTGAAGATTTCGCCGATTACCTCAAATGAGATCGCTGCCCAATGAAACTCTTGCTGGATACACATACATTTCTCTGGTTCATTGCGGGGAACCCAAATCTCAGCAGTAACGCTCGGTCGCTGATTGAAGACGTAACCAACGACAAATTCGTTAGCCCGGCCAGCCTTTGGGAAATCGCAATTAAATTCAGTCTTGGCAGGCTTCCTTTATCAGCGCCTTTCGATGTGCTGATTCCAGAACAAATGAGCATCAACGGGTTTGAGCTACTGCCAATGGAAATTGAGCACATCGCAGCGGTTGCGACATTACCGCATCATCACCGCGACCCGTTTGACAGACTGCTTGCAGCCCAATCTCTTGTCGAACAGATGCCGGTTGTTGGCATTGATACGGCATTCGATGCTTACGGAGTCAACCGGCTCTGGTAATCAAACTCAATGAATGATTTTGAAATCATCCGTCGTCAATTGGCCGACCGGCTGGCGTCGTTTAACGCGCTGACAATCGAGCCGGAGCGAATTCCGCAAGCCGCCGTCGCCTTGATCCTGCGCGAACAAAGCGGCGCTGCCGAGGCTCTGATTATCAAACGCGCCGAACGCGAAGGTGATCCCTGGTCGGGAAACCTGGCGTTGCCGGGCGGACGCGCTCAAACCGATGACAGAGATTTGCTGGCCACCGCCGCGCGAGAAACGCTCGAAGAAATCGGCGTGGATTTGCTGGGCGGCGGCGAATTCATCGGCCAGTTGCCGTTGATCGCTCCGCGCAATCCCAGACTGCCGCAAATTGAAATCACGCCGCTGGTCGCCATCGCTCCGCCGGAGTCGAGCCTCCAATTCAGCCACGAAGTCAGCACAGCATTTTGGGTTTCGGTCGCCCAACTCAAACGCGAAGGCCGTTCGGGCGAATACAAACGCCAGTTCGGCGGCGTGCTGCAAAAATGGCCTGCGTATCCAACTGAACAAGGATTGATCTGGGGAATTACCGAACGCATTTTGACCAATTTTTTAGACCTTCTGGATGAACAATGAACCAACCGACCACCAACCAACAACCACCGACAACCGACACTCAACCACACCTGATTCGCAGCTTCGGCACACTACAAGCGACGGCGCTGAACATGTCGAACATGATCGGCATCGGGCCGTTTTTGACAATTCCGCTGTTGATGACGGCGCTCGGCGGGCCACAAGCCATGTTGGGCTGGTTGATCGCTGTGTTGATAGTCATTCCTGACGGAATGGTTTGGAGCGAGCTTGGCGCGGCGATGCCTGGTTCGGGCGGCAGCTACCTTTACCTACGCGAAGGCTTCGGCAGCAAAACTTTTGGGCGGTTGATGGCGTTTTTGTTCATCTGGCAATTCATCGTCAGCGGGCCGTTTGAGATTGCTTCGGGTTACATCGGCTTCGCGCAATATCTGAATTACATCTGGCCGGACGCTTCAAAAAATCTAGTCGTCATTGCCATCGGCGTCGTCAACATCGCGCTGCTTTATCGCCAAATCACGCACATCGGCAAAATCACAGTCAGTTTGTGGATCGGCACGCTGCTGACAACCGGCATGGTCATTGTCACCGGAGCAATGCACTTCGACCCGAAACTGGCTTTCGACTTTCCGCCGGGAGCGTTTAATTTTTCGACCGGCTTTCTGTTCGGACTCGGCGCGGCTTCGCGCGTAGGCGTGTACGACTATTTGGGCTATTACGACATCTGCTACATCGGCGACGAAGTCAAAAATCCCGGTCGAACGATTCCGCGCTCGGTCATCATCAGCGTCGTCGCTGTCGCGCTGATTTATGTGCTCATCAACCTTTCGATCATCGGAGTCATTCCCTGGCGCGAATTCGTTCCGGCAGAAACGACCAAGCCGCTTTCGGATTTTGTCGTGTCGGTGATGATGGAACGAATTTACGGTCGCCCAGTGGCCATCGCCGTGACGTTGATGATTTTGTGGACGGCGTTTGGGTCGTGTTTCGCGCTGTTGCTGGGTTATTCGCGGATTCCTTTTGCAGCGGCGCGCGACGGATACTTTTTCGGCGTCTTCGGCAAACTGCATCCGCGCCAGAATTTCCCTTATGTTTCGCTGCTGCTGATCGGAGTGATCGCCATCGTGTGCAGTTTCTTTTCGCTGGGAACGGTGATTGACGCTTTGATCGCGCTGCGAATTCTGGTGCAATTCATCGGGCAAATCGTCGCCGTTGCCTTGCTCAGAAAAAACGCGGCTGAACTTCATCGCCCCTACCGCATTTGGTTTTACCCGGTGCCGAGTTTCGTCGCATTGATCGGATGGTTGTTCATTTACATGACGCTGGACGTAAAAATCATCCTGCTCAGTTTGGCGGCGTTGGCGGTCGGCGTTGTCTGCTTTTTGATCTGGTCGCGGCTGACCGAACGCTGGCCGTTTCAACCGCCTGACGCTTTGAGTAATTCCGTAGGCGATTAGCGTCATCGGGTATCCCAAAACGTCAGCCAAGTGCCTAAAGCAGAAAGCGATAGGCCAGAATGAAGATGCACTTGTTGAACTAAGGTTCTTTGAAGACAAGAGTTTGCGGTCGGATTCGCCAAACAGATTTCATTGGCACAGTCGTTGCTAAATAGCATCGCGTCGCAGGCGCGACAGGTTGGCAAGCGTCAATCTTTTAGCCGTTTTTTGAGCCTGAATGTTTCTGTTAAGATCGCCGCCGTCCAAGCACGCGACGACCTGTAGCTAAAAGGAATTGTCGTCCCCTTATCCGGCATTCAAAAAGCTGTTTCGATTTTGAAAGCTGAGAAGGCTTGGGCAGAAGGGGGAAGCTAGAATGAAAGCATTACAAAAATTATTTTTCGCATTGGCAATCAGTTCATCGCTGGCCTTGACCGGCTTGGCTGGAACTCAGAACTGGTATCAGCAAGGCAAACCGCCTGAAAAGGTCAAAGAAAAAGAAAAAGAGCCGCCGAAACAACCCGAAAAAAAAGACAAGGATCGCGGCGGCGGTCGTGATGACAAAAAAGGCGGCGACAAAAAGAAGCCAGATAATTTGTAAAACGACCTGTAAGCTAACTGCGAATTCGCCGAAGCGAATCGCAAGGATTTTTCTCTCTCCTTACCGAATTGACCCGCTGTTGACGTTCAACAGCGGGTCTTTTTTTTCGGTCAAAACCAGTTTAGGCGCTGGCGGCGGCTTTGGCAGCAACTTTCTTGGCGCGTCTCGATTTGCCCAACTGTTTCGGGTTTTTACGAGTTTTGCCAGAAGTTCCTCTGCTGATCTTGCCACGTTTCGAGCGTAAATCGCCTCTTCCCATTTGAAAAATTCCTCCGTTGAAATTGATTGAAATGATTGATTGCGCGTGAAGGCGCGTATTCTAAAGACCGCGTCAAAAAAGACAAGCCGCCGATTTTCGTCAGCCGATTTTGATGCCGATGCTTTCCAGAAACTTGGTCGGTTTTTCGCCGCCGATCAGCGCAAAGACGTAATCGTTTTTGACGCTCGCAGTTTCTTTGGCGGACTTGGCATCGCGTTCGCGGGCGCTCATCAAAATCACTTCTTCGGGCGTGATTTCTTTGATGGTCTGGCCGAAATAAGCCGTGATCTTTCCTTCGTCAATGCACTCGTAAACCATCATCTTGTTGCCGAGTTTCAGATCGCCTTTGAAATTGCTGCGAACCACCAGCGAAACGGTGTTGTCTCGCCAGCCGGTGATCTTGGTTCCATCGTCCGAACGATAAGCGGCCAAATCCACGGCGGCTTCGATGGCGGAATTGCCCGCGCCGACGACGACAATGTGTTTGCCACTGTAATCGTTCGGATCACTGAGTTTGTATTTCACCTTGTCGTCTTCAAACGCCGGACGCTGTTTCAGCTTGGGAACGAATTGCTGTCCACAGCTTTGGCAAAAACGAACTTCGCCGAGTCGTTTTTCGCCGCACTTGTTGCAAAACGCAGGCATGACCATTTCCGTAGCGGTCACAGTGACTTTCGCGTCTTCGCCCGCTACGCCGAGCTTCATCGGAGTTCCGCGATTGCCGATGGCCAGAATTACTCGGCGCACGCTGTACTGCATTTTGCGCTTGTTCTTTTCCTGCTCGGTTTCGATGATGAAAAAACCGCTCGTTTCGCCTGGCAACTTCACGCTTTTACAGCCTTCGAATTCATTGATGACCAAGCCATTCGAGCGGACGGTTTCCATCCACGAACCGATCATTACTTCTTTGGTCGCGCCCGCTCCAGCCAGATTGATTCCGCCAACAACAGGTTTTTCCACCGGATTGAAGTAAACGTATTTACCCGCCTGATAAGTCTGGTCAATCGTGGCGACAATCTTGTCCTGTTCCAGCGCAATGTATTTCAGTCCGCGCTGTTTGGCCAACGCAGTTGCAGACAACCCCGCCGGGCCGATGCCGATGATCGCCACGTCGTAATCGGCTTGACCGTTTTTGCCTTCGTGCTTCAAGTCTTCGACGATGAAATCAATCACCGCCCCGCCTTCGTTGATGGCGTTTTTGATAAGCGGGACACCAGAAACGTCGCCAATCAAATACACGCCCGGCACGTTCGTCATAAAGCGCGGATCGCGGTTGGGGACTTTGCGTTCTGGAATTTTTTTCGTCGTATTGATGACGATGCAGGATTTGGGAACGGTTGGACATTCGACCTGGCAACTGGTGTCTTCCATACACTGTTCGATGGCCACCGGCGTAGCCTTGCCATTGACGATGGCCAGCACGTCGTGCGGGCAGGCATCCACGCAAGCGTGACATCCGATGCAGGTCGCGGTGTTAATCACCGGGTGAGGATATGGCGGACCATCAGGATCAAGCGCGGCTCCGAGAGATTCCACCATTACCATGGTTCGCCTCTGTTCGGAAGACTGCATTTCGGAATCTGCCATCGCTTCCAGCACTTGCCGCCGCCCGCGCAGCGTGTCAGCCAACACCAGAGCCAAACCGACCACTCCGACAAACACCGTCACCGCCAGCCATCCCGCAGGCGGCAAAGCTCCGAAGCTGGCGGAAAATCCCGAAGCAAACCCTGCCACCAGCACCACAGCGAGCAACAGCAAAGTAATGACAATTTGCGATCTTTTCATATCCGATCAAATTTCAGTTAAAGAACGGAAACAACACTTTCAACTCGGCTTTGTCCGGTCGGCGACCATATTCGCAAATCTCAAAGGCCTCGGCGTATTGCACTTTCGAGCCTCGTTCCTTGCCGTACCACTCTTCAAGTTTGGCGCGGTATTTGTCGGCGACGTTTTTCTGACGATCTACAAACCGTTTGCGAACCACCGCCCAGCGTTCTTTTTGTTTGGCAGGGTCAGTCGTCATCAACTCTTGCGAACCGTTCGCGCCGCCTTCGTAAAACTGCGACACCATGCCCAGCAAGCCGTCTAGTTTCTTTTCCATCACCGAATCAATATCTACGATCACGTCGGCCTGAAACGGATTCGGTTTCTCGAATCGGTCGGAAAAGTACATAAACACAGGGTTGTTCGTCAGATGCGGAACGTCCGGCGCGAAATTCGGAACCGTAACCATGTATGCCGCGTCCTGCACCAGCACTCCGGCATAACGATGATCGGGATGGTAATCGTTCGGGCGGTGGCTGATGACAATGTCGGCTTTCCATTCCCGTATCAGCTTGGTGACGGCTTTGCGATTTTCCAGCGTCGGCAGCAACTCGCCGTCGTGGTTGTCCAACACTTCGACCGTCGTGCCCAGAATTTTCGCAGCGCGCTCGACTTCTATTTTGCGCCGTCTGGCCAATTGGCCGCCAGCTTCGTTCCAATGGCCGATGTCGCCATTGGTAACAGCGACAAGTTTGACCGCATAGCCTTTCGCCGCCCACAAAGCCGCCGTACCCGACACGCCAATTTCCGCATCGTCAGGATGAGCGCCAAAGCAAATGATTCTCAATTGGCGCTGAGCGGAATTCGCCGGAAGTAGACAGTAGACAGTAGTCAGTAGACAGCAGACGGCCAGCAACAAGCTTGCCGAAAGAATTTTACGGGTTGTTTTTGTTTTGCTCATAACAAATCTCAGCAAAGGTGTGGCAATTTTCCAAATTGCCACAATTTCAATAGGACGGGACTATTTGAAAAATTGTCCCACAGCTTTTTACTCCCTGACCATCCGTCGCAAACTGGCGCGCAATTCCTTTTCTTCGCCGTGCTGGGAATGGCAGGAAACGCAAAGCGGACCGCCAGCTTGAACATTCCTCATCAATTGAGTGCCTCGATCGGCGAAAAAGGATTTTGCGCTTTCGTTCTGCGCTTCGGCGGCCAGCGGGTCAACACCATGGCAGTTGGCGCAAGATTCGCGGATGCCTTGCGTTAAAGCTGGCCCTTCAAACCCGGCGACATGGCAATCGGTGCAATTGCTGCGCCCTTGCTGGCGTCCGGCAACGTGAACCAAATGAAATTGTTCTTTCAGGTTGAACTTCGAAGCTTCTCCCGACAATTGTTTGCGCGTCCATTCCGCCTGAGAAACCCCTCCCCAGGTCCAACGACCTTCTGTCACCGGATAGCCGAACGTGCCGCCGTGAGGCGATTTCAGTTCCTGATTACTGAGCGGCGAGATATATCTGCCGCCGTCGCGGTGACAGCTTGTGCAGGCGACATTTGCAACCAGCGCCGGGCGAAACTCTCGCCCAAGATGTTCACTGTGGCAGGCAATGCATGTCAGTCCGGCTTTCATGTGCTTATCGGAAACTTCGGAATGAAACGCCGTGGTTGTGTGGCAAGTCGCGCAATTCTGATTCAGCGAAGCTTTCACCGAATGGCAGGTCGTGCAGGAAGACGAATTCACCTTGTTGGCGATGTTCGGCGAAATGGAAAAATCATTGCGAGCGTGTGCGGTCGAAAGCGCGCCAGGGGAAAAGGCGTCTTTGAAAGCGAACATCGCCACCACAGACAAGATGGTGACAATCAAAACCGACCAGCCAAACAAGGCTCGCGGCCAGTTTTTTTGCAGATCGCGCGTCGGAACCCAGTTGAATTGCGCTTTGCCCAGTCGCGCTTTCGCTTTCGGTTTTAACGGAGAATCCGACGCGAGCTTTCCGGCTTCGCGCTTACGTTTGTCCCAGAACACTTTCAAAGCCTGAGCATCCACAGGCTTCAACATTCCGGTCAGCATTCCCGTGCCGGACAATCTACGAGTGCCTTGCGGAGTGGTTTTATCGCGCTGCAACTTTGCCAATACGCCCGGTTCGATTCGCACGGTTTTGCCTGTATCCGACAACAAACCGGTTCCGGGATTTGGGCTGGCTGCTTCGACAGGCAGCGGCTTGACGCTCAATTCGACATCCAGCATCAGCCCGTCGGAAACATAGCGCGGCAAAAGAAAAAACGGCCCGATCTGAATCATGTCGCCGTCTGCCAATGGAGTCTGGTCTACCAGTTCGCCGTTGAGCAGCGTGCCGTTGGCTTCCGACAGATTGAAAATCCAGTAATCGCCGCTGATTTCCTTGATCCCCGCGTGAGTTCTGGACACCGTCGGATGATTCAAGACCAGATCATTACCGGTTAATCGCCCAATCGTCAGCCCTTCGCTTTCGATCAACGCCGGATCGAGACTGAGGTCTTTTCGGATGATGACAAACTTGTTCATAAATTGGTGAACCACCTACCGAGCAAGGAAATAAATCACCTGAATAATGTGAACAACCATCAGCGCCAGCATCAGCGAAGTCACCAGCACGTGCGGAGCCAGCCAGAGTTTCAACAGTTGATGAAGATAGATCAGCGCATCTACGCGGCGCATGGTGGCGGCGATTTCCACCCCTTTCAGCAAACGTTCGCGTTCGCCATCGGTCATTCCCTGCCCGATGGCGGCGAATTCGTTTTTGAGCGCGGCCAGCATTTCGTCCAACGATTCGCGTTTCAGATATTGGCGCAGCAGAAATCCCAACGAAAGCGCGCGTGGGATGACTTGTTGTTGAACGGTCACGCGAACGTTCGGCGTCACTTTGGCCATCAATTCGCCAAGCTCGTGATTCAATTCCTTGCGCCTGGCCGTCAAATCTTCGATCAACAGCGGCTGGCCTTCGATGCGCGTCAACATTCGCGGCGCGATGAAGTAAATCAGAATGCCGAACAACCCGGTCAAAATCACCAGATCGAATGAAACCATCAGCGCCGTCGTCAATGCTCCGCCGGAACTTGCTCCGCCGTGCAGCAACAAAACGATTCCGGCAATCACGCCCAGATAACTGTGCGCCAACATCCAATAACGCAACGCTCCGGCGCGCTTTCGGTAAATCTTGCGACGAACCGGATACGCCATGACTCCGACGATGCCCGCCAAACCGACAATTCCCGTCAGCCAGCGAACATCCAACCACGCGCCAATCAGCGGAGCTTCCAAACCATACCGCGAAATTCCTGCCAGAGTCAGCAAGGTTAAAACCAGCGTGAAGAACAATCCAATTCCGTGCGCCAGTCGTTTGCCAAAATCCTTATGCGAAGTGTGACGCGCGACGGCTGGAGTTGGGTCACGAAAGATCGTTCCTTCAGCTTCTTTGATTTCAGCAAAATAAACGTGCGGGTCAACTCGCAACAAAGCGCCGGTCGGACAGTTTTCTTCGCAACTGTAAGCCTTTCGTTTCACTCCGGGAGGATTGAGCGGCGTGTTCTGGCAAAGATTGCACTTTACTGCTTGCAGGTCTTCAGTCTGTTCGACAGCGGGCGGCAATGGGTCTGGCTTCAGATCGAACCAGCTTAACAAGCCGCCTTGCCCATTGGAGTTTTGTCCGGGCTTGCGCCCGACCATCGTGATGGCGTTGTAAGGACATTGCGTCGCGCAATCTCCGCAGCCGATGCAACTTTTCGGATCAATATCCACCTGACCGCCGGGAAAGCGCCCGATGGCTCCGGTCGGGCAGCCGGTCAGACATTCCGGGTCTTGGCAATGCATGCAGACCGACGGCGACAGCAGGCTTTGGAAACTTGATTTCGGTTCCAGTTTGACCGGGCGTTCGACGTGAATGCCTCGCCGCAGCAAACGCGACTGACCGTGAACCTGATGACAAGCCATCGAACAATTGCCGCAACGAACGCACAAATCCATGTCCATCACCAACAAATTCGTCGCGTCCACCAAACCGGTTTCGATCAACGATTCCTGAGCGTTGGCCACTGGCAACGGCTGGCGACCTTCGTTCGGATTGTCCGGCGCAGCCATTCCCGTGAATGCCAACAAAAGGATTTCGCGCAATTCGGGATGTTTGCGAAGCTCTTTCAGCGTGATTTCCAGAACTTCGGCGCGCCCCATCAATGTGCAAGTCTGTTCCCAGTTACCGTCGCGCGTGATGGCTTCGACGCCGAAACAATGCGACGGCCCAAAGTACGCTTCGGCGGCTTTCGCCTTCCAGTTGCGGGGATGATCCTCCTCCGCCGTCAGTTGGCGAGTGACATTGCGCGGAGTGACTTTTGCCCAGCCGGATTTCAACACAAACAGGTTTTTCATTCGGTCGCCTGCGCGGAACAGCACGTGGTTTTTGCCGAACACTTTGAACTGGGAAATGGCTTCGAGCTGGCTGACGGCTTCTTTGCTGAGTTGCGTGGCGGCGGCAATGTCCTGGATCGTCGTTGCGCGTCCGTTGCGGCGATAAGTCGAATCAAGCACTTCGCCGAATTTCGGCAGCTTTCTCAGCAGCCGCAGCGCCGGGCGCTGAACTTCCAGAATCTGCACGCTTTCGTCTTTCGGCGCGCGAATCGTCGCCGAACGCGGCACTCCGGCCAGCACGGACATTTCGCCGAATTGAACTCCGGCGGGAATTTCCGCAACTTTCTGTTGGCCGTTGCCGAACAGCACATCGGCTTTGCCATTGACGACGATGTAAAACGAATTTCCGCCCCAATCGCCTTCGCGCACGATTTCTTCGCCCGGCAAAAAGGTCAGCAAACGGACATACGGCCCGACTTTTTTGCCGTTGTAGTTGCGACCATAAACAATCACTTCCAGGTCGAGTTCATATTCATAATGCCCGTCGTGTTGAGAAGTCAGTTCGGCGATTGCGCCTATGCTTTCGATTGCAGCCAACACTTCACGATGCTTAGTAGTCTCTTGCGGCATAAGGTTTTTAGTAGAAACAGTCCGATTGCCCGGGAGCGCGTGGGTTCAAAATGCAAGACAACGATGAGTCATGTTTATAGTCAGCATTCAACTTAGTCAATCCGCTATTTGCGGAAATAATTTTCAACCTGAAAAACATCATGCAATTGGAACATTCAACCCAAGGAGAAACCATGAACCGAAAAATTTTTGCTCAATTGTTCTTTGCGTTGGCGATCTCGGCAATGTCCCTGACCGCTTCGGCGCAAACAAAACTTGGCACGAAAGACGATGCCAAGCTCACTGCTTCCGATTTAACCCGGATCAAAGTCGGCGAAGCCGCTCCTGACTTCACGCTGGAAGATCAGGACGGCAAGCCTGTTTCGCTGTCTGATTACAAAGACAAGAAAACCGTCGTTTTGGTGTTTTATCGCGGCTACTGGTGACCGTGGTGCGCTACTCAGCTTGGAAAGCTGAAATCGCTGCTCGAAGAACAGTACCGTGACAAAGTCGAAATTCTGGCCGTCAGCGTTGATCCGCACGACAAAGCCAAATTCCTGCGCGACAAGTTGAAAGACCAACCCGGTTTCAATTTCCCGTTGCTTTCCGACGCCGATCACAAAGTGATTGATCGGTACGGATTGCTGAACGAAAAAGCCAGCCGCCCAATGCCGCATCCGGCAACGTACGTCATTGACCGAAGCGGCAAAGTTCAATGGAAATTTGTCGAAGTGGACTACAAAGTCCGCCCGTCGAACGACGACGTGCTAACTCAAGTCAAAAAAGTCGAGAAGTAATCGAAAAGTAAAAAGTTAGGTGTGACAATTTTTCAAATTGTCACATTCAACTTGATCTCTCGAATTGGCAAAAATGACTGGGACAATTTTGATTGTCCCAGTCTGCCCAAGTGATTTTTATGAACCAATTATCCGCATACAAACGACTCAAAGGCGCAATGGTTTGCGCCGTTTTTTTCCAAATGGCTCTGGCAGTTTTTGCCGTAGCGCAAAACACACCGGGCTGGCAGTGGCGCAACATCACGCCAGCTTCTGGCGCGATGCCTGAACCGCGACGCGACGGTGAAGCGATTTACGACCCGGCCGGCAAACGAATCATTCTTTTTGGCGGTAACAGTAACGAAGGCCCCAAAAACGACACGTGGGCTTTTGATCTGGCGACGCGAACCTGGACAAAGCTGACCACTGTCGGAACTGCTCCAACGGGGCGACTCGGCTTTGACGCCGTGTACGATCCGGTTGGTCATCAAATGGTGATTTACTCCGGGCAAGGCGCGGGCTTTTTCAACGACACGTGGACGTTGAACCTGACGACGTTGCAATGGACAGATGTTTCGCCAGTTTCAGACAGTGCGCGCCCGAAAAAGCGTTATGGCTCAGGAGCCGTGTTCGATCCGCAAACGCGCAGCCTGGTTTCTTTCGCCGGATTCACTTCCGAAGCCGGGCGGTTCCAGGACACGCAAAGTTTTGGCTTGGCTGGCAAAGCCTGGTCGGATTGGACTCCGGGCGGAAGTAAGCCGCAGGTTCGTTGTTTGCTGACAGCGGCGTTCGATCCCATCGGTCGGCGAATGATTATTTACGCCGGTCAGCGCAGCGGAGCGTTGGACGACATCTGGTCGTTTGATCTGGCTTCGCGGCAATGGACGAACATGACTCCGGCGGTGCGTCCGCCCGGCAGATTCTGGTCAACCAGCTTCGTCAACAAAGACGGTCGCTTCGTGATTTTCGGCGGTTCGGGCGCTGGGAATTTCAATGACACCTGGGAGTTCGATTTGTCGGCTCAACGCTGGACGCAGCTTCAAATTGAAAACCCGCCTTCGCAGCGCAACGGGATGATGGGCGTGTACATTGACACCGAAGACCGGTTCATCGTCATCGGCGGCACTGGCAACAGCGGAAATCTGAACGACGTGTGGGAACTGAGCCGCAAATCAACTGCGACAGTTTCAACGGTTTCCGCAGCCAGTTTTGATGGAACCACGCTTGCACCTGAATCCATCGTGGCGGCGTTCGGCACGAATCTGGCGACCGGAACTCAATCGGCGAACGCGGCTCCGCTGCCAACGACTTTGGCCGGAACCAGCCTTCGCGTCAAAGACAGTTTGGGCGCAGAACGATTGGCTCCGTTGTTTTATGTTTCGCCGGGGCAGATTAACTACCTCATTCCCGCAGGTACTGCCGCCGGTTCGGCGACTATCACCGTCACCAGCAGCGACGGTTCGACGGCGACCGGTTCGGTGCAAATTGCCGACGTTGCGCCAAGCCTTTTCACCGCCAACAGCAGCGGAGCCGGAGTCGCCGCAGCCGTCGTTTTGCGAATCCGCGCAAACGGTTCGCAAACGTTGGAACCGGTGGCCGAATGGAACGCCTCACTGAGTCGGTTTGTGGCGACGCCGATTGACCTGGGCGGCGAAGCCGATCAGGTTTATCTGCTTCTGTTCGGAACGGGGCTTCGATTTCGCGGCAGCCTGGCTGGCGTGATGGTTTCGGTCGGCGGACAAGCCGCACAAGTGCAATACGCCGGCCAGCAAGGCGATTTTATCGGCCTGGATCAAATCAACGTCTTAGCGCCTCGTTCGTTGATCGGGCGCGGTGAAGTTGATCTGACACTCACCGCCGACGGCAAAACCGCCAACACAGTCAGGCTCAGTTTCAAATAAGTGTTGCGGCGTAATCGGCTTCGGGCTTGTCACAATTCAAAAAAGACGGTTAAGCTCTCTGTGAGTTTCAACCGTCTTTTTCGTTTTGCCCGCAAACAACTATGGACATTTTTACCGCAGCCACCACGCTGTTTCTGATTATGGACCCGCTCGGCAATGTGCCGGTCTTTATCTCGTTGCTCAAAAATGTTGCGCCTGAACGCCGTCGCTTGGTGCTGATCCGCGAACTGGTCATCGCGTATGCCGTGATGCTGATCTTCTTGCTGCTCGGCCAGCACCTGTTGAAGTTTCTAAGCTTGAAACAGGAATCCATCAGCATCGCCGGCGGCATCGTCCTGTTCCTGATAGCGATTCGAATGATCTTTCCGCAGGAAGGCGGAATTATGGGCGAACAAGCCGACGAAGAACCGTTCATCGTCCCATTGGCAATTCCAATGGTCGCAGGGCCTTCGACGTTGGCGGCATTGTTGTTGATGGCGCAATCTTCGCCAAAGAAAATGACAAGCTGGGTGATGGCGTTGACCGCAGCCTGGTTGGTGACAGCGGCGATTCTGTTGGCTTCGCCGCTGTTTTTCCGTTTGCTGAAACAGCGCGGCTTGACGGCGATGGAACGATTGATGGGAATGTTGCTGGTGATGATGTCCGTGCAGATGTTTTTGAACGGCTTGGCAGAATACCTGCGGAAATAAAAGAGACTTGATTCGATCAAGTCTCAATCAGGCTGGCGACGGCTGGACGCAACCGCCGCAATGAATCCAACAACAGCAATTGCCAGCATCAAACCAACCAAAAACTGTAATGTCGAATTTTCAGCAGGGTTGCATTTCAACCATTCCGGCGATAGCCCAACGAACAACGCCATGTAAAACACTCCAGCCGTAAACGCCCAACCGCTGGCCAGAACCATCGCCTCCGAACTACGGCGCGTTTGATAAAATCCGATCAGCAGCCAAACGACAATCACATAATCAACAATCCACAGCGGAGCGTATTGCCAGTTTCCCCAATTGATGACGGCTTCGCCAATGCCAAGCCCAACGGCGAAAATCAGCGCCAGCCAGCGACTCAACTGCAACAGCATTTCAACCTCTCATTATTTGGCAGCTTCAGGTTTGGCTGCTGCCGGCTTCAAACAAAAGATTATGTAGTCGCCACGTTTGCGATATTCGTCGGTGTTGATCGAATCAAGGTTTTCAACCGGAATCACCGAAACAATTTTGACTTTGGCTTTTGGCGAGCGGCGAATGACTCGCGCCGCCGTACCGAGTTTGTAATCGCTGTGAAACGCGCCGTTGTAATGAACGATGACGTTTTTCGGCTGCACAGCATTGGCCGGAGGAATCGCGGCTGAAATCGCTTCGGCCATTGTTTCGTCTTTCACGCATTGCGCGAAGTAGAACCTTTCAACCATCGCTTTTTCTTCAGCAACTTTCTTTTCATCCTTTTTCTCGTTCGGTTTGGCATCACCTGCCGGATGACTGGACATGGCTTCTGTGAAGCGTTTGAAATAATCATCAAACGGACATTGAAATTGAGCCGCAACCAGTTTGCGGTCAGCTTCCGGCAATGAATTGATCGAATCCAGACTTTGCCGCGAAACTTGCGAAGCCAAGCGGCGAGGAACATTGCTGGCAATCACCGGCCAGTTATGTGCGCGAGCGATTTCAACCAATGGGCGATAATCCGTCGCATAACGCGGCCAGGGACGCGAAGTTTTCAAGAAAGCTTCTTCGCTTAGCTTGCCTGCCAGATATTCGTTGAGCGATTGCTGCACGTCACGTTCGAACATCTCCAGCGAAATCGTTGCAACAACTTTGCGCCGAAGCAAACCGTCCAAAATGGCTCGTTCCAATTTATGCGTAGCCGGGTCATCATGCTGTTCGCCGACAAAGACGACATCGGCTTTGGCCAATTCGGCCAGCATAGCTTCAAAGTCAGAAAATCGTTTATCTTTGGAATCGTAAACTCGTTGAGGGATGTATCCGGAACCGGATTGGTGAGGGTTTTGAGTTTGAGCAACTGAACTTTGAACAAAAACCAGTAGCGCAAAAAGCAGAGCAAAAATTCCTTTTTTAGCGGTCATTGAAAAACGCCTTTCACAAATTAACTTTTGGAGTTGAATACCGGAAACCGTTCGCAGTATACCCATCGCTCCTGAATTTCAAAATGTCTTGGTGCAATGAAATCAACCTCTCGAAAACCGAAAAAAAGTGATCCGAAGACTGAGCCTTCGCGCGCTCAGCACCTGATTCTGGGTGCGAAAGGCGAGCGACTTGCGGTTGAACATCTTGAACAGCAAGGTTATCGAATCGTTGCCACCAATTTTACCTTGCCAATTGGCTATAGCCTTCAAGGGCGGCAGATCACTGGGGAAATAGACATTGTGGCTTACGACGAAACAACGCAGCCGTTCGTGCTGACTTTCATCGAAGTCAAAACACGCACTCGAACCGACATTGCCGCTCCGGAAGCGGCTGTGGATCGTCGCAAACAGCGACAAATTATCCGAACGGCACGACTCTATCGCCGATTGATGGCCGTGCAGGAAGAACCATTTCGATACGACGTCATCACTGTGGTTGCGGCTCCGAATGCAACAGAAGAGATTTCTCTGCTGCGCGGCTTTTTCAGCGAAGAACTGTTCACACGTAGCAATTGGAGCAGAGATAAGTTCTGATTTTCTTCGATGCGCCCGTTGACAAAATACGGATGCTTCGGTAAAAAGTCGCTTCCGTCAGCGGGAGTAACTCAGTGGTAGAGTGCAACCTTGCCAAGGTTGAAGTCGCGGGTTCAAATCCCGTCTCCCGCTCCATTTTTTCCAATCAAGAATCTTTCAAAATATCGAGATGCGGCGAAGACGACTGTCAGAACTTTCGTCCTGACGTTTTCTGAGCATGCTGACTCTCCAGCATTTCCGTTTTGAGAGTCTGTGCAACTCACCAAACCACATTCCTTCGCCGCTTTGCTTTTGATAAAGCAAACTTCAGTAGCCTCTCCCCTGCAAGTCTGCAAACTTAAATGAATTAAATGAAAAAGTTTGTGCGAAAATTGTCAGCCCTGTGCTAGACTCCCGCTCGGAGTTTCAGCTCCCCCTTGGATTCGTTACCCCAAAAGCTCTTCCGCCCCATATCCGATTCGTGACAATCAGCGTCCGATCGTCCAGCGCAAGACGTTTTGAGTTAGTAACTTTCGTGAGAGCGATTGAAACGTTCTTTAGAGCGTTGCGCTTACACTTTTGCAGCCACGCGCTGTCAAACCACTTTTACTTTTTTTATTCTGAATCTCGACCGAAGGGTTGTTGGGACAGGAACCGGAAGGTGACTTATGAAAGCTAAATTGATCAAAAAAGATTCTCCGTTGCAGGAGCAATTAAAAAAAGCACGCAAAAACAAAAAACTTCGCAAAAAAACTAACCCCGCTCGCACAGCATTTGAGATGACAACCGAATGGCTGAAAAATCGCAGGGATGAAACCTCCAACGCACGTGAAAGCTTCGCTGCGTTGTTCACCAACACTGATCCTCAATCGGCTTAGGCCCAATCTCCATCCGACCATCTCCCAAAATGATCCCGTTCTGACAAAGTACCGCAGCACGATTGATGAGTTGATTTAACTGGGACTCTCTCATCAGTCGTGAGCAGGTATTTTTGCCTTTTTCGCTCATTAGCTTGATAAACTCTTTCTACGATTTAGCAACTCAGCTACAATCGCCATCCACTCGGATTTACCGTTTTCAATTCAACAAAGCGATACGAAATCTGCGAAGGAGCAATGAATGAGCACTCTTCAACCGAAGAAAGAGCATAAGTTTACGTTTGGGCTATGGACTGTTGGGAATCCTGGACGCGATCCATTTGGTGAACCGACTCGCCAAGCCATTTCACCCGTCACCATCGTCGAACGTCTGGCCAAGCTGGGCGCTTACGGCGTCAACTTTCACGACAACGATTTAGTCCCGATTGACGCAACGGCCACCGAACGCGACAAGATCGTCGGTGACTTCAAAAAAGCTCTGAACGACACCGGAATGGTTGTGCCAATGGCAACAACCAATCTGTTCGGCGATCCTGTTTTTAAAGACGGCGCTTTCACCTCAAACGATCCGCGAGTTCGCCTGTACGCCATCCAGAAAACCATGCGTTCAATGGATTTGGGCGCAGAAGTCGGCGCAAAAATCTATGTCTTCTGGGGCGGACGCGAAGGCGCGGAAGTGGACGGTGCCAAAGACGCCCGCGAAGCCATCAAATGGTTCCGCGAAGCCATCAACTTCCTCTGCGAATACTCCATCTCACAAGGTTACGGCTACAAATTCGCAATGGAAGCCAAGCCGAACGAACCGCGCGGCGACATTTATTTCCCTTCCACTGGATCGTATCTTGGCTTCATCAACACGCTGGATCATCCTGAAATGGTTGGCGTCAACCCCGAAGTCGGCCACGAACACATGGCCGGGCTGAACTTTTACCACGTCGTTTCCCAAGCCATCGAAATGGGCAAACTCTTCCACATTGATTTGAACGATCAGAAAGGCTGCCGCTTCGATCAGGATTTGCGCTTCGGTTCGGAATCTCTGAAAGGCATGTTCTTTTTGGTCAAGTTGCTGGAAGAAGCTTACGACGGGCCGCGCCATTTCGACGCGCACGCTTATCGCAGCGAAGACGAAGAAGGCGTTTGGGATTTTGCCGCTGGCTGTATGCGGACTTACCTGATCCTTAAAGAGAAAGCTCAGCAGTTCAATGACGACCCAGATATTCAATCGCTGCTGGCTGAAATCAAAGCCGTAGATGCGAACTTTGAATCCATCCCGGTCAAATTCACGCCGGAACGCGCAGAACAAATCAAAGGCTTGAATCTGGATCGTGCGGCGCTGTCTCGTAAACGGCTGCCATACGAAAAGCTGGATCAACTGGTTGTTGATCTGCTGCTTGGCATTCGCTAAGCCAATCGTTCTACCCATTAACCGAAGGGCGCGTTTGAGGTGCTCTTCGGTTTTTCCTCCCGCCCAATGCACTACAGAAAATTCAATCACACGAACTTTGCCAGTTCAGAAGTCGGTCTGGGTTGTTGGCAACTCGGCGCGGACTGGGGCGAAGTTTCGGAAAAAGACGCTCAAAACATTTTGGCCAAAGCCGTTGATTGCGGCATCAACTTTTTCGACACGGCGGATGTTTATGGCGACGGGCGCAGCGAAACGTTGATCGGCAACTTCCTGAAATCGTCCAAGTCCGATGCGTTCGTTGCCACAAAACTCGGTCGCAGAGGCATTTATCCAAACAATTACTCCGAAGCGACGATTCGCGCAGCAACCGAAGAATCGTTGCGACGATTGCAAACCGACGCGCTTGAACTGACGCAGCTTCACTGCATTCCGACTGAGGTCATCAGACAAGGCGACGTTTTCGATTGGCTGCGAACGCTGAAAACCGAAGGCAAAATCAAAAGCTTCGGAGCCAGCGTCGAGTCAATGGAAGAAGCTCAAATCTGTTTGCAGCAAGACGGACTGGCTTCACTGCAAATCATCTTCAACGTCTTTCGGCAAAAACCGATTGCCGAATTGTTTGAAGCCGCCAAAGCCAAATCCGTCGCATTGATTGTTCGCTTGCCGCTGGCCAGTGGATTGCTCGGCGGCAAACTGACGAAACAATCCAACTTTTCCGTTGACGACCACCGCAATTACAACCGAGACGGCCAATTTTTCAACGTCGGCGAAACCTTTGCCGGATTGCCGTTTGAACTCGGTGTTGAACTGGCTGAAGAGCTTCGGCAATTCGTGCCTGAAAATCTGACGATGGCGCAAATGGCAATGCGCTGGATTCTGGATCACGAAGCCGTGACAGTCGTCATCCCCGGCGCGACGAAAATTCAACAAGTCGCCGACAACGCATCGGCTTCGGATTTACCGCCGCTCGGCGAAGAAACTCATCGTCAACTTCATAAGTTTTACGAACAGAAAGTCGCTCAACACATTCGCGGGCCGTATTAAGCCGCGTTGACCATCAACCGCCAACAAACCGGACAACGCTTATGACACCAACTCCGCCGCCCCAACCGCCGGTCACGAAGAAAGAAATCGCTGGCTGGTGTTTTTACGATGTTGCTGATTCCACGTTTACTACGGTCATTATCACAGCGTTTTACGCCAACTTTTTCAAAGACATTGTCGTCGGAGATTCGACTCAAGGAACTTACCTGTGGGGAATTGCCACTTCGATTTCCGAAGTTGTCGTGGCGCTGACGGCTCCGATTTTAGGCGCAATCGCAGACTTTTCCGGCAGCCGCAAAAAGTTTCTTGGCATTTGCGCGTTGACGATCACCTTCTTCACCGGAGCTTTGTGGTTTGCGGGGCCGGGACAAGTCACGCTGGCAATGGGACTGTTTATCATCGCCAATCTGGGATTTGCCGGAGGCGGCATTTTTATTGACAGTTTCCTGCCTGGGATTTCCACCAATGAAAATGCCGGGCGAATTTCCGGCATCAAGTGGGCGCTGGGTTATCTGAGCGGGCTGATTTGCGTCGCACTGTGCGGCCCGTTGGCACAAGGAATCAAACCGAACGCCACCCCAGAAGACATTTCCAAAGCCAGCCTGATTCCCATCGTCGTCGCTGTGTATTACGGCTTGGCGGTGATTCCGACTTTCTTGTTTTTGCGTGATCGCAGCGAAGCCAAGCCATTGCCCGCCGGAGAAAATTATCTGACCGTCGGTTTCAAGCAATTGCGAAAAACCTTCAGCCAGATCAAACGTTACCGCGAACTGGTCAAATTGCTGATCGCGTTTCTGGTTTACAACGACGGCGTAGTCACCGTCATCATCTTCGCGGCGATTTATGCGGTTGATACGATTGGTTTTACTCAAGGCGACATCACCTTTATGTTCATCGTCCTGAACGTGGTGGCCGCCGCCGGAGCTTTTCTCTTCGGCAGCATCGCCGACAAGATCGGCCAGAAACGCACGATCTTCATTTCTTTGTTCATCTGGATCATTGCCGTATTCATCGCCTGGCGCGCTCACGATAAAACGACGTTCTGGGTGGCGGCGACTTTGGTCGGCATCGGAATGGGTTCCTGCCAATCGGTGACACGCAGCTTGTTGGCGCTGTTTACTCCCAAGCAAAATGCGGCGGAGTTTTTCGGATTTCTGGGAATTGCCGGAAAAGCGTTGGCGTTTTTGGGGCCGTTCGTGTTCGGTTCGCTGACCAAAGCGTTTAACAGCCAGCGTCCGGCGATTCTGGCGATTTCAGTCTTTTTCGTCGTCGGAGCAATCCTGCTGGCTTTCGTCAACGAACAGAAAGGCAAAGCCGAAGCGTTGATCCCGGTTGATGCCGAAGCCTAAGTTCGGATAGAGTCGCCCCGCTTTCAAACAACCCAACTTGCACCTATATGCCGATTGCTGAAGGAACCCGCATAGACCGATACCAAATTCTCTCCCCGATTGGCACGGGGGGAATGGGCGAGGTTTATCTGGCGCAAGACACACGGTTGGGACGTAAAGTGGCGCTAAAACTCCTTCCGGCTCATTACGTTCAGGATAAAGAACGATTACGCCGATTTGAACAGGAAGCATTTGCGGCGTCGGCGCTCAATCATCCGAACATCATCACCATTTTTGAAGTCGGTCACACCACGACAGACACCGGAAATTATCATTTCATCGTCACGGAATTCATCGAAGGCCAGACGCTGCGGCGAAAAATGGCGGGCGGAAAACTCTCGCCAAACGAAGCCCTGGAAATTGCCGCACAAGTCGCCAGCGCGCTGTCTGCCGCGCACAACGCCGGAATTATCCACCGCGACTTGAAGCCGGAAAATTTGATGATTCGCCCGGACGGATACGTCAAGATGCTGGATTTCGGACTGGCCAAATTAACCGAATCATTCAGCGCCGATATGGCCAGTGCGATGTTTGAAACTCAGGTAGATTCCAGCGAATTTCAAAACAAAGCAGCGGTTGACGCTTCGCTTGGAGAAACCGCTCCCATTTCAACCGGCAATGAAGCTTACGGAGCAGTCACTTCGCTGAAACAAACGGTTCCGGGCGTGGTGATGGGAACGGCGCAATATATGTCGCCCGAACAGGCTCGTGGGCAGCGCGTGGATTGGCGAACCGATTTGTTCAGTTTCGGCATTGTGCTGTACGAAATGCTGGCCGGTCGCCCGCCCTTCACTGGCAATTCGCCGAAAGAAATCGTCGCCGCAATTTTGAATACCGATCCGCTGCCGTTGTCCAATTACCTGCCCGATGCGCCCGACGCTCTGGAATGGATTGTCAGCAAAGCCCTGGTCAAAGACCGCGAAGAGCGTTACCAGACGGCGAAAGAAATGCTGAACGATTTTCGGCGGCTACAACGCCGAATGGATGTCGAACGCGAAATGTCGCGGTCGTTTCTGATTTCCAGCGACGACAACGGCGAAAAACATTTGACCAAAGCCGAAAAGCTCAGCGGCAACACGACTCAGGAATTGAATCTGGCCACAGGCGTCATCGGCCAGACGAAATCCAGTGGCATTTTCGCTCATCTGTCAGGCAGAACTCCGCAAAGCAGATTCGCCAATCCGCTGTTTATCACGATGGTCGTCACAACGCTGTTGGCCGTCACCGCCAGCGTTTATCTGTATTTCAACCGGCCTTCGGCAGTTCGTTCGCCGTTTCAATCTGTGCAGTTCCGCCGCTTCACAACCAGCGGCAAAGCGACTCGCGCGGCAATTTCGCCGGATGGCAAATACATCGTTCACGCCATCAACGACGCAGGCAAACAGAGCTTGCTGGTTCGGCAGGTGACTGATTCCAACAACGTGGTGATCGTCCAACCGGCAGACATTTTTTATCGCGGCCTGACGTTTTCGCGCGATGGAACCAGCGTGTATTTCGTTTCGCAAGAACGCACCGATCCGATTCAAACGCTGTATCAAGTCCCAGTGTTGGGCGGAACGCCGAAAAAGATTTTGCGCGACATTGATTCGCCAGTCGCTGTTTCGCCGGACGGCAAACAACTCGCTTTCATTCGTCGCGTTCGCGGCAAAGGCGAAGACCAACTGGTGTTGGCCAATTCCGATGGCAGCAATTCGCGCATTCTGGCTTCGCGCAAAGGCGCGGATTTTTACAACATCACCGGCCTGGAATGGTCGCCCGACGGCAAAGTGCTCGCTTGCCCGGCTGGGTCGAATGCTGGAACCCGTCACATGTTCGTCGCTGAAATCAACGTCGCCACCGGGCAGGAAAAACCTCTGTCGCCGCTTCGCTGGGCGAACGTCGGCAGACTTTCCTGGACGCGCGACGGCAAAGGTCTGGTGATCGGTGCAATGGAACAAGGCTCTTCGCTGACGCAAATCTGGTTTCTTCCCTACCCCACAGGCGCGGCGCAGCGAATCACCAACGATTTGAACGATTACCGAGATATGTATGTCACCGGCGATTCGCGTACGTTGGTCACTGTGCAGTTGGAAGCTCACGTCAACGTATGGCTCACTTCGCCAAACGATCCGTCACGCTCCAAACAAATCACCGAAGGCATTGGCCAGCGCAGCGGCGAACGCGGTTTGACCTGGATGCCGAATGGAACTCTTGTTTACATTTCGCGCGCCAGCGGCAGCCAGGACATTTGGATGATGGATCAGGCAGGACAGGCTCAGCGACAATTGACCACAGCAGAAACGCGCGCTGATATTTACCCGGCGATTTCGCCGGATGGCCGGCATATAGTTTTTGTTTCGACGCGCTCCGGCAATTCGCACATTTACCGGCTCGATCTGGAAACCAACGACCAGATTCAATTGACCAAAGGAATCAGCGAAGAATTCCCGACCGTTTCGGCGGATGGCAAATGGGTGATTTACAACTCCACGGCTTCGACGAATTTCACGCTTTGGCGAGTGCCGATTGACGGCGGCGAACCGCAGCAATTGACCAATCGCTTGTCTCAATGGCCAGTGGTGTCACCGGATGGCCAGCGCATTGCCTGCTGGTATCGCCAGGAATCGAATGCTCCCTGGAAACTCGCTTTCATTCCCATCAACGGCGGCGAACCGGAAAAGCTGTTTGATTTGCCCGGAGCCGACGCTCCATTCCCTGTTCGCTGGACTCCCGACGGCAAAGCCATCACGTTCGTCAGTACGCGCGGCGGAGTTTCCAACATCTGGTCGCAAAACATAGAAACGGGCGAAACCAAACAGTTGACGCAATTCACCAGCGACCAAATTTTCTGGTTCGACTGGTCGCGCGATGGAAAACAACTCGCCACTTCGCGCGGCAAAATCACCAACGACGTAGTGCTTATCAGCGACGTGAAATAGATGAGCCATTACTCCAACCTGACATCCATCATCACCGGAGGAGCCAGCGGCATCGGATTGGCGACAGCGCAATTGCTGCACCAGCGAGGTGCTCGCGTCGCCATCGTGGACGTAAAAACCGACAAAGGCGCTGAGGCTTTGGCTTCGCTCGGCAATTCAGACAATCGTGCGATTTTTCTGCCAGCGAATCTTGCCCTTCCTGAAGAAGCCGACCGCGTCGTTGCTGAAACCGTCGCCGCGTTTGGACGGCTCAATGCCGTCGTCAACAGCGCAGGCATTCAACGATACGGCAACGCCGAACAAACTTCGCTGGAGTTGTGGAATGAAGTGATGGAGGTGAACCTGACTTCGGCGTTTCTGATTTCGCGCGCGGCGATTCCGCATCTGCGACAGCACGGCGGAGGCTCCATCGTCCACGTAGGTTCGGTGCAATCGCACGTTTCGCAACGCGGAGCAATGGCGTATGTCACCAGCAAACATGCTTTGCTGGGACTGACCCGTTCGATGGCTGTGGATTATTCGGCTGAACGGATTCGCGTGAACTGCGTGTGTCCGGGAACGGTGGATACGCCAATGTTTCGCTGGACAATGTCGCTTGATCCCAACCCAAATTCTGTACTGGAAAGCTGCAAAGCGATGCACCCGATTGGTCGAATCGCTCAACCGGCGGAAATCGCCGAAGTCATCGCGTTCTTGCTCTCCGACGCCGCTTCGTTCGTCACCGGAACCGCGATTGATGTTGACGGCGGCGTGCTGGCGCTGGTTGGCGGCGCTCCAACCACAAACTGAACAGCCCACACGGTGCTCGCATCGTGAACCTCTTGCCGCGCGCGTGACTACGACTCAAGAACTCCCAGCCGTTTTCCGACTGTTTTGAAAGCCTTGATGGCGTGATCCAAATCCTGTCGCGTGTGTGCAGCGGAAATCTGCGCGCGCAATCGAGCTTCGCCTTTCGGCACGACCGGATACCAAAGTCCTTTGATGTACACGCCTTCATCCAGCAATTCGCGGCTCATGTCTTGAGCGATTGCGGCTTCACCCAACATCACCGGAACGATGGGATGCGTGCCTTCCAAAATGCGAAATCCTGCGTTCACGATTTCCTGGCGGAAGTAAGCCGTGTTTTCGTGAAGCTGCGTGACGATGCCCGGATCGGTTTCGATCAAATCCAACGCGGCAATCGAAGCCGTCACCACTACCGGAGGCACGGTGTTGGAGAAAGTGTAAGGCCGCGATTTCTGACGTAGGAATTCAATCAACTCGCGGCGTCCGGCAATGAATCCGCCCGAAGCTCCGCCCAGAGCTTTGCCAAATGTTCCGGTGACGACATCAATCTGCCCGTGAACACCAAGCTCTTCCGGCGTGCCATGTCCGGTTTTCCCCAACACCCCTGAAGCGTGCGATTCGTCCACAAACAGCAATGCGCCGAACTCACGAGCCAGCGTGACCAGTTCCGGCAGCGGAGCCAGGTGCCCTTCCATAGAAAACACGCCGTCAGTGGCAATGACTTTGATGCGGTAATTTTGGCTGCGATCTTCTTCCAGCATTTGCCGCAGATGAGCAAAGTCCCGATTGCGATAGAGCTTCGACGCGGTTTGCTTCGCCACAGCGCGACACAGCCGCACGCCGTCAATGATGCTGGCGTGGTTGTACTGATCGCTGTAAATCACATCTTCAAAATCGGTTTGCCCAAAGTCGTTGGCGTACAACGCAGTGAAAAATGCTTCGTTTGCCGCAAAGCATGACGAATGCAAAATGGCCGCTTCGCAACCGACAAAGCGCGCAATGCGTTCTTCCAGTTCCAGATGGATCGGTTCGGTTCCGCACAAAAATCGCACCGAAGACATGCCGAATCCCCATTCATCCAGCCCGCGATGAGCGGCTTCCTTGATCTTCGGATGATTGGCCAGCCCCAGATAATTGTTCGACGCCAGCATGATTGCGTCACGACCTTTGACGCGAACGCGACCGCCCTGCTCGCTTTCCAGTGGGACTTCGTATTTGTACGTTTTGGCTTTTTCGAACTGGTCAAGTTCGCTCTGTAATACGGAATAAAGTTCGGTTGGATTCATTTACGCCTCCAGGTTGAAGTTTGGGTCGGGCGTCAAAAGAACTTTGACGGCTTCCTGAGTTCGCACCAACTGAAATCCACGCTCAAAGTTATCCAGCATGATCGGTTGACGGGCGATGATCTTTTCCAGCTTGGCTTTCAGGCCGGATTTATCCGCCGCCAGCAAATCCAGCATGGTGTACCAGGTGTCGAACATTCGACGGCCAAAAATGCCGCGCATGGTCACGCCTTTCCAGATGACGGAATTTCCAATATCGAATGCTGACAGCGGCTTTGACGGAATTCCGAGCAGCATAATCTGGCCGCCGTTTTTGACCAGCTTTCCGGCGTCGTCATACGCGGCGGCTGAACCGCTCATTTCCAAAACTACGTCCACGCCACCGCCGTGTTCATCGCTGATACGATCAAAGAGTTCCTGCCGCTGCCCCGGAGCGTTGACTTCGTTGGTGTCGAAACAGAAATCCGCCCCCATCTCGCGCACGATTTCAAACCGTCGAGCCAGATGGTTGGAATCAATCCCGCTGGTAGCCACCGAAAAATCCGTTACGTAAATCCTGGTTGCGCCCAAAGCCCGTGCGACGGCGGTGGCCATCATCCCCTGAGTTCCGCATCCCAAAACAGCGACGGTTTTGCCGGAAACGTCGCCTTCCATCACGGTATGAACGGCGTTTCCAAGCGCATCCAGAAAAGCTCCAAACCGTGGTGGAATCATCTGCTTGCCGCCAAAGCGTTCCAGGTTGATCAGATTTTCAAACGGCACGCAGACGTATTCGGCAAAGGTTCCGTCCAGATGCACGCCTTTGATTTTCACGTTCTGGCAAACGTGCTTGCGACCGGTCATGCACTGATGGCAGTACCCGCAAGCGATGTGCATCTCGCTGGTGACGTAATCGCCTATGCTGACCAACGCCTTTGGAACGCCTGCGCCGATTTCGACAACTTCGCCGCAGAATTCATGGCCGATGACCAATGGTTGATAGCGGGTGGAATCTCCGCCCAAGTGGCGAAGCATTTCATCTTGAATGCCTTTTCGCGTTGGCGAGTGATAGATGCCGAAATCCGTTCCGCAAATCCCTGCCGCCAACACGCGCACCTTCACCTCCGCCGGATGTAAGGCCGGTTCGGGCGCGCTTTCGACGTAATGCAGCCCGTCTTCATCAAGTCTGTTCTTCTTTAATGCCTTCATACCTTCATACTCCCTCCCAAGAGTTTATTCGTACCCAATCGCTTCAACTACGCTGGTGTTGACGGCTTTTCGCGCAGGCAGCCACGCCGCCAGCAGCGCGATGCCAATCGCCAGCGGCAAAGCAATCAGCACCATCACAGGCGAAAACGAAAACGGAATCGTCCAGCCTCCGACCATCATGGCCATCGTTCGGACGATGAACCAGGTGTTCAGAAATCCGGCGATGGCTCCGATCAACACGCCGACGATGGCGATGGCGGCGGCTTCCAGCAAAATCATTTTGCGAATCTGGCTGCGCAAACCACCGATGGCTCGCAACACGCCAAGCTCGCGTTTGCGCTCGGCGACGGAAATCATCAGCGCGTTCACAATGCCCAGAGCCGCGATGATGATCGAAACGGCCATCTGCATATAACTCAGCGCAAAGAATCCGTTGATCAAATCCATGATCCATTTTTTGTATTCCTGGTTGGTATAAACGAACGCGCGATGTTCGCCGCGCACCAATCGCTGAACTTCAGTTTTGACAGTGGCTCTGTCCGTTCCCGGATGCAGATTGATTTCGATCATATCCACAGACGAATCGTTCCAGTACTTTTTGTAAAGCTTGCGATCCAGAAAGACAGCGCCTTTTTCCGAAGTGTAATCTTCGATCACGCCGACGATTGGCATATCAAACGGCACGGTCGGCGTAGCCAGCTTTAACCTATCGCCAGTCGTCAGGTGATAACGTTCGACGAAGTTTCGTGCGACCATCACGCCTTCGCCAGCGACCATTTTTTCGCGGGCTTCGTTTTCGTCAGCTTGTTCGACAACATTTTTGACACGCTCAAACCATCCGTCAAAATCCAGCGCCACCATTCCAATCGAATCGTCGGCATAAGTCGGAAACAAGATTCGCACGTTTTCGATTCGTTTAATTCCGGGCAAGGCGGCGATTCGCAGACTGAGTTCTTCGCTGAAGTGATACGTCCGCGAACGCGCCTGATCGGAAGCCGCGACGAACAAATCGCAATTAACAATGCGATCCATCCAGCCAGAAACGGTTGTTTGGTAGCTGCGAACATAAGCCGCCGTCGCAAAGACAAACATCAATCCAACCATCAAGGCTCCGACCGTAGCCGAAGTCCGACGCGGAGATTGAATCATCGTATCCACAGCCAACACGCCTTCGGAACCGAAGAAACGATCCATCAACGGACGCAGCAATCGCGCAATCCATTGCGTCAATTTCGGCAGCAGCAAAACCATTCCGAACAAGAGCAAAGCCGCGTAACCGAACTGAACATTCATCCCGACTTTTGCCGGAGCGAAGCCGATCAAGCCCATGCTGACGATGACCAACACGACTCCGGCAATCAATCTGGTTTTGCCAAGAATGTCTTCCTGCTGGCGAGTTTCGATATTGTGCAGCGCCAAAATCGGATTCAACCGCGAAGCTCCGCGCGCTGGCATCAAAGCTCCGATCAACGACGACAACACTCCAATCACAAACGCCGTCACTGCGAAATCCCAGCGAAAAACCGGCGGCTGTTGAGTCGAAACCTGGCTGAACAATTGCGTGGCAATCTGGCTCAGCATTCGCTCCGCGCCGATGGCCAAAAAGTAGCCAAGAAAAATTCCCAGCGCGCTGCCGATGACTCCCATCAAGACGGCTTCGCCCAGAAACATTCGCTGAACGTTTCCGCGCTCGACGCCCAAAGCCCGCAAGACGCCGATTTCTTTCCAGCGTTGATTCACCGAAATGCTAAACGTGTTGAAGATGATGAAGACGCCGACCAGCAAGGCGATAAAGCTGGCGATGGTTGCGCCTATGCTCATGGCCGAGATGGCTTTTTCGATTCCGGTTCCGCGCGAAGCCGGGCGATCTATTTCGACGCCCGCGGGCAATCGTTCGCGCAGTTTTTGCCGCAAAGCCAGAACATCAACTTCCGGCTCGTTCATCAAATCAATGCGATCAATGTTCTTGCCGCGACCGAACACGAACTGCGCGTTGAACACGTCCATCACGGCAATCTGCCCGTCGAAGACTTCGCCCATGCCTTGCGGTTTGAAGATGCCGCGCACGGTGAATTCCTTGCGCCCCTGCGAAGTGAACAGCGGCAGCTTGTCGCCGTCTTTCAGGTTGTGTTTGTCTGCGAACGTCCGCGAAATCAAAATCGAATCGGGCTGAGCCAGCGCCACCAACGGATCGGCAATTTCAGTCGTCGTTTCGTCAAATTCGTATTCGCGCAACTCGCGGTCGCCCAGCATATCCACGCCGACGATCATCAAACTGCTTTGGTCGGCGAAGGCCGTGTTGCCAATGACTTCGATCACCGGCTGAGCCACGCGAACTCCGGGCGTGTCCTTGACGGTTTCCCAAACCGCTTCGGGAAAACCTGATTCGCCGCCGGTAATTTGCAGCGTAGCCTTGCCCGCCAGCTTTTCAATCGTCGTCGTCAACGAACTCAGCAAAGTCAGGTTCGCCGTGCGGACTCCGAAAAAGACCGCGACTCCAAGCGCGATGCCCAGCAGCGTCAACGCTGTGCGAAGGCGATGTTGCCGCCACTGTTTCCAGGTGATTTGAGCGAGAACGGAAAGCATAATTTTCTACTTCAACGCTGATTCCAGCGCGTTGGCAAGCATTGCCAGAAACGGCACGCAACGCCGGTAATCCAGCAAGTAATAATTCAATCCGATTTTGATGTTGCGGTAATACTCAGCGCGATGTTCGGCATAAAACTGCTCCGCCGGAATCTGCCAGGCTTTGCTGCCCAGATGCGAAGCCAGAAACCATTTTTCCAACAACCGAGCCGCTCGTCCGTTGCCATCTTGAAACGGATGAATGTGAACGAAAATCAAATGCAGCAACGCCGCGTGATAAAAAACTTCATCAATGCTCAACTGCGCTTTTCGCAGCTCAGCAACATCCGCGAACAACTCCGCCATCTTTTCGGCAACGAATTCCGGCTCGACAGCGGCGTATTCGATTCCAGCCTGGCTGTAAACAAACATCAACTGACGCCGATACCGCCCGCGTTCGGATTTCGGCAACCACCGCGCAGACAGTTTGGCGTGCGCTGCCAACAGATTCTTTTCATTCAAAGCATGCGAACGGGCGAAATCATAGGCAGCGATCAGGTCTTCAATCTCGTGCCGCTCTTTGGCCTTGAAACGGCGGCTGGCCGGATCAAGCTTTGAGTTCAAAAAGAAATTCAGGTCAATCGAATTGCCTTCGATGGTGGAGGAATAGACCGCCGAAGCTTCCACCGAAAATTTGATCGTTGGATGTTTGTCCGATTCGACAAAGCGCGGCCACAGTTTGGCTGGTCGCGCCTTGCCCAGCGCCGTCAACCATTCGTCTTTGTAGCTGTGGTCAGTCAGGTTCATTGCTTGGTTGTGTGTTCTTTGGCGGTTGTTGAACTAACGATCTTGCCGTCGCGCAATCGAATAACACGGTCGCAATGTTCGGCGGCTTCTTCGTTATGAGTAACCATCAGAATTGTCGTGTTGAATTCGCGGTGCAGGCCGTCCATCAAAGCCAGAATTTCTTCGCCGGTTTTTGAGTCAAGATTGCCGGTTGGTTCATCGGCCAGCAACACCGGCGGCTGAAAAATCAACGCGCGAGCGATGGCTATGCGCTGGCGTTCTCCGCCGGACATTTGATCGGGGCGATGTGTCACTCGCGCTCCGAGTCCAACCTTGTCCAACATCGCTGCGGCTCGGCTGTCGGCTTCTTTTTTGGACGAACCATTCAGACGCAAAGGCAGCGCGACGTTTTCCTGAGCAGTCAGCGTAGACAGCAGATTGAAGGTCTGAAAAACCATGCCGATCTTTTCCCGCCTCAGCCGCGTTCGTCGGTCGTCATCCAGTGAAGCGATGTTCGTGCCGTCAATTTTGACTTCACCCGAAGTCGGTTCGTCCAAACCACAAACCAGATTCAGCAAAGTAGATTTGCCGGAACCCGACGGCCCCATCACGGCTACACGTTCGCCTTTGGCAATCAATAGACTGACGTGATCCAGCGCATAGACGACTTTGCCGTCGCCGTATTCGCGCGACACATTTTCCAATTGAATCATTGACCGGATTTCCTCGCAGGAAGAGTTTCAGCAGGTAGGCAGGGATTCTTCCATAGCCGATTCGGAATGTCACGACTCGAAATTGTCCGGTAAACAGCAGGCAGGTTTTTACTTTAGCCTCGGCACATGAACCGTGAATGGCACGGTGATGATTTTGTCTTTGCGTTGGAATTGCGACCAGATGCGGTAATTGCCAGGTCGTGGAAAGAAAGTGTCAAAAACCACGTCAGGTTTGCACGGCAGTTTGGCGCGTTCTTCCAGACTCAATTCTTCGGGAATCATTTCGGTCGGATGCGAATGCAGATAATCAGTTCCGTCTTCGCTGAGAATCAACGTGTGCCCCCAGGCCCCCAAATAAGGTTTCAAATCATCAACAGGCTGACCGGATTTTTCGTCAACCAGATGGTAATGCAGTTCGGCAGACTTGCCTGAAAACGGTTCCGCCGGATCGAACTTCAATTCAAAGCGAGTTCCGTCAACGACTCTGGCCAGCTTATCGCCAACGGGTTTGTCGGGAACCAGCCGAGCGTAGGACGACATCAAATCGCCTTTGAACCCGGCAGTCACCAAATTGTGATGTGTGACTTGCGGCGTGCCGCCATTCGGAAAGAAGTCGCAGAAGAGTTTGTAATATCCGGCTTTCGGCAGATTGGTCACAATCGTAAAGCTGCCGTCAGGTTGTTTGTCCGGGTGAATGTGCTGAAACTCTTCAAAGTCCTGACTGACGACAAATAAGTGAAACGGCATATCGTGCAGGATGTTGAACTGTTTGATCTGTTTGCCGGTCGAAGGATGAAAGACCGTGAACCGAAACCTGGCTTTTTGCCCGGCTCGCGGCGGCGCAGGATTGGTTTGAATCTTGACGACAAAATCGCTGGCTTCAGGGGGAGCCGCTTTGACCAGTTTCATTTTGCACTTCGGGCAAGTTTCCGGCTTGTTGGAAACCACGTCCGGGTGCATTGGGCAAACATAAAAACTGTCGCTGCTGAGCGTCCCGGCTTTGGTCGCCACCAGCTTCATATTGCACTTTTGGCAATTGCCCGGCACTTTGGAACTGACATCGGGATGCATCGGGCAAACGTACACAAGCTGTTCTGGCGGCTGCGGGTCTTGCCCAAATGTCGAAAGCCCCAACGAAGTAAACGCCAAGCCGCCAACCAAAAACTGTCTTCGATTCCTGCTCATTACAACCTCGACAAATTACTGTTTTGTTGCCGCACGCTGCAAAAACTGTTGCAGCTTTTCCATATCTCCAGCCACAGTGCGCGCCCCAGCAAACAACACGGCGGCCAAAATCAACGAAACAACAGGCGCAACGTAAAAGGCGCTGTGCAATCCGGTGGCGCGGAAAGATTCTGCCATTACTGTCGCTCCTGCGTCAGTCATTGCCTGCTTGGCAAAATAATCACTCAAGTTGCCAAGAATCTTCGCGCCGAAAGCTCCACCCAGCAAGTACATGGCGAAAAAGTAAAGCGCCATCGCCGTGCCGCGTAAACTCGGCTCAACCACGTCCTGCACCGCCGGGTACACCGTCACGTAATACACATAAATCATCATCCAGCCGACGCCCATCAAAATCATAAAACTGGTCAGCGAGCCTTTCGGTACATTCAGCGCCAGATAAACACAGGGCGTGGAAATCAACAGTGACCAGGCAGACACAAGCATTCTTCCGTTCGGACTTTTTTTGCGCGCCCAATCTGCGGCCAATCCTCCGCCAAGCAAACCGACAACGCCAACTGCACCCAGAACCACAGCGGAAACATAACCTGCATCGGCCACATCCAGGCCGTGATAGCGCCCCAGGTAGAGCGGCATGAAGGAATTGACCGCATAAGCATTGAAGTTATGGAGCGCGCCAGACAGGATGATCCACCACATGGTCGGAATGCTCAGCACGCGGCGGTAAGGCTCCCAGCCGGTGTGATGTTCGTGTTCGATCTTGACGGCCTCAGTCGCGCCGCGCTTCGGCTCTTTGATGAAAAACGCCAGTCCCGCCAGAATCAACCCTGGAATGGCAGCAATCAACAAGGTTCGTCGCCAGCCGTAATTTTTGGCAATCACGCCGCCGAACATATTGCTGAGAAAAATGCCTATGGGCAGCCCCAACATGAAAATCGAAGTCGCGCGCGCCCGCTTGCTGGCCGGATACAAATCGCCGATCAAGGAATTGCCCGCCGGAGAACAACTCGCTTCGCCGACACCAACCAACATTCGCGCGACAAACAACGAAAGATAATTCCACGCCGCCGCGCCAGCCGCCGTGAACAAACTCCAGGCAGCAACGCCAATGCTCAAAATCCGCGACCGATTTCCGCGATCAGCCCAACGCCCTAGCGGAACACCGACCGCGGCGTAAATCAACGTGAAGGCCATCGCCATATTTCCGAAGTCGGAGTCTGTCAGCTTGAATTCGTCAATGATCGGTTTTCCAACTGAAGCAGCTATCTGCCGGTCGAAAAAGTTCATCGTGTTGATGAGAAACAGAACGACCAGAGCAAACCACGCCTGATTTTGATTAGGGTTTTGATTTTCGTTCATTGTCTTTAAGTGGTAGGTGGATGGCGGCTGGCAATAAGTGAAAGCCGCCAAGTTGAAAAAGTTTCTTCTACTTGCCGTCAATCACCTGTTACCGGCCACCTTAATTGCCTTTGAAATTTGGTTTGCGTTTTTCGAGGAATGCCGAAACGCCTTCTTTGAAATCTGCGGAACGGAAACAATCACCTTGCCCGACGGCTTCAAATTCCAGCGCGGCAGCCAAATCGGATTGAGCAGAAGCGTTCAGCGCGGCTTTGATTTTCGCCAAAGCCAGGCCGGGCGAAGCGACCAGCTTGCGAGTCAATTCATCCACCGCATCATCGAGTTTTTCCGCTGGCACAACACGGTTAATCATTCCCATTTCCAGCGCCTGCTGAGACGAAATCGGCTCGCCCAGCGCCATCAATTCAAACGCGCGGCAATAACCGACAGCTCGCGGCAGGAAATAAGTCCCGCCACCATCCGGCATCAACCCGATTTTGACAAACACCTGCCCGAAAAAGGCTTGATCCGAAGCGACGATGAAATCCGCCGCCAGCGCGTAATTGCAGCCGACTCCGGCGGCGTGGCCGTGAACTCGCGCGATGATCGGTTTCGGCAAATCACGCATCGCTTGAATGCCCGGATTGACTCCGGCGCGAAGCGAAGCCGTCACGTCATGCGTCGCGTCACCGCTGCCAAATCCCTGCACATCGGCTCCGGCGCAAAAGGCATCGCCCGCACCGGTCATAACAATGACTTTGGTTTCGTCCGTAGCGGAACGCTTGATTTCGTCGCCGATGAATTTGAACGCTTCAAAATCCAGCGCATTGCGACGTTTGGGATTGTTGAACGTAATCCGCTTGACGCCGTTTTCCAGCGAAACCAGCACTTTGTCTGACACTGCCGACTCTCCTTATCTATTGGGTTATGTTGAAGAAAAAGGTGGAACCAAAAGCGGGCGCATTCTGGCTTAGCAGGCTGAGTTTTACAACCAACGGCAGGCAATCAATCGCCGCGAATGGCGACGACCGGGTCGAGTTTGGCGGCGCGTATGGCTGGCCACATTCCGGCGATCAATCCAACCGAAACCGAGGTCAGGAAACCGGCCAGAATTGCCCATATCGGAACAGCGGCGGGAAAGTTGACGACCAGTTGCAGCGCGAAGGCAAACAAAAATCCAACCGCGATGCCGATGATTCCGCCAAAGCCTGTCAGCGTGATGGCTTCGATCAAAAACTGCGTCAGCACATCTCTGCGGCGAGCGCCCAACGCGCGGCGAATGCCGATTTCCGGCGACCGTTCCGTCACGGAAACCAGCATGATGTTCATGACGCCTACGCCGCCGACCAGCAATCCGGCCAATGCAATTGGAACGACCAACGCAGCCAGCGCGACGATGATTTGTTGGACGACTTCAAAAACCTGTTCGGCTCGGTTAGCGCCAAAATTGTTTTCGGCTCCGCTCGGAACGTTGCGGCGAATGCGAAGCGTCGTAGTGACCTGTTCTATGACATCGTCCACTTTTCCCGCCGGAGCGCGCACGACAATCGCCACGCCTTCGATCTCCGGGTACTGTTTGGCAATGGTTTCAAACGGAGCGTAAACGATTCGTTCATCCAGTTCGTCGCTGCCGATGACGCCTTCGCCGGAGGATTTGGTCAACACGCCAACCACACGATACACGCGGCCATCAATTCGCACTTCCTGATCCACCGGATCGGTTTCTTCAAACAACTGCGAAGCGATTCCCTGCCCAATGACGCACACCGGCACGCGATTGATGCGTTCGGCGTAAGTGAAAAACCTGCCGCGTTCTACGCTGACCGAAACGATTTCGGGGAAGTTTTCCCAGACGCCCAGAATCAGCGGATTGATGGCTTCGCGGCCACGCGCACTCATCGAAGCCTTGTTCGCCGACGGTCCGTAACTGCCGCGAATTTTTTGCGGCGACACGGCTTGCGGTTTGTCGAGTGCCGCCACGGCCAGAGCGTCTTCGTAGGTCAGGTCTTTGCGTTGGCGCTCTTCGGCAGAAGGCCGCCGAAACGATGGGCCGATCTTTTCTTCTTTGGTGAAGTAAATGGCATTGGGCGCGCTCTTTTCGCTGACCGCCGCCACGCGAGCCGACAATCCGGTCAGCACCGAACCAACCATCACAACCACCGCCGTACCTATGACGACTCCAAGCAACGTCAGCGCCGACCGCAACTTGTGCGTTCGCAAACTGTCGAACACGGTGATGACTATGTCTTTGAGAATCTGTGTTTGCATAAAACCACCCGCTTCCTACCGGTCGCGGTACTGACTCATTCCTTCCTCAACGCTTCAATCGGACTCAACCGCGAAGCGCGGCGAGCGGGAAAGACTCCGAAGACAACGCCGACCAGGCAGGAAATCAGAATTGCGGCGACCAACGCCCACACAGGAACGGCAACCGGGAAACCGCTCAACTTTGCGATTGCCCAAACCAGCGCTGTCGAAATCATCATACCGACCAAACCGCCCAGCAAGGTCAGCAACGAAGATTCCAACAGGAACTGCGCCAGAATGTCTTTGCGCCGAGCGCCAATCGCCAGACGAATTCCGATTTCGCGCGTTCGTTCCGTCACCGAAGCCAGCATCATATTCATCACGACAATTCCGCCAACCGCCAGAGCGATTCCTGTCAACGGATACAAAACCGAACCGACGATACGAGTCAGCAAACTGGTCACGGCTTCGACACTTTTGGCAGTGATGATGCTGAAATTGTCGCTGTCGCCGTAACTCAATCGCCGCTGGGCGCGCATGCCGAAGCGCGCAATTTCTTCGACTTGTTCGTTGGGAACTTCGACGCCGGGTTTGGCTTTGACCAACATTGAAATCGAACGCGAGCGCGCGCCGAAGACTTTGGCAAAGGTTCCCAGCGGAATTTGCACAAATCCATCCTGCGAAGCTCCGAACGAAGAACCGCGTGGAGCCGCAACGCCTATGACTTCGTATTCGGCGGAACCGAGTTTGATGAATTGCCCGATTGGGTCACGGTCGGGAAACAGAAATTCGTCCACGTCCGAACCGATGACGCACACCGAGCGGCGGTTTTCGCCGTCAAAATCGGTCATGTCTCTGCCATTGACGACTTTGATCGTTGAAAGAGCGGCGATGTTGGCGGTCACTCCCTGCACGGCGATTCCTTGCAACGAATTGTTGCCGCGTTGAGCCGGAAGCGCCGCGTCAATTTGCGCGCCGACTTCCATACGATCGCCAATGCGCTGGCGCAAACCGGCAATGTCTTCGATGGTGATGTCCGGGCGTTTGGCCAACGCTTCGGCAAAAGATTGCGCGTCGCCGAGAAAATCCTGAAAGGAAGCTTTGTCAATTCGTGCGATGCCGGGGCCGAGCGAGGACGCTGTCTGTTTGATGTAATTCTGCGCGCCTTCCAACAAGGCGGCGACAAATGTCACGACGGCGACACCAATCACCACGCCGATGATCGTCAAACTCGAACGCAGCCGATTGGCCAAAATCGCGCTGGCAGCAACACGAAACGCTTCGCCCCAGCGCGATAAACCAAACCGAATTCGATACTGCTTGTTTTGAGCTTTCCCGGCAGTGACGATTTGATCGCCTACTTCAGATTCGCGGTTATTGAGAATCGCATCTTTGAACACGGTGATGCTTTATCGCTCAGACGACTGGCGTCTGTCACGTCAGATTCGACTTTTGGCATGTAGCTAGTCCAAGACAACCGTTGTCGCAGGTCAAAAAACCAGACTTTATCCAGAGCGCCACTGTGATTTTCATCTGCAAAAACGCTCTGCAAAGAAATATAGAGATCAAGAAAATGCTTTCCCGCGGATGACGCGAATAAACGCAGATACTTTGGAGATGCCTTTCGATAGGTTTAGTCGGCTCAACAAAATGGCTGATTCTCAACTTGGCCAAACCACCTTTTTATTCGCGTCATCAGCGTGATTCGCGGGAAGGTTTTTCTTAAAAGCTATAGTTCTTCGCAGAGCGTTTATTTTGGGGGTTGATTGAGTTGCTTACTGTTTCTTGCTCTTCGCTTCCATCCAGCGTTTGAACTGATCCCAACTGGTCATATTCGGACGTGGGGTCGTCAATCGGCGGAGCTTCCTGCCACAAAGGCCAGTTGGTTTTGACTTCATTGCGAATAATGTCCGGCACGTCGTCCCAACCGTTGACGCGCAAACCGGCAGTGTGAAACACGACGACACCGGGGCGGTCGCCCATTTTCATCCACGGCAGCCATTTTGAAATCCGCGCCCACGAAACCGTCGCGTCGTCCGATCCGGTTTTGGCCGGGTCCAGCAATTCGTTTTCGCCCGGCACGCGGCTGTACACACCGCCTTTCCACCAATACACCGCCGGTTTGCCGTCTTCGGTCGAACATTGAACTTTTTGCCTGGCTTTAACGGCGTCTGCCGGCTTGCTCAAATCCATCTGCACGTTACAAAACCGCGCGTGTAAACAAGCGAACAAGGCAAGCGGGAACTTTCAACATGCTGCTTTCCATCACACGTGAAATCAGTCCGGCCATCGCTGACTGCGAACTGACGCCATTGCGCTGGTGACGGCATTGCTCGCCGTAGCATCGAAGCACACTCAGTTTACCGACAACACTCCTTAAGCACGAGCGTCGGTTGAAAGCAGCGGCGCTATCAACCCACGAGCCATTCGTCCGGCGGCAACAATGCGTTCGTAATCAATTCCGGTTTCAATCCCCATCCCATTCAGCAGGTAAACCAACTGTTCGGTGGAAACATTGCCGGTCGCGCCTTTGGCAAACTGGCAGCCGCCTAAATTCCCCACCGCCGAATCGAACATTTCCACGCCCGCCTGCATCGCCGCGAAGATGTTGGTCAGCGCCATTTTGTAAGTGTCGTGAAAATGCCCGGCCAGCGGTTTCGACGGCCAACGGTCTTTGATGTCGGCCATCACGTCGTACACTCGATTGGGCAAGGCGCGCCCGATGGTGTCGGCAATGCAAACCTCATCCGCGCCGAGTTCAAAGTATTGATTGGCCAGAGCGACGGTTCGTGCGCGCGGCACTTCGCCTTCGTACGGACAAACGAACGACACACCAATCGTCCCGCGCAGGTGAACGCCGTCGGCTTTGGCTTTTTCGGCAATGGCGGCGACCTGCTTCATCGAATCGGCCACGCTCATATTGACGTTCTTGACGTTCAAACTTTCCGTCGCCGCCACCACAAAGCCCGCCTCTTTCAACAACCCCGTCGCCCGCGCCCGGTCATAGCCTTTTTCATTCGGCAACAAGACTTCAAACGCGACTCCGGGATGTCGCGCGACGACGGCTTGCAACAACGCTTCGGCGTCGGCCATCTGCGGAACCCATTTCGGCGAAACAAACGAAGTCGCTTCAATGTGGCGAATGCCCGCTCCGACCAGAGCTTCAATCAGCGCAATCTTTTTTTCGGTTGGCACAAACGCGACTTCCGATTGCAGCCCATCGCGCGGACTGACATCCATGATCGTGACTTGCTTGGGTAAGTTCATCGTGGCCTTTCATTTTGAAAACAGCGGCAGCAGCCTTCTGCGGACAAGGTTTCAGATCACACCGTCGGCAGCGAGTTTCGCAATCACGTCTTCGCTCATCCCCAGCAAGCCGCAGTAAATTTCCCTGTTGTGCGCGCCGAGCGGCGGGCCGATCCATTCGGTGCGGCCAGGAGTTTCGCTCAGTTTCGGAACGAAGGCCGACAGTTTGACCCTCTCGCCGTTGCCCAGGTCTGCGTCTTCAAACAGGCCGCGCGCAATGCCGCCAAGTCACTTCCGCCAACCACGACGATGAAAACGCGATCCACCTGGGATTTCGCACTTTCCAGACCGAATTGCGATTCGCCAGACGGAACGTTGGTCAGGTGGTGCAAACCGCTATAAACTTTTTTGCCGTGATGTACGAACTTGCGTGACTTGAAACAGGCTGGCATACGCCGCAGGGCCAAAACTGATTCAGGCGGCTTCTCGCTCACCCGGCCAATTCAGCCAATTCAGCCCACCGAGTCAAATCCCGATCAAGCTGTTCACTCAGCGTTTGCAGTTCATCGTAAAGTTTTGCCACTAAGACGTGATCGCTGCTGTTGGCTTCAAGGCTGTTTTCAGCTTCTACTTTGCGAATTTCGGAATCGGTGATGCGAGCTTCCAATTCTTCAAGCTCGCGTTTTTCCTTGAAGGTCAATTTGCGTTTGGTTGATGTTTCGACAGGTAAAGCGGCGACAATTTGTTTTTGTTCGCGCGCTTTGACTTCGGCTTTGGCGGCAGAGACTTCAACGCGTTCGCGTTCGCGGATTTCCAGAAAGGTAGTGTAATCGCCAGGGTATTCGCGGACTTTGCCTTTATCTTCAAATCGGAAGATGTATTCAATCGTCCGGTCAAGAAAGTAACGGTCGTGGCTGACAACAACCAGACAGCCGGGAAAAGTTTCCAGATACTCTTCCAGCGCAACCAGCGTGGGAATATCCAGATCGTTGGTGATTTCGTCCAGCAATAGCAGGTTCGGCGCGCTCATCAACATCCGCAGCAGATAAAGTCTGCGGCGCTCTCCGCCCGAAAGCGTGGCAATCGGCTGATACTGCATCGCTGGTGGAAACAGGAAACGTTCAAGCATCTGGCTGGCGGTAATCCAATCGCCTTCGACGGTTTGAATGCGTTCGGCGATTTCCTTGACATAATCAATCAAACGAACCGACTCATCGAATTCGCGGTTTTCCTGATCGTAATAACCGATGACGACGGTTTCGCCTTTTTCGACCTGACCGGAATCAGGCTGTAAACGTCCGGCAATGATTTCCAGCAACGTAGTCTTCCCTGCGCCATTTGCGCCGATGATGCCGATCTTGTCGCCGCGTTTGAACTGGTAGCTGAACGTATTCACCACAGTTTTGCCGTCCCAGCTTTTGCTGACTCCGGTCAAACCCAGAATCTTTTTGCCCAGCCGATTCGATTCAAACGCGATGTCGAGCGAACGTTTTTCGGCGATGTCGCTGGCTGCCTGGCGCGATTGCTGAATGACTTCGTTGGCGCGATCAATGCGGGCTTTGGCTTTTGAAGTTCTGGCTTTCGGCCCTCGGCGAAGCCATTCCAATTCACGCCTGGCCATTTGTTTCAGCTTCTGAGCTTCGACTGCCTGACGCTCTTCCTGTTCCTGCCGTTTTTCCAGATAGGTTGCGTAATTGCCTGTGAACGATTGAACTCGCCCACGATCAATTTCGACAATTCGGTTGGTGACTCTATCCAGAAAGTATCGGTCGTGAGTGACCAGCAACAACGCACCGCTGAAATCCTGTAGCCAATGCTCCAGCCATTCAACTGTTTCAGCATCCAGGTGATTGGTCGGTTCGTCCAGAATCAGCAGGTCAGGTTTGATAAACAAACTGTGCGCCAGGGCAACACGTTTACGCTGACCGCCCGACAGCGTCGCCATCTTCGCGCTGAGTTGCGTAATGCCGAGTTCGTTCAGCATCGCTTTCAATTCAACTTCCAACTTCCACGCGCCGCTGATTTCCAATTGCTCGGCAAGGTCGCTGACGCGCTTCAATAGTTTGTCGTCAGCTTCCGCTTGTTCAGCCAATTCATCACAGGCAAATTCATATCGCCGCAACAAGTCCAGTTTTTGATGCAGCGCGTCGTTGCTGCCGGCAAAGACTGCTTCGATGACGGTTTGCTCAGGATCGAACGGAGGATTTTGCGACAGGTAAGCGACAACTTTACCGTTGGCAATAACAACGCGGCCAGTGTCCGGCTCTTCTTCACCTGCGACAATTTTCAACAGCGTGGTTTTACCGGAACCGTTCGCACCGATGACGCCAATCTTGTCGGCTTCGTCCAGCCCAAAAGAAACTGAAGAAAACAGCGGCTTGATGCCAAAGGTCTTGCTGACATTTTCGAGCGAAAGAATGTTCATCTGTAGATGGCTTTTCACCGCAGAGGCGCGGAGTATCGCAGAGGTTTCGCAGAGTTTTTCTGTATTCTCTGCCCTACCTCTGCGTCCTTTGCGGTAAAGGTGAATCCTAAAAAGCTTTTCTGTTGATTCGGAGCAGTTCGAGTTCAAACACCAAAGTCGAGTTGGCGGGAATAGTGCTGTACGGTTTGTCGCCGTATCCAAGTTGTGGCGGAACCACTATCTTGCGTTTGCCGCCAACGCGCATGGCGTCAATGCCTTCTTTGGAATTGCCGCCGACGCCCCAGTTCCAACCTTTGATGATGCCGGTTTCGCCGATGGTGAAATCCACGACGCCACCATCGAATTTGTGACCATCAGGAAACTTGCCGACATAAGCGACTTTGACGTTTTGCCCCATCAACGGGCGCGGGCCAACTCCGATTTCCGTGTCTTGAAATTGAAAGCCTGATGGAGCCGTTTTCATCTCACCCGGCGTCGGCGACACGTCCGCGTTTGGCGTGGCGACAGGTTCCGCAGTCGGGCTTGGCTTGGTGGTGGCGACATCGGTCGAAGCAGGCTGGCAACCAGCCAACGCAAACAACAAAGCAAACAAAGATAAGAAGCGTGCGAAACGCATAATGTTTTTCTCCTGATGATCGGGAATTGAAATCGCCTTTGGGCGGGCGGTCTGTATAATAGCGACCGCGTTATCTGTGGTCAAAAATTGCTCTGAAGGAGTTTCTTCATCGTGCCGCTAAAAGTCATCGCCTCCCGTACCGCAAAACCGGAATCGAAGCCATTGGTTATGGGCGTCGAATTCAACCAAAATCAAATTTCCGTTGCGCTGGTGGACGATCAGGCGCGCGTGATTGCCGAACGCAGGTTTGCGACTCCGCAACGAACCACGCGAGCGGCTACCACTGCCATTGCCGGGACGTTGATCGAACTCGCCGGATCGAAAGAGCGCGAATCGAACCCGATCGTTGCCATTGGCATTTCGGTCGCTGGTTTGGTTGACCCGCCAACCGGAAGGGTTTCGCTTAACAACCTTCGAGGCTGGACACGAGTGCCGTTTGGCCAATTGCTGGAAGAAAGTCTTGATGAATCCGGCCACGACATTCGCATGCCGATGGCGGAAAAACGCGCTCGCGCACATCACGTTGAATCCGGCCACCCGCCGATTGTGGTTTCTTCGCGCGCTTCGGCGATGGCGGCGGCGGAAAGCTGGCATGGAGCCGCTCGCGGAAAATCGAACGTTGTCTACCTTTCGGTCGGTTCGACGATCGAAGCAGGCATTCTCTGCGACAACCGAGTGCTGGCCGGTTCAGCCGGATCGGCAGGAGCTGCCGGATGGTTGGCCGTTGGACAGGAATTCAAACACGAATACGAATTCAACGGCTGTTTGTCGGCAGAGGCGACGATTGCTTCGCTGGCTCGACGTGCGGTGGAAGAAAACACAGGCTACGACGGTTCGATGCTCGGCGGTTTGATTCAAAGCGGAGCCGATTTCGACGCAACCACAATCATTCGCGCGGCTCGCGGCGGAGACAAGTTGGCGGTCAAAGTCGTTGGCGACACTTGCCGCTGGCTTGGGCGCGGTGTAGCAAACCTGATTTCCATTCTGAACCCTGAAACCGTCGTCATCGGTGGAGAGTTCGGCTCTGCATTGAAACCGTTTTTGGATGACGTTCGCGAAGAAGCTCGGCGCTGGGCTGAGCCGAATGCTGCGCGGCAATGCCGCATCCTTGCCGCTTCGGTCGGAGAAACCGCCGGGCTGATTGGTGCGGCTCGGTTGGCGTGGCTGAAAGCCGGAAATTGATCGGATCAATTGAGACTCAAAACAACAGCGGCTGATTTCTCCAATGGAAGAATCAGCCGCTGTTGTTTTGAGCTTCCGGTTGATAGTTACGGCTTGGTCGGCGGCTTGGTTTGTGAACTGCTTGAACTGCCCGAAGCCTGACCGGTTTTGTTCTCGCCGGTTGAATCGTTCGTTTCGTTGTTCTTTTTCAACTTCGGACGATCCGGCGTTTCAGCAGTTGATTCAGCCGATGAAGATGGCGGTTCAGGCTTTGTCGCAGCAGGCGATTCAGCGGCTTCCGCCCCTTCGCGGCGTTTCAGCACCGGGCGACCTTCGCCGGAAGGAGATGACGAAGAAGCTTCGCTGCCGGAAGCCTGCGGATCAGCCGAATTTTCTCTGCGTTTCAGCACCGGGCGACCGTCTTCGGAAGACTGCGGCGAAGCGGTTGATTCGCTCTCAGTTGAAGAATCGCGCCGTTTCAACACTGGCCGCTCAGGCGCGCCATTGTCGCTAGAATCGCCCACGCTGCCATCACCATTGTCGGTTTGCGGACGCCGTTTGAGCGTCGGGCGTTTATCGTCGCGCGAATTGACCGGCTTCGGTCTGGAAGCCATCAAACGCGATTTCACATCCTTGAATTCAGAAGTGCTGAGTTGATACTCGCCGCGATCCGGGAACCGTTCGATCAATCCACGGACTTCTGTGATGCGGTCGCCGGTCATCGGATGCGTGCTGAAGATTTTCTCCAGCGTTCCGGGTTTGCGCTTTTCCTGCGCTTGCAGCTTTTCAAAAAACGTAATCAGTGCATTCGGATCGTAACCCGAAGCCCACATATACTGCGCGCCAAGTCGGTCGGCTTCTTTTTCCGCGCCGCGCGAAAACTTCAGAAACGTCAGCGGCAAAGCGATTCCGGCGACTTGTTGAATGACATAACCGCCCAGCCCGCCCAGAAAAATCAGCGGGATCGAACCGAATTGCAACAACTGGCCTTTCGACGCTTGTTCGATTCCGTGCCGCGCCGTGACGTGCGCGATTTCGTGAGCCATCACGCCTGCAACTTCGGCTTCATTTTCGGCGGCTTCCAGCAAGCCGCGATTGACGTACAAGAATCCGCCCGGCAAGGCGAAGGCGTTCACTTCCTGAGCGTCAATGACTTTGACCGTGAACGGAACCTTGGCGTCGGAATGCAGCACGATGTTTTGCGCGATGCGATTGATGAACTCGTTGATGATTGGGTCTGTAACCAATGGAGTGCTACGATCAATTTCGTTGGCCATCTGGCGGCCAAGCGCGACTTCACGGTCGAGCGAATAAAACGAAATGCTTCCTTTGTTGATGTCGCGTTTGCCAATCAACGTCGGATCGTTTTTTTCTTCCAGCGGTTTGAGTTTCGATTTGTCTTGAGCAAGAACTGGCGTGACCACGAGCATCCCGGTCAGAGCGAGTGCAGTGGCTTTGCGGAAAAACTGTTTCATCATCTCTTCCCCCTTTTTGCCTGCTTATGCGTTTAACTGTCGTGGCAGTCAAATTATAGACGATCAGCAACGCCTTTGACGTAGGCAATGGCCATCCGGTTGGCAAAAAGTTCCGTTAAATCACCTTCATGGAAAATGGCGACTGGCGTACGTTGGCGCGCCAAATCTTGAGCCGTCGCCAAGCCGATGCTAGTATCCGCGCCGCTTCAACTTCTGATTCAAATTCCATCAACAAGGCTGAACATCACAAATGGAGACAAACTCCTCTACCAATCGTCAGGCCGAATTACGCAGTCTGGCGCTTCGCTGGGCGATCACGATTCTGGCGGGCGTGGCCATTTACCTGGCTCCACCGCCCGAAGGCATAACGCCGCAATCCTGGCGATTGCTGGCGATTTTCGCCGCGACCATTGTCGGTTCGATTGTGCGTCCGGTTCCCGGCGGAGCAATGGTGCTGCTCGGAATCGCCGCCTTGATGCTGACCAAATCAATGCCGGTAAGCGAAGCTCTGGCTAAAGCGACGACCGATCCTAAAACGCTGGAAACTTTGCGATTGAAATCGGCGCTTGCCGGTTACGCCGATCCTGTGGTGTGGCTGGTGCTGGCAGCGTTTTTTATTTCGCGCGGAATGATAAAAACCGGCTTGGGGCGACGCATTGCGCTGCTGTTCATTCGCCAGTTCGGCAAACGCTCGATTGGGCTGGGTTATGCTTTGGTCGGAACGGATTTTCTGCTGGCGACGGTGATTCCATCGAATGGCGCTCGCTGCGGAGGCATCACCTTTCCGATCACCAAAAGCCTTGCGGAAGAATACGATTCGCGTCCGGGAAAAACGGCCAACAAGCTGGGAGCGTTTCTGATGACTTTCGTTTATCAATGCGAAGTCATCATCTGCGCGACTTTTTTGACCGGCCAAGCGGGCAATCTGGTCATTCAGCGGCTGGCCAAACAGCAAACCGGATTCGATCTGAATTACACAACATGGATGTTGGGCGGAATCGTTCCGGGCGTTATTGCCATCGTTGTCACTGGTCTGCTGCTCTATCGAATCTTCACGCCGGAAATCACTCACACGCCGGAAGCCAAAGATTTTGCAGTCCGCGAACTAGGCAAAATGGGCGCGACTTCATTTCCCGAAAAAATGATGTTGGTAGTGTTTGCGCTGGTTGGCATGTTGTGGGCGACAACTGGTCGTTGGCATTCGATTGATTATTCAGTCGTCGCGCTGATTGGCATCTGCATTTTGCTGGTGTTCAGCGTGTTGGACTGGAAAGACCTGATGAACGAGACCGCCGCCTGGGATGTGTTCATCTGGTATGGCGGCATGGTGCGAATGGCCGAAGCTCTGGGCGAAACCGGTATCACCAAAAAGTTCGCGGAATTCGCTGCGCAAATGACTGCCGGTTGGAAATGGTGGGCGGCTCTGGCCGTGTTGGCGTTGATTTACTTTTACGCCCATTACGCTTTTGCCAGCATCACGGCTCATGCTTTGGCGATGTACTTGCCTTTCCTGATCGTAGTCATCGCTGCCGGAGCGCCTCCGATTTTGTCGGTTGTAGTGCTGGCGTATTTTTCAAATCTTTCGGCGGGTTTGACGCATTACGGAACGACTCCGGGTCCGATTTATTTCGGCGCAGGTTATGTGTCGCAACAAAGCTGGTGGCGATTAGGTTTGATTGCCACCGCGCCGAACATTTTGATCTGGACTGTTGTGGGAATGATTTGGTGGAAAATTCTGGGTTGGTGGTAAGCCCATTCGCAGACAGGCTGAGGCCTACCACTTCTGTTGTCACTTACATGGTTTTAGGAAGTGGCTGGCCGATTTCGTTCCATTGGCTGTGGACGAAACTTTGGGGAAGTAAGTTTCCGGCGACAGCCACGCGGTCAACCCAAGATTTCAGCCTTATCTCAAACCTTGGTGTGGCTGTTGCCGGAAACTGTGGGGTAAAGCAAAAAACTGACTGCGAACCTCACACACGCTAAAAAAAGTAAGACAGGCGCTTCCGTCCAAATTCCTTGACGAGCGTCGCTGATGAGAGACTTCCCGAAAGGCATGGTGACCGCTTCCTTCGCCTTGCGTCGTTCCCAAAAGCGCCCGTTTTCTTTCGCTCATCCATAAGACCGTAAACCGACGAAAAATCCCCTCACGAAAACTGAAAATTTTTGCAAAAAAAGAGCAGGCTCCGGTCGCCTGCTCCTTTTTTGCTGTGACTAAAGCCTTGTTCCGCCTGAAAAATTCTCAAGCAGAACTTACGCAACACCACGCCGTGTCAGTAGCCCGACCGTAAGGAAGGGCTGGTTTTAGTGAGAAAAGCCCTTGCTTACGCGCGGGCTACCGACACGTGCGTAAGCCCTATCAAGGCAGATCATCCAACGCCATCTGGAATTCCTGCGCCATTCCCGGATGCCCATGTCGGTTGGCGGCTTCGATTCCCTGCTGATACGCCAATTTCGCCTCGTCGAATTTGCCCAGCCGTTCCAAAGCCTGCCCCAGTTTTCCGTAAGCATTGCCCTGATCGTTGGCCTGACCGAGATAGGTTTGTAATTCTGTGGAGGCTTCGGCAAAGCGTTCCAGTTTCAACAATTCATTGGCCAGCCCGAACCGAACCGTCGTGTTAGCCGGATCGGCGTCCAGCATCTTTTTGAAAACTTCAATTCTTGCCTCTGACATGTTCCTGCTCCTGTTGTTTGATGATAATGAAGAGCGGCGATGATAGGCAGGCTGCTCGAAAGCGTCAAACCGTGACACTCGCCGTGCGGCTGGCTTATACTGCCGCGCGAATGCAATCAACAGAAACTCTGACAACAATTTACGCCGCTCAAGCAAACGAACTGGAGCGGCTGGTGGCGACAATTGCCGCAGACATTGCAGTTCGGCAACCGTGCGAAACTCGCTGGTCGGCAGTGCAGATCGTTGGCCACTTAGCCGACGCAGAGTTGCTGGCGTCTGTTCGATTACGGCGAATCACCACTCAGGACCGCGCCAACCTATTCGGCTATCAACAGGAAGTTTGGGCCAATCGGTTGAGCTATCAACACCGCAAGATCGAAACCGTCACAGCAAGATTCGCATTGCTCCGCCGCGAAAACACTGAGTTGCTTTCCGGGCTTCCCGCCGACTGGTGGAATCTGTCTGGCGCTCACGACGAATATGGCGTGCTGTCGTTGCGGCAATTGGTCGAAGATTACGTTGCTCATACGGCAAAGCATCTGGATCAAATCAGACGAACGGTTGCGGAGTTGAAAGCCGCCTAGCTTATTACGATGCTCAAAAAAGGTTGGGCAATTGGAGCTTGTATCGCGTTTGCCGCAATGATCGTTTTAGGAACGATCCAGGTGTGGCAAGTAAAGCCATCACGTTCACAGAACAACAATCAATCTCCTCAGCCAGTCGGACTTATCAACGACTTTGGGCATTTGCTGACTGACGAACAGAACCGGGTTCTGACGGCAAAGGCTGCAGAATTTGAAAAACGAACTACCGTCCAACTGGCAGTGCTGACGGTTGAAACAATTTCGCCCTATTCAACGATTGAGCCGTATGCCACTGAGCTTTTCAACCAATGGGGCATTGGGCAACAAGGCAAGAACAACGGATTGCTGTTGCTGGTGGCGATCAAGGAACGACAAGTCAGAATTGAGGTTGGGCGTGGGCTGGAATCAACCTTGACCGACGCAAAGTGCAAAGAGATTTTGCAAACTCAGGTGAGTCCATTCTTACGAGCAGGAGATTATTTCCGGGCGCTCCAAAATGGAATGGATGCAATGATAAACATCATTGAGCAACATTGAAGCCGAAAAAATTTGAAAGGAATCTTTATGGCGAAGACACAGGAAAAAACCGCTCAGGACAAAGAATCGAAACCCAAAAAAGAGCCAAAAGAGAAAAACGGTGACGCTCTGGTCGGGCGCGTGAAAAAAGTCGTCAAGAAATCGCGCCGCAAGTTGGGTGATGAAAAATTCGAGAAGCAGTTGCAACGTACCATCGCGTTTCTGGAAGCTTTGCAACTCAAAATGAATGAAGCAGAAACCAGCAAAGCGGAGAAAAAAGTCAGACCAGTCAAAAAGGCTAAATCCGAAAACGCCAATCAGCAGAAAAAAACAAAAGCCAAATCAAAACCTGCCGCAAAGGTGTAAGCGAGTTCAACCAAGAAGATAGAGGTGACAGCAAATAGTGCTATGGCAATTCTGATTGATTCTTTTCAAAACGGAGCGCGTGGCCCGTTTCGGTATTGGTATCAGCGATGCGGGCATCTGGTTTCGGACTCTTCGCTGGAAGAGTTGCACGAATTCGCGGCCAGTTTGGGGCTACGCCGCGAATGGTTTCAGATGAAATCCATCCCGCATTACGACCTGACCGGCAAGGTTTATGAACTGGCCATCGAACGAGGCGCTGTGCTGGTTTCGTCGCGCGAAATCGTTCGCAGAGCCGTTCGGCTGGAAGTTCAGATCAGCGTTTGGGAAACGGCCAACGCTGATTAACCCCAAAATTGACAGTGTTTGAAACCGCGTGCTACTTTGCCCGCTCGTTTAACCCCATCTGATTTCCACAGGAGCAACAACTTTGGACGGTTCATATCTTGGCAACCTTATCATTTGGTTTGTAGTTTTTTTGCTGTCGTTGACCGTTCACGAATGCGCTCACGCCTGGACGGCGGAGCGGGTCGGCGACCCTACGGCCAGATACCTCGGACGAGTGACGCTGAACCCGATTCCACACATTGATCCGATTGGAACGATTCTGTTCCCGCTGATTGCTTACACCACGGGAGCATGGTTGTTTGGCTGGGCGAAACCAGTGCCTTACAACCCGCTGAATTTGCGTGATCGCAAGTGGGGCGAAATCCTGATCGCTGCTGCCGGGCCGTTGAGCAATGTTTTGCTGGGCGCAATCTTTTTGATTTTGGGTAAAATCCTTTTGCAAACATCTCTCGCCAGTTCTCTTGGCGATATGACAAAATCAATTGATGCTGTTGTCCAGAGAGGAATCTTCCTCAACATTATCCTGGCGGTCTTCAATTTGATCCCAGTTCCGCCGCTGGACGGCAGCAAAATTCTGATGAATCTTTTGCCGGATTCTATCGCCGAGCCATATTCGCAAATCCCAGATTGGTCGGGCTTCATTGTGCTGATTTTGCTGATGCAAGTTGGCTTTATTGAGGCATTGATAACCCCCATTCAACATTTTGTTTGGTACCTATACTTATACAACGGCTAATTGGCATCTTCTTCCCGCCATCTTTATCAAGCTATGAAACGAATCGTTAGTGGAATGCGCCCGACCGGGAAATTGCACCTGGGCAATTACGAAGGCGCGCTGAAAAACTGGGTCAAGTTGCAAGACAGCTACGAAAGCTATCACTTCGTGGCCGACTGGCACGCGCTGACTTCGGATTACGCCGACACCTCGAAGATCAACGAAAACACCACTTTGATGGTGACGGACTGGTTGGCTGCGGGACTTGATCCGAACAAAGCGACGATCTTCGTTCAATCGCTGGTTCCCGAACACGCCGAGTTGCACATTTACTTTTCGGCAGTGACTCCGCTGGGCTGGCTGGAACGAGTTCCGACATACAAAGAGCAGCGCGAAAACATCACCGACAAGGATTTGGGCAATTACGCTTTTCTGGGCTACCCGGTGCTGCAAGCTGCGGACATTTGCATGTACAAAGCTCATTACGTGCCGGTCGGCCAGGATCAAGTCGCACACGTCGAACTGACGCGCGAAATCGTTCGCCGCTTCAACAACTTTTACGGCGACATTTTCCCTGAACCTGAAGCCTTGTTGACTGCTTCGCCCAAGCTGACCGGAACCGACGGGCGCAAAATGTCGAAAAGTTACGGCAATACGATTGAGTTGAGCGATTCGGCAGATGTGATTCAGGCCAAAGTTCGCCAGATGATTACCGACCGGACGCGCGTCAAAAAAGTTGATCCCGGCCATCCCGAAAACTGCGACGTTTGCCAGATGCACAGAATGTTCGTCACCGCCGGAGTCGCCGATCAATTCGACGACGATTGCCGCAACGCGCGCATCGGTTGCGTGGATCGCAAAAAGGCGCTGGCTCAGGCGATGATTGATTATCTGTCGCCGATCACAGAGCGCGTCAATTATTACCGCGAACATCAGGGCGAAGTCCGCGACATCATTCTGGAAGGCTCCAAACGCGCACGCGAAGAAGCCGGTCGCGTGATGGGCGAAGTCCGCCGCGCGATGAACATCTCCTGGTCGTAAATTCCGATGAGCGAAGAACTGAAATTCGGCAGCTTCAGTCTCCAAGTTGAATACCGTCGTCGCGCCGGAGCTTACGCCGTCATCTTTGACGAACAAGGCCGCTTCGCTTCGGTCAAAGCAAGGAAAAGATTTTTTCTGCCGGGCGGCGGCATCGAAGCAGGCGAGTCGCTTCAAGAAACTCTGGCGCGGGAAGTCGTCGAAGAATGCGCTCACGAAGTTATGATTGGCCGATTCCTCGGCAGCGCAATTCAATATCACAGCGAACCCGATGGCAGTCGGCACTGGGAATTTCACTGTTCCTACTTTGCGGCCAGTTTCGGCGCTCTGCTTGAAAACGAGCCGGAACACGAACTTCATTGGCTGGGGTTGGACGAAGCCGACAAACTGGCTTTTGACATTCATCGCTGGGGAATTAGCCAAATGGCACAATTTTCATCCCGTAGGGATGGATGACTTTAGGCAGGTCGTTCACGGCCTGTACGAGCAATTTCAATATTTCAGCGTCGCGTAGCGACGATTGAGTCCAACGCAGCAACCAATTCAGCCGTCGCTATGCGACGTAAACATGTTTTGTTACGAATTTTGCAGGCCGTGAACGACCTGCCTAAATTCAAAAGCCGCTACGCGGCAAAGCAAGAATGGCAGAAACAAAAACCAAAAAGAAAGCAGCCATCGCGTTGTTGGAAGACACGCCGGAGCAGAACGAAGACGAGCGCCGCGACAGTTATCGGGTCAAATTGGAAATGTTTGAAGGCCCGATGGACTTGCTGCTGTACCTGATCAAAAAAGACGAAATCGAAATCAAAGACATTCCGATTGCTCGCATCACGGAACAGTATCTGGAATACCTGAACCTGATGCGCGAACTGGACATTTCCATTGCCGGAGATTTTCTGGTGACGGCGGCGACTCTGATTTACATCAAATCGAAGATGCTGTTGCCGCCCGCGCCGAAGATCGAAGGCGAAGAAGATTTGATCGAAGACCCGCGTGCCGAATTGATCGAACGGCTGTTGGAATATCAAAAGTTCAAATCGGCAGCACAGATGCTGCATTCGCGCGGCGAAATCGAATCGGCCAGCTTCACGCGCGGAGAGATGGAAACGGACAAAAACAATCCGGAAGTTTCCGCCACGGTGTTCGACCTGATGCGCGTGTTCCGCGACATCCTGAAGCGCCTGGAATCCGAAGCGCAGATGGAAATCCAGCGCGAAGAAGTCACAATGGCGCAGAAACTGGCTCAGATAAACGCCCGGCTGGAAAGCGGCGAAGAGATCAATGTCCGCGAAATCTTTGAACAGTCGCGCACTAAACGCGAATTGATTCTGACCTTTCTGGCGTTTCTGGAACTGGTCAAGGAGTTCAAAATTCATCTGACACAGCGTGAATTGTTCGGCGAAATCTTTGCTCGCAAACGCACCGAACCAGTTTTCGCGCTTGAACCGGTTGAGCCGGAAATCCAACCAGAAGCGAACGAAGAAGCGGAGCCAACCGGCAACGAATCAGCGCCAACACCACAAAACAGTTTGGAAAAAACACCAGCGCAAGTTGAAGACTTGCCACAGCAAATCAATGAAGAGCCATGAACGAAGAGATTCAAAACACTGAAATCAACCCCGAAGAACTTGAAGAGCTTATTGAAGAACCGGCAGAAGAGCCGGTTGAAGAATTGATCGAAGAGCTTGCCGCCGAAGCTGAAGTCGAAGTGGAATCAGTCGAAGATTCAGGTTCGGAAGAAGACGAATTCCCTGCCGAGCTTGATTTGGCCGACACCGCCGAAGACGCCGAAACCGCGTCGGAAGAAGTTTCATTCGCCCACGAAAACGAAAACGCCGCCGACGACAGCGCGGAAGATCAAATCACCGCGACACGCGAAGAGTTAAAGCCGGTCATCGAAGCTCTGTTGTTCGTCGCCGACGAACCGTTGCCGCTCAAACAGCTTTGCAAAGTTCTGGGCGATGTTCCCGAAGAAGATGTTCAAGCCACATTGGATGAACTGGTCGCCGATTACGAAGCTCGCAACAGCGGTTTGGACATTCGAGAAATTGCCGGAGGCTGGCGCATTTCCACTCGCCCGCAAAACCACGAATTCATTCGCAAGTATTTGAAATCCCGCCCATCGGCTCGGTTGTCTCTGCCTGCGTTGGAGACGTTGGCGGTCATCGCCTACAAACAACCGATCACCATCCCGGAGATTCTGGAAATTCGCGGCGTCAGTTCGTCGTCGGCGATCAAAACTCTGCTGGAAAAACGCCTGATCGTCACCAAAGGCCGCAAAGAAACCGTCGGCAAACCGATGCTCTACGGCACATCCAAAGAGTTTTTGATTCAATTCGGCTTGAAAGATTTGAATGAACTGCCGAGCTTTGAAGATTTCGAAGACCTGGCGCAGTAACGGGAACGCGGACGTTTCCGTCCACGATTCATTTGATTTGCGAATAACCGGTTGGACGCAAAAACGAAGCGTGAATGTTCGACACAGTTTCGGGATCGGTCCAGCCGGGTTTGGTTTTGACGCGCGCCCAGTCGGGATTGGCGCGAAATGTGTCCCAGGCTTTATCGCGCGCAGCCATGTTTTCATAGCCAACCATGTAGGTCAGCGACGGCAGCCGAGTGCCGATCACGCCTTCGCCAAAAAAGACCGGCTGAATTCCGCAGGCTCGGAAAATCCTGATCTCTTCCTGATTGAACATGTCCACTTTGTTTCGCAGCGTGACGGCGTTGCGCGATTCATACGTGCGAAGCTCGAACAAACGCGGCGCTTGTTTTTCGGTGAGCGTCGGCAATTCGACTTTCGGATGCGCGTCGAAGGCTTTCAGCACTGTGGATTCGTAACGCACATACGGCATATCCGCCGCCGTCTCGAACGTTCGCCAAGCCGTCAGGAATTCTTTGTCGCTGCTGGCGGCCAGCGTCGCCTGCATTTCGGCCAGCGATTTGTAATCCACCAGCACTATCAACGCCGGAGTGAACTGTCCCGAAACCACGTTGAAGCATCCAACCGGGCCAACGCCGAGTTTTTGCATTCGCGGCAAAAAATGGCTTTGAAAGAAATCGTTGATCTTCGCGGGTTGAATGTCGTTCCGCAGTTGATAGGTTCGCAGTTCATAAAAGTGATTCGCTTCAGCGGCGAAAGCGTTGACCTCAGCCGTTCCGGCAAGTCCGCCAATTCCAGAAGCCAATCCGGTTTTCAAAACATCTCGGCGATTCATTCTATCTCCTAAAAAGGGTAGGCCAGGTTCTCAACCTGTCAGAATTCCAACCGGACAGGTTGAGAATCTGTCCCACCTGTTTGCGATCAGTGTTTTTGACCCGCGCAGTATTGTCTTTCCGTCCGGCTTGTTCAAGAATCCGCCGACGAATTCAGACCTCAAACTCAAACCAAAAGGAACCAAACAGAATGATTCAGGAATCGTGGGCTGATCGCTTTGCGCGCGTGATGGGGCGAATTGTGCCGGACGCCATCACTGCCGCCATTTTCTTGCTGGTGGTGCTGTTCGTTGCCGCAATCGTTGTCGGCAATTCGTTTTCGACGACGATGGACGCCTGGTATCGCGGGTTGTGGATGTTGTTGCCGTTCACCATGCAGATGACGCTCATCATCACGCTCAGTTCGGTAGTTGGGCAAAGTTCGTTATTTCGGAAGCTGGTAGCTTTTCTGGCTCGAATGCCTAAAACCACCAATCAAGTCGTCATCGGCGCGGTGTTGCTCAATGGGTTGCTATCGTATTTTTACTGGGGCTTGGGCGTGGCGCTGGGGCCGATCATTTCGATTTACTTCGCGCGCGAAGCCGAACGCAAAAAGATCGAAGTGGACTTTCTGTTTCTGCTGGCGACGGTTTGGGCAGCGAACGCAGTTTGGCAATTCGGATTGTCAGCCAGCGCGCCGCTGTTGATGGCAACCGAAGGCCACTTTCTGAAAGACCTGATCGGCGTCATACCATTGAGCACGACAATCTGGTCGCCAGCGGCAATCATTCACGAAATCGTGTTTATGGCGGCGTTGCTGGCTGTCGGTTGCTGGTTGATGCCGAAAAACCGTCGTCCGCTATCGGCATTTCCCGAAGCCAACAAACTGGCCGAACCTGCCGTTGCAGATGAAACCCAGCCGGATAATTTCTCCGAACGACTGGAACGCAGTTCGTTAATTACATTGGTTTTCTGTCTGGCTGTGGCCGCGTGGCTTTGGTATCACTTCATCACCAAACGAGCCAGCCTGGACATCAATTCGCTGAACGCGATTTTCCTCCTGCTAGCCTTTTTGCTCCATCGAAATGTTTATCGCTTCACCAAGGCTTTGCAACATGCAATTTTGTCCGCCTGGCCGGTGGTCGTGATTTATCACCTGTACGCCGGCGTGGCTGGATTGATTCAACACACGACGCTGGGCGAAAAGCTGGCTGGAATCATCGCTGCGGTTTCGACGCCGTACACGTTCCCGCTGATGGCCGCAATTGCCGGAACCGTCGTTTCGTTCTTTGTGCCTTCGAGCGGGGGGCAGTGGGCGATTCAGGGCTTCGTGACTTCCAAAGCGGCAATGGCCGTCGGCGTATCGGTTCAACGCGGAATGCTGGCTTTAAGCGTGGGCGATCACATGGGCAATCTTTCGACGCCGTTTTGGGCGATGATCGTTGCGGGAATCGCTCGCGTCAGTTTCCGGGAGTTTATCGGCTACGGAATGATTTATGCGGCGCTGTGGTTTGTGATTGGCGTGGTGGTGTTTACGTTTGCGCCTTGCTGAGGCTCAGTTCAGAGTACACGCTTCATCGCGCAGACACGCTGAAGCGTGTACTCTGAACATTACTGCTGAATCGCGTCTTCGATCTTGTAGTTGAAGCTTTCGAGCATCATCTTGCCCATCTTGTAAATTTCCGGGCGGCCTTCGACGCGGATGTAAATGTCGTCGCCGTCGGCTTGCGAAACTTTCAGGACAGTCGTTTTGCCGGATTTTTCAGTCAGACGAATTTCCGCCGCCGGTTTGGCGAATTTGGCGTTGATCGCTGCGGTCGCCTTGTCCAAAATTTCTGAAGCCTTCGATTCAAACGGCGTGAAAAGTTTGAACGGTTGCGCTTCCTTGTCTTTCTTGTCTGCCGGTTCGACGACCATCCATTTGTCGTCTTTCTTTTCGGCCACCAACTTGCCGTTTTCGTTCTTGATTTCGAACCGGGTCATTTCTTCGCGGTTGAGTTTGTAAAACTGCTTGCTGCGAAGCGAAGCGAATTTGGCGTTGTTCAACGTCTCGAACAGCGTTCCGAAAATCTTCATGACCTTCGGATTGTCAGAAGTCTTCGCGTAATAAGCGTCGTTCACCTTCGAGCCGATTTGCAGGACTTTTTCTCCGCCGGTGTTCAACCGGGCGGTGACGGTGATGGCGGTTTTGTTCAATCCGAATTTCGACAAATCTGAAGTGTCTTCGTTGACCAGCGATTCGGATTTGGCCGAAGTCACATCGGTAATCAAACTGCTGACTTCGCCGCTTTCGGCGGCAGAAGCCGATGGCGCGGTGATTGCCCATTCGCCGTCTTTTTTGGTCAGTTCCAGGCTGCCGCTTTCATTGGTCAGTTTCAGCGAAGCCACATCGTATTCGGTGACGCCCAACAGCGAACGATCCAGCCAGTCGTTGAACGATTTGTCCGAACTGGCCAGCAACGCCGCCGGAATCACCACGACATTCGACGAACCATCAAAACGCGCATAAACCGAAGAACCGAGCGGGTCTTTTCCGCCGAGTTCGATCTTGTGAGTTTTGCCGTCCTTCAATCGAACTTCCAGCTTCACAGCGGGTGAATCCAGCCCGTATTCCTTCAGCGCGTCCGCCGAAGGATTGGCGAAATCGCGTTCGATGCGCGCGCTGACCAAATCGCCGATCAGCGAATTCAACGCGGCATCATCGGCGTTGGCAGCGGTCGGTTGTTTAATCAGCCATTTGTTGTTTTCGTTTTCCAGGCTGATGGTTTCGCCGCCGCGCGTGACCGTGACGCCAGTGATGTCTTCGCGTTTGAAGCTGACGGCTTCTTTGGATTCCGGCGTCTCCGCTTCATCACGCGGTTTACCGGGTTTGATTTCCAGAAAGTAAATGGCAATGCCGCCCACGACAGCGGCCAGGAGGAGTAAAAGAGTGCTGCGTTTCATAATCTTGAGTAGTCGGTAGTCAGTAGTCGGGAGGCGGTAGCTGGAGGCTGACTCCCGATTACCGACTCCCGACTACTCAAAAAAGCTATCGGCGTTTCCACCAAATAAAAGTTCCAATGCCGATGATGCCCAGCGGCAGGACGACGACAACCAGCCACCAAAACGTGTTGACCTGAGCGCCGCTCATCGTCACGCTGCGATTGGTGGCCTGTTTCGGGCGAATCGAAATCAAGTCTTCGTCCTGCGCCAGCCAGTTGATCGAATTCATGAACAAATCGCCGTTGCGCTGGAACCGGAACGCCTGATTTGAAGCAAAGTCCGAATCGCCAATGACCACTAAACGAGCTTCCTTGTTTTCCCCCAGGCCCTTGCTGGCAACTGCGCCCAGCGTGACGGGGCCTTTGGTGTCCTGGTCGTCGAGCTTGGGTTCGACACCTTCTTTCAAATTCGTTTCGCCCCAGCTTTCGGGCGAAGCCGTCAACAGCGTGGACGAATTGACGCCTGTGCCTCCGGCGGCAGTGACTTTGACCGAACGCGCCTGCGGAAAGATCGTCATTGAACGGACAAAGCTCTGGGTAATCGGGTGCGAGCCGTAACTGAGCACCAACGGCGCTCCGGGTCCGCCGCCGAACATCTGCCCGACCTGACTGAAATCCAGCACGAAGTCTTTCCCGACTTCAATCGCCCATTTTTTCAAGACGTCGTCCAATTGCGGGTCTGTGTCCGGGTCGAGCAGAACCATCGCCTTGCCGCCGTTGTCCAAATACTGCCCCAACATCGAAGCTTCAGGCGCAAGGAACGAAGTCTTCGGGCCGGCAATGACGACCATCGCGCATTCCGAAGGAACTTGTTTCGACGTGGCCAGATTGATCGTCTTGGTCAGGTAATTTTCGCCTTTCAGTTTTGCTTCGGCCTGACTATAGGCATCGGCCAGAGTTTTCTCTTCGTGGCCGTCGGTGAAACAGACCGTTTTCAGCGTTTCGCGCGTAACTTTCAGAATGGCGTTGATGAGCGATTGTTCGTCCGTAGCCGTTGGGCGCTCAATGCGATCTCCGGCGGCGACGACGGTTTCGCCAAGCGCCTTGACGGCATATTGCCGCGAGATTTCCGGGCGCTGTTGCGGATCAATTCGTTCGTAACTGATTCGCGGCGATTGGTATTTGAACTCGTTCATCTGGTCGGCAAGCTGCGGGTCGTCATCCTTGGCGAATTTGATGACTTTGACATCTTTTTGCAGCCCGCCCAGCACTTTCTTGGTTTGGTCAGACAGCGAAAACAATCCTTCAGCCGTCAGATCGTACCGCTTGTGATGCCGATAGCCCAGAAAGTTGACGATGGCGATCAAACCAACAACAGCAACGGTCAGCAACGCCATGTTCGCGCTCAAACGACCAGACCGACCGCGAAAGTATTCAATGATGTCTTTGAAATTCAGCGCAATCGAAGCCAGCAACAAGATTCCGCCGACAATCACCAACGTCAGATTGAACCAGCCCCAGATTTCCTGAATCGTGTGGCGAACATATCCGGCGATAGCCATCGCCGCGCCAATGAAGCCCGCCATTTTGATGATTTCTTGACGATTAGTATTCATAGCTCAGTTTCCGGTCTTCAGTTTCCAGTTTCCAGTTTCTGCCTGTCTGGCTGGAAACTGGTGACCGGAAACTGGAAACTCCTTATGCCCTTCTCCATCGCATCGAATCCAGCGAACGCAGCGTCAGGAACAAACCCAACACGACACCGGACAGATAGAAAATGATGTTCGTGGTATCAATGACGCCTTGCGAAAATTCCTGGTAATGCTGGAGGATCGAAAGGTATTTGATGACTTCGGCCACAGGCGAACTGCTGTCGCGCACAGACAAATCAATGAACAGCAACGTCAGGAACAGAACGAATGTCACGACTCCGGCGATGATCTGGTTTTCGGTCAGCGAGGAAATGAAAGCTCCGATGGCCAGCAACACCGCGCCGAGCAGGAACAATCCCAGATAGCCTGAGCCAACTATTCGCCACGGCAAAGGCGGGTCGCTGTATGCGCCGACGATCACGTAATACAACAGCGTCGGAGCCAGCATCACGACAAACAGCGTCAGCGAAGCCAGGTATTTGCCAAGCACGATCTGGATTTCGGTAATCGGCGAAGTCATCAGCATTTCCATCGTGCCGCGTTTGCGGTCTTCGGCATAAATGCCCATCGTCAGCATCGGCATCAAAATCGGCAACACGTAAGTTCCGATAAAGCCGACAAAGCTGCGAATGACCTGCAGGGGCACGTCAATGTCCGGCGGAGCGCCTTGGCGCGCAGCTTGAGCCTGCGCCATCATCGCGTACTGCATGACGCTGGACAGGATGATGGAAAAGACAAACCCGGCTGCCACCAGAAATGCGCCGATCACGATGTACGCTATCGGCGACACGAAATACCCATTCAATTCGCGGCGGAAGATCGCCAGAATTCCCTTCATAAAGCTGCTTTCTCCTCAGTCGGTTTCTCTTCGGTCGTCAGTTGCATGAAGATTTCTTCCAGACTCAGACTGACAGAACGTAGTTCCAGCAACTCCAAACCGCTGCCGACCACTTTTGCGGCAATGCGTCCACGAAGATCAACTCCAAGTTCGCTGTCTACAGTCACCGACAGCGCATCATCGTGTTCGTGCGATTCGACCTCGACGGCTTTCGCGCCTTCGACATCTTCCAACGCCGAACGCAATCCGTCAGCTTCGCCGCGAACTACAATTTTGACTCGTTCGCCGCCTTTGAGCTGTTTGGTCAGATTGTCCGGCGTATCAATGGCGGAGATTTTGCCTTTGTTGATGATGATGACGCGGTCGCAAGTCGTTTCGACTTCGGACAGAATGTGCGTCGAAAGAATTATGGTGTGTTCGCCCGCCAAACCTTTAATCAGGTTGCGGACTTCGTTGCGCTGCGTCGGGTCAAGTCCAACCGTCGGTTCGTCCAGAATCACAACGTCAGGATTGTGAACGACGGCTTGAGCGATGCCTACGCGCTGTTTGTAACCGCGCGAAAGTTTTTTGATCAGCCAGTCTTTGCGGTCGGTGATGTTGGTCATTCGCATCGCTTCTTCGACACGTTTGGGCAAATCCGCAGCTTCGACGCCTTTGATCCGGGCAACAAACGCCAGGTAATCGCTGACGCTCATGTCCGGGTAAAGCGGCGGAGTTTCCGGCAGATAACCGATGCGTTTGCGGACTTCCATCGAATCTTCAAACACGTCAAAGCCTGCGATGCGCGCAGTTCCGCCCGTCGCAGGCAAATAACCTGTCAGGATCCGCATTGTGGTGGTTTTGCCCGCGCCGTTGGGACCAAGGAAACCTAGAATCTCTCCCTTTTCGACCTTGAAAGAGATGTCATTGACAGCGCGCGCCTGTCCGTAGCTCTTCGTCAGATGCTCAACTTCAATCAAGCCTGCCTCCGAATTATTTACGTCTTGGGATGTTTTTGTGGTGATTGCTGCAATCAGCAAAATTGAAGTTGCAGATTCTAGTCACCGCTCCCAGAAGCGTCAAGAGCCTGTCTTTTCTGGCCTTTCCTAACTTGGCGGTAATTCCTTCGCGCTCTTGTACAGATTCCAACCGGCCTCGTAAAATGCCGCGCACCCTTGGCAGAAACAAAAAACCGTTCGTTTCGTAACTTTACGCCGAAAGCAATTTTCTCAACCGTTTTGCCTGTTACTTTCGGCTGTTGGCGGTTTACCAACCATTACTCGGAGAAAACATGCGACCAGTTTCCCGCTTACTTTCGCTCGTTTTTCTAGTCCTGCTTGCCTGCCCAATTCCGGCTTTGGCTCAAACTCGCTCAACCGAACTGACGCGCGACATTCGCCCGCGCAATTGTTCGATCTCCGGACGAGTAACGATCAACGGCCAACCGGCAGCCAACGTCCAGGTTCAATTTCTGGAATTTCCGACGGAATCCAACGCTCCCCAACCGATTCGCCAAACGGTGGATGGTTCCATCAACCGCAACACGCACAAAGCGCGCACCGACGGCGAAGGCCGCTATCAGATCAGCAATTTGCCGCCCGGACGTTTTGTGGTGGCAGCGGCGTCCAAAGCTTTCTTGACGGCAACGGCCAATTCGCAAAACAACGAACCAAAAATGGTGACGCTGGATGCCGGAGAATCACGCGACAATGTGGATTTTGCGCTGGTGCGCGGCGGAGTCATCACCGGCCAGATTACCGATGCCGAAGGTCGCCCGGTCATCGCGCATCACGTTCGTTTGGCTCACGTCATCGTCGGGCCTGATGGGCAATCACATCTTCAAAACCGTGGGGGGCTGGTTAACTCTCAAATGACCGATGATCGGGGCGTGTATCGGATTTACGGAATACCAGCCGGAAATTACGCCATCAGCGCTGGCGGCGAAAATGGGTATTTTGGTGGCAACAAATACTCGCAAACCTTTTACCCTGACACGCCGGATGAAAAACAGGCCAAAGCAATTCCCGTCAAATCTGGCGAAGAAATCACCGGCATCAATCTTCGGCTGGGCGTTAAGCGTAAAACCTATGAAGCCGCTGGGCGCGTCATCGAATCCGATTCCGGCAAACCAGTTCCAGACATTCGCATCAGTTGCCAAAAAATCTACGAGGAAGGATCAGAAGATCACGAAGGCGGTTACGGCGAAGGGCAAGCCGATCAGCAAGGAAATTTTCGGCTGACAGGATTGAATCGCGGCAAATACTCCTGCCGTGTTCACGCCGGCTGGATGGAAGCTACCGATTTTTACGCCGAACCAACGACCTTTCAGGTGCGGGACGAAGACGTTTCCGGCATCGAAATCAAAGCCTCGCGCGGCGGAACGGTCAGCGGTGTCAGCATCATCGAAGGTTCGAATGATGCTGCAACCAAAACAAAACTATCTCGAATAATGATTTACGCTTACTCCGTGCCGGAAGAGCGGCAAGAAGACCGTAATCAACCGAGTTCGCATCACCAAACCAACATCAAACCCGATGGCACATTTTTGCTTACGGGAGTCGCTCCGGGGAAAGTAACCCTTCACGTGAATACTGGCGGAGATCGCTCGTTGTCTTTGATACGCATCGAACAGGGCGGCGCGCCGATTGAAGAATCCATCAAACTGGCCAAAGGTGAAAAAATCACTGACGTGCGCCTGATTTTCGCAGCGGGAACCGGCGTCATTCGCGGGCAAGTTCAGGCTACAAGTCGTCCGCAAACTATCGGAGAAACTTATCGAATTCAGGCTCGACTGCAAGGCAACAAGACCGGAGTTTGGTTCAACAATTTGGTAGACGAAAAAGGCCGTTTCGAATTGTCCAGTTTGCCGGCGGGCGAATACGAATTGCAGTTGAACGGCGTCGTCCAACTGCCCAACGGAGATCGCCGCATGATGGTGCTGGCAAAACAAAAAATTTCCGTTCCCGCCGGTTCAACGGTGACTGTGACCATCCCCTACGATCCCAACCGCCCGTTTCAGGAGGAACGATGAAAGCTTTCATCACTGTGTTTTCATTGCTGTTGCTTGGCGGCATCGCTTTGGCGCAAGCGAAACCCGAAACGACGATCAGCGGCAAAGTCCTGCTTGACGATGGCCAGCCTGCCTCCGGAGCGCACTTGGAAATCAATTCCGTCGGGTTGCGCCAAAATCGCCGAAGCGAATCAGTCGAATGCGATGAAACCGGCGGCTTCAAACTGACTGGCCTGGCTCCGGGTTCCTATTCCATCGAAGTCGCCGCGCCAGGGTACGTCACCGACGAAGCGACGGCTCGGCGCGTGTATCGCCCCGGCGAAACCGTGACGATACATCTGGTCAAAGGCGGAGTCGTCACCGGCAAAATCACTGATTCCGCCGGAGAGCCGTTGGTCAACGCCAAAGTGAAGCTGCAACGGTTGCGCGATTTGAACGGCAACCGGGTTCGCAACGGAGATACTTCGTTTTTAGGCGATGACTTTCATACCGATGATCGTGGCATTTACCGAGCCTTCGGATTGTTGCCCGGCGTGTATGTCGTCGGCGTTGACGGGGAAACCGGCGAACGTTGGCTTGGCAGCGAAAACGAAGCTCCAACTTATTACCCTTCGACGACGCGCGATGCAGCAATGGAATTAACCGTTCGTCCCGGCGACGAACATTCCAGCATAGACATTCGTTTTCGCGGTGACGCTGGCCGAGCCATCAGCGGCACAGTCACCGGTACATTCGAATCGTCGCAGCCATTCAACAGACCTGGATTGACCTTGCTGAACGCAGCGACCAAAGAACCTGTGGCGTCATCCAGCCCCAACCAAAACAATGCGTTTGTCTTATTCGGAATCCCCGACGGCGAATATGAACTCTTCGCCCGGCAAATTGGCCGCCGCGAAGAAAACAGCGCCGGTTCGTTGCCGTTGCGCGTTTCGGTCAAAGGCGCAGATGTCACAGGGCTGAGCTTGCGATTGATGCCTTACGCTTCGATCAGTGGTCGCGTCGTTATCGAATCTGCCAAACCCGGCGAAGCCAAATGCGATCCGCAGGCAAAACTTTCTGTCGAAGAAATCCTGCTGCGCCACAAAAGCGAGCTTCGCAATCCGCGCACGTTGAACGCTCTGCTCGGCGACATTGACGAAGCCATTCGCCCCACTGCTCCTGACGAAAAAGGCGAATTCACTTTGCGCCAGTTGGAGCCGGACGCTTATCGCATCGAAACCGATTTGCCCGGCGAAAATTGGTTTGTGCGTTCAATGACGCTTCCGGCTGTTGGAGCCGCCAAAAACAAAACCGATGCCGCGCGTTCGCCAATTACATTGAAAGCCGGAGAAAAACTCACCGGGCTGGAAATCACTCTGGCCGAAGGCGCAGCCAGTTTGTCCGGTCGCGTCACACCAAAACCGGGCGGGAACCTGCCGAGCCGGTTGCGCGTCCATTTAATTCCGGCGGAAACCACCGCGTCAGACGACGTGCTGCGTTACCGCGAAACCGTCATCGAAAAAAACGGCTCGTTTGAATTCAAACACCTGGCGCCGGGCAAGTACCTGATGCTGGCGCGTTCCAGTTCTGACACCGAATCCAACTCTCAACGCCCAGCGGCATTCGACTCGACTGAACGCACCAAACTGCGAAAAGAAGCCGAAGCCGCCAACCAACAACTTGAGTTACTTCCCTGCCAGCACGTGAAAGATCACGTGCTGCGGTTTTGAGTTGTAACGCGAACTATCAGCTTGTGTTGCCGAATTGAAGAACAATCAGCTTGAAAACTAGCTCCGTCAGGAGCGACCTGTTTATAGAAATGACTATGGAGTAATTCTCCAAGCTCCGTTAGGAGCGGCCTGTGGCTACAGGCCGCTCCTAACGGAGCTTGGAAGCATTTTTCCGCGATCTATAAACAGACCGCTCCTAACGGAGCTAAGGCTCTCAATCTACGGCTTTTCAAATCACCTTTCAGGAGCATCGCTTATGTTCAAACACACCTTTAGCCTGCTTGCTCTCTCGTTCCTTTTGACCGTTCAACTTGCGGCGCAAACCGTTCAGAAACCGGGAACGGCCAGCATTACTGGCCGCGTCATTCTGAAAGGCGAACCCGCTGCCGGAGCTTCGGTCGGTTTGCAACCGCAGCAAACTTCTGCGGGCGGAGCGCCTGGTTTTCCTGACCGCAGCAAATACAGTCGCACCAAAACCGATGCCGAAGGCCGGTTCAGCTTTTCCAGTCTGAACGCCGGGCAATATCGCATCGTCGCATTGGCTCCGGGATTCGTTTCGGCTGACGATTTGCAGCTTGCTGGCGGCAAGCTGGTGAATTTGGCCGACGGCGAAAATCTGGAAAACGTCGAACTGCGGTTGAAGCCCGGCGCAGTCATCACCGGGCGCGTCACTGATCCAGTCGGCAATCCTGTCGTCGAAAAAACCGTGCAATTGTCGAAGATGGACACTCGCGGCAACTTCGTTCGATTTGGCGTTGGATATCAATCCTTAACCACCGACGACCGCGGCGTGTATCGCGTCCACAGCCTGCCCGCCGGAAAGTACAAAATCAGTTTAGGCTATTCGCAGCAAGATGGTTTTCGCCCTGAAATATCCAGACAGTATTACGTGAAAACCTTTCACCCGAATGTGATTGACGAAAAAGAAGCGAAGATCATCGAACTCCGCGACGGTTCAGAGGCGACTGACATAGACATCAAAATTGTCGAAGCGAAAAAGACTTACGATGTTTTTGGCAGAGTCATTGAAGCCGCAACCGGCCAGCCAGTCGTAGGCGTTCGCATTGGCCAGATGCCTGTTCAACCGACCGGAAATGTTTCTGGCGGCGTGATGACGGCAATGGCTTCAATGCCAACCGATACTCAGGGAGACTTCCACCTTCAAGGATTAACTTCGGGCAAATACCTGCTGTTTGCTGATTCGCGTTTTGATTCGGTGGCAGCCGATTTTTACAGCGATCAGACTCCGGTCGAAATCAACGAGAGCGATGTCGTCGGCGTGGAAATCCGAGCGCATCGCGGTGGTTCGATCAGCGGCGTAGCTGTTGTCGAAGGAACCAACGACCCGGCGATTCTGAAACAGTTGACCAGCCTGAATTTGAACCTGATTTATCGCGCCTCCAACGAATCATCAAGTGGTCGCAACGCCAGACCGGCAGCCAACGGCACTTTCCGCCTCAGAGGTTTGAAGCCCGGCAAAGCCGACATTCGCGCCTTCACTCCGGCAGAAGGCTTGAAACAGATTCGCATTGAACACAACGGCGCTCCGGTAACTGATGGATTCGACATTCAAGCGGGGGAAAACCTGACCAACGTCCGCGTGGTTTTCGGCTACGGAACCGCAGCCATTCGCGGCCAACTGAAGATCATCGGCGGCGTTTTGCCCGAAGGCGTGCAAGTGACCGCCATCACCGTCAAATTACTGGGCGGGTCTGCCAGCAATTTCAACGTCGCGGTTGATTCACGCGGCCAGTTCCTGGTGAAAAACCTGACTGCTGGCGAATACGAAGTGAAGCCGTTCGCCTTTTCGATGAACCGCACGCCTGAAATCGCTGCGCTGCTGGATCAGATCAACAAAACTGCTCAACGAGTGACAGTCGGCAGCGGCGAAACGCCTGCCGAAATCACAGTTGATCTCAGCCGAAAGGAGAATGACCGATGAAAACCCGTATCTTGATTCTTCTGATTGCCTTGTTTCTTCCCGTCAGCGCGCAACAACAACGCGGCACAATCACCGGGCGAGTCGTCACCGATGAAGGCACGCCGTTGTCCGGCGTCACCGTGATGTTGGCGAGTTACAACGGTTCCGCCAGTCCCAGCACATTGAAAAGAGCCTTAACCGATCAGGAAGGCAATTTTCAGTTCACCAATCTGGCCGCGCACAGTTACACGATCAACGTCACTGAAACGCTTGGTTACGTCGCGCCTTCGTACCCGCCAAACGTGCCGCGCCCGGTTTATCGAATTGGAGAAAACGTCACGCTTCGTCTGACGCGCGGCGGCGTGATTACCGGTAGAGTCACTTACGCCAACGGCGATCCGATGATCGGCGTTTACGTTTCGGCAATTCGCATCCGCGACGCCAACGGAGCGCCCATTAATATCCAGTCGCCGTTTCTCGCTCGAATGACTGACGACCGAGGCGTTTATCGGGTTTATGGAGTATCAGCCGGGACTTACGTCGTCGCCGTCAATCAGGGTGGAGCGATTTTTTATGGCCAACAAACACCTTTCGACGGCGACGCGCCGACTTATTACCCATCGGCAACACGCGACACCGCCGTCGAAATCCAGGTACAGACCGGCATCGAATCTTCCGGCATAGACATTCGCCACCGCAGCGAGCGCGGATTCGCCGTCAGCGGCAAAATCACCGGCGGCAGCGAATCAACCGGGCCGAGGAGTTTTGCGGCCAGCGCTATCATAAGGACTTTTCCAACTGGCCTGAATGCTGGCATCGCAATAGCTGAATCTGGAACCGGCGGATTTTCTTTTCTCGGATTGCCGGACGGCGAATATGAACTGGTTGCTGAAATGGGCAGCAGCGACAGCGACGGAAACCAGCTTTCCGAACCTCGCCGCGTTGCGGTCAGAGGCAGCGACGTGACCGGCATCGAATTGCGGTTGATGCCGATGGCTTCCATCGCCGGAAAAGTCGTGCTCGAACCGTCACCGAACGTCTGCGATCCGAAAGCCAAATCTTCGCTGGAAGAACTGACGCTCATTTCGCGCCGCGAAGAAAAACCGACGGATTCACCGGCGTTGCTGCAACGTTACCAAGTAGTTTTAGCGCCAGACGACAAAGGCGAATTCAAGTTGAACAGGTTGGCGGCTGGCCGGTATCGCATCGAAACGAACCTTCCCGGCGAAAACTGGTTCGTCAAAGCAATTTCGTCAGGCGCTTCGGCGGCTTCGCCCGCCAGGGCTGGAACTTCAACCGCAGCGACCAAACCGGCAAACACAACCGATCTGGCCAAGCTGGGAGCATTGCTGAAATCCGGCGAACGCTTGACCGGCGTGACCTTCACCATCGCCGACGGAGCCGCCAGCTTGCGCGGCAAAATCGCTCCGGCTAAAGATGGCGGCAAGCTCCCTTCCCGATTGCGAGTGTTTTTGGTTCCGGCAGAAGCGACGGCAACTGACGATGTGTTGCGTTACGGCGAAGCCTTGACCAGCGATGGTTCGTTCGTCTTCACCAACTTCGCGCCGGGCAAATACTGGCTGTTGGCCAAACCGGTTGCTGACGCCGAACCGACTGACCGAATGCCTTCGCCTGTTGCTTGGGACGCCGCCGAACGCTTGAAGCTTCGCAAAGCCGCCGAAGCCGCCAAAACCGAAATCGAATTGAAGCCTTGCCAGCGCGTCAAAGATCACGTGCTGCGGTACTGACCGAGGAGGTGACACTTATGCTCAAACTCTTTTCAACGATGTTTGTTCTTTTCTTGGCGCTGACGACCGTTGCGGCTCAACCGCCCAAACAGAAAGAAGCGACCGCCACCGTCAGCGGAACCGTCACCCTGAACGGTTCGGCGGTGAGAAATGCAGTCGTCAGTTTGCAGGCGCAAAATCAACCCGTGCCGCAACAACCGTTGCGAGCGAAAACCGACACCGACGGACGCTTTCACTTCGCCGAAGTCGCCGCCGGGCAATACATGATCAGTGCGTTGACGCCTGGCTTTTACTCGGCGAGCGATTTTCAATATGGCTTTCCCGGCAGAACGCTGAACGTCGGCAAAGGCGAAACCATCGAAAACATAGAGCTTCAGTTGAAACGCGGCGCAGTCATCACCGGGCGAGTCACCGACGAAAACGACGAGCTGATTGCCGAAACGCAGGTGCAATTGCAACGAGTCGGCGACCGCGTTTCTTTGCGCCAAAACATGCTGAGCCTGGATATGTACCGAACCGACGACAGAGGCGTATATCGCATTTACGGATTGCCGCCCGGCAAATATCACGTCAGCGTAGGCTCGTCGGCGAGAGATGGACTTATCAGCTTCCAAAATGTGCGAGCTTCCATCGAACAAACCTTTCACCCGGACGCCACCGATCAAGCCAAAGCCAAAGTCGTCGAACTGGAGGAAGGCCAAATCGCCACCGACGTAAACATTCGCATCGGCAAACGGAAAAACTCTTACGAAGTGTCTGGCCGGGTGCTTGACGGTCAAACCGGGCAACCAGTCGTAGGGGTGAATTTGGAGTTACGCTTCATTCAGCCCACCACAGGAAGAGTTAGCGGCTGGGTAGTATCTTCAGGATCGAGAACCGATGCCAACGGCGAATTTCAATTGCTAGGACTTCATCCTGGCAAATACATCATGTCCATTCGCGCCGCAGCGGGCAAAGATGAATACTTCAATGACCCAATCACGATCGAAGTCACCGATGGCGATCTGGCAGGAATCGAAATTCGCGCTCAACGCGGAGCCGTTATCAGCGGCTGGGCCGTCATCGAAGGAACCACAGATCCGGCGATTCTGGCCAAACGTCCGCAAATCAATTTGAATGCCGCCACAGAAGATTCAACTTTTGCTTTCAACCAGAGAAGCGCTCGCGTAAGAACCGATGGAAGTTTTCAGATTGGTGGCCTGTCTGCTGGCAAAAAACGTCTTATCGCATACACCGGCGCGACAGGGTTTTCGCTGGTTCGCATCGAACAAAACGGCGCACCGATCAAAGACAACCAGGTTGAAGTCCGAGCCGGTGAGGAAATCAAAAACGTCCGGTTCGTTTTTGCGCACAGCACGGCGGCGATTCGTGGACGAGTGGAATTTGTCGGCGGCACTTTGCCCGAAGGCATTTCGATCAACGTGATGATACAGCCGGTCGAACGCGGCTCGACCAATGGCAAAACTGCTCAGGTGGATGCGCGCGGGCTTTTTGTGGTGGCAGGTTTGTTGCCCGGCGAATACACCTTGCGACTTTCGGCCAGTTACCCGCAATTGAGCACACAGGAAATCAGCTTGTTGACGCGCAAAATCATGAATCACACTCAGCGAGTTTCCGTTGCCAAAGACAGCCAGATTCAACTGACCATCACAATTGATTTAAGCCAGGAGGGACGATGAAAAACTTCGGCAAATCATCAACTCTTGTTTCAATCTTTTGCATGACGCTGCTGGCTGGCTGGTCAAACAGCGCCGTATCTCAAAATCTGCGCGAGAATCAAAAGACCGTTTTCCTTAGCCCAGCCGTTCACGGCTGGGAAAGCGAAAGCCAAAGACAAGAAAGGGCGGTTCACCGTCCTTCCCAATCGGCTTTAGCCGCCAATCATTCGCGGCTAAAGCCTGATGCAAGCCCGATGAATCGGGCTGCCGGAAAACTTCCGCCTCATTTCCCAGCCGTAAACGGCTGGGCTAACGGAAATGAAAACTTCCAGGCGGATTCGCAGCAACGCGGAGCTATTTCCGGTCGCGTAGTCAGCGAAAGCGGCAAGCCGCTGGTCAACGTCACTGTTTCGCTCAGCGCGGCTGGCACAAATTCGCGTACGACGACGACCGACACCGAAGGCAATTTTCGATTCAACGGATTGACCAATCGAATGTATTTCGTCTCGCCCGTTCCGGCGCAAGGTTACGTTCCCCAACCGTTGCCCATCGAAGCTCGCGGCCCACGGTTTCGTCCCGGCGACACCGCTAATTTCACCATGCTGAAAGGCGGCGTCATCACTGGGCGAGTAACCGATCCCGAAGGCAACCCGGTCATCAGCATTCCGGTTTCGTTGATTCTTGTCCGCGACAGCGAAGACAACAAACAACTCATACAAGTTTCCGGCTTGGGCAGACAGCGCACCACCGACGACCGAGGCGTGTATCGAATTTATGGCTTGCAGCCGGGAACCTATCTGGTGGCGGCCAATCCGAATTCCACCGGAGGCATGTCTCAATTTTCGCCGTACGTTGGGCAAACGCCAACTTACCATCCATCTGCGACACGCGACACGGCAACCCAGGTGAAAGTTGATTACGGCACGGAAGCCAGCGGCATAGACATTCGCTTTCGCGCCGAAACCGGTCGCACCATCAGCGGCAAAGTCACCGGCAGCAGTTTGACGATCAACAACATCGCTGGCGTTTCGCTGATCAGCGCCACAAACGAAGCTCAGGTCAGCAGCGAACAGGCGCGGCCAACCGAAGGCCAGCACGTGTTTTCGATTCCGGGATTGACCGACGGCGAATACATCCTGACCTCCACATTTTTCAAACCCGACACCGAAGAGGTTTTCAGTTCGACACCGCGCCGCGTCGCCGTCAAAGGCGCGGATGTCACAGGGCTGACGTTGTCGCTGATTCCGATGGCAGGGATTTTCGGTCGTGTGGTGGTTGAAAAATCGCCGACCGTTTGCGACGCCAAACTGACAACCGCGTTGAGCGACGTATCGTTGACGGCCAGACGCGCCGAAAAAACAGGCGATCTGTCAGTCACACTTCCGCGCTTCGCCGTTCGAGGTGGTTCGGCTGACGGAAAAGGCGAATTCAAACTCAACAACCTGACTCCTGGGCTTCACCGGTTGATGGCTTTTTCGCGCAACGAAAACTGGTACGTGAAATCCATTCACGCCGTGCCGACTGGCTTGGGCAAATCATCCATCGTCGCGGATTTGGTTCGCAACGGCGTGGCGCTGAAACCCGGCGAACGCTTGACCGGGGTGACCGTCGCCGTCACAGAAGGCGCAGCCAGCATCAGCGGAAAACTCGCCCCGGCGCGTGAAGGCGATAAACTGCCGCAACGTGTTCGCGTTCACCTTGTCCCGACGGAACCGATGGCAGCAGACAATCTGTTGCGATACCTGGAAATCCAGAGCTTCAATGGCACGTTCAATTTGACTGGTCTTGCGCCTGGAAAATACTGGCTGCTGGCCAAACCGATTGCGGTGGACGATCAAACTTTTCCGCCGCCTGTTGCCTGGGACGCCATCGAACGAGCGAAGCTCCGCAAAGAAGCCGAAGCCGCCAAAAACGAAATCGAATTGAAGGTTTGCCAACGTGTGAAAGATTATGCGCTTCGTTTCTGACTTGATGGATTACGCAACCATTGGAGGTTCCATGCTGAAACTCAAATTCTTATTGGTAATGTCACTGCTACCTGTGTTCGTCTGCGCGCAAACGCCTGTCAAAGAAGGCACGGCGACTGTTGCCGGAATCGTCACTTTGAAAGGCGAACCGGCGCGCAACGTCTCCGTCGCCTTGCAACCATACGGTCAGTACAACCAGAAAGACACTCAGCGGGCGACGACTGACGACGCCGGACGATTTCGCTTTGACCGCGTGAAAGCCGGGCGTTACGTGCTTGGCGTAGTGGCGCCGGGTTTTGTGGCGACCAGCGAAAACCAGTACGGGCCTCAAGGCAAGACGATCAATCTGGCCGACGGCGAAAACGCTCAGGTCGAAATTCCGCTCAGAATCGGCGGAGTCATCACCGGTCGAGTCACCGATTCGCGCGGCAATCCCATCGTCGGCGAAGGCCTGCAACTGACGCGGTTGAATGAACAAGGCAAACCGGAACCGCTCTTTTTAGGCCCTAACGGAATGTTTTATCACACCGATGATCGAGGCATTTATCGGCTGTACGGTTTGCAAGCCGGGCGGTATTTGATCGGGCTGGGATTCGAGCAGCGACCGAATTCGATCACGATGACCACCAATCGCGTCTATTACCCGTTCACTTATTACCCAAGCGCAACCGACCAATCAGAAGCCAAACCGGTTGAAGTCACCGAAGGCCGCGAAACCGCCGGAATTGATATTGTCGTCAGCGGATTGAAGAAGAATTACGACGTCAGTGGCCGGGTGACTTACGCCGAAAACAATCAACCGGCCGTCGGCATTGAACTGGGTTACGGTTCAATTTCAACCACTGATAAAAACAGAGTTGGGGCTTCTGCTCGCAACAACTTTTTCACCAATTCAGCCGGTGAATTTCGCATGCAAAACGTGCTGCCGGGCAAATACGCCATTTTCGCGCAGCCAGCAAAAGAAGATAACTCGTACAGCGAACCATTGATGTTTGAAATTTCCGACGGCGATGTCGAAAGCCTGGACTTAAAACTGCATCGCGGCAGTTCGCTCAGCGGCGTGGCCGCCATCGAAAACGCGGCTGATCCGGCAACGGCGGCAAAAGTCTCTGCGATACGGTTTTACTACGACATCAGAAGCCAGACGCTGACGGCTTCCGACAATCGCTCACCCTTTTCGCTGGCGGCCAACGGCGGATTCACCGTCAAAGGATTGCCGCCGGGCAAGCTCAGTTTTTCGATTATGGCGAATGAAGCGGCAAAGGGATTTTCGCTGTTGCGGATTGAACGCGACGGCGCGATGTTGCGCGACGGCATTGACGTAGGCACAGGCGAACAAATCACAGGCGTTCGCCTGGTGTTGGGTTTCGGCTCAGGAGTGGTGCGCGGCCAGTTAAAACTTGCCGGAGGCGCTTTGCCCGAAACCGTCACTTTGTTGGTTGGAGCGCGCCGCCCGGACACAGGTTTGACAGTTGGCAGAACTGCTCAGCCTGACCCGCGCGGCATATTCCGACTGGATAATCTGCCGCCCGGCGAAGTGGAAATTTACGTCAGGTCGTTTCATCGCTCGCCCGAACCACCGCCCGGTTACGAAGAGTTCACCAAACTGCTGACCGGCATCAAACAGCGCATCAACGTTGCCAACAACTCCGAAGCGCAAGCCGATTTGCTGCTTGACCTCAGCCGCAAGGAGGGCAATCAACAATGACTGAAAACAATTTCTCTGCGATTGAACTTACTGCCGTCGAAACGGCTCTGCCGCCCGATGTGCGGAAGTGCTCTGCACTTCCGGCAAGCGCGCTGAAAGTTATGGGGCTATGCCCGAACGGTCAGGGCGTAGCCCTTTTGCCTTTTGTCCAATCTCGGCGAGTCGAAGACTCGCCGCACATCAAGCGGCAGAGCCGCATCGCAACATTGACCGCAGCAATTTCTCTGCTTGTTTTGTCTCTTACCGGATTGCCGCTGACTGCGTTTGCTCAAGCGCCTGCCAAAGGCACGATCACCGGTCGAGTCGTCAGCGATGAAGGCTCTGGCGTCCCCGGAATCACCGTCCGTTTGACGCCGACTGGAGCAACGCGGCTGGGGCAGGTTCGCTCCACCAGTTCGGACGACGAAGGCAATTTCCGATTCAATGATCTGCCCGCTCAGGTTTACTCCATCGAAGTGTCGGGCGGACGCGCATTCGTTCCAGCGCCGAAATCCACCGCCGAACGCGCCGAACCTCGCCGAGTGCGAATCGGCGATAGCGTCACGCTGACGATGATTCGTGGCGGAGTCATCACCGGTCGCGTGACCAATTCCGCAGGCGAAGGGCTGATTGCCATGCCGCTGGCAGCAATCATGGTTCGAGATGCCGACGGAAATCAGGTCGGCGCGCAATTGCTCAACCGGCAATCTGCCAGCGACGACCGTGGCGTTTATCGCTTTTTCGGGCTGACACCGGGCACTTACGTGGTGCTGGCCAATTACGGCAACCCGTATTGGGATTCGCAGGCTTCGCTGTACGACAACGAAGCGCCGACTTATTACCCGTCTTCGACGCGTGACGCTGCCGTCGAAATCCAGGTCGTCAGCGGCGGCGAAGCCAGCGGCATTGACATCAAATATCGCGGCGAACGCGGCCACGCCATCAGCGGAAAACTGGTCGGAGCGAAAGAATCAGGCAACGTGGATTTGCTGCACGTCGCCACACAAACTGTCATTGCCAACAAATACGTTTATGCGGGTAGGGGCGAAATGGGTTACGAGTTTTTTGGCGTGCCTGACGGCGACTACGAACTCATCGCGCGCGAAAGCGGCAACGAAGCTGCCGCCGCTTCTTCGCCGCGCAAAGTGACGGTTCGCGGCGCGGATGTCGCCGGTCTGGAATTGAGATTGCTGCCGCTTGGTTCCATCGCCGGGCGAGTGGTGATCGAAACGGCTCCGGGCGTTTGCGAAAAACCACCGCTGACAACGCTGGAAGAAATTCTGGTAATGGCTCGCCCGGAAGAAAAACCGCGCGCCGAAACCGATCCGGTCAGCAGACCGAATTCTTCCGAATCCGCCGTCAACTCCAAAGGCGAATTCGAGCTTCGCAGACTGACCACCGTTCGCCACAGGCTGGCGTTGAATCTGCCGAACGAACATCTGTACGTGAAATCATTGTTGCTGCCAACGGTCAAACCCGCCACAGACCTGGCTCGTAGCGGAGTTCAGTTGAAACAAGGCGAAAAGCTCGGCGGCGTCACCGTCACGCTGGCCGAAGGCGCAGCCAGCTTGCGCGGCAAAGTCTCCGCCGGCAAAGAAGGCGCTCGACTGCCATCGCGCCTGCGAATTCACCTGATTCCCGCCGAATCAACCGTTGCCGATGACTTGTTGCGCTACGCCGAAAAGATCGCGGCCAGCGACGGCGCCTTCGCCTTTACAAATCTGGCTCCGGGCAAATACCTGCTGCTGACGCGCGCCGTTCCAGACAACGAACCCGCCGACCGCCCGCCTTCGCCTGTTGCCTGGGACAATGCCGAACGGTTGAAACTTCGCCGCGCAGCCGAAGCCGCCAAAAATGAAGTCGAATTGAAGGCTTGCCAGCGCGCGAAAGATCACGTGTTGCGATTGCCTTGACCGATGGTAAGATCGCCGCCGTTCCGTTCCTTCCCCGCCCCGCAATTTCATTTTCGAGAGGTACAAGGTTTGATGAAGACAATGAAAGCGATGGCAATTTGTGTGTTCGTGTTGTTGGCGGCATCGGCTGCTTATGGGCAAACGAAATCGAAATCGGCGATTCCAAAATTCGACGGAACCTGGGCGCTCGACCGCGAAAAAAGTTCCGGGTTGACAGGCGCTCTGGGCAATGCCGAAATTCTGATGGTTGTGACTCAGAACGCCAAACAATTGACCGCTGAACAAAAAGTCGTCATTCGGGAACGCGAACAACCTTCACAGGAATTGATCTACAAACTCGACGGCAGCGAAAACCACGTCGAAGTCGTTCGCCCGTTGGCAGGAACCATGAAGTTGAAAGCCAATTGGCTGAACAACGGCAAAGTGCTGGAACTGCATTCGACTATCACTGGCGAAACCGGCGACAAAGAAGCCACGATTTCGACCGTAGAACAATGGCAATTGATTGGCGAGACCTTGCGAATCCTTCGCACACGAAAATCTCCGCAAGGCACTCAAACATTCAAACTCGTGTTTCAAAAACAATGAAGACGATCTTCCGACGCGCCTTATTGCTTGCAGCGGTGTTGGCCAGCATTTTACCATTCACGCCAACTGGTTTGTCCGTTCAAACGCCGACCAAAGCCTGGCCAATCACGCTGGAAGAACCAACAGGAATTTACCGCCGCGACAATGAAATCGTCACCGTCAAACTAAACTTCGCTGCCGGTGAAGCGCGAGCCAATCAATTGCGCGTGTTATCGCCCGATGGACATGAAGTCGTTTCGCAACTTGCTGTCAACGAAACGCACAGCGACGGTTCAATCAAAGCGGCAGAGTTGCTGTTTCCTGCGACGTTGGTCCCGGGCGAACGACCGGAGTATCAATTGACAGCGTTTGGTACAGAACCGGGAGCGGTAGCGACCGGGTCTCCCATAAACGCCAAACTTCAAGGCATCCAGTCGTTCTCGGTTCCGTACCAAGACCAAACGATCACTGCTCGGCGCATCGGAGTCGGCAGAGTCGAACTGGCGAATGATCGCTTTGGCGTGCTGGTCAATCTGGGATTGGAGAAAACCGAACCGGCTTTGGTCGCGGCGTTTAACAAGTCCGCTGGTGAACAGCGAATGCTGAACCTGATTGACACTTCGCCAGATGTGACCGAACCGCTCGGCTTCGGCAAACAGAGCGCAGGCTTCGGAACCTTCCTCGCCGACAAACTTCGCAGCGGCGCATTCGATCAAGTCGAGATTCTGGAATCCGGGCCATTGCGCGCTCGCGTGCGATTGTCTGGCGCAAAGTTTGGCAACAACCGCGAAAATTGGGAGTTCACGCTGTACGCCAACAGCCCTGTGCTGCATTGGCGAACGAGCCTCGAAAGCGCAGAAGCCAATTCCAACTACGGCTTTTTCTTGTCGTCCGTTTCTGCGACGCCTTACGAACCGTTCAACAAATGGATGGAAGGTTCTGAACAAATCAAATTTCCTGACGGCTGGGAAGTAGACAATCCGCCCGATCACAAAATCTCGGCAAACGATTTCAGCGACCTGCCCGGCAAACATTTGGTTTATTACCAGCGCGAACAGAATTACGGAGCTATTGGCTTTTACGAACTGGACTCGCAGCTTGAATGGCGTGGCATTGGTTCGCGGCAGTTTTATGCAACGACGAAACTGACAAACGCCAAACGCTCTTCAGAAATCGCCATCGCATTTCCGACCTGGAATAAAACGCTGACCGTGTTGGAAGCTCGGAAAGAGTATCGAAAGTTTATTCAGCCAATCCTGGCAGTTCGCGGTTCGCAGTTCGCAGTTCGCAGTTCTTCGCAGGTTACGGTTCACAGAGAAACGAATGACAAATCCGCAATCCGCAATCCGCAATCCGCAATCCAAAGTTTCGATCTTGGCGGAAGCTGGAAATTGAATTGGGCGGAAAAATCTGAAGGCGAAAAGCAGGGCTTTTATCTCGTTGGTTTTGATGATGCGGCGTGGCGTTCGGTGCAGGTTCCCGGCACGGTTCATACGCAGATTCTGGAAGCTCCGAAGTTTTACACCCGCGAAGCCGAATGGATCAGCGAAAAGGAATGGTGGTATCGGCGCGCGTTTACGGTGAATCCGGCAGTTGGTGAAAAGCGGCTGTGGCTGCGTTTTGAAGCTACGGATTACCACGCAGATGTTTACCTGAACGGTGAATTGCTTGGCAGGCACGAAGGTTACATTGATCCTTATGAATTCGACGTGACAGACAAACTGCGACGCGATGGAGAAAACTCGCTGGCCGTGCGCGTCTGGACGCCGATCAGTTATTACTGGCGGCATCGCCCTTACACCATCAAAGGTTCGTATGGCGCAGTAGATCAAAAGCCGGACAACATCACTCCGCTGGGCATTGTGCGCCCGGTCAAACTGATTGCTCGCTCAACGGTGAAGATTGAAGACATCGCCGTTGACACTCGGCTGAACAAAGACGGCAGCGCCGATGTCGTCGTTGATTTGACGTTGGGCGGAAATGGGAGCGATGGGCAAGATGGAGCAAAGACAAGTGTCTGGCTTTCGTTGACTCCGCGGAATTTCACTTCCGCGATGAGGGTTGCGCTTCAATCAACGGTTGCGTTGACTGTTGAACGGCAGCGTTTTGTTTTGCACGTTGAAAAACCGCAACTGTGGTGGACTTGGGATCACGGCAAACCGAATCTGTACACGCTGGATGTGCGCGTCAACACTGGCGATGAACTTTCTGACCAATCGTCTCTGGCCGTTGGCATACGCGAAATCGAACACATTGATTGGAAGTTTTACCTGAACGGCAAGCGACTGTTTATTCGCGGGACGAATTTTTACTACAACCTGTTTCAATCCGAAGTGCGTCGCGCCGATTACGAACGCGATTTCAAACTGATGCTGGGCATGAACATCAACATGCTTCGGCTGCACTGCAATTTCAGCAACCCGGAGTTTTACGATCTGGCTGATGAATCCGGCGTGCTGATCTTTCAGGACTTCTTGGAAGCCGCATACCCGGAAGACCGCGCTTTCAGTTTGAAAGCGGCGAAGCTCTATGCCCCGCTGATTCGGTATGTTCGCAATCATCCTTCGGTGGCGCTGTGGGCAACCAGCGATGAAGAGTCGTTGGAAAACTACCGCGACCTGACCAAACATCTGGAACCACGTTTGTACGCGCTCGACCCGCAACGGCGCCCGGTTCAACGCTCGACTGGGCGTTACGGCGACGGCCACATTTACGAAGGCTGGTATGGCGGAACGATTTGGGCGTACGCAAACACGAACGAAAAATTCATTTCCGAACTCGGCGCGACGGCTCTGCCGAATTACGACAGCGTCATGAAGTTCCTGCCGAATCATTGGCCGATCAAAGATCACGCCGACGAATGGATTTTTCGCAAGCTGCAAATTCCCGAAGCCATGCGCGCCTGGGGATCGCCCGAAGGCATGACATTGCAAGAATATATTCCGCAAACTCAGGATTATGTCGCGCGGCTGTTTCAACTGGCCATCGAACGCATGCGCCGCATCAAATACAACCCGTCGGGCGGCATTTTGCATTTTCACGCGATTGATTTGTGGCCTTCGGTGACCATGGCAGCGGTGGATTTTTATCGCCAACCGACGAAGGCGTATTTCACCGTGCAGCGTTCGTTTCAGATGGTGTTGCCGACCTTCGCATACGACCGTGACACCTGGCAATCCGGCGACGAAGTGAAAACCGAATTGTGGTTGGTGAACGATCACTGGTTCGCCGTGCCGAATGCGACGGTAAGTTGGCGAGTGGAAAATGCGACGAAGCAAATTGTGGCTTCTGGAAGTGCGCCGAAGAAGGTGACGTTGGCTGCGGATTCGTCGGAGAAGTTGATGGATGTGAGCTTCAAAACTGCCGCGCCCGGCAAGTATTCGCTCTGGGCGAAAGTCGTTGACGAACGCGGTCAGATGATTTCTGAAAACAATTACGAATTCACAGTGAAACCGAAGTAACGGCTTACAGATGTTTCAACCAGATGTTTTTGTATTCGACTTTCATCGGCGGCCCGGTGTGCATTTGGAAGCCGATCAATCCGCCCATTGCGCGGCCAGCCGGATCGTCGTCAATCACTTCGGCCATCAAATGACCGTTCAGAATGTGCGTCAGCCGATTGCCGCGCGCAATGATGTGCAATGTGTTCCAGTCGTTGTTTTTGATCGCCGCTTTTAGATCGTCGCCGCTGCGAAGATTGGCGATGACCTGTTTCTTGCCCGGCGTAATCTGAGTCGCCTGTCCGCGCATCGCCAAAAAGCCGCGTCCGCGTTCTTCGTAAAGCTGCCCAGTGTACTGGTTGGCGAAATCAATATCGGCCTGATACCCCTTGAGCACCCACTTGCCGACTTCGGGCAATTCCGCGCTGCGATATTGCACTCCGCTGTTGGTGGAGTTGATGCGATATTCCAGCTTCAATTCAAAATCACCAGGCTGGCTGCCGCGATAAATCAAAAAAGTGTTCAGCCTATCGGGCAGAGGCTTTTCGGGGGTGCTTTCACCGACGATGGCTCCGTTTTCCACTCGCCAGAAATCTAGATTTCCATCCCAGCCTTTCAACGTTTTGCCGTCAAAGATTTGAGTAAAGCCAGTGCGGTCATCCGCCGCCATCGGTTCGATGCCAGTACGCATACCACCGCCGGGCGGACGCCCTTGCCCACCTTGCGGCGAACCTTGTTGGGCTTGTTGTGCGATGACGGCAAATGTAAATAACGCTGCCGCGAAGAGAGCGACAGAAATTGCAGCAAGTCGTTTCATTGAGTTCTCCGTTGAAAATCAAAAGGCAAATATCAAAAGTTGAAAGGCAAAAGGTCTGTGCTTTTCTTTTTCAGATAACGGCGCAACTTTCTGTCCGTCATTTTTGACTTTTGATATTTGCCTTTTGCCTTTTGATTTACCCGACACTTTCCCACTGCCGAGTCTTCGCGGATTTGAGCACCGCATCGCAAACTTGATCTGTCGCCAAACCATCGCGGAAAGTCGGCGCACATTCCTTGCCTTCGCCAACGGCTTGGGCGAAGTCGGCGAACTGGTGAATAAAGGTATGTTCGTAACCGATCTGCAAACCCGGAACCCACCAACGATTCATGTAGGGATGATCTCCGTCCGTGATGTGAATGCTGCGCCAGCCGCGCAATTGGCCTTCGTCGCGGTGATCGAAGTATTGAATGCGATGCAGGTCGTGCAAGTCCCAAAACGCCGAAGCGTGCTCGCCGTTGATTTCCAGCGTGTAAAGCGCCTTGTGACCGCGTGCGTATCGAGTCGCTTCAAACGAAGCCAGCGAACCGTTATCAAACCGGCACAGAAACAAACTGGCGTCATCAATGCCTACGGGTTCGACCTTGCCTGTCAGATTGTGCTGACGTTCTTTGACGAAGGTTTCGGTCATTGCCGAAACTTCCTTGATCGAACCGTTCAGCCACATCGCCGTGTCAATGTTGTGAGCCAGCAAATCGCCTGTCACGCCGCTGCCCGCAACCGAAACATCCAATCGCCACAGGCCTTCGCCGCCCTGAGGCAAATCCTGAGAAATCGTCCAGTCCTGCAAAAACTTGGCGCGGTAATGGAAGATTCGCCCGAAGCGGCCTTCGTCAATCAGGTTCTTCAGCATCGTCACCGCAGGAACCCGGCGGTAGTTGTACCAGACAGTGTTCGGGACTTTGGCGGCTTCGACGGCGTCAACCATTGCCTGAGCCTCTGCGGTATTGCGACCGAGCGGCTTTTCGCACATGACCATCTTGCCAGCCTGGGCGGCGGCAATGGCGATTTCCGCGTGTGTGTCGTTCGGGCTGGCGATGTCTATCAAGTCAATGTCTTTGCGTTCGACCAGCTTTCGCCAGTCGGTTTCGATGGACTCATAACCCCAGTTATCCGCAAACGATTTCACTCGATCAGGATTCCGCGCGCAGACGGCTTTCAGAACCGGCTGATACGGAAGATCAAAGAAACGCCCGGCTTGCAGGAACGCATTGGAATGCGTGCGCCCCATAAAACCGTAACCGACTAAACCGATATTCAAAGTTTTTTTGCTCATAACTATCGTCATCACCTTCCGGTCAATTACGTTAGATGAAAATATCTCCAATCTTTTTTCGATCTTTGAGAAGTTGGTTCCCATATCGTTGATTTTGATCAGCGACAAAGGCTTTTATGATGTGCAATCCGCTAAGCCAATTTTGTTTTGCTTCCTTACCAGTGCGTCCAAAGCCGTGATTCCACAAATCCACGCTCCAAGCAGTATAAGCGTGTTCATTATAGGAAGTAGGCTCCAGTACAAACTCCACTGTGTTATCAACCCTGACAACTTGGGTTTTCGCAAATACCAAAAACTTGTCATGCAATTGCTTAAAGTTTTCCTTTGAATTCCATTCAAGAATTTCAAAGGCGAGGGTTATGTAAGAAGAGATTTTATGTCTGAAGCCGTCACGGGTGATTTTGCTTTGTGCGACATCACAGCGAAGAGACCGAAAGATACTGTTAGTTTTATTGACAGCTCTTACCAGTTCTTTTAGCTCAGGCCAGCCTTGTAGTTCTGGAAATAAGTCAATTTTTTCAGGCAGCAGTTTTATATCGAAGTAGCCAATGTTTGTGCTCGTGGGTGATTCGCCTTTAGGGTATGGAACTCCCAACCCTTGATCGAATTTTTTTGGTTCAGAAAAATTGACTTGCATGTCTTCTGCTTGCTTTCACTGCTCATCAAAAAGACACAGACAACCTTTACGGGTTAATGACTGAAAGCCCTTCATCTCCAGCGACTTTGCAAAGCTTGTCGTCCGCGCAAACGAAGTAATCTAGCTTCCCCTGGCCGCTCAAGCTCAGAGCCACAGCCAATTGCAATGAATCCAGAGTGCGAAGAGCTTTGGTCGGAGCGTGTTTTATGAGCAATCGTTCGGCTTCGTAAAAGTGGCTTTGTAACATTCTGACAACAGGAAAACGGCGCGCGGCGAAGTCTGTCGCAATGAGTTTTTGAACTTGCTGCAAATCCGAGAGCGTAATTTCTTGAGTCCTGACCTTGAGCGCAAATACTGACTGAAGCTCGACCACCGCCAAACGAGCAATGTAATGAACACTGACTGGCTCAGCCAAAATTCGTTCAACTTCAGTCGTTCCCTGCTCGACTCGGTAATGTTTGGCCAGCGCGCTGGTGTCGAAAAAATAGTTGGCCATTTAGAACCGCTCATCCCTTTCGGCAATGATGTCGTCTGCCAAAGAGCCAGGAATTTTAGCCAGAATGCGGCGCACTGAATCTAGTGTGACGCTTGAGTCTGCTTCTTTGGTGCAGGCGGCCATATATTCAATATCAAGCCACGAATCGTCAGTTGCGCCGTTGGCAGTCGGTTGTAATGGCGTCGTTATCGCCTTCCGTAAAGTGCTTAGGACAAATTCTTCAAGCTTTTGACCGCTGGCCGATGCTTTTCCAAGTATCTGTTGCTCAAGCTCAGCGGGAATGATGATAGTTGCGCTCATCGTTTTTACCTCTTCGATTTTGGACGGCTCAGCCCGTCCGCAGCAGGATAACGAGAACGCTGCGGACGGGCAATCAAAAGATCAATTCCATCCGTGAGCGTCCCGCACCGAGATCATCGCAGCCAGGATGTCATTCCAGGTTTGCGGATTGGTCATCGTTTCGTTCGAGAACATGCAACCGTCCCAGTTGATGTGTTGGGTACTCTTGGTAATTTCACCATTCGCATCGCGCAGCCACAGACCGGCAGTTCGAGTGATGTCCATTTTGCCGTTCGGGTCTTTCGGCAAACAGTGGCGACCGGTCTTGTCATGAGTGCCGGAGCCTTTGACCGTTCCGTCGTTTTGCGCGACGTGGAAATCTTTGACCCACGGACGCAGCACGCTGGTCATTTTGCCCAGAGCTTCGTAAAGCACTTCTTTGTCCTGCCAATCGTAACCTTCCGGCAGCAGGTTATGTTCGGGCGCGTTGTAACCCATTGTGAACAGCATGGTGTGCGCCATGTCAGCTTGAATGCCGAGCGTTTCCGGGCGGCCAACCTGTTCCAGCAAATCGTTGAGGTCTTTCCAACTGTGCATTCCACCCCAGCAGATTTCGCCTTCGGCGGCGAGCTTTTCGCCAAAGCCTTCGGCAATGTTGCAGGCTTCGCGGAAAGTGTCGGCGATCTTGTTGGTGTTGCCGACCGGATCAACCGCCCAATCTCCAGGAGAGCAGGACGAATCCACGCGGACGACTCCGTATTTGCGGATGCCGAGTTTGTTCAGCTTCTGCGCAATTTCGCAGGATTTGCGGATTTGCGTCAGGAAGGCGGCGCGTTCTTCGTCGGACCCCATCGCCGAGCCTCCGCCGGTCGGCCCCCAAACGGGAGCTACCAGCGAGCCGATGACCAAACCGCGCGAGGCGACTTGATCGGCAAGCTCTTTCAACTGGTCGTCGGTTGAATCAATGTCTGTGTGCGGCAGGGAAAGGAAAATGTCTACGCCGTCGAATTTCTGGCCGTTGACTTCAGCAGCGGCGGTCATATCCAGCATCTTCTCAAATTCGATGACCGGTTCGGAATCGGGGCCGCCTTTGCCGACCAGCCCCGGCCAGGTGGCATTGTGCAGTTTTGGAAATTGATTGCTCATTGGTTTTGCTCCTCGGAAACTTATCCACGAAGTTCACGAAGAGTCACGAAGAAAGACAAGTTCTTTGTGTTCCTTCGTGAGCTTCGTGGATAGGGTTTTTCTTTGATTTACTTCTTGCCCAAGGCTTGGGCGATTGCGGCTTCGGCCAATGAAGCCATTACCGCGTACCCGGCGTCGTTCGGCAAGATGCCGTCGTCACTCAGTTCTTTTTTCAGGTTACGGCCTTCGGCCATTGCGGAATAGTAATCCAAGTACACCGAGCCGCTGGCGGCGGCGTAATCTTTCAGCCAGCCGTTTGTGCCTATGATCTTTCCGAACGGACGCAGCGAAGATTGTTTTTTGTGGGCATCATTGATCGGCGTCAGCGAACACAGCACCACGCGGATGTTATTTGCTTTGGCCAGTTCGACAATGGAAGCGATGTTTTCCGCCGTCATCTGTTGCGTAATGGGTTCGTACAAACTGGCAATGTCATTCAACCCGCCTTGAATGACGACAACTTTCGGTTGCAGTTTGATGACATCCTGCCGGAATCGTACCAACATCTGCGGCGTAGTTTGTCCGCTGATGCCTCGGTTGAAGTAAGGCTTATCAGGAAAGAAGGGCGTTTTGCCTTCGCCCCAACGTTCGGTGATGTCGTCGCCCAGAAACACGACGCGAGTTTCGCCTGCTTTGGGTTTTGGTAGTTCAGCATTTTCGCTGCCGTATCGAACCAAGCCTGCCCAATCGGCCAGCATCTTGCGCTGAATTTCAAAGCGTTGCTCCAACTCCGCCAGCGAAGCCGCACAATTCGGCGCTTTTTGCGCGCCAACCACGCCCGCAAGCGCCACAATTCCAAGCGTCAATTTCAGAAAGACTGGTTTCATGTTCAGGGAGTTTTGTTGAACGAGTATTCAAACTCGTAAGAATGCTTTCCGTCGGCGATGATGATCGTCATTTTGCCCGTCAAGCCCGCGAGTTCTTCAGTTCCTGAATCCGGCACTACGGTTACGCTTTGTTGCGGCGTATTGCGCGTCATTGTCGAACTGTGTTGCAGGATGAAACTGCCTTTGCGACCGTGCAAAGTGCCGGTGACTTTTTCGATGGCGACATATCCGCCAGAGCCTGTCTCCTTTGAAAAGGTGGACAGCATTTGCCCTTTGCTGACGGCTTCCAGATCGCCGCGAAATTGTTTGTCTATCAGCATGCGGCCAGCTTCGGCGTCTTTGTCTTCTTGTGGGGTCAGCTTGACCTCAAAGGTTCCTTTGGCTTGCGTGGTCATCACTTTTTCCTTTTGGGTTGCCGTGAGCTTTTTCTTGCCGGTTTGAGCTTCAGCCCAAACAGCAACAACGATAATCGAGGCGGCAACAAACAGAAGATTTGTAAACGAGCGCGAACTGTTCATAAGTGGCCTTACTCAAAAATCAGCCGATCTTTTTTCGCTTCGATTTTGGCTGGGTCAATGCCCGGAACCTTTTTCAGGTCTTCGATGGATTTGAACTTGCCGTTTTTCTCGCGGTATTGGATGACCGCGTTGGCTTGAGAGCGTTTCAGCGACAAGGCGCTTTCGAAATCAATCGCTTCGGCTTTGTTGACGTTCAAACGCGGCACATCATCCGCCGGATAATTTTTCGCCACGTATTCCAACACCAAACTCAGGTCTTCGTCTTTGGCCTTCATTCCATACGAAACCATTTTTTCCAACGTCTGCTGCCAACCGGCTTTGTCCTGTCGAACTGAAAAAGACTTTTCCAGTTCGTGGCAACCTTTGCAGAGTTTGGTGGCTTCGACTTTGCCGGGGCCGTCCGGCATCGCCTGACCTTGATGGGCGGATGATTGATTGAGTGCGTTGCCGACAAACAAGCTCAGCGCCAGCGTCAGCAGCGCACAGCGAAACAAACGAGAATAATGAGACCGTAACGACATAACAACTATTTTCATTTCAATACTAATGAGTATCAGTAGCCCGCGCGTAAGCAAGGGCTTGGGCTTCAAGTAATAGCCCTTGCTTACGCGCGGGCTACTGACACAGCGACTCTAAGCCAGCGCGTTCTTGCAATACTCAACGCACTTGGCCAGTTCCTTCATCACGTCGGAGCCTTCGGGCACGGGGTATTCCAATTCAATGCAGGCCGGGAAGGCGTATTTTTCCTTCTTCATCAACTGCAAGACTTCTTTGATTTTTGTGTCACCCTGTCCCCAAGGCACGTTCGGCCCTTGATTGACCTTGCGATCTTTCAAATGCAGATTCGTGATGCGGTTGTGATACTTCTTGATGAAATCCAGCGGCGTGTAACCATTGCCCGCCGTGAAATGGCCGATGTCAATGTTGCAGCCGTTGAAGCTGGAATTGGCCATCGCCGTTTCCCAACTGGAAGGTTTGGCAAAAGCTTCTTCGCTGGTCATGTTCGAGTGGCCGTGATAGCCGAGCATGATTTTGTGTTTCGCGGCGAATTCGCCAAGCTTTTTGGTATGGCTCAGCGGCGGTTCGCAAGTAATGGCTTTGCAGCCGAGCACTTTGGCGACGTTGAAACAATAATCAATTTCTTCGGCAGGCATCTCGGCGTTCAACCCGAATTTGACGATGTGCATGGTCACGCCCGCGTCGTCGTATTTCTTGCGAAGCTCCTTGTACTTATCCATCGAAACCGACAAACGCCATTTGCGAAGCTCTTCGGCGCGAGCACGCATCGCGGCCTGCATCGCGGCTTGTTGTTCGGGCGTCATCGGCGGACGACCACCGCCTGCTCCGGGCGGTCTGCCCTGTCCGCCAGCGCCCGGTGGCGGGCCACCGGGGCCACGACCTTGCGGAGCGGGCGCACCGGCATAGGCTTCAACCGGTTCGGATTGCATCTCTACGACGTTGATGCCGAGTTGCACCAGATACTTCAGCAAATCATCAGCCGCCGAAGGCAAACCGCGAAAGCTGTACGGCGCGATGATGCCAATCTGGACTCCGCCGAATTTGGAATTGGGTTTGGCCAGCGACAGGTTTGAAAAACCCATCGCTGGCAGTGCGGCAAATGCGAGTTTGTTGAAATCGCGTCTTGAGTAATTCATCTGGCTTAATGCTCCATCGGAAAACCGAATGTATAGATCGTGCCGTCGTAAGTGGTCAGGTAAATCTGCCCCATTCCGCCGGCAATGGCTCCGCCGTGAGCAAACGAGGTGATCGTCGTGCCGCTGTTCCAGAGTTCTTTTCCGGTCGCTCCGTCCAAAGCGTAAACGACCGCTTTGCCGGAACGCGCGGCGCGCATCGCCGCCGGAGTTTTGTCGGCGGCGCGAAACTCTCCGCTGGACGTGACGAAAACAACGTTGTTGATGATCGTCGGCGTCAACGGCGAAGTCAGGTCGCGCGAAGCCCAGCCCGGTTGCAGTGACAACGCGCCGTTTTGTTCGACCATCTTCCAGGCAACAACCGCGCCTTTGGTGACGTTGCCGGTGAAACCTTGTGGTAACGAACCGATGATCGAAGCCAGAATCCAGCGCGTGCCATCACGATCCTGCCAGCTTGCCAATGCGCCTGAAGCCAGTTCTTTGCCGGTCGAAGCCGAACTTGCCAGAACTCCGCCATTCAGATTCGCGGCGTCCAGCAAATGAATTTTGCCGTCTTTGGTTGCGGCGGCAACCATGGTTTTGCTGCCGTGGCTGAACAATACAGGCGTCGCGGCGAACTCCGCGCTGGCTGAAAACGAAGCTTTCAACTTCAAAGTCTTCGGTTCCAGCGCAACAATGGAATTCGGTTTATCGCCTCCGCTGCCGGTCGCAACATAAATGGTTCCGTCGTTGCCGAAGGTCGGGCCAGCCGAACCGACGACGTTGCCTTTCCAGGTTGTCACCTGTTTGGAAATCAAATCAATTGCCCACACGCCATTGTCCGCTCCGCCGCAATTGCTCGATGTGACGACATAAGCCACATGGTCAACAATAGCCAATCCGCTGGCGTTGGCTCCGGCTGGAATGAATCTGGTTGGCGGTTCGTAATCGGCTCCGTTCGACAAATGCAGCGCGTGCAGCATGCCGTCGCCAGCCAGCGCGTAAACCAAAAACGGCCCGGCTCCGAGTTGTCCGCCCGGAGGATTTGCCGGGTTGACGCGAGGCGGTTGAGCAGGCGCAGGATTTGCGCTCGGCGGCGGCCCGGATGGATTCGGGCGAACATTAGCCAATGTGACTGCTCCACTGCCAGGATCACCGACTGCGCTTTTGGCAGGATTGCTGCGACCGGGCCCGGTTGCGTTGGTTGGTGACGGCGGAATTGCCGCCAGCATAGGCTTGGCAATTCCCGTAGTCATTCCGCCAGGACACGTCCAGGTTCCAGCCGCCAATGGAGCATTGGTTTTCAACTGCTTTTCCCATTCCAACCGTCCAAGGTCTGTGTCGTAGGTGATGACGTTGTTAGAACTGCCGCCGAAAAATCCCAGCATGCGGAATCCGCGATAACCGATCAGCCGATCCAGCGTGGCCGGCGGCGTGAGGTTGTTCAATTGGCGCGGCGAGTTTTTGACTTTGGCTTTCCACAAAAACTGGAAGGCGTTTTGTTTATCGGATTTTTTCTTTTCTATGCCTTCGGTGGTGATTTTCGCGTCGGTGCGAATCCACGAAGACCGTTGCGCGTCGGCGCTGTCGGTCATCCAATCCACGTTGCCGCGTTGAGCTTTGGCCGAAACTGTCAAAGCAAGGCAGACGATGAAGAAGCCAAGAATCTTTTTCATTTACTTGCCTCCTTTCGCGGTTGACGCGGCTTGATCGCCACCTTTGATGCCGAAGCAGTATTGGTAGCCGTCGAAGGTGTTGATATAAACCTTGCCGTTGGCGACGGACAATCCGCCCCAGTGACTCCACGAAGCGATTTGATCGCCGCTGTTCCAAAGCTCTTTGCCGGTCTGAGCGTCCAGCGCATACAACACCGCTTTGGTCGAACCGGCGATGCGATATTTCGAATCGTGGTTATACGCCAGCCCGATGTCGAATCTGGCTTGATCTGTGTCTTCGCCGCTGCCGTAAGTAAAGACGACTCCATTGGCGATGACCGGCGGTTCGGCGCGATTCATATCACGCGAAATCCAGGCTGGAGTCAGCGTCGGTTTGCCCGCTTTGTCATCCGTCACTTTGAAGGCCACGACTGCTCCCATTTTGACTACGCCGTTTTGTATCGGAGCGGTGAACTTGGAATGTTTCGGCCCCCAGAACGGCGACAACACCCAGCGAGTGCCTTTGGCGTCTTCCCAAGTGGCCAACGATCCCCAGACTCCGGCAGAAGCAAAGTTCACTTCTTCGTTGCAATAAAGCGGCGTGCGATGGAGCGGCGTGCGGTGATCGTCTCCGCCGATGGAATCCAAATCCATCAAATACATCACGCATTCCTTGCCGGAATCCACCATCAATTCTTTGCCTTTGTAATTGAAAATCGCGCAAGTGACCTGCATATCCAGATCGCGTTTCCATAACCATTCGGCGTTGGACGGGCCGTAATAATCCACCAGCTTTCCGGCTTTGGTGACAGGGTCTTGAGCGACGCCAATGATGCCGTTGCCGTAAATTCCGTTTTCAGGATTCCAGGGGCCGTCGCCCGTGCCGGTGTACATCACGCCTTTGCTGCTGATGGCTCCGCCGGTTCGTCCCCACATACCTCCGCCCGCAGGCCCCCAAGAACCGACTTTATCAGTCGCCAGGTCGTAGATGTAAACCATGTTCGGATTGCCGCCGCAGCCCTGCGCCGTGTGAACGTAGATCGCGTTTTTGTATATGTTCAGCGCATAAGGTTTGCCGTTGGGCGGCATGAATTTGGCGGGTTTGGCGATTTCTTCGCCTGTGGCCAAATCCAAACGCCGCAAGGTTCCATCCCACGCTGCGGCATAAACGATGTATTTGCCGGGCGTTTCGGTGCGAGCAATGATCGGCGTCGCAGTGATGCCTCCGGGACACAAGATGCCTGCGCCGCGTCCGCCAACCGGCGGAATCCAATCCGTTTTGAAACGATGTTTCCAGATGATTTCTCCGGTCGCGGCATCCAGGCCATACAGGTTATCTGTGACGCCAGTAACCAGCACGATTTCTTTTGGCCCTTTGGCGGTTGCCACATTCGGAGCGATCAGCACCGGCAACAAGTTGTGCATCTGGCGCGGCTCGTTGTCGAGCCTGGTTTTCCAGAGCAGTTTCATGTTTTTGGCGCTGGTGGTGGAAAGAATCGTTTCGTTCTTTTGCCAGCCTGTGCGCTCCATATCGCCGCCATCCATTAACCATTCGGCGGGTTTGCCGCTTTGCGCCTGCGGAGTCGGGCTAAAATTCACGACGGTTCCCAGCAACAGCAGCCAAGCTACAACTCTAAAAAGCTTTCGATATCCCACTTGGAATACTCCTTTTGCCGCAAGAGTCGCGGCGGAATGTAAGGTGTCGGCAATTCGTTTGTCGGCGTTGAGTGTTTGACGATGAACGAATTGCCGACAGCTAAGACTTCAGGTTTAGAAGTTTAGTTTCAGCCCCATCACGATTCGCCGCGCATTGGCAGCGGAAGTGTAGGAACCAAAAAGCGCGTTGACTTGATTCCCGTTCGCGTCGAAGCGTGCGGTCGTGTCTACGCCGGTAAATTGCGTGTGATTGAACGCATTGTACATTTCCAGGCGATATTGCAACCGCACTTTTCCTTCCGGCGCGAGGTTGAAATTCTTGAACAAGGAAATATCCCAGTTGTTCGTGCCTGGCAACCGGAACAGGTCTTTCGCGGCATTGCCTCTGCCGAAATCGCCAGCAGCGGTCGGCGGACGAAATGCGTTGACGTTCAAGTGACACCCGCCGACAGCGGTTGTTTGCGCCGTCGTGTTGGTGGCCGCAAAAGCATGAGCGCAAACCGAATTGCGTTGATCGCGCGCCAACACAGGATCGGCAACAAGCACGACGCGGCTATCCACACCGGCTCCGCCGCCACCGACCAGATCACGTGCCTGCACTAGCGCGTACCCCACACCCGACGGTGCGCCGCTGACAAACGAAGTGATGCCGGACAGTTCCCAGCCGCCAAACACCGTGCGCGACACGGCGTTGTCCCAATACTTGCTCAGGCTGGGAACGCGGTACACATAATTGAGCACAAAGTTGTGCGTTCGATCGAAGCTACCTCTGCCGTAGTTACGTATTCGGCGATCAATAAATGGGTTGATTGCCGCGTTATTGTTATCCACGAGAGTCAAAGTCTTTGACCAGGTGTAGCTGACCCCGAACGATAGACTCGACGAAAAACGGCGATTCACTTGCGTTTGCAGAGCATGGTAATTGGAATTGCCGCCAGTTTCGATCAACTGAATATCTGCGTAACCTTTGATCGGCCGCAAAAAATTGTCCGGCAAAGGCGTTGCACCACCTGCCACAGTTAGATCAATGCTTGATGGTAGAAATCGGGTTCCATACGGCACGGCGTTCAGGCTCAAACGTTGCAGCAAGTGACGCCCCAGCGAACCGACATACGCCACGTCAAGCACCGTGTTGAACCCGATGTCTCGTTGCACGCCCAAACTGTAGTTATACACCGCAGTCGGATCGAGTTTAGGATCAACCGAATTCACGCCCGCCGGATTGATGCTGAGCGGAGTCGCCAACAGGTCCTTGATCGTGGTGAAATTCGCCGTTGCCGTAATCAGGTTGGGCGGCTGTTCGACTTGTTGCAGCACCTGATCGTCGTTGAAACGATCATAAAACACACCGATTCCGCCGCGAATCGAAGTTTTACCGTCGCCAAAGATGTCATAGGCAAAACCGATACGCGGGGCAAATTGAATCGGCGGCGTGTTGAACACGCGCTCTGACACCTGGCGCATTCCCTGAAACGGAGTGCCCGTACCGTCGGCAAACGTGCCGATTTTGACCGACGGCAAAATTGCTCCCGTCACCGGATTGCGTCCGACACGGTTCGCTCCTGAACACGGATTCGCCGTCAAACAATGCGGCGTAATAATTGAGCGGATTACGATGATTTGAACACTTCCTTGCAATTCTGCATCGCATCTTTCGCTATAAGCACACTGTTTTACTCGCGGTCAGGTCTTTCAAGTAAAACTAAGCTAAGTGCCTGCGCCTCAACGCAGACACTTAACGAAAGGTGTAGTTAAAGCAAGGCATGAGTCGGGTTATTGTACGTATAACCAATAAGATCCCGTTGACCCATAAGATCCATAGTTACCTGACGTGCCTGGATAGCCGCCACTGCCTTGGCTTCCTGTAGAGCCTTGCGGCCCATGGGAGCCTCCACTACCTGGACAAGCAGATATAATTGCCCAACCTCCATCACCCCCAACTCCGCCTTGTCCGCCTAACCCTGAGCTACCTCCATCTCCCCCCTCACCCGGTTGTCCACCGTCAACAGAAAACCAAAAATAGCAGTAGATATATGTGCAAAAGTCAGTCCACACATCAATTCTGCCACCATTTCCCCCATTGCCACCTTGTCCACCTGCCCCTCCTGGGCCGCCATAACCGCCAGTGCCGCCAGGGCCTCCTTGCCCACCATCGCCGCCGCCAAAGCCATGACCACCACGGCCACCAGTTCCGCCAAAGCGATCCGTCCCGCCCGCGCCACCTTTACCACCTTTACCACCTTTGCCACCTTTTGCGCTGAAATAGAAGTCAAATCCATTCTGACTACAATATGTAGCTGTCCAAGATTGGTCACCTCCATTTCCGCCTGCTCCACCTTCTCCTCCTGTTTCACCCATTCCACCCGTTTCACCCGTTCCCCCTATTCCTCCAGTAGAGCCAGCACCAGGACAATTTCCATTATCACCAATGTTACCTGTTTCTCCTGTAGAACCAGTGGTCCCGGTTGCTCCTTGATAGCCTGTAGAGCCATTGCCGCCATCCGTGTACTGTGTAGACCGATAGCCTAATCCAAATTTAGAATATTGATTGGCAATCAATTTATCCTGACGCTTATAGTTGGTCAACAAGGGAGGTATAAACATAGAGCGTGTCGCTAGCAATGTGTTTAACCTATCAGGCTCCACAGGACTGTATCCGATCTTTGTTTCACTGCCTTGACGTCTGGTGCTTGCACTTGTATCTACTGTAACGGTTGCCCTTCTGACCTCTAAAGAGTCATTCTCAACTTCCAGCTTTTCAACCAGCACATACAAGTTGTAATTTCCCTTAATGCTTATATCCTGGCCTTTCAATAATAGACGCTTAGCTATTATTACCGTATCCCCAACCAGTTGAACTTTTTCAGGTAAGCGCAATGTGCCGGCAATTTCCAATCCGCGAATTTTGTGGCCACTTACTTTATCTGACTGTAATTCTGATATCTTATCTTTGTTTTCCAATAACCATCTATACCTTTCCTTGCCTGGCAGTTGAAAAAGGTTAGGGTTAATCTGGGAAGCCTCTTTGCTGAGAATCTCAAATGCAGGCTTTGTGTTTATTGTAGAGTGAACGTTTTGTTGAGAGAGGGGGTTTTGCAAGAAAGGTTGCGGTACGTGTGGAAAATCCTCTGGGGAAGCACCGATCACAGTTCTCACTAACTTAGCATCCCAGACCAATGACGTGGCGATAAGAACCGCTAATAGACACTGCTTTTTCATCATAGTTCTCCTTGTTGAAAGGTTTGCAGATCATTGATTAGCTTAACTAAGCAGTAAACAACTCTAAGTGTCAATTGCTAGAAAAAAAACAATATTCCTAGGCAAACGTAGAGTTACTTTACTGAAATTAAACTGTTACTTGGCTGAACTATGAAATGCAATTATGAGTCCACTATTTATTATTAAACCAGCGAAATTACAAACATATTAAGCACATGAAGTTGCAAGTACCCGCTATTAATCACATATTTATTCACAAGCCCACTGATACGTAAAAAATACATCTTCCATTAAAGCATAGACGCATTAATTACACGAGTTTGGACAAATAAAGGGAGGCCGCTCGGCCTCCCCATGAGGCATTT